>NZ_OMOJ01000022.1 GCF_900302505.1 Pseudoprimorskyibacter insulae | reverse complement strand
CACCATTCTTCAGTCTTCGATTAGATCGATAAGAACCAGTTTGGTTTTTATCCGTCCAATCGGACGCATCATTCACATCGTTTAGAGAAAATTATCAACATTGCTTGATCCCCTGAAGTAACAGGGCGATCTCAGTTGGTTCTGCTTTCGGGCAGAAGGTTGATGGCAGGTCTAGCCGGCTTGCGATCGATATCCCATCTGAAACGAGCAATCGTTGTCCAAGTCAAGTACACTAACCAAGGCGCCGATTGCATGATCGGCGCAGCGAAGATCAATGATCTTTGCGGGAAAGTATGCTTTTGATCAGAAAGAGCTCTGTCTCTTTCTGGATCAAATCAAGCGCGAGAAGGGCGTTTGGTGGATGCCTTGGCAGTAAGAGGCGATGAAGGACGTGATACTCTGCGATAAGTCATGGGGAGCTGAGAATAGGCTTTGATCCATGAATTTCCGAATGGGGCAACCCACTTGACAGTTTGATATAATAGCCTTTCGGGGCTGCTTATATCTGGCTTAATCAAGTACTTATTACCTGAATACATAGGGTTTTAAGAGCAAACCCGGGGAACTGAAACATCTAAGTACCCGGAGGAAAGGACATCAATAGAGACTCCCCTAGTAGCGGCGAGCGAACGGGGACCAGCCGAGCCATGAGAGTGACTAGAACACGTTGGGAAGCGTGGCCATAGCGGGTGATAGCCCCGTATAGGAAGCTCGATTGGACGTATTAAGTAGGGCGGAACACGTGAAATTCTGTCTGAAGATCGGGGGACCACCCCCGAAGGCTAAGTACTCCTTACTGACCGATAGCGAACCAGTACCGTGAGGGAAAGGTGAAAAGCACCCCGACGAGGGGAGTGAAACAGTACCTGAAACCGAACGCCTACAATCAGTCGGAGGATCCTCGAGATCTGACGGCGTACCTTTTGTATAATGGGTCATCGACTTGGTCTATCTAGCAAGCTTAAGCCGATAGGTGTAGGCGCAGCGAAAGCGAGTCTTAATAGGGCGCATGAGTTAGATGGATCAGACCCGAAACCGAGTGATCTAGGCATGACCAGGATGAAGGTTAGGTAACACTAACTGGAGGTCCGAACCCACACCTGTTGAAAAAGGTCGGGATGAGTTGTGCCTAGGGGTGAAAGGCCAATCAAACTCGGAGATAGCTGGTTCTCCGCGAAATCTATTTAGGTAGAGCGTCATCCGAATACCCCGGGGGGTAGAGCACTGGATGGGTAATGGGGCCCCACAGGCTTACTGATCCTAACCAAACTCCGAATACCCGGGAGTACTAGATGGCAGACACACTGCGGATGCTAACGTCCGTAGTGGAGAGGGAAACAACCCTGACCTACAGCTAAGGCCCCTAATTCATGGCTAAGTGGGAAAGCAGGTGGGACGACCAAAACAACCAGGAGGTTGGCTTAGAAGCAGCCATCCTTTAAAGATAGCGTAACAGCTCACTGGTCTAAATAAGTTGTCCTGCGGCGAAGATGTAACGGGGCTCAAGCCATGAGCCGAAGCTTAGGATGCCGTAAGGCATGGTAGCGGAGCGTAGTGTGACATAGGTTCTATCCTCCTTAGCGTTCTTCGGAGCGCATTGGAGGATCCAGAACCTTTCGATGAAGCCGGGCTGTAAGGCATCCGGTGGAGAGATCACTAGCGAGAATGATGACATGAGTAGCGACAAAGAGTGTGAGAGACACTCTCGCCGAAAGTCCAAGGGTTCCTGCTTAAAGCTAATCTGAGCAGGGTAAGCCGGCCCCTAAGGCGAGGCCGAAAGGCGTAGTCGATGGGAACCAGGTTAATATTCCTGGGCCGTGTGGTGGTGACGGATCGTGGCGACGCATGTTCCTTATCGGATTGGAGCATGTTCAAGACGGTTCCTGGAAATAGCCCCACTTTAAGACCGTACCCTAAACCGACACAGGTGGACTGGTAGAGAATACCAAGGCGCTTGAGAGAACGATGTTGAAGGAACTCGGCAAAATACCTCCGTAAGTTCGCGAGAAGGAGGCCCGGCGTAAGAGCGTCGGGGGCACAAACCAGGGGGTGGCGACTGTTTATTAAAAACACAGGGCTCTGCGAAGTCGCAAGACGACGTATAGGGTCTGACGCCTGCCCGGTGCCTGAAGGTTAAAAGGAGGGGTGCAAGCTCTGAATTGAAGCCCAGGTAAACGGCGGCCGTAACTATAACGGTCCTAAGGTAGCGAAATTCCTTGTCGGGTAAGTTCCGACCTGCACGAATGGCGTAACGACTTCCCCGCTGTCTCCAACATCGACTCAGCGAAATTGAATTGCCTGTCAAGATGCAGGCTTCCCGCGGTTAGACGGAAAGACCCCGTGCACCTTTACTACAGCTTCGCACTGGCATCAGGCACAGTATGTGCAGGATAGGTGGTGGGCTTTGAAGCAGGAACGCCAGTTCCTGTGGAGCCTCCCTTGAGATACCACCCTTATTCTGCTTGATGTCTAACCGCGGTCCGTTATCCGGATCCGGGACCCTGCGTGGCGGGTAGTTTGACTGGGGCGGTCGCCTCCTAAAGCGTAACGGAGGCGCGCGAAGGTTGGCTCAGAGCGGTCGGAAATCGCTCGTTGAGTGCAATGGCAGAAGCCAGCCTGACTGCAAGACTGACAAGTCGAGCAGAGTCGAAAGACGGCCATAGTGATCCGGTGGTCCCAAGTGGGAGGGCCATCGCTCAACGGATAAAAGGTACGCCGGGGATAACAGGCTGATACTGCCCAAGAGTCCATATCGACGGCAGTGTTTGGCACCTCGATGTCGGCTCATCTCATCCTGGGGCTGGAGCAGGTCCCAAGGGTACGGCTGTTCGCCGTTTAAAGAGGTACGTGAGCTGGGTTTAGAACGTCGTGAGACAGTTCGGTCCCTATCTGCCGTGGGTGTAGGATACTTGAGAGGAGTTGCCCCTAGTACGAGAGGACCGGGGTGAACGATCCACTGGTGGACCAGTTGTCGTGCCAACGGCAGTGCTGGGTAGCTATGATCGGACAGGATAACCGCTGAAGGCATCTAAGCGGGAAGCCCCCCTCAAAACAAGGTATCCCTGAGAGCCGTGGAAGACCACCACGTCGATAGGCCGGAGATGTAAGTGCAGCAATGCATTCAGTTGACCGGTACTAATGGCTCGATAGGCTTGATTTGATCCAGTAAAAGACAGAGACCAAATCAAAAGCATACACAAAACACAGTGAATAAAACTCGGACAAGCGCCTGCAAATCAGTAGGGTTGATACAGCCTTCTCCTAGAATGGCGACCGTGTGGGCCGCGAATTGCTTCGCAATACGCTCACCCACCGTCAGCCTTTCTAACAAAGGGCTGCTTATTGGTCTTTACTCGGTTTGGTGGTCATAGCGTGAGCAAAACACCCGGTCCCATCCCGAACCCGGCAGTTAAGTGCCACCGCGCCAATGGTACTGCGTCTCAAGACGTGGGAGAGTAGGTCACCGCCAAACCTAGTAAAGACCAATAATAATTCTAAAACGATCACAAAAACAAACAAATCAGCCCGCGTCAGAAATGACGCGGGCTGTTT
>NZ_OMOJ01000021.1 GCF_900302505.1 Pseudoprimorskyibacter insulae | reverse complement strand
TATATGCACAAAATGAGATGCTTGCTTATCAACAGAAGGAGTCTACTGCTCGCGTTGCGTCTATTATGGAAAACACCAATCTTTCCAAGCAACAGCAGGTTTCCGAGATTATGCGCCAAATGCTTACTCAAGCTCAAACGGCTGGTCAGTATTTTACCAATGACCAAATCAAAGAAATGACTCGCAAGGTTAGTGCTGAGGTTGACTTAGTTCATCAGCAAACGCAGAATCAGCGGTATGGCTCTTCTCATATTGGCGCTACTGCAAAGGATATTTCTAATGTCGTCACTGATGCTGCTTCTGGTGTGGTTGATATTTTTCATGGTATTGATAAAGCTGTTGCCGATACTTGGAACAATTTCTGGAAAGACGGTAAAGCTGATGGTATTGGCTCTAATTTGTCTAGGAAATAACCGTCAGGATTGACACCCTCCCAATTGTATGTTTTCATGCCTCCAAATCTTGGAGGCTTTTTTATGGTTCGTTCTTATTACCCTTCTGAATGTCACGCTGATTATTTTGACTTTGAGCGTATCGAGGCTCTTAAACCTGCTATTGAGGCTTGTGGCATTTCTACTCTTTCTCAATCCCCAATGCTTGGCTTCCATAAGCAGATGGATAACCGCATCAAGCTCTTGGAAGAGATTCTGTCTTTTCGTATGCAGGGCGTTGAGTTCGATAATGGTGATATGTATGTTGACGGCCATAAGGCTGCTTCTGACGTTCGTGATGAGTTTGTATCTGTTACTGAGAAGTTAATGGATGAATTGGCACAATGCTACAATGTGCTCCCCCAACTTGATATTAATAACACTATAGACCACCGCCCCGAAGGGGACGAAAAATGGTTTTTAGAGAACGAGAAGACGGTTACGCAGTTTTGCCGCAAGCTGGCTGCTGAACGCCCTCTTAAGGATATTCGCGATGAGTATAATTACCCCAAAAAGAAAGGTATTAAGGATGAGTGTTCAAGATTGCTGGAGGCCTCCACTATGAAATCGCGTAGAGGCTTTGCTATTCAGCGTTTGATGAATGCAATGCGACAGGCTCATGCTGATGGTTGGTTTATCGTTTTTGACACTCTCACGTTGGCTGACGACCGATTAGAGGCGTTTTATGATAATCCCAATGCTTTGCGTGACTATTTTCGTGATATTGGTCGTATGGTTCTTGCTGCCGAGGGTCGCAAGGCTAATGATTCACACGCCGACTGCTATCAGTATTTTTGTGTGCCTGAGTATGGTACAGCTAATGGCCGTCTTCATTTCCATGCGGTGCACTTTATGCGGACACTTCCTACAGGTAGCGTTGACCCTAATTTTGGTCGTCGGGTACGCAATCGCCGCCAGTTAAATAGCTTGCAAAATACGTGGCCTTATGGTTACAGTATGCCCATCGCAGTTCGCTACACGCAGGACGCTTTTTCACGTTCTGGTTGGTTGTGGCCTGTTGATGCTAAAGGTGAGCCGCTTAAAGCTACCAGTTATATGGCTGTTGGTTTCTATGTGGCTAAATACGTTAACAAAAAGTCAGATATGGACCTTGCTGCTAAAGGTCTAGGAGCTAAAGAATGGAACAACTCACTAAAAACCAAGCTGTCGCTACTTCCCAAGAAGCTGTTCAGAATCAGAATGAGCCGCAACTTCGGGATGAAAATGCTCACAATGACAAATCTGTCCACGGAGTGCTTAATCCAACTTACCAAGCTGGGTTACGACGCGACGCCGTTCAACCAGATATTGAAGCAGAACGCAAAAAGAGAGATGAGATTGAGGCTGGGAAAAGTTACTGTAGCCGACGTTTTGGCGGCGCAACCTGTGACGACAAATCTGCTCAAATTTATGCGCGCTTCGATAAAAATGATTGGCGTATCCAACCTGCAGAGTTTTATCGCTTCCATGACGCAGAAGTTAACACTTTCGGATATTTCTGATGAGTCGAAAAATTATCTTGATAAAGCAGGAATTACTACTGCTTGTTTACGAATTAAATCGAAGTGGACTGCTGGCGGAAAATGAGAAAATTCGACCTATCCTTGCGCAGCTCGAGAAGCTCTTACTTTGCGACCTTTCGCCATCAACTAACGATTCTGTCAAAAACTGACGCGTTGGATGAGGAGAAGTGGCTTAATATGCTTGGCACGTTCGTCAAGGACTGGTTTAGATATGAGTCACATTTTGTTCATGGTAGAGATTCTCTTGTTGACATTTTAAAAGAGCGTGGATTACTATCTGAGTCCGATGCTGTTCAACCACTAATAGGTAAGAAATCATGAGTCAAGTTACTGAACAATCCGTACGTTTCCAGACCGCTTTGGCCTCTATTAAGCTCATTCAGGCTTCTGCCGTTTTGGATTTAACCGAAGATGATTTCGATTTTCTGACGAGTAACAAAGTTTGGATTGCTACTGACCGCTCTCGTGCTCGTCGCTGCGTTGAGGCTTGCGTTTATGGTACGCTGGACTTTGTAGGATACCCTCGCTTTCCTGCTCCTGTTGAGTTTATTGCTGCCGTCATTGCTTATTATGTTCATCCCGTCAACATTCAAACGGCCTGTCTCATCATGGAAGGCGCTGAATTTACGGAAAACATTATTAATGGCGTCGAGCGTCCGGTTAAAGCCGCTGAATTGTTCGCGTTTACCTTGCGTGTACGCGCAGGAAACACTGACGTTCTTACTGACGCAGAAGAAAACGTGCGTCAAAAATTACGTGCAGAAGGAGTGATGTAATGTCTAAAGGTAAAAAACGTTCTGGCGCTCGCCCTGGTCGTCCGCAGCCGTTGCGAGGTACTAAAGGCAAGCGTAAAGGCGCTCGTCTTTGGTATGTAGGTGGTCAACAATTTTAATTGCAGGGGCTTCGGCCCCTTACTTGAGGATAAATTATGTCTAATATTCAAACTGGCGCCGAGCGTATGCCGCATGACCTTTCCCATCTTGGCTTCCTTGCTGGTCAGATTGGTCGTCTTATTACCATTTCAACTACTCCGGTTATCGCTGGCGACTCCTTCGAGATGGACGCCGTTGGCGCTCTCCGTCTTTCTCCATTGCGTCGTGGCCTTGCTATTGACTCTACTGTAGACATTTTTACTTTTTATGTCCCTCATCGTCACGTTTATGGTGAACAGTGGATTAAGTTCATGAAGGATGGTGTTAATGCCACTCCTCTCCCGACTGTTAACACTACTGGTTATATTGACCATGCCGCTTTTCTTGGCACGATTAACCCTGATACCAATAAAATCCCTAAGCATTTGTTTCAGGGTTATTTGAATATCTATAACAACTATTTTAAAGCGCCGTGGATGCCTGACCGTACCGAGGCTAACCCTAATGAGCTTAATCAAGATGATGCTCGTTATGGTTTCCGTTGCTGCCATCTCAAAAACATTTGGACTGCTCCGCTTCCTCCTGAGACTGAGCTTTCTCGCCAAATGACGACTTCTACCACATCTATTGACATTATGGGTCTGCAAGCTGCTTATGCTAATTTGCATACTGACCAAGAACGTGATTACTTCATGCAGCGTTACCATGATGTTATTTCTTCATTTGGAGGTAAAACCTCTTATGACGCTGACAACCGTCCTTTACTTGTCATGCGCTCTAATCTCTGGGCATCTGGCTATGATGTTGATGGAACTGACCAAACGTCGTTAGGCCAGTTTTCTGGTCGTGTTCAACAGACCTATAAACATTCTGTGCCGCGTTTCTTTGTTCCTGAGCATGGCACTATGTTTACTCTTGCGCTTGTTCGTTTTCCGCCTACTGCGACTAAAGAGATTCAGTACCTTAACGCTAAAGGTGCTTTGACTTATACCGATATTGCTGGCGACCCTGTTTTGTATGGCAACTTGCCGCCGCGTGAAATTTCTATGAAGGATGTTTTCCGTTCTGGTGATTCGTCTAAGAAGTTTAAGATTGCTGAGGGTCAGTGGTATCGTTATGCGCCTTCGTATGTTTCTCCTGCTTATCACCTTCTTGAAGGCTTCCCATTCATTCAGGAACCGCCTTCTGGTGATTTGCAAGAACGCGTACTTATTCGCCACCATGATTATGACCAGTGTTTCCAGTCCGTTCAGTTGTTGCAGTGGAATAGTCAGGTTAAATTTAATGTGACCGTTTATCGCAATCTGCCGACCACTCGCGATTCAATCATGACTTCGTGATAAAAGATTGAGTGTGAGGTTATAACGCCGAAGCGGTAAAAATTTTAATTTTTGCCGCTGAGGGGTTGACCAAGCGAAGCGCGGTAGGTTTTCTGCTTAGGAGTTTAATCATGTTTCAGACTTTTATTTCTCGCCATAATTCAAACTTTTTTTCTGATAAGCTGGTTCTCACTTCTGTTACTCCAGCTTCTTCGGCACCTGTTTTACAGACACCTAAAGCTACATCGTCAACGTTATATTTTGATAGTTTGACGGTTAATGCTGGTAATGGTGGTTTTCTTCATTGCATTCAGATGGATACATCTGTCAACGCCGCTAATCAGGTTGTTTCTGTTGGTGCTGATATTGCTTTTGATGCCGACCCTAAATTTTTTGCCTGTTTGGTTCGCTTTGAGTCTTCTTCGGTTCCGACTACCCTCCCGACTGCCTATGATGTTTATCCTTTGGATGGTCGCCATGATGGTGGTTATTATACCGTCAAGGACTGTGTGACTATTGACGTCCTTCCCCGTACGCCGGGCAATAATGTTTATGTTGGTTTCATGGTTTGGTCTAACTTTACCGCTACTAAATGCCGCGGATTGGTTTCGCTGAATCAGGTTATTAAAGAGATTATTTGTCTCCAGCCACTTAAGTGAGGTGATTTATGTTTGGTGCTATTGCTGGCGGTATTGCTTCTGCTCTTGCTGGTGGCGCCATGTCTAAATTGTTTGGAGGCGGTCAAAAAGCCGCCTCCGGTGGCATTCAAGGTGATGTGCTTGCTACCGATAACAATACTGTAGGCATGGGTGATGCTGGTATTAAATCTGCCATTCAAGGCTCTAATGTTCCTAACCCTGATGAGGCCGTCCCTAGTTTTGTTTCTGGTGCTATGGCTAAAGCTGGTAAAGGACTTCTTGAAGGTACGTTGCAGGCTGGCACTTCTGCCGTTTCTGATAAGTTGCTTGATTTGGTTGGACTTGGTGGCAAGTCTGCCGCTGATAAAGGAAAGGATACTCGTGATTATCTTGCTGCTGCATTTCCTGAGCTTAATGCTTGGGAGCGTGCTGGTGCTGATGCTTCCTCTGCTGGTATGGTTGACGCCGGATTTGAGAATCAAAAAGAGCTTACTAAAATGCAACTGGACAATCAGAAAGAGATTGCCGAGATGCAAAATGAGACTCAAAAAGAGATTGCTGGCATTCAGTCGGCGACTTCACGCCAGAATACGAAAGACCAGGTATATGCACAAAATGAGATGCTTGCTTATCAACAGAAGGAGTCTACTGCTCGCGTTGCGTCTATTATGGAAAACACCAATCTTTCCAAGCAACAGCAGGTTTCCGAGATTATGCGCCAAATGCTTAC
>NZ_OMOJ01000018.1 GCF_900302505.1 Pseudoprimorskyibacter insulae | reverse complement strand
TGGAAAATAGGGCTTCAAACGCGCCATCTGCGCATCGCTCAACCAGAAAAGATCAGACATGTTCACCGCTCGTTTTTCGAACCGTGAATCACGCCGCTAGACGGAAATCAATGGGTCCTGACCCTAGAGCCAACAATGAACCACGATGCGCGCAACGATTTTCGAATGCGTAGATTTGGCCATCTTTGTCACGCGTCACAATGACAGGAGTCTCACCAGCAAAGACGGCAACAAAATCTCCTGCCTCTACGAGCTCGGCCTCAAGGCACAGGAAATTCCAAACAGGGCCCTGAAAAATCTTCTTATTTTCTGCTTCCAGAACATCTTGGCGCTGAAAAACCCAATACGGAACACGCGTTGCTCCATCTTTAGCGGGCCATGTCGGCTGTTTAGCCGATACTTCTTCAGGGTCTACCATCAGCGCATCTCCTCATGCAAATCTGTTCGCTTACCGAACGTTGATCGAATATCGTACATTGTTCTTTACATGAGCACGTTTCGGTGTCAAGTACCTCTAGAGACGCAAGGATGTCATGGACGGTGGACCGGACAACTTGGGAGCGTTGAGGCGATTCAATTCTTGTTCGGTAAATGAACAAGTCTGGTTGGGTCCAAAATTGTCGATCTTGCCCCCCACTAGGTTGCGGGCTTAAGAATGTTGGAGATGTGATATGATGAAATTACTGGCCTTTTCAGGGAGCAGTCGAAAGGATTCAATCAATTCCAAGTTGGTGCAGGCCGTGGCTGATCTGAGTCAATCGCATCAACCGGGCAAAGTTGAAATGACATTTGTTAATCTTATGGATTTTGATGCGCCGAATATTGATGGTGCGAATGCCTCACGGCCCGAGATGCCGCATCAAGTCATAAAGTTCCGCGACTTACTGCGAATACAAGATGGCTTTATTATCGGTTCGGATGAATATACCGGTGCTTATTCGTCTGTGCTTCGCAACCTGATTTCTTGGCTTATTCTGGAAGATGGCCTAGGCGGCACGGCATTTAACAACAAGCCAGTCGCGATATGCGGTGCTTCTTCACGCGGTGTGGGGTCTGTTCGCGGCCATCCCGCTCTTCAACAGCTGTTTCTCACTCTCGGCGCAAATGTTATTTCTCAGAATATTCGCCTGGGCACAGCAGGCAGCATTTTTCAGTCCAATGGCAAACTAACTGATAACGTGCAGACACAGCTTTTGGACAATACTATTGCAAAACTTCTGTTTCCCGCTGAATAGTCTGCAGCATGTTGGTGTGGCCTAACGTGCTTGCTTGATGAATACTGATCATGTTTTTTTGAGGTGTGCGGTTGCTTAAAGTCGGATGATGGCTGAGGCTCCTCTTCCCTGAACCGGCATATCCAACGAATTCAACGACACGTAGACCGAGCGCATCGCAGGCCTACATGACAGCAACAAACATTCTGAACTCTGTGACCTTGCAATCCAAATCCAGTACAGTCAGCTACTGGCCTAGCTTTGTCACACATTGCATTTTAATCTCTTCCCGGTTTCTGCGTTGGTAACCGCTTATTCGTGTCCAAGTCGTGCGCCCTAAACGCCTTGATGTGCGGAGGGCATTCGTTGAACGCGCCAGCCCGAGGGGTGTCCGGCTTCCAGGGCGCGATGCTCCTGCGAGATAACAAGACTGTGGCGGCTCTCTTAGCAGCGATGGCATCGTGGCACATGCCGGTGTCATAAACACCGTCGGCAGTACCATTGCCGATCTCCTGGTCGGGAAGGATTTGGGTGGGCAATGCAAGTAGCATAGACACTTCGCCCACCTCGCTGTTGGTGAACTCAACGGCCCGCATTTCCAAGCTCTACTTGTCGACTCCTGTTTTGCTCTTGCGCGATATGTGAGCTTCGGACTGCTTAACCGGGTGAAAGACTTTTTGTTTGTTGAGCAACTCTGCCAGACAGCGGCTGTGGAGAAGTCATTAGCAGGTACGCTTTACTATGGCCTTGCCGCTACCGGAGGCTGCAATGAGTCATCCGCTTCACGCAACACAGAAGATCAACCAAAGCCGCTTGCACGATAGCTTCGGTCATCCACCCAACAACTCCTCGATGAAATCCTCCTGCCGGTCGAGCGCCGCCTCCCATTCCTTCGGCACCGCAGCTTCCCGCTCGAGCGTCTCGGGCTCGGGCTGCCCGCGCCCGACCTCCAACGCCATCACGCTCATCGCCCGCGCCTCGCGCCGCTGCGATCTATCCCGGACAGGCGCGCGCTCGGCTGGTTTCGCCTGCTCGTCTGCGCCGGCCTCATCACCAGCATCGCCTCCCCAAGGCCCCACACCATGCACGCTTGGCGGATAGGGGAAGGGCTTGCCCTCCTGGCGGGCCAGCATCTCCTTGAAGAACGGATCGTCGTAATACTTGATCCGGCTCGCCTTGATCGGATGCTGGGGCGAGGCGAGGATGATGACCTCGTCGGGATCCATGAGGCGCGCTTCGGTCTCGGAAAGCAATGGCCGCTCTTCCAGACGCGCTGAGGTCGAAGTCGCCCCTAAGAAGCCCTTGTTGCGACCGTACATCCGGGTCACCGCCTCGCGAGTGGTGCTACCAACGGCGGCGGAAACTTCTTTCACCGTCCGCTGGTCCCGCGGCGTGATGTAGAGCTTCAGCCCTGCCCCGTTCTCGAGGCTTTCGCGGCCCTCGGGTCCGTAAATCCGATCGAGCGAGGCAAGCGACTGCGCGATCATCGCGACCCGGCCGCCATAGCTCGCCAGAGAATGGATCGCGCGTTCGAGATAGGGCATTGCCCCCATTTGCTGGAATTCGTCGATCATCATCATGACGGGCCACGGCTCGTCCGGGCCGGGTTCATTCAATCGGATCGAGGCGATGAGATCGGCGAACATCAGGCGCAGGAGCGGCGCCAGCGTCGCGATGTGATCCTCGGAGACCGCGATGTAGAGCGACTGCGGGGTCTTGCGGAAGGTCGAGAAATCGAAATCACTCGCCTCGGTGGCGGAGCGCACCGCCGGGTTGTCCCATTGCTTGAGGCCGGCGGTCATCAGCGCCTGGATGTTCGAGGTCAGCAGCCGCGACGAGGCGCTCGAGGCATTGGTCCAGAGCTCGCGCAGGATGTCCTCCTCGGCCTCGTCGGCATAGGTCTTGTACTGGGCGTTCTTGTACTCTCCGCCCGCAACGATCCTGTTCACCTCGCCGAGGTTCGGGGTGCCGCGCTGGATCGCCAGCAGGCAGGCGGCGACAAAGATCGACTTGCCGGCCTCGGAGAAAGTGTCGAGTTGTTTGTTATCCTTGTCGAGGAAGAGGTCGGCGAGGATCGAGACCTCGGTGAACCGCTGCGCGAAGCTCGGAGCCTTGGCGATCCGGGCGAGCGGGTTGTAGCGATGCGTGGCATTGGCCCAGTCAAACGGGCTGAAGCGATAGACCTCGTCACCGTTGAGTGCCCGGAGACGCGCGGCCTTCTCGAAGTTCTCGCCCTTCACGTCGAGCACCACGACCGAGCCCGCGAAGCTCAGAAGGTTCGGGATCACGAAACCCACCCCCTTACCCGCGCGGGTCGGGGCCACCATCATCACATGAGGGATGGTGGTCGAGGAGATGAACTCGGCCTTGGAGGTCGGCGCGCCGAGCTTGCCACAGACGAAACCTTTGCCCGGTGCCTGCAGCATGTCGTTCTTCTTCAGCTCCGCCTTTGTCTGCCAATGGGCCGAGCCGTAATCGTCGCGCTCCTTCTTCCACGTCCAGGCCAGCGCCAGAGCGCCGAGGCCGATGGCCCCGAAGCCGACAGCGCCAAACCCGACCTTGAAGGCCTCGGGGTGCGCCGCGCGTGTGCCCGCGCTCGCCTTCCAGAGCGTCAACATGTCGAAGCTGCCAAAGCCGGTTTTCAGGGCCAGGGTCAGGTAGAAGGCTGCGACGATGGTGCCGATGACGGTACCGCAGATCACACCGAAGAGAAGTGCTGCCCAGAGGGGAAGTGTCTTGGTCATGGTGGTCATCCCCCTCAGAATTCCATCTCGTCATCGAGACCGCGGTCGCGGCCAAGATCGCGACCCAGCTCCTGCGCCTCCTGCTGGCTGCGCAACCGCGCGACCTCGGTCGCCTTGTCCTGCTGCAACCCGGCGGCGCGGTCGGTGAAGACCTGGTCGCCCGTTTCCTCGAAGGTCATTTCGAGGAATTCCTGCGTGACGGTGATCTGGTCGAGCTTGCTCGGCAGGGCCGCGTCCAGCACCTCGTAGTTGCCGCGGCGAAGTTCGGCCAAGCCTTCTTCGCCCAGTTCCTTGAAGAGCTCGGATTGCAGGGTCCGCTCGACCACCTCTTCCTGTTCCTCGGTAAGCTTGCCGTCCCGCAACATGTCGGCGAGGTCCTGCAGGTAGGGATTGGGCGTCCGGTCATCCTCGTCGATGAGGGGCAACGTCGCCTCCTCCTCGTCCGCGAGGGTCCGGTCGATCTCGACGCCCATTTCCTTGGCGCGTTCCATCAGCGCGTCCATCACGCTGTCGACCTTTTCTAGGGCTGCATCCAGTTTGTCATCATTGGCCGTCTCGACGCTGAGACCGTCCTTGGCCAGCACCGCGTTCATGTCCCGCTCGACCCAGTCCTGTGCCATGCCGTAGTTCCGCGTGCCGCCCGCAGCAATCCGAGCCACCAGATCCTCACTGTCCATGCCTGCCTCCTCGGCGCGCTCGAGAACGTCGCGCAGCCCTTCGTCATTGTCGGACTGAAGCGCGGCGATCAGCACATCGCTGCCCGCCCCCGGCGGATAGGGTTCTTCGAGCTGCTTGCCAAAGCGCGCGCGCAGGTCCGGATCCGGCACCATCTGCGAGAGATCCGCGATGATCGGCGCGGCCTTGGCTTCAAAAGCGGCCCGCTCGGTCGGGTCCAGTTCCTCGGCCTTGAGCCGCAGCGCCTCGATCGTGCGCTCGGAATAGTCGATCGCGTCACCGACGGTCTTGATGTCCTTCATGTCTATCTCTCCTTCGGTGAAATTCCACGGCGTGCCCGAGCCAAGCCCGTCCGCCATGCCGCGCACGGCACGCGCCATGTGGCGCTGGTCCATCCGGTCCAGCAGGTCGACGAGGTTCGTGTAGTCCTTGGCGAAGCCCACCACCTGGGCCTGCGCGATGGCAGATTCCTGGGCCGTCATGACGATCTCGCGCGGCAGGCGGGCCTCTTCCTTGGCGCGGTAGATCTCCTCGATCCCAGCGGGTTTCTCGAAAATGCCGCGCTCGAGCCGTGTGGTGGCGTCGAGCATGACACCATAGCGTTCCGCGATCTCGGCCTGCTTCTCGCGCATCAGCTGCGGCGACATCACGCCCTCGGCCCAGCATGAGAACCAGGTGCCCTTCTCAACGCCGCGGTTGTTCAGGATGATGTGGGCGTGCTTGTGCGCCCGGTCGTCATGGACCGCGAGCACATAATCCCACTGGTCGCCATATTCGCCGCTTTCGAAGAAATGCTCTGTCCAGTCCATCGCGATGTCGCGCACCTGGTCGACCGTCACGTCGGTCGGGAACGAGAGCAGCATGTGCGAGGTGAAGCCGAGCTTGGTCGAGCCGCGCCAGGTCCCGGCCCAATCCTCGATGATGTCCTCTTTCTGATCCTCAGAAAGCACCGCCGCATCGGTCAGCGCATTGGTCATCGTCGAGTAGGTAAAGACCGCCTTGTCGTTGATGTAGGAGATCTGCGCCCCAAGCGAGGCGCGCGTCTTGCAGCCCCCGGCCCGGATCCGTTTGAACACCGCCGCGCGGCTCTGGCCCGACGCAGCCTTCAGCGCATTGCGCGCTGACATGGATCCGACGCGCGCAAAACTGCGACCCTGCCGACGCCCCGCCAGCCGCGCGTCGATCCGCGCCGCGGCCTGGCCCCGGATGCGCCCATCCTCCCAGAGCCGCCCCATGACCGAGGTATAGAGGGCGAGGGGATCAGCCATTGCGAACCAGCCTCAGACCGCCGTCGATCGCCCGCGGCCCGCCCTCCAGAACCTCGCTCTCCGCCCCCTGCCCTTCTTCCTTTTGCGGCCACTCCTGATGGCGCAGCGCCTGCGCCGCATCCTTCATCCGGCCCATCTCACGGCTCATGGATTGCGCAAGATCGAGCAGTTCGATCAGCACCGCACGGTCCGCCTCAGAGACCTCGAGCCGACCGCGATGCACCGCCTTGGCGAGAAACAGTCCGGTGTCGCTCACGTCCTTCGCCTGACGCCACGCCGCGCAGAATTCGGCGACCAGATCGCGCGGGACATCGAGGATTCCGCACCGTCCGCGCAGCACTGCATTCAGTGCCTGAGACCGGTTGGCATAGCCGCGCTCGCGCCACTCCGCATCGAAGGCCTCCAGTTCGGTTCGACTGGCCCGGAACGCTACCGTCTCGCTCGGATCGCGCACCGTGATCCCCTCGCCCGCCTCCTCTTTCGCGAGCCGGTTCACGTGGCGCGGAGAGATGCCGAACGCTGCCGCCAAGTCCTTCGCGCTTTCACCCGCCGCAAAGCGCCGCGCGACTTCGATGCGCTCTTCAAGCTTCAGGTTTTTGCGGGCTCGGCGCATCTTCAGACCCCTCGGACAAAATGTGCAAACATTGGCCATATCCTGCCAACGTCTTCCTTCTCCCCTTCGCTTATACTTCAATACATCACATTGCGCAATATTACGTTTTGCATAGCATGTTTTTTTGCTGGAAATAGACGCCATCAAGACCCCGCGGCGCGGCGCGAAATGGTACGGGTCCCGCCCTCATCGATGCAGGACAACCAGGTCGAAAAAGCTTCCGAAACTTGTGTTCATGACGCACACGACGACAGGCAAACCAAACGCTCGAGCCGGTCACGGATCGGGCGCCAGGAACACGAAAATGGCCCGCGCTGGATGGCGCGGGTCGCACCGTCTGCGAGCGTCACGATGCTTCTGAGAGTCGACGTCAGACCCCTGCGGATCCGAAGACCCGCAGGGGTATCTGGGTCAGTGACCCAGTCCCAGAGAACGCAGGTCGTCGTAGCGGCTGCGGGCGATCAGCGCCTCGGTCTCGAGGCTGTCGAGGGTCTCGGGATGGGCGTCTTCGTCGAAGGCGGCGAGGTAGTCCTCGAAGGCCATGTCGGCTTGCAGTTCGGCGAGGTCGATGGATTGTTCGAGTGTCATGGTGTGATCCTTTCCGTTGATCGTCGTTGGACGGATCGTGGAAAAGACCGGGGGCATGAGAGCGGGCTGCACCCGGCACGGGGCGGAATGAAATGGAGCACGCCGGGGGCAGGTTTGTTGTGAGCGATGCCTCGGCAGCGCTCAAGGCGTCAGCCGTCCAGAAACCTGCCCCCGGCGTTGCAGACCGCTCGACCCCGGGCTAGCGATCTGAAAGGCCAACAGGTCGACGGAAAGGCGCGCGGCGGTGATCCTCACGTGAGACGTTGCCCCGGGATGCATGACGATGATTTGCGATTTCGTTGCCTGCGGCGCAGGGCGAGTTCGCCGCCCCAGGGAGCTTCGCCAAGACGACCCAGGCACGGGTTGCTCGACTGAGAGAAGGGGTGCGCTTACCTCGCACAGTAGGCTCCCAGTTTTCTATGCTGACATTCGGTTCCGCCTGGGGTTCCTGCGATCCGCGCTGTCACTGAACAGAAAGATCGAAGCCGCGTCGGCGACCTATCCGTTCTGACTATCCAGTCTGACTATCCGCGTCGGCGTCCGCGTCCGAAATATACCGCATCCTTCGGACACCAATAGTGCACCAGTCGAGGACAAGTTCCCCCGGAACGAGAAAGAGCCAGACCGCCGGAGCGGTCTGGCCCGTGGCTTAGGCGGCGTCTTTGGGACCCCAGGGGATGACGGCCTGCAGGGACAGATCGTCCTGGTTCGCGGCCTTGCCGAGGTTGGCGTTGAAGCCGTGGTCGCGGATGGTCAGCGTGTAGTAGTCGGCGCCGGTCTCCTTGTTCTGCTTCTTCCAGATGCCGCCGCACTCGACCAGCTTGCCGCGCGGGGAGCGGCCGAGGACGCGGTGCGTGGGAGCCATCGGGTTGGTGCTCGCGACGGGTTCGACCGTGATGTCGAGGTCGAAGGTCAGGGTCGAGATGGAGCCGACGCCCTTGGCTGTTTCGATGTCGGCGCTGGTGAATTTGATGCAGTTCGTGGTCATTGCTCTTTTCCTTGTTTGCGTTGCAATGATGGTCACCTTGCAGCTGGCCAAGGCCCGGCCACACCGAAGGCGAAGCGCAGCGGAGAGGGGCAGGCGCCGGTCTTTTTGTTCCGCGCGTAATGGCCCGCAGGGACAGGGGAAAAGGATCGGCGGCAACCTTTGTGGACGGGACGACAGCTGCGACCAGCATGTCATGCAACTCAGACAAAGGGAGAAGTGCGGTGGCCACGAAGGAAGGTAGGGGAACAGTCGAGGGACACGCGGCAGTGGCATGTGAAACAATAACCTATCGCCGGCCTCGTCTTCAGGATGAACCTCGAGAGGATCCAGTCCTAGGCCACTCGGCCAGCCTTGGACCGGTCGGCACTTGGTCAAAGCGAGGCACTAGCTCGGGATGTCCAGGACGATAAGATGAACAAAGCCGGCTGCTCGCAATTGACTTAACGCAATTTTTGAGCCACATTTCCCGCAAAACGCAACCCCAAAGAATCGGAGCAGTCATGGGGGATTTTGTCAAAACCCGTTTCCCGGTCGCGATCTATCGCGGCCTGATCATTGATCTTGAGGACCGCCTGCGCGGAGAAGCCCTTAAAGCTCATCGAATGATTCAGGATCACTCTGGTCTGGATACACGTCGTGCACGGCGCCTTGAGGGAATGTCGCGTTTCCACATGATGGAAAAGGGGTTTCAGGAGGTCTGTGAACTTCATGGCGGCGCACTGCTCGACGGCGGCATTATCCCCGGTTCGGACTTCAAGGTTTTCCAACCGTTCATGCGTTTCGAGCATGAAGGGCAAGGCTTCATCCTTGGCCTCGCGGCAATGCCGGAACCCAGCAAGCTTCCGGTCAAGAACAAGTCGCGGAAGGCCGGTGTGACACTGAACTACAAGCTGTCTCCTCACTTCGATTTTGATGGTACTGCCCCTCAGATCGGGGACATCTGCATTTTGTTTCTCTTCGCTCGCGACCCTGAACAAGCCGGCAAGATTAAGGAGTTGGCCATCGGGCTCATTGACTCCGATTATGAGCAATACCTTTTCTACGAACGGATCGACCAGTACCTCGCGGATGACGGGGATGTGTCGGAACCCAGCTCGCCGTTTTCGACTCCTCCCGCATTGCCTGCCAGCGGTGCTGTCCGCCTGAAGCGCACGATGAAGCTTTTTGTTCCCCCCGAGGCTCCATCTGTGGATGACGAACAGGATGGCAAAGCGTAAAGGGTGCCACCGGCACCAGAGGAGGGAAAAATGCGAGTGGGAACACCCGGCTTCGTGCCGGAACGTCTCGTTGAGGCGCGCGCCGCCCGGCGCGTTCAAAGCATGAAAGAGTTGGCCTTGATGCTGGGAGTCAGCCCTAGTTCGGTTTCCCGTTGGGAAACCGGCAAACAGGCGCCGGAAGCTGATGCTCTGACAGAATTGGCGAAGGCCCTGCGGGTCCGGCGAGAGTTTTTTCTCCGTCCGGTCTTCGATAGCCCGCGACCGATGTTCTATCGAAAACTGGTCAGCACGCTGAAGCGCGACCGCGAGTATCAAACTTCTCAGGTGAGCTGGCTACATGAGATCAGCCACGTCTTGCAGCACTATGTTGATTTCCCCGAACTCGACATTCCAGACGTTCTGGGTGGCTCCAGCTACAGTCAGCTTCGGGACGAAGACATCGAGGACATCGCCGGCGAACTGCGGTCCCACTGGCAATTGGGCGAAGGCCCTTGCACAAATGTCGTAGCGGTCCTTGAAAAGATCGGCTGTGTCGTCGGCTCCATCGAAATGGGAACGTCCAAACTCGACGGCGTCTGCAGCTGGTCCAAGTCCGAGGACCGTCCTCACATCTTGCTCGCATCAGACAAGATGAATCTCCCCCGTCGTCAGATGGACGCCGCTCATGAACTGGGTCATGCAGTGCTGCACCGGAATGTCAGCGCAAAAGCATTGCGCGATGATCTTCCAGAGATCGAGCGCCAGGCATTCCGTTTCGCAAGCGCGTTTCTTATGCCGCAGACGACTTATGTGCCGGAGGTCCCGAACTACTCCCTTGCAGGGTTGCTGTCCCTAAAAGAACGTTGGCGCGTTTCTGTGAAGGCCCAGATCAAGCGGTTGGTGGATCTAGAAATCATCCCGCAGGATCATGCCACGCAGTTCTATAAGACCTATTCCGCCAAAGGCTGGAACCGACAAGAGCCGATGGACAAGGAGTGGGCTGTTCCAAAGCCACGTATGTTGCATGACGCTCTTTGCCTTATCGTGGATTCCGGCACCCGCAGTAAGGACGACCTGCTTTCGGTCGAGTTCACGATGCATCCAGGCGATATTGAGAACCTCGTCGGCCTTCCGTCTGGTTGGTTCAGCAAGAAAACAGGCGACGTGGTGTCATTGGCTCTCAAGACGGACGCTTCGCGTGAGACAGGTGCACCTGCAGGAGGGTCGGTGATCCCATTCTCCCGGCGTGAATCGCAATAGGGTTGGCACATGCGAGTGAAAATCGATGTCTCAGAAGAGGAACTGGATGGTGACTATGGCGCGGTTCCGGGTCTCATCATCACTTGTACCCGGTGCCGGCACTCTGTGGAGGT
This sequence comes from Pseudoprimorskyibacter insulae, assembly GCF_900302505.1. Classification (GTDB taxonomy): domain Bacteria; phylum Pseudomonadota; class Alphaproteobacteria; order Rhodobacterales; family Rhodobacteraceae; genus Pseudoprimorskyibacter; species Pseudoprimorskyibacter insulae. The sequence continues at coordinate 26,690 of NZ_OMOJ01000018.1, read as the reverse complement.
GTTCGGCACCGAAGAAAATTCGGTGAAACGCGGAGCGGTCATGCTTCGGGGTGAATGCCCTTTTGATGAGGACAATTACTATGAAGCATGATCTCGCAGCAGCAATTGGCCGTCATTGACAAGCAGCGCCAACCCTTGAAGCGCAAGCATTTCAGAGAGCTTGGCAGGCATTGTCAGACGGCTCTTAGAATATGCTAGATTGCGATCACTGATCGGTGCGGACCTCGGTAAACGCCGAGGGTTAGCGCATATCCCCATTTCACGGTTTCAAAGGTGAAGACATGTGGATCGCCGTTGTCATCATGGAGTACGATATCGGCACCCCCCAGTCGACCACCCCTGGCCGCCGAACAATAATCCACAACCATATTGAAGACGTCAATCTCATCGCAACCTTTGAAGCCGCTTGCAAACGCAGGCGACTGCACAAAGTGTGAACAGGGTTCTTTAGGGTCGAAGTCCGCTTCGCGTTTGATTGGATGCGGGTGTCCGGTGACCAGACCGATGATAGGCGTCGAGGCGCCCCAGATTTCGACACAACGCCAGAACGTCGTGGTGAGTGTGTTGTCAAAGCGGGGCTGGAGTGCCTTCACCGCCTCCAAACTTGGCGCATAGTCCCGTGCTTCGATGGCGAACCTATCGCGCAAGAATAGAAGACGCGCAGCAGCGAAGTTCGCCTCGGCTTCCATCTGTTCATGGCAGTTGGGCCGGAGCGTTTGCTTGTCGTCGCCGAGCATGGCCCCTTCGTGCCAGGGCAAGAGGCTGTGACCTACTTCATGTGCTTCAATCCAACGGAATTTCAGCTTGTGCAGATCCTTGTCCATTAGGATCCGTTTCTCATCCGGAAGGTAGAAGGCGCGCAGATCGAATTTCTTGACGGCATCTATGAAGAGAGTTGGTCGCCGCAAGACCTGCTTCCCGGCGACGCGCAACATGCTGATGACATCGTCCATCAGCGATGGATCGTCTTTTTGGAAGTATGCCCGATCAAGGTCGAGTGCATCCCGGACATGCTCAAGTTTGAGCGGCGGCTCTGGATTGCCCAGTCTGTTCAGCAGCCGCTCAACGCGTTCGTCGATACGTTCCTGAGTCCGCCGGCGAAGAATGTAGTTTTTGGCCATGGGACCCGTCTCGCTCTGTTACGTCGCTTTCATCGTCAGCGCTGCAACAACAGCGTCATGAAAGGCTTGTTCGTCTGGTGTCACATCCTTGATCGGAGCGGACCTGGCGGCGTATCGTGTGACTTCTTCCAGCCAATGGCCTTCTTTTGGGACCGCAAGGCCAGCCAGTTCCATCAGCTTTGGCTGCGGCAGATCAAGCGCGTTCGACAACCCCCATACGGTCCGGAGATCGGGTTCGTAATGAGGGTCCTGTTCGATACTCAGCAGCTCGCCGACCTCGATGTCCGCGTCGTCGGCGAGCTTTTCGATTGTCAGGCGCCGCTGTCTGCGCGCGACATTGATAAAGTGGCCGAATACCAGTCGGGTTTCTTCAACACGCAGAGATACCGCATCAGGGTCAACATGTGGGCGCGTGGCAAGAGCTCCAGCTCCAGGGGTAACATGCTCGTCGAATGCGAGCATTTTTTTGGACCATTCTGCGGAGATACCGTAAGTCATTTTAGCTCTCCTTTTAGGTATGCCTCGGCGGCGCCCGGTGTGGACTCGAAATACGGCAACTTGCCCTCATACTCGTCGGGCCGGGTGCCGAGGTTAGTGAAGCCGCAGCGCTCATAGAACGGGATTGCTTGCGGCAGGGAATGCAGGCCGACGCGGCCTTTGAAGCCTTCGTCGACACTGCGGGTAATGGCGGCGTGCATCAGCACAGGGCCGACCAGTCGATAAATCGGCGCGTCGGCATAAGGTTCGCGCCAGTTCCAGGGCGCGACTTCGAGATAGTCGACATAGACCAGATCCTGTCCGGCCTGAGAGTCCAAGCGAGCACGGCGGGAGGCGAGATCTAGCCGCATCATGCCTTGGGTCACATCGCGGCAGACGACACTATACCCAGTATGGCCGAGCAGCCCACGAACCTCATTCATCTTGCCGCGCCAGTCCCAGTGCCAACTTTGGGGCCAAGCGGTGTCGGCGGGACCGATACCGTTGTCCACCAGACGCTTCATGTAGGCCTGGACGGCCGGACGCCACTGGAACTGCCAGTCGATCAGCTGTTTCTCGGCAATCTCGTCATGCAGATCGGCCTCGACCATCGCACCAGCGGCGGCATCGAACAAATGGACCTGGTAGGCGGTCATAGCATCATGACTTCCGACTTATCCTTGGTCTTGTCGTCTTCGAAGAACAGCTTGTCGCCGCGCTCGAGCCGGACATCGACCATCTGATACAGACGCAGGGCCTGCCTTATCACGCCGATCTTGCTGAGATCCTTTTTGGCGCAAAGGCCTTCCAAAACGCCCATCTCCGCATCTGTGAGATTGAGCGTCATCGTTCGCTTGCTCATTTCCTTATCCTCCAAGACACGTGAGACATAGCCATACTTGAAGCAATTGTCAACTTAAAAATAGCCTACAGTTAGCCATTGACTGGCCATTCTTTGGCTACTATATCCACCAAATGAGGCCGGTCTGGATCGGCGAGCACAGAAAAGGAGACTGGCCATGGCGCTGGAAACGATTGAACTTGAAGACGTGGCGGCTTGCGTCGCTGCTGGACGGAACCCACGCCCCCAGGGGCCGTACCGGGTGCAGGTCGGCAATGGAGACCTCACCTTTGACGGATACCGGATCGACGATCCGGTGCCGACCGGGAGGCAACTTCTGGACCTCGTCTCGGCGCGTCCCGCGGAGGAGCGCTTGGTGTTCCAGTTGCTTCGCAATGACGATTTGAAAGAGTTGACGCTCGATGAGACGGTCGATCTGCGCACGGCAGGGGTTGAGCGCTTCATCGTGTTCAAGAGTGCGGAATCCCACCGCATCGAACTGGATGGTCAGGTGAAGGAATGGGGCGCCTGCGTAATCAGCGGCCGGGTCCTGAAGCAGCTGGCAGGTGCCGCCGACAAACCGGACTACGGTGTCTGGATGGAAATCCGTGGCGCTGAGGACCGTCCGATCGACGACAACGAGCTCGTCAGGTTGGACGGAAAAGGTCTGGAGAGGTTCTTCACCGGGGCGACTACCTCGACCGAAGGCGCGGAAGCCCCCATCCTGCCTATGCGTGATCGCCGATACCTCGAAGGACGCGGCCTGACTTTCGTCGAATACCGCGAAGGAGCGCAGACCGGTGTAATCCTGCGAGGCTATTGCCTACCGGACGGCAAATATCAGGTGGCACAGGCCGACATCCTGATCCTGCTGCCGCGGGGCTATCCGGATGCTGCGCCGGACATGTTCTATGCGCAGCCCTGGCTGACACTGGCCCTTTCGAGCCGCTACCCGCGTCAAGCCGACCAGCCGCTGATCTTCAATGGGCAGCGCTGGCAGCGTTGGTCGCGGCACAACAGCGACTGGCGTCCCGGCACCGATGGTATCTGGACCATGCTTAAGCGGGTTGAGACGGCGCTGGAGATTGCGGCATGAGCCGCCTCGATTTCACCTTGCAGGAACGTCACGAAGCCGAGCTTCGGGCGCTCCTGCACCGCCCCGATGGCCATGAAGCCGCAGCCTACGTGCTTTATGGAGTGAGCCGTGTCGCGATGGACCCTTGGGATCGCCAATCCCGTTTGCGACTGACGTCCTACCGCGTGATCCCAGTTCCGGACGAGGATCTGATTTCGGCCAGCGACAAGCATGTCACTTGGTCAACGAAATCGTTTCTTGACCTGTGTCGTGTGGCAAAAGCAGAAGGCCTGATCGTCGGCATCGCCCATAGCCACCCGGGCGGGTATCCCGAATTCTCCACACAGGACGAAAAAAACGAACGGGAACTGTATCGACTGGCGCGGAACCGGAATGGTGCCGGCGTCATGTTAGCAAGCCTGCTGCTGATTGATGGTGATATCTGTGATTACGCAGCACGTCTGTGGATCGACGACACCCAGCCGATCGACAGCGATGCTGTCATAGCCGTTGGTGCACGGCTTCGTGTTCTGAATGGGCTGAGCGGGTTTTCCGGAGAAGCCTTCGAGCGGCAAGCGCTTGCCTTCGGACCTTCACTGAATCTTCTGCTGGCCCGGCTGAAAATCGGTGTCGTGGGCTGTGGCGGCACGGGTAGTGCGGTTGCGATGCTGTTGGCCCGGCTCGGCGTCGGCCAGATTGCCCTTTTCGACGAAGACATTGTTGAAGTGAGCAATCTGAACCGCTTGCATGGAGCTCGACGGGACGATGCCGATGGCATGCGGCTTAAGGTCGAAGTCGTCGCGCGAGAACTGGCGGGTCTTGGTCTTGGTGTCCGCCCGGTTGTGATCCCGCACTGGGCGGATGCAGATGAGGCACGCGATGCCTTGCTCTCCTGCGACATCATCTTTGGGTGCACTGATGATCACGCAGGCCGACTGTTTCTAAGTAGGTTCGCATATTTTTACCTGCGCCCGGTCATTGATCTGGGACTCGCACTCACACCGCGTGGTGAAGACGGTCAAGTTGGGAACATGATTGGCCGGGCGACGGTCTTGCGCCCTGGCACACCTTGCCTTCTGTGCCGCGGTATCGCACACCCACATCGGGCGGCGGAGGAAGAACTGCGTCGTGCCGCGCCGGCGGAGTATGAGCGTCAGAAACGTGAAGCTTATGTGCGCGGCGGCGGCAATCCAGCACCAGCGGTCGTCACGTTCACGACGGAAACAGCGACTATGGCCGTCAACGAGCTGCTGCAGGGTTTGACCGGTTATCGAGGCGATGGCGGCTGGGCGGCGCAGCGCATTCGGCGTTTTGATCTCGGGATTGATCGATTGCAGGGGGCAAAGCAAAATCCCGGGTGCATCCTGTGTGTCGATCAGGGTTACTGGGGCCGGGGTGATGTCGACCCTTTCATGGATAGGGTGGGTTGAGAAGATGTTTGGTAACATTGCACGACGCTTTCTGACCTGGTGCCGGTTTATCCCCCGCGTCGACCTAGTCGGCCGGGTGCAGGCCACGCATCCCGAGACCACTGCCCTAACGGCAGATGCATTGGTTGTCGTCCGAGACGGCAGCATCGAAAAATGGGCTTGCTTCCAGTGCCCGGGCGGCTGCGGCCAGAAGATCCAGCTGTCGCTGAGTAGAAGTCGGCGCCCGCGTTGGTCGGTGCGGCTTGACTGGCTCGGTCGGCCGACTGTGGAGCCATCGATCCGGCAAACTAACCAGTGCCATTGCCACTTTTGGGTTCGTCAAGGGCAGGTACAATGGTGCGCGGACAGTCCGAAAATTAAGTCGCACCCAAATCGAAGCCGAGAGATGGAAGCGGCCATAAAAGCAAGATAGAATTGCTGGTGGTCAGAGCAAAAGCCGCTGGATGGCTCATCTCGCACACGTTGTTCAACTTTAGGCTTGCTGGGAACACACTACCTGATCTGGAACACCCATTACACCGGCATCCACCAACTGCTCCCGATCCGGAAGATCACGCAGGCTTTCCAACCCGAACGCGACAAGAAACTGCTCCGTGGTCACGAAGGTATGGGGCGCACCGCGCCGAGGCGACCGTGGCCCGGTCCCGATCAGCCCGCGCACATGCAGCCGACCAATCAGATCACGGCTGATTTCCTTGCCGAAGATGTCTTTCAGCCCGTCGCGGGTGATCGGTTGATGGTAGGCGATGGCGGCCAAAATCGCGACGTCGAATTCACTCAGATCCATCAACTGGTCCCCGACATCTGCGGCGGCACGGATCGCGGGCGCGTAGGCGGACCGCGACCGGAACATCCAGCCCCCGGCGACTTGCGCGATCTTGAACGCCCGTCCCTCCAGATCGGCGGCTAGGTCCTCGACCAGCAAGTCGACCGAGGCCCCCTGCCCCACCACGCGCGCCAGGTCTTCGCGGGCGACCGGCGAGGCCGAGGCAAAGAGCACCGCCTCGATCCGGCGCATCCATTCTCGCCAACGCAGTTCCGGCAGAAGGTCCGTCAGCTCGCGGTCAAACACGGGTTCGGAGCGATCCTTGACCATCGCTACACCCCGTAAAGCCGGAAGGTGTCGCGGCCGGTCAGCTCTCGCACCGCGCCGAGGTCGACCAGCCGGTCGCAGAGCCGGCGGGCGGCGCGATCCGGCAGGGGCAGCGCAGAAGGTGCCACGGCATCGCGGGTCAGGAACATCTCGACTGCCTCGCCCGCCCCCTTGGCCCGCAGCTTTGGCGCGACAGCCTTCAGATGCGCGGCCCGCCGCGCGAGATCTGCCGCGAGGCGCACAGCCTCGGCCGCCGACGAGAGAAGCGCGCGATGACAGGCGAGCCGCAAGTCGTCCCCATGCTTGCGAAGGTCGGCCCGTTTCAGACCCGTGGCCAGAAGTGGAATGAGATGATCCCAGCCAACCGCCTGCGCTAGGGCCGCATCGGCGAGGATCAGCGCGGGGACTTCCTGTCTCGGCGTCTCCGTGAGAACCATCTCCAGTACCATCGCCGCGCGGCGCACCGGCGCGCCCTGCCCCGTATCAAGCCAGCATGCGATCCGCTCGGCCTGAAGATCGGGGAGCGCCCGGCACAGCGCCTTAATCGACACCGGCCGCTCCACCGCACGTCGCCAGGCCAGATAGGTCTCGCCCGCCGGTCCGGGCAGGTCGCCGGGGCGCAGCAGATGCACCGCATCGCGCAACAGGCTTGCCCTTTCGAACCGCCCGGAGAACGCGACACAAGCCTCCGCTGCACGCAACGCCAGCCGGTCCCGCAACAAGGCTTGGGGCACCAACTCGCGTCCCAACACTAGATGCAGGTTGTTCAGCGCCGCACCCGACAAAAACGCAACATCTTCAAGGGTTTCAACACGTGCTGAAGTGACCCAGGCGGGCATCCGGGGTAGCGTGTCAGAATAGTCGGTGGGATCGGGCTGGGCATGGGTCATCCTAGGAGTGTAGCCCATGACGGCGCTTCAATCCATTAAATAGCGACCAAACCGCCCCACCCTGTCTTTCACTGCTATGTCCAATAAGTTTGCTTTATCGGACCCGAAAAGATATGCTCAGCGGCATGTCAGAAAACACCGAGAAATCGAGCTCAGACGTGCCAATCGGGCCTTCGTCCAACGAGGACAACGAGAGAAATCGTCCTGACGGCGAGGCCTTGAGCCTTCCGTCCTTTGTAGCGGGCTCAGGCACGCTCGATCGGCTGGTCGATACGGCCCGCGACTACGCACGTGCTGCTGCGTCTGAGAACACGCTGAAGGCCTATGCGAAGGACTGGGCGCACTTCGCACGCTGGTGCCGGATGAGGGGCACGGAACCGCTGCCCCCCTCACCCGAGATGGTCGGGCTATACCTCGCCGATCTGGCCTCCGGGTCTGGCCCCTCCCCTGCCCTTTCGGTCAGCACCATCGACCGCCGCCTGTCGGGCCTTGCCTGGAACTACGCGCAGCGGGGGTTCACTCTCGATCGGAAGAACTGTCACATCGCCACGGTGCTGGCCGGAATCAAGCGCAGACACGCGCGCCCGCCAGTGCAGAAGGAAGCCATCCTGGCCGAGGACATCCTCGCGATGGTTGCCACCCTGCCCTATGACCTGCGCGGATTGCGAGATCGAGCGATCTTACTTTTGGGCTACACCGGCGGTCTGCGCCGCTCAGAAATCGTCAGCCTAGACGCGCACAAAGATGACACCCCGGACTCTGGCGGTTGGATCGAGATCTTCGACAAGGGCGCCCTGCTGACCCTCAATGCCAAGACCGGCTGGCGCGAGGTCGAGATCGGCCGCGGCTCGAAAGATCAGACCTGCCCCGTGCATGCTCTCGAACAATGGCTGCACTTTGCGAAGATCGACTTCGGTCCGGTCTTTGTCGGCACATCGCGCGATGGCAAACGGGCCTCCGAAACGCGGCTCAACGACAAGCATGTAGCCCGGCTGATCAAGCGCACCGTCCTGGACGCCGGCATCCGCTCCGAACTGCCCGAAAAGGAACGTCTGGCGCTGTTCTCTGGCCACTCGCTGCGTGCCGGCCTTGCCAGTTCCGCTGAGGTCGACGAACGCTATGTCCAGAAACAACTGGGACACGCCTCGGCCGAGATGACCCGCCGCTACCAGCGCCGGCGCGATCGGTTCCGGGTGAACCTGACCAAAGCTGCCGGTCTCTGACCCCCTGCCCCATCACGCCGCCTGCCCGCTGAGCCTGCCATAGAAGCTGCGCTCGAGATGCAAATCCCCTGTCCCGGCCTTCTCGACCATGCCGCGCAGATAGCCGCCCGGGGAGGAAACCTCGCCTGCGCAATGCTTCTCGAAAACAAGCGCCAGCGCCGCTGTCGCCACCTGTTTGCCCAATCGGTCCTGCGCCACGTTCCAGGCATGCTCGGACACCCCGATCATCGGCCTGAGCTGCCCGGCAACACGATGCAGATCGCCCCAATCCTTCAGGAACCCGCCCATATTTCGGGCCCAGGACGCGAATTCGGGACAGGCCTGCATCACAGTGGGCAGATCCAGTGCTGCTCGCTTCTTGCGTACCTCAGCAACCCACTCTTCCAGCTCCCTATCAACCTGATCTTCGGGTTTAGCATTGGGCACCGCGGCCGCGACTTCCTCATTTTCTGAGGAATTACTAGTTACAGGATTAAGTTGGTTTGTAATTAGTATATGAGGGTCAGAAATGACCTCCCTGGGGTTCATTTTTTGAGTCTTCTTAGCAACTTGCTCCTTGGTTTCCGGCGTGTTTTCCACAGATTGAACGACCTCTGTTGCCTTAAGATAGGCAGCCTCGACGCGCTCCTGAAGCTCCTTGAACCAAGTCAAGAGTCGTGCAAGCTGCTCTGAGGCTTCGTGACGGCGCGGAAGCCGGTCCAGAAGCTCCTCGAAAAGGCCTGTGAATTGCGTCCAGGGCCCGCGCAGCGCGCCGCTGACGGCTGCCTCGATGCGCGCGCGGATCATCCGGCGTGCCACCGTGATCTGACGCTTCAGGCGTTGGCAGAGCTCGCGCTCGGTCTGCAAATCGGCATGAAGCTCCTCGAACTCATCGACACGGGCTGAAAGCGGCGACAGATCGAAGCCATAGGCCTCGACAATGCGCCCCTCGGCGTCCCTGCGGCCCCACCGCTTGCCGTTTGGGCTGTCCTGGAAGGAGATCACGCCAATCTCGGCCAGGCGCCGTGCATGGCGCTTGAGTGCGGAGAGCGAAAACCCCGTCTGCTCCATCAGATAGGCATTCGAAGCCCAGACGATCGGACGTTGCCCTTCCTCCCAGTCCTGGGTCTGGGTGAAGGCCCCGAGCGTATCGAGAAGCATCATGTCTCCGGCCTTGAGGCCAATATATGCACCGACCCGCTTCACGGCCACGAAGGCCCGTGTTTTGGGTACAGCCACCTGTTCACCGGCTTGGGCAAGCTGCTCTGCAATGCCAAGACCCGGTGTCGGCTTGCGCCAACCTGTATGTTTCATGCCAGTTTCTCACCTCCAGTTATGTGGAGGCAAAAGAAAGCCGTTCGCCGAAGTGGCGTTCTTGTTGACAGTGATTCGCGGGAGAGATATCTTCTAAGCGACCAAACTTTTCAGATTAGCTCTCAGGCCACGCTGCTTGGGGGCTTTTCTTTTGCCTAGATCATTGTTCTGACTGCTCCTCTTTCGTCGCGAGGAATTCGCTGTACAGCTGATCAAGCCGACCCGAGAGAAAGTCCCCGAACTCGGTTGAATCTTGTGCCGTAAGCGAAATGCTGAATGCCTTTCCGGAACGACCGATGACTCCCTTGATGCGGCCTTTGCCGGCGGTCCAGGTTCGCTTCTTGGGCGTAGCACGCGTTTTTCGGCGCTTCGGCGCCCTGCCCGCTTCTGCCAGCTTGCTGTGCAGGAACTCAAAGCGAGCATCACTGTCGAGGTTTTGAAACTCGTCGAACTCCAAAGCTCCCTTGAGGATCTTGCCATTCGATGGTTCCGAAGCCAACTTCTTGAAGTCTTCCCAGCGATCACGCCCAATCTGCTTGGCCGGCCCAATCTGTTCGATGACGTGCCGAGGGACGTTCTGCGCCACTGACAGCATCCGTGAAAGCAACGTCCCATCGATGGTAAGGGCGGACTGGATCACGTCCTTTGCTTGCCCCATATCCAAGAGGCTCTTCGCAAATAGGGCCTTCTCAATAAAAGAGAGATCTGCGCGCGCAGTGTTTTCCTGACCTTGAGCAAGAATGTGGGCCACATCGTCCATTGGTTTTACAACTGCGCGAACCTTACGGCCGAGCGCCGATGCAACTCGCACACGGCGATGCCCGAAGACGATCATATAGCGGCCATCCGCTTCCGGATGCGGCCTAAGCAATACCGGCGTGTCCTGGCGACTCGCTGCGATTGATGCCTTCAGTTCGTCGAAAGCAACATCGTCATCACTAAGCCGATCCGAAACGAATGACACATCGATCAATTTCGGATCGATCTCGACAATGGTTTCGCCTTCAAGGAGACGCTTCGAGTTCTCCGCAAGGCTATCAATCGAAACCTTCATCGATTTCGAAGCACCGCGCATTGCGTATCCAGAGCGACCGGAATCCTTCGGCTGCTCCGGCGAGCCGGCCATGACGCTCTTTAGGAGGTCTTTGCGAGCCATCAAGCCATCTCCCTTTCGTCCGAATCCAACGGACACGCAGCGCGCATTTCGACAGTTGCACGGCTGTCAAAACTGGCTCTCTGCACGGCTGTCAAAACCACATTCATTCTCGCCCCCAAGCCTTGTGGATCAGTTCAGCGATTTCGTCGTTCACATCATTCAAAGACGTCACGGCGCGGTCGTAAGTAGTCCGCACGAACTGAGACCGTTCAACTTCGTAAAGCGTCTGCTTTGTGATCCCAGCGTCGGAGATCGCCGTAGACTTCAGCACAGGAGCCGACAACATCTGATTTGGGAACATCGCCTGGAGGAACCCAACCATCTGCTTTTGGGGACCGTCCGTTGGTTCAAATCTCGTTACGAGGTAACGGAACCACTTCAGGCGCATGTTCGCTCCAGCGTCACGGATCGTCTTCATGATCCCGCCCAGCATCAGGAGAAACTGGCTCATCGACATGACGTCCAGCATCTGAGGATGGACCGTCACAATAACCGAGGAAGAAGCCGTGAGAGCAGTGAGCGTGAGGTAGCCCAGCTGAGGAGGGCAATCGAACACAACCACGTCATAGCGATCATCAACCTCGCTAAGCGCCTTCGATATGCGAGTGAAGAAGGTACGGCCCTCATGGGGATCACTGCTCGTCAAAGCAACTGGGGTATCGTATTCGTACTCTTGAAGCTCGAGACTTGCCGGAACGATATCTAGGTTGGGAAAGTTTGTTGGCCGGATCACCTCTGAGATCGGCTTGCGCTCGTCATCATACCGAAGTGTCTCGTAGAGCGAAGGCACGTCGTCGAGTTCAGGCTGAATGCCGTGCAAAGCTGTGAGCGAGGCTTGAGGGTCCAAGTCGATCGCAAGAACTCGATGCCCTTTCAACGCCAAGTGCTGCGCGAGGTGGGCGGCGGTAGTGGTCTTTCCGGAACCCCCCTTGAAGTTTACGACAGATACAACGTGCAGTTCTTCGCCAGGTTGCCGATAGGGGACATAACGGCGTTTTCCGGGGCGGCCATGCTTGTCGAGATAAGCTCTCAGTTCCAGCATCTGCTCGGCCGAGTAGCTGCGCCTCCCGGACGACGATGTTTCAGGTTCAGGACCTTTGCCTTCGAGATGAAGCTTCTTAATGGTCGACTGTGTTACGCCGAGATAGTAGGCAACTTCGGCCAATGAAAACTGACGTAGACCTTTTTGGGCGTCCGGAGGATACTGTTCCTGCCGCAACATATTGAGGCGGTCGGAAATCAGCTCTCCTTGCTGTAGGATGATCTCGTCGAAGGGTTGATCCTTCGTATCAGCCGCAAAAGACCGTTCTCGCATCCGCCTGTCCTCTAAATATCGCTTTTTCAGCGATTTCGCTCATTAAAGTGTCATCTACACGGAAAAACGAGTCTTAACAACGATTTTCGCCCGGCGGCTAGATCTTACCCAATCCACCAGAGTGCCTAGATGTCTCGACAAAGTGTAGCGATTGAGGAATGTAGCCACCCAATATCTAGGGGGAGCCGTCACTAGCTCGGATGTGCAGTCAACTTTAACTTCGCGCCCGTTACACCTCAACTACCTGTTATTATTTTATTTTTCTGCACTGCACGGCTGTCAAAATGTAAAGCGCTCGAAGCTTCAGAACGCTAGGGGGACCACGAATCCGTCTCCTCCAAAACGGATTGCGTCATCATCACCTTGAGCCGATTCAGTGATAAGTTGCTTCTACCAAGCGCGCCAACCACTGGTCCCAAAATACGGGGAATGCGTGTCAGCATGAAGGGAAGCAGCGGGAATCGGCTGGGTTGCCCCAGCCGATTCTTTGCGTCACGCGGCGTCTTTCGGCCCCCAGGGGATGACGGCCTGCAGGGACAGATCGTCCTGGTTCGCGGCCTTGCCGAGGTTGGCGTTGAAGCCGTGGTCGCGGATGGTCAGCGTGTAGTAGTCGGCGCCGGTCTCCTTGTTCTGCTTCTTCCAGATGCCGCCGCACTCGACCAGCTTGCCGCGCGGGGAGCGGCCGAGGACGCGGTGCGTGGGGGCCATCGGGTTCGAGCTCGCGACGGGTTCGACCGTGATGTCGAGGTCGAAGGTCAGGGTCGAGATGGAGCCGACGCCCTTGGCGGTTTCGATATCGGCGCTGGTGAATTTGATGCAGTTCGTGGTCATTGCTCTTCTCCTTGTTTGCGTTGCAATGATGGTCACCTTGCAGCTGGCCAAGGCCCGGGCACACCGAAGGCGAAGCGCAGCGGAGAGGGGCAGGCGCCGGTCTTTTTGCTCCGCGAGGAATGGCCCGCAGGGTCAGGGGAAAAAGATCGGCGGCAACCTTTGTGGACGGGACGACAGCTGCGACCAGCATGTCATGCAACTCAGACAAAGGGAGAAGTGCGGCGGCCACGAAGGAAACCGGGTGAACAGCCGAGGGAGATGCCGCGTGGGCCCTGGCTCCCTTCGAACTCACCGGAGGTAAGACACAGTGCAGATGTCAAAACCGCGTCCGTCAGGATCACTACCGCGCCGATTGTCTTTGCTGAAGCGCCCACGATGCGGAGGAGTGCTGCAGGCGAACAGAGCGTGGAACGAAAGGACGGGTCGCCACGAGACACCGCAACCATCCAATAACCCCAAATGACAGCCCGGCTAGTTGGTTCGGTCAGAAAATGCGACAAGATATTTCGTCAAGGGTCGCCGCAACCAACGGACAGAGCATACTGCTGCCTAGCTCTAGCATCAGTTGCCCACTTGCCCTTAGAGTGCGCATACTATACGTCATTGACACATACGCCGCGAAAACCTATATGGGACAAGAGATGACACGATTGCAAACAGTGGTCGAACTGCCCGAATTTCAGAGGCGCGCCAAGGCAATCATGTCGGACCAGGAGCGAGAGGCCGCGATCGACTTCATCGCCGCCAATCCGGAAGCGGGCATCTCTCTTGGCGGCGGACTTCGGAAGGTCCGAATCCCGAGAGAGGGGGGCGGAAGGAGCGGCGGCTTCAGGACGGTGTATGTCTTTGGCGGGACCCATATGCCGATCTTTCTGATTACGGTCTTTGCCAAGAATGAGAAAGCCAACCTGTCGAAGTCTGAGCAGGCCGCGGCGGTAGAGATGAGCAAAGCGCTTGTCGCGAAATATGGAGACACAACATGAGTGCATTTGAATCCGTGTCCAAGGGACTGGGAGAGGCGCTGGCCTTCGCAGATGGCGAATTGGCCGGCGCGAAGGTCCATGAAGTTTCCGTTGCTGAGGTCGATGTCGCCCAAGTTCGGCAACGGACTGGCCTGTCCCAGGCGGAGTTCGCCAAGAGCATTGGCGTCGCGAAAGGCACGCTGCTGAACTGGGAACACGGGCGCCGACACCCGACAGGCCCGGCACAGGTTCTGCTGGCACTGATCGCAAAGAAGCCTTCTGTCGTGCAGGATCTATTACGCGGCACGTGAACCGGGGCCTAAGCCCCGATCCTCTTGATGCGGATCCCGAGCTTGCGGGCTTTGTCGACGATGTTCTCGGTGATCCCCGAACCGGGGGTGGCGATCAGACCCTGCGGCATGGTCTCGAGCATCTTGTCGTTGCGCTTGAAGGGGGCGGCCTTGCCGTGACTCTTCCAGTCGGGCTTGAAGACCACCTGGGTTACACCTCGGGTATCTGCCCAGCGGGCCGCGATCATCTCGGCACCCTTGGGCGTCCCCCCGTGCAGGAGCACCATGTCGGGGTATTTGGCGTGCGTGGCGTCGAGGACGGACCAGATCAGATCATAGGCCTGATAATCCCCACCCGAGAAAGCGATCCGCGTGCCTTCGGGGCAGTGTACTTCGGTCTCCTTACGGCGCTTGGCCGAGAGATAGGCCCGGCTGTCGACCACGGCGGAGGTGAGGCCGCGATGCGAGACCTTGGATCCGCTGCGGGGCAGCCAGGGCGAACCGGTGGCGGCCGAGAAATGGTCCACGGCCAGATCGCGCATCTGCTCGAAGGCGTCGCGATGGTCCCAGAGTTTGAGCCCGATCATCTGGAGGCGCTCAAGCTCGACCGAGGCGACCTCGGAGCCGTCCTGGATTGCCAAACTTTCCCGGACCTCGAATTCATTGTCATCGTGAAGCTTCTGGATATGGGTGAGCCGGCGATGGAAGATCGAGGTCAGGGACCAGAGCATCTCTTCGAGATTGTCTTCCAACTGGCTGCCGGTGAGGAGGCCGATGGTGGTGTCAAAGAGCGTCGCCAAGGCGAGCTCGACCTCGTTGGGCTGGGGGAGGGGGCGATGATCGGTCTCGCCGGGCCCGGGCGTTGCGCCATGAAGTGCGAGATGGTCGAGGATGGCGGAGGTCACGCCGGTTTCCTCTTGGATGTCTGTCTGATGGGGCATTGTCAGGTTCCTCTGTTTGATCTGACCCGATTTGGATGGGGCGATACCAGGACCGGCGGCGACCGGGCCGCATCCGTCAGGATCGGAGCAAAGCGGAGAATGCGCCACGGGCCGGAAAATTGTCCCGCGAGGAATGGGCCGAAGGGGCAGGGGAATTTTCTGGTGCGCGGCGCATTGCTGCCCGGGCGAGGGGCACTCAGCCCCGACCCGCTGGCCCATCGCTCCCCTTATCCAAACGGGATCAGATCGAACCGTCGGAACCTTTGCCCGGTCGGACATCCCCGGTGAGGTTGGCGGTCACCCGTCCTTGATCTCCAAACCTTGAGCTTTCATGGCCTCGAGCAGGGACCGGCGCAGCGCATCACTGCCAAATGCCCGCAGATCGTCGTTGAAATCCCCCATCGTCGGCACGAGATCACCACAGGCAATTCCAAGCGTTTCCAGTTGGTTACGCAATCTCGATGATGCGTTACGTCCAGCTTCGTCCTTATCCCGCGCGATCCAGATACGCTTGACGCCTGACGACGGGATGAAGAGACCGAGATGGGTGGCGGTGAGACAGGAGGCGAGGTCGAACTCCGGGAGAGCCGTACCGACCGAGAGGGTGGTCTCGAGACCTTCGCCGACGATGAGATCGCTGCGAGGTGAGCCGGACCAGAAGCGGATGGCATGGCCGTGAAGCTTCCCCAGGATCCGCTTGGGGCTCTCGATCTCGGCCAAACTGCCGGTGGACGGGTCGAGATAGAAGCGTGCGCATCCGGTGATCTGCCCGCGATTGTCGGTGATCTTCGCGAGCAGGGCAGGGGCCCTTTGCGGCAGATCGGGGTCGTCCGCGCCGGGGCCCAGAAAGACCCGCGGGTGATAGCGCAGCGCAGGACCGAAGCGCGCAATGTCGCGCCCCTGCAGATAGCTGGCGGCCAAAGTGCCAAGCACCGGCTTGCCGGCGGCGAAGAGTTTGCATGCCCGCGTGATGCGTTTGCTGGAGGCTGCATCCGGGCGCTCCGCACTTCCGGGTTCACGAGGCACGGCAGGGCAGGGGGTCTCTCCCAAGAAGGCCCGGGCCTCCCTCAGCGTTTCTTTGAGCGTGGCCGACCCAAGCCTTTGCTGCAGGAGATCGATCAGATCGCCATATTCCCCCGTCGCGAAATCGGTCCAGGATCCGGCTTTGCGCCCACCCTGGGCCTGGAGCCGGACGACAAGGCTTTGACCCTTTTCGCCCGAGGTGTCGCCAACCTGCCAATAATTGCCCTGCTTGCGTCCCTCGGAGAAGTACTGGCGGCAGAAACTCTCAGCACGGTCTGCGAGATCGGCCGAGAGATCTGCAATACTGCGTCGCGCGCTCATGCAGCGGCCTCCGCGGCGCTTGCGCCAACCGGATGCGCGGCGAGTACCCGTGCCAGAACCTCGATGCCGTCGACGGGGATGAACACCCGTGTCTTCCACTGGATTACCTCGGTGAAACAGCCCATCGCCTTCAGTGCGGTCAGGGCCGTGCTTGACGCCCCAATGAGTTCGAGCCTCGGCTGTCCCATGACCAGCGACCGGCGCAGCTGGTAGCCGCCAAGGAGGCTGAGTGTCGTCTTCGCCTCCATGACCGCGCTGAGCACTTCCTGAGGCGTCATTTCGATCTGGCAGTCGAGCCCGAGCCGCGCGTAGACGTTCAGAAGCTGCTCCTGACTGACCAAGCGGCCGATGGCGCGTTCGCCATCCTCGGTCTGCAGGCGGTAGATGCGCATGTTGTCAGCGGGCAGCCGGTCCCAGATTGGCAGGAGCAACCCACAGATCAGCGTGATCTTCGAGGTGGTAAACTCGGGCACCGCCTCAACCTCGGCCCGCCAGAGCTGCTCGAACATCGCATCTTCGATCTCTTCCCAGTGCGATTTCGAGAACTCGGTCAGGGCAAGGATCTCGGCCGCCATGGGACGCAGGAGCTTCACCCGAAGGATTGGCACACCGTCCTCATCCATGAAGGCAGGTGCATTCACCATCAGCGCCGCGCGTTTCGAGAAGGAGTTCCAGCACAGCGTCGCGCCCATCGACTCAGAGCAGATCTGTTTGACACGAGGCAAGGTCAGCGGATCGTTGCGATCGGTGCGCTCCACGGTCAAGGCGGTGGCCGTCGCCCCCGTCGCCTCATGCTCGAAGATGACCTTGCGGTCGACAATTTCGAACTTCTCGGCGCGCAGGGTCTCCAGGCCCACATCGAGCGTGCCGGCCTGGCGCGCGTCCTCGATGATCGCCGAAAGAAACCCGCCGAAGGCCTCAAAAATCGCGTCCTGCATGTCGATGCGGAGCGCGAGACAGCGATTCAGGAATTGCTGGATCGGCGGCAGGTTTTCTTTCATGGTGCCATCCGCCTCATCGAGCGTCAGCCCGGTCATCTCCTCGAACTTCGCGTAAGAACAGGCGTCGATCTTGCCCGCGCGCAGCTTGTAGAAGAAGTGCCGCAGCGCAGCGCGCGCGTAGGGGCTCTCGAGGTTGTCCTCGGCGCGGAACATGTTCTGACCTCCGGTCTCGCGTTGCCCCTTCGTGATGGCCCCGAGCGTGTCGAGACGGCGCGCGATGGTGGAGAGAAACCGCTTCTCACCTTTGACATTGGTCGCCACAGGCCGGAAAAGCGGCGGCTGCGCCTGGTTGGTGCGGTTGGTGCGCCCGAGCCCTTGGATCGCATTGTCGGCCTTCCAGCCCGGCTCCAGCAGGTAATGCACCCGCAGGCGCTGGTTCTTGGATCCAAGATCCGCATGATAGCTGCGCCCTGTGCCGCCCGCATCGGAGAAGATCAGGATGCGTTTGGCGTCGTCCATGAAGGCCTGGGTTTCGCCGAGGTTTGAGGAGGCGGGTCGGTTCTCGACCTTGAGGCGTCCTTCGCGTGTTTTCACGATACGCCGCTTGCGGCCCGTGACCTCGGCCACGGCGTCCGCGCCAAAATGCCAGAGGATCTGGTCGAGCGCGCCCTGCACCGGAGCGAGCGCCCCAAGATGCTCGATCAGATCATCGCGGCGCCGCTCCGCCTCGCGGCAGATAATCGGATTGCCATCGCCATCGCGGGCGGGGCGCGAGCGCAGATCGCCATTCTCGTCGGTGTAGGGCTCAAAAAGCTGCGTCGGGAAGGAGTGCATCAGGTAATCCATGATATTCTCGCGCGGGGTAAAATCGACCTGCAGGTCCTCCCACTCCGACGTCGGGATCTCCTCGAGCCGACGTTCCATCACAGCCTCGCTGGTCGAGACCACCTGGATCACCGCCGAATGACCCGCTGCCAGATCCGCCTCGATCGAACGGATCAGGGAGGGGCACTTCATGGCGGTGATGAGGTGGTTGAAGAAACGCTGCTTGTTGCTCTCGAAGGCCGAGCGCGCGGCGGATTTCGCCTGGGCGTTCAAGGTGCCCGTCTCGGAGGAAATGCCCGAGGCCTGAAGCGCGGCTTCAAGGTTGTTGTGGATGATCTGATAGGCATCGGCGTAGCTGTCATAGATCGCGATCTGCGCGGACGTCAGCTCATGCACCAGCATCTCGTATTCGACCCCGGCATAGGAGAGGGACCGAGCGAGATAAAGCCCGAGTGCCTTCAGGTCGCGCGAGATCATCTCCATGGCGGCAATGCCGCCGGCCTCCATCGCAGCAACGAATTCGGCCCGTGCCACGAAGGGGAAATCACCGGTGCCCCAGAGCCCGAGCCGGGAGGCATAAGCGAGATTGCCGACGACCGTCGCACCGGTGGCAGAGACATAGACGACGCGCGCATCAGGCACAGCGTTCTGCAGTGCGAGCCCCGCAAGACCTTGTTGGGACGCCTTCTTGTCGCCGCGGTTGGACTTTTCTCCCGCAGCATTGGCCATTGCGTGACTTTCATCGAAAGCGATGACCCCGTCGAACCCTTCGCCCAGCCAGGACGTGACCTGGTCGAGGCGGGAGGCTTTACCCTCGCGTGTCGCAGAGCGCAGCGTTGCATAGGTTACGAAGAGGATACCCTCAGGGAGAAGGATGTCGCTCCCCTGGCGGTATTTCGAGAGCGGCACGATATCGCTTTCGCGGCCACCGAGCGCCATCCAGTCGCGCCGCGCATCCTCGATGAGCTTGTCGCTCTTCGAGACCCAGACTGCCCGGCGGCGCCCCTGCAGCCAGTTGTCGAGGATGATGCCCGCGATCTGCCGCCCCTTGCCGCAGCCCGTGCCATCGCCGAGAAACCAGCCTTTGCGCAGGCGGAAGACGCCTTCGTCACCCTCGGCCGCCGCCATCAGCTGGCCTTCGATCTCGCCGCGCTTGAACCAGCCTTTGAGATGCGTCTGGTGCGCATTGCCTGCGTAGATGACGCTTTCGAGCTGCGGCGCGGAGAGAAGGCCATCCTCGACGAGGCTCTTTGGCAGGAGCGGGTGGTAGCTCGGCACGGGCGGCGGCACCGAGGCCATGGCGGCGGATTGCACGAGTGCTGTCGGATGTTCCGCCGCTCCGTCGATCCGGATCGCCTGCAGGTCATAGGCCTCGTAGACCGTGTCCTGCAGCGCGCCGTCGGGTTCGCTCCAGGCTTTCGGCAGATAGTCGAGCGGTGCCGTCGCGATGTCGTCAAATGGATGCCTCGCACGTTCTTCGGCAAGGGCACGGGTTTCCTGGCGGGCGGCGTTGCGCAGGGCGTTCAGGTTGGTCCGCGCCGCGGGTTTCGGCACCGCCAAGGCCGCGCTGGTGGGGCAGGGCGGAGGGCTGCACCGCTCCGGGCAATGCGCGAGCACTGCGGAGAGGAGATCGCCCGTGGTCGCGCAGATCGGATGATAGGCGGCCTCGATGGCGACCGGCTCAGTTTCTTCAGCGCCAGCCGGGCGTTTGTCGATCACTGTGAGCCGCGTGTCGATCGTGGTGCCGTGCCGCGCGAAAACCTTGCCGTCGATCGCGGCGGAAAACACCACGTCTGCGCTTTGTGCGATCCGATGTAAAGTTGACTGGAAAGATTTCGTGGAGGGGCGGAAGCTCTCGCCAGTGATGATGACAAGACGTCCGCCCGGCGCGAGGCGTGCTAGTGCGGAGAGCACATGCTGGCTGGTGGCCTGCAAGAACTTGCCCTCGACATGGTTGGCCGCAGAAAACGGCGGGTTCATCACGATGACCGAGGGCACGATGGACCGGTCGAGGCGGTCGTCGATTGAAGCGGCGTCGTGGTTTGACAATGCGGCATCGGGAAACAGCAGTCCCAACAAGGCGCGGCGGGTCTCCGCAAGTTCATTCAGCGCCAAGCGAGCGCCAGATATCCGTGCGAAGATTGCCAGCATGCCGGTGCCAGAGGATGGCTCGAGGACCAGGTCGTCGGCCCGAACCCCCGCCGCCTGCGCAACAATGGCCGCAAGGGGCAGAGGGGTCGAGAATTGTTGCAGACGGATACTGGCTTCCGAGCGCCGCGTGTGCGACGGGGCCAGGCCGGCGAGACGTTCGATCATTGTGAGGAAGGCCTGCGGCGAGGCCGCCTGGCGCTGCATCAATGCGCCGTAGCGCGAGAGCATATAGATCTGGGCGATCTCGGCGGCCTCATAGGCGTCTTTCCAGACCCAGGCGCCGCTCGTGTCGCTGGCGCGGAAGGCATCCTCCATCGCGGTGCGCAGGGCAGCGGCGTCGAGAGACCTTCCCGCTTCGAACAGGGGAACGAGGGCTGTCGCAGCCTGCATGAGATGTTGGGCAAAGCCTGTAACCTCGCACAGGGCAGGGGCTTCGGGCTCGGCGGCAAGCGGGACGGAATGGGGGTGAGCGTTCATCGGCAATCTCCGGGGTTGAGGGTTGGCCCCAAGCTCCGTGCGCACTCTCTCGCCCGGGAGGGGTCACCCCTCCCGCCCTGCCTCTCGCTCTTTCATGGGATTGCTGATCTCCGCCCTGCAGCGGAAACTTGTCCCCAGAATCTGGGGATGGGTCTGTGGGCGCTGCCGCGTAAGCCCTTGTCAGCTTGAGGCATTGCCAGCTCGCCTAAGTCTTGGGCGGTTTGCGGCCTGCGCATCCGAAACGGGTCCGTCGTCGACCGATCGGCGGCCGTACGTATCCGGACAACCTTCAGGAAGAGCTCTGAAAAAGAAAAAGGCGGCATCCGGGAGGAGGTGGATGCCGCCGTTTAGCTTAGATCGGCTCAGGGAGGAGGAGAGAACCAATCACATTAGAAGCATAGTGGTCATGCTGCGACCGCACAATAGCCGGGCCATGACATTTCTGCATTGCAGCAATGCGAGGTCACTTGGGACTCTCGCAATAAATGGACTGTGTGTCACCTTTGCCCGCCTCTAAGGGAGAGCCTGCGCTTGAGCGGCAGCGGACTGGGGTGTTTGACCCGGCGACGGAACTGGCACAGCGTGTCGCGCCTCGGGCAAACAGCCCGTCTCATAGTCGCCGACGAACCCCCAGGAGGCATCGACTTCCTCGCCATCGCGCTCGATGACATAGCCGTAGACCCGGCCGCTGAGATAGGCGTCGTAGCTGACGATCTCTGCGCGCAGGATATCTTCAGCCTTTTCATGCAGCGCCTTGGTGACGCGTTTCACACCGAACTCCGTCCGGACCGCCTCAAGCGTCACATAGACATAGCCAACCTGGCCGGAGTCCCACGGGCAGTGGAACCCGATGGTGTTCATCGCGAGACCGGAATGGTCATAGAGGAACACAGGCAGTAGCACTGACTTGGACTCGGCGCGGTCGCGCAGCTGGTCCATCGAGAGGTCGCTTTGGTCTGAGACACCAGCGAGATCGCGTAGGAACGCCTCGGGACCGTCGAACTGGTGGCTGTCACCCAGCCGATAGCGCCGATGCCAGCAGATCAATGTGCCGAGGTTGGACCACTGACGCGGGCTTTCGGCGTCGGTGTCATGGTAGATCTTGACGGTGTGGCCTTGGTAGGCCTCCTCGTAGACAGGGTCGTGCATGTCGTTATCCTTTCTTGAAACGCAATCGACCCGCCGAGCCGGTTGGGGCTCGAGCGGGTCGATTGCGACGTGGTCAGGTGGTTGGTGAGTTTGCCGCTCGACGGATCAGGCGGCGTCGCGGTTCAGGCGATGCTGGACGTGCTCGACCGAGACTTTGAGAAGCCAATCCTCAAACCCGAGAATGGTCTGGTGATTGGCCACCGCCGCGATCCAGACCGCGCGCGGATCGCTGCCGATCTGCGTCGGATCGTTGTCTATCCGGCCATTGGCCATCCACGGCTCCGGCTGAATGCGGGCGAGCCAGTCCGCCAACGACGGGATGCGCCCCTGGCAGTCTTCGCGCACATGCTGCTCGCCAATCCAGCGGATCGGGACGACCCGGCCCGCGCTGTTGGTCAGGCTGTGTCCGAAGATCCGTTGGGCATCATAGATTCCGGCCGTATGATGGCGGTAGGCTCGGTGGACAAAGAGGGCCAGGTGCTCTTTGGATGAGTCAAACCAGTCATGCACATGCTGGTAATCATCTGGAACTCCACCGAACTTTCGGGCCGAACTTTCGGCGTGATGGAGGGGATGTGCCATGTGTTAAAGTCCCTCGTGTTCGGTGGTCGCAGACGCGATATAGCGGTTCGAGTGGCTGACATCGATCTTGTCCGCCTCGAGCGACCAGGTCAGTTCGCCGTAGCCGCCCTCGTTGTTCTCGAAGCCTGGGCTCAGAGCATAGGCAAAATCCCAACCGAAGTCTTCGACCCGGCGCCGCAACTCCTCCGTCAGGGTGATCGCATCAGGCGTCACCACGACATCCTCAACGTTGCCGGAATCTCCGTAGCCTTCGTATTGCACCTCGATGCTCGTCGCACCGAGGGTGCGCAACTCGGAGAGAAGCGCCGCACGGGTCTCGACCCGCTGTTCAGCAGCTCGTCTCTGAGATTCGAGCATCTGCGCGTAGAAATCAGTCGCTTGTGTCATGTCTTTGGTCCTTTGGAATTGGGAGAGGGGAGGGCGACCGCTCAGCCAGGCCGCCCTGGTGGTTTCCTCAAGCGGGCTTCAGGCCGCCGCGTCGCCGCGGTTTTCAGCTGTCCGGTCAACCAGGTTGAAATAAAGGTTCTCGGTCGCGCGCTTGAACCCAGGCGGTTTGCGCGGGGCGAGACAACGCACCGAAGCGCTGCAGCTCTCGCCGTGCTCCATCGCGAACTGCGTCACCTTGTCGATCAGGTCATCCATGCCCGCAGCCTGGATGCGCTTTTCGGGATAGCTCCCCAGCATCTGGAACTGGGTGACAACGAAGGCGCCATCGCGATGCGCGGGATAAAGGGTGATCTGGTAATCGAGTGTCTTGGCCATCTGAGGTCTCCTGCGGCGGACGGGACGCCACAATCGCGACCCTCGGAACCCGCCAGCGCAAAAGGACCGCCCTTTTGTGCAAGGGCGATCCGGGGCGGTGAGCAGGGATTGGAGGCGTCAGTATTCCGACGGGAGAAGCAGGGTCAGCACGCGACGCGTCTGTTTCGGGTCGGAAGGCTCAGGCGAGCCATATTGGTAGTCGACGTCGTACAAGTCGATCTTGAACCAAACCTTCGTGCCAATGAATTCGATGACCCCCATCTCGTGCCATCCCTGCGGGTCACTGTCGGCATTGAACGCGTCGAACGTGGCGACACGGCGGGTGAGATCCAGTTGGGCGTCGGGCCCAAGCGCCGCGACGCCACGCGTCATCACGAACTGGCCCTGAGGGGCATCGGCGACGGGCATATTGCCAAATACGGAACGCCGAAACGTGTCATTCTGGGCGGCGATGAGTGCGGCTTCCCGAACGGGATCGAGGTCGAGTGTGGTGGTCATGGGGTGTCTCCGTGACGGGCCAGCCGATCCGATATCGGCTGTAGGCAACCCGCCAGCCGGAAAGGGCCGCCCTCGATGTGAGGACAGCCCACAGTTCATGTGGCAATCAGATCGGTGTTTGCTTCGTCAGGCCGCATCCCCGCTGAGGAAGGCGGGCAAGGACGATGGTTCATCACTCTCTGCCTCGGCCAGAGCGTCTGCGGCGGGCACGTCGCCCTCCTCGGCCTCGGGCGCATCGCCAATCATTTTCGCGTCGGCCTCCGTCGCACCTACAAACACCATCCCTTCGGGCAACCAGCGCGTCGTCTTTGCAGCCGTCGCCGCGTCGAAACCTTCCGTCTCGTTGGCCGTTTCCGCGAAAGCCCGCTCCATGGCCGCGGCGAGATCGCCCTTACGCTCGCGATTGCGATCCTCGGCGTAGTCGTCGCCGATCAGCTTGCGCGCCGTGGCCACCGCATGGCCCTTGTTGACCCGGCCCCAGTAGTTTTGTGCCGTCGGGCGCCAGCAGGCCGCCACATCGACGTCAAGCCGCGCGCCGATCTCCTCGATGATTGGGGAAGGACGATTGTCAGAGGAGAGCTGCGGTTTGACCGCCAGACCCGTCGCCCAGGCGAAAAGCGCCTGCTTGTCCGCAATCGGCAGCGCCGACATCACCCGGAAGTCATCCGGTTTCTCCATCTTCATCCAGTCAGTGGCGAGATCCTGCTCCAGCGCCTCGAGCATCTTCTGGGCGACGGTGTCCGCATGCAGCACCTCGCGGTTTTGCGCCTGGAAAGGACAGATAGAGATGTCGAGCGCCTCGTTATTGTAGGACCGTCCCAAAGCCGGCTCGCAGAGCGCGTAAAGCATCGCATCGAACGCCACCTCGAAATCCGCCGCCAGATGCGCCCGCAGGATATGCTGACGCGTCGCGCGCAGATCGTCGGCCAGGCTTGCCGAAATCCCATCGGCTTTGCGCAACGTCGCGGCCGGGTCGGAGGTCGGCACCGGCGTGGAGGAGGTCGGCGGCGTCACATGGGGGCGGGCAGGGGAGGGGGCGCCATTCGCATCTGCGGTGGTATCTTCGGGCTCAGGTGCGGCTGGAATATCCTCGGGCCGCACAAGGCCTTTCTCGACGCGCAGCGCCCCGTCATGGCCGATGGTCAAAACCACGCCCGCGATAGCGCGATCTTCGTCTGCGTAAGGTTGCCGTTCGCGCTGCAAGCCCTCGATCTCGCGGAGCCGCGGCTCGATGGCGTAGTATTCTTCCGTCTCCGAATCCGTCCAATCCTCGCCGTCATTCTGCGCCGCTAGTTCTTCCTCGCGCGCGATGAGACGCTTTTCTTCGGCGAGCAGGTCCGGATCGGGGTCGATATCCTGCGGATAGACCCGCCCAAAACTGCGAAACGCGCCGTAATCCACCGAGAGATGCACCTCGACCCATTTCCACGCCGCTTCGAAGGATTTGGCCGCGGCTTGCAGCTTCTCGATGGCGAGGCGTTCGAGGAGCTCAGGGTTTTCCATATGGGCGCTGGCACGATCATCGAAGAGATCGCGGAGCAGCACACCTCCCGCCGCCTCATACGCCTCGATGCCGACAAAGCGCCCCAGGGCCGAGTTCGCCGAATGCGCGGTCTCGGTCAGCTGACGTTTAATGCTCTGCGGATGGATGTGATAGCCGCTTTTCACTGCGTTCCAGACCGCCATTTGCCGATCATGGTCGTCCGTCAGCGTGAAGGCCATCACGCATTCGAGAGTCAGGTCGCCCGCGCGGAACTGCTCGATGATTTCGGGCGCGACACGGGCGAGTTTGAGGCGACGCCTCACCAGGTCGACCGAGACGCCGAATTTCAGCGCAATCTCGCCCTCGCTGCGGCCCTCTCCGATCATCGCCTCAAAAGCCTCGAACTGGTCGGCCGGGTGCATCGCGGCGCGCTGGAGGTTTTCCGTTGCGGAGGTGAGGATAGCATCGCGCTCGTCCTCGACGAGGCAGGGCACCGGGTGATCTGCCGGAATGTCGCCGTCCTGGGCGAGTTGTTTCAGCGCCTTGAGGCGGCGGCCGCCGGCATCGACCGCAAAACGCGTCGCAGACAGCGCATGAACCACCAGGTTCTGTTTGATGCCTGTCTCACGGATGCTCGCGAGAAGCTCGGCGTCATCGCTGGCACCCGCGGCGACTTTGCGGACATTGAGCGGGCTCGACTCCAGTTGGTCGAGCGGGATCATCCGGATGTCGGCAGCGCCGTCAGGCGTTGCCGATCCGGATGCTTCGGTCTTCTTGGAGGTGGCGGGTTTCGGGCGAGTTGTGGTCTTGGCCATGATCAGGGTCCTTGTCATGCCGGACCCGGATGAGGCTCTCTCTATCCTTTCAAGCCCGGCACCCGGGCTTCCCTTTCTCGGACTTTCTCAAGTGACACTTTCAGTTCTTGGCTTAGTGTCAAAATCCAAAACCAGTAGATGACGACTAGTGCGAGAACGATAGCGGAGAGGAAAACCTTGTGACTTCGGTCATGGCGCGTCGCCACACACCTCCAATCCTTGAGCCTGCCGAACGTGCTTTCGGCCCAATTGCGGCGCTGGTTGTACTTCGCGCAGGCTGTCGGTTGCTTTGGGTTTGGAATTAAGTTTTGTGTCCACGCCGCCCTTAGTGCGACAGATAAGGTGGCATCGCTCCCTCTTTTAAGACCCTACCGGTCGCGCAACGGAGCATCTTCAGGTAGGTTACAGCGAACTTTGAGGTCTTGTCCTCGTCGTGTCCTTGAACGACGCCGGCCATTATCCGCGCAAAAAGACCTTTGTAACTTCAAAGCTTCCACTAGCTATAGAGCACTTTAGATGCGGCGTAGCCTCCCAGAACTTACGCCAGACATTAAGAAGTAAAGAGGAAAGCATGGCCATCAGATTCTCCTCTCTCCACCTAGGGTCAGGACCCATTGATTTCCGTCTAGCGGCGTGATTCACGGTTCGAAAAACGAGCGGTGAACATGTCTGATCTTTTCTGGTTGAGCGATGCGCAGATGGCGCGTTTGAAGCCCTATTTTCCA
>NZ_OMOJ01000016.1 GCF_900302505.1 Pseudoprimorskyibacter insulae | reverse complement strand
CGCAATCGCCCGCCCCGCTGCGCGAAATGAAAGCTCCGCGCGTCGGGCGATTGCTCAACCTGCGCCGATCGGCGTAAACACCAACCGGACTCCGGTCGCGGCTGGATGAAAGTTCAGTGGCAGGTCACGACCAATTCAAGTGGACCACTGAAACCAGTTTTTCGATCACAAAATATTACAGCTGTAACAAGTGCATGTACTACACTTAGTGACAGGTCGCGTGATCGGGCGGCTTCGCGATTGTGGCAAATCAAGTTAGATTCGGTAAACGGAAGGAGCTGCTTTAGCGATTGCAAAAGCGGCGTTCCCATATGAAATTATTGAATTTTCCGGAGGTGTAGGAAATGTCGGCGTCGTCACTAGAAGAAAAGGCGTTGCGGTTGTTCAGAACATTTGAACACGCGGGCAAAAATGTGAACCGCGTGACCGTAGAAGGGAGGCGGATTGTCTTGGATTTGGGCCAAGGCGAGGTCGTGGACGACTTTGAAGAAGTGGATATGCGTCATGGCAAAACGTGAGCTTCCCAAGCATGTCTACCGGCAGCGCAATGGAATTTATTTCCAGCGGCGGGGTTGGCCGTCTCATAAATTCCAAGCCGAATTCGGAACACCTGAATTCTGGAAGGAGTATGCGGACATTTTGGAAGGCAGGGCCGATAAGAAAACCGTTTCCGTTCGCAGCTTTCAAAGCTTGGTCGCAGACTATCGCAAATCGCCTCGATACAAAAATCTGAAACCACGCACTGCGTTGGACTATGATAAATACCTAGACTTTTTTGTATCCATCATGGGGGGTGTTAACCCCGCTAAAATGCAGCGAAAGGACGTCATCCGACTGCGGGACACCAATGAGGATAAGGTCTATTTCGCGAATTATTCTCTGCGAGTTCTTCGCGTTCTCATGGAGCACTGCGTCGATCTTGGGTGGCGTGAGAGCAATCCGGCCAAAGGTGTGCCAGAGCTGAAAACGCAGAAGAAGGAGCGTGAGCCGTGGCCGACCGAACTGTTGGCGGCCTATCGTGCGTCTTGCGCGATGGGAACGCGCGAACGGCTGGTTATGGAGCTGTGTGTAGGCACGGGCCAGCGCGTTGGGGATGTGCTCGATATGCGGTGGTCAGACATCAAAGATGGGGCGGTCTTCGTTCGGCAGAACAAGACCAGTAAGGAGCTATGGGTTCCCATCTTGCCGGAGCTTCAGGCGGCTTTGGACGCGGCTCCTCGGCATTCGATTTTCTTGCTGACCAATGAGCGTGGAACAAACCGTTGGTCCTATCGCGGGGCCTCTCAGGCCGTTCGCAAGGTCCGCGAAACCATTGGGGCCTTGGACTATGACATTCATAGTTGGCGGTACAACGCGGCTTGCGAGTTGTTGGAGGCTGGCTGCGGGGATGATCTGATCGCCTCGGTGACTGGTCAAAGCCCGACGATGGTTTTGCATTACACCAAGAAGATCAGGCAACGCTTGCGGGCGCAGGTGGCGCAGCGAAAGCGAACAGAACAAAAACAGAATGTTTAGAAGTTTGTTTAGACTTTCAAGCCAAGCGCGCCAAGTTGGGCGCTAAGTGCTTGAAAAAAAATGGAGGCGAGTACCGGAATCGAACCGGTGTACACG
The DNA here is from genome assembly GCF_900302505.1 of Pseudoprimorskyibacter insulae. GTDB lineage: Bacteria > Pseudomonadota > Alphaproteobacteria > Rhodobacterales > Rhodobacteraceae > Pseudoprimorskyibacter > Pseudoprimorskyibacter insulae. The sequence goes on along the minus strand of NZ_OMOJ01000016.1, from coordinate 56,611 downwards.
GATTTGCAATCCGGAAGGAAAGCCCGATATTTCAAAGCGTTGGGGTTTCAAAATTGCCCCAGACAAACCGCGAACAAGGCGTGAATGTTTCAAACGCAAATCTGGTGCACGAAAAGGAAAACGCCGGAGCAGCAGCAACTGCATCCGGCGTTCAAAGTGCAAAAGAAGTATCCGAACTTCGCGATGATTCTAGCGCATCGCTTGCCGAACGTCACCCCATTATCGTGCTGCATTGGGGGGCTTTGGCATGACTGTTCCCCATATCAACCGTTTTGAATGGATGAAGGCCGCGCTTCAGGCTGAGGGGCTTTCTCCTACCGCCAAGAACATTGTTTCGACGCTGGCAGTTGTCTTTGCAAATGATGAAACTGGGCAGTGCAACCCGTCTCAGGAAACCTTGGCGGATTACCTGAAAGTTCACCGCGACACCATCAAGCGCGCGTTGCGCGAGCTGCGCAATGCTGGATGGCTGGCATCTATGGGCGACGGTGGGCGCGGCAAAGCGCCCTTGCTACGCTTCCTCACACCCTCAAAAGTGATCCATTTCGACGCCGCAAAGGCGGGGCAAATTACCCCCAAAAACGACGAAAAAGGGGGGGCAAATCACCCCGCCCAAGGCACCAAAAGGGGGGAGGATTTGCAGCAAAAGGGGGGGCAAATCATCCCCCCGCTATATAATGCTAAACAATCTTTAGAACAAAAGGGGCGGACCCTTCATGCGTTCAGCACTCACAAGTTCGCTGGAAACATCTGCGAAGGGCTTCGCGCCATTGCGACCAAGGATTGGTCAAAGCTGAACCCTTGGGCTGATTGGCTGAGAAAGCAGGGATTGCCAGAGCTTCACGCGTTGGGCGTTTTTCACCGCGACCAGAAGGGCAATGCGTTCTTCCGCCTTCCCTACCTGACCCCGCCGGACAAGCCGGAACAGATCGAAGAGGCACGCCGCTTCTTCACGGCCATGCTGGATGAACAGGCGGTTGGCCATGCAGCGCAGTGAACCCGAAACCCGATGCAAGCCAAGCGATCAACTCGCAGACCTTGCCCGCCGCATCCGCCGATTGTGCCCCGATCACCGCGACCCGCACCGCTTCCACGAAGAAAAGTCCGAGATTGCCTATGAACTTTCACAGCTTGCCAACCGTGTCGTCTGAGAACGCCGCAAAGGGCTTGCGGGTCCTTCTGGGGGTGGGGGCATCACGGGTAATTCGCACCCCGACGTGTCACGCTATGCGGAAATTTTGCTAAGGGTAAGAAATCATGAAGATAATTGACCAATTGCCTTTGGAGGGGAAGCCGATCACCCAAATTGGGGGGCAGGATCTTTGCGAATTGCTGGACCTGTCTTCCGGTGCCCTCTCGGACCTCAAAAAGCGCGGCATTGCGGTGCATCTGGGGCACGATGCTTACGATCTGGCAGCGACGGTTGGGAACTACACGCGCCACCTTCGCAGCCTTGCGGCCAACTGGGGCAGCGCCGATCAAGCGGCCCAATTGACCGCCGAACGCGCCCGTCTTCTCAAGGGGCAGGCCGACGCCCAAGCCCTGAAAAACAGCAAGCTGCGCGGCGAACTGGTCGAGGCCGTCGAGGTCGAACGCAAATGGTCTGACCTTCTGCGCGGTGTCCGTGCCCGCCTGATGGCTGTCCCGGCCCGCCTTCGCGCCGATTTGCCCGATCTGGATGCAGCGACAACCCAAGCGATGGACCGCGCCATTCGCGATGCACTGACGGAGTTGGGCAATGACGACAATTGACGAAGTGGCCAGCAACGCCTTGCGTGCCTTGATCCCGCCGCCCCGGCTGCAACTGTCGCAGTGGATCGAGGCCAACGTTTGCCTGCCCGAAGGTGTGAGCGCACAGCCGGGGCCTGTCACGCTGTGGCCGTTCCAACGTGAAATTGCCGATGCAATCGGAGATCCCGCCCTTGAGCGTGTGACCTTGGTCAAGCCGGTGCGCGTGGGCTTCACAACGCTTCTAACCTCTGCTGTGGCCTCCTTCGTGGCGAACGAACCCGCGCCGATCCTTTGCCTTTTGCCAGCTGAAGCCGATTGCCGCGACTACGTGGTGAGCGACGTTGAACCGATCTTTGCCGCGTCCAGCACGGTTGCAAAGGCGTTGTCCGATGATCGGGAAGACGGCGACCGCAACACGCTTCTGTCGCGCCGCTTTCCCGGCGGTTCGCTGAAAGTTGTCGCCGCAAAGGCCCCCCGAAATTTGCGCCGGCACAACGTGCGCGTCTTGTTCATCGACGAAGCGGACGGCATGGAGTCGACCGCCGAAGGTTCGCCCATCCTGTTGGCCGAACGCCGGACGCTGTCGTTTCCTGACCGCAAGATCGTCTTGGGCAGCACGCCGGTTCACGACGAAACAAGCCACGTCCTTCGCGCCTATGCGCAGTCTGACGCCCGCGTATTCGAGGTGCCTTGCCCCTGCTGTGGCGTCTTCTCAGAAATCCAGTGGGACGCGATCATTTGGGACGAAGGCAAACCGGAAACCGCCCGTTGGAAGTGCCCTGAATGCCGTGAGGAGGTGCCAGAACGGCACAAGCCCGCAATGGTGGCTGAAGGCCAATGGCGTGCCACGCGGCCTGAGGTGCAAGGGCACGCGGGCTTTCGGCTGAATGCCTTGGTGTCGCTGCATATCAACGCCTCATGGTCGCGGTTGGCGGCTGAGTTCATCGGCGCCAAGGACGATCCCAGCACCCTACAGACCTTCGTCAACACGATCCTTGGCCAAGGCTGGCGCGGGGAAGGTGAAGAACTGGACGAAGACGGTTTGGCAGGCCGTGGTGAGGCCGTGGGGCTGGCTGAGGTGCCCGAAGGCGTGTTGACCGTCACAGTGGGCTGCGACGTCCAGCACGACCGCCTAGAGGTCACTTACGTTGGCTGGCAGGAAGACGGCACCGCCGTTGTCTTGGGCCATACCGTGATTTGGGGGCAGTGGGACGAAGACGCCACCTGGACTGATTTGGATACCTTGCTGAAAGAGACGTTCCCGCACGCGCTGGGGGGCCGGATCGGCATCGAGGCAGTCGCGATCGATGCGGGCGACGGCACCACCATGCACCGCGTCACGGCCTTCTGTCAGCCACGCACCCGGCGCAAGGTCATGGCCATCAAGGGCGCACCGGGAAACCGCCCGATGATCGAACGCGCCAGCTCTAAAACCAAGACAGGGGCAAGGCTTTGGATCGTTGGGGTTGATACCCTGAAAACCCTGATCTTTGGCCGGTTGTCGCGGGGGGCGTCCATTCGGTTGTCTGAGGATCTTCCCCGCGTCTGGCACGAACAGGTTGCCAGCGAACGCGCCGTACTGCGCTACCGCAAGGGCCAGCCGGTGCGCAGCTTTGAGCGGATACCCGGTCGCCGCGCTGAGGCACTGGATTGCCTTGTCTACGCCTTTGCCGCCCGACAGATGCTGCACCCCGATTGGGACGCCAAACGGCGGGAATTGGCCAATCCAGCGGGCGCAATCACGCGCCCGTCGCCGGTACTGCAATCGAACTGGATGCGCAGATAAGTTTGGTAGGTTGCACCTACGGGGCCGGTATCGGGCATTCCCCCAAAGCAACCCCGTAACTGGGTGAGTGGGAAAACCCCCAGACCGCGCGGCCCGTTCCCTAACGGGCGCGGCGCGGGTTTCAAGTGGTTAGTTCGCCTTAAGCGTAACAATTCCGGACGTGTATTGAGAAGTAGCCTGAATACTTCCGTCAGCTTCCATTACAACCGTCGTGACACTTTTGCCCTTTTTCAATTGGCGCGGCAAACCATCTGAGGCGACCAATTCGATTACCTCTTCCAGCGACATGTCGGCAACTAGTGTTGCTGGCTCTGGATATGCAGCGCTTAGAGTGCTCAAAATCTCCGAGTTCATGCTTCGATTGTTCTTTTCAGCGACGGATTTGATTCTGTCGCGCATGCCGTCTGGCATTCGAAGGATGAACTTATCCTGATTTTGAGGCTTTCGGTCTGTCATGATGGCATAGAGCCATATTCGACGCTTGACGCAATGATGGCAATGAGCCATGATATCAATGAGCCATCATGAGGGATGTTAGATATGAAGCCAATGCAAGTACGTCTTCCCGACGACCTCAAGGCTTGGATTGCGAACCAAGCTGAACTGAATAGCTCGTCTCAAAATTCCGAAGTTATCCGGGCCATTCGCGAAAGGGTGGAACGGGAAGAAGCCAAGAAGATTTAAATTTGGAGCACCATACAATGACGAACCAACCCGTTTGCGGGAAAGATGAAACTCGCCCTGTCACCCTGTGGGAAAATGAGACTGTCCACGGCCATGCCCTTTGCCACGAGTCTTGCGTGGACGAACACTTTGCCGCTGTGAAGGCCCTTCGAGACCGTCAAGCGGCCTATCTGGACAGTTTGCCGACCGATCCCAAAGAGGCGATTAAAGCCGCGCGTGCGATCATGACGCCCGATTTTGAGCCGTATCCCGAAGGCGTGAAAGAGGCCCTTTACCTGTCGGTCGCGCTGGAGTCGTTGGTCAACGGCGAAGGGATTGAAGGGCGCGGCCTAGACCGCGATGCGGCAAGATTCATCGCCAACCGCGTCTCAACCGCCATGTTCAACGTCATGAAAGACCTAGATCGGCTCTCCGATGTCCTTGAAAATCCGAGCAGATTTGAGCGGCTGGAATAGGTATTTTGCCAAGGCCAAATTGGGAGGCTGACCAGCTAGAAAATCGTTGCATGCGCATCGAAATATTGACTTCACCATGGCAACATGAGACTTTCGATGAAGTTGCAACGATTTTATGGGCCTAAAATGAAGAGCAAAGAATTCAAGATGGGCGTAGCCGACAAGGTAATTGGCTTGAATCAAGCTACTTTGCGGGCATGGCGTCGGAAAGGTTACCTTACCGAACTTGGCTTGGCCCCGGATGGGACCACGGCGTATCTGAGCGTTGTAGACATTTGCGTTTTGCAAGTTGCGAATGAACTGATCCATATTTTTCGCATTGAAACCAAGAACGCGATCAAAGTTGCGTCTTCAATGTCTGACATTATTCAGTTCCTGATTCCCAAAGTTCAGATGGCCAGTAGCCCGCATGAGAACGGCATTGCCATACTGCGGCCTTCCCGCGTGATTGATGAAGTTTATTCCGTTGATTTTGTGGAAAAATCTTCCGATCTGAGTATGTACTTCGCCCTGCAAACATCATCGAATGCAATCTGCTACGACATTGGTCAAACCTGTTTTGAGGTCATGAAAAGGTTCGCGACCCTTGAGGTTCGCGTATGAGCCTCTTTTCCCGATCTCTGGCCAAAGTGTTTCGCCGTTCCGGCATTGAGGCCGGGGGCGGTGGGCGACGTTGGGAAGGTGCTTCCGTCCTGACCTCGCCCTTGCAAAGCACGCTTGCCGCACGCGGACCGGCACAGGCCCGCGCTGCGGCACAGTCCGTCAATACGCCCTACGGTAGCCGCTGCATCGAGGTTTGGACCTCTGCGCTTGTTGGCAAAGGCTGGCAGGTGCGGGCGCGTCACCCCAACGCCGCTACGGCCCGCGATCTGAATGAGGCGTTTGAGGCGTTGACCGCCCCCCAGTTGCCGGTTCTGGCCCGCGCCCTTGTGCGCGATGGTGAGGCGTTCGCCCGTATCCAGATCACTGCGCAAGGCGATATTCGGGTTAAGCCGATCCCGGCAGAACAGATTGACCCGACGATCAACCGCGACCTTGGCAACGGTGGCCGTATCGTTGCCGGTATCGAGTTCGACGCCGACGACGAAATCACCGCCTATCACATCTTGCCCGAAGCGCCGGGAACGCCCTTTGCCGTCTATGGCACGGCTGTACGCGTTCCGGCCCGTGAGGTGCTGCACGTCTTTGACAAGCTGTTTCCGGGGCAGGTGCGCGGCTTGTCTTGGTTGGCACCGGTTCTGGCCAAGCTGCGCGACCGCGACGACGCATCCGACGCGCTATTGATGCTCTTGAAGGTGTCCAGCCTTATGACCGGCTTTGTGCGCGACCCCGATGGCAGTTTCGCGGGCTTCGAAGGTCAGGCGGACGGTAGCGCGTTGAATGTGGCCTTGGAGCCGGGCGCAATGCGCATTCTGCCCCAAGGGGCGGACGTGACTTTTTCGACGCCGGGACAGGGCTTGGCGCAAGCGGTTGACTTCTTGCGCGCCCAAGATCGGGAAATCGCCGCTGGCTTGGGTCTGACCTTCGAGGCGTTGACCGGCGATCTGACCCAAACGAACTACAGTTCGGCCCGCGTGGGCCTGTTGGAGTTCCGCCGCCGCGCCGAAATGCTGCAACGGTCTTTGATCGAAGGGCAGTTCTTGCGCCCCTTGTGGCGGCGCTGGATCGAACTTCGTTTCCTGAATGGCGAAATCACCGCGACCCCCTCCGAGATGAACGATTATTTTGCCGTGCGTTTCGTGCCCCCCGGTTGGCAGTGGGTTGACCCGAAAAACGAGGTCGAAGCCGACGCCCGCGCAATCGAAGCCGGTTTGAAAAGCCGTGAGGAAGTCGTTGCAGGCCGGGGCCGCGACATTGACGACCTGAACGAAGAATTGGCCCGCGACCAAAAGGAGGGCAACGCATGAGCATTCACCTTCGCAACCTGACCACCAAGCCGAACACGGTAGATCCCGAAAACCGAACGGTTGAAGCCATTGTTTCGACCGGGGCAGACACGCCGCGCGGTGCCTACATCGAGCGTTTGGATTTGGCCGGGGCTGACCTGTCGCGCTTGATCGGTGCGCCGGTCTTGGACGCGCATCGCAGCGCCTCCACCCGTGACCAGTTGGGCGTTGTCGAAGCCGCTGAACTGCGGCCCGAAGGCATTTGGGTTCGGATGAAATTTCGCAGCGCGTCCAGCGCGTTGTCTGTTCTTTCCGACATCGAAGACGGCACGTTGCGCGGCCTGTCCATCGGATACCAGGTCGCCAAGTGGGAAGACACGCGCAACGGTCAAACCCGCATTCGTACCGCGAAAATCTGGACGCCTATCGAGGTGTCCGTTGTTCCAGTCCCGGCTGATCCGGGCGCACACTTCCGCAATGGAGAAATGACCATGGAAGCACAAGAAACCGTTATCGAGCAGTCCACCGAAACCACGACCCGCGCCGCCGAGAACGCGGAAATTCGCACCATCGCCGCAACCGCCGGTTTGACGCGGGCTTGGGCTGATGAACAGATTGACGCCGCCGCAACCCCGGACGAAGCCCGCCGCGCGGCCTTTGAGGCCATGCAGCAGCGTTCGACCAGCACGCAAACCCGCACCACACGCGCCACCGTGGGCACCGACAACACCGACCCGGCAGTTATTGCCACGCGTGCCGGTGAGGCGCTGTATGCCCGTTCGCACCCGGACCACGATCTGAGCGCACCGGCCCAACAGTACGCGGCCATGTCGTGCGTGGATATTGCCCGCGATTGCTTGCAGCGTTCCGGCCTTTCGACCTCCGGCCTTGCCGCTGGCACGGTGGTTACCCGCGCCTTGAATTCGACCTCTGACTTTCCGCTGATCCTTGGCGATGCGGTTGGGCGTGAACTGCGCCGCGCCTATCAGGCGGCACCGTCCGGCGTTCGTCTTCTGGCTCGCCAGACCACGGCCCGCGACTTCCGCGCCAAGCGTGCCTTGCAGTTTGGTTCCGGGCCTGATCTGAAAAAGGTCTCTGAAACGGGTGAGTTTTCCTACGGCACGATTGACGAAAGCGGCGAAAGCTACAGCGTCGAAACGTTCGGCCGGATTTTTGGCATTTCCCGGCAAGCGCTGGTCAATGATGATCTCGGGGCGTTTACGCAGATCCCCGCCAAGCTGGGCGAAGCGGCCCGCGCTTTCGAGGCAGCGCAGCTGGTGGCCCTGTTGACCTCCAACCCGACCATGAGCGACGGCACGGCAGTGTTCCACGCTGACCACAACAACCTTGCGGCGACGGGCGCAAGCCTGTCTATCGCCACGCTGACCGCCGCCCGCACGGCCATGCGCCGTCAGAAGGGCCTTGCCGGTGAACCGATCAACGCCACCCCTTTCGCTGTTGTCGTTCCGCCGGAACTTGAAACCGAAGCGGAACAGCTTCTGACGCAGATCAACGCCGCCAAGTCGGATGACGTTAACCCGTTTGGCAAGCTGACCTTGGCCGTGGAACCGCGTCTTAGCGACGTGAACGCTTGGTACGTGGCCGCTGATCCCGCCACCATCGACGGCTTGGAGTATGCCTATCTTGAGGGCGCACCCGGCCCGCAGATCGAGACGCAACAGGGCTTCGAGGTGGACGGGGTGAAGATCAAAGTGCGCTTGGACTTTGGTTGTGGCTGGATCGACCACCGCGGCTGGCACAAGAACGCGGGTGTCTAATGGCAATCAGCGTCACCGAACTTGAAGAAATGCGCGACGCCCTAGTTCGGGCGCGCGCACGCGGTGCGCGGGAAGTGCAATACAATAACGAACGCGTGCGCTACGGCTCAGACTCGGAAATGGCCCGAGCAATTGCCGATCTGGACGCACGCATTCGCCAAACCACCTCCACCCGCCCCAGCACCGTTCGGTTTTCCTCTTCGAAAGGTTTTTAGCGATGGCACGAGAACACACGAAAGCAAAAGCATTTGCTCAAATGCTCATGCGTGAGGCCCGTGACTGCGGCTGGCTTTATAACCGTATTGAAATGAAGCCTGATGGGACGGTCATTGCACTATCGGGTATGGTTGAGCCGGAAGGAAATGACGACTTCTGCGCAGAAGACTTGCGGATGGGCAAATGACGAAAAAGGGCCTTCCCAAGTACGTCTACTATGATCGGGGATACTACCGTTTCATTCGTCGTTCGCGGGGCCAATCCGTAATGATGAAAGAGGAGCCGGGAACGCCTGAGTTTTGGGACCACTACAACCTACTACTGAAAGGCCGCGCCCCAATCCCAGCAAAGCGCACTTTCGAGACACTGATTCTGAGCTATTTTGAAAGCCAAGCTTACAAGAAGCTGAAACCGCGCACGAAGGCCGATTACAGGAAGTATATCGGACACATTCGGACGATCTGGGGCACCAAAGACCCCGCCAAGATTGAGACGCATCACATCTATGAGTTGCACCGAGCAAATGCGGAACGCTGGCGGCAGGCCAATTACTTGGTTCAAGTGATGGTTGTTTTGATGAACCATGCCCGCTTGATTGGCTTTATCAAGAAAGAGCATGGCAACCCCGCCAAAGGAATTCCGCTTTTCAAGCAGGAAAGCAACGGCTGGGAACCGTGGCCGAAAGATGTACGGGCAGAGTTCGAGGCGATTGCAACCCCACGAGCACGGCTTGTCTACGAATTGTGTTTGGGCACAGGTCAGCGGATCGGTGATGTTCTGAAAATGAAGTGGGAACACGTTCGCGATGGCCATTGGGATTTCACGCAGGGCAAAGGCGACAAGCCGATGTGGATACCTTTCACGGACCGCCTCAAGTCATTTCTAGCGACCGTCGAAAAGAAGGGCCTTACCGTCATCACAGATACGGCAGGCCGCCCCGTTCAATACCGCACCGTTGCCGAGGAAATGCGCAAGGTCAAAGCCAAGATGCAGCACCCGGATGCTGCCCTATACGTCACCCATGGACTGCGTAAGAACGCGACGATTGAGCTTTATCTGGCCGGATGTGATGACGAGATGGTCAAGGCTGTCACCGGGCACTCAGGCGTTGAGATGCTTAAAAAATACGGCGGGCCGATCCGGCAACGGGAACTTGCAACGCGGGCTCAGAACGCCCGAAACCGTTTTGAACAGAACAGGAAGGAAACGTGAATGTTTCAACGCCTGTTTCAAAAATCAAGCAAGAGGAGTCTGAGCATGACGCAAGTCATTGATAATGTTGGAGGCGAGTACCGGAATCGAACCGGTGTACACGGATTTGCAATCCGCTGCGTCACCACTCCGCCAACTCGCCATCCGTGGTGTTGTGCGGATTTAGCCCAGTCGTTCGGGTTCCGCAAGCCCTCTCGGATGGGGGATCGCAGAAATGCGCATTCGTGGGCGGAAAGGCGGGCAGCGACCATTTGCTTCGGGAAACTTCCGCGCTTTGCATTGTTGTCCTGAGAGAGCTGTGGCATTAAGTATGCGAGGAATCTGAACGAACGAGTTTAGTAGATGACTGACTACGCTGCACGCCGAACAATGATGGTCGACACTCAGGTCCGCCCGTCTGATGTGACCAAGTTCCCGATTATTGACGCCATGCTGTCTGTACCGCGCGAAAGTTTCGTGCCGCGCGACAAGCGTGAGGCGGCCTATATCGGTGAAAACGTCGAGCTGGGCGGCGGCCGCGTTGTGCTTGAGCCGCGCACGCTGGCGAAAATGCTGGACGCGCTGGACATCGCCAATGACGAACTGGTTCTCGATATCGGCACGGGCCTTGGCTATTCGTCGGCAGTGATTGCCCGCATCGCCGAAGCTGTTATCGCGGTTGAAGATGACGAAGACCGCGCGGATGAAGCTCAGGCGCTTTTGTCGGAAAACGGGTCGGACAATGTCGTGCTGCACAAAGGTGCGCTGACGGCTGGTGCGGCGGATCATGGCCCCTACGATGTCATCATCGTGCAGGGCGGCGTTGAATATCTGCCCGAGGCTTTGACCGAGCAGCTGAAAGAGGGCGGCCGCATTTGCGTTCTGTTCCAGACCGGCGCTTTGGGCGAGGTTCGCATCGGCTATAAAATCGACGGCAAAATGCACTGGCGTTTGGCGTTCAACGCTGGCGCGCCTGTTCTGCCCGGTTTTGAAAAGCACGCGGCGTTTTCACTTTGACATCCTAGGGCGCGCGCCCAATTCTGCAGACCTGAACAAGGGGGACAGACTGTGAGCATGGTAAACACATTCCGTGGTCGCATTGGGCGCATCGCGCTTGCTGCAACGATGGCGGCATTTGCCGCGGCACCGGTCAGCGCCGAGACGCTGGCCGACGCGCTGGCCAGCGCCTACAAACACAGCGGTCTTCTGGAACAGAACCGTGCCTTGCTGCGCGCCGCTGATGAAGATGTGGCCTCGGCCATTGCGGATTTGCGTCCGATCATTTCATGGTCGGTTGAAGCAAGCCGCAGCTTTGGCACCCAGCGCAGTTCCTCAACCGGTGGCGCCGTCGCGGGATTTGCCAACAATACACTGACCGCCAATTTGACCGCGCAACTGTCGATCTATGATTTCGGCAAGGGCAAGCTGGCGGTGGATGCGGCCAAGGAAACGGTCCTGTCCACGCGTGAGGCGCTGATTGGCGTTGAACAGCAGGTCATGGCCAATGCCGTTGCGGCCTTTATGGCGGTGCGCAGCTCGTCTGAGCAGGTGGCCCTGAGCCAAAGCAACGTGCGCGTCATCACCGAAGAATTGCGTGCGGCGCGTGACCGGTTCGATGTGGGTGATGTGACCCGGACCGACGTGGCCCTGACCGAGGCTGCGCTGGCTTCGGCCAATGCCAATCAGGCGCTGGCGCTTGGCAATTATGAGGTCGCCCGCGAACAGTATCGCGCGACGGTTGGCCATTACCCCAAGAACCTGGTTGCTCCTACGTCCTTGCCGCGCTTGCCCGGCAGCGAAGAGTCCGCGAAATCCACGGCAGTGCGTCAGCACCCGTCGATGCTTCGGGCCCAACATGACGTCGCCGTTGCGGATATCAATGTTCTGCGCGCGCAGGCGGCGATGAAGCCGGATGTGACGCTGGAAGGCGGGCTGCGGTTGCAAGACACGCTGGGGAACAACAACTTCAGCAACTCAGCGACGGTGACGCTCAAGGCTGCTGGTCCGATCTATGCGGGCGGCAAGCTGTCGGCGCTGTATCGTCAGGCGATTGCCCGCCGGGATGCGCAGCGGGGCAACCTGCATGTGGTGCGTCACACGGTCGAACAGGATGTCGGCAATGCCTTTGCCCGCCTGCAAGTCGCCACCGCCAGCCGTGATGCCAGCGAACGCCAGATCCGAGCCGCGACCGTCGCGTTCCGCGGTGTGCGCGAAGAGGCCACGCTTGGCACGCGGACCACGCTGGATGTTCTGAACGCCGAACAGGAACTGCTGGATGCACGCGCTGGGTTCATCTCGGCTGCGGCGGATGAGTACGAAGCGGCCTATAACGTGCTGGCGTCGATCGGCCAATTGACCGCCGCCAGCCTGAAGCTGAACGTGCCGGTTTATGATCCGTCCGAATATTACAATTTGGTCAAAACCGCCCCCACGGTGCGCAGCGAACAAGGAAAACAGTTGGACCGCGTGCTCAAGGCGCTTGGAAAAGAGTAGAGTTTTCGCGGATCTATTGTCAGAATCTTTTGGTCGGGCTAGGCTTATGCCCGAGGCGAGAGTGGTAGTCCGTTATGTCTGATCCAGTCACGAATGTTCCCGTGGAAGATGTTCTATCGTCCATTCGAAAGCTCGTGTCTGCAAACATTGGGCCGCAGGAAGCTGCGGAACCCAATGCGACAGCACAGGCGGAGCAGGAGCGGGATAAATCAATGGACAAGCTGGTTCTGACGCAGGCACTCAGGATTCCTGATCCGGTTGAGGCTGATCTTGGTAGCTCGCTTGGTCAGGAAGATGACGTTCTGCTGGATACCACCGATTTGGCCGAAGGTCTGGATGAGCCCGCAGCGCCCGACGATGTCAGCCTTGATGTGTCGCAAGATGCCACCTTGGCCGAAGTGTCGGCCTTGGCGCAGCGTCTGGGCGGTCTGACCGACAAGGCCGCCAAGGAAGCCATCCTCGAAGAATTGCGTATCGCGCTGTTTCAACGCTTCCCGGCGCAGGTCGCTGAAGCCGCCGAAGCACCTGCGCCCGCCGCAGAAATGCCTGCGCCTGTCATGGACGATGTTATTCCCCTGACACTGCTGAAAGCGGTTGAGGCCGAGGAAACGCCGTCTGACCGAGCGCGGACCTTGGAAGAAAAGATTGCCGAGCTTGAGGCCATGATTGGCCGCGGGCAGGGCGAGTGGGAGTCGGAAACTGGTGATGCAATGGCAGATCCTGTCGCCCCGATGCCCGAAGTGTGGGACGAACTGACCGCGCCAGAAGAGACTGCCGCCGAGGTGGTTGACGCACCTGCCGCGTCTGAGGCGCCTGCCGCCGAGGCCTCCGCCGAAGTGCCTGAGGCCCCGATGGCGCTGGATGTCGACCCTGACACGTCCATCACCGCGCCTGAGGCCGATGAGGCCCCTACGCCGCATGTCCTGTTTGCGCATCGCGCGCCTGAGAAATCGGCAGAGGCGCCGCGCCGCCCGGACTTCCCGCCTTTGCGCGCTGTTCCGAATTCAGCGACCAAAGCCACTGGCATGGATGAGGCCGCGCTGCGCGGGTTGATCCAGCAGGTTCTACAAGAGGAACTGCGCGGGGTCTTGGGGGAACGGATCACACGCAACGTGCGCAAGATGGTGCGCCGCGAAATCCAGCGGGCGCTGATGGCGCGAGAGCTGGAATAACCCTTTCGGGGCAATCGGAAAAAACAAAAAGCGCACCCTTGGGTGCGCTTTTGTCATAGTAGGCCGTGGTGTTGGATCAGGCGGCTTCTGCCTGTTGCGCAGCGTTACGACGCTCGCTTTCTTCGCGCGACAGGGCGACCGACGTGCGGATCCCTTTCGACACGAATTCCATCAGCCCGGACACCACACGTTCGTTCGGGTCGATGCCTGCGCATGACAGCACTTCACGGCCATCACGCGAACGCGCCCAGCGGGCGATCTGCTCAGGTCCATTGCCATACTTCTTGTCGTCAGCAATGGCATCATCCAGAGCAGCAAGAACAACGGCGGCGAAGAGTTTGCGCGCACGGTTCCCTTGTTCGGTGTTGAACGCTGTACCGTCAACGAAATCCGTCATGATTCGTCCTTTAATTATTGCTCTTGTATTTTGTGGCGTGGCGAGGGTTATGGCCTATATCGTGCGATTCGGATACCCCTATAAGGCATAGCACCTATGCGCCCTATGCATGGCTTTCTGCGGGTGCATAACGAAATAGGTTGTCTTGCCAGCCTGCCACCCGCCAGATATAGGAGGGCGCAACGATCTATCAACCTTTTGTCACGGTTTTGCACATGCCCAAGATCAACGGTAACGAAATTCGCCCCGGAAACATCCTTGAACATGAAGGCGGCCTGTGGGCTGCGGTCAAGGTTGATCACGTCAAGCCAGGGAAGGGCGGTGCTTTTGCTCAGGTTGAAATGCGCAACCTTCGCAGCGGCTCCAAGCTGAACGAACGCTTCCGCAGCGCCGATAAGGTGGAACGCGTGCGCCTTGAGCAAAAGGACCAGCAGTTCCTGTATGAAACTGACGGCATGCTGGTGTTCATGGATTCCGAAACCTTCGAACAGATCGAACTGCCCGCAGATCTGCTTGGCGAACGTCGCCCGTTCTTGCAGGACGGCATGACCATCGTTGTGGAATTCCACGAAAGCGAAGCGCTGAACGCGACGCTGCCGCAGAAAGTGACCTGCAAAGTGGTTGAGACGGAGCCGGTCGTAAAAGGCCAGACCGCCGCCAACAGCTTTAAACCGGCCATTCTGGACAATGGCGTCAAGGTCATGGTGCCGCCGTTCATCGCGCAGGACGAGGACATCATCGTCAACACCGAGACCATGGAATATTCGGAACGCGCCTAAGCCGCTGTTTCGATCCAAGCAAAAGGGCCGCCCCCAGCAAGGTGCGGCCCTTCGCATGTCCGGCGTATACCGGTTAGATGAATTCGGTCGTGTAGTGCAGATCGGCCAGGGCGATGTCGTTGAAGACAATCACATCGTCCCCCCAATGTACCGTGACCGCGCTGCGGCTTTCGCTGATTTGAAACTCGGTTCCGGCATCGGCGGTCGGGATGGTGAAGATCGCCGTATCCTGTGCCCGGTCAAACCCGTTGATGACCTTGTCCTGCCCCATGCCAAGCGTAAAGACAAAGGTGTCCGCTGCGGCTGTGGCATTGATCAGGTCTGGGCCGTCATCGACCTCGGCGACCGAGAACAGCGTCGCAAGGTCAAACTGGTCCACTGTGGTTTCCATGATCCGCACGGCCATCTTATAGCTTGAGGTCTTGTATTGGTTGGTGCCGTCAAAGCCGATGCCAACCAGAACCTTGCCTTCCAACTGCACGATCTTGGCAACATTCAGCACCTCTTGGAGCGAGTCCGCGCCAGAGACGTTGATCGTGATCGTTTCTTTCAGCGGTTTGTAATCGTTCACAGTGTCGTACTGCGACACGTCCATATCCCATTGCAGGATAAAGGTATCGATGTCGCTGCCACCGTCCAGCGTGTCATTGCCGAAGCCTGCGATCAGGGTGTCATTGTCATCGCCGCCGGCAAGGTAGTCATTGCCGCCGCCGCTGATCAGTAGGTCGTTATGCGCGCCGCCCGACAGGTTGTCGTTCAGTGATCCGCCAATCAGCGTGTCATTGCCGCTGCCGCCGCCAATGGTGTTGTACCCGTCGATCAGGAAATGCGTCAGGTCCAGCACCACGCCGCCATCGACCGCGCGGTCGCCACGGCCTTCTTCATCGGCCATGAACGCGCCAGATCCAAACATCTGCATCGAGTTGACGCGCTGGCCGCCGATTTCGGTCACGAAATCCCAGCTGTACCAGCTGAGATCGTAGCTGCCGCCGCCGACCAGATAATCCGAACCTGCGCCGCCGTAGATCGTGTCGTTCCCGGCTTCACCGTAGATCGTGTCGCCATTGTCGCCGCCGGTCATGAAGTCATGGCCATTGCCGCCGATAATCAGGTCGTTGCCATCGCCGCCGTAGGCCTGATCCGACCCGTCGCGCCCCAGAAGCGTGTCATTGCCTTCGTTGCCGGTCAGGAAGTCATTGCCTGCGCCCGCATCAACGATGTCATTGCCGTCGCCGCTGTGCAGGGTGTCATCGCCGTCGCCCGACAGGATCGAGTCATTGCCGTCCCCCGCAGCCACATCGTTCGTGCCGTGGCCCGCCTCGATATGGTCATCGCCATCACCTGCGTCGATGCGGTCACGCCCTGCGCCTGCCAGAATGGTGTCATTGCCCTGGCCGCCGGAAATTCGGTTGGTGCCATGGCCCGCCCAGATCAGATCGCTTTCGTCGCCGCCGTCCACGCGGTCGTCGCCATTGCCGGAGGTCATGGTATCTGCGCCGGTGCCGCCCGCGACGCGGTTGTTGCCGTGTCCGGCGTAAAGCGTGTCATTGCCTTCGCTGCCCACGACCCAGTCATCGCCGCTGCCTGCGGTCAGGAAGTCGTCGCCTGTGCCGCCGGTCATGCGGTTGTTGCCTTCGCCACCGATCACGGTGTCGTTGCCTTCGCCGCCGTTCATCCAGTCGTTGCCGTCATGGCCGTTCATATAGTCGTCTTCGTCGCCGCCGTTCATGCGGTCGTTGCCCGCACCGCCAAGGACCGTATCGTTGCCCTTGCCGCCGTTGACCCAATCGTCGCCATCGTCGCCGGTGATATAGTCGTTGCCCGCGCCGCCATCGCCGCGGTCATTGCCCGCGCCGCCAAGAATAGTGTCATTGTCATCGCCGCCCGACAGGCGGTCGTCGCCGTCGCCTGCGTCGATGTAGTCGCGTCCTTCGCCGCCATCGGCGCGGTCGTTGCCGGGCCCTGCCAGAAGGGTGTCATTGCCTTCGCCGCCTGCCAGCCGGTCATTGCCTGCGCCTGCGGTGGCGTGGTCATTGCCATTGCCGCCGTTCAGCCAGTCGAAATCATCGCCGCCGATCAGGATATCGTTGCCTTCGCCGCCGTTCATCGTGTTGTCGCCCGAAGTGCCGCCGTCCAGGGTATCGTTGCCGTTACCGCCGTTCAGCTTGTCATGGCCGCCACCCGTCGAGATGTAGTCGGCGCCATCAAGGCCGTTGATGATGTCATGAGTGTCGCCGGTAATGATCGTGTCGCCACGGTTCGTTCCGTCGATGGAGTTGCGGACAAATTTGTCCTTTGTCTGCTCGGTCGTTGCCACAGTCATCGGTTCTCACCCAAAGTCACAGGGGCCTGCCAACAGTTTGGTCAGGTCTGTTTTTGTGCGTTCCGAAACAAGATCTTTGCCCGCAGTATACTGTTTACAAAAACACCGATAATCGCGGCGGACACATGACCCCTTTGTCGGAGGTTCACACTTTGGATACCGGGTGCGCGGCGCGTTTTGGCGGCGCAATCTTGTAAAGATTAAGGCAGCATTAAATTCTTAGTCGCGCCCAGGGTGAATTAATCGCCAATTTTAGGTCAAATCGGCAGCATACTCCCTATAGTTTCTCAACTGATGACAATTCGGCAGAAAGTGCGCCAGTCGCCCGGTCGAATCTAAGATATGCGATTCCTTCGCCGTTGCTTTGACTGAAAACCTGCCCCGCCTCTTTGTCACCGGCCATGATGGTCGTACCGATCGGCACTTCGTCGCTGATGCTGACACGGGCCAGACCTTTGCGAAGCTCGGTCTTGTGCTTCATCCGCGCGGTGACTTCCTGCCCCACATAACAGCCCTTGCGGAAATCGACGCCGTTCAGCGCCTCAAACCCGGCCTCAAGAATAAAGGTGTCGGGCGTCAGTTCGATGCCGCTTTCGGGGATGCAATTGGCGACACGCAGCGCGGTCCAGTCAATGCCGGGCGCATCGGGGCGGCCATCATAGGCGCGCCAGCCCATCGCGGCATGGCGCGGGTCGGCAAACGCGCCGTCCGGCACGGGCAGGGGGCCACGCGCCACGGTCTGGTCGGTCTGGACCAGCGTTACATCGGCGCGCAGTTTGTACATCGACAGCCGCTGAAACAGCCCGGCCGCCAGCGGGGACGCAACGTCAATCAGGATGTCAGACCCGTCAGGGACAAGGAAAAAATCGGCAAGATACTTGCCCTGCGGCGTCAGCATGGCTGCGTAAACGATGCCGGTTTTCAAGCGATTGACATCATTGGTCACCAAACCTTGCAGAAAGCTGGCAGCGTCGTTGCCAGATACTCGCAAAATGGTACGGGCCTGCTCGGTCATGGGGAACTCCTTGTCGTTGGGCCAGACATATAGGATGGTTCTGGCAAAACAACAGGGGAAGACCATGCGGGCACCCATCTCGGTCGTTGTGCCGACCTTGAATGCAGAGGCAGCCTTGCCGGGATTGCTGGCAAGCCTGATGGAAGGGGTCGAGGCGGGGTTGATCCGTGATCTGATCCTGTCAGACGGTGGATCGACCGACGGAACGCGAGCGATTGCGCAGGCGGCGGGGGCCGACATCTTAACGGGCGATCCTTCGCGCGGCGGGCAATTGCGGCGTGGATGCGATGCGGCGCAGGGGGTATGGTTGTTGATCCTGCATGCCGACAGCCGCCTGCCGCCGGGGTGGAGCCTGCAAGCCGAATACCTGTTGGATCGTCCGGGGGCTTATTACGGCTGGCTTAGGTTTGATTCTGTCGGGTTTGCGCCGCGCGTTGTGGCAGGCTGGGCGAACCTGCGGTCGCGCCTGTTTGGCCTGCCGTTTGGCGATCAAGGCCTATTGATGCCCACGGCGCTTTACCGCGATTGCGGCGGCTATCGCGACATGCCCTTGATGGAGGATATTGCCATGGCCCGCGCCTTGCGTGGCCACCTGCGCCCGATGGGCATTGAAGTTTTGACCAGCGCCGACCGCTACCGCCGCGACGGGTGGATCCGTCGCGGGGCGGGCAATCTGCTGCGGCAGGTGCGCTATGGGCTGGGTACGGCCCCTGCGCGGCTGCGCAAAGACTATGACGCTTAACTGATCTGTAGCTTGTGCAGGTTGGCGTAGATCCCGCCGCGCGCGATCAGCTCATCATGGGTGCCTTGGTCAACGACGCGGCCCTGATCCATCACCACGATTTTATCGGCATGCCGCACCGTAGACAGCCGGTGCGCAATAACCAATGTGGTGCGCCCCTTGGCCAGCTTGTCCAACGCGTCCTGCACCTTGGCCTCGGACTGGGCATCAAGCGCCGATGTTGCCTCATCCAGCAACAGAACCGGGGTGTTGCGCAGCAGGGCGCGGGCAATCGCCACGCGCTGACGCTGACCGCCCGACAGGTTGGTGCCGCGCGGTCCGGCGGGGCTGTCCAACCCGGCAGGCAGGCGTGGCAGGAAGTCGGCCACATGGGCCGCTTGCAGCACCGGGTCCAGATCGGCATCGGTCACGTCTGTGCGGCCCAGCAGGATATTGTCGCGCAGGGTTTCGTCGAATAGCGACGCTTCTTGGCTAACCACCGAAAACAGGCCGCGCAGATCGGGCAGGGCCATATCCCGCACCGCAGTGCCGCCAATGGCGATTTCTCCGGTTTGCGGATCGGCCAGACGGGTCAACAGGTTGAACACCGTCGATTTGCCCGCACCAGAGGCCCCGACCAATGCCGTTGTCTTGCCGGCTTCGGCGGTAAAGCTGGCGCCGCGCAGGATTTCGACATCGCCGATATTATAACGCACGTCGTTCAGCACGATCCCCGGCACATCTTTCGGTGCGGCTTTGGGCTTGGCCGGGCTGGTGATGGTCGGACGGGTTTCCAGCAGGTCGCGGATGCGTTCGATCCCGGCGGCGGCCACTTGCCAGACGCCACTAACCGCACCCAGACGGCGCAGCGGTTCAAACGCCAGACCGATTGCGGTGAAGAACGCCATGAAATCGCCCACGGTCTTTTCGCCCGCGATGATTTCCTGACCGCCGAAATACAGCACTCCCAGAAAGCCAAAGCCCGACATCAGGTCGATCAGACCGGGGATCGAGCTTTCGCCAAGGGCGGATCGCACCTCAGTCCGTACGCGATCCTGGGTCAGGTCGCGATAGCGGTCGGTCTGGTAGTCCTCAATCCGGTTCAGTTTGATCGGGATGATACCGTGGAACACCTCATCGACCCGCGTCGACAGGCGTGCTGCGATCACGCGGGCCGACCGCGCATTCCGGCGAACGAATTTTTGCACAAAAATCGCCGGGGCCACCAGAAGTGGCGTGCCAACCAGCGCGACGGCAGTCCAACGCCAATCGACACTTAGCGCCACGCCAAACAGCGCGACCAAGGCAACCAGATCGCGACCCGCGCTGGTGATGACGGTGCGCCACAGCCGGTTGACCGCCTCAACATCGCCTTCGATCCGCTGGATCAGGTTGCCGGGCGGGTTGGCCTGATGAAAGCTGCCGTCCAGTGTCATCAGATGCGCCACCAGATCGGTGCGGATCTGGCCGACGGTCTGCTGGCTAAGGCGCGACATCAGCACGTTCTGCGTGATGCTGGAAAAGGCCCGCAGCGCAAAGATCCCCAGAACCGCCAGCCCGACCCATTTCAGCGCGTTTGTATCACCGGCGATGAACACCTTATCGAACATCGGCTTCATCATATAGCTGAGGGCGCCGAACATCCCGCCCTCAATCGCCATGAAGAACATGGCCAGAAGCATAAGCCCCAGATGGTGGCGCAGATAGGCCGTCCAGACCCAGGCCAGCAAGCCGCGCGGCTTGGCCTCGGGGGCGCTCATGCGCGGGCCTTTACGGCGTCGGGGGGCAGGCGTTTGTTAAAGCCTTCCTGAATCGCGACATGGTCATATTCGTTGCGCAGCCAGTCTTCGAAGCTGATCGGATCGCGCTGATTGCGGGCATCATAGACGTCAAGGATATA
The DNA here is from genome assembly GCF_900302505.1 of Pseudoprimorskyibacter insulae. Classification (GTDB taxonomy): domain Bacteria; phylum Pseudomonadota; class Alphaproteobacteria; order Rhodobacterales; family Rhodobacteraceae; genus Pseudoprimorskyibacter; species Pseudoprimorskyibacter insulae. The sequence continues at coordinate 36,084 of NZ_OMOJ01000016.1, read as the reverse complement.
GTCCTGGACGCCGGTCTTGGTGGATTTGAGGTGAATGTACTTCAGGCTAAGTTGCCTGCGCGCCTCATCCACGCTGGCCCTTTCGAACACCAAAAGGTACATCGCGGCCACGAACCCCGCGCGGTCTGCGCCGGATTTGCAATGGAACATCAACGGTTTTTCCGCCGCCTTCAGCGCGTCCACCACACCGATGATAAATTCCGGCGCGGCGGCGCTGCGGGCGTATAGCTTGGCATTGACCAAAGTCATGCCCAAACCTTCGACGCTTTCCTTTTCGAACAGGTAATGCGCCCAGACATCTTCGCCCCGCAGGTTGATGACCGTTTTGATGCCCATAGCGGCGTATTTTTCGAACCGCGCGTGCGTCGGCTGGTTCGACCGATACACCCCCGGTGCGATTTGATAGAAATTTGTCCATGGAACGCGCAGGAAGGCGTGGTCAAACAAGTGGTAGTGCACCTTTGACCAGAACCGCGCTTTGGGCGTGCTGATGTCATTGCCAAAGGAATAGCGCAGTTTGCGTTCCTGTGTTTCTAGCCATTTCAGCACTGGTTCATCCCATCGTAGGTTTTTCGCGTGTTGCGCGGGGTTTAGAGGCTCCGACATAGTGAGGCAAGCGCAGAGCCGATTGACCTTGCCGGGACAGGCGATACTGTGCCGCAAATCCCCTAACGTCGGAGTATTGCAAATGTCGTTGGCGCACGGTCGTTCTTATCTGGCCATTCCCGGCCCCTCAGTCATGCCGGATGCTGTGCTGCGTGCCATGCATCGCGCGTCGCCCAATATCTATGAGGGCGAATTGGTCGATATGATGAAGACGATTGTGCCAGATCTAAAGCGCGTGGCCCGTACCGATGGGCATGTGGCAATCTACATCTGCAACGGCCACGGCGCATGGGAGGCGGCTTTGGCCAATACCGTCGCGCCGGGGGAAAAGGTTCTGGTGCCGGTTGTGGGCCGCTTTGGCCTTGGCTGGGCCGAAATGGCCCGCGCCATGGGCATAGAGATTGAAATCATCGATTTCGGCCGCAACGCGCCGTTTGATCCGGCCCGTGTGGGTGAACGGCTGAAGGCCGACACCGGACATGAGATCAAGGCCGTGCTGGCGGTGCATGTCGATACCTCGACCAGTCTGCGCAACGATATGGCCGGTCTGCGGGCGGCGATGGATGATGCAGGCCACCCGGCGCTGCTGATGGCCGATTGCGTGGCCTCGCTGGGCTGCGACCGGTTCGAAATGGACGCCTGGGGCGTGGATGTCACGGTTAGCGCGTCGCAAAAGGGGCTGATGGTGCCTGCGGGCGTGGGGCTGGTGTTCTTCAACGACAAGGCCCATGAGGTGCGCAAAGCCATGCCGCGCGTCAGTTCCTATTGGGATTGGAAACCGCGCGCATTCCCCGGTCAGTTCTATGAATTCTTCGGCGGCACCGCGCCGACGCACCACCTTTACGGCTTCCAGACCTCGCTTGAGATGATCCACACCGAAGGGATGGAGGCCGTCTGGCGCCGCCATGAGGTGCTGGCGCAGGCGATTTGGGCCGCCGCCGATACTTGGGGGCAGGGCGGCCCGCTGCGGCTGAACGTGGCTGACCCGGCGCATCGCAGCCATGCGGTGACGACCTTCTTCCTTGGGGCGGATTACGCCCGCGATCTGCGCATGTGGACGCAGGAAAACATGGGCGTGACGCTGGGCATCGGCCTGCCGCTGGAGGAGCTGAACGCGCAACGCGGCCAGTCGCAGCATTTCCGCTTTGGCCATATGGGCCATGTGAACGCGCAGATGATCCTTGGTCTGCTGGGAACCGTCGAAACCGGGCTTGCCGCGCTGAACATCCCGCACGGGCGCGGCGGCGTTGCGGCGGCGGCGGATGTCTTGGCTCAGGCCTTGGTGCCTGACCGGGACTGAGCCAATCGGTCAATCAGGTGGTTGAGGATCCAAGCGATCCCGGCCACCGCCAATGGGCCGACAAAGACCCAGACCAGCCAAAGCACCCACATCAAATTCAGCCCCGCCATAATCAGGGCGGGGTTGGTGTAATTCTCAACGGGCTGTGGCGGGCGCGAATGCATGGCGGTCTCCTGCCGGATGGGCGCAGAAGAACGATAGCGCAGAATCGCGGAATTTGAGGTCACATTCGCGGGAACGCGGGTTAAGGATTGCGAGCGCGGCGCAGGGCACGGGGCAGCGCTTGGGTCAGGATGGCAAGCTCATCGTTGGTGCCGGCGCTGATGCGGATGCAGCGGTCCTGCGGCGCGACAAAGGGCATCCGCACGAACACGCCTTCCTTGCCCAGTTCCGCCAGAACCATCTTGGCAAATGTGCCGTCTTGGCCGCAATCGATGGCCACGAAGTTCGTGGCGCTTTCCAGCGGGGTCAGTCCGTTTTCGCGTGCGATCTCGGCAATCCGGGCTTTGGCTTGCGCCACTTCGGCCCGAACGTGGTTCAGCCAGTCTGCATCATTGAGCGCGGCCAATGCGCCGATCTGAGCCGAGCGGTTCATGCCGAAATGGTTGCGGATCTTGTCGAAGGCCTGAATCAACGGGGCTGCGCCAATGCCATAGCCCACGCGCGCGCCCGCCATGCCATAAGCCTTTGAGAAGGTACGGAATCGGATCAGGCGCGGATCATCGACCGGCAGGTCCACAGCGGTGCCTTCGGGGGCAAATTCGATATAGGCCTCATCGACCACCAGCAGCGTGCCATCCGGCAGCGTGTCCATCGCTGAAACGATGTCCTTGCCTTGCCACCACGTGCCCATCGGGTTGTCGGGGTTGGCCAGATAGACGATCTTGGCGTCCACCTCGGCGGCTTTGGCGAAAAGCGCGGCGGGGGATTCGTGATCGCCTGCGTATTTGACCTTGTGCAGCACGCCGCCAAACCCGCTGACGTGATAGTTGAAGGTGGGGTAGGCGCCGTTCGATGTGACCACCGCATCGCCGGGTTCGACCAGCAGACGGACCAGATAGCCCAGAAGCCCGTCAATCCCTTCGCCGATTACCACATTTTCAGGGGCCACCGACAAATGCGCCGCCAAAGCCCCGCGCAGATCGAACGACGTGGGGTCGCCGTATTTCCAAAGCTCGGCATCGGCGTTCCGCATCGCCTCAATCGCCTTGGGCGAAGGGCCAAAGACGTTTTCATTGGCGCCAAGACGGGCGCGGAAGGGTTTGCCAAGGGCGCGTTCCTGCGTTTCGGGGCCGACGAAGGGCACGGTTGCGGGAAGGCTTTGGATCAGGGCGGGGTATCGGGGTCCAGTCATGCGCGCACTATGGCACGGGTTTTGGGCTTGGCAAGCGTTGCTTTGCTGACGTGATGCGCCGTGCCTTGACCCCAACCAGCAAAGAGGCCACGTTCCCCGCGACTTGGTTCAGGAAAGATCAGATGCAACGCACGCCCCCGCCGTTTGCCCGGTTCGAATGGATGATTGCCTGGCGATATTTGCGCGCGCGCCGTGCTGAAGGCGGCGTCAGTGTGATGACCTGGATCAGCTTGATCGGAATCACCCTAGCCGTGTTTGCGCTGATCGCCACGCTGGCGGTCCGGTCGGGATTTCGCGCGGAATTCGTTGACACGATCCTAGGGGCCAATGCCCATGTGACGGTTTACCAGACGTCTGAAATCAATGCCGCCGGTCAGTTGGACCGCACGATCACCGATTATGACGCCATGGCCGAACGTTTGGCCGCTGTACCGGGCGTGACGCGTGCCGCGCCGCTGATCAAAGGCCAGATCATGGCCAATGCCCGCGACCGCAACGCCGGGATTGAGGTGTTCGGCATCACGTTGGAAAATCTACGGTCGATCCCCCGGATTGCCGACCCTGAGGCCGCCTTGGGCGAGATTGACCGCTTTAACGACGGCATTGCCATCGGGTCGGGCGTGGCGCGTGAATTGGGCGTGGGGCCGGGCGATCAGGTCAAACTGATTTCGCCCAACGGGGTGAAAACCGCCTTTGGCGTTAGCCCGCGCATCAAAGCCTATGAGGTGGTCTATATCTTCTCAGCCGGGCGGTATGACATCGACCGCGTGCGGGTCTACATGCCGTTTGATGAGGCGCAGCTTTATTTCAACCGCGAAGGCTCCGCCGACGAGATCGAGGTGATGCTGACCAGCCCCGAAACGGTCGAGGATGCAAGTGTGACCGCCGCGCTGATGCAGGCAGGCGGGGATCGGTCGCTGCTATGGACATGGAAAGACGCCTCGGGCGGGTTTTTGCGGGCACTTGAGATCGAAGACAACGTGATGTTCATCATCCTGTCGATCCTCGTTCTGATTGCCGCAATGAACATCGTGTCGGGCCTGATCATGCTGGTCAAAAACAAAGGGCGCGACATTGGCATCCTGCGGACCATGGGCCTGTCGGAAGGGGCCGTCCTGCGGGTGTTCTTCATCTGCGGCGCGTCCACCGGGATGATCGGCACTTTGGCAGGTGTGGCGCTTGGCTGCCTGTTCGCCATTTATATCGACCCGATCTTTTCCTTGGTGAACTATATCTCGGGCGGCGGCGTCTGGGATCCGTCGGTGCGCGGGATTTATTACCTTCCGGCCAAGTTGGAACTGGGCGACGTGATGTCGGCGGTTCTGCTGTCGCTTGGCCTTAGCTTTGTCGTGACGATCTTCCCGGCCCGCCGGGCGGCCCGCATGAACCCGGTAGAGGCGCTGCGCTATGAGTGATGTTGTTCTGCGTCTGTCCGGCGTTTCAAAGACTTACAACAAGGGCGCGGCCAATGCGGTGCCGGTTTTGCGCGACATTGACCTGACGGTGATGCGCGGCGAGGTGGTCGCGCTGGTGGCCCCTTCGGGCGCGGGCAAAAGCACGCTGCTGCATATCGCGGGCCTGCTGGATTCGCCCGACACCGGGCTGGTTGAGATCGCGGGCGAGGATATGACAGGCCGACCCGATCGCCGCCGCACCGCCGTGCGCCGGGCCGATGTGGGCTTTGTCTATCAGTTCCACCACCTGTTGCCCGAATTCTCGGCGCTGGAAAATATCGTGCTGCCGCAACTGGCCAACGGCACGCCTGCGGGGGCGGCCAAGGATCGGGCGCAAAGCCTGCTTGATAGCGTTGGGCTAACCGGGCGGGCAGATCACCGGCCTGCGGCCCTGTCTGGCGGCGAACAGCAGCGCGTGGCCTTCTGCCGGGCCATGGCCAACGCGCCGCGCCTTTTGCTGGCGGATGAGCCGACGGGCAACCTTGATCCCGGCACCTCGGATCATGTGTTTGGCGTGCTGATGACGCTGGTGCGCGAAACTGGTCTTAGCGCGGTGATCGCGACACACAACCTTGATTTGGCCGCCCGGATGGATCGGCAGGTCAGGTTGGACAAGGGCGCGATCGTGCCTGTATAAAGACACAATAGCATCGAATTAATTCTTATTTTTGCCAATTCGAAAACGATATTGGGTTTCAGGATGGGCTTCTGACGAAACTAATATGGGTCCGGCCATGCCGTTCGAGTTCATCCTGATCGTTATTGCCTCAGTGCCGTTTTATGTCGCCATCAGCAGTCTGGTCGAGGACCGGCAACTTGCCCGCGAAGATCTGGACGCGGCCCCGATTGTCGCGGTGCGCCAGATCACCGACCGTGCGGCCCTTCAGCGGATGCAGCGCCTGCCCAGCAGCCGTACCGCCGCCGATGCGCCCGCCTTGATGCCCAAGGCCCCGCCGCAACCCACACCGCTGCCGACACTTGTTTTGACCAATCCAGTTGAACAGCCGGTCAAGCCGGTCACGCGATTGGATGCGATATTGCCGGCAGGCCCCGCGCATCTGACCCAGTTCGACCCGGATCAGGATGTGCTGGTGGTGCTTTATTCCGGCTTTATCGCGCCGCGCCCCGTGCATCAGATGCTGGACGACGTGGGCCTGACCATTCGCTTCAGCGATGGCGCAGAAGTCTTCCTCAGCGGTGTGAGCCGCGAATTGGTCGCGATGGATTTCGCGTTTCAGTCCAGCCTGTCGCTGACCTCGCGCCAGCTTAGACCTGCTGCGTAACCCAAACCCCGGCTGCCATCAGCGAAATCCCGGCAGCCCGCGTCAATGACAGCGGGCTGACTTGCGCGCCGAACAGGCCGAAATGATCGATCGCAGCGGCCGAAAACAACTGCCCCAGCAGCACGAAGAACACCGCATTCCCGACGCCGAATTTTGGCGCGATGAAGGTGACAGACAGCACGTAGAACGCCACGAAGGCCCCGCCCAGAAACAGGTGTTTGGGCGTGCCGGGCAGGTTTTGCAGGCCCCGGAAGCCCGTCATGGCCAGTACGATCAGGGCAAGGGTCAGCGCCACGCAAAACAGAATGGCCGCCGCCGCGACGGGTGATCCAAGGCGAACGCCAAGCGCCGCGTTGATCGCGGCCAAAAGCGGAATGCCGATCCCGGCAAGCAGCATGACAAAGGCATATCCGGCCATCGGTGTGGTCCTCATGGTTTGAAAAACGTGGCGCTTGCCTGTGCGACAGGCTTGTCGGCGGGCAGAGCGGTCAGGGTCGCTTCGGCAAAGATCAGGGCTTTGCCGCCCCTGATCACCCGCGCGGTACAGCGGATCGTGTCGCCCGTGCCGGGGCGCAGGAATCGGGTTTCAAGATTGGTGGTCGCAACCGGGGTGAATTCGCCCAAATGACCGGCACAGGCAAAGACCATGGCCGTGTCGGCCAGTGCGCTGAGTGCTTGGCCAGACACGATGCCACCGACGCGGGCGATGTCTTCGGTGATGGGGATTTCCAGCACGGCGGCGTCTGGCCCGATCTCGGTCACCTTTGGGCGCAAGGCTTTGACCCAACTGGCAAAGTTATCCTCAAGCGCGGCATTGGCTGCCTTGATGTCAATCATGGTTGCATCTCCTCCTGCCGGTCACAATGACCGCAAGCTTGGGGACTGTCACCCCAAATCACGCAATCGCGCGGGCTTGCGAAATGGGGCCAAACAGGCCACTGATAGGCAAACAGGAAAAGGGCATGGGCATGAAATTCGCGGCATTCGCAGCTTTGGGGCTTGGTCTGGGATTGGTGGCCTGCACAGAGGCCGAAATGCCGGGGCCGAGCGATGGCCAAGCGCTATTTATGAACTATTGCGCGGCCTGCCATGGGCCGACTGGCAACGGCAAAGGCCCGATGGCCGAAGGGCTGAACCAGGCGCCCAAAGATCTGACGCTGATCGCGGCGCGCCATGGCGGGACGTTCCCGCGTGCCAAGATCATGTCGATCATCGATGGCTATGCCCGGTCTGACCAAAGCCTGCCGGGGATGCCGGAATTTGGCGCGTTGCTGGAAAGCGATCTGGTGCCGTTCGATTCAGGTGATGGCAAGTTGACGCCGACGCCGCGCAATCTGGTGGCGATCCTCGAATATCTCGAAACGATTCAGGTCAGTCGCTAAGGGCGCTGGCCGCGCGGGCGATCATCAGTTCTTCGTTCGTGGGGATGACCATGGCGCGGATGGCACTGCTGTCCGCGCTGATGTCTGTTGCCGCGGCGTGATTGGCAGCCACGTCCAGATCCAGCCCAAGCCAGCCAAGCGCGTTACAGACCTGCGCGCGGATTGGGGCGGCGTTTTCGCCAATGCCGCCGGTAAAGACCAAGGCATCAATCCCGCCCATCGCCGCCGCCAGCCCGGCGGTTTCATGGCAGATGCGGGCACAGAAATAGTCGATGGCCTGTTTGGCATGCAGGTCGTCCGAGGCCAAAAGTTCGCGCATGTCGTGGCTGATGCCCGACAGGCCCAGCAGGCCCGAGCCCTTGTACAGCAGGTTGGTCACTTGCTGCGTGCTCAGCCCTTCTTGGTCCATCATGTACAGCAGAACGCCCGGATCGACCTGTCCGCAACGCGTGCCCATTGGCAGCCCGTCCAGCGCCGTAAAACCCATAGTTGAAGCAACAGACCGCCCGCCATGGATCGCGCTCATCGACGCGCCATTGCCCAAATGCGCAACCACCGTTCGGCCCGTATGCAGGCCGGGCCATTGGCGTTTCAGAACGCTGGCGATGTAGGCATAGCTTAACCCGTGGAACCCGTAGCGCCGCACGCCCGCGTCGTAATACCGGCGGGGCAGGGCGAAGGCGTCGCTCTCAAAGGGTTGGCCGCGATGGAAGGCCGTGTCGAAACAGGCCACCTGCACGGCGTCGGGGAATTCGGCCAAGGCGGCGCTGACCCCGGCAAGGTTGTGCGGTTGATGAAGCGGCGCAAAAGTGACCAGCCCGCGCAGGTCGTCCAGAATATCATCGGTCAGAACCACCGGGTCGGCATGATCCAACCCGCCATGCACGACGCGATGGCCGACCGCGCCAATATCGGCCTCAGGGAACCGCGATTGCAAAGCGTCCAGCGTGGCGCGCACTGCGCCGCCGTGGGTTCCGGCTTGATTGCTGGGCAGGTCTTTGGCCACTTTATCGCCGCTGGCTTGATCCTTCAGTGACAGAACCGCCGCACCGCCGATGCGGTCCACCTTGCCGACGGCAACCAAAGACGGCTCCTCGCCGCGTTCGAACAGGCCGAACTTCAGCGTGGATGACCCGGCGTTGAGCGTCAGAACATGGGTCATTTTCCGCCCCCGCTGCGCCATTGATGGTGCAGGGCCGCCACCGCGCAAGAGGCCAGCCGCGCCATGTCATCGTCGGAGCGGGAGTTGAGGATGATCGGCACGCGCGCACCCATCACCAGCCCCGCGCCCTCGGCGTGGCTGATATAGGCCAGCTGTTTGGCCAGCATGTTCGCCGCGTCCAGATCGGGGGCGACAAGGATTTCCGCCTGCCCTGCGACGGGCGAGGTCAGCCCCTTGGTGCGTGCCGCCGCTGGGCTGACGGCGTTGTCCATGGCCAATGGGCCTTCGACCAGCCCGCCGGTTATCTGGCCACGCTCGGCCATTTTTGACAGCAGCGCGGCGTCCACCGATGACGGCAGGTCCGGGTTCACGGTTTCCACTGCCGACAGCACGCCGACCTTCGGCACCTCAATGCCAAGCGCACGGGCGCAGTCGATGGCGTTTTGCACGATATCCACCTTGGTACGCAGGTCCGGCGCGATGTTGATCGCGGCATCCGTCACCAAAAGCGGATGGGGCAGGCCCGGCACATCCATCACAAACACATGCGTCAGGCGGCGCCCTGCCCGTAGGCCCGTGACCTTGTCGATCACCGGGCGCAGCAATTGGTCGGTGTGCAAATGCCCCTTCATCAGCGCATCCGCCGCCCCGTCATTGACCATGGCAACCGCATGAATGGCGGCTTGGGTGTGGTCAGGGATGTCGATAATTTCGATCCCGTCCAAGCTGCGCCCGATTGCGGCGGCGGTGGCGGTAATCTTGGCGGCGTCGCCGATCAGAATGGGCGCAATCAACGTGTGATCCCGCGCCAGCAGCGCCCCGCCAAGCGAGTTTTCTTCCTCGGGGCAGACAACAGCGGTGCGCAGGGCGGGCAGGGGTTCGGCCCGCGCCAGAAGGCGTTCGAAATGGCGGTGCCGCTGAACCAGCAGTCCGGGCAGATCGTCGTCATCCATTTCGATTTTGCGGCGCGGGGCCTCCACCACCGCTTGGCCGGTGATAATCAGCGCGTTGTCATGGCTGCGCCGGGTGATCGTATCCAGTGTGACCGTGCCTTCGGACTCGTTCTTGGACACCACGGTCACGGTCGAGATCAGCTCATCCCCGGCATGGGCGCGGTGGCAGAACTCAAAATGCTGGCTGCGGTAAAGCGTGCCGGGACCGGGCAGCACATTGCCCAAAACAGCCGAGATCAGCGAGCCGATAAACAGCCCCGGCGCGATCGAGGTTTCGATCCCGTCGTCATCCAGATCATGCAGGTGCATCGGATTGTGATTGCCCGACATATTGGCAAAAACCAACAGATCGTCCTGGGTCACCAACCGCCGCAGTTCGGCGGTATCGCCGGGCTGCAATTCGTCAAATGTCTTGTTCGATGTGACCATCGTCTATCGCTCCGATCCGTCTGTGACGCCATCCTAGGGCCAGCCTGTGACGCAGGGGTGACGGCATGGCCGATCCCTCGCATGGCTGGGGCCAAGCAGACTTGATCGAACGCAAAATGGGCAGGGGAATTGCGCCTGACCAAGCGTCAGCGGCGCGGAATTGGGCAAGGGCCCCCAGCACTGCCGGGGGCCCGCCAAAGTTTAGTTCAGTGCGGCATCGGTGATCGCATGGGTCCAAGCGCCTTCGGGCTGCTTGGTGATGACCGGATCCGACCCGCCCGCCAGAAGCGAGTCGACCGTGCGCTGGAAGTCCGCCGGATCAAGCGAACCGTTCGAGCCTGCCGTCAGTTTGGCAATCTCGCCCATCATACGCTTTTGGTGCATTTCGGTCTGCGCACCCGAGGCGTCGTTGTCCAAAACGATCTCGGCGGCTTCATCCGGGTTTTCCTCGGCGTATTTCCAGCCCTTCATCGAGGCGCGGACAAAGCGGGTCAACTTGTCGACTTCGGCCGGATCGCTCAGCTTGTCTTCCAGCACGTAAAGCCCGTCTTCCAGCGTGGCGACGCCCTGATCTTCATACTTGAAAACCACCAGATCGTCGGGGCTTAGGCCTGCGTCAATCACCTGCCAGTATTCGTTGTAGGTCATGGTCGACACACACGCGGCCTGACCCTGCAACAGCGGATCAACGTTAAAGCCCTGCTTCAGCACTGTCACGCCATCGGCCCCGCCTTCGGTCGGAATGCCCAACTGGCTCATCCACGACAGGAAGGGGAATTCGTTGCCAAAGAACCAAACGCCAAGGGTTTTGCCCTTGAAATCGTCGGTGCTGGCAATGCCCGCATCCTTGCGGCAGGTCAGCATCATACCTGAGCTTTTGAACGGCTGGGCGATGTTCACCATCGGCAGGCCCTTTTCGCGGGCCGAAAGGGCGGCGGGCATCCATTCCACGGTCACATCCGCGCCGCCACCGGCCAGAACCTGCGTGGGCGCAATATCAGGGCCGCCCGGCTTGATCGTGACGTTCAGGTCTTCTTCGCCGTAAAAGCCCTTATCCAGCGCCACATAGTAGCCTGCAAACTGGGCCTGCGTGACCCATTTCAGTTGCAGCGTCATATCGTCCGCCGCCGAGGCAATGCCGCCCCACAGGCCTAGGGCCGTGGTCGCGGCCAATTTGGTCAAGGTTTTCATCTTCGCACTCCCGTTTATGGTAAGCTGTTGATATGTTTATTTTCGTTGGGACGGATGCCAAAAGGTCACCGCCCGTTCCAGCAGCGCAATGCCGCCGTAGAATGCCGAACCGGCCAAGGCCGCCACGACAATTTCCGCCCAGACGAGGTCCAGCGCAAGCTGGCCCACACTGGTCGAGATCCGAAAGCCCATCCCGCGCGTGGGAGAGCCGAAAAATTCAGCAACGATCGCCCCGATCAGGGCCAACGTGCTGGCGATTTTGAGACCGTTGAACAGGAACGGCATCGCCGCAGGCAGGCGCAGCTTAATCAGCGTGGTCCAATAGCCCGCCGCATAGGTGCGCATCAGATCGCGTTGCATCACGGTGGTATCTTGCAGGCCCTGAACGGCGTTCACCAGCATCGGAAAGAACACCATCACCACCACAACGGCGGCCTTGGATTGCCAATCGAAACCGAACCACATCACAAGGATCGGGGCGATACCGATGACGGGCAGGGCGGCCATGAAGTTGCCCACCGGCAAAAGACCCCGGCGCAAGAAATCATAGCGGTCCACGATGATGGCCGTCACAAAGGCCGCGCCGCAGCCGATGATATAGCCGGACAATGCGCCCTTCAGCACGGTCTGCACGAAATCCAGCCACAACACCGGAACGGATGACCCAAGCCGAACCAAGATCGCGCTTGGCGGCGGCAGGATCACCGAAGGCACGCCCAGGCCCCGCACCAAGCATTCCCACATAAGGATCAACGTCACCCCAAAGACCGCCGGCACGGCCAGCGCGGTCGCGCGGGTGCGCGGCAGTCGCGAGATCCAGACATTCAGCACCCAGCCCGCAGCCCAAACGATCAGTCCCAAAAGCACCAGCATCATGCCAACCCCATCCGTTTCAAGGTGACGCGCTGGATCGCTCCGATCACGCCGACCAGCACAGCGGCCAAGGCGGCGGCCATCAGAAGGGCGCTCCAAATCTGAACGGTCTGGCCGTAATAGCTGCCCGCCAGAAGACGTGCACCAAGCCCGGCCACAGCGCCCGTCGGCAACTCACCCACGATCGCGCCAACAAGGCTTGCGGCCATGGCGATCTTCATTGAAGTGAACAGATACGGCATCGAAGCCGGTAGGCGCAGTTTGATGAATTCCTGACCGCCCGAGGCGTTCCAGGTGCGCATCTGGTCAAGCTGCATGGCATCGGGACTACGTAGGCCCTTCACCATGCCGACGACCACTGGGAAAAAGCTAAGATACATGGAAATCAGCGCCTTAGGCAGAAGTCCCGAAATCCCGACCGCGTTCAGAACGACGATGATCATCGGCGCGATGGCCAGGATCGGGATCGTCTGGCTGGCAATGACCCAAGGCATCACGCTCATGTCCATAACGCGATTATAGACGATCCCGACCGCCAGCGCGAAGCCAAGCGCGGTGCCAAGGGCAAAGCCCAGAACCGTTGCGCTCATGGTGATCCAGCTGTGATAAATCAGACTACGCTTTGAGGTAATTTTCTTCTCAACCGTGGTGTTCCAAATCTCAATCGCCACCTGATGCGGCGCGGGCAGCTTGGGCTTGTCCTGCGCCCAAGTGTCGGCGATCAGGTCAGACGTGGAAAGTGTCACCTCGGCCCGCTTGGCCTTATCCAGCGCCCAAGGGGTATTTAGCCACACCGCAGCGGCATACCAGATCGCGATCAAAACCGCGACGACAGCCAGTACAGGAAACACACTGCGCATCATGGGCGCCCCCTCCTGCCTTCATCTTTCTCTAAATACTCCAAATGCCCGGCCAGCGGTGAGCGCATATTTTTGAGTATTTTAAGAAAGGTGAAAGGGTTTGGTGGTTCTGTATCGGCACGGTACAGGCTGGAGAGCCGATGACCGTGAAAGGTGAAGGGGCCCGCGTCCTTACCCCAAGCGCGGGACGGTTTCGCATTGCGGCGGGCGCCAGCCGCTTTGCGTGCCGTATTTGTCTTGGCTTGAATGGGAGCGCGCGTTTCAGTCATAGGCATGCCCCGCCCGCAGCCCTTCGCGCACGCGGTGGGCGATGTCCATGAAGTCCTGTGTGTCGCGGATATCAAGCGTGCGGTCACGCGGCAGGCGGCTGTCGATCACGTCCGTAATCCGGCCCGGACGCGGCGACATCACCACGATCTTTGTGGACAGGAACACCGCCTCGGGGATGGAATGGGTGACGAAGCCGATTGTTTTGCCAGTGCGGCTCCAAAGGGCCAGAAGCTGTTCGTTCAAGTGGTCGCGGACGATTTCATCCAGCGCGCCAAAGGGTTCGTCCATCAGCAGGATTTCGGCATCAAAGGCCAAGGCGCGCGCAATCGAGGCCCGTTGCTGCATCCCGCCCGACAGCTGCCACGGGAATTTCTTTTCAAATCCTGCCAGATCGACCAGTTCGAGCGTTTTCTTAACGCGTTTGGCTTGTTCTTCCTTCGAGAAGCCCATGATTTCCAGCGGCAGGCGGATGTTGCCGCCAATCGTGCGCCACGGATAGAGGCCCGCGGCCTGAAACACATAGCCATAGGCCCGCGCTTTGCGGGCATCGTCGGGCGTCATGCCGTTGACGGTGAGCGTGCCGCCCGTGGGCTGTTCCAGCGCCGCGATGCACCGCAGGAAAGTGGTTTTCCCGCAGCCCGACGGCCCGATGAACGAGACAAATTCGCCCTTGCCGATATCAAGGTTCACGCCTTTCAGCGCATGCACGGGGCCGTCATTGGTCTGGAAGGTCAGGTCCAGATTGCTGGCTTTGATGACGGGGGGCTGGCTTTGTGGCACAGTGGGCTCAGACATAGTGGAGGGTTCGATCATGGGTGATTGTGTCAAGCTGCGGCCCGAGGGAACGTATGCGGGCAAGCAGGGGTTTTCCTATTTCGAAGGCATTGCGAAAGAGACGGTCGGATCGCAGGGCGTGTGTATGCACCTGTTGACCGTCCCGCCGGGCGGGCGCGCCAAGGCGCATAAACATGCGACGCATGAGACCGCGATTTACGTCATCTCGGGCGCGGCCAAAATGTACTGGGGGGACCGGCTGGAGCATTGCATGGACACGGTCGCCGGCGACATGATCTACATTCCCGCCGACGTGCCGCACCTGCCGTTCAACGACGGGGATGAGCCCGCCGTTGCCATCATCGCCCGCACCGACCCGCACGAACAGGAAAGCGTGGTGCTTCTGCCCGAGCTCGAGGCCTTGGTGCCCTAAGGCGCTGTGCGGGCGTGTTGAGGCCACTTACACCCCCGTCGCCGGAATGCCGGTGCGCTGAACCGGGCGGGGAGAGGTGAGCTCTTTCCAAGTGCTTAGCGCACGGCTGACCGAGCTGTTGGGTTCACGCGCAACGAATTTGCCGTGGCCTTCTTGGCTGCGCAATTCGCCGTCGTGGACGGCGACATGGCCGCGGGTCAGGGTAAAGCGGGGCAGGCCCTTCACCTCTTTGCCTTCGAAGACATTGTAATCGATGGCCGAAACCTGATTGCCCGCCGTGATGGTTTTCGACTTCTCAGGATCCCAGACCACCAGATCGGCATCGGCGCCCACCAGAACCGCGCCCTTTTTGGGGTACATGTTCATGATCTTGGCGATGTTGGTGCTGGTGACGGCGACGAATTCGTTCGGCGTCAGGCGGCCTGTGTTCACGCCATAGGTCCACAGCATCGGCATCCGGTCTTCTAGCCCGCCGGTGCCGTTGGGGATCTTGGAGAAATCGCCCACGCCGTAGCGTTTCTGATCGGTGGTAAAGGCGCAATGGTCGGTGGCCACAACCGAAAGCGAGCCGGATTGCAGGCCCGCCCAGAGGCTGTCTTGGTGCTGTTTGTTGCGGAACGGCGGAGACATAACGCGGCGGGCGGCGTGATCCCAATCGGGGTGGCTGTATTCGCTATCGTCCAGCGTCAGGTGCTGAATCAGAGGCTCACCCCAAACGCGCTTGCCCGCCTGTTTGGCGCGGCGAATGGCTTCGTGGGATTCCTCGCACGAGGTGTGCACCACATAGAGCGGCACACCCGCCATATCGGCGATCATAATCGCGCGGTTGGTGGCCTCGCCCTCGACCTGCGGGGGGCGGGAATAGGCGTGTGCCTCGGGGCCATTGTTGCCAGCGGCCAGCAGCTTGGCTGTCAGTTCGGCCACCACATCGCCGTTCTCGGCATGAACCATGGCGATACCGCCCAGTTCGGCCAGACGGTTGAAGCTGGCGTACATCTCATCATCGTTCACCATCAGCGCGCCCTTGTAGGCCATGAAGTGCTTGAAGGTGTTTATGCCGCGCTCTTTGACGACGGTCTCCATCTCGTTGAAGACCTGTTCGCCCCACCATGTCACCGCCATGTGGAAACTGTAATCGCAATGGGCGCGGGTGGATTTGTTGTCCCACATTTGCAGCGCGTCCAGCAGGCCTTGGCCGGGTGAGGGCAGGGCGAAATCCACGACCATCGTCGTGCCGCCCGACAGGGCCGCGCGGGTGCCGCTATCGAAATCGTCGCTGGAATAGGTGCCCATGAAGGGCATCTCTAGGTGCGTATGCGGATCGATCCCGCCGGGCATGACATAGCATCCGGTGGCGTCCAGAACCTCATCGCCCTTCAGGCCCTGACCGATCTCGATGATCTGGCCGCCCTCAATCAGGACATCGGCCTTGTAGGTCAGGTCAGCGGTTACAATGGTGCCGTTCTTGATGACGGTCGTCATGATGTGTCTCCCTGTTGGCCTTCAAACTGAGGCAAAGCAATTGAGTGCGGAGCCATGCACCCCGATGTCGAGCGGGCCGAAATCGGAATTGACGCATAGCGAAAAATAGTCAGCGGTGGGCAGGTAGATGACCTGATACGACCCGTTGGATCGGGTCACGGTCCAGCATTTCTGGATGATCGCGCCCGAAAACTGCACGCTGATCTTGGCCGGGTTGCGCACGCGCAGGCGCATGAAATCGGCCAGTGTGGCCTGATTGACCGGCAGCGAGGTGTCATAGGCCCGAACCTCGGCATCGACGAGGCCGTTGATATGGGCTTGGATTGTCTCGCTTTCGTGTAACATGGGTCGCCTTTACATCGCCCTTTGATAGGCAAAATACACGATTCCCAAGACGACCAGCACGGGGATAATCATTCCGGCCAACGAAAACGCCAGATTGGTAACAAAGTTGATGATATGCGCCGAAACCGTGCCCAGAAAGGCCCCCGCGACGGCACCGATGGCGATGCTGACCAAGGTGCCTTCGGTATAGCCCAAATAGGCCCCGGCCAGAACACCGACCGGAACCAAGATCGCCATGAGCAATCGCAAATAGTGCGGTGCTTGTTGGTCTTCGCTCACTCGACCACCTCGGCGGTTTCAAGAACGGCGTGCAGCAGAACATCGGTGCCAGCGGCGGCCCAGTCTTTGCTGATCTCTTCGGCCTCATTGTGGCTGAGGCCATCGACGCAGGGGCACATGATCATCGCCGTCGGGGCCACATCGTTGATCCAGCAGGCATCGTGCCCGGCGCCGGAAATGATATCCATGTGGCTATAGCCAAGGCGTTCGGCCGCGCCTCGCACAGCCCCAACGCAGGCCTCGTCAAAGGCGGGCGGCTCAAACTGGCCGGTGACTTTGCTCTCGAAGCGGACGCCAAGCGCCTCGCACAGTCCCGGCGCGCGCTCGTAAAGCTCGGCCTCCATCGCGTGCAGCTTTTCGGGCAGATGCGAACGGAAATCGACGGTAAAGACGACCTTGCCGGGGATCACGTTGCGGCTGTTGGGGTAAACATCGACATGGCCAATGGCGCCAACCGCGCCGGGTTGGTGCTTCATTGCGATTTCATGCACCAGTTCCGTGATTTGCGCGAGCCCTCGCCCGGCGTTCTTGCGCATATGCATCGGGGTCGATCCGGTGTGGCTGTCCTTGCCGGTGACCGTGCATTCGATCCAGCGCAGACCTTGGCCGTGGGTGACCACACCGATGTCTTTGCCTTCGGCCTCAAGGATCGGGCCTTGTTCGATGTGCAATTCGAACATCGCATGCATCTTGCGGTCGCCGACCGTTTCGTCGCCCTTCCAGCCGATCCGCTCCAGCTCATCGCCAAAGCGCTTGCCCTCGGCATCGACGCGGTCATAGGTCCAGTCCAGATCATGTTTGCCAGCAAACACGCCCGAGGCCAGCATGGCCGGCGCAAAGCGGGTGCCTTCTTCGTTGGTCCAGTTCACCAGAACGATCGGGTGCTTGGTCTTAATCCCCAGATCGTTCATCGAGCGGATCACCTCCAGCCCGCCAAGCACGCCCAGAACGCCATCGTATTTGCCGCCCGTGGGCTGGGTATCAAGGTGCGATCCCATGTAGACCGGCAGGGCGTCTGCATCGGTTCCGGGGCGATAGGCGAACATATTGCCGATCTCATCCAGACCCATTTCGCAGCCCGCAGCCTCACACCACTGTTTGAACAGGGTCCGGCCTTCGCCGTCGGCATCCGTCAGGGTTTGGCGGTTGTTGCCGCCCGCGATCCCTGGACCGATCTTGGCCATCTCCATCAAGCTGTCCCACAAACGGTCTGGGTTGATACGAAGATTTTCGCCCGGTGCGGCCATGGATACCCCCTGTGATTGTTTTTCGGGCGTTATGGGACGCAATGTGCATAAATGCGGTATCGCCCATGTGCCTTTTTTACCATTTGGTAAACTCAGACTTGACGACAGGGGGGCACCTGTCAAGAAATCTTATGAAAGGTACTGCGCGACACTGCGATGCCTGCACAAAGAAAAGGCAGCACAGATGACCCATCCGGCCAGAAAGCCGCGACCCGAGGAGGAAACGCCTCAGCCCAAGAAGCTGAGCCGTATTCAGGTGCGCAATCGGCGCAAGATCATGAATGCCGCGCTTGAGGTGTTTTCGAGCCACGGATACCGCGGCGCGACATTGGACCAGATCGCGACTGAGGCCGGTTTGTCCAAGCCAAACATCCTTTACTACTTCGAAGGCAAGGAAGCGATCCATGTGGAATTGCTGAACGCCCTGATGTTCAACTGGTTGGCCCCACTGCATAAAATGGGCCCCGGTGGCGATCCGATGACCGAAGTGCTGACCTATGTGCGCCGCAAAATGGAGATGAGCCGTCAATACCCGCGCGAAAGCCGCCTGTTCGCCAATGAAGTCTTGCAGGGCGCGCCGCGTATGGGGCCGCATCTGGAAACCGGGCTAAAGCCGCTATTTGATGAAAAATGCGCGGTTCTGGCCGATTGGATGGCGCAGGGCAAATTGGCCAAAACCGATCCGGGCCAATTGTTGATGTCGATTTGGGCCGTCACTCAGCATTACGCCGATTTTGACGCGCAGGTGAATGTGTTGATCGCCGATGCCGACGCCGGGTGGAAGGCCGCCAACAGCCATGTGGATCTGATGTTCCGCAAACTGTTGACGCCGTAAATCACAGGTTCGGGAAGTAATCCTCGCACCCGCCTTCGCGGTAGACATCCGCCGTGCTGCAATGCAGCCCGCCGCCAAAGGCATAGGCGTCGCGCAGGTCCACCTCGACGACCTCCAGACCCAGCTTGTCCATTTGGTCGGCTTGATACACCTCGGACTTTTCAACGCAGACGGTTTTGGGGTCCAGCACCAGCACGTTCATCGACAGCCAGACCGACGAATAGCACAGCGGCGGCGGCTGGTTGTGCGCGGGCTGGGCGGAATCGACAATTTCCCAGCCGTTCTTGTGGAACATCTCGCGCTGGTCGTCGGGCAGGCGGCGCTGCGGGTTGTTCAGGATCAGGCCGGGACGCAGCGGCGTGAAAGTCGCATCAATGTGGATCGGGTAGGGATCACCGGGGAAATTGACCGTGTGCACCCGGTGGTCGGGGAAATGGCGGCGCAGCCATTCGATGCCCTTCAGGTTGGTCGTGAATCCGTGCTGCACCACAAGGTCGCGGCCAAAGCGCAGCACGTCGGCGGCGTCGAATAGCGGCTCTTCCTCGGTCGTGACAAAGAACTTTTCGGCGGCCCATTGCAGGCGCTTTTCCACGCCGATCTTCTCGGACAGATAGTCCGGGTGGTAGTCGGCATCGGTCAGGCGGGGTTTCGGCGCGGCCTCATGCCGGAATTTCGGGTCTTCTTCCCAATACTGCTGCATCAATGGGCGGTAATTCAGGTATTCGAACCAGCGGCAGCGATAGGACATCGTCGCCTCTAGGATTTCAGACCCGACCGTCAGCAACACATCGCGCGGGGGCATGCAGCCGAACTGGCTGGCGGTGTGAAAATCCGGGGTGGTCACCGGCAGGGAATGGTCGATGGGAGTGGGACGGTCCACCTTGACGCCACGCGCGCGCAGCTGGTCGGCGAATTTGTCCAGCAGCTCATTGGCGCGGTCGATGGTTTCTTGTGGGCGCTTGCCCCATTGGCCGCGCATGTCGCTGTCTTCGGGGACTTTGGCATCCAGTGCCGGTTCTTCGGGCGGGATGTGGCAATCATCGGCACGTCCGACAATCACATGGCGCAGTGGATCCCATTCGTTCCAGCTGTTGACGGTGGTTTTGTCCGGGCTCCAGGCCATGCATTCCTCCTGCTCTGGGTTGACCGATGCACGAAAACGAAAGGGCGGCCAGAAATCAAGCCGCCCCTATCGAAGGAGTTTCGGGTGGTCGGGGACGCGAAAGGGACAGGAGCGGTCCCCGACCGGGAGGATCCTATTCCGCGGCCCGCGTGGCCGGGTTGTTGGGGTGTGTCGTCCAATCGGCAGGCGTTGCTTGCACCGTCTTGCCCGTGCGCGGATCGGTGCTGCCGGGGGCCATGGCCTCCATCGTGATGCAGTTCTCAACCGGGCAGACGTTGACGCACAGGTTGCAGGCCACGCATTCCTCATCCTTGACGCTGAACACGCGGTCATCAGACATGGCAATCGCTTGGTGGCTGGTGTCTTCGCATGCGGCATAGCAGCGACCGCATTTGATACACAGATCTTCGTCGATCTTGGCCTTGGCGATGTAGTTCAGGTTCAGGTTCTGCCAATCGCTGAGGTTCGGCACCGCGCGGCGCACCAGTTCGGATGTCGAGGTCATGCCCTTTTCATCCATGTATTGCGACAGGCCCGAGATCATTTCCTGAACGATCTTGAATCCATAGGTCATGGCTGCGGTACAGACCTGCACGTTTCCAGCCCCCAGTGCCATGAATTCCGCCGCATCGCGCCATGTCGTCACGCCGCCGATACCGCTGATCGGCAGGTTCGCCATTTCTGGCGTGCGGGCGATTTCGGCCACCATGTTCAGCGCGATCGGCTTCACCGCCGGGCCGCAATAGCCGCCATGCGCGCCTTTGCCGTCAATCGTGGGTTCGGGCGCAAAGCTGTCAAGGTTCACCGAGGTGATCGAGTTGATCGTGTTGATCAGGCTCACCGCATCGGCCCCGCCCGCATGCGCCGCAGCGGCGGGTTTTCGGATGTCGGTGATATTGGGCGTCAGTTTGACGATGCAGGGCATACGGGTGTTCTGTTTGACCCAGCGCGTGACCATCTCAATGTATTCCGGCACTTGGCCCACCGCGCTGCCCATGCCGCGCTCGCTCATGCCATGGGGGCAGCCGAAGTTCAGCTCGACCCCATCGGCGCCGGTTTCTTCAACCAGCGGAAGGATGGCTTTCCATGCCTCTTCCTCACACGGCACCATGAGCGAGACAACCACAGCCCGATCCGGGTAGTCGCGTTTGACCGACTTGATTTCGCGCAGGTTCACCTCAAGCGGGCGGTCGGTGATCAGTTCGATGTTGTTGAGGCCCAGAAGGCGGCGGTCCGCGCCCCAGATCGCGCCATAGCGCGGGCCGTTCACGTTGACGACGGGCGGGCCTGCCTCGCCCAGTGTTTTCCAGACCACGCCGCCCCAACCGGCCTCAAAGGCGCGGCGAACGTTGTATTCCTTGTCCGTCGGCGGGGCCGAGGCCAGCCAGAACGGGTTGGGGGATTTTATGCCTACGAAATCGGTCGTTAGATCAGCCATTTGAATGTCTCCGTAGGGTGGGTTTTCAACCCACCGCCCCCATCAGGGTTGCGTGAATGTCTTCGGCGGCGTCGCGCCCTTCGGCCACCGCCGTTACGGTCAGATCATCGCCGCCGCTGGCGCAATCGCCCCCGGCCCAGACGCCGGAAACCGAGGTGCGGCCCGTTTCATCGACCGAGATTTTGCCGCCATCCAGCGCGGGCAAATCTTCGCCCTGCAAGGTTTGGCCGATGGCGCTAAAGACCTGATCCGCCGTAAGGCGCAGGGTTTCGCCCGTTGGGGTCAGGGCATCGTCGGTATAGTCGAACTCAATCTCGCGCACCGCGCCGTTGCCATGGATGGCCTTGGGGGTTGCGTTGGTGATGATGCGCACGCCGTGGCTTGCGGCCAGATCCTGTTCAAACACGCTGGCGTTCATGCGGTCGCGCCCCCGGCGATAAAACAGCGTGACGTTCAGCGCGCCCAGAAGTTTGGCTTGAACGGCCGCATCGATGGCGGTCATGCCGCCACCGATGACAACCACATCGCGACCTATTGGGAGGGAGGCCAGGTCGCTGGTCTGACGAAGCTTCGCAATAAAGTCCACGGCAGGGAGGACGCCGGTCATGTCTTCATCGCCAAGCCCCAGTGCATTTACACTTGCAAGACCGATGCCAAGGAACACCGCGTCATGCTTGGCCTTCAGGTCGGGCAGGGACAGGCCATTGCCAAGCGCCTTGCCGGTTTCAATGGTAATGCCACCGATTTGCAGCAGCCAATCCACCTCGGCCGCAGCAAAGCCGCCGGTCGATTTATACGATGCGATCCCGTATTCGTTCAGGCCGCCGGGCTTGGGCCGGGCGTCATAGACGCTGACCTTGTGCCCGTACATTGCCAGACGGTGCGCACAGGCCAGACCAGCGGGGCCAGCGCCCACGACGGCAATGGTCTTGCCGGTTGGGTCGTCCCGCTCAAACGGGTGGTCGCCGGTGGCCATCAATGTGTCGGTCGCATAGCGCTGCAATTCGCCAATCTTGACTGGCTTGCCTTCGGCGGTTTCGCGCACGCAGGCCTCTTCACAGAGTGTTTCGGTCGGGCAGACACGGGCGCACATGCCGCCAAGGATATTCTGGGTAAAGATCGTGCGCGCCGCCGCCTCGGGCGTGCCGGTGGCGATTTGCCGGATGAACAGTGGTATATCGATGCTGGTGGGGCAGGCCGTCACACAGGGTGCATCATGGCAGAAATAGCACCGATCGGCGGCAACGCGTGCCTCGTGCCGATCAAGCGGCGGATGCAGATCCGAGAAATTCTCAGAGTAGGTTTCGGCATCCAAGCGACCCGGAACGATTCCGGGTGTCAGGGGGCTGTGGCTCATGGCTGGGCTCCTGTCCGTCGTTGGAATCAGTATGAGCGGGTCCGAATTTTAATCAACTGGTAAATTTTTCCAGACGGTCAAAAATATGCCTGGGCCTTGCGAATGCTGCATTTCTGCGCAATCTCGCGGCGCGATCTTTGACCGATTGGGCAATATCGCGACGAAATTTCTTGAGGCGACGCGCCAAGCTGATAGACATATTTGGTATACCAAATCAGATCGCCACGGCGCAGGCGACACGGACGGACATCCATGACCAAGACCATTTACATTCTGAACGGCCCCAACCTGAACCTGCTGGGCAAACGTCAGCCGGAAATCTACGGCTACGACACGCTGGCCGATGTTGAGGCGAATTGCCGGGCGTTGCTGCCCGACGGCTATGACCTGACGCTGAAGCAGTCGAACTGGGAAGGTCAGATCGTCGATTGGATTCACGAGGCGCGGGAAAAGGCTTGCGGGATTGTCATCAACCCGGCGGCGCTGACCCATACGTCGGTTGCTGTGCTGGATGCCTTGAACACTTTCGAAGGCCCGATCATCGAGGTGCATATCTCGAACGTGCATAAGCGCGAAAGCTTCCGTCATCATTCCTATGTGTCGCTGCGCGCCGATGGGGTGATCGCCGGGTTGGGCATTGAAGGCTATGAAATGGGCGTGCGCCGCGTCCTAACCCTGACCAAAGACGCATGACCCAGTTGATCACCGGTCACACGCGGTTTCTGGCCCATTTGGGCACGCCGACCCATTCGTTCAAAGCGCCGATGATCTACAATCCCTACTTCGAAGAAGCGGGGATTGATGTGGCCGTGGTGCCGATGGACTGCGGGCCTGATGCGTTTGGTGATGTGTTGCGCAGCATTTTCCGGCTGGGCAACATCGCCGGGGCCTTGGTGACGATGCCGCATAAGGTGCCGGTGGTCGATATGCTGGATGAGGTTTCGCCCACGGTTCGGGTGTGCGGGGCGTGTAATGCGGTCAAGGTCGCTGCCGATGGGCGTTTGATCGGTGACATGTTCGACGGCGAAGGTTTTGTGCGCGGGGTTCTGCGCAAAGGCCGCGCGGTGGCCGGGGCTTCGGCGCTGGTGATTGGCGCGGGCGGCGTTGGCTCTGCGATTGCGGCATCCTTGGCCAATGCCGGTGCCGCCAAGGTTGGGGTGTATGACACCGATCCGGACCGGGCAGGCGGGCTGGCCCAACGGCTGCGCGATGCGTTCCCGAACACTCAGGTTTCAGTTGGCAGCAATGATCCAGCGGGTTGGGATATCGTGGTGAACGCCACGCCCTTGGGCATGAACCAAGGCGACCCGATGCCTTGCGACACCAGCCGCATCGCGCCGGAAACCTTTGTCGGTGAGGTGGTGATGAAGGCCGAGGCCACGCCCTTTCTGGCGGCGGCCCGTGCCAACGGCTGCATGACGCAGGTCGGCACGGACATGTTGTTTGAGCAGATCCCAGCCTATCTGGAGTTCTTCGACCTGCCCAGCACGACCGCCGAAGCGCTGCGCAGAACGGCCAAGATCGTCTATTAAAGCCGGACCAGGGCCTTGCCCTGATTTTCGCCCGCCATCATGCGAACAAAGGCTTTGGGCACGCTTTCGAACCCGTCTAGGACATCTTCGCGGAAGGTGATGTGCCCGGCCTCGTACCATTTGCGCAGGAACCGCATGGCGATGTCGCGTTTGTGCCACCAGTCAAATACGATCAGCCCGTGAGTGCTGGCGCGGGTGACGATCAGGCGCGAACTGGCGCGGATGCCGATGTCTTCGTGCGGGGCCTTGTTCACCACGGCGATGCGGCCGCAGATGATGACCCGCGCAAAGAACGCCAGTTGCGACAGCACCGCGTCATGGATCGGCCCGCCCGTGTTGTCCCAAAACACATCGACGCCCTCGGGGCAGGCCTCGCTCAAGGCGGCATCCAGATCGCCACAGGTTTTATAGTTGATCGTGACGTCAAAGCCGATGTTGCGGCAATGCGCCAGTTTCGCGTCATCGCCCGCAATTCCGACGACCCGCGCGCCCATCAGCTTGGCGATTTGGCCCACCAACTGACCCACCGCGCCGCCAGCGGCCGACACAACCACCGTTTCGCCGGGCAGAGGGCGGCCCATTTCCGTCAGGCCAACAAAGGCCGTCAGGCCGGGCATGCCCATCCATGACAGGCAGGCCTGCGGCGGGATGCCCTCTGGCACGCGATTGGTTGCGCCTGCGCCGGGCACATCCGGGGTCAACACGCTGAATTCCTGCCAGCCAACGGCCATGGACTCGGCCAGATCGCCGACCGCCCAGTTGGGGTGGTTCGAGGTCACAACCTCGCCCACGCCGCCGCCGTGCATCACGCCGCCGGGGGCGACGCCCGCCGTGTAATTGGCGGCGGGGTTGATCCGGCCACGCTGATAGGGATCAAGCGACAGCCATTTGGTGCGGACCACGATCTGCCCCGGCCCGGGCTGCGGCATGTCGGTTTCGATCATGCGCCAGGTCTCTTCGGTCGCGGCCCCCTGCGGATAGCTGTCCAGCACCCATTGACGGTTCATCCTGTCTCCTCCCGGATTTGTTTGCGGTAAAGGTGCAATTGCCAGCGCGGAAAGCAAGTGGGTTTCTGCCCCGCACCACGAAAGAATCTGTCTGTCTGGGATTCGAATAATTGTGTGATAAGTTGGCAAAGATTGCGCACATATGCAGGCATAATGCCTGTTAGGTTGTGATGGGTTGACTGATGTGTTTCGAAAAATTCCTTATTTTTCTATGGGTTTGAAGGAAAGTTGCGCCGGATACCCATCTTTCTCATAAACATCTTGCCTAGTTCGCAAAACTTATCATACAACTAATCCTACAAGTTATTTGGGGCCGGCAGCGCGTAAGCGTCCCGCCGGTAGGGAGTGGAAATGCAGCCGGACACCGGACCAATCGACGTGCGTATCGCCTATATCGGCGGTGGATCTTTGAACTGGGCGCTGGGCCTGATGGCCGATCTGGCGCAAGACACAATCCTGTCGGCGGATGTGCGCCTGTATGATCTGGACGTTGACGCGGCCCGCCAGAACGCGGCTTTGGGTGCCCGGTTTGCCGAAGTGTCACGCGGCACGCCTGCACGGTATTCGGTCTGCGATACCATTGGGGATGCCCTGCGCGATGCCGATATCGTTGTCGTTTCGATCCTGCCCGGATCCTTTGACGATATGGCGCAAGATATCTTGATCCCCGAACGCTACGGCATTCCGCAGGCGGTGGGCGATACGGTTGGGCCGGGCGGCTTTGTGCGGGCGCTGCGGTCTATCCCGATGCTGCACCAGATCGGCGCGGCCATCGCCGAACATGCGCCAGATGCCTATGTCTGCAATCTGACCAATCCCATGAGCGTTTTGACCGGTGCCCTATACGCCGCCCATCCGGGCATTCGGTGCTGGGGCGAATGCCACGAGGTTACTAAGCTGCGCAAGCAGGTGGCGTGGTTGGCCAATCGCGCCGAGGGCGGGGAACGGTGGACGCACCGCGATGTCGAAGTGAACGTGCTTGGCGTCAATCACTTCACCTTTGTCGACAAGATCGCGCTGAACGGGCAAGACATGATGCCCGCCTACCGCGCCTTTGCCGCCGAATTCGCCGAGGCTGGCTGGACCGCCAAAGTGCCGGACCCTGACGATGAATTCGCCCGCTATTTCGAAGACCGCAGCCGCGTGAAGTTTGACCTGACGCGCCGGTTTGGCATCGCCGCCGCCGCCGGGGATCGCCACCTAGTGGAGTTTTTACCCGCCGCTGAATACCTTGAGGCCCCCGCCAATTGGGACTTCGGTCTGACCCCGGTCGAATTCCGTATTCGCGACAATAAGGCCAAGCGGGCCCGCCGGGCCGCGCTTTTGGCCGGTGAGGCCGCGGTCGCGCCGAAACGCAGCGACGAGGCGTTGGTGGACCAGATCATCGCCCTGATGGGCGGGGCTGCGCATGTGTCCAACGTCAACCTGCCCAACCGTGGCCAGATTTCAAACCTTCCCCAAGGCGCAATCGTCGAAAGCAATGCGATGTTCTCGGGGCTTGGGGTCACGCCGCTGATGGCCGGATCCTTGCCCGAGCCGTTGGCCGACCATGTGCGCGGCCATGCCCTGCGCCAGTCCGCGTTGCTGAATGCTGTCATCGCGCAACAGTACGATGTGCTGTTCGACCTGTTCCGTACTGACCCGTTGGTTGCCCCCCTCAGCGGCAACCGAGCGCGTCAGATGTTTGCCGAAATGATCCAGGCGACCGCAAGTCGCTTGCCCGACGCCTTAGTAAAGGAGATTGCCTGATGGGAGGCGAAAGCAAATACGCCGGGCTGTGGTACGTCGCCCCCTATGTCATAGGGTTGCTGCTGTTCACCGCCTTTCCCTTTGTCGCGTCATTCTACCTGAGTTTTACCGACTATGACCTGTTGTCGAAGCCCGAATGGGTCGGCACCAAGAACTACGAAAAGCTGTTCAGCCGCGACCGGACCTTCGATAAGTCGTTGAAAGTGACACTGATTTACGTGTTCACGACGGTTCCGCTCAAGCTGACGTTTGCACTGTTTATCGCGGTGGTGCTGAACTACCGCCTGAAGGCGATCAACCTGTTCCGCACGGCCTACTATGTGCCGTCGATCCTTGGCGGGTCTATCGCGATTGCGGTGCTGTGGCGCTATATCTTTGCCGATACCGGGCTTGTGAACATGCTGATCGTGTCGCTTGGCGGCGAGCCGATCAACTGGTTCGGTGATCCGACCAATGCGCTGTTCACGATCACGCTGCTGCGCTGCTGGCAGTTTGGCTCGGCCATGGTGATCTTCCTTGCGGCGCTGCAATCTGTGGATAAGTCGCTGTATGAGGCAGCGTCGATCGACGGGGCAGGGCCTTGGCAGATCTTCCGCAACATCACGCTGCCGCTGATCACGCCGGTCATCTTCTTCAACCTGATCATGCAGACCGTGCAAGCGTTTCAGGAATTCAACGGCCCCTACATCATCACGCAGGGCGGGCCTCTTAAATCCACCTACCTGTTGCCCCTTTATATCTACGACAAAGCCTTCAAGAGCTTTGACATGGGATATGCCTCGGCCATCGCATGGGTGCTCTTTGTCATCATCATGGTGCTGACGCTGATCGCATTCTGGTCGTCGAAAAAATGGGTCTACTACGCAGGCGACAAGCGGAGCTGAACCATGGCAATGCTATCCGACATTTCCCCCAAGGGGCGCGGCGATCGCCGTCCCCCCACCCAGATCGAGCTGAAATTGCGCCGCAAAGCGCGGGTCAGCGCCACCATCCGCTACGGTCTTTTGACGTTGATTGGCCTGCTGATGGTCTATCCTCTGATCTGGCTGATCGGTGCGTCCTTCAAGACCAACGCCGAGATGTTCACATCGCCGTCGTTCTGGCCGAATGAGCCGACCGTTCAAGGCTATATCGACGGCTGGAAGACCTCGACGCCGTATACCTTTGGCAAGTTCTTCCTGAACTCGCTTTGGATCATCATACCCAAGGTGATCGGCACGGCGATTTCCTGCACGCTGGTGGCTTACGGCTTTGCGCGGTTTGAATTTCCGTTCAAGAAGTTCCTCTTTGCGTCGGTGATTGCGACTTTGCTGTTGCCGAACGTGGTAACCCGTATTCCGCAGTACCTGCTGTTCCGTGACATCGGCTGGCTGGACAGCTTCCTGCCGCTGTGGGTGCCGTCGGCTATGGCGGGGGATGCGTTCTTTGTCTTCATGATCGTGCAATTCCTGCGGGCCATTCCCCGCGATATGGAAGAAGCCGCACGTGTGGACGGAGCGACCACCTTGCAGACATTGGTGTACATCGTCGTGCCCATGCTGACCCCGGCGCTGATCTCGGTCTGCCTGTTTCAGTTCATGTGGACGATGAACGACTTCCTCGGACCACTCATCTACGTTTCGTCGGTTGAGAAATATCCTGTGAGCCTTGCGCTCAAACTCTCCATCGACACTACAGAGGCGTTTGCCTGGAACCAGATCCTAGCGATGTCTGTCCTCGCGCTGGCGCCCTCTCTCACCGTGTTCTTCTTGGCACAGAAATACTTCATCGAAGGCATCTCAGCAGGGGGAGTCAAAGGCTAATGGCTCAGTTGCAACTCCGTTCGGTCGAAAAGACCTATGGCAATGGATTCAAGGCCGTACACGGCATCAACCTTGATGTGAAGGAAGGCGAATTCATGGTCTTGGTGGGGCCTTCGGGCTGCGCCAAATCCACCACGCTCCGCATGATCGCAGGGCTAGAGACGATCACCGGCGGCGAAATCCGCATAGGCGATCAGGTGGTCAACGATCTGGTACCGGGCAAGCGCGGCATCGCGATGGTGTTCCAGAACTACGCCCTTTACCCGCATATGAAAGTGCGCCGGAACCTGAGCTTTGGCCTCAAGCTAAAGCGCATTCCGAAGGACAAGATCGAAGAGGCGACACAAGAGGTTTCCAGCATTCTGGAAATCGAACAATTGCTGGAGCGTTTGCCGAAACAGCTTTCGGGCGGACAGGCGCAGCGGGTGGCCTTGGGCCGCGCGTTGATCAAGCATCCCGAGGTGTTCCTGTTCGATGAACCGCTGTCGAACCTTGATGCCAAGCTGCGCGCTTCGATGCGGGTTCGGATCACAGATCTGCACAAGCGTCTGCGCAACGAAGGCCGCCCCGCGACGGTGGTCTATGTGACCCACGATCAGGTCGAAGCGATGACCATGGGCGACCGGATCTGCGTCATGAAAGACGGCCATATCATGCAGGTCGATGATCCGGCCACGCTCTATGAACGCCCCGCGAATGACTTCGTGGCCGGGTTCATCGGGATGCCGGAAATGAACCTTGTGCCTTGCGCGCTGTCGCGCAATGGCGGCCTGCCGGTTCTGTCTGCGGGCAGCCAGCAGATCACCGTGGGCGATGGTCTGGCAGACCGGCTGAAGGCAGAAGACGGCAAGGTCACGCTGGGCATCCGTCCACAGCACCTGTCCGTGGTGCCTGCCGGGACGGATGGCGCGTTCAACGGCACGATCACCAACCTCGAATTCATGGGGCATGAGGTGAACCTACACGCCGATGTCGATGGCGCCGCCTTTGTGGCCGTCGTTCCCAGCGAGGATTTCGACAACAACCTGAAGCGTGGCGACAAGGTCGGGCTGCGCCCCGATGGCCGCCGCATCCACATTTTCGACGCCGCCAGCGGCGCGAACATTTCGCTTTCGTGAATAAAACTACGTCTTGATCAGGGAGGATCCAAAATGAAGAAGACGTTTATCGCAGCACTGCTTGCTGCCTCGGCACTGACCAGCACCGCGCAGGCCGTCGAACTCCGCATGAGTTGGTGGGGCGGGGATAGCCGACACCTTGCCACCCAAGAAGGCCTGAAGGTTTGCGGTGAAAAGCACGGCCACGTTATCAAGCCGGAATTCACCGGTTGGGGCGGCCACTTTGAAAAGGTCGCCACGCAGATTGCGGGCAAGACCGAAGCCGACATCATGCAGATCAACTGGCCGTGGCTGCCGATCTTCTCGGCGGATGGCAACGGCTTTGCCGATCTGAACACTCTGTCGGGCCAAATCGACCTGACTCAATGGTCGGCTGACCAGATCGAAGCAGGCTCGATACAGGGCAAGCTGAACGGTCTGCCGGTGTCCACCACGGGCCGTCTGTTCGTGTTCAACAAAACCACATGGGACAAGACCGGTCTGGCGCTGCCCTCGACCTGGGACGAACTGATGGCCGCTGGCCCGGTCTTCAAGGAAAAGCTGGGCGATGCCTACTATCCGTTCGAAGGCATCGGTCTGGATGCGTCGCTGCTGATCACGCTCTATGGCACCCAGAAAACCGGCATGCCGCTGATCGACCCGGCGACCAACAAAATCGCATGGTCTGAGGCTGATATGGTTGACGCCATCAACTACTATCAGACGCTGGTCGACAACCATGTTATCCCGTCGTGGAAGGACGTGGCAGCGGCGGGCAACGTTGCCCTGCACGAAAACCCCAAGTGGGCTTCGGGCGAAATTGGCGGGACCTATCAGTGGGATACCACCTATTTCAAAATCTCGGACCCGCTGGCCGAAGGTCAGGAACTGAGCTATGTCGGCCTGCTGTCGCAGGACGGTCAGAAAACCGCAGGCATCTATCGTAAGGCCTCCATGGTCTTTTCGATCTCGGCCAACAGCGCCAACAAAGAGGCTGCGGCTCAAATCCTGAACTGCTTGCTGAACGAAGCCGAAGGCGTTGCTGCAATGGGCTCGGCCCGCGGCGTTCCGTCGTCGAACACCGCACGTGCGGCGCTTCTGGAATCGGGCGCGTTGAAGCCGGAACAGGTGAACGCGCAGAAACTGGTTCTGGACGCAACCGGCCCGGCGATCCACCCGTTCATGGAGCACCCGGACGTCCGTTCGGCCATGCAGGATAACCTGGAGCTGTTCGCCTATGGCGAGATCGACGCAGAAACCGCCGCGTCGGATATCTTCTACGGCATCCAAGAAGCCCTGGACGACATCAAGTAAGCCAAGTGCACCCCGCCGGAGCCCGCTATGGGCTCCGGCATCTTAACGGAAGTCCCCATGACCAGCGCTTTGACCCTTGCCGCCGTGTCCAACCGGACCGCGACCCTTCTTTGCACGCCAGACGGCACCCGTTTTACATTGGCCGCCCCGTTGGCGTGGCAGGTGTTTTGCGGCAGCGATTTGATTGCCGATGGTGTGACCACGGTCGCGCCGGTCTTTCTTGAGGGGCTGACCCCCGCGACGGGCTACGTGTTTCGCGCCTGCGGGGCGGAATTGGCCTTTGAAACCGCGCCTTGCGCGGGTTTGGTCGATGTGACCGCGCATGGCGCATCGGTTGAGGCCGCCGACAATTCCGCCGCTTTTGCCCGTGCCATCGCGGCCGTGCCCGAAGGGGGCACGTTGATGGTGCCGCCGGGCCGTTATTGCATTCGGCCGATCCACCTGAAAGCACGGATGACGCTGTATCTGCCCAAAGGGGCCGAGCTTTACGCCGATCACGACCGCCAGAACTGGCCCATCCTGCCGCCGCATGACGATGCGAGCCGCGTTGTTGGCACTTGGGAGGGGCTGCCGGAGGCTGCCTTTGCCGCGCCTGTCACCGCGATTGACTGCGATAACCTGACGATCACCGGGGCCGGACGCATCGATGCGGGCGGCGATCGCGGCGATTGGTGGAGCTGGCCCAAGGAAACCCGCGATGGCGCGCGCCGCCCCCGCGCGCTGTTTCTGGCCCATGGCCGGAACGTGCAGCTTAGCGGCTTTACCCTATGCAATTCCCCCAGTTGGACGCTGCATCCCTACCGGATTGACGGTTTGACCTGCACCGGTCTGAACATCGAAAATCCGCCCGATAGCCCCAATACTGACGGTCTGAACCCGGAAAGCTGCACCGATGTGCGCCTGCTTGGCATTCGGTTTTCGGTCGGCGACGACTGTATCGCCGTCAAGGCGGGCAAGCGCGGGCCGGGGCAGGTGGATCACATTTTGCCGACGCGCGGCCTGATGGTGCATCACTGCCTGATGGCGCGCGGGCATGGCGCGGTGGTTCTCGGCTCTGAGATGAGCGGCGATATCACCGATGTGGATGTGGCCGCTTGCGAATTTGTTGGAACCGATCGCGGCTTGCGGATCAAGACCCGCCGTGGCCGCGGCGGCAAGGTCGCCCATGTGCGCCTATCCGATGTGGTGATGACCGGGGTCGGCACGCCGCTGGCGATCAACGCGTTTTACTTTTGCGACCCGGATGGCCGCAGTGAGGCCGTGCAATCGCGCGACCCCGCGCCGGTCGATCACACCACGCCGCAGGTGTTTGACATCTCGCTTACCGATGTGTTGGCCACCGATGTTCAGATCGCGGGCGTGGCCCTGCTTGGCCTGCCCGAAGCGCCGATCACCGGCGTGACCATCCGCAATTTCCGGGTCAGTTTCGACCCGAACGCGCAGCCCGCTGTTCCCCTGATGGCCGCGCATCTTGATGCCGTTCGGCACATTCCCCTTTGGACCGAATTTGCACAGGTCGACGGAACCGTCGATCTGTTGCCCAGCCCGCAGGAGGCACGTTGATGCTGACCCAATATTTCACCGATTTTGTCGAGGCGCATGAACCCTATAAGGGCGGCAACTGGTGCTATGAGGATGGCTGCATTTACACCGGCCTTGCCCTGCTGCACCGCGCCACCGGCGATCAAAAGTGGCTGGACCTGATGGTGCCGCGCATCAACGCCCAGATTGAGGCGGACGGTCTGACCGGCTATAACCCGTCTGATTACAACATCGATAATATCCAACCGGGCCGCGCCGCGCTGTATCTGTCGCAGCAAACGGGCGACGCGCGTTATATGGCGGCCTGCGGGCTGTTGACGCGGCAGTTGGCGACCCACCCCCGTACCAAATCCGGCGTGTTTTGGCACAAACTGCGCTATCCGTGGCAGGTGTGGCTCGATGGGCTGTACATGGGCCCGACCTTTCTGGCCGCGTATGGCGTTCAGACTGCCGACGATACGCTTGTCGATGACGCTATCGCGCAGGTCGACACGGCGATGCAGATGCTGGCGACGCCGGAAACCGGCCTTTACGCCCACGCCATTGATGAGGCGAAGATGCAGCCGTGGTGCAACCCGGTTGACGGCAAATCCCACGCCCATTGGTCGCGGTCGCTCGGTTGGCTGGTAATGGCGCTTGTGGATTTGGCCGAGATCGCAGGCCCCGAAAAATTCGCGCCTCTGCGCGCCCGCACGGAAAACCTGTTGCGCGATGTTGCAGGGTTCCGCCGTCCCGAAGGGATCTGGCTACAAGTGCTCGACCGCCCGGATCTGGAGGGCAATTATTTGGAAACATCCGCCTCGGCGATGTTTGTTTACGGCTTAATTCGCGGCGCCGATCTGGGCCTTTACGCTGGCGACGTGTCCACACTGATGGCGGATCTTGCCAGCTGCGCCATGCGTAAAGGGGCCAATGACAATCTGTCGATGGTCGAAATGTGCGAGGTCGCAGGCCTGGGCTGGTACGAAGGCCGGTTCCGAGATGGCAGCGCCGAATACTACCTATCAGAGGCGCGCGTCTGCGACGATGCAAAAGGTGTTGGCCCATTGATGATGGCCTATGCGGCCCACTTGATGCATCAGGCGCGGGGCTAAGCCTATGGGATCGGGGCGCAATTGTTGGGCATTGCGACACAGTGGGGTGCGCCCATTGTTGACCGAGGCGCAGGCGGCGCGGTTCGATCGCGCCAGCGTTCTGTCGCGCGTGGGTCCCGCCGGGGCTGAGCGGCTTGATCCGTGGCATCCCACCCGCGACATGCCGTGCCGAGATGCGCAGTATGACGCGCTGGTCGACTCTAGCCGCGCGGGGCATGCCAATGTGTTCGCGACGGTTCAGCAAGCGGTCGATCATTGCTTGGGTATGGCCCGAAAGACCGAAAGTAATGACCGTATGTTCATCGCGGTTGCGCCCGGCCTGCACGAAGGTCTGGTCTATCTTCCAAAATTGGCCTTCTCTCGGGTGCGTTTTACGATTTTTGGTCTGGGGGAAGCCCCGCAAGACACAGTTTTGCATGCCAATATCGATGCGGAAATGCCGGGGGATGAGTACGCAAATCGCTTTGAACGCCAATTTGGGCAATCCGATGCTGCGGTAAAGGAAATATTTCAGCGCATCGCTGCCAGAACGACGCTGAGCACCGCAAATGCCTCTGTCCTGCGGATCGAGGCGGATGGTACACAGATCTATAATTTGACCATTCACAACCGCTACAACGCGGACCGCAATGCCGCGACCCCTGCCGGTCTTGAAAAGAACCACGCGGGCCAGTTTGCGAAAGGTCAGCATCAAGCCGTTGCGTTTCTTAGCGCCGGGGCCGACAAGGTGATCCTTGGCGCGGTCCATTTGAAAAGCTTCCAAGACACGCTCTACCTTCAGGCCCCTGACAAATTCAGCACTGTTCGCAGTTACTTGTTCGATTGCGATATCGAAGGCGACGTGGATTTCATTTTCGGCCAATCCACCGCCTATTTCGAAACGTCTACCATTCGCGCAATCGGTGCGCGGGGGGCGCATTGTTGGCTGACCGCGCCGTCGACCAACTTGCGCACATCTTTCGGATTTGTATTTGATCGGTGTGACTTGACACACGACAGTAGCGATCTGGCCAGACGCGGAGTTTTTAACCTTGGGCGTCAATGGTTTGAAGCGGTTCGTGCCAGTCCCTATGGGATCGCCCCGGTGCGCGGATACGCCGTCACACTTTGCAGTGAGAGCAGGTACGATCCGCCGCTTGGGTCGATTGCACCGGCCAGCCTGCAATCGGTCGGCAAGTGCGTTTTCCTTAATTGCCGCGTGGGCGATCATGTGAATATAGCGGCCCCTTGGGATGATTGGTCCGGTCCCGGATATGGACCAGATGGGCAGTTGTTGCCGGGAGAATGGCAGCCACGTTACCGACCTGTGCAAACCGGACCGAAGGACATGGCGCGTTTTCTGAGCCCCTGGGCCGGGACCGAAGCGCTTGGCCTGTCCGAATGCCCAGACGATGACATTTGGCTGGGCGAATACAATCCAACACCAATGTTGAATAATACGTAAATGAAAGGGCATGTTTTGATAAAGAAACTGCTTTTGACCGGCGCGACAGGCAGCATGGGCACCGCGATCCGGCCTCTTTTGGCGGCTCTTGCGGAAACCGTTGTTGTGTCTGGCCGGCGCGACATAACGGATCTGATGCCGCATGAGGAAAGTCGTAAGGCCAGCCTTGATAGTGCCGATGACGTTCTGAGGGCGGTCGATGGGTGCGATGCGATCATCCATCTTGGCGGCTATTCGGTCGAAGGGCCGTTCCATCCGATCATGCAGGCCAACATTCTGGGATTGTACAACATTTATGAGGCTGCGCGAGCCAATGGTATGCCGCGTATCCTGTTCGCATCGTCCAATCATGTGGTCGGTTACCATCCGCAGGCCGAAGTGCTCGACAACACGGCGCTGCCCCGTCCAGACAGTCTTTACGGTGTGTCCAAAGTCTTCGGTGAAGCGTTGGCGCGGTTCTATTTTGAAAAGTTTGGACAACAGACGGCAATCCTGCGGATCGGGTCCTGTTTCGACAAGCCTGTGGATCACCGGATGTTGTCCACTTGGTTGTCGTATCGAGATTTCGTCGCCTTTGCCCGCGCGGCCTTTACTGTGCCGGTTCTGGGCTGCCCAATTGTATATGGGGCCTCGGCGAATGATCGGTCGTTCTGGGACAATTCGAAGTCCAACTACCTGGGCTGGCAGCCACAGGACAATGCTGAGGCATATTTGGCAGAGGTGTTGCAGGCCGTTCCGAACCCAGATCCAAACGATCCGTTGCACCTGTTCCAGGGCGGCAAGTTTACCGATATTCCAATTCTGAAAGAGGGCAATCATGACTGATCCTTTCACGCCACACGGCAACCACCTGATTGCTGGGGAGTGGGTTGGCGGTGAGGCCAAGTTCACTTCGGAGCCGGCGCATGGTCCGGCGCATGCGTTTAGCGTTGGCACGACCGATCTGGTCAACCGCGCCTGTGAGGCGGCCGAGGAGGCGTTTTGGTCCTACGGCTACAGCACGCGTGCGGAACGGGCGGCGTTTTTGAACGCCATCGCCGATGAGATTGAGGCGCGCGGCGATGCCATCACCC
>NZ_OMOJ01000017.1 GCF_900302505.1 Pseudoprimorskyibacter insulae | reverse complement strand
CAATGGTACTGCGTCTCAAGACGTGGGAGAGTAGGTCACCGCCAAACCTAGTAAAGACCAATAATAATTCTAAAACGATCACAAAAACAAACAAATCAGCCCGCGTCAGAAATGACGCGGGCTGTTTGCGTTTGGGTCAGCATTCCGGAAAACACCTAGCTCAGACCGACTCTGGTGAAACCAGATCCGGTTCGAAGAATCGCTGACCTGTCGCCCCCTGCGTAAGCGGTTCAGCAATCATTCTGTCGATCAACTCTCTGCACAAACGCTCCAGCGGAGTGGCGATACACAGCGAGACAACCCTGTCGCCTAGGCCAAGGCGGCTATCGGCAGTCAATTCATTCACCACCAGAGCGACGGCACCGGGGGCGCGCGCCTCGCGGACTGCTGCGATCGCGCCTTCCATTCCCCCGCCAGCCACATAAAGGCCAGTCAGGTCTGGGTGCCGTTCCAAAAGTTCATGCGTGGCGGCATAGGTCAATTGACGTGTTTCAAGATTCACCATTGTATTGAGCAGCGCCATATCCGGTGCAAATTCGCGCATATAGGCGTGAAACCCGGTTTCCCGCAGCACATGGCCGTGCCAGCGATTGCCGCCGACAAAGACCGCAGCCTTGCCCTTACCAGCTGTCTGTGTGGCGATTAGCCAAGCGGCAATACGCCCGACCTTGATATTGTTCAGGCCGAAATAGCCGTGACGGGAACCTTGTGCGAAATCGTTTAACAAAGCGTAAACCGGGATGCCGCGATCCGAAATGCGTTTGACCTCGGCATCGATCTGGCCGTGGTTCAAAGCCGAAGACGCGATAACGTCTGATACCTCGGCCACTTCGATCAATTCCCGAACAAAGTCACCCGGCGCTTGTGACGAGGCGAAGCGAAACGTGACCTCGCCCCGGATATCGGTGCGTGCCGCGACGGCGCGTTCCAGCTCGGACGCGAAATTCTGATAAAACTCTTGTCCGCGCTTATGCAAAACAAAACCAAAACGCACCACGCGACGGGCCGCACGTTGCGCCTGAGGCTCTAGCCGAGGGGATATAAAGCCGATCCTTGCCGCGGCCTCGGACACTTCGCGGATGGACCGGTCGCTGACATTCGGGCGGCCATTCAACACCCGGTCAACGGTGGCAACACCCAGCCCGGCGGCCTTGGCCAGATCTTGTATCGTCGGGCGCCTTGTCATGTGACTGATGAAAATCTTTCATTTCGACGGCCAAGATTGATGGATATTGATGGGTTTTGCTAGCCCCAATCTTCGCGGCTATGCGGAATGGGACTACAGTCGTCGAAATCGCCAGCCAGAGGAGGGCCAGATGACTGAGCGTGATTATTCAATGTTGGGGCAGGATGGCCAAAGGGCCGTGGACACCGGGCTTGCAACGGCGGAGTGGTATCATACTGATATCCCCCGTAAGGAAATGAAAGCGCTGATGGAGCGTGAAAATGGGCAGGCAATCCGGGACACGGTTCTTTTGTTTGCGTGCATGATTGCCTTTGCCGGGCTGGGCATTGCCCTGTGGCCAAGCTGGTGGTCTGCGCCATTCTGGCTGGCCTATGGGGTGCTCTATGGCTCGGCGATGGACAGTCGCTGGCATGAGTGTTCGCATGGTACGGCGTTTAAGACACGGTGGATGAATGATGCGGTTTATCAGGTTGCCAGCTTTTGTATGGTGCGCAACCCAGTCACATGGCGTTGGAGCCATGCACGTCATCACACCGACACGATCATTGTAGGCCGAGATCCCGAGATCGCCGTCACGCGGCCAACGGATTTTGCGAAGCTCATCGCGAATTTCTTCGGAATTTTCGATGCCTGGGCCGGTTGGCAGCGGATGGTTTACAATGCACTGGGCAGCCTTCACCCTGAGGAAGCATCATTCATCCCCGAGCAAGAGCAGCACAAGGTCATCCGTGTGGCCCGTGTCTGGACACTGGTATATAGCGCTGTCTTGATATCGACGGTCTATTGGCAATCGATCTTGCCATTGATGGTCATCGGTCTTCCACGCCTTTACGGTGCGTGGCACCACGTGATGACTGGTCTGTTGCAGCACGGGGGGCTGGCCGAGAACGTCATCGATCATCGTTTGAACAGCCGGACTGTCTATATGAATCCGATCAGCCGTTTCGTGTATTGGAACATGAATTACCATGTCGAACATCACATGTTCCCCATGGTGCCCTATCACCGCCTGCCCGAGCTTCATGCCAAGATCAAACATGATTTGCCCGCACCCTGCCCGTCTATCTTTGCGGCCTTCCGCGAAATGTGGCCCGCCTTGGTTCGGCAAAGGTCGAACCCCGAGTACTACATTCGCCGGACCCTTCCTGACGGGGCAAGGCCCTATCGCGAAGATCTGCATGCCGCCGCTTTGGGGGCCGCCGAATAAAGCCACCCCTGCCGCGTAAAACCGGCGGGGGTTTTTCTTTGGCTTGATGGCATGAGATATGTAGTCCATCATTCATGATGTGTTTACGTCATGAGGTGCAGCATGTCGCGTCGTCCCACAGTCAAAGATGTGGCCCAAGAGGCCGGTGTCAGCGTTGCTACGGTTGATCGTGCGCTGAACGGGCGTGGTACAGTGCGTGAGGACACACTAAAGCGCATCGCCGAAGCTGCGCACCGGGTGGGCTACCACGCGCGGGGGCTTTTCAATCACCGGCTTGACTCGATGGTGCCAGAATTGCGCCTTGGGTTCGTGTTGCTGAAGGAAAAGCAGGAATTCTACCAGAACTTCGCCCGCGCGATTGAGCGCGCGGTTCGGGATCGCAATGACATTCGGGGCAAGGTCTTGATCCGTTTTGCGACCTCGCAATCGCCCGACGATTTTGCCCATCTGATGCGCGAAGTGGGCGCGCGAGTGGATGCCATCGCCTGTGTGGCCGTCAACCATCAAATGCTCAACCAGGTGGTGCAGGATCTTAAAGGCGCGGGCGTGCCAACCTTTTCATTGCTGAACGATTTCGCGCAGGGCATTCGGCGGAACTATCTGGGTCTGAACAACATGAAAGTTGGGCGAACGGCGGCGTCTATGATTACCAAGGCCACGAATCGTCCCGGAAAAGTAGCGATTTTCGTCGGCGGAAATCGCTGGCATGGTCATGATCTGCGCGAGGTCGGATTTCGGTCCTATATGCGCGAACATGCTCCGGAATTCACGGTCTTGGACACGCTGGTCAACCTTGAGACGCGCCGGGTGTCCTATGAGGCGACGCTGGATCTGTTGAACCGTCACCCGGATTTGCGCGGCATCTACCTTGCGGGCGGGGGGATGGAGGGCACGATTGCCGCCCTGAGAGAGGCCCGTTCGCCCGGAAAAATTGCGCTTGTGGTCAATGAGTTGACGGCGGACAGTCGCGCCGCTTTGTCCGAAGGGTATTGCGCCATGGTCATCCAGACGCCGCTGGATGAATTGTGCCGCGATCTGATCGAACTTATGATTGAGGCGCATCGCGTGGGCGAGGATGGGATATCAGGACAGCATTTCCTTGTGCCGCATATTATGCTGCCGGAAATGGTTTAATGACGTAAAAACATCATTCTGCATGCGCAAAAAAACATCATGAATGATGCAAAGGCTCTATGGTCCGATTGACGGAAACGTCTCATTTGCCCGATGGTCCCGGTCAGAACGTCGCAGGTGACGACGCTGACCGAGGGAACCATGAAGCGCGCTTTGAACCATATGACCACCCCCAACTTGGGTTATTCGGACTTCCTTGATCTGGCCGCTGCGCTTGATTGCGTTGGCGTCGAGGTGCGCAACGATATTGCGCGCCCGCTGTTTGATGAAATGCCCGCCTCGGATGCCGGGGCTATCGCGCGTGACAAAGGTCTGCGGCTGGTGGGTCTAAGCCAGGTTTACCCGTTCAACAGCTATACGACGGATGTCGCGCAAGAGGTTCGCGACCTGATCGCCACCGCCAAGGCCTGCGGTGCAGAAACCATTAGCCTGATCCCGCGCAATGACGGCACGGCCACCGCCAAAGCCGAACGCACGGCAAACCTGCGCAATGCGCTGACGGCGATCAAGCCGATGCTGGCCGATGCTGGCCTTGTGGCGCTGGTTGAACCCTTGGGGTTCGAACGTTCTTCGCTGCGATCCAAAGAAGATCTGGTCGAGATGATTGAAGAACTGGACGCCCGTGGTCAATTCAAATTGGTCCATGACACGTTTCACCACACGTTGGCCGGCGGCGGCCCGCTGTTCCCCGAATACACCGGGATCATCCATATCTCGGGCGTTGTCGATCCGGCGCTCCGCGTTGACCAGATGGAGGACGAACACCGCGTTCTGGTCGATGAACACGACCGCTTGGGCAACACCGATCAGATCGCCGCGTTGCTGGCCGCAGGCTATGACGGCCCGGTGTCTTACGAGTGTTTCTCTCCGCTGACCCACGCGATGAGCGACCCGAAATCCGAAATTCAAAAGTCATTTGAATTCATTGCATCGCAGATTGCGGCGCCAGCCGCCTGACCGATGCAAGAAGGCCCCGTCATCGGGGCTCCGGTGGAGGACATGGCGCGCCGGACGCCGCAATTGGGAGGATCCCCTATGAAAAAGACTCTGATCGCCGCCAGCTTGGCAACCTTGATGGGCACCACCGCAATGGCCGAAAATATCGGCGTTTCGATGGCGCTGTTTGACGACAACTTCCTGACCGTTCTGCGCAACGGCATCCAGAATTTCGCCGACGACATGAGCGACGTTGATGTGCAGATCGAAGATGCACAGAACGACGTGGCCAAGCAGTTGGACCAGATCAACAACTTCATCGCGTCTGGTGTTGATGCCATCATCGTCAACCCGGTCGACACCTCGGCCACGCAGGCGATGACCGCTGCTGCAGAAGCGGCTGGCGTGCCGCTGGTCTATGTGAACCGTCAGCCGATCAACGTTGACACGCTGCCCGACAACCAAGCCTTTGTGGCGTCGAACGAAATCGAGTCCGGCACGCTGGAAACCTTTGAGATCTGTAAGAACCTGCGTGCAGCGGGCAAGGGCGGCGGCGCACGCGCCTATGTCATGATGGGCGAGCTGTCGAACCAGGCGGCCGTTCAGCGGACCAAGGACGTGCACGACATTCTGGGCACCGATATGTGTAACTTCATCACCATCGTGGACGAGCAGACCGCCAACTGGTCGCGCGACGAAGCGCAGGACTTGATGACCAACTGGCTGTCGGCAGGCGAGCCGTTTGATGCCGTGATCGCCAACAACGACGAAATGGCAATCGGTGCCATTCAGGCAATGAAGGCCGCAGGCATCGACATGGCGTCGGTGCAGGTGGGCGGCGTTGACGCAACCCAGGACGCGCTGGCCGCAATGGCGGGCGGCGATCTGGATGTCACTGTCTTCCAAAACGCGGCCGGTCAGGGCTCGGGCGCGCTGAACGCGGCGCTGAAGCTGGCACGTGGCGAAGACGTGGATCAGAAGGTCTACATCCCGTTCGAACTGGTGACCCCGGCGAACCTGGGCGACTATTTCTCGAAGAACTAAGACAGGCCTTGGCCTGAAGACACCAGAGCGGCGCGCCCTAGCGCCGCTCTTCGCGCCGTTGAAACGCGACGGCACCATGATTGAGGGGACAAAGACATGGCGGACACCACCCACGGAACAGGGGGGCTGACGTTCGACAAATCGAAACGGGCCTGGCCGAACGAAATCAACGTTTTCGGCGCACTGGTTCTGATTGTACTGATTTTTGAAGGGCTTGGCTTTGCGCTGATGGGGCAAAGCTTTCTGTTTGATAGCAATGGCCGTTTTGACAGCATTTTCAACGAACAGCGCCTGCGCATCATCATTCTGCAAGTCGCCATTATCGGGATCATCGCGATCGGTTCGACCCAAGTGATCATCCTGGGCGGTATTGACCTAAGTCCGGGGTCTATCGTGGGTGTGACCGCCATGGTCGCCATGAGTTTTGCCCAAGTGGCCGAAGTGAATGGCTATCCCAACCCCAAGGCTTTGTTCGGTCCGGCCTTCATGGATCTGCCGGTGATCGTTCCGATCGTCGTTGCCATCTTGTGCGGGCTTGCCGCCGGGTTGGTGAACGGTTTGTTGATCGCCTATACCCGTATTCCGCCCTTTATCGCGACGCTTGGCATGATGGTCGCGGCGCGTGGTGCGGCCAAGTGGTGGTCCAAAGGCCAGCCGATTTCCTTCCCGACCGATAGCTATGCCGCCATCGGTGCAGGTATGAAGCCGGTGATCTGGTTCGTTCTGCTGGCGATCCTGTTCCACTTTATCCTGAAATTCACCATCTACGGCAAACACACCTATGCCATCGGTTCAAACGAAGACGCGGCGCGGATGTCGGGCATTTCGGTCGATCGTCACAAGGTGTTGGTTTACACCATCGCGGGCATTCTGGCGGCCTTTGCAGCGGTCGTTCTTAGCTCCAAGAACCTGACGGCGCAGGCGGGTATGGGCGTGATGTACGAACTGGACGCCATCGCCATGACCGTGATCGGGGGCGTGTCGCTGTCCGGTGGGCGCGGGTCGATCGTTGGCACGGTGCTGGGTGCGCTGATCTTTGGCGTCATCATCTCGGGGTTCACGTTCCTTCGGCTCGATGCCTATTACCAAGAAATGGTCAAAGGCGTGATTATCGTCGGGGCCGTTGTGCTTGACCAATGGCGCCAGCGCCGTTCCGCAGCCCGCATGTAAGGAGACAGGACATGAGCGATATCATTCTCGAAACGCGCGACCTGACCAAACACTATGGCGGTGTGCACGCGCTGGAAGGGGCCAATTTCACCCTGCGCAAGGGCGAACATGTGGCCATCATGGGCGACAACGGGGCGGGAAAATCCACCTTCGTGCGCCAGATCACAGGCGTTGAACAGCGCACCCGCGGCGAGGTGATCTTTGACGGCAAACCCGTCAACTTCGCCGGGCCGCTCGATGCGCGGGAAGCCGGGATCGAAACCGTGTTCCAAACGCTGGCTTTGGCCGATGCGCTGGACGTGCCGGACAACCTGTTCCTTGGCCGCGAAAAGACCAAGTTCGATTGGCTCGGCCCGTTCCGCATTCTTGATTACAAATCGATGCGCAATGACACTTTGGCCGCGTTGACCAAGACGGGCGTGAAAATTCCCAACATCCGCAATACGATCCAGAACATGTCGGGCGGTCAGCGCCAGTGCGTGGCCATCGCCCGAACCGCGACGTTCCATTCCAAGCTGACCATCATGGATGAACCCACGGCGGCGCTTGGCGTGCAGGAAACGGCGCAGGTTGAAAACATCATCCGCACGCTGAAAGAGCAGGGCGAGCCGCTGATCCTGATCAGCCACAACATGCGGCAGGTGTTCGATCTGGTGGACCGGATTGTCGTGTTCCGACGCGGTCGAATCTGCGCCAACCTTCGCAAGGAAGACACGGACGGTCAGGATGTTGTCGCCTATATCACCGGCGCCAAAACTCAGCCGGAATATGCGGACGCGGCATAGGTCAAAACGGGCCTGTCCGAGCCGTCGGACGGGCCTAATTCTGAGATAAAATGAGCCATTTGGGCGGACGTTTGGCACGATTGAGACGTTCTGTTCCGCGTCGTTTGAGGGGCCTTGACCCAAAGCGTATCTGGCCGTTCTAACGAGCCCACCCAATAGGCCACCAGCCAACAACAACAGCGCGCAAAGGCGCGTTTTCGGAAGGACAAGTGTAATGACTCTTGGAATTGCAATCCTCGGCGCGGGGCGTATTGGTCAGACCCATGCGCGCGCCATTTCGGCCACGCCCGGTGCCCGGCTGGTCGCCATTTCAGACCCGTTCGCGGAAGCCGCGCAAAAAGTCAGCGATGCCTACGGCTGCGATATCCGGTCGATTGACGACATCGCCGCCAGTGATGATGTCGACGCCGTCGCGATCTGCACGCCGACCGACACCCATGCCGATTTGATCGAACAGTTCGCCAAAGCCGGTAAAAAGATCTTCTGCGAAAAGCCCGTCGATCTGAGCGCCGCACG
The DNA here is from genome assembly GCF_900302505.1 of Pseudoprimorskyibacter insulae. Classification (GTDB taxonomy): domain Bacteria; phylum Pseudomonadota; class Alphaproteobacteria; order Rhodobacterales; family Rhodobacteraceae; genus Pseudoprimorskyibacter; species Pseudoprimorskyibacter insulae. The sequence continues at coordinate 32,575 of NZ_OMOJ01000017.1, read as the reverse complement.
GGTGAAACAGGCCATCGCCACCGTTGAGGCCGAAGGCGCGACGCTGATGGTTGGGTTCAACCGCCGGTTCGACCCGGACTTCATGGCGGTCAAGGCCGCCATCGACAACGGCTCGGTCGGCGACGTGGAAATGGTTACCATCACCAGCCGCGATCCCGGTGCGCCGCCGCCTGCCTACATCAAGGTCTCGGGCGGGATTTTCCGCGATATGACCATCCACGATTTTGATATGGCCCGTTGGCTGCTTGGCGAAGAGGTGCAGACCGTCGTCGCGCAGGCGTCAAACCTTGTGGACCCTGAGATTGGCAAGCTGGGCGATTATGACAGCGTCAACGTCATCCTGCGCACCGCCTCGGGCAAGCAGGCCGTCATCACCAATTCGCGCCGCGCCAGCTATGGCTACGATCAGCGGATCGAGGTGCATGGATCGAAGGGGATGGCGCAAGCGCAAAACACGCTTGAGGCCAATGTGGTTGTCGCCACTGCTGACGGTATTTCGACGCCGCCGCTCATGAATTTTTTCATGACCCGCTACACAGCAGCCTATGCCAATGAAATCGCGGCCTTTGTGACGGCGGTGAACAGTGGCCAACCGACGCCGACCACTGGTCTGGACGGTTTGAAGGCGCTTGAGCTGGCCGATGCCGCGCTTGAAGCGGCGCAAACCGGCAAAGCCGTGACGCTGGCCTGACGATAAGAAAGGGGGACCCCAATGACCGACAAGACACTTGACGTCATCACCATTGGCCGCGCAGGCGTTGATCTGTATGGCGCTCAGATCGGCGGACGTTTGGAGGACATGGGGTCCTTCGAGAAATACATCGGTGGCAGCCCCACCAATATCGCCTGCGGCACGGCGCGGCTTGGCCTGAAATCGGCGCTGATTTCCCGCGTCGGCGATGAACATATGGGGCGCTTTATCCGCGAGGAACTGGAACGCCACGGGGTCAACACCGCAGGCGTCAAGACGGACCCGGACCGCCTGACGGCCTTGGTGATCCTTGGCATCCGCGACGAAGAGCAGTTTCCGCTGATCTTCTACCGCGAAAACTGTGCCGATATGGCCCTGTGTGAAGATGACATTGATGAGGCGCTGATTGCCTCGTCGCGGTCTGTGGTGCCGACGGGAACGCATCTGAGCAACCCGCGCACCAAGGCGGCCGTGCTCAAAGCGCTGGAATTGGCGCGTAAGCATGGGGTCAAAACCGCGCTGGATATTGATTACCGTCCCAACCTGTGGGGCGTGGCGGGTCATGGCGACGGCGAAAGCCGCTTTGTCGAAAGCGCCGAGGTCACGGCCAAGCTGATGGAGACGCTGCATTATTTCGATCTGATCGTCGGCACCGAGGAAGAGTTTCACATCGCGGGTGGGTCGACCGATACGATTGACGCGCTGCGGGCCGTGCGCAAGGTCTCGGGCGCGACGCTGGTCTGCAAACGCGGCGCGAAGGGCGCGGTGGCCTTTGAAGGCGCGATCCCTGATAGCCTTGACGACGGCCAAACCGGCCCCGGCTTCCCGATTGAGGTGTTTAACGTGCTGGGCGCAGGCGATGGGTTTTTCTCGGGTCTGCTGAAAGGCTGGCTCGATGGTGAAGACTGGCCGACCGCGCTGAAATACGCCAATGTTTGCGGGGCCTTCGCGGTCAGCCGCCATGGCTGCACCCCGGCATATCCGTCCTTGGCCGAGATGGAGTTTTTCCTTGAACGCGGCATCAAGCGCCGCGATCTGCGCAATGACGTTGAGCTGGAGCAGGTGCATTGGTCCACCAACCGCCACGGCGATTGGTCTACCATGCGGGTGTTCGCCTTTGACCACCGTTTGCAACTTGAGGAAATGGACGGCTACGATCTGCGCAAGGGCAGCGATTTCAAGGAACTGTGCCTGAAGGCGGCCTTGAAAGTGCAGGGTGGTCAGCCGGGTTATGGTATTCTGTGTGACGGTCGCATTGGCCGGACGTCGCTTTATAAGGCGACGGGCACGGGGCTTTGGGTTGGTCGTCCCACCGAATGGCCAGGCTCGCGCCCCTTGGCGATTGAGCCGGAGCTTGGCAGTGATTTTGGCGGCTTGGCCGAATGGCCCAAGGACAATGTGGTCAAGGTGCTGGTCTTCTGCCACCCGGATGACACCCCGGACATGCGGAGCCAGCAAGAAGCGACGGTGAAGCGCCTGTTTGAGGCCTCGCGGCGCAATCGGCTGGAATTCCTGTTGGAGATCATCCCTAAGAAGGTCGGCAAGGTTTCTGATGATACCACCGCCGATCTGATCCGCCGTTGGTATGAAATCGGTGTCTTCCCCGATTGGTGGAAGCTGGAGCCGATGACCACCGATAAGGCTTGGCAGAACGCGATTGAGGCCATTGAACAGCACGACCCGCACACGCGCGGCATCGTGGTTCTGGGGCTGGATGCGCCGGAGCCTGAGCTGAAAGCCAGCTTTGAAGTGGCGGCGAAATACCCGTTGGTCAAAGGCTTTGCCGTTGGCCGGACGATCTTTGGCGATGCCGCCCGCGCTTGGATGAAGGGCGAGATGAGCGATGCCGAGGCGGTGGCCATGATGTCGGATCGCTATGCGCGGCTGTGTCAGATCTGGGACGAGGCGCGGTCAGAGGCTCGCCGGAACGCTGCTTGATTGAGGGTAGCCGGGGGCGCTGCCCCCGGACCCCCGGGAATATTTATGGTCAGAAAATAACGGGCCAGTTGGGATTTGTGGAGGAGATACGCAGATGAGCACGATCAGGCTGACGGCTGCGCAAGCGATGGTGAAATGGCTGGCCGCGCAGAAAACCGAGGACGGAGCGCGGTTCATCGAAGGGATCTGGGCGATTTTCGGTCATGGCAATGTGGCCGGTTTGGGCGAAGCGCTGCATGCGGCGGGCGATGAGTTTCCGACCTGGCGCGGCCAGAATGAACAGACCATGGCCCATGCGGCCATTGCCTATGCCAAGACGCATAAGCGGGGGCGGGCGATGGCGGTGACCTCGTCTATTGGGCCGGGCGCGACCAATATGGTGACGGCAGCCGCGCTGGCGCATGTGAACCGGCTGCCAGTTTTGTTTGTGCCGGGCGATGTGTTTGGCAATCGGATGCCCGATCCGGTGTTGCAGCAGATCGAAGATTTCGACGATGGCACCGTGTCGGCGAATGACTGTTTCCGTCCGGTAAGTCGGTATTTTGACCGGATCTCGCGGCCTGAGCATCTGTTGACCTGCCTGCCGCGAGCGCTGCAAACCATGACCGATCCGGCGAAATGCGGGCCAGTGACCTTGGCGTTTTGTCAGGACACGCAGGCCGAGGCCTATGATTACCCGGTGTCATTCTTTGAGCCGCGGGTTTGGCGCATTCGCCGGCCTGAGCCGGATGCGGCGGAATTGGCCGATGTGGTTGCCGCGCTGAAGGCGGCGGAAAAGCCGTTGATCGTGGCCGGTGGCGGGGTGATCTATTCGCAGGCCGAGGCCGATCTGGCCGCCTTTGCCGAGGCGCACAGTATTCCGGTTGTGGAAACGCAGGCGGGCAAGTCGGCGCTGGATTGGCAGATGCCGCTGAACCTTGGATCTATCGGTGTGACCGGTGGGGACGCGGCCAATGCGGCGGCGGCCGAGGCGGATCTGATCCTAGGGGTTGGCACGCGGTTTCAGGATTTTACCACCGGGTCGTGGACGGTGTTTGCGAACCCGGCCCGCAGGCTCGTGTCGATCAATGTCACGGGCTATGACGCGGCCAAGCATGGGGCGCTTGGGCTTGTGTCGGATGCCAAGGTGGCGCTGGCGCGGATCTCAGCGGGGCTGGGCGGCAAGACCTATGCGGATTTGGACAAGGGGCGCCGCGCCGCGTGGTATGCGGCATGCGATGCGGTGATGGCCGCGCCCACGGGCGATGGTCTGCCGACCGACGCGCAGGTGATTGGGGCGGTGCAGCGCCAAGCTGGCCCCAATACTGTTGCCATGTGCGCCGCAGGCACCATGCCGGGGGCGCTTCATACGCTGTGGCAGGCGGCGCCGGGCGGCTATCACATGGAGTACGGCTTTAGCTGTATGGGCTATGAGGTGGCGGGGGCCATGGGCATCAAGCTGGCCCGTCCCGAGGCGGATGTGATCTGCTTTGTGGGCGATGGCAGCTATATGATGGCCAACTCCGAACTGGCGACTGCCGTGATGCGCCGCGTGCCCTTTACAATCGTTTTGACCGACAACCGGGGTTACGGCTGTATCAACCGGCTGCAAATGGGCACCGGCGGGGCCGAGTTCAACAACCTGTACGCCAGCGCCAATGTCGAGGTGCAGCCCGAGATCGACTTTGTCGCCCATGCCGCCGCGATGGGGGCGCATGCGATCAAGGCCTGCGGCATTGCCGATCTTGAGGCGCAGATCGAGGCGGCCCGCGCCCGCGATATCCCGACAGTGATCGTGATCGACAGCGACCCCTATTCCGGCGCAGGCGTCGGCGGCGTCTGGTGGGATGTGGCCGTGCCTGAGGTGTCGAGCCGTGCCGAAGTGAATGAGGCCCGCAAGGCCTATGTGGAAAAGACCGCGCTGCAACGCGTGGATTGATAAAGGACGCACCAGATGAGTGTGAAAATCGGGATTTCCCCCATTGCTTGGCAGAACGATGACCTGCCGGACCTGACCGCCGATTACACGATGGAGCAGTGCCTGTCGGAGTCGCGCCAGATTGGCTATACCGGCGTGGAACGTGGCCGCCGGATGCCTGCCGATACCGAAGGTCTGCGCCGCTATCTGAACGAGGCCGATCTTGCGCTTTGCGGCGGTTGGTGTTCGGGCAGTTTGATGGTGCAGGACGTACAGACCGAGATCGACATGATCCGCCAACAGGTCACACAGTTCGTGGCATTGGACGCGCCTTGCGTTGTCTATGCCGAATGTTCGAACACGGTGCAGGGCGATCAATCGACGCCGGTTGTCAACCGTCCCAAGCTGACCCGTGATGACATCCGCACCTATGGCGCGAAGCTGACCGAGGTGGCCAAGTGGATGAAGGGCGAAGGAATGGTCATGGCCTATCACCACCATATGGGATCGATGATCGAAGACGGCGAAGATGTCGATTGGCTGATGGAACACACCGGCGAAGAGGTGACCTTGCTGTTTGACACCGGGCATCTGCTGTTTGGTGGCTCGGACCCGCTGAGCGTGCTAAAGAAATGGGGTCATCGGGTGCATCATGTGCATTACAAGGATATTCGCTGTCACGTGACCAACCTGATCCGGGCGCGCAATGGCAGTTTCCTTGATGCGGTGGTGGCCGGGGCCTTTACCGTGCCGGGCGATGGCTGCATTGATTTCGGTGCCATTACCCGCGAACTTAAGGCGATGGATTACAACGGCTGGATCGTCGTCGAAGCGGAACAGGATCCGGCCCATGCCAATCCATATGAGTATTCCAAGCTCGGGTATGAGCATATCTTGAAGGTCTGCGATGATGCGGGCCTGACTGTCGACGGGCGGGGATAGCCTGCCGGAAAGGGGCCAGATGTTTAACCTGCAAGATCCGTTCTATCGCCCGCTATGGCTGCGCATTGCGATTGTCGCGGTCAGCCTTGGTTGGGCCTTGATGGAGGTTCTGTCTGGTTCCCCCGGTTTTGCCCTGCTGTTTGGCGCGATCGGCCTTTACGCCGCGCACCAGTTTTTTATCGCGTGGACCGACCCCGACGACGGGGCCTGAGCGCCACTGACCACAGGAGCCTTTGATGCCTGACCTACTTCGCAAACCCTTTGGCACGCACGGCAAAGTGCACCAGATCACCCCCGAAAGCGCCGGTTGGCGCTATGTCGGCTTTGGGCTGTATAAGCTGCGGGCGGGCGACACCGTAGGCGAGGCGACGGGCAGCAATGAGGTCATGCTGGTGATGGTCGAAGGCAAGGCAGCGATCACCGGGGCGGGGCAGGACTGGGGCGTTCTGGGTGATCGGATGAACGTCTTTGAAAAGACCCCGCCGCATAGCCTTTATTTGCCCAATGGCACGGATTGGCAGGCGACGGCGGAAACCGATTGCACCATCGCGGTTTGCGCGGCCCCCGGCATGGGCGGGCATGAGGCGCGCCGGATTGGCCCTGATGGCATCACCCTGACGGAACGCGGCAAAGGCAGCAACACGCGCTACATCAACAATATCGCGATGGAGAACGAAGATTACTGCGATAGCCTTTTGGTGACCGAGGTGTTCACCCCGGCGGGCCATTGGTCCAGCTATCCCAGCCACCGTCATGACGAAGATGACTATCCGCGCATCACCTATCTTGAGGAAACCTATTACCATCGGCTTAACCCGCCCAATGGGTTTGGCATCCAGCGGGTCTATACCGATGATCTGCAACTGAACGAAACCATGGCTGTGGCCGATGGCGACGTCGTCTTGGTGCCGCGCGGGCATCACCCTTGCGGTGCGCCCTATGGGTTTGAGATGTATTACCTGAACGTCATGGCTGGCCCCTTACGCAAATGGCGCTTTGTCGCCGCGCCCGAGGTCGAGTGGATCATGGAACGCGACGCCTAAACCGGCGACCGATGGCGTCGAATTCTCTCGCTTCAAGGGGCGAAAGGGGCTAAGCGCTGCTGCATGCAGTCAACTGATCCGTTTGAAATCTTTCTGGTGGCCCCGCCGGGGCTGGAACCTGTCCTGCTGGACGAGGTCCGCGCCTGTGGCTTTCCTAACCCGAAGGCCGAGGCGGGCGGCGTGTCGTTCATGGGGCATTGGCCCGATGTGTGGGCCGCCAACCTGAAACTGCGCGGGGCAGGGCGCGTTCTGGCCCGCATCGGCAGTTTCCGGGCCTTCCATCTGGCGCAGCTTGATAAACGGTCGCGCAAGTTTCCTTGGGGGGATGTGCTGCGCCCCGATGTGCCGGTCGCGGTCGAAGTCACCTGCCAGAAGTCCAAGATTTACCACGCCGGGGCTGCGGCCCAGCGGGTCGAAAATGCGATCACCGAAACGCTGGGCGCTCCGATTGCCTCGGACGCGCCGGTGCGCCTGAAAGTTCGGATCGACGACAACCTTGTGACCTTCAGCGTCGATACTTCGGGCGAGTCCCTGCACAAACGCGGGCACAAACTTGGTGTGGCCAAGGCCCCGATGCGCGAAACGCTGGCGGCGCTGTTTCTGCGGGCCTGCGGGTATACCGGGCAGGAACCGGTGCTGGACCCGATGTGCGGCTCTGGCACCTTCCCGATTGAAGCGGCAGAGATTGCCTTGGGCCTTTATCCGGGCCGGACACGCAGTTTCGGGTTTGAACATCTGGCGACCTATGATCCCGATGCGTGGCAAGCGATGCGCAGTGCGGGCACGGTTGGGCAGACCGATCTGCGGTTCTATGGCTCTGACCGCAACGCAGGCGGGGTTGAGGCCAGCCGGGCCAATGCTGAACGCGCAGGCGTGGACGGGATCACCAGCTTTGCACAGCTTGACGTGCGTGATCTGAAACGGCCAGACGGCCCGCCGGGGCTGGTGATCGTCAACCCGCCTTATGGCGCACGGATTGGCAATAAAAGGCTGCTGTATGCGGTGCATGCCTCGATGGGCGATGCGCTGAAGGCGGGGTTTTCCGGCTGGCGTGTTGGCATCGTGACCACTGAGGGCGGCTTGGCCCGCGCGACGGGCCTGCCATTGCGCCCGCCGGGGCCTTATGTGCCGCACGGCGGGTTGAAGGTCCGCTTGTACCACACGGACCCGCTGGCATAGGTCAGACTGGCATCGCCTCGGCCATTTCCCATCCTCGGATCAGCACGGCGTTGCGCGCTGGGCGCAGCGGTTGCAGCGTGCCGACGATCAGGCGGCGGTTCAGGAAATCCCATGGCCCTTCTGGTGCCGTTACCTCGATCCGCGACAGGGCCTGACGCGGGCCTTGGCCGCTTTCGTCGATCACGACGCGGTTGTGGATTGTCAGGATCGTGCCATCGTCCACCTGCATCTCATAGAGCGCGTCCAGTTCCTTGCCGCCGTCTTTGCGGATCAATTGCCGGTCTGCACCACCTGCCAAAACTTTGCCGTTCAGCCCCGGAAAGTCCGGCCCGCCGCGAAATTCGCCGCCGATGATCGGCACAATCCGACGTTCGCCCTTGGGGCTTTCGCCCAGTGGCTGAACCTCGGTGATATCAACAATGGCCTCCCACAACAGGCGGTAAGACAGCGTTGGAAATGGCGTTTGATCAAATAGTGTCATGCTGGTCCCTTAGCGTTGCGCCCGAGCTCGGCGACGCCCTAGGCATGGCGCAATCGGGCAGGGCGGGACAAGAGTAAATTGTAAGCATGCGATGTATTCTTGCACAGCAGTCCCGAAAAAGCGGTTCTTGGGCGGTCATAGATGGAAAGCAAACGTGTTTTTGCTATGTGAGTTTGCATGGGGTTTCGCAAAATGCGAATTTATACTGGTGACCGGCGCTATTGAGCCATAAACAATTCACGAATTTTGATCGGACCTATTTTCAAGGAGGCATTCGCTATGGCCGACGATATTGGCGAGACACCGGAAACCGCAGGCGCAATCAAAGTCGGTGAAAGCATCCTTGAAACGCTGGAGCGCAGCGGAGATGACGACTGGTTTGCCGTCGATCTGGTCGCCGGGCGTCAGTATCAGATCGATATGGAGGGCAGCTCTTCGCAGAAGGGGACGTTGTTCAATCCAATGATTTATGGCGTATACGATGCCGCCAGTGATCGTTTGCCCAACATCACTTATGATGACGATGGCGGGTATCTGCGCGACAGCCAATTGACCTTTGAAGCGCAGGACACCGGAACGTTCTACATTTGGGCGCGCACTTCGAACAACGTCAGCACGAGCCAGCGCACTGGCACCTACCTGCTGACGATTTCAAACACCGCGAACTTGCCGCCTTTGGGCGACGTGGATCTAATCGGAAACGCTGTGATCGGTGGAACTTTGGTCGCCGAAACCACTGGGCTGAGCGATCTGGATGGGATGGGCGCGCTTAGCTATCAGTGGCTGCGTAATGGCGCCGCGATTGAGGGCGCGACGACCGACAGCTTTACGCTTACTGATGCGGATTTCGGCAGCGAAGTCGCCGTTGCCGTGTCTTACACGGACGGGCAGGACAATTACGAACGCATCGTCAGCGCGGAAACGGCGACCGTCCTTTCGACGGGGCAGATGGGCAGGTTGAAGCCGACAACCGCTGGCTTTGATATCGACCGCACCTATTACACCGCCGACCAAAACGTGACGGCTTTGGCAGGCGGCGGCTATGTGGCCGTGTATGAACGCTACCAAAGTGTTTGGATGCGGCTATACGACAGCGCCGACAATCCCGTGGGTCAGGCGGTTGAAATTGATTTTGACGGCCAGCCGGACGTCGCGGCGCTGAAAGATGGCGGTTTCGTTGTCGTCGGGACCAAAGCGTTCAGCGGCGAGGCTTACGCGGAAATTGTGGCTCAGCGCTATGACAACACTGGCGCGGCGATTGGCGATCGTTTTGTGGTGAACAGCGTCAGTCAGGGCAATCAGGACCGGGCCAGCATCGTCACGCTGAAAGATGGCGGTTATGTCGTTGTTTGGCAGTCGTCGCCCTACAATAACATTGCCGAAAATGGTCAGGATGGGTCGAAAGACGGGATTTTCGGCCAGCGTTTTGACAGTGCGGGCAACGCGGCCGGCGGGGAATTCCAAGTCAACACCTACACCGAAAACGCGCAGTTGGCGCCGCGCTTGACAGCGTTGAATGACGGCGGGTTTATGGTCGTATGGATGTCTTATGCGCAGACCGGTTCTGTGAACGGCGTCTATGCGCAGCGCTATGACGCCTCGGGCGCGGCGGCCGGGGCGGAAATGAAGGTCGGCACCACCGGGACATACGGTCAGGTTTACCCTGATATTGCGGTGTTGAAGGACGGTAGCACTGTCGTCGTCTGGTATTCGGGCGCTGGTGTTAAGGCCGCGATGGGCCAAATCTTCGATCCGTCAGGAGCGGCGGTTGGCGAAGAATTCCAGATCAGCACAGGCACTTTGTACAACACCAACGGTGGGCCGAGCGTCGTCGCCAATTCTGACGGTGGATTTACCGTGGTCTACGGCGACGTCTATGCGCAGCGTTTTGATCGGTTTGGCGGACGTGTCGGGGATGAGTTTCAGGCGAACGTGGACCGCGATGGGCAAGAGATCGCGTTCAGCACTCTGTATGAACCGACCGTTGACGTCATTGACGATGGCAAGCTGATCGTCAGCTGGTCCAATGATAACTTCCTCAAAGCACAGATCTTTTCTGACAATGCCTACGCGACCGGGGCTGTGGCCATCACCGGCGATGCCGCCGAAAATCAGGTTCTGACGGCCGATACCTCGGGGCTGAGGGATGCCGATGGGCTAGGCGCGTTCACCTATCAATGGCTGCGCGACGGGGCTGAGATTTACCAAGAAACGGCTGCCACCTATACGCCCGACCAAGAGGATGTGGGCACGCGGCTTTCGGTCGTAGTGTCCTATGTGGATGGGGCCGGTGTGGCAGAAACCGTCACCAGCGGTGAGACGGCAAAGGTGCAGAACGTGAATAGCGCGCCGACTGGCGGGGCGGCACTTCGGTCCACTATTGTCAAAAGCCGCGACGGTGGCGTCTTATACACCGACGAAGGCGCGGTGATTACGGTTGAGCTCAATTCCTACAACAATGAACTGGCAGATGAAGACGGGCTGGGTGAATTCAGCTATCAGTGGTTGCGCGACGGTGTTGCCATTGACGGGGCGACGAATGACCGTCTCTGGGCGCAGCAGGTGGATGTCGGCACCAAAATCTCGGTCGCAGTCAGCTATGTGGATGGTCAAGGCACGCTAGAGACGGTCGAGTCCAACGTGTTTGTCGTTGAGAACGTCAACGATACGCCGCGCGGCACTGTTCTGATCTCTGGCACCGCCGCAGAGAAAGGCGAACTGACCGCCGATGCCTCGAGCCTATCGGACGAAGACGGGCTCGGCACCTTCCATTATCAGTGGATCAACAATGGTGTGGGCGGCACAGGCACGCCGTTCGACATTGTTGGCGCGACCTCGGAAACCTATTCGCCCACGCAGGACGAGGTCGGATCGCAACTGTCTGTGCGGGTGACCTACACCGATGCCTATGGCACCGAAGAAAGCGTCACCAGCGGCAAAACCGCCGAAGTGACCAACGCCAACAACTTGCCGACCGGCGGGATTGCCATCGTGGGCCGCGCCATTCAGGGCCAAGTGCTGACGATGATCCCGACCGATCTGGCCGATGAGGACGGGCTGAACAGCTTCACCTCATATCAATGGTTCCGCGATGGGATTGCCGTGACGGGTGAAACCGGCGCGACTTACACTGTAACCACCAACGATTTTGATGCTTTCCTGACCGTTCAGGCCAGCTATGTCGACGGGTTCGGCACGACCGAAACGCTTACCTCGGACCGGGTCGGGTTTGAGGCCTTTGTCGAGATGACGACAACGCCAAATTCCGTGGGCATGACGCATCTTGGCGGTGGGTTGAACGAAAAGTTCTCGGGCTACGATCAGGGCGATATGCTGGCCGGTGGCAATGGGGCCGACACCATTCTTGGCGGCGACGGAAACGACACCATTCTTGGCTATGACGCGACGGTGCAGATCGACGGCGCGCCCGATCAGTACACACACGGATCGGCCATCTTGGACGATTACAGCCCGATCAGCGTGTCGATGACCAGCGTCAGCGAAACTTCGGCCGGGACGGTAACAATATCCGGCTTTGTCGCGCCAGAGGTGTTCACCACCGAAGGGGCTGATATCGTGGTGGTTCTGGACGTGTCGGGCAGCACGTCGTCCGGGTTCTCGGGGTCTATCAGTGTGCCGGATGCCAACCGCGATGGCACCAGCGGTACCATTTTGGATGCCGAGATCGTCGCCTTTGACTCGCTGATGAAATCCATCACCAATGACGCCCGGATGGGCGATTCTGACGTCAAGTTGATCCGCTTTTCCTCGGGTGCGAATGTCCATGCCACGGGAACCGCTGGGGCCGACCAGAACAACGATGGTCTGGCCGATATCGTGCGTACGTCGCAAAGTCTGCGTTCAACCGGCGGGACCGAGTTCTTGCCGCCGCTGGATCTGGCCATTGCGCATTTCCAGCAGTCGCAATCCGATCAACGCATTCTCTATTTCCTGTCCGATGGCGAGGCAGACACCGCAGGCGTGCCATACCGCGTTCAGCAGTTGCAGGCGCTGGGCGTCGATATCCGCACATATGCGGTTGGCAACTCTGCCTCGGATGAGAATATGGACATCATCGACGATGGCATCCGCAATGGCAGCGCCACGATCGTAACCGACCCAAGCCAGCTGTCGGCCCGTCTGATCGAGAGCACGATCGACCAAAGCGCCATTGCCGGGGTGCAGGTCTTGCTAAATGGCCAAGTCGTTGGGAATTACGACTCCTCGGTGCTGAAACCGTCGCCCTTTGGCCTGCGCTTTGATCTGGATGTGGACGGCCTGACCAGCGGCGACGACAAGGTCGAGGTCCGTGTCACCGCTGCCGATGGCAAGCAGACGACGGTTTCCGTGGCGAACACCATTTACGACGCAGGCCCAACGGACCCCGATGTGCTGTATGGTGAAAACGGTCACGACAGCATTGACGGCGGTCCCGGCCAAGACGTTCTGTATGGCGGCGAAGGCGCGGATAGCCTGATCGGGAATTACGGTGATGATACGCTTGATGGCGGCGTCGGCGTGGATACCGCGATCTATGATCTCAAATCGGATGAGGTTACCGTCCTGCGCTACGGCGATGAGGCGACGGTCACCTCAGCCTTCGGGACGGATGTTCTGCGCGGGGTTGAGTTGTTGCAGTTCACAGACAAGCTGGTGCGTTTTTCGTCCTATTCGGACCGGGCGTTGATCCGGGATTTTGACCTGACCGGAACATCCGCGAATGACATCCTGCGCGGAGAAGAGGGCAACGATACGCTGCGCGGCCTCGATGGCAGCGATACGTTGGTTGGCAATGGCGGCAATGATGTCCTGATCGGCGGCGCGTCCGAAGATGATATTCGCGATGTGATCTACGGCGGCGATGGCAATGACAGTATCGACGGCAGCTACGGCAATGACGAATTGCGCGGCGATGCGGGTAATGACACCATCACTGGCGGTTTTGGCGTCGATAATATCATCGGCGGCGATGGCGATGATGTGCTGACCGGGCAGGCTTGGTCCGACCTGATCTTTGGCGGCACCGGCGATGATTTTATCAACGGTGGCTTTGGCTTTGACCGGGTCAATGGCGGCACTGGCGCGGACCGGTTCTTCCATCTGGGCATCTTCGATCACGGGTCCGACTGGATCCAGGATTACAACGCCGCCGAGGGCGATGTGCTGATGTTCGGCCAAGGAGGAGCGACCAAAGACCAGTTCCAGGTCAACTTCACCGAAACCCCAAGCGCCGGCGCCGCTGGTGTGGCTGAGGCCTTCGTCATCTATCGCCCCACGGGCCAGATCCTATGGGCGCTGATCGACGGCGAAGCTCAGCGAGAGATCAATCTTCTGGTGGGCGGCACCACCCACGACTTGCTGTTTTAAGTCCGGCTGTATCGCTACAAGCCGTTGCCACCGGGGGAAACTCTGGTGGCAAAGCGATTGGCCCGCCGCCACGAAAACGCGCTGCCCCATGGCTTGGTTTTGACCGCCTCTTAAGGAAAAATGGTGCCCCCACACGGACTCGAACCGCGGACCTACTGATTACAAATCAGTTGCTCTACCAGCTGAGCTATAGGGGCGGGCTATGAGTTCTGAGACCCAATGCCATTTGGATAAGACGATTAGCGTACTTGTAAGAAGCTATGCCAATTGCCCATCTCAGAGAGCGGATTAGACGATCACGATGCAAAGCGCAATCCGGCTTCTACTGTATGCGAGGAGTTTTTTGTAAATGGCTGGTAAATGTTTAGCGGTTTGCCCGTGCCAGCAGGCCAACCGCGAAAAGGCCCACCAGAATGACCAGAACCGCCGCAGGCGAGGCGTTGCCAAGGTTTTCCAAGCTTGCCTGTTCATGCACGCGGGTGGCCAGCGTGTCAAAATTGAACGGCCGCAGCAGGAGCGTGGCGGGCAGTTCCTTGACGCAATCGACGAACACCAGCAGCAGGGCCGACGCGATGGAGGCCCGGATCAGCGGGTAATAGACGCTGCCAAGGGTCTGGGTTTGGTTGCGGCCAAGCGACCGCGCGGCCAGCGCCAGATTGGGCGAAACGCGCCCCATGGCGGCATCGGCTGCGCCTTGGGCAATGGCAAAGAACCGCACGCAATAGGCCAGCACCAGCGCAAAGGCGCTTCCGGTCAGGATCAGCCCGGCGGGCCGCCCGGTTAGCCCCTCGATCAGATCGGCAAGGCGGTGGTCCAGAAAGGCCAGCGGGATCAAGATACCGACCGCCAGCACTGCACCGGGGGCGGCGTAGCCGATGGTGGTGATCGGCAGCAACAGGCGCGGCAGGCCCCGCCCGGACAGGCGCACGCCGTAGACCATAAAGACGCCCAGCAGCACGGTCAGAATGGCCGCCGTCCCGCCGACCGAGATCGTGTTCCACGCCGCGCTGAGCAGGGCCGGGTCAGCCCAGACATCGGCATTTTCAATCGCATGGCTGAGGATCACGGCGGTTGGCAGAATAAAGCCCACGGCGAACGGGATCAGGCAGGCCAAAAGCGCGCCAAAAGCCATCAGGCCCCGCAGGTGCACCCGTGCGGGCGGGCGGTGGCGGGTGGATAGGTTGAAGAACCGCATCTTGCGACGAGAGGTTTTCTCAAGCGTGACCAGCAAGATTACCAGCGTCAGAACAACGCTGGCGATCTGCGCCGCGCCGCCTGCGTTGTTGCTTTCGAGCCAGACGCTGAAAATCCCGGTGGTCAGGGTTTGTACGGCGAAATAGTCGACGGTGCCGAAATCGTTGACCGTCTCCATCATGACAATGGCCACGCCCGCCGCGATTGCGGGGCGGGCGAGCGGCAGGCCGATGCGCAAGAACCGCGATACGGCCCCCGCGCCTAAGGACCGCGCGACCTCTTCCGCGCTGGCCGATTGTTCGCGGAACGCGGCGCGGGTCAGCAGGTAGACGTAGGGGTAAAGCGCCGCGGACAGTACAATGATCGCCGCCCCAAGCGACCGGATTTCCGGGAACCAATAATCGCGCGAGGTTTCCCAGCCAAAGATCTGCCGCAGCCCGGTCTGAACGGGGCCAGCGTATTCCAGAAAGTCGACCAGCGCATAGGCCCCGATATAGGCAGGGATCGCCAGTGGCAGCAGCAACAGCCATTCAAAGCTGCGCCGTCCCGGAAAATCATAGCGCGATACCAGCCAAGCCGCGCCCGTGCCGACCATGGCGGCGATCAGCCCGACCGAGAACATCAGAATGCCTGTCGTGATCAGGTAGCGGGGCAGGGTGGTGGACAGAAGGTGCGGCCAGATGTTCTGGGTCGGGAACAGCGCCATCACCAGAACCGCAAGGATGGGGGCCAGAACGACAAAAGCAATGGCAACAGCACCGATCGACCAAGGCGAAACGCCCCAGCGCGAGGCACGCTTGATCGGCTCAGAGGTCTCGGCAAGGGCCATTGCTGCTCCTGTCGCTTTTATTCGGTTTAACTGCTTATAAAACCGCTTATAGTACCGAGGTGCAGTGACAATAAAGACCTCAGGTATGCGTATTATTTTACACGGCGGTGTGCATTGCACCGATGACGACAAATTGCTCAAGGTTCTTTTGCGCAATGCCGACAGGTTTCGCGCCTCAGGCACGGCCATTCCTGGCCCTGGCCGCTATCGTGCGTTGCTGTCTGATACGCTGGCCACGCTTGGTGACAATCGCCCGTCGCCCGAAGCCCGCGATGTGTTGATGGATGCCATCCTGTCGGAAGACAGTGATAAGGTCGAACGCATGGTGCTCAGCCATGAGAATATCTTTTGCGTGCCCAAGTTGATGTTTTCTGGCGGGCGGTATTACCGCAACGCTGAAATGCGCCTGCGCGCCATGTCGGAAATGTTCGCGGGCGATCAGTTGGAACTGTATCTGGCGCTGCGCAATCCTGCGACGCTGTTGCCTGCGGTTCTGGCGGTCACGCCCCACGAAACGGTCGGCAATCTGCTGGGCGGGATTGATCCGTTGCACCTGCGCTGGTCGCATCTGATCGAACGCATTCGCATGGAACTGCCGGATATGCCCATCACGGTTTGGTGCAACGAAGATACGCCCCTGCTGTGGGGGGAATTGATCCGCCGCATCGCCGGTGTTCCGGCGGGCAGCAAAATCGCCGGGGCGTTTGATTTGCTGACCGAAATCATGATGCCCGAAGGGATGAAACGGTTCCGCGCCTATCTGGCCGAAAACCCCGAACTGAACGAAGC
The DNA here is from genome assembly GCF_900302505.1 of Pseudoprimorskyibacter insulae. Taxonomy (GTDB): domain Bacteria; phylum Pseudomonadota; class Alphaproteobacteria; order Rhodobacterales; family Rhodobacteraceae; genus Pseudoprimorskyibacter; species Pseudoprimorskyibacter insulae. The sequence continues at coordinate 16,225 of NZ_OMOJ01000017.1, read as the reverse complement.
TCAGCGCCGCCGCGCCAAGCTTGCGTTCCTTGATAAATACGCCCGCGATGACGTGATCGAAGAAGAACTGGATGTCCCCGGCTGGGACGAAGCCTTCATCGACAAGTTGACCGAAATCTATGACGAAGATCTTGAGATGATCTCAACCATGGATGGGGTCACGGTGATTGATCCGTAGTCAGACTTCGGTCAGCACATCGCGCCACGAATGCTGTGGGGCAAACCCCAGCATCTCTTTGGCTTTGCGGTTGCAATACATCGTCTCATTGCCGGACATGTCGCGCACGACCGGCACGCCGTCGTAGTACCGCTTGCGCACCTCATCGTTTGACAGGGCGACGGACAGATCGTCATTCGAGACGTTGAACACCTCATAGCCAAGCCCGTCGGTCGTCAGGCAACATTGCACCATCTGGCCCAGGTCGCGTGCGTCGATATAGGCAAAGATGTTGCGGCGGCGCAGGTCCGGGTTGGTCACATAGGCCGGAAAGTCGCTGGCATATTCCTGCGGTTCGATCACATTGTTGATGCGCAGCCCGTAGATATCGATGTTCGACCGCGCCTGAAATGACCGTCCGCACGCCTCGTTGCAGATCTTGCTCATGGCGTAGCTGTCATGCGGCACGGTGGGATGGGTTTCATCGACGGGGATGAAGTCTGGCTTGACCTCTCCATCGGCAAAGCAAATGCCATAGGTCGTCTCGGAACTGGCGAAGATCACCTTGGGAATGCCAAGCTTTACCGCCGCTTCCATAACGTTGTAGGTGGACAGGGTATTGGTGCGGAAGGTTTCGTTGTCAGGTTTGATCAGGATCCGCGCCAGCGCCGCAAAATGCACCACGGCGTCGAATTTCGGCATGCCTGTGCCCGGCTCCAACTCACCAAAATTGGCGTAGGAACTCAGCGCGTTGAACACTTGGCCGCTGTCCGTCAGATCGACGATCAGGTTGTCGACGCCGGGCAGGTCAAGTGGCTGCAAATCAAGGTTCAACACGTGGTGCCCCTGTTCTTGCAGATAGGGGATGACGTGCCGTCCGGCTTTGCCAGACCCTCCGGTAAATGCGATGCGCATGATGTGCCTCCTGTCGTTCAGACGCTTAGGGCTAACACACGGCTGATTTCCGTCAAGCCGCGACCGGACTGCGCGCGCCATTCGTTGAACGCCGCCTGCACCGCCCGCATCGACGATTTCGACCCGGCGGGCTTGTCGATCACACCTTCGGCAATCAGCCGCGCGGTCACGTCGCTGGACAGGATGAAACTGTCCTTACCGACAAAGCGCAGGGCGTATTGCCCGGTGGCACCGCCCAGCCGGGCGCCGTGTTTTTTCAGAAATTCCAGCAGGCCGATATAATCGTCGTCCGGCCACTGGCCCAGAACCTTGCCCGCCCCGCCATCGGCGCGCAGGTCGCGCAGAAACACGGCATTGTCGCGCACGGCGGCGATTTTCGCCCCGTTGCGAACGATCCGAGTGTCTTGCAAAAGCGCGTCAAATGCATCGTCCGACATGAAGGCACAGCGGTCCAGGTCAAAACCGTGGAAGGCCGCCTCGAACCCGTCCCATTTTGCTTCGATGACTTTCCAGTTGAATCCTGCCGAAAAGATGCGCTTGGCAAATTCCGCCAGCCAGCGATCTTCGGGAAGGGCCTGCAAGGCGTCTGCGCTTAGCGGAGCGGCCCCGATCCGCGCCTCAAGCACCTCTGGCCCGCCTTTCCGCTCTGCCGCGATGGCGTAAATCTCATCGAATGATCGCATGGCGCCCTCCTGATCTGGGGGCTAGGGTAGCGCCACTTGTATCGACCGCACAACTGGCGGACCCGTGCGTTTTTGCCCTGCCATCATGCAGAAAAGCTGGTCGCGTAGTCGCTGCGCAGCGCGGCCTTTTGCACTTTGCCCATCGTGTTTCGCGGAAGACTGCCAAGAACCACATAGCGTTTCGGCAGCTTGAACTTGGCGAGCGCTTGGGCCGCAGCGGTCTCAATGGCCGCAAGGTCCAATTCTGCCCCCGCCTGAGGCACCAGAACCGCCACCACGCCTTCACCAAAATCAGGATGGGGCACGCCAATCACGGCGCTTTCCAAGACGCCGGGTTGTTCGTCCAGTACCAGTTCGATTTCCTTAGGGTAGATGTTGAACCCGCCCGAGATGATCAGATCCTTCGCGCGGCCAACAATCGTGACATAGCCGTCGGCGTCCATCTGTGCCAAATCGCCGGTGATAAAGAACCCATCCTCGCGCAGCTCGGCCGCCGTTTTTTCGGGCATTTGCCAATAGCCCTTGAACACATTGGGGCCGCGCACCTCAATGATGCCGATCTGACCTTGCGGTAGGGTGGTGCCGGTTTCGGGATCGGTGATCTTCAATTCAACATCCGGCAGGGGCAGGCCAACCGTTCCCGCACGCCGATCGCCCTTGTAGGGGTTTGAGGTGTTCATATTGGTTTCGGTCATGCCATAGCGTTCAAGAATGCGGTGGCCGGTCCGGGTTTCGAACTGCACATGCGTTTCCGCCAATAGCGGGGCCGATCCGGAGATGAACAGCCGGAAATGCGACACCAGATCGCCGGTGAACCGCCCGTCGCCCAGCAGGCGGGTGTAGAAGGTCGGCACACCCATCATACTAGTGGCGCGGGGCAGATGCGCAATCACCGCCTCAAGGTCGAATTTTGGCAGGAAAATCATAGAGCCGCCGACGGCAAGCATTATGTTCGTCGCCACAAACAGCCCGTGCGTATGAAAAATGGGCAGGGCATGCAGCAGCACGTCATCGCCGGTGAAGTGCCAGTACTTGACCAAGGTTTGTGCATTCGACAGCAGGTTGTTCTGCGTCAGCATCGCGCCTTTGGAGCGGCCCGTCGTGCCAGATGTGTACAGGAATGCGGCCAGATCTTCGCCATCCCGTGCAACGGTTTCAAATTCGGTCGGCTGCTCGGCTGCCAAATCGCTCAGGCTGCCGGTGCCATCGGCGTTCAGCGTCCGCAGCGTAGCGCCAAGCGGCGCGGCAATCGCCTGCATTTCATCCAATCGCGCCCCATCGCAAACCACCAGCTTGGCGCCAGAGTTTTCGATGAAATAGGCCAGTTCGTTTGCGGTATAGGCCGTGTTCAACGGCAGGAAAATCACGCCAGCCTGCGCACAAGCGGCATAGAGCGCCAGCATCTGCGGGGATTTTACGACTTGCACCGCCACGCGGTCGCCGGGGGCCAGCCCAAGCTGGGACAACGCATTGGCGGTTTGCGCCGCCATGGCCAAAAACTCAGCGTAAGTGATCTGGCTATCTGCCAAAATCAGAAATGGCTTGTCGCTGCCAGCGTGTTTCGCAAACAGCGTGTCATAAAGCGGATTGGCCACGGCTGCCCCCCCCTTGGCGTCAGACGTCCAGTTCTTCGACGAACCGCGCGTTTTCCTGAATGTATTGGAACCGCATTTCGGGCTTTTTGCCCATCAGGCGCTCGACCAGATCGCCGGTTTCGCCCGGCTCATCCTCATCAATCGTCACGCGGATCAGTTTACGGCTGTTCGGGTCCATCGTGGTTTCTTTGAGGTCCTTGGCATCCATTTCGCCAAGGCCTTTGAAACGCTGAACGTCGATTTTTCCTTTGCCGCCCAAACCCTTGGCCATGGCGCGGTCTTTTTCAGTATCATCCGCCACATAAAGCCTTCGCGCGCCTTGGGTCAGGCGGTAAAGCGGCGGACAGGCCAGATACAGATGCCCATGGTCGATCATCGGGCGCATCTGGGTAAAGAAAAAGGTCATCAAAAGCGATGCGATATGCGCGCCGTCAACATCTGCGTCCGTCATGATGATGATCTTGTCGTAGCGCAGATCGTCAATGTTGAATTTCGTACCCAGCCCAACGCCCAATGCCTGGCTAAGATCGCTGATTTCGGCATTGGAATTGAGCTTGTTCGACGCGGCGCCAAGGACGTTCAGGATTTTACCGCGCAGCGGCAGCAAGGCTTGGGTTTTGCGGTCACGCGCCATTTTGGCCGATCCGCCGGCCGAGTCGCCCTCAACAATGAACAATTCAGTGCCTTCGCGGCTTGTTGCGGAACAGTCCACCAGCTTGCCGGGCAGGCGCAGTTTTTTGGTTGCCGATTTGCGGGCAGTTTCCTTTTCCTGACGGCGGCGAAGGCGTTCTTCGGCGCGCAGGATCACAAAGTCGAGGATTGCACCTGCCGATTTGGTATCAGCCGCCAGCCAGTTGTCGAAGTGGTCGCGCACCGACCCTTCGACTAGGCGCTGCGCCTCTGTCGTAGCAAGTCGGTCTTTGGTTTGACCCACGAATTCCGGTTCACGGATAAAGCACGACACCACGGCGCAGCCACCGGTCATCAGGTCGTCGCGGGTGATCTGGCTGGCTTTGCGGTTGTTGATCAGCTCGCCATAGGCCTTGATGCCCTTCAAAATAGCGGCCCAAAATCCGGCTTCATGCGTGCCGCCTTCGGGCGTCGGGACTGTGTTACAGTAGGATTGAATGAACCCGTCGCGCGACGGCGTCCAGTTGATGGCCCATTCAACCTTGCCTACCGCGCCAAATTTTTCTTTGAAATCCACGGTGCCGCCAAAGGGCCTGTCGGCATAGGTTGATGCCGTTCCCAAGGTTTCGGTCAGGTAGTCGGCCAAACCACCGGGAAAATGGAAAGTCGCCTCGGTCGGGGTGTCGCCTTCTTTAATGGCCGATTTCCACCGAATCTCAACCCCTGAGAACAGGTAAGCCTTGGATCGCACCATCTTGAGCAACCGTGACGGTTTGAATCGGTGGCTGCCAAAAATCTCGGGATCGGCATGGAACGTGGTCGATGTGCCACGGCGGTTCGGGGCTTGCCCGATCTTTTCGACCGGGCCAAGCGGCACGCCGCGCGAAAATCGCTGTTCGAACAATTCCTTGTTCCGCGCAACCTGAACGACCATCGAATCCGATAGCGCGTTCACAACCGATGCGCCAACACCATGCAAACCGCCCGAGGTTTCATAGGCGTCACCGCCGAATTTGCCGCCCGCATGCAAGGTGCACAGGATTACCTCAAGCGCTGATTTTCCCGGAAATTTTGGGTGCGGATCAATCGGAATTCCGCGCCCGTTGTCGCGGATCGTAATCGCGTAATCCTCATGCAGCTCAACCTCAATCCGGTTGGCGTGCCCTGCCACGGCTTCGTCCATCGAGTTGTCGAGGATTTCGGCCACCATGTGGTGCAGCGCGCGTTCGTCCGTGCCGCCGATATACATGCCGGGCCGTTTTCGGACGGGTTCAAGCCCTTCGAGCACTTCGATAGAAGAGGCGTCATATTCCGTCGGCGCGGCAGAGGCGAGAAGATCGTCGGGCATTTGGGCTGCTCTTGGTTTTTGCTATCCTGTGTCTGTCAGTATGTCAGCTTTGCCGAAAAGGGGGAAGAGGATCCGCAGCCTTCGATCAGAATAGGGTCACATCGGGCTGCGGCTGGTTGGTTATATTCGTGCGGCGCGCCACAAGTTCTGGCGAATTGGGGATTTGCAGCTGTTGGACCCGGCCAGAGGTCGGCCAAAACCGGATCCGCCGCGCCGTCGTACCGCCAAGGCTGGTCGATACGCAGGCGATGTTTTCGGTCGCCAGAAAATTGACCGCGAACTCAGCGTTGGCTTTTCCAATGTCGGATAAATTTGTCGACATCGTTGCACCGCCAAACAGCTTGGCTTTCAGCCTGGATCGGTCCGCCCCACAGCGCAGAAGCGCGTTGATCAAAAGCTCCATCGCGTGAGCGCCAAAGCGGATGTCGGAATGGCAGGTGTCCTTGCGTTCTGGCAGCAGGAAATGGTTCATTCCGCCAATGCCTGCGCCCAAATCATACAGGCACATAGCCACGCAACTGCCCAAAACGGTGGTCAGAACGTCCCCGTCGCTGCGCGAAATTTTGAAGTCACCTTGGATCACATTGATGCTGCGGCCGCTGCTGACCCGCCCAGTTTCGGCAAGATTTGTCATGCAATCCTCTTGTTTCGGTTGTTGACTGCACATTTTTGTGCGGCTTTCAGCAGGGCAGGCCCGATCTGGTCGAGCGGTAGTTGTTGTTGAACGCCGCCCATTTCCATTGCCGCGCGAGGCATCCCGTAGACCACCGAAGTGCTTTGATCCTGGGCGATGGTTGCCGCCCCCGCGTCATGCAAGGCGCGCATCCCGGCGGCCCCGTCTTTGCCCATCCCGGTCAAAAGCGCTGCGGTGCAACGGTTTGCCAAGGGCACGGCGGACGCAAATAATGCATCGACCGACGGTTTGTGCCCAGAGACGGCAGCCCGCGGCACCAAAAGGGCAACGGGTTGTTTTTCGTTACGGATTTCCAAATGCCGATCGATGCCAGCACCAACGCAAATCGTTCCGCGCGGGATTGGCATGCCGTGTTCCGCCCGGACGACCTGTGCGCCGGTTTGGCTATCCAAAAGGCGGATCAGGCTGCTGCCAAATCCTTTGCCTGTGTGCTGCACGACAAAGCATGGCGGGCCATCATTGGGGAAGTGCCGCAAGACCTTAAGCAGGGCATCAACACCACCTGTGGATGCGCCGATCAAGATGACGCTGTCGCCGAAAGTTTGCCAGTTCGACTGCTGGACGCGGGCCTTTGCGGGCCTGCGCCCTGCGCGAACCACGGATCGGATTTGCGAAAGCAATTCTTCGCCGCTGGCGTTTGGGGACAGGCCAAAGAGATCTGCGCCGGCTTTTGATCCCGTGGTCGTGGCCGGGATATGCGAACCAAGCACCAACCAGCGCACATCCAAGGTTTGGAATAGTCCGCGCATCACTTCAAATTCAGCAAGGCGTGTCAGACCCTCGTCGATAACGACCAGTTTGGGCAAAAGCTCTTCGACGGTGCTGAAAGTCTCCATTAAATTTTGGGCGTGTCCTAACACCCTGATGTCGCTGGCCTTGCGGATCGCGTCTTCGATCTTTAGCGCTTTTGGGCGCCCGGGAATGGCAAGGAGAACGGATATTTTTTCCATTGTTTCGTTCTTCGCCTTTTTCTTAGAAGTCTTGCCATACGCCGCTGGCACCGCCGTCGGTTCCGGTGAGCTTTAGCGGCGCAGGTTCCATCTCTAGCGTGTCATTGGGGCCCTCAAAGTCATCCGTGTCGAAGGGGGACATCAGATCATCATTCTGTTCGAACCCCGCAACTTGGAACCGCGCCACGAGGTTTGCCAGGGTAAGGGCATCCTTTTGCAGCATATGGCTTGCGGCGGTGGCTTCTTCGACCATTGCGGCGTTCTGCTGCGTCACTTGATCAAGCTGCGTGACACCGATGTTGATTTCGTTCAATCCGCTGGATTGTTCGCTGGCGCCCGTTGCGATTTCGGACACCAGTTGCGAAATATTGGCCACGCGATCCACGATGCTTTCTAGCGCGTCGCCCGCCTTCCCGACCAATTCAACCCCATGTTCAACCTGATGGGCGCTGCCGCTGATAAGCTCTTTGATTTCATGCGCCGCCTCGGATGATCGTTGCGCCAGTGCCCGCACCTCAGACGCGACCACGGCAAAACCTTTGCCTGCGTCACCGGCCCTTGCGGCTTCGACACCCGCGTTTAAAGCCAATAGGTTGGTTTGGAATGCAATATCATCAATCACCCCGATGATTTGCGAGATTTGTTCAGACGAGGATTCGATCTTGGTCATCGCATCCACCGCGCTTCGGACAACGACGCCGCTTTTTTCAGCCTCACTGCGGGCCTCGGTGACGATTTCTTCGACCGACCGGGCGCCGTCGGCAGCCGATTTTACACTTGCGGTCAATTCATCCAAGGCCGCTGCGGTTTCTTCAAGCGTGGCGGCTTGGTTTTCGGTTCGATTGGATAGGTCATCTGATGCTTGCGAAATTTCACCCGATGAACGCCTGATCCCTTCGGATGCCTCAATCACCTGTGACAGCGCGTCGTTCAGAGTTTCGACTGACTTATTGTAGTTCTGGCGCAGGCGTTCGTAGGCTTCCGGAAAAGCGGAATCGATCGATTGTGTCAGGTCTCCTTGGGCCAAAAGGGTCAGGGCATTGCTAAGTTCGCTGACGACCGACTCCTGATCGTGTTGAAGTTTCGCTTTGGCCAGTTCGCTTTCGTCGGCTTGGGCCAGGCTGTCTTTCAATCCTTCGACGGCGTTTGCGATGATCCCGATTTCATCCCCGCGGGTCAGGTGCGGAACGTCTGTTGTATAATCTGATGCTGCGATGCCTTCGATGGCCCGTTTCACGTGGTCCAACGGGCGCGAAATGCTTCGCGCAATCAGCCATCCCGCCACAGCGGCGATTGCCGCCAAAACGGCAGACCACAGAATGACTTGGCTGCGCAGGTCCAATACAGCGGCCAAAAGCTCATCGCGGGTTTCTTCGACCACCACCGCCCATTGCGTGTCGTGAAATTGCATGGGGGCCGAGTATGCCATGATCCCATTACCACGTTGATCGGTTGTGTCCTCAAGAAAGGTGGATTGGCCATTCAGCGCATTCTGCATCTGCGGCGTCATCGTCAGCTTGTCGAGCAAACGGGGGCCTGCTTCGATCCGCGAATCTGACTTGGCGGTTAAGTCTTCAGCGACCACAAAGACATGTCCGGTTTGGCCAAGCCCCACAGGATTGTTCAAAACACCGTTCCAGATATCGATAGGCATTTGCAATGCCACCACCCCCATGCGCCGTCCGGCGGCGTTGAAAACCGGAGAGGCGACGAAGGCGGCCGGCGCATCCATGCTGGGCGCATAGCGTGTGTAATCGGTGTAAATCACTTCGCCTGCTTCGGCTTCTCGGGCATCACGGAAGGCCACCGCCAGTCCAGAGTTGGACAAAGGGCCGTTTAGCAGGTTGTCGGCGTAGTCGATTTCCTTGAAAGCTGTATAGACGATGTTGCCGCGCGTATCGATTAGGAAGACATCGTAATAGCCGCCAAGCTCGGTCCAGCGCAGAAAAGACGCATGGTGCGCGTCATGGGCGATGTCATAGGCATCGCCGGCGGCTGAGGAATAGAGGTTTTGCTTTTCGCCAATCGGATGCGGATTGTCTTCAATATAGCGCCGCTGCAGATTGTTCCGTTGCCCGCCCGGAATGAGGTTCCAAGCGGCGACAAAATCGCTGATGCTTGCCAGCGTGTTCGGGTCTGAGGCCAGAAGTTGGATGTCTTTGTCGATCGTTTCCAGCCAGGCTTGAAGTTCAGCAATGCGGGACTTGGCAAGGGATGAAAACTGCGTTTCGATCTGTCCCATGGCATTGGATTGGAAACGGGAATAGGTGATTGACCCAAGCAGAACGCACAAGGTCAGGCCCAATGCCGCGAAAGAGAGCGGCATCTTGGTCGAAACTTTTATCTTATTGAAGGTCGTGAACATGTTCGCCCCCTTGGTTTCCGTGTTCGTGTCAAAAGTTGCCTAGAACAGCTCGATGCTGGCGGCGGTATTGTCGGATTGTCCTGCGATGTCAGGCATAAGTTGCCGGGCGAGCGTTCGGATCGGGAACGCCTGAAAATGCGCATGGGCGTCTTGGTTGGGCGTAGCGGACCAGTCCAAATGCGCGGCAATCGCCACCAGGCTTTGAATGATCCGGTCCAAATCCTGCAGTTCGAGCAACTTGTCGCTGTTGGCATCGTTGCGCGCCAACAGCGGGATCATGACGGTTTCCAGTTGGGTCAGATCTGACGCCAGATTCCGCAAGATCGCAGGGATATGGTCCGTCATAGTGGCCCCACAACGCTTTCAATGCATTTTTGCATAGACGCCGTTGTGAACGGTTTCTTGATCATGTTGTTCAGCCCAAGCGATTTCGCCTGTTGCACGACCTCAGGCGTGGGCTTGCCCGTAACGAGGATGAAGCCGATTTTTTGGGTTGCCGGCGTTGTGCGCAATTTATGCAGCAATTGCATGCCGTTCATGATTGGCATGTTGTAATCGGATAGAACCAAGTGCACCGGCGTTCGGGTCAAAGCGGAATAGGCCCCCGCGCCATCGTTTTCGGTGACGTAGTTCTTGATACCCAGATCATCCAGAGCTTGGGTGATCAGGCCGCGGCTGGTTGCCATGTCGTCGACAACCATGATGCGCAAGGCATGTTTAATACCCATGTCATTCTCCGTTGATGTGGCGTTGATACGCCGTAATTCCAATGTTTTTCAGTTTGCTGGATGTCTTTGGATCAAGCCGTTCAGAGTGGCCGATGAACAGGACGCCACCGGGCATCAAACAATCCGATAGTTTGTCCCAAAGACGTGCTTGGGTCGGTTCATCAAAATAAATTGCGACATTTCGGCAAAAGATGGCGTCAAATTTACCGCTGAAAGGGAAGGGTTCATTCAAGTTCAGGCTGCGGAAGGTCATCAACGACTGAACCGCATGTGAGGTTTTGAAATTGCCGTGCTTGGTTTGGGAAAAAAACTTTTCCAGTCGGTCGGGCGACAAGTTTGCGACCTCGGATTTGCTATATTCGCCCAAGCCTGCCTTGCGCAGGATCTTATGGTCGATGTCGGTGCCCAAAATGCGCAATCCATCGAGCGTGCCGCCATTTTCCAACCACGTGATTGCAGCAGAAACCGGCTCGGCCCCAGTTGAACAGCCCGCTGACCAAATTTTGATCGGCGGAGCTTTGCTGGGACGGTTGGCAAAAACTTGCTCTGCCAGAATGCGAAAATGATGCGCCTCGCGGAAGAACGAGGTGACATTGGTTGTCAGCGCGGCCAACATCTCTAGCCGTTCGGCGGCATTATCCTCGGCCTCAAGAAAGGTCAGATAGGCGTCGAAACTGCCCAAACGCAAACTGCGCACGCGGCGTGCCAGGCGGGAGTGAACCAAAGGCTTTTTCTCGGGTGGCAGGTGGATTCCGTACAACGCCTGCATCCTGTCCGAGATGCTTTGAAACACATCGTCGGGCAGATCAAGCGATATCGCTGAGGTGGTATTAGGCATTGTCACCCCCGACCACGGCGCCAAGATCGACGACGCGGATCATGGTTTCGTTGTGGGCAATGACGCCAGTGATGTAGTTTCGCGCGGCGTCAGATTTCAGATCCGGCGTTTCCTGAATTTGATCGCTTTCGATGGATAGGATTTCTGACACGGACTCGACCAACATGCCCACCGTGTCAGAGGCGCTGGCTGCGACGATGACCACATTGCGTTCATTCGATGGGGTCGCCCCCAAACCAAAGCGCGCGGACAGGTCGAAAATTGGAATGACAGCGCCGCGCAGGTTCATCACGCCCAAAATGTCGGGGGGGGTGTGAGGCAGCGCGGTCACGGGCGTCCAACGACGGATTTCCCGGATCTGTGTGATTTCAAGGCAGAAAATCTGGTTCCCAGCCGAAAAGGTGACGAATTCAATGCTATCAATCGGGGCGGGTTCAGTTTGCGTCGACAAGGGCTGGCTCCATTTGGGTGAGCTTTTCGTGGGCGAGTTCGCTCGCGGATGCTCCGGTGCGGGCGATTTCTTCGGTATCGAGGATCAGGGCGATTTTGCCGTTGCCTAGGATCGTGGCCGCCGAAATGCCGGTGATCGATCCGCAGCTGGTTTTCAGGCTTTTGACCACCACCTGCCGCTGGTCGTGAATGGCATCAACGGCAAGCGCACAGGTGCCGTGCGAGACCGAAGACACGAGCAAGAAAATCTGGTCGTCCAGCCGGTTGAGGCTTTTGAGGCCTAGGTTTTCGGCGACGTCGACGATGGGGACATAGCGATTGCGAAGCGCCAGCAATCGGCCATTTTGACCAATGGTGTGAATGTTCCGTCGGATCGGATGGATGGTTTCAATGATCGAAGAGATTGGAACCACCATGGTTTGATCCGCAACCGAGATCACGAACCCATCCATCACGGCCAAGGTCAGTGGCAGGACAATGGTGAAGGTCGTGCCTTGGCCGGGGTCAGAGGTGATGCTGATCCGGCCGCCAAGCGCCGCTACCGCATTGCGCACCACATCCATCCCAACGCCACGTCCGGACAGGTTTGACACCTCTTTCGCGGTCGAAAAACCCGGCAGAAACAAAAGATTATCGATCTCAGGCTCTGTCAATTCGACATCCGGGGCGACAAGGCCTTTGTCCAATGCCGTTTGCAGGATTTTTTCGCGGTTCAAGCCGCCGCCATCGTCGCTCACCTCAAGGATCACATTGCCGGACCGATGTGCTGCGGTCAGGCGTATGGTGCCTTCCTCGGGCTTGCCAGCAGCGATGCGAGTGTCGGTTTTTTCCAGCCCGTGATCGACGGCATTGCGGATCATATGGGTCAGCGGGTCGGCCAGACGTTCAATCACCGTTTTATCAACCTCTGTACCTTCGCCGGTGGTCAACAGTTTTGCCGGTTTCCCGGTCGCTTCGCCCGCTTCACGCACGATCCGCGACATGCGTTGAAACAAAGGTTTGACGGGTTGGGCGCGAATGGCCATCACACCTTCTTGGATGTCGCGGGCCAAAAGCTTGTAATCCTCAAGCTCGTTCAGGACCTGCGAGGTGCCGGGCAGATCCAATTCCTCAATCCGCTGGGCAATCATTGCCTGATTGATGATCAATTCGCCCACGGTATTGATCAGGCGGTCCACCCGATCAAGATCAACCCGCAGCGTGGCTTTCGGCGCTTTGGGTTCCTTTTCGGATTTGGTCTGCGGCTTGTCCGATGACGGTGTGGGTTGAGGCGTTGGTACCTCTGACGCAATTGTCGGCAGCGGATCCGTTGGCCGTGTCAAAGGGCGAATTTCCAGGTCGCAGAGGCCTTCGACAAACTCAAACGCGTCATGCAGAACGGTTTCGCTATCAAAGGTTGTCAGTTCCAACCGCCACGCCAGTTGCAGGCCTGAATCGTCCAGCAATTCAAAGTCGGGGATTGAGATGTCTTGCAGCTCAACCGTTAGATCGCCCATCTGCGAGAGGCATTCAAACACCAGCGATGGTTCGTGACCGTTGCTGAACAGGGCGGCATGAGGGCGGAACAGAATTTCGTACACCCCGCGCGACGCGCTGTCTTCGGCCGGGATTTCCAACGCGGGCGGCACGTCCAAAGTCAGTGCGTCAAAGGAAAACTCTTCTTCCTCAACCTGATCGCCAAGGTAGGTTTCGAGATCCTTGAGGACGCTGTCGCGGGCGGTCGTTTCAATGGCGGTTTCATCCCGCGCGGCCTCTACCAGATCGGTCAGTTGGTCGCTGGATTTGTGGAAAACGCGCAAAAGCTTGCCATCCACGGCCAAGTCGCCTTCGCGCACGCGGTCCAGAACGGTTTCGAACGCATGGGCAAAAGACACCACATCATCAAGGCCAAAGGCCCCAGCGCCGCCCTTGATCGAATGGACCGCCCGAAAGACGGCATTGACGATTTCACTGTCCTGACCAGAGCTTTCCAGTTCCGCCAGCCCATCGACCAGCGCGGCGAGCAGGTCTTCGCATTCCTGAAAGAACGTGTCCCGAATGCTCATGCCTGATACCCTGTGACCCGGCGCAGAACGGACACAAGCGCATCATCGTCAAAGGGTTTGACCATCCAGCCGGTCGCGCCGGCATCGCGTGCGCGCATCTTCAGGTCAGACGAACTTTCGGTTGTCAGAACGATGATCGGGACCGTGGTCTTGGCGGTGCCGTTGCGCAATTCGTCAATCACGCCGAACCCGTCTAGGTTGGGCATATTAATGTCGGTGATCACGACATCTGGCCCAACCTGAGAGAATTTGCCGACACCATCGACCCCATCGACAGCGCATTCATATTCGAACCCTACGTTTTCGATCGCGACCCGAAGCAATTCGCGGATGGTGCGGGAATCGTCGATAGCAAGGACTTTGAGGGCCATTAAACACGCTCCTGTTCAAAGATGATGGGATCCACGCCCAGCAGGCGAAACATGTCAGCGCAGGCGTCTGTCAGGCCGGTGATGGCCAAGCGCGCCCCGTCCTGTCGCCATTTGCGATTGGCGCTAAGCAAAGTGCGCAAGCGCAGGCTGTCGATCCGGTCGACATCCGACAAATCGAGCAACACCGGACGCCCAAGAGACGCCTTTAGAAATGTCAAAAGCGGATCGTCATCCGATCGGCCCCGTCGTTTGGGCAATTGGAACTGGCGCACATCGTCAGGCATGGGCCCTGACCCCCCTTCTGCTGTCGTGGAGTGCCGGGCAATCCCGGACATCTGATAGTCAGAAGGGGTAAGGGCCGTTCCTTAACAAACCGTGCGCGGTAGCCGGGGCCGGGCAGGGCTTAATCGTTCAAATTTTATTCCGCAGCTTCCGTTCCGGGCGTCGGGCGGCGCAGTTCCGTCCCTGAGGTGCCATCGCCCGTGGTGATGAAGATCGTCAGGTCGTCTTCGTGGGTGCGCAGCATCGGATCGTCGATCAGCCCCACGCGCTGCGCCAGGGCGGCCAGTTCGGCGCGATTGCGTGTGCCGGTCTTGGCCTGCACCGCGACAAGACGTTGGCGTACTGCCGAAAAGGTGATGCCAAGAATGTGTGCGATTTCCTTGTCCATCAGGCCCTGACCGACAAGCTGAATCAACTCTTTGTGCTTTGGGGTCAATTGGTTGCGGCCGATGAACTCTAGCTTGAACAACTCAGTATAGCGGGCATGGGCGCTCAGCGCGGCAGAGTGTAAAACCCAGCCGATCTCAGGCAGCATAGATAGGAATTTATCGCGGCGATGCGGCCCGCCAAAAGCAATCAACCCTGCCTGACCGGGGTCGCCCATGCGCAAAGGAATGGCCAGCCCGGACTTCAGCCCCATGGCATCACCGATCATGATATGATCGCGCTTGTCGTCCGAAACCGGCTCGATTTCCGGCAGGAATTCTGAACCGATCACGACAGGGGTCAGGTGTACACAGCCATGCATTCGAAAGACCGACGTGTGGCGGATCAGCGGTCGCTTTTGCACCTCTTCCAGCCATTCGCCGGGCAGGGTGGTGCGAATGAACTGCGCGCGTTCCCAATTTCTGTAATCGGTTGCGTAGACATAGTCGACGATTGGCAGGCCGTAGGCGGTGGACAGGCCAACGATCAAATCCCAGACGTCTTCGGTGGTTTTGGTGGTTTCCAAATCCGCTAAAAACCGCGCCAATACGGGCGGGAAGAACGTTTCAGTTGCCTTAAGTGCGCGTTTGGGAAATCGTGACATTAAAATACCTTGACCTGACCCATTCATAAAAACAGGCAGGCCAAGGCTCAATCAAACAAAAATGACAGATTGGGCGCGGGGCAAAAGGATAGTCTTTGCCCCGCGGGGTCTTATTCGAACTCCACCAGAAGGTCTTTTGCGTCGATTTGCGCTCCTGGGGTGACGTGGACGGCTTTGACGATTGCGTCTCGTTCTGCTGAGATTCCGGTTTCCATTTTCATGGCTTCGATGGTCAGCAGCAGATCGCCTTGTTTGACCTGAGCGCCGGCTTGAACCGCAACGCTGGCCACGACGCCGGGCATGGGCGCGCCGATGTGGCTTGGGTTGCCGGTTTCTGCCTTGGGCCGCGCGGCCGATGTGGCTTTGGCTTTGCGGTCGGGCACGCGGATGGTGCGGGGCTGGCCGTTGAGTTCAAAGAACACGCGCACTTCGCCGTCATCTTGCGTGTCACCCACGGCGACAAGGCGGATTTCCAGCGTTTTGCCAGGGTCAATCTCGGCGGTGATCTCATCGCCGGGGGCCATGCCGTAGAAGAAGGTCAGCGTCGGCAGGGTGCGGACGGGGCCGTAGTCTTTGTGGCGGTCCATGTAATCCAGGAAGACCTTGGGATACATCAGGTAGCCGTTCAGATCCTCATCGTCGATGTTGGTGCCGTCCAACTCGGCCGACAGTTTGGCGCGGGTGTCTTCGATATCGACCGGGGCCGCCAAGGATCCGGGGCGCACGGTGAAGGCCTTGTCACCCTTCATGATCTTGGACTGAATGGCCTTGGGCCAGCCGCCCGGCGGTTGGCCAAGGTTGCCCTTCATCATGTCGATCACCGAATCCGGGAAGCTGACATCGACCTTGGGGTCCTCGACCTGCGCGCGGGTCAGGTTCTGGCTGACCATCATCAGGGCCATATCGCCCACAACCTTTGACGAGGGCGTCACCTTGACGATATCGCCGAACATCATATTCACATCGGCATAGGCCTGCGCGACCTCGTGCCAGCGTTCCTCCAGGCCCATGGACCGCGCCTGCGCCTTGAGGTTGGTGAACTGGCCGCCGGGCATTTCGTGCAGGTACACCTCGGACGCGGGGGCCTGAAGGCTCGACTCGAACGCAGCATATTGGCCGCGCACCGCTTCCCAATAGTTCGAGA
>NZ_OMOJ01000013.1 GCF_900302505.1 Pseudoprimorskyibacter insulae | reverse complement strand
GCCCCGTCTGCCCCGGCTTCTGCGATCAGCGCCTTGGCCTTTTCGGGATCGTAGGGATAGGGCTCTAGTTCAGGGTTGTAGGCCCAAGCGAAGGCGGGCGGCGTCGGGCCTGCGGCCACATCTGCCGTGCCTTCCAACACGTCTTTGACGATCGCCTCTTTGTTGATCGCGTAATTGGCAGCCTGACGCACCTTCACATCGGCAAAGGGGCCTTCCTTGGCGTTCAGGATCAGGAACCACAGGTGCGGCCCGGCCTGTTCATAGATCTGGAAGGCATCGCCCTGGAATTCGCTAAGCGCGACCGGCGGCACCTCGACCATCAGGTCAATCCCGCCTGCCAGCATTTCCGCCGTGCGCGTGTTGGCATCTGTGATCGGACGGAACACAACTGCCTGAAGCCCCGGCGCGCCGCCCCAATAGTTGGGGTTTGCTTCAACAACCACCGCCTCGTTTGAGCGCCATTCAGCAAACTTGAACGGGCCGGTGCCCGACGGGTTGCGCCCAAACTCCGCGCCATGTTGTTCGACCGCAGCGGGCGAGACGATCAGGCCAGTCGGATAGGCAAGGTTCGACAGGAAGGGCGCATATGGCGCGTTGAGCGTGAACTTGACAGTCATATCATCGACCACATCCACCGCCTCAACCGCTGAGAAGAAGAAGGCCAGCGGGAACGGCCCGGTGTTGTGGAACGGATGGCTTTCATCCAGCATCCGATCAAAGTTGAACTTCACCGCCGCAGCATTGAAGGCGCTGCCATCGTGGAAGGTGACGCCGTCGCGCAGGGTGAAGGTATATTCCGTGCCGTCCTCGCTGATTGTCCAATCGGTGGCCAGCGCGGGTTCAACCTCTAGCGTGCCATCCTTGTAGCGGACCAGCCCGTCATAGACGTTCATCAAAATGCGGAAATCGTTCACGGCAGTCACCGCCGCCGGATCAAGCGCCTTGGGCTCGGCGATCTGGCCAACGATCAGCACATCGGCGGGCGTTTGCGCGGTTGCGATCATCGGGGTAAGCGCAAGAGCCGTCGCGGCCCCCGCCGCGAGCATGGCTCTGCGTGACAGTTTCAACAGGGACATCGGAAGAACCTCTCCTATGAATTTATCATTATGGATTGAAGTCACGCAAATTATCATGATGAATTCAAGAAAAATATGTTAGGTCGATGGAATGACACTCTCGATACTCACAATTGATCCGAAAACCGGCATCATGGCTGCCGCCGCAGCGACAGGAAGCCTATGCGTCGGCGGCTGGGTGCTGCGGGGCGACATCGAATCAGGCTTGGTCGCGTCGCAGGGCACAGCGCCCAGCACATTCTGGCGCGATGACGTGTTGCGCGGCATGTTTGACGGGCAATCGGCGGCGGATGCAGTGGCGGCGGTGACAGAAGCCGACGCCGGGCGCGGCTTTCGCCAATTGGCCGCGCTGGACCGGTCCGGCCAAACCGCCGCGCATACCGGGGCTGACAGCATCGCCTATGCCGGCCATATCGCCGAACAGAACATGGTTGTTGCGGGCAATATGCTTAGCGGGGCCGAGGTGCTGAAGGCGATGGCCACCGCCGCAAATGCCAATCACGCCGATCCGGCCCAGCGGATGCTTGCGGTTCTGAAGGCCGGCAATACGGCGGGCGGGGATAATCGCGGGCTGCGGTCGGCGGCGCTATTGGTGCTGAAACCGGATGAGCCGCCGCTGGATATTCGCATCGATGCCGCCGATGATCCACTGACCGACCTTGAGCAGCTTTGGGCGAAAACCCAAGCCTCGCCCTATCATGACTGGCTGACCGAAGTGCCCGTTCTGATCGACAAGACCCGCGCGCCTTAGGGGTTAGTCGTCCATGAAGCGGCGGGCCAGATGGGCCTCTTGTTCTTGCATGAAGGCTTCGGCGATCCGCATATGCGAAGCGATGGTATCGCGTGCTTTTTCGGCGTCTCCGGCCCTTAGCGCCTCGATCAAACGCAGCTGAAGCTCTCGTCCTTTGCGCCAAAGTTCGGCGTTTGGCGGATCGTAAAGGCCCCGGTACACGGTCAGATCCGTCAGGATGCGTGCCATGAACCCGATGACAAAACCAAGCAACTTGTTCTCTGCGAAATCGGCCAGCCGCGCGTGAAAGGCCAAGGACGCAACGTGCTGCTGCTTTTCTTCCTCGATATCGCGGGCAGCATGATCGAAACGCTTGGCCAGATCTTCAAGCTCACTCAGCTGATCTTCGGTCAAGCGCCCGGCGAGCGAGGCGGCTAGTTCAGGCTCTAGCGCCTTGCGCATCTGGTACAGGTCGGCGACCGACAAATCCTGAAAATAGAAATAGTTGCCCAAAAGCGCCCGCGCCCGTTCAACCGTAACCTCGCCCACGATGCTACCACCGCCCGGCCCGGTTTTGGTGGCGATCAACCCTTGTGCCTCAAGGATGCGCAGCGCTTCGCGGACCGTGCCTTTCGAGACGCCAAACTGCGCGATCATCGCGCTTTCGTTGGGAAGCTTATCGCCTTTCTTCAGGTCACGCTCGACCACCCATTGTTTGATCTCATCAGCGACCCGCACAGGGCGAGAGCGTCTGGGGCGTTGGGCCTCGGGGGCGGCGCCGTCCATACAGGAACCTCATTTTTTATCGTTATAAAACCGTCGCGCTCCCAATAGCACACTATTTATGCCGATAAATTCAAGGCCAAAACGGACCTTCCCGTGATCAGCGCGACACGGCCAAGTCTTGGATGGCCACCGCAACGCCCCGATCCAACAGCCACGCCAGATGGCGCTGCACGGCGTCCCGCCAATTTGGGCAATCGCGCAAGGCTTCGGGCATCAGGCCGGGCAAAGCGAACACGTGGTCAAGCACGGCTTTTGCATCCGCTCGGCTTCCGTCGAAACGCAACTCGGCCTCGCGCGGGTCGCGCAGGGCATAGGGCTGGCCGTCATCCGTTTCACCCAAGGTATAGCGCAGCCACGCGGCGGTGGCGAAGGCAAACGCCTCAAGCGATTGGCCGCGGTCCTGCGCGATCACCGCCGGGGCAAAGATGCGCTGAGGCATCTTTTCGGTGCCATCCATGGCAATCTGATAGGTCTCATGCCCCAGATGCGGATTGCGGAAACGTTCCTCAAGATCGCGGGCGTATTGGCTGAAATCCACGCCCTCCAGCGGATCAAGCGTTGCGGCAGCGGCGGCCAAATGGCGGCGCACCAATGCGGCAAGTGCCGGATCGGCCATCACATCGCGCACGTATTTGCGGCCCGCAAGAAAGCCGGAATAGGCCAGCATCGAATGGGTGCCGTTCAGCATCCGCAGCTTCATATCCTCATAGGGCGAGACGTTTTGCACGAAGATCGCGCCGCCGGCCTCCCACGTGGGGCGGCCAGTTGGGAAATGATCCTCGATCACCCATTGGCGGAAAGCCTCGCATTCGATGGCGGCTTTGTCGTCATGCCCGGTAAGGTCAGCCACGAGCGCCGCCGTTTCTGCGCCGCGCGCCGGGGTGATGCGATCAACCATCGTGGCGGGGAAAGCCACGTCTTGCGCGATGAACTCGGCCAGATCAGGGGCGGTGTGGCGGGCGAAATCCACCAGAAGGCCGCGCACCAAGGGGCCGTTGTCGGGCAGGTTATCGCAGCACAGCACGGTGAAAGGCGCGATCCCGGCGGCGCGGCGGCGGGCCAAAGCCCAAACCAGCAAACCCGCCAGGCCCAACGGCGCCTCGGGGTTGGCCAAATCGGCGGCAATTGCGGGATGCGTGCGGTCAATCCCGCCTGTCGCGCGGTCAAGGCCATAGCCCTTTTCCGTGACGGTGATCGAGACAATCCGCGTTTCCGGCGCAGTCAGGGCAGTCAGCACAGCATCGCGGTCGGCAGTCAGGCAATAGGCCGCTGCCATTGCGCCAATCACCCGCGCCCTGGTGCCCGACGCGCTGCGTTCGAGCACCGTATAAAGGCCGTTCTGCGGGGTCAGTTCCTCGGCCGGGGCGGGGCTAC
Organism: Pseudoprimorskyibacter insulae; assembly: GCF_900302505.1. GTDB lineage: Bacteria > Pseudomonadota > Alphaproteobacteria > Rhodobacterales > Rhodobacteraceae > Pseudoprimorskyibacter > Pseudoprimorskyibacter insulae. The sequence goes on along the minus strand of NZ_OMOJ01000013.1, from coordinate 68,629 downwards.
GCAGGCTGACGCCGATGATCCGCCAATCGCCGCCGGATGCGGCCAAAGCGTCATCGGTATAGACGGCCTGATGCGCCTTGTGGAACGCGCCAAGGCCAATATGCACGATCCCGGCTTTGTGGTTTGCAGGGGTGAAGCCCGGGCGCTGTACGGCACCCGGCACTGTGTCTAGCGATGTCAGACGGATCATTGCGCAGCGCCGTGTTGCAGCCCTGCGATGGCCCCGCGCAATTCGGCCAAACCTTTCAAGCGGCCAATCGCCGGATAGCCCGGCTGCGCCTTGCGGCCCAGATCGTCCAGAATGTCCTGGCCGTGATCGGGGCGGAACGGGATCGACCAATCGGCGCGGCCCTCGGCCTTCCGGCGCGCCTCTTCGCGCAGCGCAGCGGCCAGCAAGGCAACCATATCGGTATCGCCGCGCAGGTGTTCATCTTCGAAGAACGAGCCGCGAATATCCGTCGTTTCGCGCTTTACGTTGCGCAGGTGAAGGAAATGAACGCGGCTGCCCCAACGCTCCATCATGCCGGGCAAGTCATTGTCAGGCCGCGCCCCGAGCGAGCCGGAACACAGCGTGATCCCGTTGGCGGTGCGGTCGACGGCAACCATCACGGCGGCATAATGCGCCTCGGTCGACATGATGCGCGGCAAGCCCAAAAGCGGAACGGGCGGATCGTCGGGGTGGCAGCACAGACGCAGGCCAAGTTCTTCGGCGACAGGCGTGACCTCGGACAGGAAATCAATCAGATGGGCGCGCAGGCGGTCTTCGGAGATGCTGGCATACTCGGCGATATGCTGGCGCACATCCTCAAGGCTAAAGCTTTCGGCAGCGCCGGGCAGACCAAACACCACGTTCTTGGCCAGCTCATCGCGGCGAGCATCATCCATCTTGGCAAAGCGTTCGGCGGCGGCGGCGCGCAGGGCGTCGTCAAAATCCTCCTCAGCGCCGGGACGCTTGAGGATATGCAGATCGAAGGCGGCGAAATCGGTCAGGTCAAAGCGCATGCAGGTCGCGCCATTGGGGCGACGCCACGCCAGATCGGTGCGCGTCCAGTCAAGAACGGGCATGAAATTATAGCAGATCACCTCAATCCCGGCCTCGGCCAGATGGCGCAGGCTGGTTTTGTAATTGGCGATATGGTCACGCCAAGCGCCCTGCTGCTTCTTGATATCCTCAGACACGGGCAGGCTTTCGACCACATCCCACGCGATCCCCGAGGGGCTGCCATCTTTCATCGTGGCAATCTCGCGCTGGCGTTGCGCGATCTCGGCCGGGGTCCAGACGGCACCGGTCGGCACATGGTGCAGGGCGGATACGATACCCTCGACCCCTGCCTGCAAGGTGTCATCAATCGACACCAAATCCTTGGGCCCAAACCACCGCCATGTCTGTTTCATCTACCGTTCTCCCGACTCGTTGCCGTCTTTCTATCATCGACAGGAAATGTTTCTATCATCTCTCTGGATTGCTGACTAGTATGGAAGTATGGTATCTGACAGCAGGGAGGACAGCGAATCATGACGGCATACGGGATTATTGCGAACGATCTGGATCCGGCTTCGGCCATTTCTCCGCAGATTTATGCACGGCTGCGAAACGCGATCATCCACAACAAATTCGCCCCCGGTGATCGGATTTCCGAAAGCGAGATTGGCCGCGCCTGCGATGTCAGCCGCCAGCCCGTGCGCGAGGCGTTCATCAAACTGGCGGGTGAGGGCCTTTTGGCGATCCTGCCCCAGCGCGGCACCATCATCACCAAGATCAACTACACCGCCGTTCTGGACGCACGCTTTCTGCGCGAGGCGATTGAGGCCGATATCGTCGCCATTCTGGCAAACGCGCCAGACCCCACCGTGATCCGCGATCTGCGCGCGCAATTGAAAGTGCAGCGCGAGGTTGCGGCGACCGAACCAAAAACCTTCATCGAACAGGATGAACGCTTCCACCGCACCTTGGCCGATGCCGCAGGCAAGCGCGGTGCCTGGAAGCTGATCGAGGGGCTTAAGTCGCAGATGGACCGCGTGCGCTTTCTGTCTCTCAGCCATTTCCCGGTGCAAAAGCTGGTCACCCAGCACGAAGCCGTCGTGGATCGCATTGAAAAAGGCGATCCGACCGGCGCGAACGCGGCCATTCGTGGCCACCTGCGCGAGGTTCTTTCTGACCTGCCGCAGATCCACGCCGCCAACCCTGAATTTTTCGAACTGCCGGACGGGGCCATTCCCGAACCGGTCAACGTGCCTATCAAGGAGGAGTAAGTCATGTCAATTAAATGGAAATTCGCCGCAGCCGCGGCAACCGCGATGGCCCTGCTGGCCGGGTCGGTTTCGGCGCAGGAAATGACGCTGAAGCTGGGCCACCTCGCCAATGAGGAAAACCCCTGGCACCTGGCGTCGGTGAAATTCGGCGAAGAGCTTTCGGCGCTGACCGATGGCCGCATCGCGGTTGAGGTGTTCCCGAACGAAAGCCTTGGTAAGGAAATCGACCTGATCAACGGCATGCAGCTTGGCACCGTCGATATGACGATCACCGGCGAAAGCCTTCAGAACTGGGCCCCGATGGCCGCGCTTCTGGCTGTGCCCTACGCGTTCAAAACCATCGACGACATGGACGCCTTTGCCTCGGGTGAAACCGGAGACGCAATCAAAGCGCAGATCGTCGAAAAGGTTCAGATCCGCCCGATCGCCTATTTCGCACGCGGCGCCCGTGATCTGACCTCGAACCGTCCGATCACCACCCCGGCTGATCTGAACGGCCTGAAAATGCGCGTGCCGAACGTGCCGCTGTTCGTGGACGTGTGGAAAGCGCTTGGCGCGAACCCCGGCCCGATGGCCTTCTCTGAGGTGTTCACCTCGCTGCAGAACGGCACCATCGAAAGCCAGGAAAACCCGCTGGCTCTGATCAAATCGGCCTCGTTCTACGAAGTGCAAAGCCACGTGAACCTGACCGACCACGTCCGTTCGTGGATCTATCTGACCATCGCGGAAAGCACCTGGAACAAGCTGTCGGCTGACGATCAGGCCGCTGTGACCGAAGCCGCCGCCCGCGCCCAAGCCTATGAGCGTGAGCTGTTCAACGCCTCGCTCGCCGCAGACCGCGCCTTCCTTGAGGAAAAAGGCATGACCTTCGTCGAGGTAGATGCAGCCGCCTTCCAAGCCGCTGCGAAAGACGCCGTGCTTGCCAACGTCAACGACGAGATCAAGCCGATCGTCGAAGGCCTGTTCTCGAACTGATTTGGCCAATCGCTCCGGCGCCGTTATCGCGGCGCCGGAGATTTTGCGTTTAGGGGCCCGCGCATGCGCATCACTGACACACTCATCCACATTGCCACCCGCATTGCCCAATGGGGCGCGGGGCTGTCCTTTGCCGTGCTGATTGGCGCGGTGCTTCTTCAGGTCACGGGCCGTTTGACGGGCTTTGCCCCCGTCTGGACCGAGGAACTGACCCGTTACGCCTTGCTATACTGCGTCGCCTTCGGCGCGGGGCTGGCGTTTCGAACGGGTGATCTGGTGAACGTCGATGTGGTTTGCGAATACCTGCCCGGCAAATTGCCGTGGCTGCTGCGGCTGGTTTCGGCCATCGCAACCTGCGCCCTTGCCGTCTACCTGCTTAGCCACGCTTGGCGCTATGTCGCCATCGGCAAAATGCAGACGTCGCCCGCGCTTGGCGTGCGGATGGATTACATACACCTGACCGTTTGGCTGCTGCTGGCGTTTCTGGCCGTGTTTGCGGGCCTGCGCGTGCTTGGCATGCTGACCGGCACCGAAGACGGCAAACCCGTCAAAGCCGACGAGGAATAACCTATGGATGTCGTCGTTCTGTTCTCTGTCTTTGTGGGCGGTTTGGTTATGGGCATCCCGGTTGCGGTGACGCTTGGCCTGTCGTCGCTGGCCTATCTGATGCTGGCGGGCATTCCCCCCGTGGTCATGCCGCAAAAGATGTACGCGGGCATGGATGTGTTCGTGCTGCTGTCGATCCCCGGCTTTATCCTTGCGGGCAACCTGATGAACCAAGGCGGCATCACGGGCCGCATCATCCGCTTTGCCAACGCGCTGGTCGGCTGGATTCGCGGCGGGCTTGGCCTGACCAATATCGCCGCCTCGATGCTGTTTGGCGGGATCACCGGCACCGCCGTTGCCGATGCGGCCAGCATTGGCGGCGTGCTGATCCCCGGCATGAAAAAGGCAGGCTATCCGGCGGACTTTTCCGCCGCTGTCACCGCTGCAAGTTCAACCGTTGGGCTGATCATCCCGCCCTCGGTTCCGATGATCATCGTCGGCGCGCTGTCGGGCATTTCGGTGGGGCAGATGTTCCTTGCAGGGGCGATCCCCGGTATTCTGATGGGCCTAGCCATGATGGTCACGGCCTACATCATTTCGGCGCGCCGCAACTTCCCGCGTCAGGAATGGCAGGGCGTGGGCGAGGTTGGACGGTCCTTCTCGGGCGCATTCTGGGCGCTGGCGATGACGTTCCTGATCATCTACGGCCTTCTGTCGGGCCTTGCGACGCCCACCGAAACCGCCGTTGTGGCCAGCGTCTATGCCTTCATCGTTGGCGCGTTCATCTATCGCGAATTGCCGGTCCGCAAAGTGCCGATGATCTTGGTGGACAGCGCCGTTTCCGCTGCTGGCATCCTTGCGCTGGTGGGCTTTGCCAACGTCTTTGGCTGGATTTTGGTGTCTGAGCGTATCCCCCAAGCCATCGCTGACGGGGTTCTGTCTTTCACCGACAACAAGTTCCTTGTGATCCTGTTGATCAACCTGCTGCTGCTGTTTGTCGGCATGTTCATGGAGACGATTGCCGCCCTCATCATCCTGTTCGTGCCGCTTCTGTCGCTGGCCCAAGCGGTGGGTATTGACCCGTTGCACTTTGCGACCTTTGCCGTGCTGAACCTGATGATCGGCCTGACAACACCGCCCGTGGGCGTGTGCCTGTTCGTCTGCGCGGGCATTGCGCGGCTGCCGCTGATGCCGGTGGTAATTGCGATCCTGCCGTTCCTTCTGACCAATATCCTCGTCCTGTTTGCCGTGTCCTATGTTCCGGCTTTGGCGACGTGGCTGCCCTCTCTCTTGACCAAGTGAACCAATCTATGACCACCACGCGCGTGTGCCGCCTTTACGGCCAAAATGACCTTCGCATCGAAACCGAAGAGGTGGCCGCCCCCGGCCCCGGTCAGGTGATGGTTGCCATCGCCGCCGGAGGGATCTGCGGATCTGACATGCATTACCTGTCGGACGGCGGTATTGGCACGATCCGCGTGCGCGAGCCGATCATTCTGGGCCATGAGGCCTCGGGCCGTGTGGTTGCGGTTGGTGAGGGTGTTACCGGGCTGACCCCCGGCGATGGCGTGGCAATCAACCCCAGCCGCCCTTGTGGCACTTGCGGCTATTGCACCGAAGGGCTGCCGATGCATTGCCTGACGATGCGCTTCAACGGATCGGCCATTCGTTTGCCGCATGAACAGGGACTGTTCCGCGACCATTTGGTTCTGCCTGCCACGCAATGCATCAAGGTGCCGGACAGCGCCGATCTGCACGCCGTCGCCTGTGCCGAACCTTTGGCCGTATGCCTGCACGCCGCGCGTATGGCGGGCGAGATTGCAGGCAAGCGCGTGTTGGTTACCGGGGCGGGCCCCATCGGAATTTTGTGCGTCGCCGCCGCCGCTGCGGCGGGCGCTGCGGAAATCGTTGTGACCGATCTTCAGGACGCGGTGCTTGAGGTGGCCCGCCAGATGGGTGCGACCCGCACGATCAATGTGGCACGCGACGGGGCCGAAATGGCCCGCTACGCCGCAGACAAGGGCTATTTCCATCTGGCCTTCGAATGTTCGGCTGCGGGTCCTGCAATTGCATCGGCTGTGGCCAGCCTGCGTCCGCGCGGGGTGTTGGTGCAGGTTGGTGTGACGGGCGACACGCCCGTTCCGATCAATGCGCTGGTGGCCAAGGAAATCCAGTTCCAAGGCACCCACCGGTTCCACGAAGAATTCGCCGAAGCCGTTGAGGCCATCGTTTCGGGCAAGATCAACGTCGCGCCGATTGTTACCGGGCGCTATCCGTTGGAGGAGGCCGAGGCCGCGTTCAAAGCTGCTGCGGATCGGTCCAAATCGGTGAAGGTTCACCTAGAGTTCAACGCCTAAGCAAAAGGCCGACCGTGTAAAGCGGTCGGCCTTTGCCATTTGCCCAAGATTTGGTTGGAAAAGGTTTCCCCCACCTTCGGCGACGTCCCACCTTTTTCAAGCTGCGGTCACAGTCCGCGCGTCGTTGAAATCCACCTTTCAGCGCGGCCCCATCACGTTTGGGCAATCCTGCTATAGGCCATTTCGGGGTTGAAGTTGCGCGAAAATCGCGTCGAGGTATGGGAACGTGCGCAGTATGCCCTTGATTGCCGATCAAGGGCCAACACCATCACCAGGAGACGACACATGAACATGCTGCTGGCGGGCCTGCTTTCAGCCCTTTTCGCCGTCGTCTGCCTTGGGGAATGGCATCTGCTTGCGCTGCCATTGGTCGAAGCGGTGTTGGTCGTCGCCATCGCGGTTGTCTTGTTCCCGAACGTCACGAATGGCCGCCGTGCATTTGCTGCCGTGGCCGCCCTTCTGAGCGCGGCACTGTGGTGGCTCCAGCCCGATGCCGCGCCTGACGCCCTGATCCGCGCCGCTGGCAACGCAGGCATGATTGGGGCCTATTTCTGTGCGCTGGCCACGCTGCAATATGCGGCGGGGCTTGATCCTTCGGTCACCAAGGCAGGGCGCTTTCTGGCCAGCCAACCACCGGGGCGGCGCTATCTGTCGCTGACCTTTGGATCGCAGCTTTATTCCAACCTTCTGGGCTATGGCGCCGTGACGCTTCTGGGCAGCCTTGCCAGCGCCAATGCGCAACAAGAAACCAACCCCGAGATCCGCTACCACCGCCGCCGCCGGATGTTGCTGGCCATCCACCGGGGCTTTTGTTCGGTTCTGACGTGGTCGCCGCTGACCTTTTCGACGGCGGTTATTCTGTCTTTCTACCCTGCCCTATCGTGGTTCGATCTGGCCCTGCCCGGTATTGGGTCATCGGTCATCATCGCGGGCACCGGATGGGCGCTGGACACGGTCTTCAAGCCCAAGCTGACCACTGCCGCCCCCCCGCGCGAGGTGCAAGGCACATGGGCGCTGATGATGCCGATGGTCTGGCTTTTCCTGATCCTCGCCGCTTTGGTGGCCACCCTCTACAGCCTGTTCGACGTGCGGATCGTGGCCGTGGTGATGATCGTCGTACCCGCGCTTTCGGTGGCGTGGATGGCCACGCAACGCGGCGCGGGATCGCCGCCCCTGTGGCGGACCTGCATGACATTCCTCGCCCAAGTCCTGCCCGGCTATAAAGGCGAGCTGATGCTGTTGATGAGCGCGGGCTATATCGGCGCCGTCGCCGCACCCCTTATGGCCCCCTATCTTGGGGCCGGTGCCATGCCACAGATCCCGCCGTGGCTGATGCTGATCGGTCTGGTTTGGCTTGTGCCTTTGCTGGGCCAGATTGGCGCCAATCCGCTGCTGAGCGTCGCGCTGATCATTTCGCTTCTGCCCGCGCCAGAAACCTTGGGGGCCTCGGCCACCGCCATCGGCGTGGCGCTGATCTGCGGTTGGGCGCTGTGCGGGATGACGTCGCCCTTTACAGCCAACACCGTTCTGGTGGCCCGTTTGGGCGAGGTGCCAGCGCGTAAGGTTGGTTTGGGCTGGAACGGCCCTTATGCGCTGATAACGGGCGGTTTGCTGTCGCTGTGGGTTGTCGCGGTCTGGGCCATCACAGGGTAAGGCGGCGCTTAGCCACGCGCGACCACTTCGACCGATGTCACACTGTCGTCTACACTCTGGCACGCCGCCGTCAGACGCGCGTTCATATGCGTGGCGATATAGCTGGCGTGAAAGCGGGTCGGGGCCGACAGGCGCAAGCGGCCCCCTGCCCTGCCCTCACGCTGCAATTCCTGAAACCACGCGGCATAGATCGCCTTGTCTTGAGTGTGCAAAAGCGCCCGCGCCAAAGACCATTCATGGTCGTCTTTGATCTCGGGCGCGGCGATGGGCTGTTTCGGTGTCATGGGGACTACGTTTGATTCTGTCCCCGCGGGGACAGACAAGCGCGTTTCGAAATCAGGTCCGACCGCCGCCCAGACCTGAGTTGTATCGGCAAGGATACGATCAAGACCAAGGCTGTATTCCGTGACGCGGCCCCGTGCGCCTTGCCGCGAGACAATCAGCCAGCCCATCGCGCGGAGCTTGGCCATCTCTCGTTTCACGGTGCGTTCGTCGACATGCCACAGCCGGGCGATTTCGCGTTGCCCTACGGCCAGCTGGTCGCGCCCCCAATTGTAGCGTGCGGTCACCAGAGTCATCAGGCGGAAGATCAGCCGCTGGTCGCCCTTGTCCTTCGACAAGGCGTAAGAGCCAAGTGCCGTGAGCAGGTCATATTTCATCCCTGCTGCATGTCGGCCTACGGGCTTTGCCGTCAGCATGCCAATGCCTTTCCTGTCTTGTCCCGCCGATGTTGCGGGTGTCTGCTCATGGGACGTTGGGCCCCGATGGTTATTATTTTCTTATCGGATCGTGCGGTGAAGTCAGCGCCGTTCCGTTGTTGTGCCTAATTAGCGTCCTAAAGCACGATTCTGTCAAGGGTGTTGGGAGTTTACCTTCAAATCCCAAATCCAATTTCGAAAGAAAGGGTATTGATATGGTATTGGGGGACACTCTGGCTGTCCCCTAGTTGTCGGATTTTGTCCCCCATTATCTGGTGGGGTCGGGTCTAACTGTCCCCTATTCGTAGCGCGGGTGCCAATGGAAATCCCCTAATGCTGCGAATCGCTTTCCCCTGCTGACACCTTGTTTTCCTAAGGAAATCTGAAAACAGCGGAACTGTCTGTTTATACGATATTAGCTTTTGCCTTTTTTGCAAATACGGCGTAAATCGGAAAGTGACCGGATTTAGCGTCCCCGCGGGGACAGGAGGCAGAATGTATAATCATAACGATCTGGCACAGATGCAGGCGCAGTCCCTTAAAATGCAAAGCTGGATCCGCCAGCAGACCTTTTCACCGCAGATGGAAAAGACGCTTCGGCGCTTTTCAAGCTGGGAAGTGGCCGAGCTGATCTTCAAGGTTAATCAGTCCACCCTGCGCGGGCGTCTGGCCGCCGACCCTACCTTGCCGCAAGGCTTGGTCGAAGAGGATGGCCGCCAGCGCTGGTATACGCTGGAAGAAATCAACGAACTGCGCCGCCGTATCAAGGTGAACCGCAAGTCGATGATGCCCAAACGCCCGGCGGGCAAGCGCGCGATGCGCGTGGCTGTGGCCAACTTCAAAGGCGGCGCCGGCAAGTCCACCACCGCGCTGCACTTTGCCCATGCCGCCGCGCTGGATGGATACCGTGTGCTTTGCGTCGATTTCGATCCGCAGGCCACGCTGTCGCATTCGATGGGCCTGTCGGACGTGACCGAGGAATATACGGTCTGGGGCATCATGGCCCGCGACCTGATCAATGAAACCGAACGGATGAACAGCGCCGCGCGCGGGGCCGAAAGTGGCGCCGCCCTACCCCAACGCCGCCTGCCCGATGCCGTCACCTCGATGGGCTTGCAGGATCTGCGCGGCGGCGATTTCATCAAGTCCACCTGCTGGCCGACGATCGATCTGATCCCAAGCTGTGCCAACGCGGCCTTTGTCGAATTTGCCAGCGCCCAGTATCGCCACCTGAACCCGGAGTGGTCGTTCTTTGCTGCGGTCAGCCGCTACCTCGATAGCCTGCCCAGCGATGCCTATGACCTGATCATTTTCGACTGCCCGCCCGCGATTGGCTATCAGTCGATGAACGCCGTGTTCGCCGCTGATATGCTCTATATCCCGTCCGGCCCCGGCTATTGGGAATATGACTCGACGACCAGTTTCATCGGCCAGCTATCCGAGGCGCTAGAGGATCTGACGGCCTTCAACGGGGTTGTCCCCGCGGGGACAATGCCTTTGCCCAAGGCATTTCTGGACGTACGGTTTCTGCTGACGCGGTTTGAGACCGGCAACGATTTGCACCGCGCGATGCAGCAGGCGTTTCAAAAAGTCTTTGGCGACAGGATCACCGAACACCCGATTGAGCTGACCCGCGCGGTCGAACAGTCGGGGCGCTTCCTAAGCTCGGTCTATGAGATCGACTACCGGTCCATGACCCGTGAAACGTGGCGCCGGGCGCGGGCCTCGTTCGATCAGGCCTATGAAGAGTTCAAAGCAAACATCCTGCTGGCGTGGGATAAGATGGAGGATGAGGCATGAAGAAGCGTCGCGTATTCGATATTGATTTCCCGTCTGACACCCCTGCCCCGCAGCCCGAAGCTGACGCCCCGACCGAGGCGCGGCGCGGCCCGATGGCCACGGCGATTTCAGAGAATGCGGGGGCGTTGCGTGCTCGGACCGAGGCGGAACAAGCGATCCGGGATGAAAATGACCGCCTCGCGCATGAACATGTGCGACTGAAAAAGCAGGGGCTGATCGTTGATCTGATCCCGCTGGATGCGATCCAGGTCAGCAAACTGACCCGCGACCGGTCGGCCACCCGCGACCCCGATCTGGACGAGTTGAAGGACTCGATCCGCGCGATTGGTTTGTCGAACCCGATCCGGGTGGAACCTGTGGGCGACGGCTATGAACTTGTGCAGGGCTTTCGCCGTTTGGCGGCCTACCGCGCCCTGTTCGATGAAACCGGGGATGAGGCCTTTGCCCGCATTCCCGCCGGTCTGGTCGCAACGGGCGAAGCGCTGGAAAACCTCTATCGCCGCATGGTCGATGAAAACCTTGTCCGCCGGGACATTTCCTTTGCCGAAATGGCGCAATTGGCTCTGAACTACGCCCAAGACCCAGAGACTGAAACAGACTCGGTTGAGGGGGCTGTTGCGATCCTCTACGCCTCGGCCAACCGTCAAAAGCGCAGCTACATTCGGCACTTTGCGACAATGCTGGAACAGATCGGCGATAGCCTGAAATTCCCCGAAGCGATCCCGCGCGCGCTGGGGCTGCAATTGGAAAAACGCCTGTCGCATGATCGCGGGGCGGGGGCCAAGATCAAGGCATCGCTGGCCGCCATCAGTGCCGAAACACCGGATGCCGAGTTGGATGTTCTGCGGGTCTATGCGGCAAAAGGGGCAGGGGACAAACCCGCGGCCATCGCGTCAACCGGGGCCGCGAAAACCACGCTTCGCCTAAATGTCCCCGCGGGGACAGTGCGTTGCTCGGCGCGTAAGGGGAAGGTTGAGCTGATGATGGACCGCGACTTTTCCGACGTGGACCGCCACCGTTTGGAACAGGCCGTTTCCGCCTTTCTTGCCGCGTTGGATGACTAACGTCCCCGCAGGGACAAACCGAAAGGGCAGGGGAAACCCTGCCCTTTTTGCATTCCGCTAGCGGCCGCTTTTCGGCACGCCATGTTCGCCGCATAGGTCAACCAGAACATCGTGCATGCTGGCAATCAGGTCTTTTCGCGATGAGGCCACGCGTTCGACAATCCCGATTTGCCGGGCGATCTGCGGCGTGCCAAAGGGGATACGCACGAGGGTCTCAAGGTCGGGCTCCTGAAGTGCCGCATGGGGCGCAACAGCAATCCCGAGACCTTGCCTTACGCAAGTAACGATGGATCCGATGGTATCAATCTGCGCCACGTCCTGCGTGACCACGCCCATGCGCGACAGTTCGGTGTCGATCAGATTGGCCAGCGGCACGGGGCTCGCAAAGCGCACAAAGGGCATCGTGTTTAACCATGTGATTGGATCGCTGACCTTGGTCCCGGGAGGCGCGATCAACCAAAGCGGTTCCCGCAGGAAGGGTGACCAGCGCAACGCCGACGGGAAGCCGATATGCTCAGCCACGACCGCCGCGTCCAATCGGCCTGAGGCGACATCTGCGATGAGCGGTGAGGAAAAGGACACCCGCAGATCAATTTTCAACTGTGGGTGTTCGGCGCGCATCTGAACAATCGCGCGCGGTAGCAGGTTCAGCGCTCCGGACCGGACCGATCCAAGCATCAGCGTTCCGGCGATCACATCCCCCCGTAACGAGGCCCGCGCGTCGTCGGCCCGTTGCAACATGTCCTTGGCCATATCCAGCACCTGCATCCCCTCGGGGGTAAAGCTGGGCGGGCGGCTGCTGCGGTCGAAAAGCGTAACGCCAAGCTCTTGTTCCAGCGCGTGAATCTGCTGGCTCACGGCAGAGGGCGTTAGCCGCACAACATCCGAGGCTTGGGCAAAGGTGCCATGGGTGTGAATGGCGACAAGGGTCTTGAGTTGGCGGGTATCCAAGGCATTAATCCAGTTTTTCTTAACTTAATAACCAAAATTACGCGCTGTTGTGAAGCCCTGCTTTCGCTTAACACATTTGGAACGGAGGAGATAGCGCCGCTCTGATCGAGGCAGGGCAGGGGCTTTCCAGACAAATCAAAGCAATACAGGTGCGCCATCCCCATGGTCGCGCCACAGGAGAGATGTGCCATGAGCAAGACCATTCTTGTCACCGGTCCCGACCTAGCACCCGCTGCCAAGGCGCTGGCGGACGCGCAGGGCTATACCCTTGTCCACACCCCGCCCTATGCCGATGCCGAGGTGATTGCCGAACATATGGTCAAATCCGGCGCGGTGGGGATCGTGTCGCGGATGGGGCGGGTCGATGCCTCGGTGATGGATGCCGCGCCGAACCTCAAGGTGATTTCCAAGCATGGCGTTGGCGTCGATAACATCGACATTGCCGCAGCGGCCGAACGGGGTATTCCGGTGCTGGTCGCCACGGGGGCGAATGCCGTGTCGGTGGCCGAGCACGCGATTGCCCTGTTGCTGACGGTGGCCAAGAAGGTGGTGCCGCTGAACGAAAGCCTGCACCAAGGCCGCTGGGACAAGCCGGGCTTCAAGGGCCGCGAGCTGGCGGGCCTGACGATGGGCCTGATGGGGATTGGCGCGATTGCGCAAGCCACGGGCCATATCGCCAAGGGGCTGGGCCTGACCCTGATCGCCTATGACCCTTACGCCGCTGACGAGGCCTTTGCGCAGGTCAGTGCGCGCCGTTGCGCCACCACGGAGGATCTGTTTGCAGGCTCGGACGTGCTGTCGCTGCATTGCCCGCTGACCGACGACACCCGCGAGATTATCAATGCCGAGGCGCTGGCGCGGATGCCCGAGGGGGCTTTCGTGGTCAATACCGCACGCGGTGGCCTGATCGACGAGGCGGCTTTGGTGGCCGCCGTCAACGCAGGCCACATCGCGGGGGCCGGGCTGGATACCTTCGCCAAGGAGCCGCCCGCCGCCGATCACATTTTCTTCGACGTGCCGGGCATTGTTGTGACCCCGCATATCGGAGGCGTCACCGCCGAGGCCAACGCTCGCGTCGGCACCGAGGCCCTGCGCGGTATTTTCCAAGTGCTGGAAGGCCAGCCGCTGCCGCCCGAACGCATCATCAATCGCAAGCTGCTGGCAGCCTCATCCGCTGCTGTCTGACCCAATTCAAAGGACCATCCCATGCCCGCAGGTTTCCGCGTATTGAACCGCACCCAAACCGCCCCGAAAGCGCTGGTTGAGGCGTTTGCCAAGCTGCCTGTCGCCAATGTCTCGGACAGTATGGCGCGCGTTACCGCCGCTGGCCCCACGCTGCGCCCGATGCACAGCAGTGGCACCATGGCCGGCGTTGCCCTGACCGTGAAAACCCGCCCCGGCGATAACCTGATGCTGCACAAGGCCATCGACATGGCCGTGCCGGGCGATGTGATCGTTTGCGATGCGGGCGGCGATTTGACCAACGCCCTGATGGGCGAGTTGATGCTGGCCTATGCGATGAAGAAAGGCGTGGCGGGCTTCGTGCTGAATGGCGCGATCCGCGATTTTGATTTCTTCCGCAGCTTCAACCTGCCGACCTGGGCCGTTGGTGTCACGCATCGCGGCCCCTACAAGGACGGCCCCGGCGAGGTCAACGTGCCGGTCAGCCTTGGCGGCATGGTCATCCATCCGGGCGATATCGTGATCGGTGACAGCGACGGCGTGCATTGTGTGCCGCTGGCCGAGGCCGAGGCGGTTCTGGCCCAGACACAGGCGAAATCCGCAGCAGAAATCAAACAGATGGCCGCCATCGAAGCGGGCACAAACGACCGGACATGGGTAGACCGCGCCTTGAAAGAGCGCGGCTGCGAGATGCCCGAATAACCACTGCATGAACAGGAGGAGTATCATGTTCAACATCTTCAAAACGACCGCCCTGACCGGAGCGCTGGTTCTGGCCGCAGGCGCGGCTTTGGCCGAATACCCCGAAAAGCCGATCGAGGTGATCGTTGGCTATTCCGCAGGTGGCGGCACCGATGTGATGGCCCGTACCGCCGCGCTGTTCATTGAAAAATATCTGGGCGAGGGTGCCAGCATCGTTGTGAAAAACATGCCCGGCGCGTCGGGCCAGATCGGCGTGACCGAAGTCGCGGGATCTGCCCCCGATGGCTATACGCTGGGCACGTTCAACCTGCCGGGGATGATGGCGCGCACCATCGACCGCGAAGCAGGCTATGACCGCGAAAGCTTTACCTATCTGGCCAACGTGGTGAACGATCCCAACGTGATCGTCACCGGCAAGGGCAGCGGTCTGACCACCATCGACGCGCTGATTGCCGCCGCGCTGGAAGCGCCGGGTGCGATCACTGTTGGCATGTCCTCGCTGGGCGGGGATGACCATTTCGCGCTGATCAAGCTGCAAACCCTGACGGGCGCGGAATTCACCATCGTGCCGTTCAAAGGCTCGGCTCCGGCGCGGACGGCGCTTATGGGCGGCCATGTGGCGATGGGCATTCTGAACATTTCCGAAGTCGCCAGCTTCACGGAGGAGTTGAACGTACTGGGCGTTGCCACCGAAGAGCGTTCGCGCTTCGCGCCCGATCTGCCGACCTTCAAGGAACAGGGTATCGAACTGGTCAACGGCTCGATGCGCGGGTTCGTGGCCCCCGCTGGCCTGCCCGGTGATGTGGTGGCCAAGCTGGACGCCGCGTTTGAGCAGCTTTCCGGCGATCAGGACTTCCTCAAAGCGATGGCCGACACCGCGAACCCGGTCGAGATCGTGCGCGGCGACGCCTTCAAGGCGCTGACCTCGGATCTTTACGATCTGGCCGCCAAGGTGTGGGCCGAGACCCCCTGGAACTAAGGCGCATCGCGCCTAGACGCTGGCTGGTGGCGTTGCTCCCTCGCCGCCAGCCATTCCTGCCATTTTCATCACAGGAAGACTCCCATGTCACAGCCCCGCCCGCGTGTGCTGCGCCCCGAGACCCTGACCGCCATCGGCTTGATCGTGATCGCCGCTGCGCTGCTTGTCCCGACGTTTGAATTGCGCCCCATCTCGGCGCTTTTGCCTGCCGCGATGCTGATCGGGCTGATTGCCCTGTCTGTGCTGCTGTTGCTGGCCGACCAGCGCCGCGCCGCCAAGGGCGAGAAGGCGGCACCCGTGGCCCAATCCCCCAAACGGGTGATCGGCGCCTTTGGTCTGGTCGTGGCCTATGCCGTGGCCTGCGATCTGGTCGGGTTCTACCCCAGTACGGCGCTGATCATTCCCACCGTCGCGTGGTTGTTCGGCTTTCGCCATCCGCTGGGTCTGTTGGTGGCGACCGTCACTGTGGTCGGCGCGATCTGGCTGATTTTCGATCTGGGCATGAACCAGGAATTCCCCGCTGGCCGGTTCTGGAGCTGACCCATGTACACTGATCTTCTTCACGCGTTGCCCAACGTCTTTGCGCTGGCCAATTTCGCGGCCGTCATCATCGGTGTGATTGCCGGGATTGTCGTTGGTGCCATGCCGGGCCTGTCGGCCACCATGGCCATTTCGGTGCTGGTGCCCTTCACCTTCGGGCTGGAACCGCTGGTCGCCCTTGGCCTTATGGCGGGCATTTACAACGGCGCGATGTATGGCGGCGCGATCCCTGCCGTTCTGCTGCGCATTCCCGGCACGCCCGCCGCCGTTGCCACCACGTTTGACGGCTATCCGATGGCCCAGAAAGGGCAGGGGGGCTTTGCGCTTCAGGTGGCGGTGGTGTCGTCGTCGCTGGGCGGCATTGCCTCGGCTTTTGCGCTGATGCTGCTGGCGCCGCCGCTGTCCAAGGTCACACTGCTGTTTGGCCCGTCCGAGGTGTTCTGGGTCGCCGTGTTCGGCCTGTGCTCGATCATTTTTCTACTGGGCGGGAGCGTGATCAAGGGGCTGATTTCGGCCTGTTTCGGTGTGTTTGTCTCAGTTGTTGGGTCCGATCCGATCTATGGCAACGACCGTTTCACCTTTAGCCAGCTGGAACTGCTGGATGGTATCTCCATCGTGATCCTGCTGGTCGGCCTTTATGCCCTGCCGCCGGTGATCGACCTGCTGGAAAAGCCCCTGAAGACCGGCGTGGACGACAACAAGCTGGGCACTGAAAGTCTGTGGAAGGCCCTGCCGCGTATGAAGGGCTTCTGGAAGACGTGGCTACGCGGCTCGCTTATCGGGATCTGGATCGGCATTCTGCCCGGCGCGGGTGGCTCGATGGCGGCGTTCATGTCGTATAACGAGGCGCGGCGTAGCTCCAAAACCCCCGACACTTGGGGCGAGGGCGAGCCCGAGGGCGTTGCCGCCGCCGAGGTGGCCAACAATGCCGATACCGCATCGGCACTGATTCCGGCTCTAACACTGGGGATTCCGGGCACTGCCGTGGCTGCGGTGATGCTGGGCGGGCTTTTGGTGCATGGCTTGCAGCCGGGGCCGATGCTGTTCCGCGATAACTCTGATATCGTCTTTGGCTTCATGTGGCAGTTCCTGTTCGGCGCGATCCTGCTGGTTCTGCTGGGCGGCTCGCTGGCGACGAACTCCTTCGCCAAGCTGCTGAACCTGCCTCGGCCTTTGCTGGGCGCGATCATCATCGTGCTGATGGTCATCGGCGTGTATTCGATCCATGGCCGCATGTTCGACGTCTATCTGATGCTGGGCTTTGGCGCGGTGGGCTGGGTGATGGACAAGCTCAAGTTCCCGCTGCCACCCGTCGTGCTGGGCCTGATCCTTGGCGCCTTCGCCGAAGAAAACCTGCGCCTTGCCCTGCGCATCGGGCGCGGAGACTGGGCGGTTCTGTTCCAGAACACCACCAGCCTTGTTCTGGTCGCCCTGACCGTCGGCGTGATCGTGGTGCCGCTGGTCAAATCGCGTCTGGCCAAGGCCAGACAGGCCGAAGGTCAGGCGTAAATGGGCCTGTGTTCGAGCCTAAAAACCACGGAAGGGGCCAGTGGGCCGTTCCTTTGGGGGCCGCGATGACAAGCCCGCATTTCCCCGTGCGGCCCGATTGGCTGGCGCAGCGGCGCGAGGCTGTTCTTGCGCCCGAGCAGCCGATCTTTGACTGCCACCACCACCTGTGGGACCGCCCCGAAGGACGCTACCGCGCCGAGGAGTTGATGACGGACGCCCAAGACGGGCATGACATCCGCGCCAGCCTGTTTGTGCAATGTCGTACCGGGTATTTGACCGATGGTCCCGAGGCGCTGCGCCCTGTGGGCGAGGTGCAGACGATCCTTGGCTGGACGCAGGCGCAGCCGCGCTATCCCGTGGGCCTGATCGCCTGTGCCGATATGCAGCTTGGGGCCAAGGTCGCGCCCGTGTTGGCGGCGCTGACCGGGGCAGGGCAGGGGCGTTTGCGCGGCATTCGCAACGCCACCGCCTGGCATGGCGATCCAGCGATCCGGTCCAACCCCAACCCGCCGCCGGATGGCTTGCTGCGCAGCGATGCGTTCTTGCAGGCGGCGCAGGAACTGGCCCGCGCGGGGCTGGTTCTGGATATCTGGGCCTATCAAACCCAGTTGTCCGAGGTTGCCGCGATCGCCCGCAAGGTGCCGGACCTAACGGTTGTGGTGGACCACTGCGGCGGGCCGCTGGGCCTGACGCCCTATCGCAGCGCCGAGGCGTTCGATGCGTGGCGCAAGGGCTTGGCGCAGGTGGCCGCGCTGCCCAACACTCGGATCAAGATTGGCGGCTTTGGCCTGACCGTCATGGGCCACCGCTATGCCGATGCGCCTGTGCCGCCGGACTCGGCCCAACTGGCCGAGGATTGGGGCCCGCATGTGCAGGTCTGCCTTGATCTGTTCGGCCCCGACCGCGCGATGTTCGAAAGCAATTTCCCCGTCGATAAGGGCCAGTTCTCCTATCGCACCCTTTGGAACGCCTTCAAACGGCTGGCCTCTCCGCTTGGCCAGCCCGAACGCGATGCCCTGTTCTGGCGCACAGCCGCGCAGACCTACGGCATCGACGAAAGCCTTTTCACCCCATGACCACCGGAGGATTTGTCATGAAACGCACCCTGAGCGCCGTCTTTTGCGCGCTGACCCTCGCCACGCCCGCCTTGGCCGAGTACCCCGAGAAACCGATTGAAATCATCGTTGGCTATTCCGCTGGCGGCGGCACCGATGTGATGGCGCGAACCGTTGCCAAGTTCCTCGAAGAGGCGATTGGCGGCTCGGTCGTGGTTAAGAACATGCCCGGCGCGGGGGGCCAGATCGGCTTTACCGAAGTCGCCAAGGCCGCGCCCGATGGCTACACGCTGGGCACATTCAACCTGCCCGCCGCGCTGGCTCTGACCAAGGACCGCGACGCCGATTACACCGTGTCCAGCTATACCTATCTGGCCAATTTCGTCGAAGATCCGAACACCATCGTCGTCGCGGCCAAATCGCCCTTTGAAACGCTGGGCCAGCTGCTGGACGCGGCAAAGGCCGATGCGGGCGCGATCACGGTTGGCCTGTCCAGCCTTGGTGGGAACGATCATTTCGCCGCCAATATGATGGCCGAGGCCGCAGGCGCCGAATTCACGCTTGTCCCGTTCAAAGGCGCGTCGATGGCCCGCACGGCGTTGATGGGGGGCCATGTGGCCGCTGGCACCATGACGCTGGGCCAAACCACCAACTTCCCCGACGAACTGCGCGTACTGGCGGTTCTGGGCGACGAACGCTCGCCCTTTGCGCCCGATGTGCCGACGGCCAAGGAACTGGGCTTTGACGTCACCATGTCCTCGCTGCGCGGGATCGTGGCCCCCGCCGGATTAGAGGTCGACGTGGCCGAAAAACTGCGCGCGGCATTGGACGCGGTGAACGCGAACGAGGCGTTCCAAACCACGATGGCCGAACAGGGCAACCCGATGTCTTTCGCACTTGGCGCGGATTTCGAAGCCGTGGCCCAAGCCCAGGATGCCGTCGCCGCGCGCATCTGGGAAACGACGCCTTGGAAATAAGACAAACACCAAAACCTAGAGGAAACCCTATGAAACTGACCACCCTCAGCGCCGCTTTGCTGCTGGCAACCCCTGTCTTGGCTGACGATTGGACGGCCTACACCTATTCGTCGGTCTCAACGACCTCGGCTGTGAAGGGCATGACCCGCATCACCGAACGTGTGGCGGCAGATAGCGATCTGAAGATCGATCTGCACCTTGGCAAAACGCTGCAAATCGCCTCGTCCGATATCACGCAGGCTGTGGGCGACGGCATCATCGACATGGCCGCCGATTTCTTCTTCTCGGGAACGGTGCCGATTGCGCGGGTGCTGAACCTGCCGATGCTGATCGAGAATGACGACGAATGGGCGAAAGCCTATGCCGCGATGGAACCGACGCTGGTCGAGGCCTTTGCAGGGCAGGGCGTGGTTCTGCTGGGCGGCTATCGCTATCCCGAACAGACGATTTTCACCACGTTTGAGATGGGCAGCCTTGCCGATCTGAAGGGCCACAAGATCCGCGTGACCTCGCCCGAGCAGGGCAAGTTCATCGAGGAATTCGGCGGCGCGGCGATCACCCTGTCAGGCTCCGAAGTGCCGACCTCGCTTGAGCGTGGTGTGATCGAGGGCGTTCTGACCGCCTCGGCGGGCGGGGCCAAGAATTGGCACGAATTCCTGCCCTACAATTACCGGTTTGCGGTGAACTACGGCAACTCGATGATCATTGCCAATGCCGATCGCTTTGCCGCGCTGTCGCCTGAAACCCAGCAAACACTGCGCGCCATCGTGGCCGAAGAAGGCCCGGCCACCACCGCCGCCTTCCTTGAGGACGAAGCAGCGCAGAAAGCCGCGCAATCGGCGGCGGGTATGACGCTGGTTGCGGCGGCGGATGGTGATGTGGCCATGGCGACCGAAAAGCTTGCGCCGTTCTGGCAGGCCTGGGCCGAGGAAAACGGCTCCGCGTATGTGGCCGCCTTGGCCACCGTGCGCGCCGCCATCGGCAAGTGACATGACACCCAACACCAATTCGGGGCCGGCATCGGCTGGCCCCCTTTTCGACGCGCTGGCCACGGCCACCCGTGCGCTTTGTGCGGCGATCCTTGTGGCGCTTGTCTCGCTTGTCTGCCTTGAGGCGCTACTGCGTGGCGGCTTCAACTATTCGCTCGGCTTTGCCGAGGAACTGACGGGCTATGGCGTCGTGATGATGACCTTCTTCGGCGCGGCGCTGTCGCTGCGGGCGGGCACCCTATTTCAGGTGCATTTCCTGCTGGACCGCTGCCCCGAACGCACCAATCGTTGGCTGGTGCGGGGCTTTGCCTTGGTCGCGCTGTTCATCTGCATCGTTCTTGCGTGGAAGACCAAGGATCTGATGCTGTCCTCGCTGGCGCGGGGTAAATTCGCGCCCACCGTCCTGCGCACGCCGCTGTGGATTCCGCAAATGGTGCTGCCGCTTGGTTTTGGCGTGATCGCGGTCTTCGTGACCGAGAAATTCCTTTTGACATTCAAAGAGGCCCGCTGATGGAAGCGATCCTAGCCTTTGGCCTGCTGATCGGCCTGATCGTTGGCGGTATGTGGGTGCAATTTGCCGTGGCGGGCAGTGGCCTGTTTTACATCTGGCTGCTGAAAGGCACTGCCGGGTTCAAGGCGCTTGGCCTTGTTAGCTGGGGCGCGGCGAACTCGTTCACACTGGCGGCGATCCCGCTGTTTGTGCTGATGGCCGAAATCCTGCTTGGCTCGGGCCTGTCAACGCGGCTCTACAACGGCGTTGCGCCCTTCATGCGCCGCCTGCCCGGTGGTTTGCTGCACACCAATATCGCGGGCAGCGGGATTTTCGCCGCTATTTCGGGCGGGTCGGCCCCCACCGCGGCGGCCATGTCCACCGTG
The DNA here is from genome assembly GCF_900302505.1 of Pseudoprimorskyibacter insulae. Classification (GTDB taxonomy): domain Bacteria; phylum Pseudomonadota; class Alphaproteobacteria; order Rhodobacterales; family Rhodobacteraceae; genus Pseudoprimorskyibacter; species Pseudoprimorskyibacter insulae. The sequence continues at coordinate 47,523 of NZ_OMOJ01000013.1, read as the reverse complement.
GCCCTGCCGGAACTGACTGCGCGCAGCTATGACCGGCGTTTGGTGGCTGGATCGTTGGCGGCGGGCGGTACGCTAGGCATTCTGATCCCGCCGTCGATCACCATGATCATCTACGCCACCTTTACCGAAACCTCGATCGCGCGGCTGTTTGCGGCGGGCTTGGTGCCGGGCATCCTGTTGGCGCTGTGCTATATGGGGTTCATCGCGTTCCGCGCCCTGCGCAATCCGGCGCTGGCGCCGCGCGACACCACGCCGATGCGCCTGCCCGATCTGGGCCGCGCGGCGCTGGATATCGTGCCGTTCCTGATGCTGATCGTGATCGTTCTGGGCTCGATCTATGGCGGGTTCGCCACCCCGACCGAGGCGGGGGCCGTGGGCACCGTGGGCGCGATCCTGATAGCCGGGATCTATAATCGCCTGTCGTGGGATCTGCTGCGCGAGGCGCTGGCCCGCACCGCGACGATGAGCGGCAATATCCTGTTCATCGTCTTCACCTCGATGATCTTTGCCTATGCCACCGCCCTGTCCGGCATCGGAGAGGATCTGGTGGCCACGCTGGAAAACGCGCAAGTCTCGCGCCTGACGTTCCTTCTGATCATCATGGTCGCCTTTGCGATCCTTGGCTGCTTCATGGAGGGGCTGGGCATGATTGCGATCATCGTGCCGGTGATCTTTCCGGCGCTGCTGGCGCTTGGGGTCGATCCGATCTGGTTCGGCGTGTTCGTGGTGATCCTGGTCGAACTGGGCCAGCTGACGCCGCCGCTTGGCGTGATCCTGTTCGTGGTCGCCAGTTCATCCGATAAGGTGACGGTTGAAGATGTGATCATGGGCACGCTGCCGTTCTTCATCATTATCGTGTCCTTCATGCTGCTGCTGATCGCGTTCCCGCAGATCGCGCTGTTCCTGCCGGAGGCAAGCTATTGACCCAGACCTACCCCTTTCCTGAACCCGTCGTCCTCGACGCCACCGTGTTCACTGCGTTGCCCGCACCGTTTCGGCGGCCCGATACTCCGTCCTACTGGGCCGAGAAAAACCGGCGCGGGCAACCGGTGGACAGCTTCCTTGAGGGGCCGTCGTTTGACCGCGCGGGCAATCTGTATTTCGTCGATATCCCCTTTGGCCGCGTGTTCCGCGCCGCGCCCGAAGGGACTGTTGCGCAGATCGCCGAATATGACGGTCAGCCCAACGGGCTAAAGATCCACCGCGACGGGCGGATTTTTCTGGCTGACTATCGGCGCGGGATCATGCGGCTTGACCCGGACACAGGCACCGTGACCACCGCGCTTGGCGATGCCGATACCGAAGGGTTCAAGGGCTGCAACGATCTGCATTTTGACCGCGACGGCGTGCTTTATTTCACCGACCAAGGGCAGACAGGCCTACAGGACCCCTCGGGCCGGGTGTGGCGGTGGGATGAGCGGTCGGGCCAGCTGGATTGCCTGATCGACAAAGTGCCAAGCCCGAACGGCCTTGTGCTGGATCTGGCAGACCATGTGCTGTTTCTGGCCGTCACGCGCGCCAACGCGGTGTGGCGCCTGCCGTTCAGCGGATCGGGGCGCGTGATCAAGGCGGGGCTGTTCCTGCAATTTTCGGGCGGGCGCGCGGGGCCGGACGGGCTGGCGCTGACCTCGGCTGGCGGGGTTGTGGTGTGCCAGACCGGCATGGGCCTTGTCTGGGTGCATGACGCGCTTGGCCGCCCGATTGCCGTGGTGCGCAGCCCGAAGGGGCTTGGTACGACCAACTGCGCTTTTGGCGGGCCAGAGGGGCGCACGCTGTACATCACCGAGTCCGATTCCGGGTGCATCCTGAAGGCCGAATTCCCGCCTGAGTTGGGCATCAGCGGCGCAAAGATGTTTGCCCACGCCTGACACGGAATTGACCGTTGAAACTTTGCCGCCTGCCCTGCATTCAGGGCGGGCCTTTTGGCTTTGAGGTGATGGACGGCTGGCCATTGATGCAGAAATGCTGAATCTGAACTTCAATATTATCCGCTTTTCTTAAGTAATGTTGATGTTATCACGATTGGCAGACAACACCCCTTTGGCCGTTCTGGACGCGACTGGGGTCAATCGCTGGCCACCGCCAGCAATGGCTGGGAGGAGCCAATGAAGATGATCAAGACCATCAATCACACCCTTGTCGGGGCCGCGCTGGCCTGCGCGATGACATTGGCCGGGCAATCCGCCACCGCCGAAGGCTACCCCGACCGGACGATCACCATTGTCGTGCCTTACGGCGCTGGTGGCACGACCGACGTGTCGGCCCGCCAGATCGCGCAAATGGCCGAGGCAAAACTTGGCACCTCGATCGTGGTGGAAAACCGCCCCGGCGGCAGTGGCACCAACGCCATGCGTGCCGTGGCCGAGGCCGCCCCCGATGGCTACACGCTGATTGCCTCGACCTCGTCGCCGACCTTTGTCACCCCCGCGCTGCGTCCGGTGGGCTATGACACGCTGACCGATTTCATTCCGCTGCTGAACTACTCGGGCCCGTATCACGGCGTTGTGGTTCCCGGTGACAGCCCGCTGAACAGCTTTGACGATCTGCTGGCCACGGCTTCGGGCGGCAAAACCCTGACCTACGGCACGGCGGGGGCCATGGGCGGCGCGCATCTGGCCTTTGCCGCGATGGCAGGCGAAACCGGCGCGGCGCTGCAACATGTGCCCTTCGAAGGATCAGCCGCCGCGACGGCCGCTGTTCTGGGCCATCACGTCGATATCGCGCTGGTTCCGGCCTATCGCGACTTGGTGCAAGACGGCCAGCTTAAGATCCTGGCCGTGCTGGATGGCACCCGTGACCCCGATTTCCCCGACGCGCCGACGCTGAAGGACACCGGCCACGATCAGGAATTCCCGTCGATTGTCGGCCTGTTCGCCCCGGCTGGCACCGATCCGGCGATTGTGGCCAAACTGTCGGACACCTTCACCGAGGTCGCCGCATCGACCGAGTTCAAGGACTTCATGACCAAGCTGAACCAGCCCGTCCGCCTGATGAGCGGCGAGGAGCTGGCCGCGACCATCGCCGAGAACCTTGAGACCTATCGCGCCGTGGCCGCGCAGATGGGTCTGTCGAAGTGACGGCCAGCCCCGCCAAACCGCACCGTTTTGGTGCCAGCACCCTGACCAGCCTTGGCTTGCTGGTCGGGGCCATTGCGGGCCTGTTGCTGCTTGAGGCGCAGGTGCCGCTGTGGGGCTTCGGCTCAAACGGGCCGGATGCGCGCAGCTTTCCCCGCGTGGCGCTGATTGTCTTGGCGGGGCTTGCGGGGCTGCGGCTTGGGCTGGGCCTGTGGCGTGGGGGGGCAGGTTTGGGCGCTGGCTGGTTTCGGGCTGGCCTTGTGACCGCCGCGTTGATCGCGGGGCTTTGGGCTATGCCGATGCTGGGCTTTATCCCATGCGCGGCGGGCCTTGGTATCGTGACCGCGCTGGCCTTTGGCGAGCGTAAGCCGCTGGCCCTGATCGCCGTGCCACTGATTGCAGCGGCTATCGTCGGGCTTGGTGCGCGGTTCATTCTGGCCGTACCGCTGCCCTGACCGCCGGAGACCACAATGATTTTCGACGCATTCCTTGCGCTTTTTGACATCTGGGTCGTGCTGGCAATGTTGGTCGGCATTGTGATTGGCGTCATCATCGGCGCGATCCCCGGCCTTGGACCAAGCATGGCGATTGCCCTGCTGATCCCCGTCGCCTTTTCCATGGCCCCGATTGCGGCGATGCTGCTGCTTCTGGGGGTCTACCAAGGCGCGATTTTTGGCGGCTCGATCTCGGCGATTTTGCTGAACGTGCCGGGCACGCCCTCGGCGGCGGCGACGGCATTGGATGGCTTTCCGATGGCGCAAAAGGGCGAGGCGGGCCGCGCCCTGCGCATCGCCCTGTTCGCCAGCGTGTTCGGCAACGTCTTTAGCTGCCTTGTGCTGCTGGCCCTGGCCGAGCCGCTGGCCTCGGTCGCGCTGGATTTCGGACCGGCGGAAATGGCCGTGCTGATCCTGTTCGCGCTGTTGGTCATCGTGCTTTTGGGCGGCGATTCCAAGCTGGACGCGCTGATCATGGTGCTGGTCGGTGTCTGCGCGGGTGTGGTCGGGCTGGACCCGATCGACGGCTCGCCGCGCTTTACCTTCGGCTCCTTCGACATGGAAAGCGGCTTTGCGCTGGTGCCGGTGCTGATCGGGCTTTTTGCCCTGTCCGAAGTGTTGATGCAGGCCGCAGCCCCCCGCCGAAATGACACCGCCGAGATGGCCGAACTGCGCCCTTCGACCCTTGGCTGGGCCGAGATGTGGCGGATGCGTGTGACGCTGGCCATCTCGTCGGCCATTGGCACGTTCATCGGCATTCTGCCGGGCATCGGATCAACCATCCCTGCCTTCATGAGCTATGGGCTTGCCCGGTCGCGGTCCGCCAATCCCGCCGCGTTCGGGCAGGGCACCGACGAAGGCGTGGCCGCGCCCGAGGCAGCCAACAATGCCGTGACGGGCGGGGCCTTGGTGCCGATGCTGTCGCTTGGCATTCCGGGCGATGCCGTGACGGCGGTGATCCTTGGGGCGTTTATGCTGCACGGGCTTGCGCCGGGGCCGTTCCTGTTCCGCAACCACGGGACCGAGGTTTATGCCATCATCGAGGCGCTTCTACTCGCCTCGATCCCGACAATCCTGATCGGCCTTGGGCTGTTCAAGGTGGCGGTGCATGTGATCCGCATCCAGCCGCGCCACCTGTTTCCGGTGATTGCGATCATGGCGGTGTTCGGGGCGTTCTCGGTCAACAATTCGCTGTTTGACGTCTGGGTGATGCTGGGCGCGGGGGTTCTGGGATTTGTCCTGCGCCGCGCGGGCTTCCCGCTGCCGCCGCTGCTGATCGGGTTGATCCTTGGCGGTGCGCTGGAACAGGCAATGCGTCAGGCGCTGCTGACCAGTGGCGGACGCCTTGGCATCTTCGTTGGCTCGCCCATCGCCATCGGGTTCGTGGCCCTGAGCGTGTTGTTCACCCTTGGCGTGCTGGTATTGCCGCTGATCCGAAAGGGGCGGGCATGATTTGCGATTGCCATATCCATTCCTTTGCCAAGGGCATCACGCGGGAAGGGGCCAGCTATGCCCCGCCGGAACAGGACTTGGCGGATTATTGGGCGGATGAGGCGCAGGCGAACGGCATCACCCGCGCGGTGATCGTTCAAGCCTCGGTCGATGGAACGGACAATAGCGCGGTGTTGCAGGCGCTGACGGCCCCGCCCAAGGGGATGGAAACGCGCGGCGTTGCGATGATCTCGGACAAAACCGAGGGGCTGGCCGAGATGACCGCCGCAGGCGTCCGCGCCGCCCGCATCCAAGACAGCGCCAAGCTGGGGATCAGCCAGCTGGGCCAATTGCCCGCCCTGGCCGCCCGCGTTGCCGAGTTTGACTGGCATATGGAGCTGAACACCGCCCCGTCGCGGTTCGATCTGGTGACCGATGCGCTGCGCGCGATGCCCGAGGGCCAGCCGCTGGTGCTGGACCACATGGGCCATATCGACCCGCAGAGCCCCAAGGATCTGGACGCGCTTTTGGCGCTGATGGAGACGGGCCGCGTTTGGGTGAAACTGGCGCCGACACGGGTGAGCGCACTGGCCCACCGTTACGATGATTTGGAAACGCCAATCACCCGCCTGATGGCCGCGTTCCCCGAACGCTGCCTGTGGGGCAGCGACTGGCCGCATGTGATGACGCCGCCGCCCGTGCCGCGCATCGCCCCGATGCTGGATCTGTGCCAACGGGTGCTGACCCCCGCGCAGCAGGGGTTGTTATTCGACACTAATCCGGCCCAACTATACCGGTTCTAACCCGGAAAGGCGCAGGCGTTCAGGCGGCGATCACTGAAATCGTCAGCGCCGCGCCGCCCTCTGCGATCTCGAACAAACGGTCGATGTTAGGGTGCGCGCCGGGGCGGGCCTTGGCATCGGCGGTATGTTCAGCGAACACAGCCAACCCATGGGCCGCAGCCTCAGCGTTCAGCGCGCCGAAGGTTTGGCTCAGGTGCTGATACACCGCCAGCGAGCCCTTCTTGCCCGGCTGGTTCTCGATCGTGTCAACCACGGTGCCAGAGGCATCGACCAATTCAATCCGCGCGATGCCATCAATCGAGGGCAGGGCATCAAGGTTGGTCTTGAACGAAGGCGAGGGCTGAAACATCTGGCAATCCTTTTGGGCGGGGTTTGCCCCTCCCTATCAGGGTGGGCCCCCTGTTGCCAACGGCCCTAAGGGGGCGCATTTCATATCCGTGAATTGCGTCTTTCGGCGCGGTGAAAGGTTTGTTCTGCCTTTGCCCACCCCCCTAGGCTGGCCCGATGACATTGCATGGCATGGGAGGACAGGCATGATCGAACATCAGGGCGCGGCCCATCCCACGACGATTGCGGCTTTGGCCGCGGCGGCCAAGGCTCTGCCCTTTGACGATACGCGCGATTTTGACGATCCTTGAGGGCGACAGCGGCCTGATCGTGATTGATCCCGTGACCTCGATTGAGACAGCGAAAGCGGCGATTGAGCTGTATCGCCAGCATCGCGGCACGCGTGAGGTGCGCGCGGTCTTTGATCGCACCGACGCAGGTGATCCTGGACAAGACCGAAACCCATGTGATCGACGGTATTGAGGTTGAATTCTACATGGCCCCGGATTCCGAGGCCCCCGCCGAAATGCACATGTTCTTTCCCGGCCTCAAGCCCGACGAGGTGGCCGAGGCGCTGCATCTGCCTGCGGAGTTAGAGCGCGAATGGTCCTGCCGGGGCTATTACGGGGCGCTGAAGCATAAGGCCAAGGCGATCTATCAACGCTATCTTAGCTGGTATGACGCCAACCCGGTGCATCTGGACCCGCTGCCGGGGGCCGCATCGGCCCGCAAGATGATCGCCTATATGGGCGGGGCCGAGGCCATTCTGGCCAAAGCCCGCGAGGATTACGCGCGCGGTGAATTCCGTTGGTCGCCGTTGGGGCCAGCACGCTAGAGGCGCAAGAGGTGCAGATCTCGGGCAGCTATGTTGGGTCTTTGCCGGAATTTTCCGAGTTGATCGCGCTGGCCCGCCAAGGCGCGTTGCGCCCGATCCCGACGATGCCCTTCGCGCTGGATCAGGCCGAGGCCGCGCTCAGCCGTCTTGAAGGGGGCAAGATCATTGGCCGCGCGATCTTGGTAAATGGCTAGGCCAACGTTTCAGGGTGGCGGTTCGGGCAGATCTGAGGCACGTTCGCCCGACTTGCCCTTTTCACATGCGGATCCCCATGACCCAGACGCCTGATCTTGACGCCATTGCCCGCAACCAGCCGCCCTTTGCGCGGTATCTGGGGATCAAGGTGGTGTCGGCCACCCCAGATGAAGTGGTCGCCGAGCTGCATGTCTCGCCGGATTTGCTAAATCGCAATGGCACCCTGCACGGCGGGGCGGTCATGGCGATTTGCGACAATATGGGCGGCACGGCCACGTTTCTGAACCTGAAGCCGGGGCAAAGCACGGTGACAGTGGAAAGCAAAACCAACTTCCTGCGCGCCATCCCGGCGGGGGACACGATCACCTGTACCTCAACGCCGCTGCACAAGGGGCGCAAAACGCAGATCTGGCAAACCACCGTGCGCCGGAGCGATGGCAAGACAGCCGCCATTGTGACCCAAACGCAGATGGTTCTGGACGATCCGAAGTTCTGAGGGGGCGGTGGGTTGAAAACCCACCCTACGGCGTTGGACCACATAAATAGGCCGTCGCAGTTTCCCGCCGCGCCCAAATCTTTGCTTTGCGGCCAAGGCCGTGATGGCTTGGTCTGCCCTGCTTAGAAAAGATCCAGCACAATGCCGCAGGCCATTCGGCGGTTTATCAGGCCGAAGCAGGCATCACCCTGACACTTGCCCCGACCTGGGTTGCGGCGAGGCCCAGCAGACGATCCCAGATCGCGTGCGGATCATTCGCATCTTGCCCGCGCCAACCGGTGAATTGATCGGGGCGGCCTGCCACCGGGCAAGCCGCTTTGGCAATGAATATTCGCCGCGTCCTCAGCGGCGGTGTTGTAGCCTAGCCCGCCGGGGTGAACAGATGCGCGGCATCCCCGCCGATGAGCACGCGCCCCTGCCGGACCTTGTTCGTGACCAGCGCAGGCCCGCCGTCCAGCCCATGTGGAACAGGATTTCGCAATCAATCGCTTTGCCGCAAGCTTGGTGGAACAGCGTGCGGGCCTGATCGCCGGTGATGGTGTCTTCGCCGTCGCGCAATTGGGTGTGGAACGCATATTCGCCCTTGCCATCAAGGCAGATTTTCGCGCCCATGTCGCGGATTGGGGTATCAGCCACATGGCCCGCGCCCAAGACCGTGTTTTCGGTCGCGCCCGAGGGCCGCCGGTTGTTGATCGCCGGCGACATCGTCCAAAGCGCCCTCAGCGTTCATCGAATATTTACATAATTACAATTATCCGTATTCTTGATGCCCGAGCATCCCTGTGAAATTTGTTCTCTTCGACCTTCGCGCAGACGACCCCGCGAAGCCGGGATCGCATTCGCCCTCTATCTGATGAAACTTCATCCGTTTTTGATTTTGCCCCTTTACCCTAGTAAAAAAGTCACCTATTCAGCCCGCAGCTAGAAAACTGCGCCTGTCGCGCCTTCCAGCCAGTTCCCGACATTTCGAACCGACTGGAGGCAATCTTGCGCGAACAGGATTCCCGTGCCCTGCCATTCTGGCATATGGCACGCCCCAACTCTCTTGCTGCTCGTCTGCGCATTGGCGCGGCGGCCCTGACCCTTGGGGCCGCGATGGCCCCGGCCATGTCTGCCGCCGAAGAGGCGACATTCCTTGTGCAGCTGAACGATTACAAAGGCGAAAAGGCCTATTTCTCGCTGTATCTGGTCAGCCCCGACAACCGCTATGTGCGCACGCTTTGGGTCTCGGGCGATGAAGAACGCTGGTATCCCGATCAGCCGCGCTGGTGGAAATACGTCGGCCGCGCCCGCGAAGATCTGTCGGCGGTGACAGGCGCATCAACCGGCCCCGGCGACCGCGCTGTGATCCGGGTAGAGCTTGAGCCCGAAGTGCTGGACGCAGGGTATAGCGTGCGCGTGGACAGCTCGGTCGAGGATCAGTCGAACTATCCCACCGATGCCGAGGCCGTTCTGACCGCCGAGGCGCAGGGCGCCAAGATCCCCGGCACCGGCTACGTGCGCTATCTGCGCTATAAGTGGGATTGATCCGCCATGTGGCGCAGCGTTCATTCCTTTGCCGGGCTGATGCTCGGGCTTCTTGTCTCGGTCGTTGCGCTGAGCGGGGCCGTGTTGGCGACCAAGCCAATTTATGACACGGCCACCAGTCAATCGGTGGTCAGCGGCATGTCTGTCGCTGACCTGCTAAAGGTCGTCACCAACGCCAACCCCGATATCATGGGCGAGCGTTTGCTTTTGACCCCGGCGGGCGATTGGAAGTTGACTTTCACCCAATCGAACCGGCGGCAAGAGCGGATCATCGACCCCGCCACAGGGGATTTCGCCGCCGAAAAGAAAGAGCCCGCGATCTACACCCAGATGCGCACGCTGCACCGATCGTTCTTTCTGGGCGAGGATGGTCGCGTTCTGACGGCGATTGCCGGAGCCGCGATGGCGATCCTGACGGTGTCGGGCGTCGGGCTGTTCCTGCGCCGCGTCGGCGGGTTGCGCCGAGGCTTTTCCCGCATCCAAGGGCGCGACAGCGGGGCGCTTCATGCCATTGTTGGCCGTTTGGCCTTGGTGCCGCTGCTGGTTCTATCTGTCACGGCGCTGTACCTGTCGGGCCTGACGTTTGACGTGATCTCGGTCGGCGATGGTGCGGCCCCCGCCTACCCCGAAAGCCTGCAAGAGCTTGACGCCGTGGCCCCGTGGGATCTGCATGGGCTTCAGGCCCTGCCCCTTGCCACCGCCCGCGAAGTGATTTTCCCGATCCCTGAGGATTGGTTTGATGTCTGGTCTGTGCGCACGGCACAGGCGTGGATGTTCTTCGACCAATTCACCGGCGATCAACTGTCGCGCGATCCGCAAGCGCTGTCGGCGCGGATCTATGAAGTCGTCATGCTGCTGCACACAGCCGAGGGCGCTTGGCCATGGGCCTTGGTGCTGATGGTCTCAGCCCTGAGCGTGCCATTCTTCACTGTCACGGGCATGCTCGTTTGGTGGCGGAACCGCCGCAATGGGCGCAGCCGGATGGAGGGCAACGCCTCGGTCGCGCAGGCGGAAATCCTGATCCTTGTCGGGTCAGAAGGCGGCGCAACTTGGCGCTTTGCTGAGGCCTTGCATAAGGGTTTCGTCACCGCAGGTTTGCCGGTCCGCACCTGCGCGATGAACGAATTGCGCCGCGACTATCCCAAGCTGCGGATGCTGATCACCATGGCCGCGACCTATGGCGACGGGGATGCGCCGAAATCGGCCACGGGCTTCCTTGACCGCTTGGCACGGCTGCAAGCAAGCGGCGTGCAGCATGTCAGCCTTGCCTTCGGTGACAAAGCCTTTGCCGGATACTGCGCCTTTGGCCGCGATGTGGCCACGGCCCTAAACGCCAAACTTGGCCAGCCCGCCATGGCGCCGTTCGAGATTGATAAGCAATCGGCCCACGCCTTCCAGCATTGGTGCGATCTGTTGGGCGATTGTTTGGGCCAGCCGCTGACGGTGACCTACACCCCCAAACGCCCGAAAACCTCGGCGCTGACGCTGACGTCGAAAACCGTGTTTGGCCGTGCACTAGGCTCTGAAACCACCGTCCTGCGCTTTGCTGCGCTGCGCATTCCGGCCCACCGACCCGGCGATCTGATCGAGGTTTACGCGCCCGATTGCACTGTGCCGCGCCTTTATTCACTGGGTTCATGCTCCAAGCGCGACGGCTTTGTTGAGATCATGGTGCGGCGAGTTGAGGGCGGGCTTTGTTCCAACTGGCTGTGCGATCTGGCCGAAGGGGCGTCCATCGACGTGGCCATTGCGCGGAACGAACGCTTCCAGATGCCCACCAGCCGCAAGCCGGTGATCATGGTCGGCGCAGGCACCGGGCTTGCCCCCTTCACCGGGATGATCCGCCACAACACCGCGTCGCGCCCTGTCGATCTGTTCTGGGGCGGCCGCCGCCCCGATGCCGATGCGATCTATGGCGAGGAAATCGCCGCGTGGCTCTCTGAGGCCCGTCTGGCCCGCGCCGAGCTGGCGTGGTCGCGCACAGACCCCGGCCAATATGTTCAGGACCGCATCCGGGCGGAGCGGTCCCATCTGATCGAACGGCTCAAAGCGGGCGCGACGATCATGGTGTGCGGAGGCGCGGCCATGGCGGCCGAAATCCGCACCGAGTTTTCCGCCCTGGCAGCCGAGATCGGCCTTTCGCTCGACGAGCTGAAGCGCCGCAACCGCTACCTCGAAGATATCTACTGATCGCGGCGCTGCCGGATCTTCTCCACAAGGAAACGCAAATGACCTTCTCTCTCAAATCCACCGTTGCCGCGCTTGCCCTGTCGGTCAGCGCCCTTGCCCTGCCCGCCTTTGCGGACAATGCGCTGCTGGACGGCAAGTTCTGGAAATCCGCCGATCTGGCCGCTGTTGAGGCCGCGATTGCAGGCGGCGCAGACCCGCTCGAAGTGGGCGGCGGCAATTACACTCCGATCACCCGCGCCCTGCAATACGGTGCCTCGACCGAAATGATCGACCTGCTGGTGTCGAAAGGCGCAGACGTGAACGCCCCCAGCCACGATGGCCGCCCGGCGATCTTCTGGGCCGCACGCTATGGCGATCTGGCGATGGTGCAGCACATCATTGGCTTGGGTGCCGATATCACCGCAACCGAGGAATCGGGCCGCAACGCGCTTGGCTTTGCCGCCTTCGGCCAGACCGACAAAGCCGTGTTTGAATACCTTGTCTCGCTTGGCCTTGACCCCAACGCGATCGATGGCGACGGGCGCAACGTGGCGCTGGCGGCGGCCTATCTGAACCCGAACCTTGAAACGGTCGAATACCTCGGCTCCATCGCCGATATCACTGCACGCACGACCAATGGGGCCGATGCCTTCATGCTGGCCGCACAGCGCAACAGCAGCCTTGAAGTTGTCAAAGCCATGCACGCGATCTCGGCTGATGCCCACGCCAAAACCACCGATGGCGATGATGCCCTTTTACTGGCCGCCGTTCGGAATTCGGAAATGGCGGTGTACGACTACCTGCTGGAAAACGGCTTCTCGCTTGATGCCAAGAACACTGCAGGACGCGACGCGCTGTCGATTGCCGCCTATCGCAACTCGGGCGCGGTGATTGCCCGCTTCCTTGAGGCCGGGCTTGATGTGAACGGTGCCGATGCCGCTGGCAAGACCCCGCTGTTCTACGCGGTTGAGCGGAATGAGCCCGAGGTCGTCGCCCAGCTGTTGGCCGCCGGTGCCGATGTGAATGCGGCTGACGCAGGCGGCAACACCGCGTTGCTGGTCGCCGCAGGGCGCGAACGCGCAGGCGCGGTGGAGATCATCGCAACGCTGGTTGCTGCCGGGGCCGATCAGTCGGTCACGAATAGCAATGGTCTGAACGCCGTTCTGGCCGCCGCCATCACTGGCCACCCGCTTGCGGTGATCAAGGGCTTTGTCGAAGGCGGCGCGGATGTGAACGCGGTCGATGATGAAAAGATGTCGGCGCTGATGCGCGTGGCGCTGAAAGGCCAAGATCCGGCTATCGTGACCTATCTGCTGGAAGCTGGCGCAGATGCGAGCCTTGCCGATGATTTCGGTGAAACCGCTGCCGATATGATCTCCGAGAACGCCGCGCTGGCGGGCACGGATGCCGCTGCCGCGCTGGCAGCTGCGATCAACTAAACCGAAAAGGCCCCAGCCGGGCGACTGGCTGGGGCGCACCCTATGCAAGCAAAACGCACCCATCACGCCAGCGGCACCGTCATGGGCGGGCCTTGGCAGATCCGCCACGTGCCCGCCGCCCATATGGTGCCGGAACTTGTAGCCCAAGCCGCGCTTAACGCGCTTCGGCTGGTCGATGCGCAAATGTCCACCTACCGCGATGACAGCGACCTGTTGCGCCTGAACGCTGCCCCAATTGGCGTGCCTGTTCCGGTGCCTGCCGATATGCTGACCGTGATGGCCTGCGCCGACCGGCTGGCGCGGCAATCCGGCGGCGCGTTGAACATCGGCCTGGGCCAAGCCGTGAACCGTTGGGGCTTTGGCCCCCTGCCGACGCCGGGCGCGCGGCCAGACCCAAGGCTTGGCGCAGCCGACGCCACCCTTGCCCAGCTTGGCAGCTATACGCTGCACAGTGATCCCCCTGCCGTCACCAAGCACAGCGATATCGCCTTTGATCTCTGCGCCCTCGCCAAGGGCTTTGCCGTGGATCAGGCCGCCCGCGCGGTCGAGGCGCTTGGCATCACCAACTACCTGATCGAAGCGGCGGGCGAGATCATCGCGCGGGGCCGGAATGGCGCAGGCGAGCCTTGGACAATTGGCCTAGAACTGCCCGTTCCCGGCGACGACCGGATCATCTTTGACCAGATCGCGCTGGATGGCATGGCCGCCGCCACCTCGGGCAACTATCGCAACCGCCGTACCATTGCGGGCGAAACAGTCTCGCATACCATCGACCCAAACACCGGAGAGCCGCTGGCCTCAGACCTGCTGTCTGTCACCGTCCTGCACAGCGCCTGCATGGAGGCCGACGCGCTGGCCACTGTCCTGACGGTGCTTGGCCCCGATCAAGGCCCGCGCTTTGCCCAATCCCACGGCATTGCCGCCCTGTTCATGATCCGCGTTCCGGCTGGCCTCAAGGAAATCCGATCCGATGCCTTTGCCGCACAGTCCGACTAAGGCAAACCCGCCCGCGCAAAATGCCGGTTCCCAAAGGCGTCCCTTGCCCTTAAACACGCCCGCATGGTCGAAAGACCGGCGGGCGCCTTGCTGACGATTGCCTGCGCCCTTGCCCTCTCAGCCAGATTGACCGCCCATGTTGACCCCTGCCATTCAAATGCAAACCGCCCTCGACCTGATCCAAGAGGTCGACCGCGCGGCCCGCCCCGCAGATGCCATCGTGTCGGCGTTCTTTCGGACGCACCGCAAGATGGAAGATGCCGACCGGGGTGCAATCTTTGGTCTGTTGCAAGACATGCTGCGCCACCGGGCGCGGCTTGGCTGGTGGCTGGCCCGCCACGGGCGCAGCGACACCCCCCGCAACCGTCTGCTGGTCTGGCTGACGCTTGGCCAAGGGCGTGGCCCCGACCAGATCCACCGCCTGTTCAACGGGCGCAAATTCGCCCCCGAAGCCCTGAGCCAGAACGAACATAGCCTGCTGATCAAGCTGCAAGGCGTGGCCCTGATCCACCGCGACATGCCGGACGAGGTGCGCCTTGAATGCCCCGACTGGGCGCTTGCCCCGCTGCAAGCCCGGTTCGGCGACGGGTTTGAGGCGGAAATGACCGCGATGCTGACCCCTCCGACACTGGGTTTGCGGGTCAATACGCTCAAGGCCACGCGCAAGGACATGCTGCGCGAGCTTGCAAACCTTGGCCTGTCGCCCGAACCCTCCGAGGTGGCCCCGAACGGTATCCGCATCCGCAAACGCCTGTCGCTGACCCGCCTGCCCGCCTTGAAAAGCGGTGCGCTTGAGGTTCAGGACGAAGGCTCGCAACTTGTGGCCGGGCTGGTTGATGCCCAGCCGGGTGACCGCGTGGCCGACTTCTGCGCCGGGGCTGGCGGCAAAACGCTGGCCATCGCGGCCCAGATGCAGGGCAAGGGCCTTGTCGTGGCCTGCGATATCAACCAAGGCCGCCTGAAGCGCTGCACCGAACGTCTGCGCAAGGCCGGGGCGCATAACGCGCAAACCCAAGTGCTGACCAGCGAAACGGACAAATGGATCAAGCGCCGCAAAGGCAGCTTTGATCGGGTGCTGGTGGATGCGCCTTGCAGCGGCACCGGCACATGGCGGCGCAACCCCGATGCCCGTTGGCGCCCCGAAGAAGAACAGGGCCTAGAGAGCCTGATCGCGCTGCAAGCCCGGATCTTGGCCAGCGCCGCGCGGCTGGTCAAACCCGGCGGGCGGTTGGTCTATGCAACCTGTTCGCTGCTGCCCGAAGAAAACGAAGGCCAGATTGAAACGTTCTTGGCCAAGACCCCCGGTTTCAAGGTGGTCCCCCTGCCCCAGATCGCGCCGGATCTGCGGTCCTGCCATGAGGCCTATCTGTCCCTGACCCCGGCCCAGCACGACACGGACGGGTTTTTCGCGGCGGTTCTGCAACGGGATCTACCGGAGGTTAAAGAAACGCCTGAAGATGCGGAATAAACCGTTTATGTCCGGTAAATTAGCGATTTTCCACTCGCCAGCGCCTGAAGCCCAGGCAAAACGGCCCCGGTGACGGGGGGCCGCCCTTGGTGGCCAAGGGCGGCTTTGGTTTAACGCCCGAACCCGGCGGAATAGGGCAACCAGGTGGCCAGCCCCGGCAGGATCATCAACAGGGCCAGCCCCACGATCATCAGCACCACATAGGGCGCCGCGCCGCGCACAACCTCGGTCAGGGGGGCATCGGTGATGCCTTTAATGACGAACAGGTTCATGCCGACGGGCGGGGTGATCATTGCCAGCTCAAGGTTGATCATCAGCAGAACGCCATACCACACCAGATCGATATCCATCGCGATCATCGTTGGCAGCAGGATCGGCGTGGTGATCAGGATGATGGCGATGGATTCAAAGAACATCCCCATCACAAAGATCATCGCCATGACAATCAGCATGAACCCCAGCGGCCCCAACCCCATCTGAGTGACCATTTCCGTCACGCCCACGGGCAGGCGGATGATCGTGATGGCATGGCCAAACATGGCCGCCCCTGCGATGATCATGAACACCATCATCGAGGTGCGCATGGATTCATACGCGCAGTGCCACAAATCGCTGAGGCCAAAGTTGCGATAGGCAAAGACAGCCACCAAAAGCGCATAGATTGATCCGGCGGCGGCGGCCTCGGTGGCGGTAAAGACACCAAGATAGATGCCCCCCATCACAACCGGCGGCGCAAGGATCGCCCAGATCGACCGGCGCACCGCCCGCGCCATGGCGGGAAGGCCGGCAAAGGGCGGGCGCTCGACCCCGCGCAGGGTGGCGCTGAGGATAGAATAGGCGGCAAACAGCACGGCCAGCACCAGCCCCGGAATGATCCCCGCCAGAAACAGCGCGCCAATCGAAGCTTCAGAGACAATCGCATAGAGGATCATCGGCCCGGACGGCGGGATCAGAATGCCCAATGTGCCCCCTGCGGCCACAACGCCCAAGGCTTCGCGGCGCGGATAGCCCAAACGCTCCATCTGCGGGATGGCAGAGGAGCCGACGGACAGCGCCGTGGCCACCGAAGACCCCGAGATCGCCGCGAAGATCGTGCAGGCCAGCACCGTGGCCACACCCAAGCCGCCGCGAATATGGCCGATCAGCGTGTGGGCCATATCGTATAGGTCATCAATCACGCGGGCGCGGATCATCACCTGTGCCATGAACACGAACAGCGGGATCGTCGTCAGGATCGGCTTGTTCAAATGGGCAAACACCGTGTCCGCAACGGACCCAACGCCGCCTTCGAACACCAGCAGGATCAGCGTGGCCGTAAGACCAAGCGCGGCGAAAATCGGGATGCCTGTCAGAAGCAGGAAAATCAGGCCCGTGAAAATCAGAACGGCGGTCATGTCTTGGCCCCTTTGGCCAAATGGCCAATCAAACGCGCGGTGGCAAACAGCCCCAGCAGCGCCGCGCCCGCCAGCATTGGCAGTTGCGGAATCCACGCCTCGATCTCGATCGAGCCCGAGGTATAGGCGCCGAAGCTGCGGGAAAAGTGGATCGCCTCCCATGTGCTGAGGGTCAGCACCACCGAGAAGGCCAGCACGCAAAGATCGCTCCAAACCCAGCGCCAAGGCTGAGCGCGGGGCGGCAAACGGTCGGTCAGCAGATCAATGGCGATGTGATTGCCGCGCCGATAGGCCTCGGCCACGCCCAGCATCACCAGCCCCACCAGCAGAAACCCCGTGGCGTCATCGACCCACACAGGCGGACGGGCCAGAATATAGCGCATGAACACCGAATAACCCGTCAGCGCCAGCGCCCCAAGGATCAGCACAGCGCTCAGCGCCCCGCCAAGCCAGACGATCGGCGTTAGCACCCTTTCGGGCAAAGGGGCGACCGAAGCCGCCCCCAGTTTGTGATCCGTTCCGGACATGAAGTTACGAGCCCGAGCGCAGCGCGTCGATCAGGCCAAGCAGTTTGACACTGTCGGGATCGTCGCTTTGGAAGGCCGCATCGAAGGCCGGGCGCATGGCCGCTTCCATCGCGGCGTTTTCTGCGTCAGTCGCGATATGCACCTGCGCGCCTTTGGCCTCCAGATCACCGGGGGCCGAGGCGATGCCAGCTTCGGCAGCCTCAACCGCCCAAACGGCGGCTTTCGCGCCAGCCTCATCCAGCGCGGCTTTGGCGGTGTCCGACAGGCCCGCATAGAACTTGGGGTTCACATAGCCGTGGAAATAGACCGAGATCACCGGCGAGACGACGAAATGGTCCTGCACCTCGTAGTACTTGCGCGACACAGCCGCGTCTGACCCGGTCATCGCACCATCCAGAACGCCGGTGGCCAGCGCTTGGTACACTTCCGAGCCGGGGATCGCCGTGGGGGCCGCGCCAAGCGCGCCAAGGCCCGCGTCAAAGGCGGGCGCAAGGCCGCGCACCTTCATACCCGCGAAATCGGCAGGGGCGGCAAGGAATTTGCCGTTCGAGGTAAAGACCGAGCTGTTGGTCTGGAACAGCCAAACCACGTTCTCAACGCCTTTGCCGCGCAGCTTGTCCTCAAGGAAGTTGGCCGCCTCAGAGCCGTCCCAATTGCGCCAGATGTTCAGATCCGAGAAGGCATAAGGCGCGGTGGTGACGGTCATGATCGGCAGGGTTTTGCCCCACTGGAACTGCACCGAGAAGGCGCATTCGATATCGCCCTTGGCGGTGGCCACGATGTTTTCCTTCGCGCCCACAAGGCTATCGGCCCCAAAGACCTGCACGTCAATCTCGCCGCCCGAAAGCGTTTCAACCTCGGCGGCCCAGCGGTCGATCACTTGGGCAACAGTGTGGGCGGGCGGCAGCTGGTGGCTACAGCGCATTGCCGTTTCAGCACTGGCCGCACCTGCGACCCCTGCGGCCATCAGGGCAGCGGTTGCCACTGTCAAAGCCTTACGTTTCATGTGTTTTCCTCCCGTTTGAACTATTGTTGTCTTCGTGGTGGCCGTCCACCCTCCTCGTGGTGAAGCGGCCCTTTCCCCCGGCCCTAAAGCCAGCGTTGCAAATTCGGCGTCCCTGCCTTGGCCAACGCGCCATGCAACGCCTCGCCCGCAAGGGCTTGGTTCAGCAAAGCGCGGGTTTCGATCAGGCGAGGCAGGTCGATCCCGGTGTCAAAGCCCATGGTTTCGGCCAGAAACACCAAATCTTCAGTCACAACATTGCCCGTGGCCCCCGGCGCAAATGGGCAGCCCCCAAGACCCGCAAGCGAGGCATCGAACACACGGCACCCGGCATCCAGCGCGGCGGCGGCATTGGCCAGCCCAAGCCCGCGCGTGTCATGCAGGTGCAAAACCCAAGGATCGCCGTTCAGACGCTCTTCCATCCGGCGGGCAAGGCGGGCGACCTGTTTCGGCCCGCCATAGCCCACGCTATCGGCCAGCCCGACCATATCCACGCCAGCCTCAAGGCAGCGATCGACTATGCGCATCACGTCATCTTCGGCCACATCGCCCGACAGCGAACAGCCAAAGGCCATGGCGATGCCTGCGTTCAGAATGGTGCTTTTTCCGCTATCAGCTCGCAGCTGCGCCACGGCGGCCATTTCGCTTAGGCTTTGGTCCTGCGTGCGGCGGACGTTGGCTTCGTTATGCGCCGCGCTTGCAGAAATCACGACGGTGATTTCATCCACACCCGTGGCCAGCGCATCGGTCGCCCCGCGCTGGTTCAGCGCCAAGGCCACGCCATGCGCGCCCTGAGCCGCAACTTCATCAATCACATCGCGCACATCGGCAAAGCGCGGCACTTTATCGGCGGGCAGGAACGATCCCACCTCGAAATAGCGCATTCCTGCTGCCGCCTCTTGCGCGACCCAAGCGCGTTTTTGCGCCGTATCGGGCCAGACCTTGGTCAGTTGCAGCCCATCGCGTAGGCCGACCTCGCGGATCGCAATCTGGCCTGCGGGGTAGGCTTTGTTCAGATCAACGCTCATTCCGCGGCCTCGGTCTTCAACGGCCCAAGAATTTCGGCGTTGTGCTGCCCAATCGACGGCACATCCACCGTGGCCGACACCACGGGCAAGCCGTTCATCTGAACCGGCAGGGAGGGGGCGCGGAAGTCCGGCTTGCCCGGGTAATGCGAGGTGAACAGCCCGCCGGGCCGGTTCACATGCGGATCGTCATACATTTCCGCCGGGCGTGAGACGGGAGCGAACAGCAGGTCGTTCTCCTCCATCACTTTGACCATCTCGGCAAAGGGGCGCGCGGCGACCTTCTCGGCGATCTGCGGCAAGGTCCAATCGCGGGCCTTGATCTGATCGGGGCGGTTTTGCAGGCGCGGATCATCCAGCAAATGATCAAGCCCCAAGCCCCGGCACAGTTTGTCCCACTGGCCATCGGTGGCCGCGCCAACAAAGATCTGACGGCCATCGGCGGTGGGGAACAGATCATAGACCGGCCATGAGAACACGCGCTCGGGCATCGGCGGGCTTTCGGTGCCCTCGATATCGAACTGCACCATATGCTGCGCCACCAGAAGCAGGCAGTTTTCAAACAGGCCCGAGCGCACGGCCGTCCCCTGCCCCGTCTTGCCCCGTTCGATCAGCGCGGCCAGCACACCATATGCGGTGAACAGCCCGCCCATAATGTCATTGGCCGACGATCCAATTCGCAAAGGCCGCCCGGTTGGCCCGGTCATATAGGCCATGCCGGTCATCATCTGTACGACTTCGTCCATTGCGGCGCGATGTTCGTAGGGGCCCTGCAAGAACCCCTTGCACGAGGCCACCACAAGCGACGGATAGGCCTCGCGCAGCTGGTCGGGGGCAAGGCTCATCTTGGCCAGCGTTTCATCGCGGAAGTTTTCGACAAACACATCGGCGGTGGCGATCAGCTTATGCAGCTTGGCCAGATCCTCGGGGTTTTTCACATCCAGCGTGACGGATTTCTTGCCGCGATTGAACGTCGGGAAGAACCCCGCGCCCATGCCGGTCAGATCGCGGGTCTTGTCGCCTTTCGGCGGCTCAACCTTGATCACCTCGGCGCCAAGAAAGCCCAGAAACATGCCGGTCGACGGCCCCATCACCATATGGCTCATCTCGACCACGCGCAGGCCTTCAAGGGGTCGGATTTGTGTCATCGGGGGCTCCGGTCATGTCAAGTTGAGTGCAGTATTGCCGCCCAAGACCGATCTGAAAATTATATCCTTTCGAAAGGAGCATTCTGGATATTAGAATGCAGGCATGGACACACGTCAGCTTCGCTATTTCACCGCCGTCTGCGAATTTCGGAACCTTTCGCACGCGGCTGACCATTGCAACACCGCCGCCTCGGCCCTCAGCCTGCATATCGCCCGGCTGGAGGAAGAGTTGGACACCAAGCTGTTCACCCGCAAACCGCGCGGGATGGACCCGACCGCCGCCGGGCTGAAACTGCTGGAACACGCCAAGTATATTCTTGCCGCGTTTGAAACCGCCGCCTCGGATGTGCGGCTGGGACATGCCGAGATAGCAGGCAATATCGCGATCGGGATGCCGTATTCGGTGATCAACGTGATCGGCGCAGGACTGATGCGCACCGTGATGGAGGATCTGCCTAAGGTCCGCCTGCTGATCCGCGAGGGGCTGTCAGGCATGACCTACACCGCCCTGCGCACCGGAGAGGTTGAGGCCGCGCTGATCTTCAACCCCGCCCCCGATGGCCAAACCCAGCGTGTGCCCTTGATCGAGGAAGAGCTGTTCTGCATCGGGCGGCGCGAAATCATTGGCGATCCGTCCCAGCCGATCCGGCTCGAGGACATGGCCGCCCTGCCCCTTGCCCTGCTGCAAAGCGGATCGCTGTCTCGGGCGCTGGTGGACCGCCCCGCCGAACTGGCGCGGCTTGAGGCGAACGCGCGGATTCAGCTGGCCTCGATCGCTGGGACTTTGAACGCGATGAAAGCCGGGTTGGCCTGTACGCTGGCCCCCAAAGTGCTGGTCAGTGACGAATTGCGCACCGGCGAATTGGTGGCCCGCCCGGTGATCGATCCCACGCCGATCCGCACGCTCTATCTGGTTTCCGCCGCAGATGAGCGGCCCACATTCCTGCGCGAACGGATCAGCGCGTTGATCTGCGATTTGGTACAGCAAGCGGTGCAAGAGGGCCGCTGGGAAGGCGCGCGATTGTCGGGCTAGGCGCTAAGCGAAGGGTTTCAGGATCTGCCGAACGCAGCCCAGAAACTCTTAGGCCACGCGCGACAGGGGCACGGATTTGAAATTGATGACGTTCAGCGGAGAGCGGTAGTCCAGATCCAGATGGGCCAAGCGCGTGCCGGTGGGCAGTTGCGTCAGAACGGTGAACTGGTCAAGCAAGGTCAGGCCAAGCCCCTGTTGCACCAAGGTGCAGGCCGCGTTCATCAAGCGCCAGCGCCGCAAGCGCCGCCGCCTGTTCGATACGATCATCAACATGGCAACGATTGTACTGTCGATCTCCGTTCTGGTTCAGCTTGGCAATGTCTGGGAATTCCGCGGCCTGCAAACCCCCGTCTTCCGCATCCCCGAGACTTGGTTCAAGATCGCCCCGGTGTTCTGCTTTGTGCCCATGGCGCTGCAAGCGGTGCTGAACGTCGCGCAAGGCTGGGCACCGCCCAAGCTGCGTTAAGCGCCTCACAAACATCATAAATATGCTTTAAACTACTTTCTATCGCCGCCCTTTGGGGCGGATTTGCTGCGTTGGGCTGTCACCACTTGGGCAAGTCCCGCTGCTTATGCAGACAAAACGCCGCCTGCCAATCTTCACAAGACGGATTTTCAGCGCCGCCACCCACACAAAGCCCGACGTTTCAAAATCCAATTTAGAATAAGATAAATTTGTGGTTCTTTGACTGTCATTGCCTGCAAGGGCGACGGGTGAAACTCGAAGACCAAGATATCGTGCGCGACCTGATCGCTGGACCGCATCCGTAAGGCGCGATTTCATGGCACAGGCCTCTGAACTGGACTGACCGTTGCTGCTGATGGCCGAGGAAAACGACGACGGCAGGCTATCTGTCGGCCCGGCCCACAACGATATTCGGCAGCTCAACTGGGGTTATGCGCAACAAGCTGGCCTAGGCTGTGCTGGATATGCCGACCGAACAAAACCATAATACTCTAAAAAGTATAACATTGACTTTTATAGCGAAGACAGGGTAAGCCTCACCTCACAGCAGGCCGGGACGATCCATTTTGACCCGCCGCATAAAAGATCGCTCAGCCAGGGAGGACTGATTTTGCTGCGCAAGATATTCACCACCGGAGCCGCCGCCGCATTGGCCGCCGCGTTCCTGACCACCGCCGCGACGGCGCAGGATGTCACCCTGCCCCGCACCCAAGTCTGGACGTCTTACGATGTTGGCACCGCAGGCTATGTCGAAGCCTCGGCCATAGCGGATGCGCTGGACAAGAAATTCGGCCTGACCGTTCGGATTATTCCGTCGGGCACCTCGATTGGTCGGTTGCTACCGCTGCAAGCGGGCCGCGCGCAATATGGCTTCATGGGCAACGAAAACTACTTCGCGGGCGACGCGATGTTCGAATTCGGCGCACGTGAATGGGGCCCGCAGGATCTGCGCGTTATCCTGGGGCGTCCGTCGCAAGTGGGCCTTGTGACCGGCAAAGACACCGGCATTTCCACGCCCGCCGATCTGAAGGGTAAAAAAGTGGGCTATGTTCTGGCCAACGCCTCGACCACGCTGAACACCGAAACCGTTCTGGCCTTTGCGGGCCTGACAACGGCAGATGTCGAAAAGGTCGAATACCCGTCTTACGGCGCGATGGCGAAAGCCTTCGTCGCAGGCGAGATTGACGCCGCCCCTGCCGTTCCCACCTCGTCCTTCCTGCGTGAAGCCGAAGGCGGGCGCGGTGTGCAATGGCTATCGATGCCTGCCGCCGATACCGAAGGTTGGGACCGCGTCGGCAAATTCGCCAGCCTCTTCTCGCATTCGCAGGCCAAGGTTGGTGTCAGCATTTCCGACGACAACCCAGCCGATCTTCTGGGCTATCGCTATCCGCAACTGACAGCGAACGCCAATGCCAGCGAGGATGAGGTTTACAACCTGATCAAGGCGCTGGATCAGAGCTTTGATCTGTACAAAGACGCATCGGTTGTCATGCCCGGTTGGTCGGTCGCAATCGCGGGCGTCACCCCGGCGGGTGCGCCATTCCACTCCGGCGCGGTGAAGTACCTGAAGGAAGTCGGTGTTTGGACCGACAAAGACCAACAGTGGAACGATGCCCGCATCGCCCATATCGAAACGGTCAAGGCCGGTTGGGATGAGGCAACCGCCAAGGCCGATCGTGAAGGCGTCAAAGGCGCGGATTGGCTCGCCTATTGGGAAGCCTGGCGCGCCGAGCACCTGAAGTAACCAAACCAATGCCCCGCGCCGCCGTATCAAGGCCCGCGCGGGGCAATCCCCTTGGCCAATCCGCCGCAATACCCAACCTCTCGGACGCACCATGCACGCAGACACCCCCTCCGATCACACACCGCCGATGCGCCCCTGGGCCGAGCCTGACACCCGGCTGTTTGGCGCTGCATGGTTCGCCGTTTTTGCCCTGTCGCTGATCGGGCTGGGCATCATCACCAACCAGATTTTCAACCTGAAAATCCTTGGCTTCCGCCCCATCTCGACGACTTATTACTACATCGTTGTTGGCCTATTCCTGCCCGTGTCCTTCCTGACCTCACCCGCCCGAGACGCTGACGCAACGCGCGTGCGCTGGTATGATTGGGCGCTGGCCGCGCTGGCCTTTGGCGTGTGCATGTTCTTCGCCGCAAACTCGGAAAGCATCCTGTACAAAGGGTGGGAGTTTGTCGCGCCAACCTATGTGGTTGTTCAAGCGGGTCTTCTGGTGCTTCTGGCGCTTGAGGCCGTGCGCCGCTGCGCAGGGTTCCCGCTGTTCGTAATCTGCGCGATCTTCGCCAGCTTCCCGCTTTATACTGGCGCGATGCCGGGGTTCCTGTGGGGCGTGCAGCTGTCGCTCTCTGAAACGGTTCTGAGCCATTCGCTCGGCGTGGAAAGCATCATTGGCATTCCGATCCGCGTGATTGCCGACCTGCTGATCGGCTTTATCGTCTTTGGCGTGGCGCTGACGGCTTCGGGTGGCGGGGTGTTCTTTATGGATCTGGCCAGCGCGCTGATGGGTCATGCGCGCGGCGGCCCGGCCAAGGTTGCGATCCTGTCCTCGGGCTTTTTCGGCTCTCTCTCGGGCAGCGTGATTTCCAACGTCATTTCGACGGGATCCATGACGATCCCAACGATGAAGAAATGCGGCTATCCGGCGGCCTATGCGGGCGCGGTGGAATCCTGCGCCTCAACCGGGGGGGCGTTGATGCCGCCCGTCATGGGTTCGGTCGCCTTTGTCATGGCCTCGTTCATGAACGTGCCCTACGCCGATATCATGGTCGCGGCCACCATCCCCGCGCTGCTGTTCTATCTTGTGCTGCTGATCCAGACGGATTGCTATGCCGCGCGCAACGGGCTGAAGGGCCTGCCGCGTGACCAACTGCCCAAGGTCTGGCGCGTGCTGCGGTCAGGTTGGGTGTACTTGATTAGCCTTGCCGCGCTGGTTGTCCTGCTGCTGGCCACCAATGCCGAGGCGAAATCCCCCTTTTACGTCACCCTTCTGCTGCTGGCGACGGCCTTGATCCGCGCCAAGAAAGACGAACGCCTGAAGCCCGTGATTGAGATGGTGATGGAGACCGGGCGCACCATTGGCATGCTGGTGGGCGTGTTGGCTGGTGTCGGCCTTGTGGTCGGGGCGCTGTCGATCACCGGTGTCGGCAATGCCTTTAGCCGAGAGTTGCTGCAATACGCGGGCGGCAACCCCTATCTGCTGCTGATCCTTGGGGCGTTTACCAGCTTTATCCTTGGCATGGGGATGACGGTTTCTGCCTGCTACATCTTCCTGGCTGTGGTGCTGGCCCCCGCACTGGTGCAGGGCGGGTTCTCGGTAATGGCCAGCCACCTGTTCATTCTGTACTGGGCGATGCTGTCCTATATCACACCCCCCGTTGCGATGGCGGCGGTTGCGGCCTCGTCCATTGCTAAAGCGCCTGCCATGCGCACGGGGGTGACCGCGATGCGGCTAGGCGCGATCCTGTTCGTGCTGCCCTTCCTGTTCGTTCTGAACCCGGCGCTGATCCTTCAGGGCAATATCACCGAAGTCGCAATGGCCGTGTCCACCGCGATCCTGTCGATCCTGATGCTATCGGCCGCGTCCGAGCGTTACATCTACTTCCTCGCCCGGCCCGCGACACGGATTGAAACCGGGGTGCTGCTGGTCGGGGGGCTATGCCTGCTGGTGCCGGAATGGCGCACCGATACCTTCGGCTTGGTCCTTCTGGCGCTGGTGATGGGGCGCGGTTTCTTGGCCGCTCCGAAACGCGCGGCAAGCGCAGAGGGCACCACGGAATGAGCGCCTTTGATTTCCCCCTTCCTAGCGGCGGCCACCTGCACGCCCGCATTGACGGCCCTGAGGGCGCGCCCTGGGTGGTGTTTTCGAACTCGGTCATGACGGACCTGTCGGTATGGGACGCGCAGATCCCGACTTTGGCGACCCGCTACCGCATTCTGCGCTACGACCAACGCGGGCATGGGCGTGCAAGCGTGCCGGACGGGCCGATGACATTCGCGCAATACGGTGCGGATCTGGTGGCACTGCTGGACCATCTGCACATCACCGATTGCAGCTTTGTTGGCCTATCGATGGGCGTGCCGACCGGCCTTGCCGCCCATGCCCAAAGCCCCGCGCGGTTCACCCGTTTCGTCGCCGTTGATGGCATCTGCCGCAGCGCCCCGGCACGGGTGGCCTTTTGGACCGAACGCCGCGACACCGCCCTAGGCGCCGGCATGACGGCCATCGCCGCGCAAACGGTCAAGAATTGGCTACCCGGCACAGGCCCGAACGACCCCATGGTCAAACGCCTCTATGATATGATCGCCGCCACCAAGGCCGAAGGCTTCGCCGCCGCGACCCATGCGCTGCAAAGCTATGATCTGTCCGATGTGGTTCCCACGCTGACCTGCCCGGTCCTTGGCCTGACCGGTACGCTCGATGGCGCCATGCCCCAGATCGTTCCTGCGCAGCTCAGCGCCGCCCCGAACGCACGCTTCGCGACCATTCCAGACGCTGGCCACATTCCGAACTTTCAGGCCCCCGAGGCGTTCAACGCCGCGCTTTTGGCCTTTCTAGACGACACGACCCCCGACAAGGAGACACCTTAATGCCCGGACCACTTTCGCACATCCGCGTGCTAGACCTAAGCCGGATCATGGCAGGGCCTTGGTGCGGACAGATATTGGCGGACATGGGGGCCGATGTCATCAAGGTTGAACGTCTTGGCGAAGGCGATGACACCCGTCGTTGGGGGCCACCGTTCCTGAAAGACAAAGGCGGCAACCCGACGAAAGAGGCGGGCTATTACCTGTCCGTCAACCGCGGCAAACGCTCGGTTGAGCTGGACCTGAAATCCGAAGAAGGCCGCGCCGCTGTGCGGGCCTTGGCCGCGAAATCCGATATCGTGCTTGAGAACTTCAAGACAGGCACGCTCGACCGGATGGGGCTTGGCTATGAAGACCTGAAGAAAGAAAACCCCGGCCTGATTTACTGCTCCATCACCGGCTTTGGCCTGAGCGGGCCGATGGCGCAGGACGCCGCCTATGATTTCATGATCCAAGGCATGGGCGGATTGATGAGCGTCACGGGCGATGCCGATGACGCCCCCGGCGGCGGGCCGCAGAAGGTGGGCGTGCCGATCATCGACATCATGACCGGCATGTATGCCGCGATCGGTGTGTTGGGGGCGCTGGCCAACCGCACCGAAACCGGCCAAGGCGATCACATTGATCTGGCGATGCTGGATGTGTCCGTGGCGATGCTGGCCAATCAGGCGATGAACTACCTTGTCTCGGGCAAAACACCCGTGCGGCGCGGCAACCGCCACCCCAATATTCAGCCGCAAAACGTCTATCCGGTTGCAGATGGGTTTATCGTATTGGCCGTGGGCAATGACGGGCAGTTCCGCAAATTTGCCGAAACCATCGGCCAGCCCGCCCTTGCCGATGATCCTCTGTTCGCCACCAATGCCGCGCGGGTCGAAAACCTGCCCGCGCTGGAAACGATCCTGATCGCCGCTTTGGCCCATGGCACGATTGACGACTGGGTCGGTAAATTCGCCACTGCCGGTGTGCCCTCTGGCCCGATCAACACCATCGACCGGGTGTTTGAGGAACCGCAGGTCAAGCACCGCAAGATGCTGCGCGATATTCCGCACCCGCTTGCCGGCCAGTTGAAACAGGTGGTCAGCCCGCTGAACTTTCGCAACGCCCCACTGCGCTTTGACACGGCCCCGCCCCTGCTGGGCCAGCACACCCACGACATTCTGGCAGCCCTTGATTTGGAGGAAACCCTATGACGGCTCAGCCCAAATCCAGCGCCACCCGCATCAGCTTTCCTGACCCTGAAACGATGACCCCGGCCCAGAAAGAGGTCTATGACCAGATCGTCTCGGGCCCACGCAAAACGCTTGTTGGCCCACTGCGGGCCGCGCTGCACAACCCGATGCTGGCCGACCGCTGGCAGCGTTTGGGCCAAGTGCTGCGCTTCGAAACCTCACTGCCGACCCATCTGAACGAGCTGGCAATCCTTGTCACCGCCCGGCGTTGGAACAGCGAATTGGAATGGGCCATTCACCTTGGCGATGCAGATCGCGCCGGGCTGGACCCCGCAATTGGTGAGGCGATCCGCACCTGTTCGGCCCCAGACTTCAAGGGCGATGAACCCGCGTGCGAGATCTATGAATTCGCCCGCCAACTGGTGGCCACCGGCAATGTTGATGACGACGTTTACGCCGCCATTGTTCGCCGTTGGGATGAGGTCGGCGCGGTCGAGCTGACTGCCGTGATCGGGTACTATTCGATGGTTGCGATGACGTTGAACGTGCATCAAGTTCCGGTGCCCGAGGGGGTTTCCGTCTCGCTACCCACCGAACCGGGCGTTCTATCGGCAATGCCCGCGGCCCAGGGGTAACGGCATGTTCTACGACCCCCGCACCGAAAGCCACGGCCTGCCGCACAATCCATGGCTGGCCCTGATCGTACCGCGCCCCATCGGGTGGATTTCCACCATCAGCCCGGATGGCGTGAACAACCTTGCGCCCTATTCGTGCTTCAACGCGATCACCGGGCGACCGCCGTTCGTGATGTTCTCATCCGATGGCGTCAAAGACAGCGTCACCAATGCCGAGGCCACGGGCGCCTTCTGCGTCAATATCGCGACGTATGATCTGCGCGAGGCGATGAACCAAAGTTCGGCCCCCTACCCTGCCGATGTCGATGAGTTTGAGGCGTCGGGCCTGACGCCCGCGCCTTGCACCAACATCCCCGCGATGCGCGTTGCCGAAAGCCCCGTGGCCATCGAATGCCGCCTGTCGCAGGTGTTGAAACTGACCCCCTCAACCGGCCAGATCTGCACAAACAAGATCGCCATCGGCGAGGTGGTGGGCATCCACATTGACCCCCGCGTGATCCGCGACGGGCGCGTTGACGTGAGCCTGCTCAAGCCGCTCGGGCGGATGGGCTACATGGAATACACCGTGCCAGAGGTCTCGTTCGAGATGCTGCGCCCTCAGATCGACTGACCTTAGAATTCAGGACACCCCGACATGACCAGCTATGACACCCTAACCCTTGACGTCAGCGACGATATCGCAACCGTTACCATCGACTGCGCCCCGGTGAACGCCCAGAACAACCAGTTCCGCAATGAACTGGTTGAGGTGATTGACCAGTTGGGCGACCGCAGCGATGTGCGGGCCATCATCATCACCGGCGCGGGCAAGGCCTTTTCCGCCGGGGCCGATCTGTCGGAACGTCCGACCCAAGATCCCGGCCACTACACCGCGCACAACCGCCGCGTTCGGGCCAGCTTTGACTGCCTGCTGGAATGCCCCAAGCCGATCATCGCCGCCGTGAACGGTGCCGCGATTGGCGCGGGCTGCGTGACCGCGCTGTGTTGCGATATCATCGTGACCTCAGAAAAGGGGTTCTTGCAGATGACCGAGGTGATGGTTGGCCTTGCCGGCGGCGTCGCCCATGTGCGTCGCCATTTCGGCGAAAGCGACGCGCGGATGATGATCCTGACCGCCCGGCGCGCCTATGGCCCTGACCTTTTGCGGATGAACGTGGCCTCGGCCTGCACCGCGCCCGAGGATCTGTTGGACACCGCACGCGGCATTGCCGCCGATATCGCCAAGGCCAGCCCCTCGGCGGTTCGGGCGGCCAAGACATCCTTCCAGCAAACCGAAGGCGTTTCGATCTACGAAGGTTATCGCTTTGAACAGGGGCAGACCAAGGCCCTGTCCACGTCCGAGGATACCGCCGAGGCCATGGCCGCCTTCCGCGAAAAACGCGCGCCGGTGTTCAAAAGCTGATCCCGATGGGGCCGCCGCACCGCGCGGCGGTCACCGCAGCTTGACCTCGATCTTCATCATGTCGCCGCGGTAAATGCCGTTGGCCAGCAGGATGATATCGCCGTGCTGGTTCACCGCCATCCGCTGCACCTTGGCCACGGGATCACCGATTGAAACGTTCAACAGGTCCGAGGTTTCCAGATCGGCCGAGCCAATCGTCACAATCTGGTTCGCGTCCACAATGGTTTGCCCCGGCAAGTCCGACACCAACCGCATCGCCGTCACCTTGCTATAAGCCTCTTCGTCGATCTGCGAACACAGCCGTTCATCGACGAACACATCGGCCAGCAAGAAGGTCGTGCCATCGCGCGAATGCAGGCGGCGCAAATGCCGATAGGCCGGGGCCGCGTTGCCGATATGCCCCTCATAGCGCGGCAGCGACACATTGCGATCATCGCTGAGGATGTTGATCGTCGCATTGTCCCGCGCGATCAACATCCCGGTCCAATCAGTCTTCACCTCGCACCACAGGTCGCGCTTGGGGCGGTCCAGAACAAAGGTGCCTTTCGCCCGATACCGCGCAATCAGCCCGTCCTTTTCCAGCGAGGCCAGCGCCTGCCGGATGGTCATGGTGGCCACGCCGCATTGTTCTGACAGCTCTTTCACCGTCGGGATCTTCGCGCCGACTTCCCATTCGCCGCTTTCGATCCGCTGGCGGAACAGGCCCGCCAATTGGATATACCGCGACACGTTGCTTTTCTGTAGCGCCGCGACCGTCGCGTTTCCGGCCTTGCTATCTGGCATGTCCAGCACCCCGAATTTCTTCTGACGGACAGGGTACAGGCGCGGTGCGCGGCTATCAATCACAAAACCTAGTTTTTAGGACTTATTGGTCAAACCATAGATGCCCGGCGGTGATATCGGCCACGTTGTCCCCGGCGTTGTCATCGTCAGGAACCGTATCCCGCACCGAGGGGCGTTCTAGCATCTGGGCATGGAACGCTGCCAGCGCCGGAAAGTGCCGACGCCAGTTGCAATCGGTCCAGCGGAAATCCAACTGACCCAAGGCGCAGATCACTGAAACCTGCCCAATCCCCAAAGGCAGCGCCGACAACCGCGGCGCGTCGGCCTCAAGCTGGCGCATCCCCGCGCGGATCTTGATGCGCCAGGCATCGGTCACCGCCTCCCACGCGCCCGCCGGGCGGGCCAATTCAGTCCGCCAAAGCAACAGAATATCCGTCAGCCCGTCGCCCAAGGATTGCCAGGTCAGATGCTCCATCCGCAGGGCGTTATCAGCGGGGAAAAATCCGCCCCCCGCCAACCCATCCAGATACTCGCAGATCACCCGACTGTCATAGATCGGCTTGCCCGCATCCGTGATCAGCACCGGAATCTTGCCCAGCGGATTGTCGGCCAGCACCGCCTGCGGCGTTGGCATATGCAGCGCCACGACATTGCGCGACAGTTCGACCCGAGGCTCTAGCCCGGTTTCCTTCAGAACGATCATCACCTTGCGGACATAGGGCGAGCGCGGGGACCAATGCAGTTTCATGATGGTTATTTCATTTCGTCGGTGGGTGGATCAGGCACTGGGCCTTGATCCGGTTAATTTGATTTCAGGGAACGGATTTCGTCCAACACTTGGGCGACCGGCCCCTGAGTGTGACCAAAGCCAATAGCACCGGCCAAATCCGCCAGATCGGCGGCGATCATGGCGGCAGGTTCCAACGACGCCCAATACAGCGGACCGCCCCGCCAACGGGGAAAACCATAGCCATTCACAAAAACCACATCCACATCCGAAGCCCGCTGCGCGATGCCTTCACTGAGCAGGCAAGCGGCCTCATTCACGATGGCGGCCAGCAATTGGCGCTGGATCTGCGCCATATCGAACGGCAGGGGCGTAATGCCCGCCTTAGCCCGTTCGGCACGGATGATCGCTTCGACCTCGGGATCGGGCTGCGCCTTGCCACTGCTGTAGTTATACCAACCCTTGCCGGTTTTCCGGCCCAGCCGCCCGGCCTCACACAGCCGATCCGGGATCGCCACATACCGCGCCTCGGCTGGGCGCGTTGCGGCCTGCCGTTTGCGCATGGCCCAAGCGATATCAAGCCCGGACATATCCGACACGGCAAACGGCCCCATGGCAAAACCGAACGCGGTCGCGGCGGCGTCCACGTCCTCGGGGGCGGCACCGTCCAGCACCAGCAATTCGGCCCGCCGCCGATAGGCCGCATAGATGCGATTGCCAATGAACCCCTCGCCCACCCGCGCCACGACCGGCTGCTTGCCCAGCTTTCGCGCAAGGGCCAGACCGGTCGCCAACGTGGTATCCGAGGTCGCGCCAGCGCGGACCACCTCCAGCAAGGGCATCACGTCGGCGGGGCTAAAGAAGTGCAGGCCCAGCAACCGGTCAGGCCGCGCCAGTGCTTCGCCCATCTGGTCAATATCCAAGTATGAGGTGTTGGTTGCGATCAACGTGCCGGAGTCCAAAATAGGCTCTAACCTTGCCAAAACCTCGCGCTTTACGGCCATGTCCTCGAACACCGCTTCGATCACGAGGTCGCAATCGGCAAGCCCGGCGTAGTCCGTCGCGCCAATCAACGCTTCGCCCTGCGCACGTCGCTGCGCGGCGCCAATCCGGCCTTTGGCAAGCAGGCCGTCCAAATGCGCCCCGATCTGCGAAATAGCGCGCGTTAGGCTCTCGTCCTCCCGCTCAACCAGACGGACCGAAAGCCCGGCTTGCAGAAATGCCCGCGCGATCCCCTGCCCCATGGTGCCGCCGCCGATCACGCCAACGGTTGCGATTGCGGCCCGAGCACTGGCCTCAAGCCCATCCACCATGGCCGCGCGGCGCTCAGCGAAGAACAGATACCGAAGCGCCACCGCATCGGGTGCAACGCGCATCGCCTGAAATACCGCGCGTTCCTCGGCCAAGGCCGCGTCCATATCCGGCTCTGCCGCTAGGCGCACAAGGCGGATCGCCTCAGCCACATTCGGGCGGCCCTTGCCCCGGCGCATCGCCGTTTGCGCGGCGGCGTCGATCACCTTCGCCGTCTCTGCGGGCGGTGTCATCCCCCGCACCGGGCGCTTTGTCGGATGCTGGATCGCAAAGGCCAATGCCGCATCCAGCAAATCGCCCTGTGCCATGGCATCAACCAATCCAATGGCAAGCGCCGCTTGCGCATCAATGCGCGCGGCATTGCAGATCAGCTCAATCCCTTTGGCCAAGCCCACAAGGCGCGGCAACCGTTGCGTGCCCCCGGCCCCCGGCACAAAGCCCAACGACACCTCGGGCAGCCCAACCTTGGTGCCCGTGGCGGCAATGCGATAATCGCACCCCAGCGCCAGTTCCAGCCCGCCCCCCAAGGCCACCCCGTGCAAAGCGGCAATCACCGGAAAAGGTGCGGCCTCAATCGCGGCGATCACGTCGGGCAATTGCGGCCACTGCAATGGCTTTCCGAATTCCTTCAGATCAGACCCGGCCACAAAACAGCGCCCCGCGCCGATCAGAACCACGCTGGAAACGCCCTCGGCGGTGGCCCGTTCAATCCCCTGAACGACCCCCATCCGCACCCCGTGCGAGCCTGCATTGACCGGCGGGTTGTCGATTGTGAGGATAGCCACACCGTTGCGGTGCTCATAGGAAACCGATGCTGTCTCCTCGGTCTTTTGCTGTATCCCCATACGTTGCATCCCCTTTGCGTCCTGTGTGGCTGGGCGAGCCAAACCAACACGAATAACCTTGGCAATCTCATAAAGTGGCAAAAGCTATATGTATAGTTCTTATTGTTGATTTGAGGGCCGTCACGCTTCTCCATAAGGCAGCTGATTAGCGACCAGTCAGCCTAACACCCCTGAAGGGTCAACTCGCCCCGGCTTGGCCTCGATCCAACCCGCTCCCTACGACCTAAGTTTAACAAACGATAAATGCTATTTACAAAAGAAAACTTATTTGATTGTCTGAGCCTCGAAAGTTTGACTGCATGACATTCAGGGGGAGACATGCGCAGGTTCCGGGCAGAAAATCTGGCAATGGCACAAACGATGGCCACACCCGAGGTGCTGATCCTCGGCGGCGGGGTCAACGGCGTTGCCACGCTCAGAGACCTTGCCCTGAATGGTGTGACATGCGCCCTGATCGACACCGGCGATTTCTGCATGGGCGCCAGCAGCGCCTCCAGTCGGATGGCCCATGGCGGCTTGCGCTACCTTGAAGGGCGTGAATTTCGGCTGGTCGCTGAATCAGCGCGTGAACGCAACCTGCTGATCGCCCACGCGCCGCATCTCGTCAAACCGTTGGAAATCACCGTGCCGCTGAAACATCTGGTGTCGGGCTTCGGGCGGTCGGTTGGCCGTTTCTTGGGATTGACCCGTCAAAGCGGCCCGCTGTCCTATGTCGCACTAGAAGGTGCCTTGCGCGTCTACGAAGCACTGGGCCGCCGCACCCATCCCCTGCCTTCACATCGGGCCGTTCTGCGGCGCGCCGAGTTTCCCAAAGGGCTGGGCAAGGACACGCGTGCCGTTGTGTCCTACTACGACGGGCAAATTGTCCAGCCTGAAGGATTGGTCTTCGAGATGCTGGGCGAGGCTTTGGCGCAAGGGCGCAGCTTTGCCTTGAACCATGTCCGTTGGTGCCGGGATGGCGATGCGATTGCCGTTACCGATCCGGCAGGTGACCTAACCTTTACCCTGCGTCCGCGTGTGATTGTCAATGCAACCGGGGCTGCGATTGATTTGGTCAACGCTGAACTCGGCGCTCCGACCTCTTATCT
Organism: Pseudoprimorskyibacter insulae; assembly: GCF_900302505.1. Classification (GTDB taxonomy): domain Bacteria; phylum Pseudomonadota; class Alphaproteobacteria; order Rhodobacterales; family Rhodobacteraceae; genus Pseudoprimorskyibacter; species Pseudoprimorskyibacter insulae. The sequence goes on along the minus strand of NZ_OMOJ01000013.1, from coordinate 13,107 downwards.
GCGCGGGGTCAAAGGCGCGCATCTGGTCCTCGATCACCCGTCGCTGCATGCGCGGATGAAGGGGCGGGCATTTTACTTTGACGATCGCACCGGGCGCATGGTCATCACCCTCCCCGTAGGCGAGAATGTGCTTGTCGGCACCACTGAGGTCGAGACTGCGCACCCCGATGACCATTGCGTGTCCGAGGGCGAAATTGACTACCTTCTCAAGGCAATCAACACCCTGTTTGACGATATCTCGGTCGAGCCTTCGCACATTGTTGCGCTGACCACAGGCATCCGCCCGTTGCGCCGGGGAAGCGGCGGTTCCTCCGTGACAAATGCCGCGCGGGATCATGCGCTGGAAGAAAACCGGTTCGCAGGGTTGACCCCGCCAGTTCTATCGCTGGTCGGCGGAAAGTGGACGACCTTTCGGGCCTTTGGTGAAGAAACCACGGATCGCGTTCTGGCCCTTCTGGGCCGCGTCCGTCAGGTTTCCACGCGCGAACGTGCCTATCCCGGCGCGGCCCCGATCACTCCTGCCGATCTGGCATCGCAGGGAATTGAAACCGATCTGGCGGCGCAATTGGTGCAACGATACGGGGCCTTGGCCCATGACGTTGCCCCCTATTGCCGCGATGAAGGGGCCAAAGCGCTGATCGATGCGCCTGCGTTTTGCCGTGGCGAGGTCGTCTATGCCATTCGCGCGCGCGGTGCGATGCATCTTGAGGACATCCTCTTGCGCCGCCTGCGCCTGACCTTTGGCAAGGGCCTGTCGATGCGAACCCTTGCCGAGATTGCCGAAATCCTGCGCGCGGAAACGGGCCGGGATGCGGCCATCATCCGCAGCGAATCTGCGTCCGCCATGGAAGACCCGCGTATCATCGGCCTGCTTCCCCGAACCGTGGAGGGGGCGGCATGAACGCGCCTGTCATCATCGCAATCGACGCCGGCGGAACGGCGGTCAAGGTGGTCGCCTATGACCTGAAAGGCACCCAGATTGCCTTGCGCACGGCGGATGTGCACACCCAACATCTTGGCGCCGGGCGAGTTGAACGTGACCTTGGCCAGTTTTGGGCGGGGACGGTGGCGGCCTTGCAAAAGATCGTGGCCGATTGCGCCGACTTCCAGATCATCGCAGCGGCCTGCACCGGGTTTGGCAACGGTCTTTTCCTGCTTGATGAGGCCGGGCACGGAACGCGCGGCGGCATCGTATCGGTGGATCACCGGGCCAGCCCACTGGTCGAGCGCTTGGCCCAATCGGGAGAAGCCGATCTGATTTCCCGCGTTACGGGAACGCGGCTTTGGGGCGGGCAATCGCTGATGCTGTTTGCCCATCTCGCGGCGATTGAACCTCAGGTCATGGCGCGGACGCGTTGGGCGCTGTCCTGCAAGGATGCGATCAGGTTCTTGCTGACCGGTCAGGCCTTGACCGATCCGACAGATGCCAGCGGCGGCGGCCTGATGGATCAGGCGCGGGGCGGCTATGCGCAGTCCGTCCTAGGCCGTCTGGGGTTGGATGCCCACGCGCATCTTCTGCCCGACATTGTTCCCAGCGACGCCATCGCCGGGCGCATCACGGCAAAAGCCGCTGCGCAAACCGGACTGCCTGAGGGGCTGCCTGTGGCGGGGTCCATGATGGATGTGGCGGCCTGCGCCCTCGGAACGGGGGCCTATGGCACGGATGTGTTCACTATGATTGCGGGGACGTGGTCGATCAATTCGATCGAGGTCGACAGCCCACCAAACGGGCAGGCGCACCCGATCCTGAACATGATCTATGGCGATCCGGGCCACCGATTGGTGGCCGAGGGCAGCCCGTGTTCTGCCGCGAACCTAAGTTGGTACTTGGACAAGGCCCTGGGCGGGCGCGTTGACTTCGAAACCGCGAACGCCCTGGTGGCTCAGACCCCGGTGCATGGCGCGCGCTGCCATTTCCTGCCCTATGTCTTTGGCCCTGCACCGAAACAGGGCGGGTTCTTTGATCTTGGCGCGGCGGACGATCTGGGATGCATGCTGCGCGCAATCTACGAGGGTGTCGCCTTTCAGGCGCGGCGGCATGCCCAAGACACGGTCACCCTGGCTGGCCGCCCGCATCCGCCGGTGATCCGTTTGGCAGGCGGCGCGGCGAAGTCGCCGGTTTGGTGTCAGATCTTTGCCGATGTCTGTCAGCGTCCCGTTGAAGCGGTCGATGCCCAAGAGGTCGGCGCGTTGGGTGCTGCGATCTGCGCGGCGGTGGCGGCTGAGGCCTATGACGATCTGCATCAGGCGGCATTGAACATGACGCGCATTGCGCATCGCTACGAGCCTGACGCGTCCCTTGCCGACCTCTATGACCAGAGATTTGCCCGGTTCACTGCGCTGGATGCGCATCAGTTGGCCCTGGCAGAACCACGACCCGCAATGTGACGCGGGACTATTACCAATCCATGGGAGGAAAAAATGGATTTCAAGACATTAAGCCTGTCCACCGCTCTTTGTACGATTGCCGTGCCCCTTATTGCACAAGAAGCCTGTGTCGGGTCGCTGGGCACATTGAACGTGATCGCCCAAGGCATGCCTGCGGTGACCGCATTGGATGCCCATCTGGCCGAGTTCAACGACAAATGGGACACTGAGGTCAAAATCACCCTACTGGGTGAGAACGAGCGCCGCGCCAAGTCGCGTCTTGATGCCTCGACCGGGGCGGGGTCGTATCAAGTCATCTATATTGATGAGGCCAACCTTGCCGAATACGTTGAGGCGGGCTGGGTTCATCCGTTGGCCGATGTGGTGCCTGACACCTACGATCTTGGCGATTTCCGCACCGATCTTAGCAATGTCGCAACCGTGGACGGCGTTCAGTATTTTGCGCCTTTCGTGGGCGGCGGCGATGTCATGATGTACCGCAAGGATCTGCTTGAAGCCGCCGGGATCGCCGTGCCGACAACGCTTGATGACATGGTGGCCGCGATCAAAACCCTGAACGATGCCGACAATGGCGCCTATGGCTGGTCGGCGCGCGGACAGCGCGGATCGGGCATGAACGTGTGGCGCTGGACACCGTTTTTCCGCGCCATGGGCGGCGAATGGATGGACGGCGATGCCCCCGCCTTCAACAGCGCGGAAGGCGTGAAAGCCACCGAGCTTTATACCGACCTGATGTCCTATGCCCCTCCGGGCGTGGCCACCTTCAACTGGTCGGACTCGGTTGAGGCGTTCCGTGGCGGCCAGGTGGCGATCCTGATCGAAAGCGACGTGTTCGGCCCGTGGATGGAAGACCCCGCCAAATCCGCAGTCGTCGGCAAGGTGGGCTATGCGCCTCCGCCTGCGCCCCTGCCTTCGGCGGGTTGGGCACATGGTTGGGCCATCTCCAAGGTCGGCGCATCTGAGGATTGCGAAAAGACCATCGCCGGGGATTTTGTCGGCTGGGCCACTTCCAAGGAAATGGAGCAGAACCGGATCAATGCGGGCATCGCATCTGATATCGGCCGCGTCTCGACCCTGCAAAGCGATGGCTACAAGGCCCTTGTCCCGCAGGAATACATCGACGCACTGCTGGCCACTGGCCCAAAAACCAGCCTTCTGATCATGGCAAGCCCCGCTTGGCCGGAAATCGGCGACAACCTTGGCCTTGCGCTCGAAGAGGTCTTCTCGGGGACGCGCGACGATGTTCAGGGCGCGCTGGCTGAAGCCGCGTTCTTCGCCGAAGACAGCCTGGCCCGGCTGAAGTAACGCGCGTCGCCGCACCGGCCCTAAACGGTGCGGCGCACCCTTCAAGGAATGACCATGACCCGAAATACCTTTGTCCGGCTGACGCTTGTGCCCGCGATCGCGCTGCTCGCGACGCTTGCGCTGGTCTCGATCGGGGGGGCGATCTGGTTCGCTTTGTCGAACCGAACGCTGCGCAGCCCTGACTATGACTTCGTCGGAGCCTATAATTTCCTGCGCCTGCTGCGTGACAGCCGCTTTTTCAACGCGCTCGAAATCTCAGCCCTGTGGGAGGTGATCACCGTCAGCGGCACCCTTGGCCTTGCGGTGCTATTGTCGGTGCTGATCTATGAAACCGTTCAAAAACCGCTTTGGCGCAACCTGATCTGTTTTGCCTTTCTGGTGCCGGTTTTGCTGCCGCGTGTGGCGGCGGCCTTTATCTGGCGGTTCATGTATTCGCCCTCGCTTGGGGTTATCAACTACCTCTGCGGATTGCTGGGGATCGGCCCGGTTGAGTTTCTGGCCGATCCGTCGCTGGCGCTGATGTCTGTGGCGGTGGTCGATATCTGGCAATGGGGCCTGTTCTTTACGGTCATCGTTCTGAAGCTGATGGAAACCCTGCCGCGCGACCCGATCGAGGCCGCGATGCTGGACAATGCGCGGCGCTGGGAAATCCACGCCTATGTGACCCTGCCAATGCTGAAAGGCCCGCTCATCAGCCTTGCCCTTGTCAAAGCGGTTGAAAGCCTGCGGTCCTTTGATCTGATTTTCGTGATGACAGGCGGCGGACCGGGCAAGGCAACCGAGACGCTGGATCTTTATGCCTATCAGATGGGCATCAATATGGGCGGGCGAATTTCCTATGCTTCGGCAATGTCGCTGCTGCTTTTGCTGGTGACAACCATCGCCTTCACCATCATCTGGAAAGCGGGGAAGAAATGGGCCGCATAATTTCTGCCACACTTACCCGCGCCTTGCTGGCCCTGTTGATCGTCGTGGCCCTGGGGCCGATCCTGTGGACTGTTCTGGGCGCCTTCAAAGAGCTGCGGGATATCGTAACGCCTGTGCCCAAGCTGATCTTTGACCCAACACTGGACAATTTCGCAACGATCCTGCGCAACCCCACCATCCGGGACGGTTTGCTGCATTCGGCGGTGGTTGTGTCGGTCTCGGTCCTGATCGGTGCGGTTCTGGGAATTCCGGCGGCGCATACTTTGGCCCGGCACGCGCGCCGGTATGGCGATGACGTTCAGTTCTTCGTGCTGTCGCTGCGCTTTATGCCGCCTGTCGCCATCGCGATCCCGTTTATCGTGATCTATCTGGATCTTGGGATTTACGACACGCTGTTCGGGCTGATCCTTGTCTATCTGGTCACGACGATTTCCACGGTGATCTGGCTGGCGGTTCCGGCCTTTGACCGGGTGCCGCGCGACATCGAAGAGGCCGCCGCGATGGAGGGCTGTTCGCCGCTTGAGGTGTTCTGGCGCTTTTCCCTACCGGTTGCCGCGCCTTCGCTGTTTGGCGCAATCGTCTTCACCTTTGTTCTGGTGTGGAACGAGCTGCTGTTGGCGCTGACGCTGGCGGCGCAAAACGCCACCCTTCCGGTGGTCGCCGCATCCATCACATCGCTAGGCAAAGAGGTGCCGTGGGGCGTGATCAATGCCGCCACCGTGGTGCTGGTTGTCCCCCCGCTTGTGTTTATCGGCCTGTTGATGGGCCTTCTCAATACCTCGGTCCAAGGCGGCCGGAAATAGGACAGATCAATGGCCAATATTACCTGTAGCAGCATCGTCAAATCTTACGGGGACTATCCCGTCATCGATGGGCTGAACCTAGACATCCCCGACCACGAATTTGTTGTTTTCCTTGGGCCATCTGGCTGCGGGAAGTCGACCATGCTGCGTATGATCGCCGGACTTGAAACCGTGACCGGCGGGCGTATCGAAATCGGGGGAACCGATGTCACCGACCTGCCCCCCGGAGATCGCGGCGTCGCCATGGTGTTTCAAAGCTACGCACTTTATCCGCATATGAGCGTGGCCGATAACATCACCTTTGGCCTGCGCCGTCAGGGCCTGCCCAAGGCCGAGATCGCGCCCCGCTTGACCCAGGTCGCCGACATGTTGGGCCTTGCCCCGTTTCTGGACCGGCGACCCAAGAACCTGTCGGGCGGCCAGCAACAGCGCGTCGCCATGGCCCGCGCGATGATCAAGACGCCCAAGGTGTTCCTGTTCGATGAGCCTTTGTCCAACCTGGATGCCAAGCTGCGGGAAAAGCTGCGCACTGAAATTCGCAAGATGCATCTGCAACTGAAAACCACCACGATCTTCGTGACCCACGACCAGCTTGAGGCCATGACCATCGCCGACCGTATCGTGCTGATGCGCGACGGCGCGATCGAACAGATGGGCACCCCGGATGAAATCTTTGAACGGCCCGCCTCGCATTTTGTGGCTGACTTCATCGGCACGCCTGCGATGAACTTCATCGATGCCACGATTGAGCCCGGCCATGTTGCCCGGTCAGGCAGCATCGCGCTGTCGCTGTCGCGCGATCTGTTTCCGGGCTTGCGTCCGGGGCAAAAGGTTGAATTGGGCCTGCGCCCGGCTTCGATGGATCTGGTTGAGCCGGGTGCGCCCAACGCCATCGCGGGCCGGGTCGTTCTGGTTGAAAACATGGGGGCCGAAGGCCAGGTCATCACCGAAGTCGACGGGCGCGAAATCTCATTCGTCACCGCGCAGTTTCGCCGCGTCAAACCGGGGGATGCAGTGCGTTTCGCGCTGCGCCCCGATCAAATCCATGCGTTTGACCCGGTTTCGGGTCGCAGTTTGCTGGGGGCGTAAGTGATGTCGACACGCTTTGCGCAAAAGATCGCCCGCATCCGCGCCGGGGCCTATCAGGTTGGCGACTACATGATCGCCGACGCAAAAGACACAGAAGTCACCGGCGGCGTTCCGGCGCTTGGGATGCACCGCGCTGCGGACGGTCGTCCGCTTTCGCCCCGTACCCGCCCGCAGTTTATCGACGAGGTGCGCAAGATCATCGCGCAGGATGTGGTCGACATCATGTTGACCGCCGCCGGAACAATGGAGGTGCTGCAAGACACCCGCGCCTTCGAAGGAACCGCCATCGAACCGGCGTTTCGCGGCAATGAAACCACTTGTGTCTGGGGCAACATCCGCGGCGCGGCCTATAATTCGGCCCCGTCATACCCCTATCGCGGGGCGAACCTATTTTTGGCTCCGGCGGATCTGTGCCTTTATTCAATCACCTTCGTGAACGATATTGAGCGTGACCTGAGGGCGCTTGAGGCCTATGCCGCCTTTCGCGACGAGGCGCGTGCGCGTGGCATTCAGCATTTTCTGGAGGTGTTCAATCCGAACGTTCCCGGCGTGGTGGCCGATGCCGATCTGGGGGCGTTTGTGAACGACAACATCCTCCGCCTGATGGCCAGCCTGACCCAAGCCGAGCGCCCCGCCTTCCTGAAGGTCGCCTACAACGGCCCGAAGGCCATGGCCGAACTGTGCAGCCACGATCCGTCGATGGTGGTCGGGGTACTGGGCGGCGCAGGGGCAACGCATCGCGACACGTTCGAGCTGATCGCGCAATCCGAACGGCACGGCGCGCGGCTCGCGCTGTTCGGGCGCAAGATTAATCAAGCCGAATGCCAGACCACCCTGATCCGCTGGATGCGCCGCGTGGCTGACCTTCAAGTCACCCCATTGGAGGCCGTGAGGGGCTATCACGACGATCTGCATCAAGCGGGCCTGACACCCGACCGGGATTTCACCGAAGATTCCGGGGTTACCGCGCCCGTTCTGCGTTTTGACGCCACTGACGCCCGCGTGTAACATCGCATATTCACGCCGTTTTGACAGGAGGCATAGGTCATGGCGCGCGCCAATCACCCATCGGATCGAACCGTTGCCGAAGCGGCGTGGCTTTATTACGTGAAGGGCATAAATCAGGCCGACATCGCCAAGAAGCTTGGGTTATCGCGGCCCACGGTTATCACCTACCTGCGCCTTGCGCGTGAACGGCAGATCGTCGGCGTAAAGATCGCGGGCGAACATTTTCGCGTCAACGAAATGGCCGACCGGCTATGTGAAACCTATGGGCTGACCTCGGCCTATGTTGTGCCTGCGGGCGACAGCGACATGGACAGCATGTTGCAGGTCTGTGACGCGGCGGCGCACTTCCTGCCGGATTTCGTCGGACCGGGCGAAACGCTTGGGGTCAGTTGGGGCCAGACCGTGTCCTTTGTGTCCGAACGCATGCCATGGTGGCCGGTTGAAGGGCTGGTGGTGCGCCAGTTGATCGGCTCGCTCGCCAACCCGCTGTTGCCGACCTGCGAAAGCTGCACCACGGAAATCGCGCGGCGCATGTCGGGCCAATGTATCAACCTGAACGCGCCTGCGGTGTGCTCGGATCCGGCTTTGGCGCAAAGCCTAAAGGCCGAACCCATCATCGCCGAGCAATTGGCGCGTCTGCACGATTGTACAAAGGCGATATATTCGCTTAGCCCCTGCACAGCCGATACCCATGTGGTGCAGTTCAACATCGCAACGCCCGCCGATGTGGCCGCCTATGCCGAACGCGGCGCGGTGGGCATCATCGCGGGGCGTTTTATTGATGCGGGCGGCGCGCCGGTTCTGGGCGATCTAGATGACCGCATGATCGGAGCCGATCAGGCCCTGATGCGCGATATGGCGGGTCTGTTGGTGGTCAGCGGTGTCGCCAAGTCCAACGCAACCCGCGCCGCGCTCAAAGGTGGATACCCAAGCCACCTTGTGATCGATGAAGACTTGGCCGCGACGTTGATCTGATATCGCCTGCAAAGGGATCACATTGCCGCCGTCAAACGCGCCTCCCCGTCGCACGGGGCCAGCCCAGATCACCACGCAACTTGCGCAGGAATAGAGCCTGTTTTGCGCGGTTCCCGGTTCGAGACCCACTAGGCAGGGCCAGTCAACGGATGATGGCAGGCCACTGACACGCCATCCGCAACCTCGGTCATCACCGGGGCAATCTGCGCGCAGATCGCACTGGCTTTCGAACAGCGCTCACGGAACGCGCAGCCGGTGGGCGGGTTCAGCGGATCGGGCAGCTCGGTTTCCCGGCCTTCGGGCGCGGCCAGCGGTCGGCCCACAACGGGCGCACTTTCGGCCAGCAGTTTGGTGTAGGGATGGCGCGGCTGGGAAAACACCGCCGTCGCTGGCCCCACCTCTACGACCGAGCCGAAATAGAGCACCGCCACCCGATCGCTGACCGCCTCGACCACGGCAAGATCGTGGCTGATAAACAGGTAGGTCAGGCCGAATTGGCCCTTCAGATCGGCCAGTAGGTTCAACACCTGCGCCTGAACCGACACATCCAGCGCCGAGACAGGCTCATCTAGGATAACAATCCGCGCATCTGCCGCCAATGCGCGGGCGATGCCAATGCGCTGCGCCTGCCCGCCCGAGAATTCATGCGGGTAGCGATCCAGAAACTCTTCGCGCAGGTTCACGGCGGCGAAGATCTGGTTGATCCGCCTCGCCCTGTCCGCTGCGGGCATATTGTGCAAATGCCTAAGCGGGGCCTCCATGATCTGGCGGATCGTTTTGCGGGGGTTCAGGCTGCTGATTGGGTCTTGGAACACGTATTGGATCTTGCGCCCAAACAGCGCCGGGTCGGCGTTATCCAGCGGCTGGCCATTGATCTTGATCGTGCCCGCCGTGGGCGGCAAAAGCCCGACCAACATCCGCGCAAGCGTGGACTTGCCGCAGCCGCTTTCGCCCACGATGCCCAGCGTTTCGCCCTCGGCCACGTCAAGCGTGACGGGGCGCACCGCATGAACCACGCCGCGCGGCGGGCCGAACAGACGCTTTCCAACCGGGAAGTCCTTGGTCAGATCGGTGATGGCAAGCGCGGTGGTCATAGTGCGGCCTCCGAGACAGTGGTTTCCGGCGCGATGCAGCGCACGCGGGTGCCCGTGGGCAAATCCCGCAAGCCGATGTCGCCAATGCGGCATTCGTCCTGAACCTTGTGGCACCGATCGGCAAAAGCACAGCCTTGGGGCAAAGCATCAACCACCGGCGGCAGGCCCGGAATGGCCGCCAGTTCGCGTCGCCCCTGCCCCAGTTCCGGCACGCAGGCCATCAGCTTGGCGGTATAGGGATGCGCGGGACGATTGAGGATCGCCTTTGTCGGACCCTCTTCAACAATCCGGCCCGCGTACATCACGGCGACCCGGTCACACAGCTGCGCCACCACGCCGAAATCGTGGGTGATAAAGATGATCGCAAGGCCCCGATCCCGGCGCAGGTCATCCAGCAGCGACAGGATCTGCGCCTGAACGGTCACATCCAGCGCGGTTGTCGGCTCATCCGCGATGATGACCTCTGGGTCATTGGCCAGCGCCATGGCAATGCCGACACGCTGACGCATCCCGCCCGACATTTCATGCGGGTAGCTGTCAATCCGCTGGTCCGCATTGGGGATGCGCACGGATTTCAGCAACTCGATGGCGCGGGCGCGGGCCTCGGCGCGGGGGGTGGGATGATGGGCGCGGATCGCTTCGATCAACTGATCGCCAACAGTATAAAGCGGGTGCAGCGTGGCCAGCGGATCTTGGAAGATATAGGCCACCCGGCGACCGCGCAGGGACCGCAATTGTTCATACGGGGCGCCGATCAGATCCTCGCCCTTGTAATAAACCGCCCCGCCCGTAATCACCCCCGGCGGTGAGGCAACAAGGCCCATGATGCTAAGGGCCGTCACCGATTTGCCCGAGCCACTTTCGCCGATCAGGCCAAGGCATTCGCCCGGCTCGACCGTCAGATCAACGCCGCCAACGGCCCGGTAGATGCGGTTCTTGACGTGGAACTGAGTCTCTAGCCCCTGAACAGACAGCAAAGCATTGCGCTTGGGCGCGGGAACCGCGCCACGCTCAACCCGCGTGGTGGGCATGGGCCGAGACAGCGCCCCGGATTTCAAACGCGGGTCCAGCGCATCACGCACGCCGTCGCCCAAAAGGTTGATGGCCATGACGATCACAAGGATCATCGCGCCTGGAACGATTGAGGTATGCGGATTGGTGATGAGGGCCGAGCGCGCCTCGCCCAGCATGGAGCCAAGATCGGCCTGCGGCGGTTGCGAGCCAAGGCCCAGAAAGCTGAGGCCCGCCGTTTCCAAGATCATCCACCCCACGGTGGTCGACATGGCAATCACGATCACCGGGATCACATTGGGCAGCACCTCGCCCACGATGATCCGCGTGTCGGTCATCCCGCACAGCCGGGCGGCATCAACGAATTCCTTATGGGCAATGCCCACGGTGATGCCCCGGATGTTGCGGGCAAAGAATGGGATGTTGACGGCTGCCACGGCTATCAGCGCGTTCAGCAGCCCCGGCCCCAGCGCCGCAACAATGGCCAACGCCAGCAGGATATAGGGGAAGGCCATCAGCATATCGACGCCGCGCATGATGACGTTATCCGTACGCCCGCCGTAAAACCCCGCGATGATCCCAATCGCCGCGCCCAAAGTGGCTGCGATAATCGCGGCGGCAAAGCCCACGGCCAGCGACAGCCGCGTGCCCCACATCAGCCGGCTTAGCAGATCGCGGCCCAGATGATCGGTGCCCAGCAGCGCCCCTTCGGACAAGGGCGGTTTGAAACGGTTCCCCAGATCGGTCACATCGGGGTTGGCCAGCGGCAAAAGCGGCGTCAGCAGCGCCAAAAGCACCACCGCCCCCATGACGATCAGCCCCGCCAGCGCTAGGCGATTGCGCGCCAGAAGTTTGAAAAACGCGCTCATGTCTTGATCCTTGGGTCAAGAAGGCTTTGGGCGACATCGACGATGATGTTGAAACCCACATAGCAGGCCGCCACAAAAACCACCCCGCCCTGCACCAGAAGAATGTCGCGCTTGAGAATGGCATCAACCAGCATTCGGCCCACGCCGGGCCATTGAAAGACCATCTCAATGTACACCGCGCCGGATAGGACGAAGCCTGCCTGTACGCCCAGAACGGGGATGATACTAACCATCGCCGCGCGAAGGGCGTGACGCCAAATGACCGAGCGTTCGTGAACCCCCTTGGCCCGCGCCGTGCGGATGAAATCTTGCCGCAGCACCTCAAGCATCGCCGCGCGCGACAGGCGGGCCACCACGCCCGTGGCCACCACGGCCAGCGCCAGCGCGGGCAGCGTCAGGTGGCTAATTAGCGCGCTGAGATCGCGCGCGCCGTAGATGGGCCACATCCCAGAAACGGGAAACCATCGCAGCTGAACCGCGAAGATCAGGATCATCATCATGCCAAGGAAAAACGACGGGATCGAAATGCCCAGCAGAACGGCGAAGGTGATCGCCTTATCGGCCCAGCCATATTGACGCGCGGCCGAGACAACCCCAGCCGCAATGCCCAAGAGGGCACACAGGATGAAAGATGTGCCCGCCAGAACCAGCGTGGCGCCGAAACGGTCCATCACCTCGTCCAGCACTGGCCGGTTCAGCGAAAAGCTGCGCCCGAAATCACCCTGAAGCATATTGCCAAGCCAAATGACGTAGCGCCGCACCATGGGCTTATCCAAGCCCAGATCGCGGTTCAGCTTTTCCACGTTTTCGGGTGTTGCATAGGATCCAAGAATGGCCGTAGCCGGATCGCCGGGGATCATCGCCATGATGACGAAAACGATGATCGAAATTCCGAACAGCACCGGAATGGCTGAGATCAATCGCTTTAGAATATATCCCGCCATGCCCTTGCCTCCGGCCAAAACGACACCAGCCGCGCAAGAATGCCCCGCGCGGCTGGGATCGTGGTGGATCAGTTCTTGGTCACGCCATCCAGCAGCAAGAAGAACGACGGCTGCAAGGCAAAACCTTCGACCTTGTCCGAGGTGACGGCGTTCTGCTTCCAGTTGGCGACAAAGACCCACGGCGCATCTTCCTGCACGATGGCCTGCATTTCCTTGTAGAGGCTGGCGCGTTTGGCTTGATCGGTCGAGACACGAGCCTCTTCCAGAAGGGCATCAACTTTGGGGTTCGAATAGTAGCCCGAGTTGAAGCCGCCCTTGTCGGGCCATGCCTCGGTGCGCAGCGCAAGGAAGGGCAGCGTGTCGGGGTCATTCGTCATCCAAGCCATTTCGGCCATATCCGCCTTGCCCTCAAGGCCGGGGTTCACTTCGCCAAGGAAGGTGTTCCACTCATAGGTCTCAATCTTGACCTTGAGGCCGACGGCCTGAAGATCGGCCTGAATGGCCGTGCCCATAGCAACCGGATCAAGCATGCCCGAGCCGCCTTCGGTGACATAGAACGTCAGTTCCGCCCCGTCTGCCCCGGCTTCTGCGATCAGCGCCTTGGCCTTTTCGGGATCGTAGGGATAGGGCTCTAGTTCAGGGTTGTAGGCCCAAGCGAAGGCGGGCGGCGTCGGGCCTGCGGCCACATCTGCCG
>NZ_OMOJ01000012.1 GCF_900302505.1 Pseudoprimorskyibacter insulae | reverse complement strand
TGTATCCACCCGCGCTGTGCGGGCAAAGCCGCGATAGGGCGTATAGAGGCGCAGCAATTCTTCGGTCGCGTCGATGATCAGGCTTGGGTCTGCCGTCAGCAGCGCATGGTGTTCCGGGTGCCGCCCCAGATGCACAGCCATCGATCCGATAAAGGTTGTTGGTGCGATGATCCCCACCAATAAGAACTGACGCAGCGCCCCCAGAACCAAGTCATCGGCCAGCGCGTCACCTTCGACCCGAATGGCCAAAAGGCTGGCGGTTGGGTCGGTGTCGGGATCAAGCGGATTGGCCTTGCGATCCTCGATCAGCTCGGCGGCAATCTGATACAGCGCATCGGACTTTTTGCGCAGCGTTTCAAAGTCTTGCCGTTGCAGGGCCATGTTGAATTCGGCACCGACCACGCGAATGCGTTCGGCGTTGTCGGGCGGCAGGTTGAAGAACTCCGCCAGCAGGGCAATCGGCAGCAAGAATGAGAACCCCGCGCAGATATCGCCGCCGCCCTGCGCGATCCACGGATCAAGAAACCGGGCAACCATGGTTTCGATCTTCGGCTCCCACGCGCGCATGCGGTCCGGCGTCAGAAAGCGCAGAATGGCGTTGCGATAGGGGATATTGTCCGGCGGATCGAGGTGCAGCGGCGGGCGTCTTTGCGTGGTGGCCACGGGCGGCACCACGTTCTGAACCGTGGTGGTGAAGGTTTTCCAATCCTCCAGCACGGCCTTGGCATCGGCATGGCGCGTCACGGCCCAGAACCCGCCCAGATCATTGGACCATGCGACGGGGCTATGGCTGCGCAGATGCGCGAACAAGGCGTGTGGCGAGTCAAAATCCTCGGTCTCGGGCACCTGAAATTGCGAGTCGTGGGGCATTGACGATCCTTTCGCAGCACCATGCGGGCGATAATGGTTACTTTTGTGAACCATTTTGCTGCTGTCAATGAAAGAAATCATCAAATGAAAAACCGCCCCGATTGTCGCGGGGCGGTTTCGAGTGCTTTGGCCGCTGGGTCAGTTACCCGATGCGGGGATCAGAATGGCGTCAAAGAACTCGGCCAGATCGGCGGTGCCATCCAGCGGCAGGATATGCGCGATATACTGATCGGGGCGCACAAGGATCATGCAGCCCTGCGCGCGATCAATCCCCCGCATGTCATAGATATCGCCCACGCCCTTATGGTCGGTGCAGAACACCTTTTCATGATCTTGCAGGCCAAGCTTGCCCTTCAGCGGCTTCAGCAGCGATGGCATCGCGCCGTAATCAAGCTGGTCAAAGGTTGGCTGGAACACGGCGCGGACATCGAGAACCGCGTCAATGTCTTCGCCCGCGCAAGTGTATTTGACCACCGGCGATTTCGGATCGGTTTCCAGCCAATCGCACAGCGCCCGCATCGCGCTGCCGTTCTGGCCCACATCCCCTGCACCGGCAAAGGCGTAGAGCCGCCATCGCGCATCGGCCTGCGCTACATGGCCAAGCTGCATCTGCATGGCATCGGACACACGCACCACGGGGGCGGAATGGAAGCGGCGGCCAATCTCTTGGCCCGTTGCCAGCGCCTGATGCGCCGCGCCCGAGGTCAGGTTCGAGGTTTCATATTTGACCGCCAGACCACCAGTGAATTCGAGGTTCTCGATAAAGTGCTTCTGGATGCGCGGCATCCCTGCGCCGTCCAATTCGGATTCCCCCGGAGGGGCCGACATCACACGCGCCCATTGGTGATCGGTGTCCACAAGGCGCTTGGCCTCGGCCCAACGTTCGGACGAATAGGTATGCAGCAGGCTGGGTTCGGCGCGGCCGGTCAGCACATGGATCAGCTTCCAACCAAGGTTGAACGTGTCCTGCATCGAAACGTTCATCCCCTGCCCTGCCTTCGGGCTATGGGTGTGACACGCATCGCCCGCCGTGAACACGCGCGGCGTGCGGGTTGCGGCCTCTTCCGGCGGTACGTCATCAAAGCGGTTGGTCATGCGGTGCCCGATTTCATAGATCGACCACCAGACCACCTCTTTCACGTCGATTGTATAGGGCGCCATTATGCGGTTGGCGGCGGCGATCATGTGGTCCTGCGTCAGGTTCCGTTGGGCCACGCGCTCGTTCTCATTCAGCTTGTCCAGCTCGACATACATGCGGAACAGATAGCCACCTTCGCGCGGCAGGATCAGCACGTTGCCTTCGGTCTTGGAGGCGATCAAGCATTTCTGGCGCACATCGGGGAAATCGGTGTTGGCCAGGATGTCCATCACGCCCCAGGCCTGATGCGCCGCGTCGCCCTGCAATTCGCCGCCAATTGCCGTGCGCACGTTCGAGCGCGCCCCGTCGCAGCCAACCACATAGTTACAGCGCACGGTCTTGCGCATGCCCCAGTTCACGCCGGTGTCTTCCAGCGTCACGGTCACGGGGTGATCGTCGGTGTCGGTGTCAATCGTCAGGTCCACCACCTGCCAGCTATAATCCGGTTCAAGCCGGGTTGGGGCGTTCTTCATCACATCAAGGAACAGCTGGTGCAACCGCGCCTGATTGATCAGCACATGCGGCATTTCCGAACTATCGTCTGCCACGTCCTGCACGCGGCCCACACGTTTGATGTGCTTGGGGTTGGCGGGGTCGGGCATCCAGAAATTGGTCTGGTTCACCCAATAGGTTTCACGCTTCGCGGCCTCGGCAAATCCGAAGGCTTGGAACATCTCCATCGTGCGGGTGTTGATGCCGTCGGCTTTGCCCTTCTCGATGTTGCGCGGATCACGTTCCACGATCATGGTCGAGATTTCGGGAAACTGGGCCAGTTGCGCGGCAAGGCACAGCCCAGCCGGGCCACTGCCCGCGATCAGCACATCAACCTTTTCGGGCAAGGGCGCATGGGCACTGTAATCGCGTCGCGTCGGGGCCGCGTCTTTTTGGTCCGGGTCGCCGCCGCGAAAGCCATCAACATAAAATTGCATCGGGTGTCCTCCTGAGGTGCGCCTCCGCGCCGATGTGAAATTAATATCTGTACATACTAATTTTCGTCAAGAAATAAATATGTGTACAAATCATCATGCGGAACTTATTGGTATTGCGCGATATTCACCAGAAAGGGCGCGTGATGAAGGCTCATGGCATGGTTGGCCACATGATTCGACGGCTCAACCAACTGTCGACGCAGGTGTTCTTCCGCCACATGCAGGAGGCGGGGCTTGATCTGACCTCGGTGCAATTTGCCGCCATGGATGCGATTTTGGAAAACCCCGGTATCGATCAGGCCGGGGTGGCGGGGCTGATTGGCTATGACCGCGCGACCATCGGCGGGGTGATTGACCGGCTGGTGCAAAAGGGGCTTGTAGCACGCCAAGTCAGCAAACGCGACCGCCGCGCTCGCGAAGTGGCCCTGACGCCCGAAGGCGAGGCGCTGTTTCAACGGATGCTGCCGATTGTGGCTGGGCTTCAGGCCGAGATCGTGGGCCGCCTGACCCCCGAGGAGCAAGCGATCTTTTTCAAACTGGCCCGTAAGGCGATTGGTGAGGATCGGGACGAACCCCGCCCAGAATAGATCCGGGCGGGGCGTGGGTTAGGCTTTGGTTTTGACACCGACCAACCGTTTCAGACCGCGCAGCAGATCATCCACAAAGGTGTAGATCACCGGGATCACCAGCAGGCTGAGGAAGGTCGAGGTCATCAGACCGCCAATCACCACCGTCCCCATCGGCTGCCGGAACGAGGAATCCCCCTGCACCAGACTAAACGCCGCCGGGGCCATGCCGGCCGACATCGCGATGGTTGTCATGATGATCGGGCGGGCTCGTTTGTGGCAGGCATCGACCAGCGCATCAAAGCGGCTTTTGCCCTTCGCCCGCGCCTCAACGGCATAATCCACCAGCAGGATCGAGTTTTTGGACACGATCCCCATCAGCAACAGCAACCCGATCACCGCAGGCATCGAAAAGCTGGTGCCGGTGATGACCAGCGGGAACAATGCGCCCCCCAAGGCCAAGGGCAGCGCCATCAGAATGGTCAGTGGTTGCAGGAAGTCGTGGAACAGCAAGACCAGCACGGCGTAGACGCAGAAAATGCCAATCGCCATCGCCGTGGCGAAGCTGGCGAACAGCTCGGACTGTCGTTTCAGATCGCCCTGTTCGACCAGATGCACATTGGCAGGCAGGTTCTGGTAGGACTCAAGCTGCACCACCTCGCGGTTTACATCCGACAGGTTGCGCCCGTTCAGTTCGACCGTCACGGACACGTTGCGCGACCGGTCCAAGCGTTTGATCTGGGCTGGCGACGATCCAAGTGTGACATCGGCAATAGCGCCAAGGGTCACCGTGCCGGACCGGCCCGCAACGGGGATCAGCTTGATCTGGTCAATGGATTTGCGGGCGCTGTCCTCCATCACCACGCGGATTGGCACCTGCCGTTCTGGCAGGTTCAGCTGCGACAAAGCCCCGTCATAGGCGCCCGAAGTGGCCACGCGAATGGCATTCGCCAGGGCCTGACTGGTGACACCGAACGATGCAGCGCGGGCCAGATCGGGGATGATCACCACCTCAGGCGATTGCAGCGCCGCCGAGGATGTCACGTTGCCGATCCCGGCGATATTGGCGCGGATGTCAGCCTCAAGCGCACTGGCCGCCTGTTCCAGCAAGTCCGAATTGTCGCCTGCCAAGGTGATTTGCAGACGGGTGCCATTGCCACCGCCGCCGACTTCGATCCGGGCGCCGGGTACGGCTGAGACAGCCTGACGGATGTTGCCCTCAATCTCGGTCTGGCTGATATCGCGGTCGTCGATGTTGGTCAGGTTCACGACCAAGGTCGCCGTGGTGACGGAATCTGTGCCGCCGCCACCGCCGCCCGGCCCGCCGCCGGTTGAGGCCGCGCCTGTGGCCTGAAACACGCCGGTCACATGGGGAACGCCCGCAATTGCCGCGGCGGCCTGGCGGGCAACGGCATCCGTGGCTTCGATGGTCGACCCGGGGGCCGTGGTGACGCTGACTTGGGTCTGGCTGTCATCGCCTGCCGGAAAGAACCCGGTGGACAACTGCCCCAGTAGCATGACCGTCAATCCAAAGAACCCGATCACGCCCGCCACCGGGATCCAGCGGTTGCGCAACGCGCCCCGGATTGTCGACAGGTAGGTGCGCATGATCCAGCCATCCGGCTTTTCGGTCTGGGCCTTGGTCTTCATCATATAGGCCGCCATCATCGGTGTGATGAACCGCGCAACCAGCAGCGAACAGAACACCGCGACAGAGGCCGTAATGCCGAACTGTTTGAAGATGATGCCAACGATCCCGTCCATAAAGGCCGTAGGCAGGAACACCGCGATCAGGGTGAAGGTCGTGGCGATCACCGCCAGACCGATTTCATCCGCCGCCTCCATTGAGGCTTGATAGGCGGATTTGCCCATATGCATATGCCGTTCGATGTTTTCGACCTCAACAATCGCGTCATCGACCAGAATGCCGACCACCAGCGACAGCGCCAGCAGCGTGACGGTGTTCAGCGAATAGCCAAGGAAATCCATCACAAGGAAGGTCGGGATCACCGATAGCGGCAGGGCCACAGCGGCCAGAAGCGTCGCGCGCCAATCCATCAAGAACAGGAACACCACGAAAACGGCAATCACCGCGCCCTCATAGAGCATATCCATCGAA
Source organism: Pseudoprimorskyibacter insulae (assembly GCF_900302505.1). Classification (GTDB taxonomy): domain Bacteria; phylum Pseudomonadota; class Alphaproteobacteria; order Rhodobacterales; family Rhodobacteraceae; genus Pseudoprimorskyibacter; species Pseudoprimorskyibacter insulae. The sequence goes on along the minus strand of NZ_OMOJ01000012.1, from coordinate 74,936 downwards.
GCGTGGTAGTTTTCCTCGGTGGGCAGGACGGTGTTATAAGCCTCTTCGACAGTCACATAGGGGTGGGTCGCTGCGAAGTCTTTGACCGCATCGCGCAAGCCATCCGTCACCGCCAGATCCGAATAGCCGCGCAGTCGTTTGATCTGGGCGGCGACAACTGGTTCGCCGTTCAGATAGGCCAAGGACGACCGGTTCGCATGGGTGTCGGTTACGGTGCCCAACTCGTCCAGCCGCACCCAATCGCCGGTGGGCAAGGGGATCGGCGTCGCGCGCAGTTCGGCCACGCTATCGGCGGCGGCAAGCACGCGGATGGATTGAGCGGATGCGCCAATCTCGGCCCGCCCGCCAGACGTATCGCGCTGCACCTCTTGCAGGCGCGAATTGACATCCGCCACCGATAGGCCAAGCCCGGCCATCAGGTCGGCGTTTAGCTCAACCCGGATTTCCCGGTCGATCCCGCCCAGACGGCCTACCTGCCCGACGCCTTCGACCTCCATCATGGCGCGTTCGAAATCGTTGTCGATGAACCAGCTAAGCTCGGCCTCGTCCAGCCGGTCAGAGCTTAGAACATAGGTCACCAGCGGCGCGCCGTTCAGTTCGGATTTGGTCACGGTCGGCGCGGACATATCGGCAGGCAGATCGCCTTGCGCCTTGTTGACGGCGCTTTGCACCTCATCCAAGGCGATCTGCGAATCCTTGCCCACTTGGAAACTGACAGTGATCGACACCGACCCGTCGCTGATCGTGCTCGACACCGACTCGAGCTTGTTCAGGCCGGTCAGCTGATCCTCGATCTTGCGGGCAACCTCGGTTTCCAACTGCGCGGCGGCGGCCCCTTCCAGCGAGGCCGAAATAGAAATCGCGGGCAGGTCCATATCGGGGAAGTTCTGCACATCCAGCCGATTGAAGGCCATCAGACCCGTGAGGGTTAGCAGAATGAAGGCCAAGATTGGCGGAACCGGGTTGCGGATCGCCCATGCGGAAAAGTTCATTCGGCCGCTCCTTGGCCCGAGACCACCGTGACAGCCGAACCTTCGGTCAGGAACGACCCACCTGCCTGAACGATCTGGGCTGTGTCATCAATCGCGCCGATGATCTCAATCCGGTCGTCAATCTGACGCCCGGTTTCGACCCGTTCGCGCAGAACATGTGTGGGGTCATCGGGGTTCAGCACGAAGACATAGGAAAAGCCGTCCTGCAACACGACAGCTGAGGCGGGGACATGCAGTGCTTCGGACGCACCTACGTGGAAACTGCCCGAGATCATGATCCCGACCATCGGATCGGGCGCGTTTTCAATCGGATCAAGCGCGACAAAGACCGTGATCCGGCCATTGGTGTCTGACGCCGTGGGTGATACGCGACGGACTTTGCCGGTGACTTCGCCGATGGGCGTCGGGATGGTAACGGGCGTGCCTTCGCGAATACCAAACGCCTGCATTAGCGGCACTTCGGCATGCCATTCAATCCGGTTGTCGCGGATCAGACGGAACAATTCCGCGCCTTGGGTGACAACATCGCCAAGCAAGGCGCTGCGCTGGGTGATCCGGCCATCGGTCAAGGCGTGGATATGGGTCCGCTTTAGGTCCAACTCAGCCGAGTCGAGCTGCGCTTGTGCCGATGCGACCTCGGCCTGAGCTTTGCGTTCGGCCACAAGGTATTCGGTGGTTTGCTGCTGCGATAGGGCGACAGAATTGGCATCGTTAAGACGTCTCGCCCGGTCCGCATCCGCCGAGGCCTGATCCAACTGGGCCTGCGCCGCGTCCAATGCGGCCCGCCGCTGGCTGATCTGGTTCTGGATCGTTTCGCGTGACAGTTCGACCAGCAGATCGCCCTTCTTGACCATATCCCCGACATCGGCATTGATCGCGGTGATGGTTTGGCCTGCGACCTCGGCGGATATCACCGATTCCTGCCAAGCGCTAATCCAGCCAGTCGCGGGCACGGTCTGTTCCCACATGCTGCGGACCGGTGTTTCGACTGTGACGGTCGGGGCAGATTGCGCCGCGGCTTCGGTCGGTTGCGGTGCGGGCTCGGGCGCTTTGCCAGACATGCCAACCCACCCGACAACGGCGACCACTGCCACGATGGCCCCACCGATCAACAGAGATTTTTTTGTCATTCTTTTATACCTTTTTCGATCAGGCCTGGGCAATTCGTCGACTGTTCGTCGTTCGGGCCGCGCCTTGAGACGCGCCTGTCGCAAACCATCTTCGCGTTTAACGGGTCAGATAGGAATTTCCGTCTGCCGTTCTAGTATCAGGACACAAAGACTGTGCATCTGCGGCAATTCTGCACCAAACAGTTTAGTTTGAAAATCCCAAGTCACCATCCCGATCGGCGGGTTTGGGGCGGGCTCTTGGTTGCAGGTCTGGCAAGGGCGATGTCGCAAATGACCAAAAGGAATCACTTGGATCACAGTTTCGCAAACCAGAATCCAGTCGGCTCTGCGTTTGCATATTGAAGCAAAGTAGACCTTTGCGAATTGTGCCTGTCGATTGATAGCCCTCCTTTTGTCGAGAGACAGCGCAGTATAGACCTTTCGGCAATATGGACGATTTGTCGCCTTTGCTATCCTAACGCGAACGTCAGAGGGATCGGGCCTGCAATGCACGAAAAACCAACAGACCGCGAACAGACGTCGACACGCTCGGCCCTTATCATCGACGATCATCCATTGTTTTGCGATGCTCTGTCGATGACGCTGCGGGCAGGCGTTGGGTTTGAAACGGTCGAAACAGCCGGAACCTTGGGCGATGCGCTGGAACGGCTAGAGGCTGGCCCGGTGCCTGATGTGATCCTGTTGGATCTGCACCTACCGGATGTCAACGGGCTGGACGGGCTGATCCGTCTGACCAAGCTCATGGCCGATACGCCGATTGTGATTGTTTCGTCCGTGGCCGAACCGCGCGTGATCCGATCCGCTATTCGCATTGGCGCGGCTGGGTTCGTGCCCAAACATTCAACCCGCGACACCTTTCGTAAGGCCTTTGACATGATCGCCGAAGGCAAGGTCTATGCCCCCGAAAGCGCGCTGACCTCGCTTGATGCGGATGTCCCGCTTAGCCCCCGCGAAGACGCGCTGGTGCGTCTGTCGCACCTAACGCGGCAACAGGCCCGCATTCTGCAACTGATCTGCGAAGGTCAGATGAACAAGCAAATCGCCTATGAGCTGTCGATTGCCGAAACCACGGTCAAGGCGCATGTCACAGCGATCATGCGCAAGTTGGGCGTTCAAAGCCGCACGCAGGCGGTTCTGATTGCGCAAGAGGCCAACTTCAGCAGCCTGATGCCCGGCGACTAAGGCCTAGCCGTCGCGCCAGCGCAGCGCCGCGCGCTCCCAGCGTTGGATGATCAGAATTTCCACCAACAGCATCACCGCCACAAAGCTGAGCGAATAGGCCAGCACATGCGCGGTTTGGAAGTTCTGGAAATACAGGTGAATGCGAAAGCCGACGCCGCTCGACCGGCCCAGAAATTCGACCACCAGCACGATTTTCCAGATCATCGCCAGCCCATTGCGCCCGGCAATCGCGAAATAGGGGGCAAGCTGAGGCATCAGGATATGACGTAGCTGCGCAATCCGGCCCATGCCAAAGGTGCGGGCCATTTCATCCAGCGCTTTGTCACGGGCGCGGGTTCCGTCGCGCAGGGTTACGGTCACTTGCGCCATTTTGTTGAGCGTGACGGCAGTGATGGCCGCGACCTCATTCAACCCGATCCACAGATAACACAGCACGATCAGCACCAGCGCGGGCAGGTTTAAAAAGACGGTCACCCACGACCCAAAGAACCGGTCAAGCCCCGGCGCAAGGCCCAGCCCCACGCCCAACGCCGCCCCGATGACCATCGCAAGGCCGAAAGACACGGCCACCCGGTACAGCGTTGCAAACAGATCCGGCCAAAGCGCGCCGGATTGCGCCAGCACGATCAAGACCTCCAGCACGGCTAGGGGGGATGGCAGTACATCGGGGTCCGCTTTGACCCACGCCAAAACAGCCCAAAGGCCAATCAGTCCGGCCAAGGACACCACCACCATTTTCCAGTCTTTTTGCATCGCGCCTCCTGCCTGTAACCCTATCTGTCGGGGCGTCTGTCTGGTCTCTGGACTTTGGTCGTATTCGCCCAAGCCATTGGCCCGGATAGCGTGCATCTCATGTGGAGGACCCTGTTTTCATATGTGGCGATTGCCTGCCTGACCTGCGCCCTTTTGGTGGGGACCGCGCGGGCAGAGGCGCCTGCGCCCTTGCCGCGCGACCAGATCGCGCCGCTGATCGTGCCACCCTACGCCTTGGGCGAGGCGTTGGGCAACAATGGGGTCTATCAGCTGCTCAATTCCGGCGGGGCCGAGATCGGCTATGTGTTTGAAACCGGCCCGCTGGCCCCCCTGCCCGGCTTTTCCGGTGCGCCGATCAATATGCTGATCCTGCTTGATGCACATGGCACCTTGATCGATGTGCGGTTGTTGTCGCAACGCGAACCCGTGTTCGTGTCCGGCTTGGGTGAAACACCGTTCCGCGAATTTCTGGCCCAGTATCCCGGTCTGTCGATCACGCAAAGCCTTGTGGTCGGGGTGCCCTATGGCAAAGGTGGCGGCGGGTCGGATCTGGTCTATCTGGACGGAGTGACCAAGGCGACGGCCTCGGTGCGGATCGCGCATGAAAGCATTTTGGCCGCAGCCCTGACCGTGGCCCGCGATAAGATCCAAGGCATCGGCCAATCGGCCCCGGCCCAACCCGACCCTGCCTATAACGAGGCTTTGACTTGGGACGATCTGACCAAACAGGGCATCGCCCGCAATCTGCGCGTCACCAATGCCGAGGTTGATCAGGCCTTTGCCGGGACGATCTGGGCCGATGATGACCCCGAGGCGCGGGACGATCCCGACGGGCTGTTCCTTGATCTGTGGGTGGTTGATATTGGCCCGTCCGCAATCGCCCGCGCGGTGCTGTCGCCCGGCACCTACGACGAATTGCAGCGTTTCTTGGTCGTCAGCCCCGAGGCCGAACCGATCCTTGTGTTTGACATGGGGCGGCATGGTCTGGTGTCCGAAGATTTCGTGCGCAACACCGAGCCGGACCGCATTTCCGCCGAACAGGGCGGTTTCCCCGTCGCGCTGCGCGATGCGGACCTTTGGGTCGAACTGGCCGATGGCATGCCCGAGCCTGTCAATGCGATGGTCTTAAGGGCCGACAGGCGGCTTGGCTTTGATCCGCTGACCGATTGGACCCTGCGCCTTCAGGCGGTTAGGGCGCATGGCATGTTCCAACCCGAACTGGGCGACACCCATTTCACCATCGACTATGTCGCGCCCGACCGGTTCTACCTGCGGCCCGAAGTGCACAAGCCCCTGCCTGCGTGGCTTGAGGCGGCCTATAACCGCAAGGCCGATCTGGTCGTTCTGGCGCTGGGTCTGGCGACGCTGCTGATTTTGCTTGGCCCTGCCATGTCGCGCTTTGCCGGGCTGCGCCACTTTACCCCGATCCGGCTGACCATTCTGGCCGGTGTCATTGGCTTTGTCGGCTGGTGGGGGCAAGGACAGTTGTCGATTGTGACGGTGCTGGCCACCCTGCGCGCCGCCGTTGGTGACGGGTCATTCGCGGTGCTGCTCTATGATCCGTTTTCGCTGGTCATCTGGGCCGTATCGATTGTCGGCTTTGTGCTTTGGGGGCGCGGGCTGTTTTGTGGCTGGCTGTGTCCGTTCGGGGCGATGCAGGAATTCACCCATCACCTTGGCCGCTTGCTGCGCCTGCCCCAGATTGACCCAAGCCCGAAATGGGACCGCCGCTTGAAATGGCTGAAATACGTCGCTTTGGTCGGTTTGATTGCCATCGCCTTCCTTGCCCCGGACCACGCCGAAAAAGCCGCCGAGATTGAGCCGTTCAAAACCGCGATCACCGTCTGGTTCGTACGCGAATGGTACTATGTCGCCTATGCTGCGTTCTGGCTGTTGTTGGGAATGGTGTTGTTCAAAGGGTTCTGCCGCTACCTTTGCCCGCTTGGCGCGGTCATGGCGATTGGCGGCTTGCTGCGCGGGCGCGATTGGATCAAGCGCCGCGCTGAATGCGGAAGCCCATGCCAGCTGTGCAAGGTGAAATGCCGCTACGGGTCGATCCGCAAAACCGGAGAGATCCAGTATAGTGAATGTTTCCAGTGCCTTGACTGCGTAACCATCCACGACAACCCGAAACTCTGCGTGCCGCTGATCCTAGCCGCCCGCAAACAGGAGCGTGGCGCATGAGCCTGACACGTCGGCGTTTCCTCAGCCTTTTTGCCGCCGCAACCGCCCTGCCCGGTGCTGCTCAGGCCATGCCGACCACTTGGACGGGCCGCGCCTTTGGGGCCGAGGTGTCAATATCGCTGCGCAGCGGCGGGCCTGAGGTTGCCGATCATATCGCCCAAGTCGTGGCCGAGATGCGCCGGATTGAGGCGCTGTTTTCGATCTATGACGCGGGGTCTGAACTGTCGCGCCTGAATCGCGCGGGCGAGGCCATTGTCAGCGCCGATATGGTGACGGTTCTGAATACAGCCCGGCAGGTGTATCGCGCCACTGGCGGGGCTTTTGACCCGTCTGTGCAGCCGCTGTGGGCAGCAACGTCCTTGGGCGGGGATGCATCAGGCGCAGCGGACTTGGTCGGGTTTGACCGCGTGCAGATCGCGGGCAGCCATGTGTCTCTTGGGCAAGGTCAGGCGCTGACGCTGAACGGGATTGCGCAGGGCTTTGCCGCAGATCGGATCACAGCGCTGTTGCGCAGGCTGGGCTATCAGCAGGCCTTGGTCAATATGGGCGAGCATTCGGCCATCGGTGGCCCGTATCGATTGGGCCTGTCGGACCCCGAGGCGGGGCATCTGGGCCATCTCAGCCTGACGAATGCGTCAATGGCCACCTCAAGCCCCGGCGCGATGCAGATTGGCAGCGAAGGTCATATCCTACATCCCGTGTTCGCGCCGCAATGGGCCACCGTCACGGTCGAAGCGCCAAGCGCGGCCTTGGCCGATGCGGCGTCAACCGCGCTTTGCCTGCTCAATGCCGATCAAACGCGAAAGGCCAAGCGTGAACTTGGCCTTTCAAGGGTGGTGCTTGTGGATGAGGAAGGAAGCCTTACCACCCTGTGACCTACCGCTCTGGTGGCAGGTAGGTCAGTCCGTGCTGGTCAAAGATCGCTTGAATGCGCCCATCTGCCAGTGCCTTTTCAATCGCGTAATCCACGGCATAGCCCAAATCGCGGTGCTGCTGATTGACGGCAACGCCAATGGTCCAGCCGCTGCGCACCAGCCCCGGATAGGGCGGGCGGTGCACGTCATGGCCATCGCCGATCCCGTCCTCGATCACGGCAAGGGGGGCCATCACGGCCATGGTCTCGCCAGCGACCATCGCGGCCACAGCAGCCGCGCCATCCGGGAACCGGTGGATCGCATCCCCAACCGATCCGCGCCCGACCGAGGCCAGATAGAAATCAGAGATCGAGTCATTCTCGACCGCGACAGTATCGAACCGGAAATAGGCCGGCGTCGGTTTGTCCCCGTCAGGATAGGCATCCAGCCGGAACCCGATCGCCAGCGCCTCGGCGGCGTATTGGCCGGTAAAGACCACCTGTTCGATCCGGCATGTCAGTTCACTGTCATAGGGCACATGCAGCATCACATCCGACACGCGCCCGCCGACAGTCGCGCCTTTCCAGACGTAGTTGCGCAGGTCGGCTTCTAGGGTTTCATCGGCTTGAACCAGTCGGAACCGCGGCTCAACCCCGATGTCCTCGGCGATGATCTTGCCGATTTCAACGTCGATCCCCGCTGGTTTGCCGTTTTCCAGAAAACTCCAGGGTGCGAACTCTTCGTAAAGCGCAAATTCGATCCAGCCTTCGTCAAGAATGCGGTCAAATTCCCGGCCCACGTCCTGCGCAAAGGTGTTCTGCGGTTTTGGCCCCGGAACATAGTCCTCACAACGCGCGAACGCCGGCCCCGCAAAAGCGAGACCGGCGACACATGCGGCAGCGATAGCAAATCCGCGCATGGCGTTAGTTTGCAGCAGACAGACCAACCGTCAGCAGGTCGGCGGCGTGCTTCCAGGTGCCTTTGTCTTCGGTCAGCGCGCGCGACGCTTCGAAGGCCACGCTATCCGCAATCGGCGCGCCAGAACCGGTTTCCACCTCAGCGGCAATCGCGGCCAGTTCTTCTTGGACGGCGACCGGGTTTTCCAGATCACCCGCCAGCAGGTGATCGCGGATTTCCGTCAGGCGGGCCATGTGGTCATCCAAGGCACCATCATCGGGGCGGGTTTCGATATAGGTGCGGATCGCCCAAGCGGCCTTTTGGCCCAGCAATTCGCCAAACGCGGGCATCTTGGTGATGCCGTTCTGGGTCATGCCGAACTGAAAACGCTCAACATACCATTCATCGCCGTATTCTTCGGCCTCAAGATAGCGCAAGTCCGGGGCCAGACCGCCCGACACAGCACCCAGACCATGGCAGCGTGCGCAGTTCTGGTTGTAACCGGACGACCCGATCTCAATGGCTTTCAACCACACCTCTTCACCGGCGGCTTCCGCGCGATAGGGGTTTTCGGTCAGCCACTCTTCGCCCACTTCCGGCAGAGAGTCGGTGTTTACGGGCTGCGGGGTCACGTCGCCATGGGCAAAAACCGAAGTCGACAAGGCGGTTGCGGCCAGAGCAGCGGCGATAAGGGTATTGGTGCGTTTCATCAGGTCCTCCCAATTTTGAAAAGGTGTATCGCTGCAACTGCATTGGTCGCAATTAGACCAAGGTCCATTGCCACTCGCCTCATGAGACCTTGGTCGGATTTCCGCACCGGCGCGGGACTGGCTAGGCTGAAGCGAAGGAGGACATTCATGATACAACTGCGCCTGGCTGCGTGCCTTGTTGGTTTGCTGTTCACCATTGCGCAGACAGTCCATGCAGATGGGCTGGTGTTGAATGTCGGCTATTTGCGGCTGGAGGAACCGCCGCGCCCTGTACTTTCGAACCTTGATCCCATTCCCGAAGATCGCGGAATCGCCGGGGCCGCGCTTGGCCGGTCGGACAATGCGACGACCGGGCAGTTTCTGGGTCACTCTTATACCATGGACGTTGTCAGCCTGCCGCCCGATGGCGATGTGGTTGATGCCGCCCGAACAATGCTTGCCGCGTCGCGCGTGGTGATCCTCGATATGCCCGCAGGCGCGTTGTTGCAGGTGGCAGATCTGCCCGAGGCACAAGGCGCGCTGTTGTTCAATGTCACCGCCCAAGATGCCCGTCTGCGCGATGGCGATTGCCGAGCCAATCTGCTGCATGCCCGCCCCGAATTGGCCATGGAGGCCGACGCGCTGATGCAGGTGATGTTGGCCAAACGCTGGGGCAAAATCGCCCTGATCGAAGGCCCGACCCCCGAAGATGCCGCGCTGGCCCAGGCGTACAGGACATCTGCCCGCAAGTTCGGGCTAAAGATCGTTTCCGACAAGGCATGGACCTTTGACACCGACCTACGCCGTGCCGCCGCGACCGAGGTGCCGCTGTTCACCCAAGGGTTCAAGAAACATGACGTGATTCTGGTGGCCGACGCGCATGATGACTTCGCCCGCTACATCGAACACAACACATGGGAGCCCCGCCCGGTGATCGGTAGTACCGGATTGCAGGCTTTAGCGTGGTCTCCGGTGGTGGAACAATGGGGGGCGGCGCAATTGCAATCGCGGTTCGAAGACCAATCCGCCCGCCGTATGTGGCCGCGCGACTACGCCGCTTGGGCCGCGATGCGCAGCATTGGCGAGGCCGTGACCCGAACCGGGCAAACCACCCCCGACGCCTTGCGCAGCTATATCCTGTCAGACGCGTTTGAGCTGGCCGCCTTTCAAGGCCGCGCCCTGAGTTATCGCGCGTGGAACGGCCAATTGCGCCAACCCATCCCGGTGGTCAATGCCCGCGCGCAGGTTGCTGCCGCCCCGCTGGATGGCTTTGAACATGCCCGCAACCCTTTGGATTCGCTTGGGCTGGATCAGCCCGAAAGCGCCTGCACCGCATTCGGAGAGTAACCTATGAAACTGATCGGCGCATTTGCCCTGACCTTGCTGGCCGCCCCCACCCTGGCCGGTGAAATCTGGATCAGCAACGAAAAGGACGACACGCTGAGCGTGATCGACGTCGAAACGCTTGAGGTTGTTCGCACCATTCCCACCGGCGAACGCCCGCGCGGGATCACCTTCAACGCTGACTATTCGCGGCTCTATATCTGCGCCAGCGATAGCGACGCGGTGCAGGTGATGGACCCGAACACTGGCGAAATCCTGAACGATCTGCCGTCGGGCGAAGACCCGGAACAGTTCGTGTTGGCCCCCGATGACCGACATCTGTGGATCGCCAACGAAGACGACGCTGTCACCACGGTTGTCGATGTTGAAACCCGCCGCGTGGTGGCGCAGATCAATGTCGGGATTGAGCCCGAAGGCATGGCCGTGTCCCCTGATGGCAAGACGGTCATCACCACCTCGGAAACGACCAATATGGCCCATTGGATCGACACCGAGACGCATGAAATCTATGCCAATTCGCTGGTCGATTCCCGCCCCCGCCATGCGGAGTTTGTCAAAGGCGGGACTGAGCTGTGGGTCAGTTCTGAAATCGGCGGGACCATTTCGGTCTTTTCGACCGCCGATCAGGTCGAACAGGGAAAGATCCACTTTGAGATCAAAGGCGTGCACCCCGACTTGATCCAACCCGTGGGCTTTGAGCTGACGCCGGACCAGAAAACCGCCTTTGTCGCGCTTGGGCCATCGAACCATGTGGCCGTTGTCGATGTCGATAGCCTGACCGTGCAGGATTATATCCTGACAGGCCGCCGCGTCTGGCACATGGCCTTTAGCCCCGATCACAGCCAATTGTTCACCACAAACGGCGTCAGCGGCGATGTCACCGTGATTGATGTGGCCAGCCGCAAAGCCATCAAATCGATTAAAGTCGGTCGTTTCCCATGGGGCGCGGCCATGCGTCCATAACAGGAGACCCCATGCGCCTGATCCCCTTGATTGCCGCCCTCAGCCTTTGCGCCGCCCCCGCTTTCGCGGATGACGATGACGAACCTAAATTCGGCATGGCCGGTCTGCTGTCGGCCACCAATTCCGAAGATCTGCCCCCGATCCTGCTATCTGCCGGTCAGCCGTTGGCCGATGCGCCGCTGCGCCTGAAGTCAGGCACCTATTACGAGATCGAGATTGAGGCCGACGGCTCGCAAGAACTGGCGCTTGAGGGATCGGGGTTCTTCCGCGCCATCTGGATCGATGAGATCGTAATTGAAGGTTTGGAAATCCGCCCGCTCGGGCTTGATAGTGTCGAGTTTGATGAGGCGGGCACAATGGAGATCGGGTTTGTCGCGATCAAACCGGGCAGATATGAATTGCGCGTCCCGCAATCGCGCGGCGATCTGCAAAGGCTAGAAATCACCATCGAATGACCGGATTGATCGTAGAACAGATCTCGCATGACTGGGGCCAGAAACGGGCACTGGATGAGGTCAGTTTTGCGATTGAACCGGGTCGGTTCTGTGCGTTGCTCGGCCCCAATGGCGCGGGAAAATCGACGCTGTTTGGCCTGATCACCCGTCTGTTCACCCCGCGATCGGGCTGGATCAGTGTCGCGGGTCACCGAATGGATCAGGCCCCTTTGGTGGCGCTTGGGCAAATGGGCGTCGTGTTTCAACAGCAGACCTTGGATCTGGATCTGACTGTCTGGCGCAACATGCTTTACTTCGCCGGTCTGCACGGGATCACCGGCAAAGCCGCGCGGCTGGCCGCCCACGACGCGCTTGACCGGTTGGGCATGGCTGAACGACGGGGCGAAAAGGTTCGCGCGCTGAACGGTGGGCACCGCAGGCGGCTAGAGATCGCCCGTGCCTTGATGCACGGGCCCAAGGTTTTACTGCTGGATGAGCCGACCGTGGGCCTTGATGCGCAATCCCGCCAAAGCATCGTGGACCACGTTCACACACTCGCCCGCGAAGACGGTCTGTCCGTGCTATGGGCTACGCATTTGACGGATGAAGTGCTGCCGGGCGATCAGCTGGTCATCCTGCACCAAGGCAAAATCCGCGAAGTCAGCACCTCCAGCCAGACAGGCCCGGACCTGACCGCGCATTTCCTGTCGATCACCGGACAGGACCGCGCCGAATGACCCATTACCTGACCGCCCTGCAAGCCATCTGCACCCGCGAAGCGCTGCGATTCTTCGGCCAGCGGGCGCGGCTGATATCTGCGCTGGTGCGGCCTCTGATCTGGCTATTTGTCTTTGCGGCGGGGTTTCGCGCGGCTTTGGGCCTGTCGATCATCCCGCCCTATGAAACCTACATCACCTATGAGACGTACATCGTCCCCGGCTTGTGCGGCATGGTTCTGCTGTTCAGCGGGATGCAATCGTCGCTGACCTTGGTGATGGATCAGGAAATGGGCACCATGCGGTTGCTGTTGTCCGCCCCTTTGCCGCGTTGGTGGTTGTTGCTGTGCAAGCTGATTGCGGGCAGCGTCATTTCTGTGCTGCAAGTCTATGCCTTTCTGGTCATCGCGGCCCTTTATGGTGTGACCTTCCCAATCCTTGGATACATCGCCGCCCTGCCCGCGATGATGCTAACGGCGCTGATGGTGGGGGCTTTGGGCATTGCCCTGTCTTCGACCATCCGCAGTCTTGAGAATTTCGCCGGGGTGATGAATTTTGTCATCTTCCCGATGTTCTTCCTGTCCAGCGCGCTTTACCCGCTTTGGAAGATGTCCGAAGCGTCTGAGCTGCTCTATCTGCTCTGCGCCGCGAACCCATTTACCCACGGGATCGAAAGCATCCGCTTCGCGCTATACCTGCAAGCCAACCCAATGGCGTGGCTGGTGTCCGCCGGGGCCTTTGCCGCGTTCATGCTGTTCGCGCTTTGGGGCTATGATCCGGCCAAGCGACTGGTGGGGCGCAAAGCCTGATGCGACTTTGGTCGCAAATCCCCCGGCACCTTCGTCCAATTGGTCACGTGTCATGCCTCTGGCATCCTGCACAACAGGAGGATTAGTCATCATGCGCATTTCAATCATCGGAGCAGTATTTGCCCTGCTCGCAGCCCCCGTTTTTGCTGGGGATGCGATGGAGCTGGGACCGGACACCGACATTACCGAAAACGGCACGCTCAACCCCCATGAAATGTCGATGGCTGGCGTGATGGACAAAATCCGCAACGGCGAAACCTCGATGGTGCTGTGTTCCCAAGGCTATCTGGTCACGAAATCCGGCCGCCACGAATTGGCGCGAGAGCTGTTCTCCAACTGCTCAAACGCGGGCTGGACCGGCACGATGACCTGGATGAGCCAACTGGATGACAACGGGTTGGGCGGCCCGCAAGACCTTGAGGCCGCAACAGAATGGAACCGCCGCGCCGCAGAGGCAGGCGACCCGGTGGGCAAGTTCAATCGCGGGCTGGACCTGATGCGCGGCTGGGGCGTGGCCCGCGACCTAGAAGCAGGGCGCCGGATGGTGGATGAGGCAGCCACCGACGGGCTGGATGTGGCCAAGCGATTGCAGGCCGCCGAATACGATCTGGATGAGGTCACGCCGGACGCCGATGAATGGCGTTACATGAACATGTTCTAGGGCAGGATGCGACCAAAGTCGTAGGAAGGCTCCGACCAATGTCGGGGCCTTTTTTTGATCCAAATCAACAAGTTAATTCGCGCGGCGGGCCATTGTCTGGGCATTCAACAATGCCGAAGGAGGCAGCTATGAAAGCCCATGCATTCGCGCTTTCCCTGATTTCAACTCTTGTCGCGGGCGCTGGCTTTGCCGGTGAATATGACACCATCAAAGCCCAGGCTGGCGAAGATTTCTTTCACAAGGAATGCTATCGCTGTCATTCCGTCGATGCCGACCGCGCCAGCTATGGCCCGATTCTAGAAGGGGTGCTTGGCCGCGCGGTTGGGACGGTCGATGGCTACCCCTATTCGGAGGCGCTGTCCGATGCCGGCTTTGTCTGGACCGAAGGCGCATTGCGCGCCTGGATGGAGGATAACGACGCGCTGGTGCCGGGCACCAAGATGCGCCACGTCGGCATCACCGATCCGACAGTTCAGGATTTCATCGTCAGCTACTTGGCCACGTTGACCAAATGACCGATCAGGGCGCGTCCGACAATGTCGCGGGGCGCCCTTTCAACAGCAACGTCCGGGTTGCCAAACGCGCGGCCTCGGCCGGGTCATGCGTCACCAGAATGGTCGTGGTCGCATGATCGCGGCGCAGGGTTTCGAACAGGCTCATCATCTCGTCCGCCAGATCCCGATCAAGCGAGACAAACGGCTCATCCATCAGCAGCAGATCCGGTGAAGTGGCAAAGCCGCGCGCCAGTGACAAACGCCGTTGCTGGCCCAGCGACATCTGCTTGGGAAAATGCTCCTCCATCCCGCCAAGGCCGACCGCATTTAGCCAGTCGCGGGCGGCTTCCGGTGTGATCCGGGTTGCCAGTGTGAGGTTTTCAAGCGCCGACCGCCACGGCATCAAAACCGGTTCCTGAAAGACGGCGGCCATGTTCGGGGGCGCGTCCAGAGTGCCGTCAAACCCCGCATGAAGGCCCAGAATCACCCGCAATAGGGTCGATTTTCCCACACCCGAAGGGCCTGTCAGCGCCACGGTTTCCCCTTGCGCCACCGACAGTGACACCGGCCCAATAAGGGGAACGCCCCCGGCGTGCACCGCCGAGAGCGTGAGTTTCAAAATGGGGTTCGTCCCGGCCAAGGGCGGTTACGATCCCGGCACGTAGAAGGTGCCGTCGGGCAAGGTCGATGCCTTGCCAACCAAGTCTTCGCCCGCAAGCGAGGCCATCAGCGCCAGCATCTTGGCCGCGTCTTCTTCGGCCACCGGGCCTGCGGCTGGAATGCCTTCGATCCAACCGGTTTTCAGGGCCTCAAACTGGGCGTCGGTCTTGGCGTTCATCTTATCACGCAGACGGTCCCACGCAGCGGAATCGCTGGCCAGAAGATCTTTGGCGGCACGGCTGGCCGAGACCATGCCCGCGACGATTTCGGGGTGCTGTTCGATCACATCACCGCGCACCACATAGCCCAGAAGCGGCGTATCGGGGTTTAGGCCAAGCGCAACGGCGGCCTCGGAGGTGGACATCAGCAGGCGCATTCCAGCCGCTTCCATCTTGGCCCCGAAGTGCCAGAAATTGATCGCGCCCGTCAGCTCGCCCGATAGGGCAGATTTGAAAATCAGCGGCGGCGCGCCAAACACCTGTTCGGTTTCGGCGGCGATGTCCAAACCGGCCTGCTGCTGGGCATAGGCGCGGAAGATCAGCCAGCTTTTTTCATTCGGGCCACCGGCGATGCCGATCTTGCCGCCGACCAGATCCGACAGCGATGTCGCGGCGCTTTCCTTGGGCACATAGATGCCGCCAACCGCCTTGGAATACGGGATAAACACGTAATCCCGCCCCTCGGCGCGCTGGCTGGCAACCCATAGCCAATCGGCGACGATCATATCGACCTCACCGGCGGCCAAGGCCACACGCGCGGCAGAACTGCCAGCGACATCCATCACATCGAGCGAAAAGCCCGCCTGTGTGTCAAAGCCGTTGTGTTTGATCGTGTCGACTTCCCATGCAACCGTACCGGACAGCTGCAACGCTGCCTTCAGCGTCGGTTGGTCTTCGGCCTGTGCGGCGGTGGACAGCAGCGCCGCAGCAACAGCCAGCCCTTTGAAAAACGTGGTCATGAATGATCCTCCCTTGTGAGAAGGATAACGACGCGGCAAATGCCTGTGAAATACGACCAAAGCACGGGGGGTCGCATGTGCCTTACGACCAAAGGACAGGGTTGCGGGAACCCGTTTACGACCAATGGCCAATTTCAGAAAAAGCGGTGCTTTCCGATCATGATTGCGGCTTAACGGCGACCTTCGAGATGACGGTCGCAAAGGGCCTTCTTTAGGGAGGAAAACTCATGAACAGGTTTATGTCCGCCGCAGTCGCGGCGATTATGGCCGTTGGACTGGCGGGCGGTGTCTCCGCTGGCGTCACGGAACAAGATCTGCTGAACGACGCAAGCACGCATGGTGACATTCTGACGAACGGCATGGGCCGTGACCTACAGCGCTTCTCGTCGATGGATACGCTGAACAAGGACAACGTGTCGAACCTGGTTCCGGCATGGGCCTTCAGCTTTGGCGGCGAAAAGCAGCGCGGTCAGGAAACCCAGCCGCTGGTGCATGACGGCGTCATGTATGTGACCGGTTCGTATTCGCGCCTCTACGCCATCGACCTGAAATCCGGCAAAGAGCTGTGGCAGTACGATGCGCGTCTGCCCGAAGGCATTCTGCCCTGCTGCGACGTTATCAACCGTGGCGGCGCGATCTATGGCGACAACATCTATTTTGGCACGCTGGACGCACGTATCGTTGCGCTGGATCTGAAGACCGGCGACGTCAAGTGGAACAAGAAGATTGCCAACTACAAAGAAGGCTACTCCTACACCGCGGCCCCGCTGATCGTTGATGGCCTTGTTATCACCGGCAACTCGGGTGGTGAATTTGGGATCGTTGGCGAAGTACAGGCCCGCAACGCCGAAACCGGCGATCTGGTTTGGACCCGTCCGGTGATCGAAGGTCACATGGGCACGCTGAACGGCGAAGAATCCACCATGACCGGCACGCTGAACGCGTCCTGGCCGGGCGATATGTGGAAAACTGGCGGCGGCGCAACCTGGCTGGGCGGCTCCTACGACGCCGACACCAATACGCTTGTCTTCGGCACCGGCAACCCCGCGCCTTGGAACTCGCACCTGCGCGACGCTGGCACGCCGACCGATGGCAACACGGGCGACAACCTGTATGCCGCATCGCGTCTTGGCATCGACCCCGCAACGGGCGAAATCAAGTGGCACTTCCAGACCACCCCGCGCGAAGGCTGGGACTTTGACGGTGTGAACGAAGTGGTGGCCTACAACGACCGCGACGGCAACAAACGTTTTGCAACGGCTGACCGCAACGGCTTCTTCTATGTTCTGAACCGCGAAGACGGCAAATTCGTCAGCGCCACGCCGTTCGTTTCGGACATTTCGTGGGCGGAAGGCATCGACGAAAACGGTCGTCCGATCTTTGTCGAAGACAACCGTCCGGGCAACCCGCTGGAAGCGGACAAAGGCGAAATGGTCTTTGCTGTTCCGTCCTTCCTGGGTGGCAAAAACTGGATGCCGATGGCCTTCTCGCAGCGCACCGGCAACTTCTATGTGCCGTCGAACGAATGGGGCATGGACATCTGGAACGAGCCGATTTCCTACAAGAAGGGCGCGGCCTATCTGGGTGCTGGCTTTACCATCAAGCCGATCTTCGAAAGCCACATCGGTTCGCTCAAGGCCATCGACCCGGATTCGGGCACGGTGAAGTGGGAATATCAGAATGACGCTCCGCTGTGGGGCGGCGTGATGACCACCGCTGGCGGTCTGGTGTTCTTTGGCACCCCCGAAGGCGAGTTCATCGCTCTGGATGACGAAACCGGTGAAAAGCTGTGGTCGTTCCAGACCGGCTCGGGCATCGTTGGCCAGCCTGTGACCTACGAACTGGACGGCGAACAGTTTGTGACCGTTGTGTCCGGCTGGGGCGGCGCGGTTCCGCTTTGGGGCGGCGAAGTTGCCAAGAAGGTGAACTACCTGAACCAAGGTGGCACCGTCTGGACCTTCAAACTGCCCAAGCAGTTGGCCAGCGCGAACTAATCGCCTGACATTAGCTCCCCTGACGCCCCGCCATTGCGCGGGGCGTTTTTTATTGGGGCTGGTCTACCGCAGGCAGCCAAACTGTGAATTCGGCCCCGCCTTCAGGACAATTGCGCGCCGAGATAATCCCGCCCGACCTTTGAACGATGGTCTGGCAGATCGACAGGCCAAGCCCCGTGCCTTCGCCCAGCTTGGTGGTAAAGAACGGATCAAACACCGATCCGATCTTGTCCTCGGGCACACCCGGCCCGGAATCGCACACGCTCAGGGCCGCGCCATCGACGCCGTCGCGCACCTCGGGCCGCAGCTTCAGCGCCAGATCCCCACGGTTGTCCATCGCCTGGGCGGCGTTGACGATCAGGTTAATCACCACTTGC
The DNA here is from genome assembly GCF_900302505.1 of Pseudoprimorskyibacter insulae. Taxonomy (GTDB): domain Bacteria; phylum Pseudomonadota; class Alphaproteobacteria; order Rhodobacterales; family Rhodobacteraceae; genus Pseudoprimorskyibacter; species Pseudoprimorskyibacter insulae. Next base: position 56,845 of record NZ_OMOJ01000012.1, on the reverse strand, counting down.
TGCATTTCGCCGGGAATGACCCGCACGGGCGGCGCGTCTTGCAGATCACAGGTCACGTTGATCTGACCTTTGGTCAGGACGTGATCGACCAGAACAAGGCAGTCTTCGATCACCGGGCGCAAGGAGACCGATTCATCGTCATCGGTAAATTCGCCGGGCCGCGCGAATTTCAGCAGCTTGCCAACGATGGCTTTGATGCGGGCGACCTGCTGGTCAATCAGGCGGATTTCGGTTTCCACCGGCGCGGCATCGGGGCCAAGAACCTCATGCAGGACATGCAGATTGCCTTGGATCACTGCGACCGGGTTGTTGATTTCATGCGCGACGCCTGCGGTGATTTCCCCGATCGAAGCGAGCTTTTCGCTCATGACCAGTTGGCGATAGGTTTCTTCCAGCTTTTGGTTCGCTTCGCGCAGTTCCGAGGTGCGTTCCTCGACCCGTTCATTCAACTCAGACGCCCAAGCGCGCAGCCGTTGGTCCCGGTCCTGCACCTGATCAAGCAGACCATCCAAATGCCCGGCCACTTGCCCGATTTCATTGCGCTGGCCCACCGGGCCAATCCGGGCCGACAGGTTCCCCTGCCCCACGCGGCGCATGGTGTTGATCATCTTTTCCAGCGGCGCAAAAATACCCTTGGCCATCCAGAAGAACACCGGTGCGGACAGCAGCAGAACCGCGAAGAATGCCGCTAGCATCCAAAGAAAGGCCTGACGTTTGGCGGTGGAAAACGGGGCCTCAAGGAACCCGACATAAAGCATGCCAACCCGATCCCCGAAACTGTCGGTAATCGGCAGATAGCCTGAGATATACCATTCGTTCACCACAAACGCGCGGTTGAGCCAAGTTTCCCCCGCACCAAGCACCTGCCCTCGCACCGCCGCCGACACCCGTGTGCCCAAGGCGCGCACATCTTCGAACAGGCGCACATTGGTCGAGACCCGCACATCGTCCAGAAACAGGGTCGCCGTCCCCTGCCGGTCGCCGCCCGTGACCGCGTTCAGGTAGACAAGCGCGTTGATGCTGTCGATGAAATCAAGGTTGCGATTCAGTAGGATACCACCGACCAAGACGCCCTCTTTGCCCGCCAGATGCACCGGGCTGGCCGAATGCACGACCATACCACGATCTTCGACGCGGCGGGATGTTGGCACGGCGGCTTCGGTCTCGATCAGTTCAATCCGGGCGCGGGTGGACAGGCCGGGGGCAAGGGCAACCAATTGCTCAGCCCCGAAAATGTCGATCCGCGTATCCCCGCGCCCTTTCACCGCCGAAGCGATCACCGGCCAATCCCCGGCAGTGCCGACATCTTTCATGGGCAGGTAGTACAGAAAATCGAGGCCCAGCTCGGCCTTCTTACGGTCAAAGAAGGGTCGCCGGTTGTCGGGCTGTTTCTGAAGCTCAATCGCGAATTCCAGCGATTCCGACACGCCTTTCAGCTCTTCGCCGGTGCCGGCCATGATCCGGGCCAGATACTGTTCAGCAATCCGCAGATCGCTTTCGACGTTGGCGATCAATACCTTGTCATAATCCGCCGTCCAGCGGGTCATGCCCAGCAGCAAAAGCAAGGGCATCAGCACGATCAGCGGTGCCAGTGCCAGCACCAGAAGCCGCAGCCGAACAGAGGTCAAAAGCGTTCCCCTCTGCATGGCGTTCACATGGACCAGGCGGCGAGTTTCCGGTCAATCGTCTTGCGCGACACGCCTAGGCGCCTTGCGGCTTCGGCCCGGTTTCCATCGCACATATCCAGCAGGTGCATGATGTGGCGCTGTACGACCAGATCTAGGTTCTCAATCGCTTCGGCCCCTGAAAACCCGCCGTTGCCCGCAAACTCTTCGGGGAATGCCCCAAGGATCACCGAGCGTTCGATCAGGTTTTTCAATTCGCGCACATTGCCCGGCCAATCGTAGCGGCGCAGCTTTAGCAAGGTGCTGTCATCCAGCGGCAAAGGCGGCATGCCCATGCTGACAGAAAAATGCGTCATGAACATTGCGGCCAGTTCGACGATATCTTCAGACCGGTCCTTCAGCGGTGGCATCTTGATCTGCATGACGTTCATGCGGTGAAACAGATCAGCCCGGAACCGGCCTTCGGCCACGGCCTTTTGCAGATCGGCATTCGTAGCAAACAAGAACCGCAGGTTCAGCGGGATTTCCCGTTCAGCCCCAACCGGGCGAACCTTGCGATCTTCCAGTACGCGCAGCAGTGCCGCCTGAAGCTGGTCCGGCATTTGCGCCACTTCGTCCAGAAACAGCGTCCCGCCGTCGGCCAACAGCAACAGCCCCGGTTTCAGCCGCTCATCACTTTCCATCACGCCGAACAACTCGGTCGCGATCCGGTCAGGGGCGATTGCCGCACAGTTCACCGCGACAAAAGGATTGTCCCGCCGGTCAGACAGGCTGTGCAAATGACGCGCGGCCAGTTCCTTGCCCGTGCCGCTTTCGCCAGTGAACAGCACCGGGGTCGTCAGGCCCGCCAGCTTTTCGATCATCGCTCGGACGGTGGCCAAGGCTTCGGACTTGCCCAGCAACTGGCCGCGCCCGGTATCGGCGTATAGCTCGCGCCGCAAAAGCGCGTTGTCACGGCGCAGATACTTGCGGTCCAAGGCGCGGCTGACCGCCCCAAGGATCTGGTTCGCGCCAAAGGGTTTCAGCACAAAATCACTGACCCCGGCCCGCAACGCGGTGATCGCCGTATCCAGATCGGCATAGGCTGTGATCAGGATCGCGTCGGCATAAAACCCTTTGCGGCGCTGTTCGGTCACCCAATCAAGGCCGGTGCCGCCGGGCATGATATTGTCCAGAACGACCAGATCAAAATGCGCCTCGTCCAGCTTTTGGCTGGCTTCCTTGGCCGAGGCCGCCTGTTCAACGCGTTTCACCCGCGTTCCCAGAATCTTGGTCAGGAAATTGCGCATGCCCGGTTCGTCGTCGATCACAAGGATCGACGCGCCCGACATGGTGCCTCCGTATACGTCCGCGATGGTCATCCCCTATGTCTACTCGGCCTGCCGGGGATTAGTCCAACCGAACATTCGCGCCCGAGTAAACCTGCTGGGACGAAAACCCGGCTTGGCTCAGACCGTACCAAGCCCCGACGCCTATCACGATCAGCGCGGCAAAGCCTGTCAACATTGCTTTCATATCTCGATCACTCTCTTTCGCTGCAAAGTCGCGCCCGCACTGGGTCGCTGGCCCTGATTATTCCGCCGGGGGCGCACCCTTTTTGGCTTTGACTTCGTCCAGCCAGATCGAGTGGTGCTGATGGGCCCATGCCTCATCTACCTCGCCCGTGCCCATGGCATCAAACGCACCTTCCATCCCGACAGAGCCGATGTAGATATGCGCGATGATGATCGCCATCAGAACAAAGGCCACGATCGCGTGCCACAGCTGCGCCAGTTGCATTTCGTTCTGCGGCGTTAGTTCGGTGGGCAGCGGGGCCATGCCAAACCAGCCCGGCACGCCCAGATCGTTCAGGTGGTGGAATGATGCGGCGAACAGCGGCAGTTCGAACGGGAACAACAGCGACAGACCCGAGATCGAGATCGACCCACCCAGCAGGATGACCGACCAGAAGATGATCTTCTGGCCTGCGTTGAACTTTTTTGCGGGCGGGTGCTTTTTGCCGATGATGCCGCCCGCCTGCGAGAACCACACCAGATCAAGCCGGTTCGGGATATTGTGCCAGACCCACAGGAAGAACACGAGTATCAGCCCGAGCATGAAGGCCCAAGACACGTTGTTGTGGATGAACTTTGACGCGGTCAGCAGGGTGGCGTTCACGTCCTTGCCCAGGTAGGGCGCAATATAAAGCCGCCCCAGCAGGGTCAGCAGGCCCGTCACACCCAGCAAGATGAACGACCCGGCCAGCAGCCAATGGGAAAAGCGTTCGAAGAACTGGAAACGGGTGACGGTGCGGCCCGTCATGTCTTCGTCGATGCGGATACGGCCGCGCAGCAGGTAGAAGACGATCAGCGCGGCCATGGTGCCCAGCAACAGCCAGCTGCCGTAATGGGTCAACGGCCCTTCGCGGAATTCATACCATTTCATCCCGCCGTCTTGCATCAGCACGGTGCCGACGGGGTTTGCGGTACTAATCCGGACATCCGCCTTGTTGTATCGAAGCGCCCGCCAAACATCGGAATCGGATGACGTGCCAAGCGGCGCACCATTCGGCGGCGGCACCGAGGTTCCGCCGGTATTGTCCGACCGGAAACTGTCATCCATCTTGATCTGGGCCTGGCGGCGCAGAATATCGTCGAGGGTTTGCGCGCCGCCCGTGGCGGTGCGGTCAATCGCGGGGGCAGCCGTGTCAGTGCTCTGCGCCCCGGCATGCAGGGGAAGAAGCATCAACAGAACTGCAAAGAAGGCCGCAAAAAAGCGCAGCATGGTTTGTTCCTGTCTTGTCGCAAGGGGCGGTGGGTTACAAACCCGCCCTACCGGCCAGCCGTGCAGACGGGGTGGGGACACCCCCACCTCACCTTAGGCATGCGAAGGACAGGCCGAACACAGTCCGGCCTGTCAACGAAGGTGGATCAGTTGGCCTTCTGTTCGTAGGCCGTACCCCAACCCCAGGCACCGGAGCCGAAGCCACGCGATACCACACGCTCGCGGTAGATGGCCGACACGACGTCACCATCCCCCGCCAGCAGGGCCTTGGTCGAACACATTTCGGCGCAGATCGGCAGCTTGCCCTCGGCGATCCGGTTACGGCCATACTTGGAGAATTCCGCGTTGGAATTGTTCTCCTCAGGGCCACCGGCACAGAAGGTACACTTGTCCATCTTACCGCGCGATCCGAAGTTGCCAGCCTGCGGGTACTGCGGCGCGCCGAAGGGGCACGCGTAGAAGCAGTAACCACAGCCGATGCACAGATCCTTGGAGTGCAGCACCACACCGTCTTCGGTCTGGTAGAAACAGTCCACAGGGCAGACGGCCATACAAGGCGCATCCGAACAGTGCATACAAGCAACCGAGATCGAGCGTTCGCCCGGAAGGCCGTCTTGGATCGTTACCACACGGCGGCGGTTGATCCCCCACGGCACTTCGTGCTCGTTTTTACAGGCGGTGACGCAGGCATTGCATTCGATGCAGCGCTCGGCGTCACAGAGAAATTTTGCTCTAGCCATTCTCTATCTCCTTACGCTGGCATGATCTTGCAGAGAGTCGCTTTCGTCTCCTGCATCTGGGTCACGCTGTCATAGCCATAGGTCTGGGCGGTGTTGGTGGATTCACCAAGCACATACGGATCGGACCCATCGGGGTATTTGCTCCGTAGGTCTTCACCCTGGAAATGGCCGCCAAAGTGGAACGGCATGAAGGCAACGCCTTCGCCGACCCGATTGGTCACCATTGCCTTAACCTTGACCTTGCCGCCTTCAGGCCCTTCGACCCAGCACTGCGCGCCGTCCCGCACACCAAGATTGTTGGCGTCACGCGGGTTGATTTCGACGAACATGTCCTGCTGAAGTTCGGCCAGCCACGGGTTGGATCGGGTTTCATCCCCGCCGCCCTCGTATTCGACCAGTCGGCCCGAGGTGAGGATGATCGGATAATCCTTGCTGAAGTCGTTCTTCTGGATCGAAGCGTACATCGTCGGCAGACGATAGAACTTACGGTCTTCATAGGTCGGATAATCCGCCACCAGATCCCGGCGGTTCGTGTAGAGCGGTTCGCGGTGAACCGGAATGGGATCGGGGAAGGTCCAGACAACGGTCCGGGCTTTCGCGTTCCCATAAGGTGCACAGCCATGCAGGATCGCGACCCGCTGGATGCCGCCCGACAGGTCGGTTTTCCAGTTGATCTTACCGATTGCATCGCCCGATGTGGACCACTTCGCCTCAATGGCATCAGGGGTTTCACCGTCTTCATAGTCGGCGGCTGCAAGGTTCAGCTCTTCGACACCCGAGAAGCTGCCAGCGGCAATTGCCTCCATCACGGCCCATTCTGCTTTGGTCAGGTCTTTGTCCCAACCAAGATCATGCAGCATGGCCATGGTGAATTCGGGATAGCCGTCCTGAATTTCAGCACCGGGGTTCGAAACGCCTTCGGCCAGAAGGTTTTCGCCATTCCGCTCAACACCATAGCGGGCGCGGAACGGCAGACCGCCATCCTTTACCGGCAGGTTGATGTTGTAGAGGTTCGGCGAGCCGGGGTGCTTCATGTCGGCAGTGCCCCAGCATGGCCACGGCAGACCGTAGTAATCCCCATCGGCCGGGCCACCCACAGCGCGCAACGTCGTTTTGTCAAACGTATGCTGGTTTTCCATGTGCAGCTTGAGGCGCTCTGGCGATTGGCCGGTATAGCCAACGGTCCACATGCCCTTGTTGATCTCGCGCAGCGTGTCTTCGATGTTGGGGGTTACCCCGTCATCTTCGATCCCGATGTTGCGGAAGAACCGGTCATGCCAGCCGAATTTCTGGGCGAACAGGCCAATGATCTCATGGTCGGTCTTGGACTCGAACAGCGGATCAACAACCTTTTCGCGCCACTGGATCGAACGGTTCGACGCGGTGACCGAGCCGTAGGTTTCGAACTGCGTGGTTGCCGGAAGCAGGTAAACACCGTCGGTGCGGTCATGCAGAACCGCCGAAACCGTGGGATACGGGTCGATCACGACCAGCATGTCCAACAGTTCCATCGCCTTCTTCATTTCGACCATTCGGGTCTGCGAGTTGGGTGCGTGGCCCCAGAACACCATGGCCCGGACTTTGTCGGGGTTGTCCATGTTTTCCGGTTTTTCAAGAACACCGTCGATCCAACGCGATACCGGAATACCGGTTTCATACATCAGATCCTTGTCCTTGCCGTCGGCGCCTTTGTCCTTGGCGAACTGTGCGTTCAGCCAGTCAAAGTCTTCGCCCCAGACGCGTGCCCAGTGGCCCCACGACCCTTTGGCCAGACCGTAGTAGCCCGGAAGGGTGTGCGACAGAACACCAAGGTCGGTTGCGCCCTGCACGTTGTCGTGACCACGGAAGATGTTGGTGCCGCCGCCCGAAACACCCATGTTGCCAAGCGCAAGCTGAAGCACGCAATAGGCGCGGGTGTTGTTGTTGCCGTTGGTGTGCTGCGTGCCACCCATACACCAGATCACGGTGCCGGGGCGGTTGTTGACCATGGTCAGCGCCACGCGGCGCAGCTGTTCACCGGGAACGCCGGTAACGCGCTCACACTCTTCCGGAGTCCAGCGCTTCACCTCTTCGCGGATCTGGTCCATGCCCCAAACGCGGGTGCGGATGAACTCTTTGTCTTCCCAGCCGTTTTCAAAGATGTGCCACAGAATGCCCCAGATCAGGGCAACGTCCGTCCCCGGACGGAAGCGCACATATTCATCGGCATGGGCTGCGGTGCGGGTAAAGCGCGGGTCGCAGACGATCAGCGGGGCGTTGTTCTGTTCCTTGGCACGCAAGACGTGCAGCAGGGACACAGGGTGCGCCTCGGCCGGGTTGCCACCGATGATGAAGATGGCCTTGGAGTTGTGGATGTCATTGTACGAGTTGGTCATCGCACCATAGCCCCAGGTGTTCGCAACACCGGCAACCGTGGTCGAGTGACAAATCCGCGCCTGATGGTCCACGTTGTTCGTGCCCCAGTAGGCGGCGAACTTGCGGAACAGGTAGGCCTGTTCGTTGTTGTGCTTGGCCGAGCCGAGCCAGTAAACGCTGTCCGGTCCGCTTTCATCGCGGATCGTCATCATCTGGTCGCCGATCTCGTTGATCGCCTGTTCCCAGCTGATGCGCTTCCACTCACCGCCCTCTTTCTTCATCGGGTACTTGAGGCGGCGTTCGCCATGGGCGTGTTCACGCACGGCTGCGCCTTTGGCGCAATGGGCGCCCAGGTTGAACGGGCTGTCCCAGCCGGGCTCTTGCCCGATCCAGACGCCGTCTTGCACCTCGGCAACCACGGTACAGCCCACCGAACAGTGGGTGCACACAGATTTCTTTAGTTCAACAGTTCCTTTGGCCGCTGTTGCCGCGCTGGCCTGAGTGACGGTTCCTCCCGTGGCAGCAATCGCTGCCAGGCCGCCGATGGCCAGACCCGACCCGCGCAAAAAGGCGCGGCGGTCCACCGAAGCATTCGCAGCTTCGGAAAGGATACTTGTCCGCTGGGGGCGTCGCGCAACCCCGTTGGTCTTTTTCCTCAACATTTGTTCTCTCCCTTGCTTGCCCGGCCGTCCGGCCTTGCTCGCGTGGCACTCAGTTTGGCTTGGAACGGTCGGGCGTCACGCAACCAGTTGTTCCCTGCCGGTTTGGCATCGTCCGTTTAGAAACGGGCGCTGCTGTAGTAGGCGCGCGTATGCGCGGTATCCTGCATCTCATTCAGAGACAGGTCGGGTTCGGCGGCGGTCGCCTCCGTCCCGCTGGTCGCCACTGCCACCGCCGCAAGCGGCGCAGCAGTCCCGGCCAGTTTCAGAAAATCGCGGCGGCTTTTGCCGTCCTCGGTTTTCTTGGTCATGAGAGTCCTCCTCTCTGGTTAAGGCGGTTGCCCGCCGGTTTGCGGCCCTTAGGTCGCGCTCATCCGGAAGGCCTCGGCCTCGATCTCCATGAACAAGCGCCCGACAGTGCCGACGGGCGTGTAAAAGACCGAATTCTTGGCGGCTTCCAAATCTGCGAAAAAGTGACTGGCCCATGGGCCGATGTGCCGGTTGAAGAATTCCTTCTGAGACGCCAGATCCGCAGGCGCTCCAAAGCGGCCAACGATAATCGCGCCCATCATCTCCATCAGGCTGGCAATATTGTCTTCGGGTTCGAACACCGCTTCGGACCGTGCCAGGCCCTTGGCGGTCATGTCCTGGCGCAGCACCGCCAACGGCTTTTCGTTCAGAAAGCCGGTCAGGTAATAGCTGGCATAGGGCAGCAATTCGCCCCGGCCCAAACCGATGAACAGCTTGTTAAACTCGCTCTCGACCGTTTTGGGCTTGGACAGCTTGGCCACCTTGGCCAGCGTGGTGATCGCCTGACCCAGATCCGACGCATCGCCCGACAGACCTGCCGTTTGATCCAACAACATTTGGTCCGGCGGATTCGCCAGAATAACCCCTAGGAAATTATAAAGATCCGCGCGCAAGCGGTCTTCTTCGGCGATGGTGGCGGCAACGGCGGCTGTCATCTTGTCCTTTCCATCATGTGGCATGGTCAAAGCGGAACCGCATCCGGCGCGACGAAGCGGCCAGAACGGGTGCGTCTTCGGGTTCAGGTGTAAATTCGGGTGCCGGTGCCGGGGCGGGCGCAATTTGCGGCGCGGCCTCGGGTTCGGCGGCAACGGTTTGCGGCGCTTCCGGCTCGGCTTTGGCCTCTTTGTCTTCGGCCTCTTGCGCGGCGGCTTCGACCATTTCCTGAATGCGCGAGGCCATGCCCTTGCCGACCTGATAAGCGGTTTGCAGGTTCTCGATCACATTCGCGCTGTCGGTGAAATCGCCGCCGTAATCGACCAGCCCATCCAGATTGGCCAACGTCGGATTGAGCCGCCACAACCGGCGCAGGGCGCGGGTCTTCAGGCGTTGCGGCACGGTGGCGGCCAGCAGGCTGCGCACTTGGTCCGGCGTTTCCATCACATCAGGATCGGGTAGGCCCAGCTCTTCAAGGATGTCCTCGTCCGTCCGTTCCTCAAGCGCGGCCTGTTCGGCGGCAACAACGGCGGCGGCCTGCGCGTCTTCTTCGGCGCGGGCCTCTTGTTCGACGGCGGCTTTGCGGCGGGACCAAAAATCGCTCATTGCAGACGTCTCCGCTTCAGCGCGGGCGAAGCATAGATATCCCCGGCTTTGGCAACGCGGGCGTCGCCGATCCCGTCTTCCTGAAGATCGACCCGCTTCTTATCGCGGCGACGTTTGACGAAGACTTCTTCTTGGTGAAACTCTTCGACGAATTCCCGCACCCAAGCCACCAACCCATGCGGCATCGGAATCTTCTCGACGATCTCGTCGCCGCTGTCGGTGTAATCCTGCGCTTGGTAGGGCGATGCGGTGATCAGCAGCACCTCATAGGGCATCGGGCCTTCATCGGCTTCGCGCATCACCACATAGACCGAGGGCACCTCAGCGGTCAGTCCGGTCAGATAGGCCTCAGTCTCAGCGCCATGAAGCTCAAGCGGAACGGTGGCCGCGTGATATTCGACCACCTCACCTTCACGGCGCAACTCTCGCCAATCAGCGGGGCCAGCGCCCGGCAGAACGGCGGTTGCGGTCCAGTTCCAAGGCACCCAACGTGTCACGCCCGGCGCTTTGCGCAGGACGATGCCAACCGGCATCACGCGATACATTCTTGGATTATGATACACCGACCGGCGTCCTCCCTTTTGAAAATAAGAGCGAGCGACTGCCGTTCGGGCAACGAGAATTCGGGACTTTACCAAGGGAAGTTTCATTCTCGGACAAAATGGGCAGATGGCCCGACGCCGGGAAACCGCAAAGGACGAAATGTCTAATCCTAGTGATTTGCTTGGTTATCGCCCCGCCAAGTTTCGACCGAATCACCTAGCCCATTTCCGGGCTTTCAGGGTGGTCCTTGTCGCCCGAGCGAGACAGAAATCCGGTTGTGAGCGCAGTCGAATCATGCGTAGCATTTGGGCAAATGAGGGCAAAAAACAGTCAGTTACAGGCCCAAAACACAGGGAGGCACGCATGTCTAAGACTTTGATAACATGTGATTGTTTGGACAGTCAGACCATTGACGCCAAGGCACTCGCTGATGCGACCGGGCTTGACGTGCCGCCCACCTGTTCTGCGCTTTGCACCACGCAAATTGACCGCGCCGCTGCGGCGATCACGGCAGGCGAGTCAATTTTTTGCTGCACCCAAGAGGGACGCGTTTTTGAGGCTCTGGCCGAGGAACTAGGGGTCGAGGCCCCTGCCCTGCTGGACTTGCGTGATCGGGCCGGCTGGAGCGCGGATTCCGCCTCAAAGCTACCCAAAATGTCCGCCCTTGTGGCCGAAGCGATGCTGCCCGCGCCGCTGGAAAAATCGCTCGATGTGGTATCCGAAGGGCTTTGCCTGATCCTTGGCCCGGCGGCTGTGGCGCTTGCTGCGGCGGATCAGTTGAAGGATTTTCTTGGGGTCACGGTGCTTCTGGGTAGCGCGGGCGACATCCCAGACACCCGCGATTTTGACGTGGTCGTCGGCCAGTTGCGCCGCGCCAAAGGAGCGCTGGGGCAGTTCGAAGTGGTCATCGACCGGCTGCAACAGGTCGAACCGGGCGGGCGCGGCGGCTTGACGTTAACCGCGCCGCAAGACGGCGGGGTGTCTGACTGCGATATCCTGTTGGATCTGCGCGGCACCGATCCACTGTTCCCCGCCCATGAAAAGCGCGAAGGCTATCTGCGCGCCGACCCGCGCCATGCGCCGGGTGTGGCTGCGGCGGTGCTGGCTGCCTCGCATCTGGTTGGGGTGTTCGAAAAGCCGCTGTATGTGCGGACCGAGGCGCTGCTTTGCGCGCACTCCCGCGCCGGGCAAACCGGCTGCACCCGCTGTTTGGACCTGTGTCCGACCGGGGCGATCACACCTGACGGCGATCATGTGACCATTGATCCGATGATCTGCGCGGGCTGCGGGGCCTGTTCCTCGGCCTGCCCGTCGGGCGCGATTTCCTACGATGCGCCGCCCGTAGATCTGACCATGCGCCGAACGCAAACGCTGGCCAAAGCCTATCTGGACGCGGGCGGCTCCGCACCGCGCCTGCTGGTCCATGACGCCCACGGCGCCGAGATGATCCGCCTGTCCGCCCGCTATGGGCGCGGCTTGCCTGCCGACGTGATCCCGCTGGAGATGTCAGCCATCGGCGCCTTTGGCCATGCCGAGATCGTCGCCGCCCTAGCCGCTGGATTTGCCTCGGTTTCGCTTCTGCCGGGACCCAAGGCCGATGCCGAAGCGCTTGCCGCGCAAGTTGCCTTGGCCGGGGCTATTGGTGGTGAAACCCGCGTGATCCTGATCGACACGCCTGACCCCGATGCGCTGTCCGATCAACTGTATGCCGAAGCGGCCCCCGCGCCGGTGGCCAACCCTGTGCGCCCGATGGGCCAGCGCCGTCAGATCACCCGCCAAGCCGCCCGCGCCTTGCATCCCGAAGCCGAAACACTGGCCCTGCCCGCCGGTGCACCCTATGGCGCGGTGCTGGTGGATCAAGACGCCTGCACGCTGTGCCTGTCCTGCGTCTCGCTTTGCCCGTCGGGCGCGTTGGGCGACAACCCGGACCTGCCGCAGCTGCGTTTCCAAGAGGATGCCTGCCTGCAATGCGGATTGTGCGCCACCATCTGCCCGGAAAAGGCGATCACGCTAGAGCCGCGCCTGAACCTGACAGACAGCGCCCTGCGCCAAGAGGTCATCAACGAGGAAGAGCCATTCCCCTGTGTCGAATGCGGCACGCTGTTTGGCGTGAAATCGACCATCGACCGGATCACCGAAAAGCTATCGTCCCACGCGATGTTCGCCGATGGCGACCGCATCCGCATGATCCAGATGTGTGACGATTGCCGCGTCAATGCCCAGTATCACACCGACAACAATCCCTTTGCCGGGGGCGAGCGGCCCAAGCCGCGCACGACAGATGATTACTTCAGCAAGCGGCGCGATCACTGATGCGCAAGCGGTGCGCCCAGATCGGCCGGAGTCATCGCGGCCACATAGGCCAGCACGTTTTCCAGATCCTCAAGCGTCAGGGTCACGGGAACGATGGGTGGCGGGCGATCCTTGGCGAAGGGCAATGTCACGCCATCAATAGCCGTAAAGGACGGGTGCGGGTTGAGCACGTAGAAGGTGCTGAACCGATCGGCCCAATCGGGCAGGCTGCGCAGCACGGCGAAACTGGGGGTCGAGCCGATCCCGCGCCGCACGTCATCATCCACCACATGGCACCGGTTGCATTGCGCCCGCGCCATCACCAGCCCCTGATCCGGGTCGCCGTCAAAAGCAACCTCAACCACCTCGGGTTCGGGGGCGCTTGGCAAGGTAAACAGCGCCTCGCCTTCCGGGGCATAGGCCAAAATGGTGCGCATACCGATGTCCGACGTCAGCCATTCAACAAGCCGCGCAGTGCCGGGGTGATCGGGGCTCAGAATCTCCATCCGCCACAGCCTACCCGCGCCTTCGAACAGCGGCGCGCCGACATCGCCAAACACCATGTCCGCGTCGCCTTGGGTGATCTGAACCCGCACTTGGGTCTTCAGCGAAAACCGCGGCAGGATGTATTTCAGCGCCCCGGTTTCGACCAAAGCATCCGGCACACGCAGGCGCACCAACCGGTCGTCAGCCATTGCGCCAAGCGGCATCAAGGCCGCCACGAAGATCATCAGAAAACCACGAATCCACATGTGTTAGAGCCTAATCGGCCCATGATGGATGCGTCAATTCCCACGCAAGGAGCGTAAAATGCCAGACGAATTCAACATGTCGATGCGGAAATTCCTCAAGCAAGTTGGGGTCACTTCGCAGCAAGCCATCGAAGAGGCATTGCGCAATTCGGACGCGGCAGGCAAAACCTACTCCGTCAAAGCCGTTGTCACGATCGAAGAACTGGGCATGACCCATGAAGTGACCGGCGAGATCAAGGGAGACGCTTAAGTGCCAGCCAGCAGAGATGCCGTTCTTGCGGTTCTGAAAACCATCACCGACCCGGCCAGCGGAAGCGATCTGATGGCCAGCGGCATTGTCCGCGCCCTCAACGTCGATGAGGCGGGCGCAGTGCGTTTCGTGATGGAAATCCCGCCAAGCCTTGCAACGCAATACACCGCCATCAAGGAACAGGCCGAAGCCGCGCTGAACGCGCTGGACGGCGTCAGCAAGGTGATGATCGTGCTGACCGGCCATTCCGAAAAGGCACCGCCCGATCTGAAGCCCAGCAAACCAGCGGAACCCAAAGGACCGCAATCCATTCCCGGCGTGGCGCATATCATCGCGGTTGCCTCGGGCAAGGGCGGTGTGGGCAAATCCACCGTTTCGGCCAACCTCGCCTGTGCCTTGGCACAGCAGGGCCGCAAGGTTGGCCTACTGGATGCCGATGTCTATGGACCCAGCCAGCCGCGGATGCTTGGCGTGTCGGGCCGTCCGGCCAGCCCCGATGGCAAAACCATCCTGCCGATGCGCAACCATGGCGTGACGATGATGTCGATTGGCCTGATGACCAACGAAGATCAGGCCGTTGTGTGGCGCGGGCCGATGCTGATGGGCGCGCTTCAGCAGATGATGATGCAGGTGCAATGGGGCGCTTTGGATGTGCTGATCGTCGATCTGCCGCCGGGCACCGGTGACGTGCAGATGACCCTCAGCCAGAAGGCCAAGGTGGACGGCGCGATTGTCGTCTCAACCCCGCAGGACGTGGCCTTGCTGGATGCGCGGAAGGGGATTGATATGTTCAAGCAGTTGAACGTACCGATCCTTGGCATGATCGAGAACATGAGCACGCATATCTGCTCGAACTGCGGCCACGAAGAACATGTCTTCGGCCATGGCGGCGTGGCGGCCGAGGCGGCAAAGCTGGGCGTGCCCTTGCTGGCCGAGGTGCCCTTGGATCTGCAAATCCGGCTGGCCGCTGATGGTGGCGCACCAATCACCGTCAGCCAACCCGACGGCCCGCAGGCCCGCGCCTTCCGCGATGTGGCCAATGCGCTGGTGGCGATGGGGGTGGCCTGAGCATGACTGACGCGCTGACTTTCCCGCCTTTGCTATATGGCGAGCCGGCCACAGGCGGCGCGTTCGAACATGCTTGCCTGCGGGCAACCACGGGCTGCGATGCCGGGCTGGTTGCCTACGCCAAAGGCACCACCACGCTTGAGGCGGCCTTGGTCTTTGCGCCCGAGGTGCCTTTGGGCAAAGCCATGGCCATGCTGCCTGCCTGCGGGATCGGGTTTCAGAACGCGCTTGGCGTTCTGGCCCCGCCCGAAGTCGCCGTACATCTTGATTGGGAAGGCGGCATCCGGGTCAACGGGGCCTCGTGCGGGCAATTGCGGGTCTTGGCATCCTCCACCGACCCTGAAGCGGTCCCCGATTGGCTGGTCGTTGGGTTCCGCCTGCCCTTGCTGCCCGAAGATGACCGCCCCGGCGACCGGCCTGACCGGACATCGCTGTTTGCCGAAGGCTGCGCCGATGTGGACCCGACCGCCCTGCTAGAGGCCTGGGCGCGGCACACCCTGCATTGGATCACCCGATGGGACGCCGAAGGCACCCGCCCGCTGCATGGCGAATGGCGCGGGCTGGCCCATGGCATGGGCGAAGAAACAACCCGTAACGGACTGACCGGCACCTTCCTTGGCGTCGATGAAGACTTTGGCATGCTGCTGCGTGACAGCGAAACGACCCATCTTATCCCCCTGACCACCTTGTTGGAGGACACTCCATGAAACTCGCCCGAGCTATTCACTTTGACGAAAGCGACACGCATGTGTTTGCCACGCCTGCCCAAACCGGCGAATGGTGCATTCCCGGCGGGTTTGAGTTTTCCAACTGGACCGAGGCGGACCTGACCGGCAAAGCACGTCAGGCCTTTGCCAATGGTTGGTTCGGGTTGGAAACCGGGGGCCGTGTGACCTTTGTCGCCGTCACGCAGCTCGAAGCGGCAGAATTGTCCACGCTGGAAACGGCGCTGGCCCAGCACTTCGTCACCTATTATGGCGCCCCATCCATCGATGCCGCCCGCCCCGTTGCCCGCGAAGAGCTGTTTCAAATGGCTGACCTGTGCGAAGACCATGCGCCGAACACCCTGTTGACCGTCGCACGAGAATTGACCGAGGCCGGGGTGAACGAGGCGTACCGCATCATTGAGGCGCAAGACGCCGGGCTAGAGCAGTTCGCGATCCACGGATCGTTGGACGAATAAGGGCCTAGCCTTCGTCACCGTGACCGAGGATTTCCAAATCCTCTTCGCTGATTTCTTCCAGGGCGTGCATCACCTCATCCTGATCTGAGTTCAACTGCCGCGCCACGTTATGCAGCGTGTGCAAAGCTGCGGTCTTGATCTCGGGCGGCAGATCATCGCGCCAGACGGCCCAGACCGGATAGGGAAAGATCGGGGCATCCGGCACAAGGTGCAATTCCCCCCGCTCAAGATACCTGCCCACGTAGCGCGCGGGCAGATAGGCGGCTTTGCCCCGGCGATAGATGAAATCCGCCGCCATCGCCCCTAGCGCCATGGTCAGACCGGGATTGACCAGATCAGGCAGATGCAGCGCGTGGGCCTGCACAAATTCTGGCCCCCAATCGACAAAGACATAGCGGCCCGGAAGTTGGTCCAGCGTCGGATCAGGCCACCCGGCGACAAGGATCAGCTCTTCCTCCATCACCTGTTCGGTCGACAGGCCCGGCCTGAGCTGCGGCGTATACATCAGCGCCGCCTGCACCACGCCTTCGATCAGAAACCGCGTCAGACGGTCGGGCATGCCCAGTTCAGCCCGCAGGTTCAATTGTGGGCGATCCACTTGCAAGGCATCGATCCAGCGAAAGCCCAAACGCGGCCAAAGCGAATACTGCGCGCCAATGGTCAGGCTTTCGGTAAAGCCTTCGGGAATGGCGACCTGCTGGCGGGCTTCTTCCCAGATCTTGATCAGCGACAGGGCATAGCGCTCAAACTCGCGCCCCGCCGCCGTCAATTCGGCCCCGGCCTTGGACCGGGTGAACAAAGGACGGCCTAGCGAATCCTCAAGCCGCTGAATGCGAAGGCTGACCGCAGATTGCGTCACGAACAATCGTTCGGCGGAATTGACGAAACTGCCGGTTGCGGCAACTTCCAGAAAGGTGCGGATCAGAACAATGTCCATCGCGGCCCCTGCATCGGAAAATAACGGATTCTCGTTTCATCCATTATTATTTTGAATTTTGCTTTTGCAAGCAAAAGTCCCATTCTGATGACACAGGGAGGGGGTCAGAGGCGCGTCACCGGACACGCCGAACAGTTTCGGATCACGGCTCGGCCCCGGTAAGGGCGCGCAGGTTAGTCCAGCGCGTCCTTGCTGACCCGTCTGTAATTGACAAAGGAATTGGCGCTCATGACGACAAAGAAATTGTCCATATCGATCAGAACATAGCCCTCTTCGGACATCGCACGCTGCAATGCCAGAATGTCTGTTTCGTACAGACGCCGCCGCCCCATCATATCCCGAAGGATCTTTTCAGGGATGCGATACCGGCCTGACGCCTTCCCGCCAAAGTCTTCGGAATAGAGTTTGGCCAGACGCACGGCCACGCTAGCATAGTCAGTACAGATCATAGTAAATCCAAAATTGTCTATAGACAAAAATTTATCACGTACTTTATAGCCGATTCAACCCAGAAAACAGGAGGCGCAATTGGAACAAGACATCGAGACCCTTGAAGCCCCAGATCGGTCACAGGCAATTCTTGGGGCGGTTCAGTCATCTGATGCGGAACTGCTCACAGAAATTCTGGATCCGCTGTCCCATAGCGAAGCCCTGCGCGAACTGCTGACCTTGCATGTCGACGACCGGTCGCGCGTGCTCGAACTGGTGCCGGCCGAAATGGCCGCCATCCTGATCGAAGAGGCCCCCAATGAGGTGGCCGTCGAACTGGTCGAAATGCTGGAGTCGAACCGCGCCGCCGAGATCCTTGAGGAACTGGACTCGGACATTCAGGCTGACGTGATTGGCGAATTGGACGACGCAGACGCCGAGGCCATTCTGAATGAGATGGACGAGGAAGACGCCGACGACGTGCGCCGCCTTGCCCAGTATGACGACAATACCGCCGGCGGCCTGATGATGGTCGAAATGCTGCGGTTCCTTGATACGGACACCGTGGGCAAGGTTCTGCGCTGGGTCGCTTCGGATGATGAGGAATTTGAACGCTATCGCGGTCAGCACCCCTATGTCGTCAACGAAGAGGGCCGCCCGGTTGGCGTGGTGTCCCTGCGCGGCCTGCTGACGGCCAAACGCAGCGCCCTGCTGCCAACCATTATGGTCGAACCGCTGACCGTGCCGGTGGATATGCCGCTGCCCGATCTGGAAGACGTCTTTGACAAGCATCCGTTCCTGGGCATTCCGGTTGTGGATGAAACCGGAATTCTGGTGGGTGTCGTATCCCGTACCGCCGTGTCCGACGCCGTGCTGGAACGGTCCGAAACCGAAAGCCTGAAACGTCAGGGCCTTGTGGGGGACGAACTGCGCTCAATGCCGCTGTGGCTTCGATCGCGCCGCCGTCTCGCGTGGCTGTCGGCGAATATTGTGCTGAACGTTGTCGCGGCCTCGGTCATCTCGGCCTATGAGGAAACGCTTGCCGCCGTCATCGCGCTGGCGGTCTTCCTGCCGATGGTCTCGGACATGAGCGGCTGTTCCGGCAACCAAGCCGTGGGCGTCACCATGCGCGAACTGAGCCTTGGGCTCGTGCGGCCGATGGACGCGATGCGCGTCTGGATGAAAGAGGTGTCGGTCGGTCTGATCAACGGCGTGGCGCTTGGCCTGCTGATTGGCATCGTCGCTTGGATCTGGAAGGGCAATCCGGCCTTGGGTCTGGTCATTGGTTCGGCGCTGGCGCTGAACACCGTTCTGGCCGTATCGATCGGCGGCGTGGTGCCTTTGCTGCTCAAACGTCTTGGCCAAGACCCCGCCGCCGCCAGCGGCCCGTTGCTGACCACAATCACCGATATGGCCGGCTTCTTCTTTGTTCTTAGCTTTGCATCGCTGATGATGCCCTGGTTGGTCTAATGCCTGTTAAACACGCCCCGCAGAAACCCCGGTCCATCGGGCAGGTGTCGGTCATCGGCTGGATGGAATATGTCACCCTGCCCGAGTTGCATATCGACCCGATCAAAGCCAAAATCGACACCGGCGCACGCACAACTGCGTTGCATGCCACCGATATTGAAGCCTTTGAAAAAGGTGGCAAGCCTTGGGTGCGGTTTCGGGTTGTGGATGAACACAACGCCCCCGGCCCCCTGCGCGAAGCCCCCGTTCACGAAGAACGCGCCATCAAGAACACATCGGGCGTGCCCGAAGACCGATATGTGATCCGAACCAAGGCCCGTTTCGGGGCCAAAACATGGGTCATAGATTTGTCACTTGCCGATCGGACCAACATGACGTTTCCCATGATCGTCGGTCGGACGGCGTTAAAGAATCACGCGATCGCCGTTCACACAAAACGCGCTTTCCTACTATCCGCCCGCACCGACCAGCGCCGCAGAAAGGACACCAAATGAAAATCGCCATGCTTGCCCGCAACGCGAACCTGTATTCCCACAAGCGTCTGAAAGAAGCCGCTGAGGAACGTGGGCACGAATTGCACATCATTGATACCCTGCGGTGCTATATGAACATCGCCGCACGTCGCCCCGAAATTTACTATCAGGGCGAAAAGCTAACGGGCTTTGACGCGGTGATCCCGCGCATCGGGGCCTCGGTCACGTTCTACGGAACCGCCGTGCTCCGCCAGTTCGAGATGATGGGCGTCTACCCCTTGAACGAAAGCGTCGCCATTGGACGGTCGCGCGATAAACTGCGGTCGATGCAATTGCTGGCGCGCGACGGCATTGGCCTGCCCGTCACCACCTTTGCCCATGATCCCAAGCAAACCGAAGAAGTGCTGAAACTGGCAGGCGGTGCGCCGCTGGTCATCAAGCTGCTGGAAGGAACGCAGGGCATCGGTGTGGTTCTGGCCGATACCGACCGGTCCGCGAAATCCGTGATCGAAGCGTTCCGCGGCGCGGGTGTGAACATCATGGTCCAAGAGTTCATCAAAGAGGCAGGTGGCACCGACATCCGCGCCATCGTCGTGGGCGGTAAGGTTGTTGCCGCAATGAAACGCACCGGGGCCGAAGGCGAATTCCGGTCGAACCTGCACCGGGGCGGCTCGGCCCAGGTGGTCAAGTTGACCGCCGAGGAACGCGCAACCGCCATTCGTGCGGCCAAGTCGATGGGTTTGAATGCCTGCGGCGTGGACATGCTGCGCGCCAACCATGGGCCGGTGATTATGGAGGTGAACTCCTCTCCGGGTCTGGAAGGCGTCGAAAAAGCCACTGGCCTCGATATTGCTGGCAAGATGATCGAGTATCTGGAAAAGAACGCGACCCCCGGTAAGACCCGCACCAAGGGCAAAGGTTGATGCCCAAGACGACGCCGCGCCCGGCGTTTCAGCTTGGCCGCCACAAGATCGCGGCGGGCGAACGGAAAACCGTAAACCTGCCCGTCAGCGTTCTGTCAGACCACACGCCCGTCACCATGTCGGCGCATGTGGTCCACGGCAAACGCCCCGGCCCGGTGATCTTTGTCAGCGGCGGCGTGCACGGCGATGAGGTGATCGGCGTTGAGATCGTGCGCCGCTTGCTGCGCGCGACCAACCTGAACGCCCTGCGCGGCACGCTGATCGCCATTCCCATCGTCAACACCTACGGGTTTCTAAACCATTCGCGATATCTGCCCGACCGGCGCGACCTGAACCGCGTCTTTCCGGGCAGCGCGACGGGATCGCTCGCGGGGCGTTTGGCCGATCTGTTCACCAACGAAATCGTGGCCAAGTCCGATCTGGGGATCGACTTGCATTCCGCGGCGATTCACCGGACGAACTATCCGCAGGTGCGTATTTCGCCCGACAACCCCCGGACCGAGGAACTGGCAAAGGTGTTCGGCGCGCCCATCGTCATGCGCTCGCCCCTGCGTGAAGGATCGCTACGGCAAACGGCGCAGGATCTGGGCAAGGATGTGCTGCTATATGAATCCGGCGAAGGGCTGCGGTTCGATGAATTGTCGGTGCGGGCCGGTTTGGCAGGCATTCTGCGGGTCATGCGTCATTTGGATATGATCTCATCCAAGGGGGTTTCGAAACCCAAGGCCGCCCCGCAATTCTGCCCATCGTCCAAATGGCTGCGTGCGCCGATGGGCGGGCTGTTGCGGCTCTATAAGGCCGATGGGGAATTGGTCCGCGAAGGCGATCTGATGGCCACCGTGTCCGACCCGTTCGGCGAACAGGAAAAGGACATCCGCGCCCCGTTCGACGGCATCGTTGTGGGCCGCGCCGTTATGCCGATTGTCAACGAAGGCGATGCCCTGTTCCACTTGGGCCGCGTGGCTTCGGTTGTCAGGGCGGAGAATGCTGTCGAAGGGTTGAACGCCCAATTGGGCGATGACCCGATGTTCGACGAAGACGAAATCATCTGACAAAGGATGGCCCGCCCGATCAAGGCGGGCCATTTGCTTTAGAATGCGATGCGCAGTGCCCGGCTTAGGACCACAGACACCGATCCCTGCTTGTCGGTCTGTACAATCGGGCTTTTGGCGGCATCGCCGCGCAGCACGTCGTAATCCGCACCGAAGGTGACACGCCAAACTGGGCTGATGTCATAATTGGCCTTGAGCGACACGCCCGTCGACACCAGCCCGGCGCCGCCCGAATAGGCGGCAAAGCTGCTGGTCAGGGCCGAGGCCGCGCTGACGTTGAAATAGGTGTTCATATAATCCGCCGAGCCATAAAGCGCGCGCGGCCCAAAGGTCACGGTCAGCTTGTCCGATACCGGCAGCTTCAGATCCGCGCCCAGTTCGGCAACCTGCCCGTGATGTCCGCCCAGACCCTGGCGCAGATCGGCGAAGGCACGCCAGTTCTTGGCCTCATAGCCGATGCCAAGTCCCAGCTCCAACGCCGGATCAATATCAGGCAGGCCCGCCAGCTCGGGCGAGTCCGAGGCCCGGCGTGCGCCGACAAAGCGGAAACCACCGCGCAGGCCAAAGCCCGTTTTCTCAACCCGGCCATCATAGGCCATTTTGCCGAACGACAACTCGTTCACCTGCAAACGGCCCGTGGGACCGGCAACCATTTTCTTGGCACCGAAATAGGCCGGGCCATACTTGACCCCAAGGCCCGCGTGCACATCGACAACGGTTTCGGCATGGACGGCCCCGGCGCAGGCAAGGCCAGCGGCAAGGGCGACAAACTTCAATTTCTGTAGCATTTTACAGGTCCTTCGCAATGCGTTCCGCCAGCTGGCGCCAAGCTGCATCATGCGCTTGGGCAACGCCGTTCTGGTCGGTCGCGGAAACAGGTACAGTGATCGAGAAGGGCTTGATCTGCCCTGCCCCGGATTCAAAGCCAACGGCATATTGCCCCGTCAGCAGCAGGCCAGCCCCGGCCTGAACCAACATCTGTTCAACCCGGACGCTCAACTCAGCATCGGGGAACCCGCGCAGCGGCCAGGGTGAAGCGGCGATCTGCCGGCCCGTGATGGCGGTCAGGTTGCGCACCAAGGCGTTGGTCATCGCGCGTTCGGGTTCATCCGCCCAAATGGAATCCTCCAACGACGTGACAGACCCGTCGGCGTTTTGCAGGGCGATCTTGTCTTCCTTGGCATAGGCCGGAAGCGAAACTTCTTTGATTTCCACCGACCGCGCGGTGGTGCGGACGGTCATGGTTGAGGTTTCAGGCGCAACGACGACGCGGGCAGGATCCCCCGCACAGCCCCAAAGGGCGGTTGCAATCAAAAGGGCAGCAATGGGTTTCATATCTATCGTCCCGTAATCAGAGAATTGGGATTGCGTTCGATGGTGCGCGCCAGGGATCGGAACGCTTCGGCCGCGCGGGCCACTTCGTTGATGGCGTTCTGAGCATCCCGGTTCAGGCGCGACTCAGGCCCGTATCCCGCGATTGTCTGCTCCAACGCGCCGGCCACACGGTTCAGGCGTGCGACCACGTCCGGCACTTGCACCGTCGCGGTTTCGATGGCCTCCATCGTGCTTTGCGCAGATTTCAGCGTTGCATTCAGGCTATCGACAACGCCGCCTTCGCGCAATGCAGTCAGGCTGGTTTCAAGTTCGACCAGAGTGTTGCGCAGGGCGACGGGAATGTCTTCGATCCCCGGTGCCGATAGCACAGCCTCGCCGCGGTTCAGCAGACGGTCCAGCGATTGCACAACCGTTTCGATCGGCAGATCCTTGATCGAGGCGACCACCGCGCTTGCGTCATTGACCAGCGTCGGCACATCGGCGGTGGCGCTGCGCAGATCCAACAAAAGGCCATCGGCATTCGTTGCGGCAGCGCTGAGTTCGGCCACCAGACCGCTTTGCTCCAAATCAGCAAGGATCTGCTGCAAGGACGCCATCGACGCCGCCGCATCCGGGCCGACGGTCTTCAAGCTCGGGTCGGTCACAACATCGGACAGGGCGGCCACAGCAGCCGAGGCATCGCTGACCAGTTCCTGCAATTGCAGGGCCGCCAGTTGCGCGGTGATCTGCTCCATATCATCGGCAATCGCAGGCAGCTTGCCCGAGAAGGCGTCAATGTTGGTCATGATGCTGTCAGAGCGTTCGAGCGCGCCCAGGAACGTGTCTAGGCCGGTGCTGGACTCGATCCGGCCAACAAGGGCCTGAACGTCCGATGCGGCGGTCTGAAGGTCTTGGATGGCCTTGCGCGTCGCGCCCGAGGCGATGACCTCACGCGTGTCGACTAGCAGACCATTGGCATTGGCCGGGATTTCCCGGGCTTCGGGGCTGGCCACGAAGGCGGTAATGCCGTCCAAGGTGCCGATGGCTGAGTTCATCAGCTCTTCGATCGGCAAGCTGTTGATCCGGCCAATCAACCCGTCCACCGTCTGCGAAGCGTCTTTCAGGTTTGACTCGCCGCTTGGCACAAGCGGCAGATCGGTCACATTGGTCACCAGTTCCGCCGGGGCGACGTCGTCGAAGTCGACCAGTTCCAGAACAACCGTCTGACCAAGCAACCCTTCGGAGGCCAAACGCGCCCGCAGGCCATTTGCCACACGGCTTTTCAAGCCGTCCATATGCAGGGCAGAGTCGTCCCCAAGCCCCAGCTTCGATGGCGATACAGCAAATTCGACCAGCAGTTTCACCTTGCGGGTTTCGGGATCGACATAGCCGTTCAGGTCTGTGACCTCGCCCACCTTGGCGCCTTGAAAGCGGACATTCCCGCCTACGGTCAGCCCGCCCTGATGGTTGTCTAGCAGTACCGACAGACGCAGGTTTTCCGCGCTATCGCCGTCAAAGACGTTTTCGCGGGCATGTTCTTCGGTGTCGTAGATGTCGAACACATGGCCCGGCAGGACCGCATCTCCGCCCGCCACCATGGTGCCAAAGCTGATGCCGCCTTCAACCAGTGCGGCAAGGCTCTCAACATCAACCGAAAGCCCCCCTGCCCCGACATTCAGCGAAATGCCCGAAATGTCCCAAAACCGGGTGTTGGTGGTCAGGCGCTGGTCGTGCGGCGCTTCGATAAAGGCCTCAACCGTGACGGTTGATCCGGTGTCCGACAGCTTGGGTTCGCCCAAGCGGCCCACCTCAATCCCGTTAAACATCACCGGCGCGCCATTGGACAGTTGCGTGTCGCCGCGCGAACGCAGCACCACGACGGACCCGTTGTCACCATGGGTGACAAGCGGCGGCGTTTTGCGGGCGACGAAATGCTGGACCTTTTCGCCCGGCGTCGCATCCCAGTTGCCTTGGATATAAACGCCCGACAGGACCGTGTTCAGACCCGAAACCCCACGCGCCGAAACGCGCGGTTCCACCAGCCAGAATTCGGCGGACTCGTCCACGTAGTCGGCGATTTTCTTGTCCAGACGGATATGCGCCTCAATGGCGGTCAAGCCGGGGGCAAAGCTCATGTCTTCGACGATGCCGACCTGAAGATCGCGGAACCGGACGACGGTCTGGCCCTTTTCAATGCCCGACGCCGCCTGAAACGAAACCGAAATCAACGGGCCTTTTTCGGCATAGTTCTTGGCAACAACGGCAACGGCCACGACCACCGCCAGAACCGGCATCAGCCAGACCAGCGACAGGCGCTTGCGCTTTGGGGCGCTGACCGGCGTGGCAAGTTGGCTTTCATCCATGGAAGGATCCTTTCTCAAGCCGGTCCCAGATCAGACGAGAGTCGAAGCTTTGGGCCGACAGCATTGTGAAAACGACAGAGAGCGCAAAGCAAACGGCCGCAATTCCGGGGTTGATCGTCGCCAAGACATCGAACTGCACCAACGCAGTCAGGATGGCCACGACAAAGACGTCGATCATCGACCAACGTCCGATAAATTCGACCACCTCATACAGAAGGTGGAGCCTGTGCGGATCGCTTTTGTGCGGCCTGCTCATCAGGTAGGCCAGATAGGCAATCACGATGAACTTGCCGATCGGGATCACCACGCTGGCAAAGAACACGATGAAAGCAATGCCATAGGCATGGTGATGGATCAGATCACTGACACCGCCGACGATGGTGCTTTCGGTCGTGTGGAACATCTGCGTTGTGCGCAGCATCGGATACAGGTTCGCCGGAACATAGGCGATCAGACCCGCGAGCAACCACGCCCAAACCTTTTGCAGGCTCTGGTCGTCGCGACTTTGCAACCCGGCACCACAGCGCGGGCAATGCGCTTGATCCATCGGCAACAGCAGCCCGCAATAGGTACACCCGACCATTCCCGCTTCGCGGGCCGTAGTCAGGCTTTGTTGTTGGCCAGCGCGGTCCATAACGTATTCCTGCACATGAGCGTATCTTTAAGGGCGGCCACCACCACCACCCCGACGAAGGCCCAGAAGGCTGGACCCATATGAAGCGTTGCCATCCCCGCCAGCTTGACCAGCGCAACCGCGACGCCGACCATGAAAATCTCGGCCATGGCCCAGGGTTTCAGCCGGATCGCAACACGCAGCGCGGCATTTGCACCGGGCGCGTTGGGGCGATGCAGGACCACGGGCGCGAGAGCATAGATCAGCAGCCCGAACCGCAACAAGGGCAGCACGATGATGAAGCCCATCACCGCCAGCGACAAAGGCATCATGATCCCGGTCGAGAACCCCATCACCGCGTCATAAACCGTGGCCGAGTTGCTGAACTGGCCCGCCTCCAGATCAAGGAACGGCAGGAACACCACCATGCCCATCAGCACAACCGACGTCAGTGCCAGCCCCACCACGCGGGTGATGGCCTCGGACTGGCCAAGGGTCAGCCGGTAACCGCAGCGGGCGCAGCGCGTTTCCCCATCCGCCAGTTCTGGCGGCAAATGGTACATCACGTCGCACACAGGACAGGCGATGTTGTCGCCGCTCAACTCTCAGACTCCTTGCCAGTCACGATAAAGGGCTTGGCCCCCGGTTTCACATGCAGATCTAGCTGCGGGAACGGTATTTCAATGCCGTGCTTGGTCAGGGCCGTTTCCAGCGCCCAGTTGTAATCCGCACGCACCCGCGCCTGCCGTTGAACGGCTTCGGGCTTTAGCCATACGACCAGCTCAAAGTCCAGCGAGCTTGCGCCGAAATTGGTCAGCCACACCTCGGCCGGGCGGGACCCCGGCCCTTTCAGTTCGTGCTCAACCTCGGCGGCGGCCTCAAGCGCGGCTTTGCGCACAAGTTCCTTGTCGCTGCCATAGGCCACGCCAAAGGGAATATGGACCCGGCAGACGCGGTCTTTCAGCGTCCAGTTGACCACTTGGCCGTTCACGAATTCTGAGTTCGGCACCAGAATATCGACGTTGTCATTGGTGGTGATCCGCGTGGCGCGGGTGCTGATTTCCTTGACCTCGCCGCGCACGCCCGACGGAAGTTCGATGTAATCGCCCACCTTGATCGCGCCTTCCATCATCAGGGTCAGACCTGAAAACAGGTTCGCCACGATGGCCTGAAGGCCGATCCCGATCCCGACACCCAACGCACCCGAGAAGACCGCCAGTGCCGTCAGATCAACGCCGACGGCATTGAGCGCCAAAAGCACGGCAACAAACAACGTCAGCAGTTTCACCGTCTGCACGATCAGCGACCGCACCGCCGGGGCAAGGTTTTGCGACCGGTTCAAACGCGCCTGCACAAAGCTGACAAAGGCCCGTGCCAGCCAGATCAGAATGACCAACAGGCCCGAGGCTTTGATGATGTCGTAAAGCGAAATAACGCTGGTGCCCAAGGTCATGCTCATGCCGTCCAGCAGGGCAATCAACGGGTTGAGCAGCCGCATGATGTA
Organism: Pseudoprimorskyibacter insulae; assembly: GCF_900302505.1. Lineage (GTDB taxonomy): Bacteria > Pseudomonadota > Alphaproteobacteria > Rhodobacterales > Rhodobacteraceae > Pseudoprimorskyibacter > Pseudoprimorskyibacter insulae. Next base: position 29,968 of record NZ_OMOJ01000012.1, on the reverse strand, counting down.
CAGCGCCGCCAGCACCCAAGCCACGGCTGCAAAGGTCCGGGACCAAGACGGATCACGCACAACGGCGGAGAACAGGTTGATGACGATCCACGCCTGAAGCATCGAGGCGACGATCCGCAAAACCTCGTTTACGACGCCAAGTTCGCGCAGCACCGGAATCGCGATCCAGAGCAGCACCGCCAGCACAAACGGCACGGCGACCCGGTGGACCACATGTTTCAAATTGCCCAGAAAGGGCCGCCCCTGATCGACATTGGGCCAGACCTGTTCGACCAAGGCATGCACCGGGCGGCGCAGGGACCAGCCGACAAAGGCCGCAGCCACCAGAATGGCCAGCGATATAACCCCATCCAGCCCCGAGAATTGCTCAATAAAGCGCTGCGCAACCTGATGACCGTAGTCCAGGAAGGGCGACACGCTTTCGGTGATGTCTTCGGCAAGGCTTTCGACCGTTTCGACGGCGTCTTCAACCGTTTCTACGGCTTCCTCGGTGATGGTTTCGGCTGTCGGATCGGCCATGGTGGGTCCTCCGCAATGTGTCGAACAAATCGACCGCCCCCCTGCCATCCAAGCAGGGCACTGTCGATCATGCAATTGGGCGACTTGGCGCGGTTACTGTTTGACCAGCACGGCGGTTTTCAAATCGAACGCTTTGAACAGGCTTACGCCGCGCCCGTCAATCATCCCAAGCCGGGTGCAAAGACGCATTACGGTGGAAGACCCTTGCGCGGTGCCTTGCGGCGACCCGCGGCCAGTGACGGGCAGATACATCATATCGTCAAAATCATCCTGATCCGGCACAACGCGGCTGCTGAGGACTTTCTTCGGGTCACGCCCGCCGATCCAGATCATGGTCAGCGACCCGCGCAGTTTGGCCAATGCAGGCATGTTCAGAACCCGGTCAAAGACCATCTGCGCGCCAAGACCATCGCCCACCACCAATACGTTCGGCCCCGGACGGGCGCCACGATACACATAGCCCACAGGTTCACCGCTGAATTCCGCCGTCAGAACCTCTAGGTGCTGGGCGTCTTGTTCAAAGTACGTCATCGAAACGGCCATGTGGTGCCTCCTATCAGTGCCCGGCCAAAAGACATGGTTCGGGCGTCACGTATATTTGAAATTTGCCGCGACGCCTTCCAAAAGGGAAATTCAAAATAATAATCGTTGAACCGAGTTTTGCTTATGGATGTTTTCCCGGCTCCATAAAAACGCCCTGTCCGGTCGGGACAGGGCAACAGCGCTGATTGCCCATGGGCAACCCGGAAGAGAGCGGCGCGGAATGACAAGGGCCAAATCCGCGTCATGACCTAGACCCCGAGCCGGTCGCGCAGTGAATACCACCACGCGCCAACAATGGAATAGGGCACGCGGAGGGCCCGTCCGCCGGGGAAGGGAATCCACGGCAAGCCTGCGAAGACGTCGAACCGGCTCAAATCACCGTCGATTGCCTCTGCAAGGATGCGGCCAAAGGTATGCGAGCCGGTGATCCCGTGGCCCGAATAACCATGGGCGAAGTAGGTGTTCGCGCCGATCCGGCCCATCTGCGGGACACGGCTGAAGGACAGGGCAAAGTTGCCGCTCCAGGCATAGTCGATCTTCACGTCAGACAACTGTGGGAAGACCTTCATCATGTTCTTCCACAGGCTTGCCTTGATGTCCTTGGGATCGGTGCCCGAATAGACCACGCCGCCCCCGAACAGCAGACGCTTGTCCGCAGACATGCGGTAGTAGTCCAGGATATAGCGCACGTCCTCGATACAAGTGTCCGACGGCATCAGCGCCGCCGCCCGTTCCGCGCCAAGCGGTTCCGTCGCCATAACCTGCGTCGAGACAGGCATGACGCGCCATTCCAAGGTTGGCACCACATGGCCCAGATAGGCGTTGCCGCAGAGGACCAGCGTTTTGCAGGTGATCTGACCTTCGGGTGTATAGATCACCGGGCGTTCGGCATCGGTATCAACACGGGTGACGGGCGACATTTCATAGATCGTGCCGCCCAACTTTTCGACCGCCGCCGCCTGCCCCAAGGCAAGGTTCAGCGGGTGCATATGCCCGCCCGTGACATCCAGCATCCCGCCGACATATGCGTCGGTGGTCACGTGTTGGCGCATCTCATCGCGGGTGAGCATCCGGTAGTTGTTTAGCCCGTGGCTTTCCCAGACCGCCTTGGTGTGCTCCAGCTCTTTCATGTGGCGCGGGGTCATGGCGGCAAAGACGTTGCCGTCTTTCAGGTCGCACTGAATGTCATAGGTCTTGATCCGCTCGCGGATGATCTCTCCGCCTTCCTGGACCAGACCAGCCACGAACTTGGCGGTATCCGCCCCGTAGCGCTTACCGATTGTATCCAGACTGGCGTTCAGCCCGTTTACGATCTGACCACCGTTGCGGCCCGACGCGCCCCAACCAATCCGCGCACCTTCGACCACCGTGACGGAATAGCCCTTTTCGGCCAGATGCAGCGCGGTGGACAGGCCAGAATAACCCGCACCAACGACACAGATTTCGGCCTCATGCGCGCCTTTGACAGCAGGGCGCAGCGGGGCCGGATTGGCAGACGCGGCATAGTAGCTGCCCACATGCTGGCCCGTGCCGGCATAGGGATGCGAATTGGCGGACATTCAGACAGCCTCCAGATAGCTGTGGTATTCAAAATCGGTCACTTGGCGGGTAAAGCGGCGCAGTTCCTGCTGCTTGCACTGCACGAACATGCGTTTCAAGCGCTTGGAAAAGATCCCGTCCACATTTGGTCCCTTGGCAAAGGCGTCAATCGAAGACGCCCAGTCCAGCGGAAGTTGGTCCAGATCGAGTGAGTAGGCATCGCCCACGATGGGCTCTGGCGCGGTCCAGTTGTTTTCAATGCCCAGCAAAGCCCCGCCCAGAATTGACGCCAGAACCAGATAGGGGTTGGCATCCGCCCCGGCAACCCGGTGTTCAATCCGCCGCGCCTTATGCGACCCGCCGGGAATGCGGATGGCCGCTGTGCGGTTTTCATAGCCCCAAGCCACGGATGACGGCGCATGCGCCCCCGGCAACAACCGCCGGAACGAGTTTTCGTGCGGCGCGAAGACCAACGCGTTTTCCTGCATGGTGCGGATCAGCCCGGCGACAGCAGACCGCATCATCGTCGTGCCTTCTTGGCCGCCATCGTCGAAGACGTTGTTACCATCCTTATCGATCAACGAAAAATGCACATGCATACCCGACCCGGCGCGGTCACCGTATGGTTTGGCCATGAAGGTCGCGGCCAAGGCATGTTTGCGGGCGATCCCGCGCACCAGGCGTTTGAACAAAACAGCATCGTCGGCAGCCTTCAGAGGGTCCGCGACATGCATCAGGTTGATTTCAAACTGCCCTGCCCCGTTTTCGGAAATCGCGGCATCAGCGGGAATGTCCTGTGCATGGCAGGCGTCATAGATCTCATTCAACAGGGCGTCGAAGTGCTGAAGTTCATCCAGCGACAGCGCACCATCGGAATCCAAGCGCTTGCCCGTGACCGGCGACAAGGGCGGTTGCGGCGCGGCTTCAGACGGATCAACGACGTAGAACTCAAGCTCTGTCGCGACGACAGGCGTTAGGCCCAGATCGGCATAGCGTTGCACGATTGATTCAAGCGCGCGGCGCGGGTCGCCGTCGAAGGGTTTCCCATCCTCTTGCCGCATCCAAAGCTGGGCAAAGGCCGCCGGGCGCGACGTCCAGTTCACCAAACTGAGGGGCCGTCCGGTGAATTCGCATATGCCATCGGCATCGCCGGTATCAAAGACCAGATCGTTGCCTTCGATGTCTTCGCCCCAGATGTCCATGCTCAGCAAAGACAGCGGCATGCGAAGCTTGCCCTCGACCACTTTGTCCAGTTGTTCAATCGGAAGTCGCTTGCCCCGCATCACACCGTTCAGGTCGCAGATGCAGGCAAAGACGGTTTCAACTTCGTTATCGGCGTCGAAGCCTGCCGCGACGGAGGTGTCAATCATGGGCCACTCATAATGTGATATCATTTTGTATAATGTGATACTATTTCCCCTTGAGTCAAGCAGCGCTTCGCGTCATCTTCGCGCAATGACAAAAATGCGGATTCCCGAGACCCCCCGGTCTGAGGACATGACAACGCAGGACTATGCCTACCACCGCCTTCGAAACGCGGTGATTGTGGGGGCTATTCCCCCGGGCACGTCGCTGACCTTTCGCGGTATCGCGCTGGAATTCGGACTTAGCCCAACGCCGGTGCGCGAAGCCATTCGCCGCCTCAGCACAGAAAACGCCATCGAAGTCTTAGAAAACCGCCGCCTGCGCGTGCCCGAGATGACCGCCGGGCGATTGGATGAACTTTTGGAATTGCGCGTATCGCTCGAATGTCACGCCGCCAAGCGCGCCCTGCCCCATCTGACAGACCTTCAGATCGACGAATTGCAGGCGCTTGACGATGATATGGATCGGTCTTTGGCCGCAGGCGACCTGGACGCCCTGACGCGGACCAACCAGACGTTTCACCGGTCGCTTTATTCGGCAAACCCGGACCAAGCCGCCGTACCTTTGGTCGAGTCTATCTGGCTGCAACTGGGCCCGTTCCTGCGGCAAGTGCTGCACCGGATTGACCAAGATGGCGCGGATTATCACAAGGCAATTCTGTCGGCGCTGCGCGCCCGCGATGCCGAAGCATTAACCCGTGCCTTGGAACAGGACATTCGCAACGGATCGATTCAGGCAGGGCGCGTTCTGCTGGATACGCCCCCTGCCCCTTGATATATGGCTTACTGCTGTGCGTTGAACACGAATAGCGTTTCGCCGTTGATCGTGTAACCGTCGATCAGCTCTTTCGCGCGGTCCGAGGTCAGCCACTCTTCTAGCGAGATCGCCAGATCATGCTTCACATGGGGGTGCTTTTCGGGGTTCACGGGCAGATAGGCGTATTGGTTGAACAGCACCGGATCGCCAGCATAAAGCAACGCCAGATCACCCTTGTTGCCAAAGTTCAGCCAGCTGGCACGGTCGGACAGGATGTAGCCATTCATCCCCGATGCGGTGTTCAGCGCCGCGCCCATGCCCGCACCAACGGCGTTATACCAGCCACCAAAGGTCGCCACATCCAACCCGGCGGATGACCAAAGGCTCAGTTCTTTCTTGTGCGTCCCGCTGTCATCGCCGCGGCTGACAAAGGCGGCCTCAGCGGCGGCGATGTCCTGCAGCGCCTCGGCGGCAGAGCCGTCGTCGGCAATGCCTGCCGGGTCAGCTTTGGGGCCAATCACGACAAAGTCGTTGTACATGATTTCACGGCGATGCGTGCCATAACCGCCTTCAAGGAACTTCATCTCAGCGCCCTTGGAGTGCACGAGGATCGCGTCCACGTCGCCAGCCTCGCCCAGCTTGATTGCTTGTCCCGTCCCAACGACCAGCAGTTGCACTTCCAAATCCAGATCTTCCTGAATGGCCGGCAGAAGAACCTCGGCCAGACCCGAGTTATGGAACGAGGTGGTGACCGCCATGCGCATCACGTCCCCGGCCTGTGCAATGGTGCCCACCGCAATGGAGGCCCCTGCCAAAAATAGTGCTTTGATCATTCGACAATGTCCCCCTTCAGGAATGCCTTGGCCTGTGCTGTTTCAGGCTCATCGAAAAACTGCTTGGCATCGGCCACTTCGTGCACCTTGCCACGCAATAGAAATACAACCGTGTCAGCCAAGCGGCGCGCCTGTCCCATGTCATGGGTCGACAGGATCAACTTGGTCCCCTGCGCCTTCGCCTCGGTCAGGATCGTTTCAATATCGCGCATGGACCGCCCGTCCAAAGCCGCGCAAGGCTCGTCCAGAAACAACAACTCAGGCGAGGATATCAGCGCCCGCCCCAGCGCCAGTTTCTGCTGCTCGCCCCCCGAGAGCACTGGCGCAGGGCGGTTCAGTAGCCCGGCCAATCCCACGCGCGCCGCCCAGTCCCGAGCCTTCGCGTGCGCGGCCTTTTTCGGCTCGCCCTTGATGCGCAGCGGATAGGCGAGGTTCTCCTCCACCGTCCGGCGCAACATCACCGGCGACTGGAACACAAAGGCTTGGGCGCGATGCGCCAGTTCGGTGTCGCACGCCCAATCAATGCGCCCAGTGCTAAGCCGTGCCGCCCCGTGCAACAGCCGCAGTAGCGTGGTCTTGCCCGATCCATTGGGGCCGATCACGACGCAGGTGCCGCCCCCGTCGAGCGTTAGGTCAACAGGACCAACGAGCGTTTGCCCCTGACGGCGTGCGGTCGCCCCAGAGAGCGTTACGGGAAACATCTGTGTCACCAGCGGCCCTCCCGCTCGGTTCGGCCCAGCCAGTGGATGCCAAGGTTAACCGTGATCGCAAGGCCGATCAGCACAAACCCGAGCGCCAGCGCCAGCGCGAAGTCACCCTTGCCTGTTTCTAGCGCGATGGCTGTGGTCAAAACGCGTGTGGCGTGGTCGATGTTGCCGCCAACGATCATGATCGCGCCGACCTCACCGATGGCGCGGCCAAACCCGGCCAGAGCCGCGGTCAACAAGGCCCGCCGCGCGTCCCAGATCAGCGTCTGCATTTTCTGGCGCTGGCTGACGTTCATCGAAATCAGCAGGTCGTGATATTCCTGCCAAAGGTCCCGAATGGACTGATGCGCGATCGAAGCGATCAACGGCACAATGATGATCACCTGCGCGATGACCATCGCGGTTGGCGTAAACAGCAACCCCAAGGCCCCAAGCGGACCGGACCGCGACAGCACCACATAGACCACCAGCCCCACGACAACCGGCGGCAGGCCCATCAATGCGTTCAGCAGAGCGATCACCGGACGGCGGAACCGAAACCGCTTGACCGCCAGAAACGCGGCCATCGGCATCGCAATCGCAGATGCCACAACCAATGCACCAAGCGTCACTTGCAGTGACCTCAGCGCAATTTCCACTAGTTCGGAATCAAGCGTGACGACCAGCCAAAAGGCTTGCGTCAAACCGCTCCACAGATCGCCCATGGTATCGTCGTCCTCCCTGCGGGGACGGTCCACACTTCACCGCGCTCTGTCCAGCCGGGAAAGTCAGCTTGGCCCGCGTTTGCGTCATCGTGACTATCGGTTTTTTTGCGCTGCGTTTCCGGAGGGACATTTTGTCCATTATCCGCGCGGGGCAAAAAATTGCCCGTGGGCAATTACTACCCACGGGCCTTTGTCTTGTAGAATTGCCCACGGGCAATTTTCTAGATTTCAACTACCGAGTCGTCAAAAAGGCCTCGACGGCGGCGCGCAATTCTCTCTCAGGAATGTCGGCGGAAAACTCCATCACAACCTTGCGACCGCGCTTTCGAAGACTGACCCCATCCTCCGAGTCTGCCTTGCCGTCAACTGCCACCCGAGCAGGCTTCCCAGCCTTCACCAAACGGCGAACCACAGCCAAGCCATCGACATAACCGCCCTGGCCATCGGCCGCCTTCGCCTGCGTTTCGGCGATCTTCCGCGCCTCGGCCAAAACCAAAGGCGCTGTGTCCGGGTCCGAGAGCAGCGGCTTCAAATCCCGCGCATTGCGTTCTTTGATGTCCCGAATGGAAGGGAAGGCGCGGACAACTTCGGACGGCAATTTCGCCAGTTGCAGGTAACGGCTGAGCCAGGGCTGAGACACTTCCAACCGTTCAGCCATCGCCTTTTGGCGGCCGCCATAATACCTCTCAACCGCATCGGCATAGTCCATCGCGCGTTCATAATCACTGATGTCTTCGCGGTCACGGTTTTCGATATCAGCCAGCCGGAACGCTTCTTCATCGCTCAGATCGCGCACTTCGATTAGATACTTGAACTGTGTGTAATTGTTCCAAGCCAGCCAGCTGACCGCGAAATGCCGCCGCGCCCCACAGATCACTTCATAGTCAAAAGCCGGGTCACTGGATGGGCGCACGATTGCCGGGAATTCCTGCCGCCCCTGAGAGCGGATGCCATCAATCAAATCGCGGCAATTGTCTTCGGTCAGAAGGGCGTAGTCGCGATTGTGCCTGTCCCACATACGGCAACGTCCGGGATCGACCCAACGCAGCGTCTTTTCCTCCAGCTCACCAGACATACGTTCGCTGATCGCGGTCGAGCGCTTGAGGAACCGCGCACCGGCCCGTTCACCGCCAGCCGGGGCAGGGGCATCAAGCCCGCTTAGAACATCGTCGAAAATTGCGTCGTGTTTGCGGGTCACAGAAGCCCCTCCTTGCGCAATGCGGCGTGATGCGATGGCCAGGTTTTACGGATCAAAATCTCAATCTCTCTGCCCACCGCATCCAAATAGGCCCGGCACCGTTTGTGCGTATCCGTCCGTGTCGCCGCCCCGGTCAGTTCATAAACCGTGGCCAGATTGGCCGTGGCGTTGTCAATCTCGGCGCTGTCTTTGATGACGGCCTGAATCATGTCCATCGGAAAGACCGCATCCATCATCCGCTTGATCGCGACATGCGCCGATTTCGTGTCGTTCATCTTGGTCGCCAAGATCTTAACAAAGGCGTAATCCCGTTCGCCGCCAGCGCGGGCCAATTCGTTCAGCGTGGCGCCAAGCATTTTCAGGAAATGCGCGGTTGAGCCGAAATCGATGTTGTTCGGCGGGGCAGGGATCACCAATGCCTCAGCTGCACGCAACACCGACAGGGACAGCATCCCAAGCGCCGGCGGCGGGTCCAGCAGAATGACGTCAAAGCGGTCTTTGATTGTCTCAATCCCATAGCGCAGACGGTCCAGCACAAAAGCCTGATCGCGGGCCATACGTGCGGCAAACTCATACTCGGCGTCATACAGGCCAAGGTTCGCCGGAATCAGCGCGATGTTCGGCCAATAGGTCGCTCGCAGCGCAAAGGACAGGTCCGACGGGCCGCCGTGGCGGAAGAAGGGGTAAAGCGTGTCTTCTTCTTCGTCCACGTCCACATCGGGGTTCAGACCGAACATCGACGTGGTCGAGGCTTGACTATCACAATCGATGACACAGACCCGGTAACCCTTCAGCGCCAGATACTGCGCCAAATGACAAACCATTGTCGACTTGCCAACGCCGCCTTTGAAGTTCTGAACGGCGAGAACCATTGCCGGATCGGAATCCGCCCGGTAGGGCAGGGTGCCAAAGACGCTGCGCATGCGGTTCACATCCGTCAGGCTATAGCCCGTGCGGCGGCCCGTTTCTGGATCTTTCTCAGGCTCAGGCAAACGGCCATCTGCCTCGGCGTCGCGGATCAATTTATCACTGCGACCGACCATCTCAGCGGCGCGGCGGACGTTGAACCGAAGCTCTAGCTGCTTTTCATGGCCCGGCGCATACAGCCGATCTCGCAGCCGCGCGATGACGGTCGAGGCACGGGTTGCCAGCTGATCGAGTTCGGCCAAAGTTACGGGGGGTAGGGCAGACTGCTCCATTTCCATCCTCTGTTTGGGTGGTGCTGCGCGAATCATGAACCCTCACGGCAGGCGACTCAAGTGCGAATATTTCGAGGAAGGGCTGAAAAAAGCGGAAATCTGGGGAAGGGGTGGAAATGACGCGACCCTGATGGGGAATGTCTGAAACTCTGGTATTCTCGCTACCTGTCTATCGATATCCACCCGAAAAGTATGAATATGCACTGCCAATGGTCGTTTTGTTGAATCCGAGGCCCTAAGACCCCAAAAAAAACCAAATAAACAAACACCCCCTATTCGAGATTCTATTTGTTCAAGGTTCGTGGGAATTAAGCCTTTGACCTTAAAACAAAATTACCGGCAAATCATACGTATCGGGGTTGATTGGCTTACCTTTCGGGACGTGAATTCTTACGCTTCGGGACCTGTGGCCTTACGCATTGGGTGAGGCTGAAACCTTACGTTTCGGGAGCCCGGAAAACCTGCCATTTTCCTTGATTTTTTGCGTGTAATTACACTGGTTTGCGAATCGCTTCCTCGGATTGGGCTGTTTGAACCCTTACGTTTTGGGTGGATAGACCGCGCGACGGCTTCGTGATACCTTACGCGCAAAGGCCTGCAAAAGTAAGAGCAGTCAGGTAAGAGACATGGCCACCAAACAAACGTACCGCACTATTGAGGCACGGCCAAACGCCGAAAGCCTGGTCAAACCCGGAGAGCTGGTCGACCTAGTCGAGGTCACGCCACTGACCTTGGCCGACCGCAGGATCTATAACCAGTTGCTCGAAAATGCTTGGGACGCGATCGACAAGCCGGTGACTCATGTCATAGCCAAGGCCGATCTGCGCGGGTCGCACAATTCCAATGACCGTGTGGGCGAGTCGATTGAACGGCTTATGTCGGCCATCGTGAAAATCAAAGTGACCCGCGACGGCGAAGACGCGATTGAGCGTGTGCAGCTGCTCGGCGGGAACATCGAGACCACCCGCCGCGACGGGTTGTTGGAATACGAAATCCCGCAGCGCCTGCGCCGGATCATCAAGGACAGCACCGTCTTTGCCCGTCTTCAGCGCGAGGTCATGTTTGCCCTCAGTTCGAAATATGCGCTGACCCTTTACGAGATGATCCAGAAGCGCGGGAACCTGCGGTATCGGTCGTCTGAGAAATTCTCGCTCGATGATCTGCGCGGCATTCTGGGCGTGCCGAAGGGTAAGCTGACATCGTGGTCGAACCTCAAGCTGCGGGCCATCGATCCTGCCGTGACTGAGGTGAACGCCCTGTCTGACTATCTGGTCGAGGTGCATCCGGTGAAAACGGGCCGCAAGGTCACGCATATCGAATTGCGCTGGTGGCGGAAGGATGCGGGCACCACCGCTGAGGCGGAACGCGAGTTGAGCTTTTCCAAGGTGGGGCGCAAGGCGCGGATCTCGGGCGAAGCTGAGACGGTCGCGCAGGTCAAACCCCGGCCCGCATGGCTCGCCTCCAAGGGCGAGGCGTTGCGTACGGAAACCTATGAAACCGCGCGCCTGCGCTATCCGGGCTATGACATTTACCATGTCGAGGGCGAATGGCGCAGCTGGTCAGCGGGCAAGGAACCCGCCCGCGATTTGGACCGCGCCTTTCTGGCCTTCTTCCGCAGCTATGTGGAAAAGAACCCGATTTAGCCCGCTGCGGACTGCCTGCGGCGGATTGTCACATAACGAGCTGTATCTTACCAAATAGGGCAGGGCCAAAACGGCCCGGAACCCGGCTTGTTCGGCGATCAGGCCGCTTGCCAAAGATTGCTAGCGCTAAAGACGCGCCATCATTCAGGCGCGGCGATAAGTAGGGCAGGGGCATTGCCACAAATCGGGCGATATCTCGCCCGGACGTGGCCCTTCGGCTAAGGTAAAGACGCACCCGCACCACACCGGCGCACTGATCCGTGATCCCAAAACGGGGCGCGGTTCAGATGGCGCTAGAATGCCCACGGGGACGATTGTAGATGAGTTCTTGCCGCCGACCGAGAGACGCAGAATTTGATCAAGCGACGTGACAGCGTTGGGCGTTTGCATACACAACCTTTCAAGGAACCTTTCATGACCAATACCAAGATGGCCACCCAGATGCGCGAAGGGCGCGGTTTCATTGCTGCGCTGGACCAAAGCGGTGGGTCGACCCCCAAGGCGCTGCGTCTTTATGGTATCAACGAAGATGCCTATTCCGACGAAGCCGGCATGTTCGATCTGATCCACCAGATGCGCAGCCGGATCATCACCGACGCCGCCTTCAATGGGGACCGTGTGATTGGGGCAATCCTGTTCGAAATGACCATGGACCGCGACGTCGAAGGCACCCCCACCGCGCAATACCTGTGGGAAACCAAGAACGTTGTGCCGTTCCTGAAGATCGACAAGGGTTTGGAAGCCGAAGAAAACGGCGTTCAGCTGCTCAAGCCGATGCCGGGTCTGGGCGATCTTCTGGACCGCGCCGCCGCCAAGGGCATCTTTGGCACCAAGGAACGGTCTGTTATCAATGCCGCGAACGAAAAGGGCATCGCCGATGTGGTCGCCCAGCAGTTCGAAGTGGGCAAAACCGTTCTGTCGCACGGCCTGATGCCGATCCTCGAGCCCGAGGTTACCATCTCGATCGCGGATAAGGCCGAAGCCGAAGATATCCTGCTGGCCGAAATCCTGAAGGGTCTGGACGCGCTGCCCGAAGGCCAAAGCGTTATGCTGAAGCTGTCGCTGCCGACCAAGGCCAACCAATACAAGCCGCTGATCGACCACCCGAAGGTGATGCGCGTTGTGGCCCTATCGGGCGGCTATTCGCGGGATGAGGCGAACGAGCTGCTGTCGAAGAACGACGGCATGATCGCCAGCTTCAGCCGCGGCCTGTCAGAAGGCCTGTCGGCCCAGCAATCGGATACCGATTTCAACGCGACGCTGGACGCCGCCGTTCAGTCGATCTTTGACGCTTCGGTGAAGTGATAAAACAAACCCCGGTCGGTTGCCTGACCGGGGTTTTCTTATGTGGCGTCGTGTTCGGCGTGATACTGTTCGATCAACGCCACCTCATTGCGCGACCCTAGGATGACCGGCACCCGCTGGTGCGGATCCTTCGGCGCGACCTCCATGATGCGGCCCCGCCCGGTTGAGGCAGCACCCCCCGCCTGTTCAATCAGGAAGGCCATCGGGTTTGCCTCATAGAAAAGGCGCAACCGGCCGCCTTTGTCGCGGGTCTTTTCGTCAATCGGGTACATGAACACACCACCGCGCATCAGAACGCGGTGCACTTCGGCCACCATTGACGCAATCCAGCGCATGTTGATGTACTTGCCGCGCGGTCCGGCCTCACCCTCGACGCATTCCTTGACGTAGCGCTGCACCGGCGGTTCCCACCACTGTTCGCGCGACATGTTGATCGCGAATTCGGCACAATCGGCGGGAATGGTGATATCGCGATGGGTCAGACGGAATTCCCCGATATTGCCATCAAGCGTAAACCCATGCACCCCGGACCCGGTGGACAGCACCAGCATGGTCGACGGCCCATAAAGCGCATAACCCGCCGCGACCTGTTCAACGCCCGGACGCAGCACCTGATCGTAGGAATTGGTGTCGGGCACGTCGTTCAGCTTGAGGATCGAAAAGATCGACCCGACCGAGACGTTCACATCGATGTTCGACGACCCATCCAGCGGGTCGAACAACAGCACATACCGGCCTTTGGGAAACTTGGCCGGGATTTCATAGATGTGATCCATTTCTTCAGAAACCATCGCCCCCAAAACGCCGCTGAATTCGCAGCGTTTCAGGAAGATTTCATTGGCAATCACATCCAGCTTTTTCTGAGTCTCGCCCTGCACATTCTCAGACTCAAGGCTGCCCAGAACATCCGCCAACGCGCCGTTCTTGAGCGCGTTGGAGATCGCCTTGCAGGCGGTTGCCACGCTATGCAGCAAGGTCGTCAGGTCGCGGTCGGTATCCAGCCTGCGGCGCTCGTCCAGAAGGAACTGGATAAAGGTCATTGAGGTGTCGGTCACGTCACTCTCCTGTAGCGGGAGGGGTTAGCCTGCGATGGTGGTGGTGACGCTGCCGATGCCATCGACAGTGACAACAATCGTATCGCCCTTGGCAATCGCGCCAACACCAGCGGGGGTGCCGGTAAAGATCAGATCCCCGGCGGCCAGTTCGACGAAATCGGACAGGTAGGACACCAGTTCAGGCACCGACCAGATCAATTCGGTCAGATCGCTGTCCTGACGCAGCTCGCCATTCTGGTGCAGGGTGATCGCCCCCTTGGCCGGGTGGCCAATCCGCTCTGCCGGAACCAAGGCGCCACAAACAGCTGATTGGTCGAAACCCTTGGACATATCCCACGGGCGGCCCATCTTCTTGGCTTCCGATTGAAGATCCCGGCGGGTCAGGTCATTGCCCGCCGCATAGCCCCAGACATGGGTCAGCGCATCGTCCTGCGTGATCCCGGCACCGCCCTTGCCGATGGCGACCACCAGTTCGGCCTCATAGTGCAGATTGCTGGTCTTGGTCGGGTAGGGCAGGGTGCCCCCGTCCTCGACTATCGCGTCGGCGGGCTTGGTAAAGAAAAACGGCGGTTCGCGGTCTGGGTCATGGCCCATTTCGCGGGCGTGTTCGGCATAGTTGCGCCCCACACAGAAAATCCGCCGCACCGGAAAGCGGGCGTCCGATCCATCAATCGCGACCGAGGCGACGGCCGCCGGTTCAAAAATATACTGTGTCATCATTGGTCCTTTGCGCGGGGCGGTTTTCGGCAATTTGGCGCAATGCGCAGCGCAAGGAAAGGGCCACCGTTCCATATTGACCCCGGCGCGTGGCAAAGGCATCAAGTCTGCCCATTCAAAGCCAAATCCGCACCGAGTCGCGGGCAAACTCCAAGGGGCAGGACGTCAGGGTATGGGCCGCAAAGACGATCAGTTGGATGTCTTTCCAACCCGCATCGTTCTGATGAAACCCGCCGCCGATGGGGCGGCGCGGCGGGTTTATCGTATCTCGGTTCAGTCTGATCTGTTTGGCCGCGCCCGGCTGATCTGTGAATGGGGGCGCGATGGTCGCGGGTTGCAGCGCAGCGTTGAACATCACGACGACGAAGGCCGCGCCATTTCCGCGCTGATGCAGCGCGTCGCCGAAAAGCGACGCGACGGATTTCTGCAAGACCTGACGCGCGGCACCGAAAGCGAGTGACCGAACAGGGATAAGGCCAGTATGGGAAATTTGGCGGATCAGTGACTAATCGAACCCAATGGCGACAAAACCGAACGGGCCGAAATCGGCCTCGATCTGGGTGCCGGGCGGGCATTCAAGTGGCGCGATGAAAGATCCTGACAGCACCACCTGACCGGCCTCGATCTTTTGACCATAGGCGTGCATGCGCTGCGCCAGCCAGACAAGGCCCATCACCGGATCGTCCAGCACCGCAGCGCCCAAGCCTGTTGAAACAACTTCGCCATTCTTGCGCACAATCGCGCCGGTCCAGCGCAGATCATGGGTGTCGGGCGCGTGGCGTTCCGCGCCCAGAACCAGCCCCGCATTGGCGGCATTGTCGCTGATTGTGTCAGTGATGACCCGGGCGCGGCCTGTCGCCGGATCTTGGCGCTGAATGCGGGTGTCGAGGATTTCCAGCGACGGCACCACGTAATCGGTGGCTGCAAGCACATCCTCGCGGGTCACATCGCCATCCAGCGGGGCCTTCATGACAAAGGCGATCTCGGCCTCAACGCGCGGTTGGATGAACCGGCCCGCTGGCACGGTACCGCCGGTTTCGAACAGCATATCGTCATAGATCACGCCTGAATCCGGCGTGTCGATGTTCAGCGCCTCTTGCATCACTTTCGACGTCAGACCAATTTTCCAACCGATGATCTTGCGCCCGGCAGCCAGATTTTGCGCCATTTGTGCGGATTGGATGCGATAGGCATCATCCAGCGTCATACCCGGATGGCGCAGCGACAACAGGCCGATCTGGCTGCGGGTGTCTTCTGCGGCCAGCAGATCGGCGGCGGCTTGGGTGATTTGGGTGTCTGTCAGGGTCATTCGTCGGCCACCGTATTGCGCAGAATGCCGATGCCCTCGGCCTCAACCTCGATTACATCGCCGGGCTTGAGCCAGATCGGCGGATCAAACCGCGCCCCCGCGCCGGTGGGTGTGCCGCAAACGATCACATCACCCGGCACCAGCGTCGTGAAGGTCGACACGTAATTGATGATATAGCGAAAGTCATACATCATCCGGCCCGTGCGGTCGTTCTGGCGCACCTCGCCGTTCACCCGCGTCGTCAGTTCGATATCGTCAAGCTGTTCAGGCGACCGGAACGGCACCAGCCACGGCCCAATCGCGCCGGTTTGGTCCCAGTTTTTGCCCTGCGTGACGTTGAACTTGGCGTGACGGACCCAATCGCGAATGGTGCCTTCGTTGCACAGGGTCAGGGCGGCGATATGGTCATAGGCGTTTTCGCGGGCAATGCGGCGCCCGCCTTTGCCGATGACAATCGTCACCTCGCCTTCATAGTCCAACTGTTCGCTTTCCGGCGGGCGGATCAGGCTTTGCCCATGCCCGGTGAAGGACCGGGGGAAGCGGATGAACATCGACGGGTATGCCTTGGCGTCGGTCGTGCCGTCTTTGTATTCGGCGTTCCGATCGGGGAAGTTGACGCCGATACAGATCAGCTTTTCGGGCCGGGCGATGGGGATCAGAAATGCGACATCCTCTTCGCGCCATGTGGGGGCACGGCCCGTTGCGGCGGCGATTACCTCTTCCAAGGCACCGGCTTCAATCACCGCTTGCAGCGTCGGGAACCGCGCGCCGAATTCGGGCGTCAGATCGATGATCCCTGTGTCCGTGACTAGGCCATAGCGGTCCTGCCCACCGGCGCGAAACGCGGCGACTTTTGCGGGAATATCCATAAGTCTCTCCTTACAAGTGTCGTGCCTTACGGCGCGATGATCGGGCTGGCTTTCAGATCGGCGTCGCGGGTGCCCACGCCGGTGAAGGTTGAGCCATGCTCAAACCAAGACCGCGGGGCAGGGGCCCCCCATAGCGTTTGGCGCTGCGGGTCTTTCAGATCCCATTTGATCGCCTCAAGATCGGGATCAACGGTCTGATAATCCGAACAATAAATCTCAATCCGGTGGCCATCGGGATCAAGAATATAGAGGAAAAACGCGTTCGAAATGCCATGCCGCCCCGGACCGCGTTCGATGTTGCCGACATAGCCCGTGGTCGCCATCAGATCGAGCAGGTCGATAATGTTCAGCGGCGTCGGCACCCAAAACGCGGTGTGATGCAGGCGTGGGCCATGGCCGTTGGTAAAGGCAATGTCATGCACGCCGCCCTTGCGGTGCGTCCAAGCCGCCCAAAGAGCACCGGTTTCTTCGTCCTCGGTGTATTCCGTCACGCGGAAGCCCAGCTTGCCGTAGAATTCAACCGCCGTATCCACATTCGGGGCAAAGCAGTTGAAATGGTCGATGCGCAGGGGTTTGACCCCGCGATACAGCGCGTATTGCTGGTGGATCGGGGCAAGACGATCCATCTTGAAATAGAACTCCATCGGGGCGCCGAAACAGTCATGGGTGCGCAGGGTGCGGCCCTGGAAAGGGCGCGTGACCCATTCGACCTTGTGGCCCAATCCGGTGAAATACGCCTCGGCCTTGTCCAGCTCGTCTTCGGAGAAGACCTTGTAGGACAGGTAATCAATCCCGGCCTCGGGCTTTTTCTTCAGGACAAGGCAATGATGGCCTCGTTCCTCCATGGCGCGCAGATAGATCGTGTCTTCATCTTCGTCGGTGATCTGAAGACCTAAAATCTCGGTATAGAATTTGCGGCTGGCGGCCAGATTGATGACGCCGAATTCGACATGGCTCAGGCGGATGATGTTGAACGGCGGGTTCAAAACGGGTGCTGGGATCGGCATTTTGTCGCTCCTGTCGTCGGGTTTCAGTTCAGGCTTAGCCGCCCAGTTTCGGGATATTATGCGGGGCGCGGGGGAAGGATACGTTGATGGTTTCCATGTAGAAATCGAAGGACCAATCGCCGCCGTCACGCCCGATGCCCGAGGCTTTGACGCCGCCGAAGGGGGTGGGCAGGTGGCGGATGTTTTCCGAGTTTACCCACATCATCCCGGCCTCAAGAGTGTCGGTCATCCGCATCGCGCGGTTCAGGTCGTTGGTCCAAAGGTACGCGGCCAGACCGTATTCAACGTCATTGGCAAGGGCCAGCGCCTCGGCCTCATCCTGGAACGGGATGGCGGTCAGGACCGGGCCAAAAATCTCTTCCTGAGCGATGGCCATGTCGTTGGTCGCGCCGGTGAACAGCGTCGGCGCAACGAAGCATCCCGCCTCGCCGATCTTGGCTCCACCGGCTGCGATGGTCGCGCCCTCAGTGCGGGCTTTGTCGAAGTATGACAGCACCTTAGCCTCATGCACCGGGTGGATCAGCGGGCCGACAACCGTTTCCGGGTCCAGCGGGTGGCCGACCTTGATGCGTTTGGCCACTTCGGCCACACGGGCGGTGAAATCGTCATAGATCGAGGCCTGCACCAACAGGCGCGAGGACGAGGTGCAGCGCTCGCCGTTCAGCGAATAGATCATGAAGGTCGCGGCATCCACAGCGCGGTCCAGATCAGCATCGTCAAACACGATGACCGGGTTTTTGCCGCCCAGTTCGAAATGCACGCGCTTCAGCGTGGCGGCCCCTTGGGCCATGATCATACTGCCGGTGCGGCTTTCGCCGACAAAGGCGATGGCTTTGATGTCGGGATGTTCGGTCAGGCGCTTGCCCGCCGTTTCGCCCAAGCCGTTGACCACGTTCAGCACGCCCTTGGGCAGGCCCGCCTCCTCGGCGATCTCGACCAGTTTCTTGGCGGTCATCGGGCTGAATTCGGCGGGTTTGTGCACCACCGTACAGCCCGCGGCCAGCGCCGGAGCGATCTTCCAGGTCGAGAGCATGAACGGCGTGTTCCAAGGCGTGATCACGCCAACCGGGCCAATCGGACGACGGCTGGTGGTGTTCATTTGCGTCGGCGTGCGGGTGACTTCGCCATCCTCGGCGCTGGGGGCCTGATCGGCGAAATAGCGGAAATTCGCCGCCCCGCGAATGGCGGCCTTGGACATGAACCGCAGCGCCTGGCCGGTGTCCATGCATTCGGTAAAGGCGATTTCCTCGGCGCGGGCCTCGATGGCCTCGGCGACCTTGATCAGGATCTTGCGCCGTTCCGCCCCCGGCAGCTTCGACCAAGCAGGAAAGGCCGCCCTAGCCGCCGCCACTGCCCGATCAACGTCGCCCGCGTCCGATTTCGCCACCTGCGCCAGAACCGAGCCGTCAATCGGGCTGATCGTGTCCATCGTGTCGCCAGACAGGGCCGCGACTGTCTGGCCGCCGATATGGTTCAGAACGCCCGAAGCCCGGAAGCCAGCCATATAGGCCCCAGCTTTGGCGATGTTCTCATCAAGAACGCTCATGTCTCAATCCTTCTTCTGCGCGGAAAGACGCGCGTGAATGGGGGTGTCTTTCCAGCTGAGGGCGGGGTCAATGACCCGAATTTCAAGCGAGAGGGCGAAATGTTCTGTGGCCAGCGGACCGGCCAACGCGCCGCGCACGGCGTCAAAGATCACGTCTCCGGCCTGCTTCAGGGCCTGGGTGCTGCGTCCGGCCCCAACCGATAGCGTCATGGCCAGAAAGTCGTTTTCGGGCAAGCCATCGGCGACGATCGCAATATCTGCCTTGTGCAGCCGCACCCGGATGCCCGCGACGGGAAATATGCCCGCATCCAACATCGCCTGATGTGCCGCACCGGCAAGTTTGGCCATATCCGCGCGCTGCTCTAGCCCGCCGGAATATTCCATCGACAAATGTGCCATGACGACTCCCCTTCCTGAATACATAACATGTTAAGTAAATTCGGGTCTGTCAACCGGGAATGGGAAAAACGCGGTGATTGGCAGGAAGTCGGCGTCTATGGGTCCGCGATGGACAGGAAATTGTGGAGCGTCGGTGCCGTGTCGTCTTTGCGCCAAACCAACCCGGTTTCAAGCTGCGGGGCGTCGCCCTCAAGATCAAGGTATCGCACGCCGACCCGCGCCAGATTGCGCAGCGAGGCAGGCACCAGCGCGATCCCCATCCCGGCCGAGACTAAGCTGATGATCGTTTGCATCTGAATCGCCTGCTGCACCACATGGGCGGTGCCGCCGCAGGCCGTGAAATAACCCGTCACCAGATCGTGGAACGAGGGCGCAGCACGTCTGGGAAACACGATCAAGGGCGAGGCAATCACGGCCTCGGGGCTAAGGGCGGTTTCTGGCAGCCGCCCCTCAGTCACCCATTGTTCCGGTACAGCGGCCACCAAGGGTTCGCGCACCAATTGGCGATAGGCGAACCCGGCAAGGTCTGTTTCGGTGCCCGGAATGATGATCCCGGCCTGCACGCGCCCTTCGGCCAAAGCTGTTAGCTGCATATCCGTCGTGGCTTCGGTCAGTGATAGCACCACCTCGGGGTAAAGTTGACGATAGCGATGCACCAAGGCAGGCAGGATGCTGTAATCGGCGGTGGATACAAACGACAGATCCAGCCGTCCCGCCTCGCCCTTCAGGATTGCCTCGGCGATACCGCCCAACCCCTCAACCCCAGCGATGGCCTGCCGCACATGGGGCAGCCACTCGGCGCCGAACGGGGTTAGCGCCACGCTGCGGCGGGTGCGTTCGAACAGCGGCGCGCCAAGGCTGCGTTCCAGCGTTTGAATGGATTGGCTGAGCGGCGGTTGGGTCATCCCCAGCCGATCCGCCGCCCGGCCGAAGTGCAACGTCTCAGCAACCGCCGCGAAATGGCGCAATTGGCGCATGTCCATTGATATGCCTCATGACTTAATGAGGCGATAATAATATACTTCACCCGCGTCTGCCAGTCGGATACAGTCCGCCCGTTCCAGACATCGGGAGGATAAGATGCCGTATTACCGTTCCAGAACCAGCACCCATGGCCGCAACATGGCCGGCGCCCGAGGCCTTTGGCGCGCCACCGGCATGAAAGACGGCGATTTCGGCAAGCCGATCATTGCCATCGTCAACAGCTTTACCCAGTTCGTGCCCGGCCACGTGCACCTGAAGGATCTGGGCCAGCTTGTTGCCGCCGAGGTTGAAAAGGCGGGCGGTGTCGCCAAGGAATTCAACACGATCGCCGTGGATGACGGCATCGCCATGGGCCATGACGGTATGCTCTATTCGCTGCCTTCGCGCGAAATTATCGCCGACAGCGTGGAATACATGGTCAACGCCCATTGCGCCGACGCAATGGTTTGTATCTCGAACTGCGATAAAATCACCCCCGGCATGCTGATGGCCGCCATGCGCCTGAACATTCCGGTGATCTTCGTATCCGGCGGCCCGATGGAGGCCGGCAAGATCGATCTGGATTCGCTTGATATCAAGAAGGTCGATCTGGTTGACGCGATGGTCGCCGCCGCAAGCGACACCTACACTGACGAACAGGTGCAGCACATCGAAGAGAACGCATGCCCGACCTGCGGGTCGTGCTCGGGGATGTTCACCGCAAACTCGATGAACTGTCTGGCCGAAGCGCTTGGTCTGGCCCTGCCGGGCAACGGCTCGACGCTGGCCACGCACGCCGACCGCAAGGGCCTGTTCCTTGAAGCCGGTCGCCGCATCGTTGAAATCACCAAGCGCCACTACGAGGGCGAGGAAAAGGGCCTGCTGCCCCGCGACATCGCCAACTTTTCCGCTTTCGAAAACGCCATGAGCCTTGATATCGCCATGGGTGGGTCGACCAACACCGTTCTGCACCTGCTGGCCATCGCCAATGAGGGCGAGGTGAACTTCACGATGGACGATATCGACCGTCTGTCGCGCAAAGTCCCCTGCCTGTGCAAAGTCGCGCCGAACATTGCCAACGTGCACATGGAAGACGTGCACCGCGCGGGCGGCATCTTCTCGATCCTTGGGGAACTGTCGCGCGCTGGCCTGCTGAACAATGATTGCGGCACGGTGCATTCCAGCACCATGGGCGAAGCGATTGCCAAGTGGGACATCAAGGTTGCCAACAACCCCGACGCCGAGCAGCTGTTCAAAGCGGCCCCCGGCGGCGTGCGTACCACGCAGGCCTTCAGCACCGAAAACCGCTTCAAGGAACTGGATACCGACCGCGAAGGCGGCGTGATCCGCAGCAAGGAACACGCGTTCAGCCAAGACGGCGGATTGGCCGTTCTGTTCGGCAATATCGCGCTGGACGGTTGCATTGTGAAAACGGCCGGTGTGGATGCCTCGATCCTGCAATTCACCGGTACGGCCCATGTCTGCGAAAGCCAGGATGCCGCCGTGAACGACATTCTGACCGGCAAGGTTCAGGCAGGCGACGTGGTGGTGATCCGCTATGAAGGCCCGCGCGGTGGGCCGGGCATGCAGGAAATGCTGTATCCGACCTCGTACCTGAAATCCAAAGGTCTTGGCAAAGCCTGCGCGCTGCTGACCGATGGCCGTTTCTCGGGCGGCACCTCGGGCCTGTCGATTGGTCACGTCTCGCCCGAAGCGGCAGAAGGTGGCACCATCGGCTTGGTCGAAAAGGGCGACAAGATCGAGATCGACATCCCCAACCGCCGCATTCACCTTGCTGTCTCGGACGAGGTTCTGGCCGAGCGCCGCGCCGCGCGTGATGCAGCGGGCTGGGTTCCGGCCGAGCCGCGCAAGCGCAAGGTCTCGACCGCGCTGCAAGCCTATGCCGCGCTGACCACCTCGGCCTCCAAAGGCGCGGTGCGGGATGTGACGCAGCTGAAAAAATAAGCGCAAATCACGCGCTGAAAAGGGCGGCCTGGTGGGCCGCCCTTTTTGTTGAAACCAATCGAAGCTTCCGCCGCAAGCGGGTTATTCGGCCACGCAATCGGCAAAGAATTCGCCTTCGCCCTTGTCGTTCACCTCATGCACCAGCCCGTGAATGTCGGTCTCAAAGCCGGGGCATTCATGGGCGAATTCGCGGTTGAACCGAAGGTAATCAACGATCCGTGCGTTAAACACCTCGCCGGGGATCAACAGCGGAATGCCGGGCGGGTAGGGGGTGACTAGGCTGGTGGTGATCCGGCCTTCCAATTGGTCAATCGGCACCCGCTGGGTTTTGCGCTGCGCGATATGAGCGTAGGCATCGGCGGGGGTCATCGCCGGGCGGTGATCGCTCAGGTAGATTTCCGTCGACAAGCGGGCCACGTCGTACTTGGCATAAAGCGTGTGCACGTGCTGACACAGGTCTTTCAGGCCCATGCGTTCATAACGCGATTGCTTTGCGCTGAATTCCGGCATGACACGCCACAGGGGGCTATTCCTGTCGTAATCGTCCTTGAACTGCTGAAGCGCCGCCAAAAGCGTGTTCCAACGGCCTTTGGTGATGCCGATGGTGAACATGATGAAGAAGGAATAAAGCCCCGTCTTCTCGACCACCACGCCATGTTCAGACAGGTATTTCGAAACGATTGACGCCGGGATGCCGGAGTCGTCGAAATGCCCGTCGATATCGAGGCCCGGCGTTATAATCGTGGCCTTGATCGGGTCCAGCATGTTGAAGTCGCGGGCCATGTCGCCAAAGCCGTGCCAGCTATCTTTGCCACCCTGTTCGACGCCGTCGCTGTCGGTGCGATTCAACTGCCAATCCTTGGCGCGGCCCATGCCGTCTTCGTTTTCGTCAAAGTCCTCGGGGCCCCAGACCTTGAACCACCAGTTGTTGCCGTATTCCTTTTGCACCTTCTTCATGGCGCGGCGGAATTCGAGGCTTTCGACAATGCTTTCTTCGACCAGCGCGGTGCCGCCCGGAGGCTCCATCATCGCAGCGGCCACATCACAGGACGCGATGATCGAATATTGCGGGCTGGTCGACGTGTGCATCAGGTAGGCTTCGTTGAACAGATGCCGGTCGAGCTTGGTTTCCTTGGCGTCCTTCACCAAGACATGGCTGGCCTGAGAGATCCCGGCCAACAGTTTGTGCACCGATTGCGTGACATAGGTGACCGACTTTTCCGACCGTTCGCGCTTGGCGCCGATGGCGTGATAGGTGCCATAGAACGGATGGAATGCGGCGTGGGGCAACCATGCTTCGTCGAAGTGCAGGTTTTCAATCCAGCCGTCCAGCGCGCCTTTGATCACCTCGGTATTGTAAAGAACGCCGTCATAGGTCGATTGCGTCACCGTCATGATGCGCGGCTTGACGGTTTCGGGGTCCACGCCTTCCAAAAGCGGGTTGGCGGCGATTTTCGCTTTGATCGCTTCGGGTTCGAACTCGGACCGCTGGATCGGGCCGATGATGCCCCAATGGTTGCGGGTCGGCTTCAGGAACACAGGGATCGCGCCTGTCATGATGATCGAATGCAGGATCGACTTGTGGCAGTTCCGATCCACGACCACGATATCACCGGGGGCAACGGTGTGGTGCCAAACCATCTTGTTGCTGGTCGAGGTGCCGTTGGTCACAAAGAAACAGTGATCGGCGTTGAAGATCCGCGCGGCGTTCTTTTCGGACTCGCCGATCGCGCCATTGTGGTCAAGCAACTGGCCCAGTTCTTCGACCGCGTTGCACACATCGGCACGCAGCATGTTTTCGCCGTAGAACTGGTGGTACATCTGACCAACGGGCGATTTCAGGAAGGCAACGCCGCCCGAGTGGCCGGGGCAGTGCCATGAATAAGATCCGTCCTCGGCGTAGTCCAGCAGCGCCTTAAAGAACGGCGGCTGGATGTATTCGATATAGCTTTTGGCCTCGCGGATGACATGTTTGGCGATGAATTCCGGCGTGTCCTCAAACATGTGAATGAAGCCATGCAGTTCGCGCAGGATGTCATTGGGCAAGTGCCGCGAGGTTTTCGTTTCACCATGCAGGAAGATCGGCACATCGGCGTTTTTCCAGCGCACTTCCTCAATGAAGTTGCGCAGGTTCAGAACGGCCGGATCCAGATCGGGGCCGGGGGTAAATTCTTCGTCGTCGATCGACAGAACAAAGGCCGAAGCGCGGCTTTGTTGCTGGGCGAATTGCGACAGGTCGCCGTAGCTGGTGACGCCCAGAACCTCGAAGCCTTCTTGCTCAATCGCTTCGGCCAACGCACGGATCCCCAGACCTGACGTGTTCTCAGATCGAAAATCTTCGTCGATGATGACAATGGGAAAACGAAATTTCATGAGTCTCTCCTCAAAGGGACTGGCAATAGGCGTAGCTTGTCTGTTCCATGTTTCCGCCGTTGGGCGCAAGGGACAACCGTTTTCATACCGGCCGAGTTTCTGCAAGTTGACCGTTTCAAAATGCACCTGCGCGGCTTAGGTAAGGAGCGCAGATCAATTGCCCAGCGGGAACCAGCGGTTGCAGAAACAACACTTACCAGAGCGTACCAACTGGCGCGAGACGGCAGAACAGCTCGGATTCACCTTTGCCGATATGCATGGCGAACCCTATTGGGACGAAACCTCGTGCTATGCGTTCACCTTGGATGAGGTTGAAACCCAGATCGAAGATCCGTCGGCTGAATTGCACGCCATGTGCCGTGAGGCGGTCGCGCATGTTCTGGTCAGCGAAGAGTTGCTGGACAAGCTGGCCATCCCCGAGGCGCACCGCGACTACATCGCCGATAGCTGGCGGCGCGGTGATCCTGAACTTTATGGCCGGTTCGACCTGATCTATGGCGGGCAGGGGCCTGCCAAATTGCTGGAATTCAATGCCGATACCCCGACGTCTCTTTACGAATCCGCGGCCTTTCAATGGCAATGGCTGGAAGAGCAGATTGCCGCCGGTGTGCTGGCCGATGGCGACGACCAGTTTAACGGCATACACGAGGCTCTGGTGGACCGGTTCCGCCAGCTTTTCCACGAAAACACCGATATCCATTTTGCTGCCGTCAGCTACAACCCCGAAGATTACGCCACGGTCGAGGCCATCGCATGGGCCGCGCGCGAAGGCGGTATGGGTGCGCATTACACGGATCTGGAAAAGGTCGGGATTAGCCCCGATGGCCAGTTCGTCGATGATGAAGACCGGGTGATTGGCACGCTGTTCAAGCTTTACCCGTGGGAAGATTTGTTGCGCGATGACTATGCCCAGCATCTGGCAACAGCCCAGTGCCAGATGATTGAACCGGCGTGGAAGGCGATCTTGTCCAACAAGGGGTTGCTGCCGGTGCTGTGGCAGATGTTCGAAGGTCACCCCAACCTGCTGCCGGCCTTCTTTGAAAGCGACATCGCCGATGTTCTGGCCGGAACTGGCGCGCCTGCTGCGGCGATCTCGGGGCTTTACGACCGGGCCGGAGATGCGCTGGACGCCGGATATGTGCGCAAGCCGCTGTTTTCGCGGGAAGGATCGTCGATCGAGATTTTTGAGGGCGGGCGTAAGACCGAAGCGGCGACCGACACCGCCTACGGCGAACACCCGCGTATCATCCAAGCCTACCAACCGCTGCCAGAGTTTGACGGCTTCCATCCGATCATCGGCGCATGGATGGTGGGCGAGGCCTGCGTTGGTATGGGCATTCGCGAAGACCGCGCCCGCATCACACAAGACCTTTCCCGCTTCAAACCGCATTTCATCCGCGGCTGACCCCACAGGAGACGACCATGACGAAACGTTCCAAAACCGCCGCCCTGTTCATCGTGGGGGCTGCCGCCTTTGCCCTTTCGGGGTGCAAAGAAGAAAAAGTCGACGCGCAGGCCTTTCCCGACCTTGATGCCTGCATCCGCAGCGCCAAAGCTGACAATCTGTTTTCTGAGGCGGACTGCACCTCGGCCTTTGCCGAAGCGCAGGCGCTGCACGTGGAAACCGCCCCGCGCTACGACAGCCTTCAGGTCTGCGAAGAACAGTATGGCGAAGGCAACTGCGGCAGTGAACAGCAAGCCACGTCGGGCGGGTCGGGCAGCATCTTTATGCCGCTGCTGACCGGTTACCTAATCGGCAATATGCTGGGCGGGGGGCGCGGGATCGCGTCGCAACCGCTTTACAAGAATGCCAATGGGCGGTTCAGCACCCCCGGCGGTGGCACCAGCTTTTCCAGCAATTCGGGCAAGGCCAATCTGAACCCGGCTACCTTTGCCAAGGCCCCGACGACCGTTGGCAAACCGCCGATGACCAAAGCCACCGCTGCATCGCGCGGCGGCTTTGGATCTAGCAGTACGCGGTCAACCGGCGGTTTGCGCGGCTTTGGCGGCTAGGGCTTCGGCCTTGGTGTATTGATCGTCCGTGACATGTTCCAACCAGACGACGGCTTCGTCGCCAGGTTCGGATTCCTGCATCGAAACATGCGTCATGCCATTCGCAGAGCGCGCCCCGTGCCAGTGCTTTTCGCCCGGCGGAATCCAGATGACGTCCCCCGGTACGATAAAATGCGCTTCGCCGTCCCAGCGTTGGATCAGCCCGGACCCTTGCGTAACATAAAGCGTCTGGCCCATCGGGTGCGTGTGCCACGCGGTGCGCGCGCCGGGGTCAAAATGAACAAGGTTTGATTTCAGCAGACCCGGCGCCGGAGTCGAGATGATGGGGTCTTGCCAGACGTGACCCGTGAACCGGTCTGACGGGCCGTTGACCGTGGGGCGGCTGCCGTTGCGATGGATCTGCATGAATGTCCTCCTGTCCTCGTTTGGGGAGCCTGCGCTTATTGCAGGGGCTTGCCAAGTGGAATTGAATAGGGCGCAGAATGAGATTTATGTTAATATTTTCTTAACGACTTTTAATAATCGATTATTTTCCAAATAACGGATTATTCCTTTGCGTCGTGCCTTGCCGACGGTCTATCCATGCACGGGAAAGGAATGCTCGTGCCCAATACCAACCGTCAAACCACACCCAAGCAGACCATCGCCGCGCAGATCGAAGCGCGGTTGCGTCACGACATTCTGCATGGCGTGCTTGCCCCCGGTTCCAAGTTGAACCTTGATCGTCTGCGCGAGTCGATGGCCGTTGGTCTGTCGCCGCTGCGCGAGGCGGTGAATCGTTTGGTGGCCACGGGCTTGGTCGAGTCCGAGGCGATGAAGGGCTATACCGTCACGCCGATTTCTGTTGCCAACCTTGATGAGGTCGCGGCCCTGCGGATTGAGCTTGAACCCTATGCCCTGCGCCGGTCGATGGAAAACGGCGGCTTGGATTGGGAGGCGGGCGTTATGGGCGCATTACACCGGCTGAACCATACGGACCGCATCCATGGCGATCCAGCCAGTCTGAGCGATTGGGAAGCCGCCAACAACGCCTTCCATGAAGCGTTGATCGCGCGATGTGACATGCCGCTTTTGATCAAGATGTACCATCAGCTGGTCGCTCTGAATGACCGATATCGCCTGATTTACCTGAAGGCGACGCCTATCCAGCGCGATGTGATCGACGAACATACCGCGATTGCGAATGCCGCTGTGGACCGCCGTGCCGATGAGGCCGCGGCTTTGCTGACCGGGCATATCACCCGCTCAACCCGGAACCTGCGCCGCCTGATCGCGGCGGAACTGCCTGACGCGACCAGCATCTGATTTAGGAGGAGACCATGCCAATTATCAACACGTTGCAGGATGTCACGCCTGCCGTTCAAAGCGTGATGGAGCAGACGACCGACCCGCGTTTGCGCGAAATCATGCACAGCCTGATCACACATCTGCACGGATTTGTTCAGGATGTGAAACTGACCGAGGCCGAGTTCCAGCAAGCGACCAAAATCCTCAATACCATGGGTCAGCAGACCAACGACAAGCACAATGAATTCGTTCTGATGGCCGGATCGCTTGGGGTGTCGGCATTGGTGTGCCTGCTGAACAACGGCGACAATGGCGCGACTGAAACCACGCAAAACCTGCTTGGCCCATTCTGGCGGCTGAATCAGCCGATGACGGAACAAGGCGGATCGCTGCTGCGGTCTGAAACGCCGGGGCCGCGTCTGGATGGGGCGTTTCGGTTTATCGATAAGGCGGGCGACCCGATTGAGGGGCTTGAAGTCGATATCTGGCATGCCTCGCCGGTTGGGCTTTATGAAAACCAAGATGACAGTCAGGCCGATCACAACCTGCGCGGCAAGTTCGTGACCGGGGTTGATGGCATGGTGCGGTTCCGGTCTGTTCGGCCCATCGGCTATCCGATCCCGACCAATACGACCGTGGGGCAACTGCTCGAGGCGCAGGGCCGTCATCCCTACCGCCCGGCCCATGTGCATGTCTTGGCGCATAAAGAGGGCTTCAAGACGCTGATCAGTCAGATCTACGTGGATGACACCGTTTACCTGCACACCGATGTGCAGTTCGGGGTCACCCGCGCCTTGGTTGGCAACCTGACCGCGCATGACACGCCTCATCCCGATGACGGCGATGTGGGCGAATGGTTCACGCTAGACCACACGTTCATGCTGGAACCGGGCGTGTCCAAGCTGCCCATTCCCCCGATCAAGTGAGGTGACCTGATGCTAACCGAAGCTCAACGACAAGAGGCCGCCGAGGCTATTCTTCAGGCGGAACAGAGCCGCATTGTCTGCCCGCAGCCGTCCAAGACATGGCCCGAAATGACGCTCGAAGACGCCTATGACGTTCAGCGCCGCTGGGCCGAGGCGCGGGTCGCCGACGGGGCCAAGATCGTCGGCCGCAAGATCGGTCTGACCTCTCGGGCGATGCAGCAAGCGTCGAAGATGACCGAGCCAGATTACGGCGTCATTCTGGATGATGCGCTGTTCCGCGACGGTGCCCGGATCAAGGCCGGCACTTTCATCAAACCCCGACTAGAGGTCGAATTGGCCTTTGTCATGGGTGCGGATCTAATTGGCGCAGGGTGTCAGGTGCATGATGTGCTGCGCGCCACGGAATACGTGACCCCCGCGCTTGAGATTATCGACTATCGCACCGAAGTGCCGCGCCAGATCGTGGATACGATTGCCGACAACGCGGCCTATGGAGCGATCGTGCTGGGCGGCCGCCCGGTGCGCCCTTTCGATGTGGATCTTCGCTGGCTGGGGGCGACCTTGTCGCAAAACGGCAATATCGAAGAAACGGGCCTGTCGGCGGGCGTGATGGGCCATCCGGCGGCGGGGCTGGCGTGGCTGGTGAACAAGCTGGCTGCGCAGGGCGACGGGCTGAAGAAGGGTGATATCGTTTTGGGCGGGTCGTTCACCCGGCCCGTTGATATCCGGTCCGGGGACGTGATTTTCGCCGATTATGGCCCGCTTGGGGCCATCGGAGTGTCGTTCGAATAGCTATTAGACCTCAACTCGGAAGGACGCGCTGAGCGGGCCATATTCCGGCCAGCGCGTCATTTCCAACCCGCCAACTGGGCGCAAAACGCGCGTCTTGGTGACCAGTTGGCGCAGCACTTCGCGCAGCAACATGCGTGCAAGCGGCGATCCGGGGCACATATGCGGGCCACGGCCAAAGGTCAGCAGATCCCGCGCTTCGCGGTCCAGCCGGAAGGTGTCGGGGTCTTCGAACACTGCGGCATCCCGATTGGCCGAGGTAAAGACAACAGCCAGCGGATCACCCGCCTTGATCGGGCATCCGGCCAATTCTGTATCCACCCGCGCTGTGCGGGCAAAGCCGCGATAGGGCGTATAGAGGCGCAGCAATTCTTCGGTCGCGTCGATGATCAGGCTTGGGTCTGCCGTCAGCAGCGCATGGTGTTCCGGGTGCCGCCCC
>NZ_OMOJ01000011.1 GCF_900302505.1 Pseudoprimorskyibacter insulae | reverse complement strand
GATCATGTTTGGCAGGCTGAAGGATTGGCGACGTGTGGCCACACGATACGACAGATGCCCCAAGGTCTTCCTCTCCGCAATCGCACTCGCCGCGCTGGTCATCTATTGGCTATGAGTCCTGACCCTAGGAGTATGATGGGTAGTTTACGAAGCATGTTGAGGCGGCCTATGTACGAATAAAAACAGTTATGCACACCACCCGGGACGGGGGAAGCGACTTGGAAAGAGATACGTATAAGCCGCTCAGAAATTTTCCCCAAAATCTCGCAGGGTGCATCGTCACTTCTGTACTTGGAGGGGCTGTCGGGAGGATACCCTGCGAATAAACAGGAGGATATAATACCTACAAGCATTTGGAATTAAACGATTTAAAATTGGGAGCGATATTCCGGTACTCGCCTCCATCACCGTTTGATGTAGTCAGCGCTACGTATTGGGAAGCCGTGACTTTTGTGACGTTCCTTACGATATGAGGCGGAAGTGACTCAGAGCGAATTTTTCTGGAACTGCAAAATCGGTGGCTTGCTGGCCGTTGCATCTGCGGCAACGATCCTAATGGCGCGGTTTCAAATCGTTCAAAGCAAGCAGTTTCCGCCTCTTGTCCTATTTGCGACTGGGGTGTTCTTGATGTTTCGGGTCTTTGTGCCTTGGGTCTTTACCTGCTTGAGAAGGTTCAACACAGCCGAAATGAATGCCGACATGAAACGGCATCCGCTATCGAAGTTCTTTATTGTAGAGCGCTGACCCTAAAAAGCAGTGCGCTTGCGTATCAACGTCTTCGGAGCGCGCGGCGTCCCCACCGAGGGCGGGCCAGTGCTTTGCAGCTTTTGCACCCGATCACCGAAGAAAACGGCGCTGGCAAGTTCCCCCACCAGCGCCGGATCAATCACACGATACCGCCGCCTGCGCCGCTGACTTTGGGGCGGATTTGGCCGACGTTGGCCCGGTATCCTGAGGCGCGGTAGGTCATGACCGGGTCAATGGCGGCGCCGACCTCAAGGCGGGCCATTTGAAGGATCGGCTCAACATCCGTGCGGAAGGCACGGCGCAGCGTGGCCGAGGCCATCAGCGCGTCATTCTCGGCTTGATAACCGGCCAGAACATCCCGCTGCACCAAGGACGCCTGCACATAGGCGCGCTGGATCTCGATGGCAGAGATCATCAGGCTTTCGATCGGATCGGTCACATTGTGCGACTGGTCGATCATATGCGCCAGATTGAGGTCGGGGCTTTCGGCATCCACCAGCTCGTTCCAGACAAGGAACAGGCGGTACGGCTCAATCGTGCCGCTGTCCAAATCATCGTCGCCATATTTGGAATCGTTGAAGTGGAACCCGCCCAGCTTGCCCGCACGGATCAGGCGCGACACGATCATCTCGATGTTCACGTTGGGCGCATGGTGGCCAAGATCGACCAGACATTTCGCGCGTTCGCCCAGTTCCTGCGCGATCATGAGCGAGGTGCCCCAGTCCTGCACGACCGTGGAATAGAACGCCGGCTCATAGATCTTATGTTCGCTGAAGATCTGCCAATCCTCGGGCAAGGCGGCATAAATCGCCTGCATCGACTGCATGTAACGATCAAACTGCTGGCCCATATGGGTTTGGCCCGGAAAGTTCGCGCCATCGCCGATCCAGACCGTCAAGGCGTTGGACCCAAGCGTTTGACCGATTTCAATGCATTCGATGTTGTGATCCACCGCCTGCTGCCGGGTGGCGGCATCGGTGTGCGACAGCGAACCAAACTTATAGGAATGCGCCTGATCGGGCTGATCCTGAAAGGTGTTGGAATTCATCGCGTCAAACCCAAGCCCGTGTTCTTCGGCCTTGGCTTTCATCTCGGCCGGGTCGGCCTTATCCCATGGGATGTGTAGCGACACCTTGGGCGTGGCTGCCGTCATCGCGTGGATCACCCCGCAATCGTCGAGCTTGTCAAAGATGTTGCGCGGCTCGCCGTCACCGGGGAAGCGGGCAAAGCGCGTGCCGCCCGTGCCGGTGCCCCAAGACGGAACCGCAACGCCAAACCCCTTGGCGCGGTCCTTGATGGCGGCAATGTCGATCCCGCGGCGGTCAAGCTGTTCGCCCAAAGCCTCATAATCGCGGGTCAGATCGGCAACGCGCCGGGCGTTTTCGGACTCAATAACCGTTTTCATACTGCCACCTTACCGCGTGAATGCCTGAACATTGCCAGCATCGACGTTGATGATATTGCCAGTCGATTTCGACGAAGCATCCGAGGCCAGAAAATACGCGGCTTCCGCGATGTCTTCGGGCAGGACGGACCGTTTTAGCATGGACCGGTTGCGGTACATCTCCTCTAGCCCCTCTTTGTCGGTGCCGTAGGTTCCGGCCCGCTGTTCCAGCCATTCGCCTTCCCAGATCTTCGATCCGCGCAGCACCGCGTCGGGGTTGACCACGTTGACCCGAATGCCCGCCTCTGCGCCTTCCAGCGCAAGGCAGCGTGCCAGATGGATTTCCGACGCCTTGGCCGTGCAATAGGCCGAAGCATTGGGCGATGCGGCCAGACCGTTCTTGGAGGCGACAAACACGACCGATCCGCCGATCCCCTGCTGTCGCAGCACTTTGAAGGCTTCGCGGCTGACAAGGAAATATCCGGTGCTAAGGATGTCCATGTTCTTGTTCCAAAGCGCCAGCGTGGTCTGTTCGACCGGCGCGGAGGAGGCGATGCCCGCGTTGGACACCACGATATCGACACCTCCAAATTCGACCGAGGCATAGGCATAGGCCGCCGCGACCGCGTCCTCATCGGTCACGTTCATGTCAACCGCGCGCACAACGTCCTTGCCGAACTGGCCCGCAAAGCCTGTGCGAACCTCCTCCAAGGCGTCGGCGTTGATATCGGCCAGCATGACGCAAGCGCCCTCAGACAGATAGCGATGCGCCGTGGCCGCCCCAATGCCCCCTGCCCCGCCGGTGATCAGCGCCACGCGCCCGGCCAGCGATTTCGGCTTGGGCATACGCTGGAGTTTCGCCTCTTCCAGAAGCCAATATTCGATGTCAAACGCCTCTTGTTCCGGCAGACCGCAATATTCGGACACGGCAGACGATCCGCGCATCACGTTGATCGCGTTGACATAAAACTCGCCCGAGATTCGCGCCGTCGCCTTATCCTTGGCAAAGGTGATCATCCCCACGCCCGGCACCAGATAGACCACCGCATTGGGATCGCGTAGCGCAGGCGAATTGTCGTATTTGCAGCGGTCGTAATAGGCGGTGTAGTCGTCGCGGTAGGCCGCGACCTGCGCGGGCAGGCCTTCCAACACCTCGTCGATGTTGTTTTTGACCGGATCGAAGGCAACCACCAAGGGCCGGATTTTGGTGCGCAGGAAATGGTCCGGGCAGGACGTTCCCAGCGCGGCCAGCGGCTGCATATCCTTGGCATTCACGAATTCCAGAACGGCGGGTTGGTCGTCGAAATGACCAACCATGTGCTGTTTGCCCGAAACCATGCCCCGGATCGCGGGCATCAGTTTCGCCGCAACCGCGCGGCGGGCATCCGCATCCAGCGACTTATGAATCGCCCCGCCGAAGGCCGGAACACCTGCAGTTTTCGCCTCGAACCAATCCATGGCCTTCTGGATGATCTCCAGCGTCAGTTCATAGCAGTCCTTGGCGTCATCGGCCCAAGTAAACAGGCCATGCGATTCCAGCACCACGCCCTTGGCATCAGGATTGTCCTGACAGAATTTCTCTAGCCACAGGCCCAGCTCATACCCCGGCTTTTTCCAAGGCAGCCAACCGATGGCATCGCCGAAAATTTCCTGGGTCAGTTCCCGCGAATTCTTGGAGGCGGCGATGGCGATGATTGCATCGGGGTGCATGTGATCCACATGTGCCTTGGGCACATAGGCATGCAGCGGCGTGTCGATTGAGGCGGCGCGCGGGTTCAGGTTCCAGGTGCAATGGGGCAGATAGCCGACCATTTCATCTTCGAACTCCACACCACGATACAGGCCCTT
Source organism: Pseudoprimorskyibacter insulae (assembly GCF_900302505.1). GTDB lineage: Bacteria > Pseudomonadota > Alphaproteobacteria > Rhodobacterales > Rhodobacteraceae > Pseudoprimorskyibacter > Pseudoprimorskyibacter insulae. The sequence continues at coordinate 79,302 of NZ_OMOJ01000011.1, read as the reverse complement.
AAGTGCCCGCAGTTTGTCCATGTAAAGCGTGGCAAAGCCGTCCATCTTGATCGATCCGACATCCCCGCCCGAACCCTTGACCCACAGCACTTCGACCGTCTCGCCGGTCAGCGGGTCGCGTTCCTGCACCTTGGCCGAGGTGTTGCCGCCGCCATAATTGGTAATCCGCTTGTCAGAACCAAGCAGGTTTGAGCGATAAAGCAGCTTTTCAGATTCGCTCATGCCAGCGGCTTTGGCGTCATCCCAGCCGTTCGCAAGGCGCGTGGCTGCACCAGAATTCGTCATGATGTCCTCCCTCAACGCGAAAAAGCGCGGTAATAAACAGTTGCGCCCACACTGAGGGCACACGACAAACTTGTCAATCACAAACGATCATTTTCAACAGTATGCAGGCGCAGCATGATCGTTTGTGACATTTTATGATTGACAAAACGCCGCAGAATCTCGCAACATCCCATTCAGAGGGAGGACTCAATGCACGAAAAAGAACGCCACAGGGTTATTCTATCTGCCGTTCAGGACCGCCCGGTCGTGACCGTCATCGACCTGTGCGGCTTGACCGGAGCATCCGAAGCCACCATTCGCCGCGATATCGCGACCCTTCACATGCAGAAGAAGCTGCGCCGCGTGCGCGGCGGGGCCGAGGCGATCTCGCCGCCGCAATTCGTCGGACTGGCGGGTCGTCCCTTCGCGATCAACGAAACGATCAATATCAAGCAAAAACAAGCAATCGCGCTTGCCGCTGTGGAACTTTGCAACGACGGCGAACCGATCATCATCAACGGCGGCACGACCACCTTTCAGATGGTCCACCCGCTGGCGACGCGCCGGATGCAGGTGTTTACCAACTCGTTCCCGATTGCAGAACATCTGCTGAAGAACTCAAAGAACACCATCATGTTGTCGGGCGGGGTGATTTACCGCGAACAGAACATCGTTCTGTCCCCCTTCGAAAATGATGTGACCCGCAATTTCTATGCCCGCCGCATGTTCATGGGCGCGCAAGGCATCGGCCCGCTGGGGCTGATGGAGGCGGACCCGCTGCTGATCCAGGCCGAACAAAAGCTGATCGGCCAAGCGGATGAACTGATTGTCCTGGTGGACAGTTCCAAATTCGAACAGCGCAGCAGCCTTGTGCTTTGCCCGCTGAACCGGATCGACACCGTGATCACCGATGAGGGGATTTCGGACAAGACCGCGGCCTTGCTTGAGGCCGCAGATGTCAAGCTGATCGTGGCCCCTGTCGAGGCCGTGAAAGCAGAGGGGGCGGCCTCTTAGCATCCGCCGATCGTACACTTCTGGGAGGAAAACATGAGTGTGATGAAGAAAATCCTATCGAGTGTGGCTGTCGCCGCAACTATGATGGCAAGCACAGCTCAGGCCGAAGACATGCGCATCGCGCTGGTGGTCAAGGCGCTTGGGATCGGATTCTTTGAGGCGGCCGCCAAAGGGGCCGAAGAGGCCGCGGCCGAGCTTGGCGATGTCGAGATCATCTACACCGGCCCGACCGACACCACCGCCGAAGGCCAGATCGAGGTGATCAACAGCCTGATCGCGCAGGGCGTTGACGCCATCGCGATTTCGGCCAACGACCCTGACGCGCTGGTTCCGGCGCTGAAAAAGGCCATGCAGCGCGGCATCACCGTAATCTCCTGGGACTCGGGCGTGGCGCCTGAAGGTCGCCAGATGCACCTGAACCCGTCGTCGAACGCCTTGATCGGCAATATGATTATCAAGCTGGCCGCCGACCACCTGCCCGATGGCGGCCAAGTCGCGGTTCTGTCGGCCTCGGCCACCGCCACCAATCAGAACATCTGGATCGATGAGATGAACAAGGTGATGGGCGACTATCCGGGTATCGAAGTGGTGACCACGGTCTATGGCGACGATCTGGCCGACAAATCCTATCGCGAAGCGCAGGGCCTGATGCAATCCTATCCCGATCTGGACGCCATCATCGCCCCCACCAGCGTTGGCATCGTGGCCGCAGCCCAAGCCGTGGCGGATGCCGGCAAGGTTGGCCAGATCAACGTAACCGGCCTTGGCCTGCCGTCGGAAATGGCCGGCGCAATTGACAGCGGCGCATCGAAGTCCTTTGCCATCTGGAACCCGATCGATCTGGGCTATTCGGCGGCAATGATTGCCCATGCGCTGGCAACCGAAGCCGCAACCGCCGAGCCGGGCGCCGCGATCCCGATGGGGCGTATGGGATCGGTTACACTGGACGATACCAACTCGGGCGCAATGGCAGATCCGTTTGTCTATGACAGCTCGAACATCGAACAGTTCAAGTCGATCTTCTGAGGCTTTGGCCTGACGTTTCGGATCGCAGGCGCGATCCGACCGGCTGGGGGGCGCTGCCCCCCAGACCCCCCGGGATATTTTCAGTCAGAAAATACTCAGTCAGAAATTACAAGGAATTTGGCGTGACGCCTGAGAGTTTGACACCCCCATCGCCGGTGGCGCCGGTTTTGCGGCTTGACCGGATTACCAAGACTTTTCCCGGCGTCAAAGCCCTGAACGAGGTGGAGCTGGCGCTGTATCCGGGCCAGGTGACCGCGCTTGTGGGTGAAAATGGCGCTGGCAAATCGACCTTGGTCAAGATCCTGACCGGGATTTACCAGCCCGATGGCGGGGCGATTACGGTCGATGGTACGCCAGTGCGGTTTCGGGCGGCGCAGGATGCGGCCGATCATGGAATTACCGCCATTCATCAGGAAACGGTTCTGTTTGATGATCTGAGCGTGGCCGAAAATATCTTTCTGGGTCATGCGCCCAAATCACGGTTTGGGTTGATCGACACCTCAGCGCAGCGCCATATGGCGGCAGAGATTTTGCGCGGGATTGGGGCCGAGATTGATCCCGATGCACGGCTGCGCGATCTTGGCATTGCGTCCAAGCATCTGGTGGCCATTTCGCGCGCGCTGTCGATTGACGCCCGTGTGGTGATTATGGACGAGCCGACGGCGGCGCTGTCGCATAAGGAAATCCATGAGCTTTATGATCTGGTCGAGCAGCTGAAAGCGCAAGGCAAGGCGATCTTGTTCATCAGCCATAAGTTCGATGAGATCTTTCGGATTGCCGACCGTTATACCGTGTTCCGCGATGGCCAGTTCGTCGCCGAGGGGCGCATTGATGAGATCACCGAAGGCGATCTGGTCAAGATGATGGTTGGCCGGTCCGTGGATCAGATCTTTCCCAAACGCGCCCCGCAGATTGGCGAGACCGTCTTGCAGGTCACTGGATACGATCACCCGACCGAGTTTGAGGACATCAACTTTACCCTGAACAAGGGCGAGATTTTGGGCTTTTACGGGCTGGTTGGCGCGGGCCGGTCCGAATTTATGCAGGCGCTGTTCGGCATTACCAAGCCGTCCAAGGGCGTGACCAAGATCGACGGCAAGATCCGCGTGATCCGGTCGCCCGCCGAGGCGGTCAATGCCGGGATTGTCTATGTGCCTGAGGATCGGGGCCAGCAGGGCGCGATCCGGCCCATGCCGATTTTCCAGAACGTCACCCTGCCGTCATTGGCGCGAACGTCTCGTAATGGGTTTATCCGTCTGGCCGAGGAATTTGCCCTTGCACGCGAATTCACCCAGCGGCTGGATCTGCGGGCAGCATCGCTTGATACGCCGGTTGGCAATCTGTCGGGCGGCAATCAGCAAAAGGTGGTCATCGCAAAATGGCTGGCCACGCAGCCCAAGGTGATCATTCTGGATGAGCCGACCAAGGGCATCGACATCGGGTCCAAGGCCGCCGTGCATGACTTTATGGCCGAATTGGCCGCACAAGGATTGGCGGTGATCATGGTCAGCTCAGAGATCCCCGAAGTTCTGGGCATGTCTGACCGGGTGATCGTGATGCGCGAAGGGCGCATTGCGGCGGAACTGGAGGGCGATGATTTGACGCCTGAAACCTTGGTCCGGCATGCCGCCGGTATCGCGGAGGCCTGAATGAAACAACTACTGTCATCCCGCGAATTGATCCTGAGCGCGGCCATCGTCGTCATGCTGGGGCTGATCGCGACGCGGTTTCCGGGCTTTGTTGCGCCGGGCAATCTGGCGGATGTGTTCAATGACACCTCGCCGCTGATCATTCTGGCGATTGGTCAGATGATCGTGATTTTGACCAAATGCATCGATCTGAGCGTCGCGGCCAATCTGGCCCTGACCGGCATGGTCTGCGCGATGATCAATGTGGCCGCGCCGGGCGTGCCTGTGGCGGTGATCGTGTTCGTAGCCATTGCCTTGGGCGCGTTGCTTGGGGCGTTCAACGGCATTCTGGTCTGGAAGCTGGACATCCCGCCCATCGTTGTGACCCTTGGCACGATGACCATCTATCGCGGCATCATCTTTCTGATTTCAGACGGAAAATGGGTGAACAGCCATGAAATGAGCGACGCATTCAAAGCCTTCCCACGCGCCGAGGCGCTTGGCCTGCCGATGCTGTCATGGCTCGCGATTTTGATGGTTGTGATCTTCTTTGTGCTGATGACCCGCACCACCTTGGGCCGTGCCTTTTATGCCGTGGGCGGCAACCCCCATGCCGCTGTCTACACCGGAATCAATGTCGGCAAGTCGCAGTTCTGGGCGTTCGTGTTTTCCGGCGCGCTGGCCGGGCTGACAGGCTATCTGTGGGTGTCGCGCTATGCGGTGGCCTATGTCGATATCGCGCTGGGGTTTGAGCTGGATGTGGTCGCGGCCTGCGTGATTGGCGGCATCGCCATCTCGGGCGGGATCGGATCGGTCGGCGGGGCGGTTCTGGGGGCGCTGTTTCTGGGCGTCATCAAAAACGCGCTTCCGGTCATCAACGTCAGCCCCTTTTGGCAAATGGCCATCTCTGGCAGCGCGATCATCATTGCCATTGCGGTGAACACCCGCGCCGGACGCACCAAGGGCCGCATCATTCTGAAAAAAGCAGAGCACGCATCATGAGCAGCACCGACCGTTTCATCCCCGACCGGCTGCAAAGCCCATTGCAGCAGCGGCTGAAAAGCTGGGAAACGCTGTTGTTGGCGGTGGCGATTGGCATCTTCATCGCCAATTCGCTGGCCTCGCCCTATTTCCTGAACGCCTGGAATCTGAGCGACGCGACCTTCAACTTTACCGAGAAGGCGATGATTGCCTTTGCGATGGCGCTGCTGATCGTGGCGGGGGAAATTGATCTTTCCGTTGCCTCGATCATTGCGCTGGCCTCCACCGCGATGGGCGCTGCGGCGCAGGTCGATGCCTCGACCCTGACCTTGGTTCTGGTTGGGCTGAGCGTTGGGCTGGCTTGCGGGGCGTTCAATGCCGTGCTGGTCTGCGGTATGGGCCTGCCGTCGATCGTGGTGACCATCGGCACCATGAGCCTGTTCCGGGGCATCAGCTACATCATCCTTGGCGATCAGGCCTATCGCGGCTATCCGACCAGTTTTGCCTATTTCGGCCAAGGCTATGTGTTCTGGGTCATCAGCTTTGAATTCGTGTTGTTTGCCATTCTGGCGGTGATCTACGGTGTGATCCTGCACAAGACCAACTTTGGCCGCGCGGTCTATGCCATCGGCAACAATGCAACCGGCGCGCTGTTTTCCGGCATTCGGGTGAACCGGGTCAAATCCATCCTGTTCCTGCTGACCGGGCTAATGAGCGGCGTCGCTGCCGTTTGCCTGACGTCGCGGCTTGGATCGACGCGGCCTTCGATCGGCCTCGGGATGGAGCTTGAGGTGGTCACGATGGTCGTGCTTGGCGGGGTCAACATCCTTGGCGGGTCTGGCACCATTCCCGGCGTGGTGATTGCAGCCTTTGTCATGGGGCTGGTGACCTTTGGGCTGGGCCTGCTGAACGTGCCGGGGATCGTGATGTCGATCTTCATCGGCGCGTTGCTGATCGGGGTCATCGCCCTGCCCCGCCTGTGGCAGAAATGGAGAGGATGATGCAGAAATACGCGTTCAAAATGGTGCTGAACCCCGGCATGCGCGACGAATACAAACGACGCCATGACGAGATCTGGCCCGAGCTTGTGACCTTGCTGAAAGACGCGGGCGTGACCGACTATTCGATCCATCTGGATGCGGAAACCAACATCTTGTTCGGCGTGCTATGGCGCAGTGACGGCCACGGGATGGAGGATCTGCCAAGCCATCCGGTGATGCAGAAATGGTGGGCGCATATGGCCGACATCATGCAAACCCATCCCGGCAATGAACCCGTCGCGACCCCGCTTGAGACACTGTTCCACCTGCCATGAAGCGCATTGCCGTCATAGATGTGGGCAAGACCAACGCCAAGCTGGCGCTGGTCGATGGCGCCACGCTTGAGGAAGTCGCGGTTCTGACCCGGCCCAATCGGGTGCGCCCCAGCCCGCCTTGGCCGCATTTCGAACTAGAGGGGCATTGGACCTTTTTTCTGGACGGGCTGCGCGCCTTTCACGCCGACCATGGCGTCGATGCCATCAGCATCACCACCCATGGCGCATCGGCCACCCTGATCGGCCATGACGGGCAGGCCCTGCCCATGCTGGATTACGAACACACCGGCCCCGACGTGATTGCCGCCCAATATGATGCGATCCGCCCCAGCTTTGCGGAAACAGGCTCGCCGAGGTTGCCGATGGGGCTGAATGTCGGGGCGCAACTGCATTGGATGTTGCACGCAGATTCCGGCCTGCGCGGCCGCATCCAGACCATCGTGACCTACCCGCAATACTGGGGCTATCGCCTGACCGGGGTGGCGGCGACCGATGTGACCAGCCTTGGCTGCCACACCGACCTGTGGAACCCGCACACCGGGCAATTCTCGGGGCTTGTCGACCGGTTGGGGATCCGCGATCTGATGGCCCCGGCCCGCCGGTCGTCGGACGTTTTGGGGCCGATCACGGCCAGCGTTGCCACAGCCACGGGCCTTGCGCCCGACACGCCGGTTGTCTGCGGCATCCACGATTCCAACGCCTCGCTTTACCCGCATCTATTGGGCCGGTCCGGCGCGTTTTCGGTCGTGTCTACAGGCACTTGGGTCATCGCGATGGCGATGAATGGCAGCGCGGCACGGCTGGACCCGGCCCGCGATACGCTGGTGAACGTCAACGCCTTGGGCGACCCGGTGCCAACGGCCCGTTTCATGGGCGGGCGCGAATTTGAGCTGATCCGCGCAGGCCGCGACATCACCGTCACCGACCAAGACCGCACCCGCGCCCATGACCTGATGCTAATGCCAGCGGTTGAGCCCGGCACCGGCCCCTTTGCAGGCCACGCCCATGCCTGGAGCCGCCCGCCAAGCACCCCCGGCGAAGAGATGGTCGCCCTGTCGTGGTATCTGGCGCTGATGACCGACACATGCCTGGGCTTGACCGGCGCATCCGGCCCTACGGTGATCGAAGGGCCTTTTGCCCGCAACGCCGATTACCTGTCGATGCTGGCCGCCATCCGCCCCGCCGGGGTTGAGGTCGCCGCCTCCTCCACCGGCACCAGCGTCGGCGCGGCGCTTTTGTGTCTGGGGGCGCAATCCGGCGTCGCCACCCGCAGCATCCCCGCGCCGGACACATCGGTGCTGCAATCCTATGCCGACCGCTGGCGCAGGGCGGTTGCGAAACACACCGGGGGTTGAACACAAGGACCATCGGCGGCAATAGGTCGGGCAAATTCCAACCTAATTTCAAAACCACAGGCCCATGATGCGCAAAACCCTTACCGCCGTCGCCGCGATGCTTCTGACCGCCAGCAGCCTTACCGCCGAAACCCTTTACTTCTCGGCCATCCCCGATGAGGACGAAACCGCCCTGATCGCGCGTTTCGAAAAGGTCGCCGACTATCTGGAAGGCGCGCTTGGCGTCGATGTTCAGTTCGTCCCGGTGAAAAGCTACGCCGCTTCGGTCACCGCATTCCGCAACGATCAGGTGCAACTGGCATGGTTCGGCGGTCTGACCGGCGTTCAAGCCCGCCGCCTAAGCCCCGGTGCCAAGGCGATTGCGCAAGGTGTCGAAGATCAGACCTTTGTTACCTATTTCATCGCCAACAAAGCGCTTGGCCTGACCCCGTCCGACACCTTCCCGGAAGGCATCGAGGGCCGCACCTTTACCTTTGGGGCGAAAACCTCGACCTCGGGGCGGTTGATGCCCGAATTCCACATTCGTCAGGAAACCGGCAAATCGCCCGAAGACCTGTTCGCCAAGGTCGGCTTCTCGGGTGACCATTCGCAAACCCTGCGCCTTGTCGCCTCGGGCGCATGGGACGTGGGCGCGTTGAACTATTCGGTCTATGACAAGGCCGAAGCCGAGGGCGCACCGCAGGCAGATGACGCCGTGGTGATCTGGAAAACCCCGCCCTACCCTGATTACAACTGGACCATTCGCGGCGATGTGGATGCCCGCTTTGGCGATGGTTTTTCCGATAAGGTGCAGGCCGCGCTGATCGGCCTGACCGATGCCGATGTTCTTGCCAGCTTCCCGCGCTCGGGCTTTATCCCCGCGCAGGACAGCGACTATCAGCCGATTGAGGACGTCGCGACCGAGCTTGGCCTGCTGGAATGATCCTGCAGCTGAAGCAGGCGCAATTGGGCTACGGTCAGGGCGCAGTCCTGACCGATGTAACCCTGACCCTCTACAAAGGGGAACGCGCCGCGCTTCTTGGCCCCAGCGGGGCCGGCAAATCCACCCTGCTGCGTGAGGCGTATCGCCAGATCGCCGATGCGCAGCGGGTGGCCCTGATCCCGCAGGATCTGGGCTTGGTGGACCCTTTGACCGTCACCAAAAACGTCGCCATGGGGCGTCTGGATGACCACGGCGGGGTTCGCAATTTAAGCGATTTGATCTGGACGCGTGGCGCCGACCGTGCGGCCATTCTTGAAGCGCTGTCGCCCGTCGATTTGACAAACTACGCCCCGCGCCGGGTGGATAGCCTATCGGGCGGGCAACGCCAGCGCACCGCAATAGCGCGGGCGCTCTATCGTGGCGGTGATGTTCTGATCGCGGATGAGCCGGTGTCAGCCGTCGATGAATCCCGCGCCGCACGGATCATGAACCTATTGGCGGACCGGTTTGAAACAGGCATGGTTGCTCTGCACGATCTGGGCTTGGCGCGGCAATACGCGACCCGCCTGATTGGCATTCGCAGCGGAAAGATCCAGTTCGACGCCGCCCCCGATGATCTGCCACAATCCGCGCTGGATGCGCTTTATGCCTAGGCTTCCCGTCGCGCTTTGGGTTCTTCTATCGGCGGCGATTGCGCTGCCATTCGCCGACTTGGGGCTGGGCCACCATTCCCCCTGGGCCGAGCTTGGCCGGATGGCCAGCGGTGCCTTGCGCCCAGATTTCACCCGGATCGAAGATCTTGGCCGCGCCTTGGCCCTGACCGTGGCCTTTGCCGTGGCGGGTGTTGGGCTTGGGGCGCTGGCCGGGGCGATCATGGCCCCGTTCTACCGCCTTGCCCCCGTGCGGGCCTTTTGCATCGCCATCCGGTCAGTCCATGAGCTGTTCTGGGCATTGTTTTTGATGCAGGGGCTTGGCCTTAGCGCCTTGACCGGCGTTCTGGCGCTGGCGCTGCCCTATGCCGGGATCTTCGCCAAGGTGTTTGCCGAACGGTTCGAAACCCTGCCCCGCGCCGCCTATGACGGGCTGCCGCCAAACCTGCCGGGCCTTGTGCGACTCTGCTGGGTGGCGGTGCCAAGCACATGGCCCGCGCTATGGTCCTATACGCTCTACCGGATGGAATGCGGGCTGAGGTCCAGCGCGGTGCTGGGGTTTATCGGGCTGCCGACGCTGGGCTTTCAACTCGATAGCTTTTTCAAACTGGGGGCCTACGGCGCGGCCTCGGCCATTTTGATTTGCTACATCGCCCTAATTGCCTCCATGCGTTGGTGGATGCGGCCGCGTCTGGTGCTGATTTGGGCCATCGCTGCGGCGGCCTTGCTGCTGAGCCTGTCCAGCCCGCCGATGGGGCAAGGGGCCTTCTGGCGCTTCCTGACCCAAGACATTGTCCCCGCCCCCCTGCGCAATGGCGGCGATCTGGGCGCTTGGCTGTGGTCGCTTCTGGCGCATGAGGCTTGGCCCGGCATCCTGGCCACCTTGATCGTCACGCAAATCGCCCTTGCCGCAACGGCCGCGGTGGCCTTGTCCAGCTTTGGGCTGGCGGTGCGGCGGGTGACGGGGACATGGGGCCACCGCGCCGGGCAAGCCCTGCTGATCGTGATGCGCAGCTTGCCCGAATACATGCTGGCCTATCTGTTCCTTCAGGCGCTGGGGCCGTCCATGCTCCCGGCTATTCTGGCGCTTGCGTTGCACAATGGCGGGATCATCGCACATCTGATGGCGCGGGATGCCACCGATCTGGCCCCGACCCTGCGCCAAGACGCGCCGCGCGGTATGACGCATTGGGGCTGGGACCTGCTGCCGCGCCTGTCAGGGCCGTTCTGGGCGCTGCTGCTGTATCGCTGGGAAATCATCCTGCGCGAAACCGCTGTCATGGGTCTGTTGGGCGTGGCCACTCTGGGCTTTTACATCGACAGCGCCATGGCCGAGTTGCGCATCGACCGGGCCTTGGTTCTGTTGGCAGCTACGGCACTTCTGACCGCCACTGTGGACTGGCTATCAAGACGGTTGCGCAAGGCCGCCCATTGACATGCAGAAATTGCATATCTGCCATAACCGTTTGCAACTGGTGATTTTTTAAGCACCCCCTATGATGCGCGGCAGAGCGCCCCCGCGCTTATCACGACCAAGAGGCATCACCATGAGTGCCATGACCTACGCCCACGCGTTTCACCTACCCTGCTTTCGGATGGTCGGCCTGTTCTTCCGGCCCGAAGGGCAAGCCCCCCGGACCGCAGCAACCCCGCTCACCCTTCTGGCCATGTCTCTTCAGGGCTGGCGCGCCTGATCTCAGGCGGGCGTCCAATCGGCAAACCGAATATCCTTGGCGGCACAGTCTTTGACAACCTGCGACGGTGCCCATACCAGCGGGTCTTCGGCGCACAGCGCCTCCAGCCCCGCCAGAACCTCCTTCGCCCCAAGCGTATCGGCGTAATGCATCAACCCGCCGCGCCAACGCGGAAAGCCATAGCCCGACATGGTGACCAGATCGATATCTGCCGCCGACTGGGCAATGCCTTCACCCAAAATCGCGGCCGCTTCATTGATCATCGCCAATAGCAACCGGTGGCGGATTTGATCGGCGGAATAATCCGTGCGAGTGATCTTGGCGAAATGCGCCTCTTCGATGGCCAGATCGGCAACGATGGGATCTTCGACCTTGCCGTTGCCACCCGGATACCGATACCAGCCCGCGCCCGTTTTGCGGCCCAGTTTGCCCAGTTCGACCATACGGTCAGCAATCGGGATATACCGGCGGTTCGGGTCGCGTGTGGCATCCTGACGGCGACGGTTGGCATGGGCAATGTCCAACCCGGACAGATCCTGCGCCTCATAGGGGCCCATGGCATAGCCGAATTCGACCATCGCCTCATCAACCTCCCACGGGGTTGACCCATCCATGAACACCGTATCCGCCGCTTCGCGATAGCGGGCCAGAATGCGGTTGCCGATGAACCCGTCACAGACACCAGCCAGCACCGGGATCTTGCGCAGGGTCTTGGCAAGGGCAAAACCCGTGGCCAGCGCCTCATCCGAGGTGGCATCCCCCCGAACAATCTCCAACAGCTTCATGATATGGGCGGGCGCAAAGAAATGCAGACCGACCAACCGCGACGGCGCTTGCAGGGCCGAGGCGATCTCGTTCACATCGAGATAACTGGTGTTGGTGGCCAGAACCGCACCGGCCTGCACGGCGGCCTCTAGCTTGGCAAAGATCTGCTTTTTGACGTCCATGGATTCGAACGCCGCCTCAATCGCCAGATCGACCTGACCCGCATCGCTGTAATCGTGGCTAAGGGTCAGGCGCGCGCGGCGGTCTGCTGCGCCCTCTTCGGAAATCAGACCACGTTTCAGGCTGGCCGCGACGATCTTTTCAACATTGTCCCGCGCCCGCGCGACGCCATCGGCATCGGTTTCCAGCAAGACAACCGAAAGGCCCGCATTCAGCATCGCATAGGCAATCGCAGCCCCCATGGTGCCGCCGCCAACAACGGCGACAGACGCCACATCTTTGGGCGTGGCGGTCAGCCAATCGGGCGCTTTCGCCCCGCGTTCGGCAAAGAAGGCATGGCGCAAGGCGCGGGCCTGATCTTGGGTACGCAGTTCAAGGAAAGCGGCGCGTTCTTCGGCCATCCCTGCGGCCAGATCGGCGGTCATCGACAGTTCCAGCAGGTCAATCGCCCGCTGCGGCGCGATCTGCCCGCGCATCTTTTGGTCAGCCGTGGCGCGGGCCGCTGCGAACAGCTCTGGCGCGGCCTCGCCCGTGTTCAATTCGCCCACCGGCACGGCCATGCCCAGCCATTCCGAATTTGTCATCTCGGCAAAGGCAACCGGGTCTTCATCCACCTCATGGACCAGGCCGATCTGCTTGGCCGCGACGCCCGACACCGGCTTGCCCGTGGGGATCAGGGCCAAGGCCTGCTCCATCCCGACCAGACGCGGCAGGCGCTGCGTGCCGCCTGCGCCCGGCACAACGCCAAGCGTCACCTCTGGAAAGCCAATCAATGCCTTGGGATGGGCCACGCGATACCGGCAAGCCAAGACAATCTCGGCCCCGCCGCCCAACGCCGGGCCGTGAATGGCGGCAACCCAATGCACATGGCTGGTTTCAATCGCGTTCAGCACGTCGGGCAGATGCGGCTCTAGTGGCGGGCCGTCGAATTCCTTGGCATCGGCCCCAGCGGCAAAAGCACGCCCCGCACCCGACAGGATCACCCGCTCTAGCCCTTCGTCCTCGGCCCACTTGACCGCATCAAGCAAACCCTGACGCATGTCGCGGTTGATTGCGTTGACCGGCGGGTTCGTCAGTTCGACATACCCATACATCCCTTGCTTGCGGCGTGTGACAGCCATGAGCGTCCTCCCTCAATAATGGTGAATTGCCTGCGACCGGCCCTTGGATCAGGTCAAAAACCCTTTGTCCTCGATCAGGGCCAGCAGGCGTTCAAGCGATTCCTCGGGCGCACGGCCCGAAGTGTCCAGTTGCGCATGTGCGCGTTCATACAAAGCCTCGCGGCTGCGCAGAATGACTTTCAGCTGTTCCATCGCCTCAGGGTTCCCGGCCATCGGGCGCGTGTCGCCCTGCGCCCGCACCCGCGACATATGCTCATCGGGGCTGGCCTTGACCCAGATCGTATGGAAGCGCGACAACAGCAAATTGTAGGTGTCGGGATCGGCCACGATGCCGCCTGCGACGGCCAGGATCATCGTGTCATGCATCGCGATCACGCGTTCCACCGCTTGCGATTCAAGACGGCGATAGCCTTCCTGACCGTATAGCGCCATGACCTCATTCACCGGCATGCCGGAATGGTCTTCGATTTCGCGGTTCAATTCGACGAATGGCACGCCCATCTTGGCACCCGCCATCGCGCCAAGGGTCGATTTTCCCGCCCCGCGCAGACCGATCAGGCAAATGCGCCGGGCGCGCATCGCTTCGGGCGGTTCGGGGCTAAGAAGCTCAAGCACCTTTTCGCGGGTGCCCGCCGGGGCGGATCGGAACAGATCTGCCACACGCAGCACATCCGACGACCAAGGGTCTTCGCCGCCGACCAGCCATTCGATCCGCAGATCCAGCGCAATCGCCACACGCAGCAGCAGCCCGATTGAGATATTGCCCTCGCCCGCCTCAAGCTGCGCCAGATAGCGCGGCGACACACCCGACAGTTCGGACACGACCCGGCGCGGCATGCCCTTTAGGTCACGCGCCTTTCGAACCCGGTCGCCAACGGACCGGATCAGCGCTTCGACCTCTAGGTCGGCGGCATTTTCGGGCTTGGCAGTGACCGCCTCGCCTTTGAAGTTGGTAATCTCGCTCATACCGGCTGACTTATGAAATATAATGCACAAAGTGTAGCCGGAATTTCGGGGGCGTCAAAAGGATTTCGCATCTTGAGGCCCCCATATCACATCTTATGTCGCGGGGATCAGATGGGCGGTCACGATTTCCCGGATTCTTTCGGGTGGCGGCATTTTGCGGAACGCATCGGCCTGCGTGAAAACGCAAACAAAATCCCCGCCGAAACAAAGCGTGCCGTCCTGATACCCGTCCACATGGAACCCGACCGAGGTCGTGCCCAAACGGTTCGGCCAAACCTTGCAGATCAGGCGGTGGCGCGGCGTCACGGGCGACCGGAAGTCCATCGACATGCTGACAAAGGGCGTGCCCATATTGCGGTCCATTTCCATCTGGAACCATCCGTCGCCTGTCTTGGCTTCCCACCAGCCATTAATGGCATCCAACGCGAACCATGGCAGCCGCGCGGTATAGGCAATTTTGGCCGGGTCACAGTCACCCCAAGTGACCCGGATTTCGTGCTCATAGATCATCAATACGTCTCGACGTGATAGCGGCCTTCGTCGCGCATCTTGTCGCGCAGGGCGATCCATTGTTCCCCTTGGCTTTCGGCGATATTGGCGAAGGATTTCTCAACCCCCTCCTCCATGCCGCGCAGGCCGCAGATGTAGATATGGGTCTTGGGATCTAGCAACAGTTCGGCGACCGCCTCTTCCTCAACCATCATACGATCTTGGACATATTCCTTGGCCACATCGGGCTGACGGCTAAAGACCAAGTGTTTTTTCAGAACGCTGTCGGGGATCTTCCCCAGCGGGCCGAAATACGGCAGGCTATCTGGCGTACGGGCACCGAAGAACAGCACCATGTCGCCCGCAGCCCCTGCCGCCATCCGCTGGCGGCGCATGGTGAAGGCGCGGAACGGGGCGGACCCGGTGCCGGTGCAGATCATCAGCAAACGCGATGCCGGATCGTCGGGCATCAGGAAGGTCGCGCCGAAGGGGCCGGTTACGCGGACCTCATCGCCGATCTTCAGATCGCAGACGTAGTTCGAACACAGGCCCTGATCTTCGCGTTTCACGGTCAAAGACAGGTTGTTGTAGTTCGGACGTTCGCCATCGCGGGGCGAGGATACGGAATAGAGACGCGGCAGGTGCGGCTTGCCTTCGGCATCAGTACCCGGCGGAATAATCCCGATCGACTGGCCTTCCAGAACCGGCATGGGCTGACCGCCGAAATCCAGAATGATGTGCCGGACATCTGCACCGCTGGCCTCTTTGGTCAGGCGATAGTTGCCTTGAACCTTGGCCACCGCAGGCTTGCCCAGATTGTACATATTGACCGACGCCTTGGCCGCCGATGCCGGGGCCTTGGATTTGCCGCCCGCGCCCTGATGCGCCTCGGCCAAAAGGGCGGCCATCGCCTCATCCAGCGCTTCGATCCCGCCATCATCACCGCCGCCAATGTCGGCCTGTTCGGGCAGCTCGGTCCATTCGAATTGTTCGCCCACCGAATAGGCCGTGTCCACCACGCGCCATTCGTCGATAGACCCGGTTGGGCAGACGGGAATGCAATCCATGCAGAAGTTGCACTTATCCGCATCGACTACGACGTTGTCGTCATTGTGGACGATCGCCTCAACCGGGCAGGTCATTTCACAGGTGTAGCAGCGAATGCAGATCTCGGGGTCGATCAGGTGCTGCTTGAGGGGTTTGTTCATTTTGGTTTGCCTTTGGGCTTCAGCACTTGCGGTGGAACATAGAGCAATTCGAGCAGTTCCAGACAAGTGCCGGTGCAATCCGTGCAGCCAAGACAACCGTCCGATCCGATGGCGCGGCGACGCAGGCCGCCAAGGTCCGATGTCAACATTGCTTCAATCTCCAATCCGTTTAAACGGATGGCCCCGGACTGGGGCCATCCCGGCCTTGGATCAGGCCATGTGCAGTTTCACGTATTCAAAATCGCCCGGCTTGTTGTCGATGCCGACCTTGGGCGCCGCAATCCAGCTGGCGAATTTGCCCGGCTCATAGACCGGCTTCATCAGCGACTGGATGAAATCACCATCGGCCTTCGAGGGCAGCCATTCATCGCGCTTGGCATCCCATGCCTCACGGCTTAGCAGGTCGCCCGCGGGATCAAACGGCATGCCGTTAAACACGCCGATCTGACGGTGGAAGCTTTCGTGCGGCATCTTCAGTTCGAATTCGACACCAGCCTTTTCGATGATCTTGTTCCAACGGCCAACGCCGCCAGCGGCATCGCGGACATAGTCATCACGCAGGCGCATGTTGATTGCGGTCAGCGCAGGCGCATCTTCGCGCACCAAGGCACCGTCTTTGATCGTCCAAACCGGATAGGTGTCGCCGGTCAGCTTGTGGTCATCGTCGATGCGATGCTCCATGTAGCGGCCTTTGATGCCCGCGTTGAACGCGTTGGCGGCGTTGGTCGAAACCTCTTGGCCGAACAGATCAAGCGACAGCGTGTAGTGCAGGTTCAGCTTTTTCTGGATGGTCGGCAGATCGATGACGCCCAGATCGCGGATCTTGTTGATGTCATACGGGTCGGTAATGCCCGCCTTGTTCATCGCCTCGACCGTGGCCTGAATGGTCCGGCCCACGCCGGTTTCGCCCACGAACATGTGGTGCGCTTCTTCGGTCAGCATAAAGCGGCAGGTGCGCGACAGCGGGTCAAAGCCGGACTGAGCCAAGCTTTCCAGCTGCATCTTGCCGTCACGGTCGGTGAAGTAGGTGAACATGAAGAACGACAGCCAATCGGGCGTTTCTTCGTTGAAGGCACCCAGCATACGCGGCGCTTCTTCCGAACCAGACGAGCGGATCAGCAGATCATCGGCTTCTTCGCGGCCATCTTTGCCGAAGTACTTTTGCAACAGATAAACCATCGCCCAGAGGTGACGGCCCTCTTCGACGTTTACCTGAAACAGGTTGCGCATGTCATAAAGCGACGGCGCTGTCAGACCAAGGAAACGCTGCTGTTCAACTGAGCCCGGCTCAGTGTCGCCCTGAATGACGATCAGACGCTTGAGCAGGTTGCGGTATTCGCCCGGTACTTCCTGCCACGCGGGCTGGCCAGCATGTTCGCCGCAGGGGATTACACGCCCTTCGACTTGCGGGGCCAGCAGAACGCCCCAGCGGTATTCCGGCATTTTCACATAGTCGAACTTGGCCCAGCCCTTGGGGTCCACAGAAACGGCGGTGCGCAGATAAACCATCGATTCCTGGAAGTTCTGCGGGATCAGGTCATTCCACCAATTGATGTAACCGGGGTGCCATTTTTCAAGCGCCTTGAGCACGCGCTTGTCCGAGCTGAGCCCCACATTATTGGGGATCTGGGTGTCATAGCTGACGTTAATAAGGTCAAGCATTTCGGGTCCTCCTCAGGGGGCGGTGGGTTCAAAACCCAGCCTAGATGTGCACGCGGGACCGACCTGTGCCGGGGCCCGTAGGGTGGGTTTTCAGGCCCACCGCCGGAGCGCGCTTACACGCGCTCCATGTTGTAGTCGCCGCGCACGCCCGTGCCGTAGCGCTGCAATGCGCCATTGGCCCCGGTTGCGTTCGGGCGATTGAAGATCCAGTTCTGCCAAGCGGTCAGGCGGCCAAAGATCCGGGTTTCCATGGTTTCCGGGCCAGCAAAGCGCAGGTTGGCTTCCATGCCGGTCATTGCATCGGGGCTGAAAGAGGCCCGTTCTTCCATGAAGATGCGGATTTCGTCTTCCCAGTCGATATCGTCGAAGATCTCGGTCACAAGGCCCGCCTCATCGGCATCTTCAGCTTCCATCGCCTCGCCTTTGCGGGCGGCCAGCGCGTCAACGGTTTCCGGCTCTCCCAGAAAACGGGTTTGCAGGCGGGTCAGGTCGTTGCCCATCGGGAAGAGGCCAAAGTTTGCATCCGACAGGGTGACCGTGGCCATCGGGCGGTTGTCGCCTTCGAACTCGTCTTCCATCATATAGCTGCGGTCAACGGCGAACAGGATCTCGGCCAGAACACCGGCAAAGCACGAGCCATGCTCGACCAGCGCCACAAGGCTGCGCGAGGTCATGTCGATGCGCTTCAACACGCGTTTCCAGTACTTCAGGATCTCGTTCGACAGCCAGTTGCCCGCGTTGGCAACCAGCAGCGCCTCCTCGGCCAGAACGGCCTCGGGATCGCCTTGGCTTTGGAACACCATCAGACCCAGTTCACGTTCATTCAAGCGCAGGTGCAGGATCGCATCGTCCAATTCGCGCGCCAGACGCAGCAGGTAGGATTGATCGCCCAACGCCTCAACCGCAGCCATGTCAGCGGGCGTTTCAGCATCCGGGCCTTTTATGGTGACGGTGGCCTTCTTGCCCGCGCGGTCCAGCGTGACCTCAACCAGCGAATAGCTGACCGAACCATCTTCGGCAAAGCTGCGGGCCAGCGGGTTCAGCGCGATGCCCTGCCCCACGGCCTTGTTCGACGCTGCCGCGAATTCCTTAGCCCGTTCGGTCACGGTGTCATCAAACTTCGAGTTCGGGATCACCTCATCGACCAGACGCCATTCCTTGGCGCGCTTGCCCTTCACCCCCTCTTCGATCGAACAGAAGATATCGGCGCGGTCACGACGCACTTTGCGCTTGTCGGTGACGCGGGTCAGGCCGCCAGTGCCGGGCAGAACCGCCAGCAGCGGTACCTCGGGCAGCGCCACAGCCGACGAGCTATCGTCGGTCAGCATGATATGATTGCAGGCCAAGGCAAGCTCATAGCCGCCACCGGCGCAGGCCCCCTTCACGGCAGCCATGTATTTCTGGCCGCTGTCGGCCTCGGCGGCTTCAAACGTGTTGCGGGTTTCATTGGTGAACTTACAGAAGTTCACCTTATGGGCGTGGCTTGCGCCGCCCAGCATGCGGATGTTCGCGCCAGCGCAGAACACCTTTTCCTTGGCCGACTTCATCACCACGACCTTCACCTCGGGGTGCTCAAAGCGCATGCGCTGCACCACGTCGGCCAGCTCGATGTCAACGCCAAGGTCATAGGAGTTCAGCTTCAGTTGGTAGCCGTCAAACAGGCCGCCGTTTTCATCGACATCCATATACAGGGTCGCAACGTCACCGTCGTACGCCACTTTCCAGTGGCGGTACTTGGACGGGTCCGTTTGAAAATCGATCACTTTGGTCATGGGCGCGTCTCCTCCCCATCAAGAGTTGTGTTGCGGGGCGTGATGCACCATAGCGCATAATTTCGGATCACGTAAACACCGAAATGGAACTATTGTGCACCTCACCGCCAGATTTTTCTGTTAAAAGCCCAGATAACACCGGATTTCAAGATATTTTATGCATCATAATGCACAATTGAGGCTGAATCCTCGATTGCCTGACGGCGCAGACCTTGGACTGCGCCCCGTGACATCCCCAGAATCGGCGCATCGCCCGCGCGAACCAGCGCCTCAGCCAAAGCCGCATCCGCCAGCTTCAGAATGCGCAGCGCGGCCCCATCCTTGCCCATACGCGCCTTAAGCCCCGCATTGGCCAATTGGATCAACCCGCGCAGGAACAGCTTTTCCACACTGTTTTGCGGCAAAGCCATCCAGACAGGCTCCCAAAACTCATGCGCTTCCCAGTAGTAGCGCTCACCAAAGGCCGACAGCCCAGCCGAGAAGGCCGCGCATTCCTCAAGCTCGCCCACACCGCCCGAAACCCCGGCCTTAAACGGCGCGAAATACGTCTCGGACGGGCGCGTATTCTGACCGGGGAAATACGGCTCGGGCGGCAAGGTCAAGGGACCGGTCCAGGCCATCACACACCCTCAACCTCAGCGGCCTCAATGCGCTGCAACCGCGCGGCAAACTCGGCCACGCCGTCCAGAACCGCTTGCGGCTGGTCAAAATGGGGCGAGTGGCGACAATCGTCCAGCATCAGCACATCGACAGGCGCATAGCTGCGCGTTTCAATCTCATGGATATGGGCGGCAGTGCCGTATTGATCCTGCACGCCTTGGATGGCGAGGCAGGGAATGCGCCAATAATCGATTACATCGCCCACGTGCCAATCCTTGAAACCGGGGGCGAGCCACGCGTCGTTCCAGCCGCGAAAGGTCGCCTCAGGGTCGCGGTGGTACTTACCCAAACGCGCGCCCATATCCGTTTCGGCAAACACCTGCGCCGCGCGGGCGATTTCGGTCAGGCCCATCTCTTCGGTAAAGAAATGCGGGGCCATCAGAACCAAGCCGCGCACACGGAAATCCTCGACCCGGCCCGCGTATTCGGCGGCGATGGTCGCGCCATCGGAATGGCCCATCAGGATCACATGGCTGGCCCCCAACGCATTCAGCACATCCGGCAGCACCTGCGTCGCTTCGCGGGTCATGTAATCCAGCGGGCGCGGCAGGTCGTCGGCATCCGATTGGCCATAGCCCGCCCGCGAATAGGCGAACACCGGCAGGCCCGTCGCATCGCTCAGCCGCTGGGGGAAATCGCGCCACAGCGCCAAAGAGCCAAGCCCCTCATGCAGCAGCACGATCACCGGAGCGTCGCCGGGCGCAGGGCCAAACGCCCCCCACTCCAGCGACTTGCCATTTGCCGTGAACCGCCCCCGCCCTGCGGACCAGTCGATTGCCATCACACCGCCTCCACGTCGCGCAGTTTGAAGCGCTGGATTTTGCCGGTGGCGGTTTTCGGCAGCTCATCCACAACGGTGATCCAGCGGGGGTACTTCCACATGCCCACCTTCTCTTTGACGAACTCCTTCAACTCACCCACCACATCGGCACTCGCTCCGGGCTTCAGCACGATATAGGCGGCGGGTTTTTCCAAACCATCATCGGTTTTGCGCGCGACGACAGCGGCCTCCAGAACCGCGGGGTGATCCACAAGCGCCGATTCCACCTCGAACGGCGACAGCCAAATGCCCGAGACCTTGAACATATCGTCGGCCCGGCCACAGTAGACATAGCGGCCCGTTTCCGTGCGCTCATACTTGTCGCCAGTGCGGGTCCAGTGGCCTGCGAAGGTGGATTGCGATTTGTGGCGGCGGTTCCAATAGCCTTCAGCACTGGAAGGCCCACGGACAAGCAATTCGCCCACATCGCCGTCTTTGATATCTTCGTCGTGTTCGTCCACCAGACGCACCTCATAGCCCGGCACCGCCGTGCCCGAGGTGCCATAGACGATGTCTCCAGGGCGGTTCGACAGGAAGATGTGCAGCATTTCGGTGCTGCCGACGCCGTCAACGATCGGCGCATGCCAGATCTTTTCCCAACGCTCGCCAATCTCTCGCGGCAGGGCCTCGCCCGCCGAGGTGCACAGGCGCAACGCATGATCGGGCGCACCGCCCGCTTGTTCCTGCGCGTTGACCATAGCGGCGTAAAGCGTGGGCACGCCGTAGAAAATCGTCGGCTTATGCTCGGCCAAAATGGCCGAAACCGCATCCGGCGTGGGACGACCCGAGAAGATCACCGTGGTCGCGCCAACCGACATCGGGAAGGACACCGCGTTGCCAAGGCCATAGGCAAAGAACATTTTCGCCGCCGAGAAGACCAGATCATCCTCGGTGATGCCCAGCACCTGCGCGCCGAACGTGTCACACGTGGCCTGAAGCGAGGAATGCACGTGACGCACGCCCTTCGGCACACCTGTTGAACCAGAGGAGTACAGCCAGAAGGCCAGTTCATCGGCGCAAGCATCACAGGTTGCCTCAACCGGTGCGCCTTCGACGAATTGGTCAAAACTTTCAGTACCTTCCGGCGCATCGCCGATCACCACAACCGTGCGCAGGAAGCGGTTGCCCTCAATCGCGGACTTCACGGTGTCATACAGCGCTTCGGACACCACAAGGATCGAGGCACGGCTGTCGTTCAGGATCGCCTCATAGACATCGGCGGACAGTAGCGTGTTCAGCGGCACAGGGATCGCCCCAGCCTTCATCGCTCCCCAGAACACCACCGGAAACTCCAGAGTGTCGCGCACGATCATGGCGATGCGCTCTTCGCGGCGCACACCATGGCGATACAGCGCACCGGCAAAACGCCCCGCCTGCCCGGCCAATTCACCATAGGTGATGCTGCGCTTTTCGCCGTCGGCCTCGATATAGGCGACCTTGTCGCTGCGGCCCTCGGCCAGATGGCGATCTAGGAAATAGACCGCTGCGTTTTCGTTGGTCTGGGTCATCACGTCTCTCCTCCCGTGACGCGCCCGGATTGCTCCGGGTCTGGTCTTATTTTCCGGTAAACTCGATGGCACCTTCAGGCAGAAGGTACAGCACGTAGGCATCCCCGCCGGACACGGTTGGATGATGGTCAGTACCGGGACCATAGACATACCAACCCTCTGGGAAGTCATCGAATTTCGGCGCGCCCTCCAGCGGTATGACCGCGCCGATTTCTCCGTTCGGGTGAATGTGATGCGGGCCTCTGACGTCCTTCATGCGAACCACATCCACACTGAAAGCGCCCGCGCTTGCGCCCGGCTTTACCGCGCGGCCAAACTTTATGCCGCCATGTTCGCGCGCCATCAGCCAGCCATCCCGCTCGCCCTCGGCGCAAAGGCCCGACAGTTCCTGAAACGCCTGCGTCGACGGGCCAAAGGACGTGTTCAGATGGGTGGCCATCGCGTCATTCAGATCCATTGCGGCAATATCTTGCGCAATCTCTCCGATCAGCGCCTCAAATCGTGCTTGCGACATGATTCCTCCCAAATCCGCACCGCCAATATGCGCTATAGTGCATATAGCATCGCACCGTCGCAAGACAAAAGAGGCGGTTGATGCATTTTTTTGCATAAACCTATCCACTCCCCGAAACGCAAAACGCCCCGCAATTTGCGAGGCGTTTTCATTGGGAAACATCAGGGTGTTAGGCCAAGTAGCCGTGTATCCCGTCGTACAGAAGCTTCAATGAGACCAGCAAAAGCGCGACCTCAACAAAGACAAAGAACGCCTTTTCGGGGATGATCTTGGTCAGCCGATGCCCCAGCCACGACCCAAACAGCGCAACCGGCAACAGCCACCACCCTTGCTTTAGGCTATCGCCATTCACCTGCCCCAGCATGATATAGGGCGGCAGCTTCAGCGCGTTGATGACAGCAAACAGGATGGTCGACGTGCCGGCAAACACCATTTTCGGCAGCTTTTGCGGAAGGATATACACCTGATAGGGCGGCGCGCCTGCGTGGCTGATAAAGCTGGTGAACCCGGCCATACTGCCCCAGAATAGCCCCGGCACCACTTTGGCCGGGCGCGGGCGGTCATCCTTTTTGTACCGGCGGCGCATCTTGTCGGCCAGAAACCCTAGGCCCACCAAGCCAATCATCGCTTTGACCGCGTTTTCATCGGTGATCGACACCGTCGCCCAGCCAATGCCAATGCCGATGGCCCCGGCGGGGATCAGAATGGCCAGGTTCCGGCGCGAAAAGGACGCCCGGAACAGCCAAATCCCGTACATATCCGACAGAATGTAAATCGGCAGCAGCAGCCCGGCGGCCACCATCGGCGGCATCACGATGGACATCAACGGCACGCTCAGCATCCCGATGATCGGCAGCCCCCCTTTCGAGGCCCCCACAAACAATGAGGCAAGGGCCGCCAGACCCCAATATAAGGCAGTTTCGGTCATCACGTCTCAGTTCCGTCGGAAGGGCGGTATTGGCCCTGTTCCGGCCAAAGATGATAGCGATACCACCCTAGCCCGCTCGGAATGTCCAGACCCGGCGATCAGAAATAGAATTGCTCAACCTGCAAACGTCGCCCAAGGGTGAAGGCATCCGACACATGGGTCATCGGCGACAGGTCCACGTTTATGGCGGACGCCTCAACAAGATCCGCGAACTGATCATAAAGCGCGGGGTATTCTTCATCCGTGCCATTGGCGATCTGCTCACCGTCGATCAACAGCGTGGCACCGCCATTGGCCAGAAGGCACAGGCCTTGATCGGTCTCAATACGGATTTCCCAGATCTCGTTGCCTTGCTGACGCCAGTCAAACGCGGCGCTCACCTCGGCCCCTTCAGGATCATTGAACACCAGATCGGCAGCAATCGGGGTTGCGCGGTTTTCGGGGAACGACAGTTCCGCAGACGCCAAGTGCAGGCGGCGCGGGTAAATCTCGGTCAGGACCGACAGCGCGTTGATGCCCGGATCAAAGACGCCCAAGCCGCCCGGCTCCCAGATCCAATCTTGGCCAGGGTGCCATTTGCGCACGTCTTCTTTCCAGTTGATCGTCACACGGCGAATGCTGCGGCCTTGCGCCAACCAAGCTTTGGCGGCCTGAACGCTGGCCCCTTGCCGCGAATGCCACGTGGCATAGAGCGCAACACCCTTTTCGGCGGCGAGCGCCTGCAAATCATGCACCTCGGACAGGGTCGCGCCCGGCGGTTTTTCCAGCATGACATGCCGCCCCGCCATCAAGGCGCGGCGGGCATCGTCATACCGCACTTGCGGCGGGGTACAAAGCGACACGCAAGTCACCTCGGGATGCGCCTCCAACAACGCGTCAAGCGAGGTGTAACCCGGCAGCCCGCCCACTTGGGCGTTGCGGCTGGCCGTGGCCACCAGATCAAACCGCTTGCCCGCCGAGATAGCAGGCAAGTGCTGATCGCGGGCAATCTTGCCCACCCCGACAATGGCGATCTTGTGAAGCTCAGTCATCCTATGCCCCTAGTGCGAGTCTTTTGGCACCGCGTTGCCACGGCAGCCGCGCAAGAAATCCAAGTCCGCGCCGGTATCAGCGCCCTGCACCGTGTCGTGGAACAGCTTGGCATAACCACCTTGGGGCTTTTCGCCCGGCGCGGTCCATGCGGCCAGACGGCGCGCGATTTCTTCGTCGCTGACATCCAGATGCAGGCGGCGGTTGGCCACGTCCAATTCAATCATGTCGCCGTTTTGCACGATGGCCAACGGGCCGCCCACTGCTGCCTCGGGCGCGGTGTGCAGCACCACGGTGCCATAGGCCGTACCCGACATACGCGCATCCGAGATACGCACCATATCGGTGATCCCCTTCTTCAGCACCTTCGGCGGCAGGCCCATGTTGCCGACCTCGGACATGCCCGGATAGCCGCGCGGGCCGCACATTTTCAGGACCATCACGCAGGTTTCATCAATGTCCAGATCGGGATCGTTGATCTTGGCTTTGTAGTCGTCGATGTCTTCGAACACCACGGCGCGACCGCGATGCTTCATCAGGTTGGGGCTGGCCGCCGAGGGCTTCAGCACCGCGCCGTTGGGGGCAAGGTTGCCCTTCAGCACGGCGATCCCGCCCTGCTGGGTCAGCGCCTGTTCGACCGGCAGGATCACATCCTCATTCCAGTTCTTGGCGTCTTTGACCTCGTCCCAGACGGTGTCACCGGAGACTGTCAGCGCGTCTTTGTTCAGCTTGCCCGCCTCGCCCAAACGTTTGAGGATCACCGGAAGGCCGCCCGCGTAGAAGAACTCTTCCATCAGGTATTTGCCCGACGGCATGAGGTTCACAATCGTCGGGATATCGCGGCCTAGCGCATCCCAATCGTCCAGCGACAGATCCACGCCCACACGGCCAGCAAGCGCCAGAATGTGGATCACAGCATTGGTTGACCCGCCAATCGCGCCATTGGTGCGGATCGCGTTTTCAAAGGCGGCGCGGGTCAGAATGTCGGACGGTTTCAGATCGTCCTTGACCATCTGCACAATGCGGCGGCCCGTCAGCTGCGCCATCACGCGGCGGCGCGCATCGACCGCAGGAATGGCGGCGTTGCCCGAAAGCGCCATACCCAACGCCTCGGCCATGCTGGCCATGGTGCTGGCGGTGCCCATCGTGTTGCAGGTGCCGCTGGACCGGCTCATGGCCTGTTCGGCCTCAAGGAAATCTTCGGTGGTCATCTTGCCGGCCTTGATGTCCTCGGACATCTGCCAAAGCGCGGTGCCACTGCCCACACGCTCGCCCCGGAACCAACCGTTCAGCATCGGCCCGCCGGTCACGACGATGGAAGGAATATCGGTTGAGGCCGCGCCCATCAGCAGGCTTGGCGTGGTCTTGTCGCAGCCCACCAGCAGCACAGCGCCGTCAATGGGCTGGGCGCGCATCGCCTCCTCGACCGCCATGGCGGCAAGGTTGCGATACATCATCGCCGTCGGACGGAAGGTGTTTTCCGAGGCCGAGAATACGGGCACTTCGACCGGAAATCCGCCAGCCTCCCAAATCCCGGCTTTGACCTTTTCCGCCAGCTCGCGCAGGTGGCCGTTGCACGGCGTCAGGTCCGACCAAGTGTTCAGGATGCCAATCACCGGGCGCCCGTCGAACAGGTCATGCGGGTAGCCTTGGTTCTTGAGCCACCCGCGATGATAGATGTTATCCCGCGAGGTGCCGCCATACCATTCTTGTGAACGAAGCTTTCGGGGCCATTTGGCTGGTGCAAAGGTCATACCAGTTCTCTCTCACGCGGGAGGGACAGGCGCAACGCGCCCTAGCCCTGTTTCTGCTTGTTGTAGACGTCAAAGATCACGGCAGCCAAAAGAACAAGCCCTTTGATCACCTGCTGGTAGTCGATGCCAATGCCCATGATCGACATGCCGTTGTTCAGAACGCCCATGATGAACGCGCCCACCACGGCCCCAACGATCTTGCCGACACCGCCCGACATCGAGGCCCCGCCGATGAACACGGCGGCGATCACGTCCAGTTCGACCGCAAAGCCCGCTTTGGGCGTCGCCGTATTCAGGCGCGCGGCAAAGATCAGCCCGGCCATCGCGGCCAGAAAGCCCATGTTGACGAAGGTCAGGAAGGTTAGCCGTTCGGTCGGGATACCCGACAGTTTCGCCGCCTTTTCATTGCCCCCCAGCGCATAGACGCGGCGGCCAATCGTGGTGCGTTCGGTGATGAACGCATAGATGATCGTCAGAATACCCATGGTCACCAAAACGTTGGGCAAGCCCCGGAAGGTTGACAGCTTGTAGAACACGAAGAGCATCGCGCCGACGATGATGATATTCCGCCCCCAGAACAGGCCCGAGGGTTCGTCCTCGATCCCGTAGGCCTTGTTCTGCGCCCGTTTGCGAAGGCCCATATAGACGATGGCCAGCGCCGCAATCAGACCAACCGCCAAAGCCGTGCCATTGGGGCGATCAATGCCAAACACGTCGGGGATAAAGCCGGTGGACAGCGCCTGAAACGACCGCGGGAACGGGCCAACCGATTGCCCCTCCAGCAGCCACAGCGACGCGCCCCGGAACACCAGCATCCCGGCCAAAGTCACGATAAAGCTGGGGATTTTCCAATAGGCTACCCAATAGCCCTGCGCCGCCCCGATGATGGTGCCAAAGACCAAACAAACCGCGATGGTCAGGCTAACCGGCATCTCCCATTGCACGATCATCACCGCCGCCAATGCGCCGATAAAGCCCATGACAGACCCGACCGACAGGTCAATGTGCCCGCCAACGATGACGATCAACATGCCCAAAGCCATGATGATGATATAGCTGTTTTGCAGGAACAGGTTGGTGATATTCACCGGGCGCATCAAAGTGCCATCGGTCACGATCTGGAAGAACACCATGATGGCGATCAGGGCGAACAGCAGCCCGAAATCCCGAATATGCGCCATAAGGTACTGACCCAGCCCCTTACCTTGCGATCCTTGTGCCTCGCTCATGTCCGTTGTCCCTCTTATTCCGTCACAATGAGCGACATGATGCGCTCTTGGCTGGCCTCTGCGGCGGTCAATTCGCCCACGAAACGGCCCTCGTTCATTACATAGATCCGGTCACACATCCCCAGCAGTTCGGGCATTTCCGAACTGATCATGACCACGCCTTTGCCTTGGGCCGACAGGTCGTTGATGATGCCGTAGATTTCATATTTCGCGCCCACGTCGATACCGCGCGTGGGTTCATCCAGGATCAGCACCTCAGGGCCAGCAAACAGCCATTTCGACAGCACAACCTTTTGCTGGTTGCCACCCGACAGGTTGACGACCCGCTGAAACACGCTTGGGGTGCGGATGTTCATCGCCTTGCGGTAACGTTCAGAAACCTTGGTTTCTTCGGCCTCGTTGATGATCCCCCCGCTGGACACATCCGCCAGATTGGCCAGCGTCGTGTTGCGCAGAATGGTTTCATCGAGGATCAGGCCAAGCTCTTTGCGGTCCTCGGTCACGTAGGCAAGGCCCGCCTTGATCGCCTTAGTCACGGACGAGGTGTCCACCGGCTTGCCGTGTAGCTTCACCTGCCCGCTGATGTTCTGACCATAGCTTTTGCCAAACAGGCTCATCGCCAATTCGGTGCGGCCCGCGCCCATAAGGCCCGCAATGCCCACCACTTCGCCCGCACGAACGTTGAAAGCAATGTCATGGATCACCTGACGGTCGGCATGTTCGGCGTGGAAGACATTCCATCCGTCCACCTCCATCAGCATGTCGCCCGCTTTGCGATCCCGCTCCGGATATCGGGCCGACATATCGCGGCCCACCATATCGCGCACAATGCGGTCTTCGGTGATCTCGCCGGTCGCCGCGCTCATGGTCGACACGGCGGACCCGTCGCGCAACACGGTGATGCTATCGGCCACGCGGCGCACTTCGTTCAGCTTGTGGCTGATGATGATCGAGGTGACGCCCTGCGCCTTCAGCTCAAGCATCAGATCCAAAAGCGCCTGACTGTCCGATTCGGACAAGGCCGCCGTCGGCTCATCCAAGATCAACAGGCGCACATCTTTGGCCAGTGCCTTGGCAATCTCAACCAACTGTTGCTTGCCCACGCCCAGCTTATCAACCAGCGTCGCCGGGCTTTCGCTAAGGCCGACCTTCTTGAGCAGACCTTCGGTCCGGCGGAAGGTTTCGGGCCAGTTCATCACGCCGCCCTTGGCACATTCGTTGCCCAGAAACAGGTTCTCGGCGATCGACAGCAACGGCACCAGCGCCAGTTCTTGGTGAATGATGATGACGCCCTTGGCCTCGCTGTCGGCGATCCCGCCAAACCGGGCCTCGGCACCATCATAGAAAATCTCGCCCTCATAGCTGCCATGAGGATAGACGCCGGACAGAACCTTCATCAGCGTCGATTTGCCTGCACCGTTTTCGCCAACAAGTGCGTGAATTTCGCCCTCGGCGACCTTCAGATTGACCGTATCCAGCGCTTTGACGCCCGGAAAGGTCTTGGTGATGGATCGCATTTCCAGAAGCGTGTGCATATCCGTGCTCCGCGGTCTTCAAAGGGCCCGGCCACGAATGGTGTAACCGGGCCCCGCGTTTTCCCTCAGTTGCCTGAAGGGGAGGAGAGGATCAGAGGTCGTCCTTCGAGTGGTAGCCCGACTCGATCACGATGGCCTCATAGTTGGTGGCATCCACCGACACCGGCTCGAGCAGGTACGACGAGATGACTTTCACACCGTTGTCATAGGTCGAGGTGTCGTTGATTTCCGGCTCGCCGCCTTGCAGCAGGGCATCCACCATGCCCACAGTCACGCGGGCCAGTTCGCGCGTGTCCTTGAACACGGTCGAATACTGTTCGCCTGCGATGATCGATTTGATCGACGGCAGTTCTGCGTCCTGTCCGGTGACGATCGGCATCTTCATGTCGCCCGAGCCGTAGCCCACACCCTTGAGCGAAGAAAGAATACCAATCGACAGACCGTCATAGGGCGACAGAACGCCGTGGACCATCTTGTCGGTGTAGTTGGCCGACAAAAGGTTATCCATCCGGGCCTGAGCCACGGCACCGTCCCAACGCAGGGTGCCGACCGTGTCCATGCCCATCTGGCCGGAGCCAATCACAACAGTGCCCGCGTCGATCAGCGGCTGAAGCACCGACATCGCACCGTTGTAGAAGAAGTAGGCGTTGTTATCGTCCGGCGAGCCGCCGAACAGTTCAACGTTGTAGGGGCCATCGCCAAAGCGCTCTTTCAGGCCGCTTACCAGCGACGATGCCTGCTGCACGCCAACCTTGAAGTTGTCGAAGGTGGCGTAGTAGTCGACGTATTCGCTATCGCGGATCAGACGGTCATAAGCGATGGTCTTGATGCCAGCGAAATGCGCGTTTTCCAGCACGTTCGACAGCGTGGTGCCGTCGATGGCCGCAATCACCAGAACATCAACGCCCTTGGTGACCATGTTTTCGATCTGGGCCAGCTGGTTGGGGATATCGTCTTCGGCGTACTGAAGATCGGTCTCATAACCGGCGGCGGCGAATTGCTCGACCATCGAGTTGCCGTCCGAGATCCAGCGGGCCGAGGATTTGGTCGGCATGGCGATACCAATGGTGCCTTTGTCAGCCGCAAAGGCCGGAGCAGCCAAAAGGCCAGCCGACATGGCGAGGGCGACAACGCCCTTAGTCACGAATTTCATAACTTTTCCTCCCATTCGGGTCCCTCCGACCCGAGTTCCGGCGACACGAGAAAACCGTGCCACGGACGCATGTCTCTGCGTCTGGGGGACATCAAACGCCGAAGCGTCATACCTTTCAAATAATATAATTGACGATCAACATACCATTAGTGAAATATGGATGCATGGATCACCTGATTTCTCGATTGAAACTGCGCCATTACCGGTTGCTGAACGCCATTTCCGAAAGCGGGCAGCTGTCTTTGGCCGCCGATGCGCTGGCCATGACCCAGCCTGCCGCCTCGCGGATGCTGGCCCAAATGGAGGATCTGGTGGGCCAGCCGCTATTTCATCGCCATCCCAAGGGCATGACCCCGACCTTGATCGGCGAAGTTCT
Source organism: Pseudoprimorskyibacter insulae (assembly GCF_900302505.1). Taxonomy (GTDB): domain Bacteria; phylum Pseudomonadota; class Alphaproteobacteria; order Rhodobacterales; family Rhodobacteraceae; genus Pseudoprimorskyibacter; species Pseudoprimorskyibacter insulae. The sequence continues at coordinate 48,784 of NZ_OMOJ01000011.1, read as the reverse complement.
GGTACGCCGCGCCGCGATTCTGCTGGCCGATCTGGAGGATACCGCGCAAGAGGTCGCCGCCCTGCAAAGCGGCACGCGCGGCACGGTGCGCGTGGGAGCCGTGACCGGGGCCGCCGTTTCTTATGTCGTGCCAGCGGTGCAAGAGCTGACCCGACAGACCGAAGCGACAGACATCCGAATCGATGTCTCGTCCAGCGACGATCTCATGACGGGGCTGATGGCAGGGCATTATGATTTTGTACTGGCCCGCATTCCGTCGCAACTGGATGCCCGCGAATTCGACATCACCCGCGGACGGATCGAGGAAATCCGCTTTCTGGTCCGGTCGAACCATCCGCTGGCCGGGCGGCAAAACCTCGAAATCGCGGAATTGGACGGCTACGGCTGGGTCATTCAGGCCCCCGGCACGCCCATGCGCCAAGCGGTGGAAGATGCTTATCTGGCCAGTTCGGTCGCGCCGCCGCAAACGATCATCACCACGACCTCGCTTCTGGTGATGATTGCCAGCCTGAAATCGTCTGACCTGCTGGCCCCGATGACGCACGAAGTCATGAGCCTTGTCGAAAACGCAGCCGGCCCCACGCTAGAACCGCTGTCGCTGCGCCAAGCGATCATCGTATCGCCCTATCACCTGATCCAACGCAAAGGCCGGGACATGGCACCGATTGCGGCCCGACTGCGCAATCTGGTGATGGCCGGATTGGCCTTTCACTAAGGCTTCATCCGCTCCACTTCGCCCAAAAGCGCTAGCAATTGGCGGGTCTTTTCGGTGCCAAGCTGCTGCTTGACCTGTTCGGCAATCACCCGCGCCTGCACGACGTTGTCTTGCAGCAAGCCCCGCCCGGCATCGGCGATCTCAACGATCTGGCGGCGGCGGTCGGCCTCATCGGCGCTGCGTTCGATCAGACGCTTTTCTTCCATTCCCCGCAGAATGCGCGACAGGGACGGCAGCAGCAAACAGGCCTTATCCGCCAGTTGCGTGACATCCATCGGCCCGAATTCTTCGAGAACCCGCAAAATACGCCATTGCTGTTCCGTCAGCCCGATATGCGACAGCATATCCCGGATCGGCCCCATAAGCCGTTCGCGCGCCCGGATCAAAGCCATGGGCAGCGAATTCTGGGTCGAATGAAGATCAAGCGGCGTTGGGTCAGACATGGCGCTATTATGCAGACAACCCGTTTGGCGAAAAGCGCAAAATGCGGTTCCGCTTGGTTACTTAACATCTACAACAACCTTGTCTAAGGTTTGATCGGCACAACAAGGCGAGGGCGACATGGATTGGTCGGAATTTGAAGACTGGGGCAAGAAAATTGCCGAATGGGCGGCAGAGTATCATCAATCTCTGCGCGACCGTCCCGTGCGCCCGGATGTAGCCCCCGGCACCACCTTTGCCGCCCTGCCCGCCTGTCCGCCCGAAACCGGCGAGGCGATGACGGACATCATGACCGACTTCCACCAGATCGTCATGCCCGGCATCACCCATTGGCAGCACCCCCGGTTCTTCGCCTATTTCCCGGCCAATGCCGCGCCGCCGTCGATGCTGGCCGAATTTCTTGTGACGGTGATCGCGCCGCAATGCATGCTTTGGCAAACCTCGCCCTCGGCCACCGAGATGGAAGAACGGATCTGCGACTGGATGCGCCAATCCATCGGCCTGCCGGACGGCTTTACCGGCGCCATTCAGGACAGCGCCAGCTCGGCCACTTTGGCCGCCGTGTTGGTGATGCGCGAACGGGCGCTGAACTGGCAAGGCAAGGAACGCGGGCTGTTTGGCGCGGCGCCCCTGCGGATCTATTCATCAGCCGAGGTGCATACATCCATTGACCGGGCGGTTTGGTTTTCCGGGATCGGGCAAGACAATCTGGTCCGCATCCCGACCACTGGCCCGACGCGCGGCATGGACCCCGCCGCGCTTGAGGCCGCGATCGTTTCCGATAAAGCCGCCGGGCTGGTGCCTGCGGGGATCATCGGCTGCACGGGTGGCACATCCAACGGGGCCTGCGATGATTTGAACGCGCTGGCCGATATTGCCGAACGCCACGACCTGTACCTGCACATTGATGCGGCCTGGGCCGGGTCGGCGATGATCTGCCCTGAGTTCCGCACCCTTTGGGCCGGGGCCGAGCGGGCCGATAGCATCGTCTTCAACCCGCACAAATGGCTGGGCGCACAGTTCGACTGTTCCATCCAGTTCCTGCGCAATCCTGACAGCCTGATCAAAACCCTGGCCATCCGCCCTGAATTCCTGCTGACCCACAACCGCGATGGGGTCACCAACTTTTCCGAATGGTCTATCCCGCTTGGCCGCCGGTTCCGGGCGCTGAAACTGTGGTTCTTGCTGCGCAGCTATGGGCTTGAGGGTCTGCGTACCCGCCTGCGCAATCACGTCCGCTGGTCACACGCGCTTTGTGAACGGCTTCGGGCCGAGTCGGATTTCGAAATCACGTCCGAGCCGATCCTATCGCTGTTCACCTTCCGCTATACCGGCGCAACGGATGCGGATGCCGCCAACCAACGGCTGGTGGATGCGATCAATGAGGATGGGCGGATTTATCTGACCCAGACCCTATTCGAAGGTCAAAAGGTCATTCGGTTCCAAGCCGGGCAATTCGATTGCACCGAGGAAGATATCAATATGGCGTTTGAGGTGATCACCCAAATCGCCCGCGACATGCCCTAAGGCTTAGTCGGCCACCTGCACCGATTGCAGGTACATCACCAGATCAAGCACCGGGCGCGAGGTTTTCACCGTATCGCCGTCCGGTGTGCGAACGCTGAGATCAAACAGGGTTTCGAAATAATCGCCGTATACCGGCATGGGCGAGCCGTGGCTGACCAACGGGTCGCGCCCGTCAATCCGTTCGATCACCCGTTTCATCGGGAAACTGCCACCATTGGCGGCGGCCAGTTCCGTCAGGTTGATCGGCTGCACCGTCAACACCCCGGCCATGGGTCCGTTTCCCCGCGCCTCTAGCCCGTGGCATGTGGCGCAATGGGTGCGAAACAAGGCGCGACCTGCCTCCACCTCTTGGCTGACCGATTCCGTGGCGAACAATGCGAACACAGCGGCAAGCATCGCAATCTTTAGCATGGCGTCCTCCTGTCGCCCCCACGCAAGACAGGTTAGGGGGCGAACAGGGGCAAGGATTTGACACGGATCAGTTGCGCGTGCACTTTTTGCGTGTGTTGCAAAAATGCCCTTACAACTCGCCCGCCAAGCCTTTGTCGATCAGGCCAATGCTGTTTTCGACGCCATAAAGCGCAATAAATGAGCCGAATCGCGGCCCCTGGCTGGCGCCAAGCAGCACTTCGTAGATCGCTTTGAACCAATCGCGCATCGGGTCAAACCGTTCACGACCGCAAGAAAAGACAAGGCTTTGCAGCGCTTCTGCATCCGCCGCGCCGTCCCAATTGGCCAATCCGTCGCGCAATTCGGTCAGGGCCTCGCGCTCCAGATCGGTGGGGGCGCGGAAGGTTTTGTTCGGCTTCACGTAGTCGTTGTAATAGGCCACGGCATAGCCCGCCGCCGCATCCAGATCGGGGTGCGTTTCAGGCGAGGCGTCCGGCGCATAGCGCGAAATGAAGCCCCACATCTGGTCTTTGCTTTCGGCACCAGCGGCCGAGGCCAAGTTCAAAAGCATACCGAACGGCACATCCAGCGTGCTGACCGGCACATTGCCGCCATGGATGTGGAACACCGGGTTGTTCAGCTGGGCCTTCAGATCCTGCGTCGGATAGGCGCGAAGCTGCTGGTGATATTCATCCACGCATTTGGGGATCACATCCCACCAGAGGCGTTTGGCGGTCTTGGGCTTTTGGTACATGAAGTACGACAGCGATTCCGACGAGGCGTAGGTCAGCCACTCGTCGATCGAAATGCCGTTGCCCGAGGATTTTGAGATCTTCTGCCCCTTGTCATCTAGGAACAGCTCATAGGTGAAATGCTCGGGCGGGCGAACGCCCAGCGTCCGGCAGATGCCGTCATAGATTGGCGTGTTGGTTGAGTGGTCCTTGCCGTACATCTCAAAATCGACACTCAGCGCGGCCCAACGTGCGCCAAAGTCCGGCTTCCACTGAAGTTTGACGTTGCCGCCCGTGACCGGAAGCGTCCATTCCTTGCCGTCTTCGTCGTCAAAGGTGATTTCGCCCTTGGCGGCATCGACGTTCTTCATCGGCACATACAGAACCCGGCCCGTTTCGGGGTGGATCGGCAGGAAGATCGAATAGGTTGCCGCCCGTTCTTCGCGCAGCGATTTCAGCATGATGGCCATCAGGTCATCGTACTTTTCCGCCGCCCGCAGCAGAATTTCGTCAAACCGGCCCGATCTGTAGAATTCGGTGGCCGAGATGAACTCATACTCGAACCCGAAGGTATCAAGGAACCGGCGCAGCATGGCGTTATTGTGGTGGCCGAAGGATTCATGGGTTTCAAACGGGTCGTAAACGCTGGTCAGCGGGCGCTGCAGATCTTCGCGCAGACGGTCCTGATTGGGCACATTGCCCGGCACCTTGCGCATCCCGTCCAGATCGTCCGAGAAACAGATCAGACGCGTCGGAATGTCCGAGATCACCTCAAACGCGCGGCGGATCATCGTCGTGCGCGCCACTTCGCCAAAGGTGCCGATATGCGGCAGACCCGAGGGGCCATAGCCGGTTTCAAACAGCACATAGCCCTTTTCGGGCGGCTTCTTTTCATACCGTTTCAGGATCCGGCGCGCTTCTTCGAAAGGCCATGCTTTGGAGGCGAGGGCGGCGTCGCGCAGCTCGGTCATTTTTGGATCTCCTGAAGGGTGGCGCACCCGATGTGCGCAGATTGCCGGGGACTCCTATTGCTAGGCGGCTATCAGGTCAATATTCTGCACCGCAACACGCCTGATTAAAGGACATTCCAGTGACACAAGACGTATCTCACCCGCTGACCCCGCAAGATTGCCTTGTTGCACTCATGATTGCCGTCTCTGCATCCGACGAAGACATGCGCACGGCAGAGCTGATTAAGATCCAAAGTCAGGTGAACAACCTGCCAATCTTTGGCGACTATGATCTGGACCGGCTGAACGTCATGTCTCAGCTTGTGTTTGACCTATTTGAACAAGAAGACGGGCTGGATGCCCTGTTCGGCCTACTGCGCGACAACCTGCCGGATAAGCTCAATGAAACGGCCTATGCCCTAAGCTGCGACGTTGCCGCCGCCGATGGCAACCTGAACGATTCAGAACTGCGCCTACTGGAAGAAATCCGGTATGAGTTGAACATCGACCGCCTGCACGCCGCGGCCATCGAACGTGGCGCCCGCGCCCGCCATCTGACCCTATGAGCTTTGCGCAACTTTGCATCTACGATCTGGACAGCGGCGCTGTTCAGACGGTGCTGAAAACCGACGACCACATCGAGGCCCCGAACTGGACCTTGGACGGAACCGCACTGATCGTGAATGCCGATGGTCTGCTGTACCGCGTGCCGCTGGACGCGCCGACGCTGACCCCGGTCGATACCGGCTTTGCGACCGGGCTGAACAACGACCATGGCATTTCGCCCGATGGCAAGACCTTGGCGATCTCGGACAAAACCGAGGACGGCAAAAGCATCATCTACACAATGCCCATCGGCGGGGGCCGCCCGCAGCGCGTCACGCCCAACGGCCCGTCCTATTTTCACGGCTGGTCGCCGGATGGGCAAACGATCACCTACCCTGCGTTCCGCGCCTCAACCGGGGACACCGCGCAGATTTACACCATTCCGGCGACGGGCGGCGACGAACAGCAGATCACCGAGGGTTTCGATCATTGCGACGGGTCCGACTATACGCCCGATGGCAAATGGATCTGGTTCAACGGCGAAAAAGACGGCGCGGTTGACCTGTGGCGCATTCACCCCGACGGCACCGGGCTGGAACGGATGACCGATGACGCCATGGTCAATTGGTTCCCCCACCCGTCACCGGATGGGGCGCTTGTGGTCTATCTGGCCTATCCCGAAGGCACCGAAGGCCACCCCTTCGGGCGCAACGTGTCGCTGCGCCTGATGCCCGCCGACGGCGGCACGCCGGTGATCCTGACGGAATTCTTCGGCGGGCAAGGCACGATCAACGTGCCGTCCTGGTCGCCGTGCAGCCGCAAGTTCGCCTACGTCACCTACGCGTCCAAATAGGCCCCCGCGCCCAAACGGCGCGAAATATCGCGGCACATCGCCAATAGCTCGTCCCGGCAATCCTCGACCGGGGCGATGGAGGTACCTGACAAACGCCGAATGAACGGGATCGTCACCGCCGCCACCACCTTGCCGGAAAAATCAAAGATCGGGGCCGAGATATTGCGCACCCCGGCAATGGTCAGCGAGTCGTTCTCGCAATAGCCCTTGGCCCGCACTTCGGCCAAATCAGCGCGGAAGGCCTGCCGCGTCGCCTCATCCGTCGCATCTGCTGAGGCGATAAGCGCATCAAGCTGAGCCTCGTCCATCCACGCGGCCAAGACCCGCCCTGATGCGGTGTCAAAGATCGGAATGTTGGCCCCAAGCCGGACCGAGGTCACGTTGTTATCCGGGCAATCCACCTGCGCGATCACCAAGAACCGCCCCGAATGCAAAATCCCCATGTGCATCGATTGGTTGATCCGGTCCGCCAAGGCCTGCATGGCCTTGCCGCTGATGGATGTCAGGCGCCGGATCGGCGGGTGCCGATGCGCCATCTCAAACAGCATCGTCGTCAGGGAATAGCGGTCGCTGTCCTCAAGCCGGACATAGCCGCGCTTGCGCAGCACCATCAACATCCGAAAAATCTCAGACGTGGTACGGCCCAAAGTCTTGGCGATTTCGGCTTGGCTTAACCCGTCCGGTTCAGACGCCAGCAATTCCAGTATGTCCAACCCTTTGGACAAAGCTGGGGCGCGGTACTTGTCGTCATCTTCGGTGTCGGACATGCGTTTCTTCCTTTTCTTGGGACTTTAGCCAGAGCCTCCAAGGATTTGCAATCTCCCAAAGATCCGCGACACTTTAAGATATAAAATCTTCTTTCATTTATGAACCATCGCCGATAACCTGAAGTCAGAGTGGAGGAGTCGATGATGGAACACATCATCTTGCGGGGCATGACATGGTCTGACCCCCGAGGATACGACCCGGTGGTCGCAGCGGCGCAGGCCTTTGCCGCGCTGTCGCCGGGGGTCGAGATCACATGGGACAAGCGGTCGCTTCAGGGGTTTGAATCGACCCCTGTGCCGGAATTGGCGGCGCAATATGACCTGATGATCATCGATCATCCGCATGTGGGCGCCGCCCAGGCCGCCGGGTGCCTGTTGCCGTTGGACCTGCACGCCAAACCGTGGGATCTGACCCGGTTGGCCGGGGAAACCGTCGGCAAAAGTTATGCCAGCTACACCTTGGGCGGCCAGCAATGGGCACTGCCCATCGACGCCGCAGCACAGGTGCAGGCCATCCGCCCGGACAAACGCAGCGCCCCTGCGCAAACCTTCGATCAGGTGCTGACAGCGGCGCGAAACGGCACGGTGATCTGGCCCCTGCGCCCGCCTCATAACCTCATGAGCTTTTTCACCCTCAGCGCCAATATCGGATCGCCCTGCGCCGTGACCCCTGGCCCCTTGCTGCCCGGCGCGGCGGGAATTATGGTGCTAGAGGCGATGCAGGCCTTGCACGATCTCGTTGATCCGGCCTGCACCGGCATGGACCCGATCGCCGCGCTGGATGCGCTGGCCGATAGTGCCACGCTGGAACTGGCCCCCTACATCTACCTCTATGCCCCATACGGGCGCACCGGCTACCGCAGCCACCGCATCGGCTATCACGACATTCCGGCCCTTGGCCCCAACGGCCCGCTTGGGTCCGCCCTTGGGGGTACGGGCATCGCGGTGTCAGCACAGACCAAACACCCCGAAACCGCCACCGCCTTCGCCATCTGGCTGGCCAGCGCCAAGGTGCAGTCCGGCCTTTATGCCCAGAACAACGGCCAGCCCGGCAATGCGGTGGCTTGGGGCAACGACACCGTCAACCGTCCTACCGGCAACACCTACGCCCAAACCCGCATGACGCACGAAGCCGCTTGGCTGCGCCCGCGCCACGATGGCTACATGGGGTTCCAGCACGACGGCGCGGATATCCTGACGGATGCCCTGTCCGGCCGCACCAGCCACCAAACCGCCCTTGCCGCGCTAAACGACCGTTTCAACGAAAGCTTCCCAAATGACTGACCTGCCCCTGTCCGGCCTGCGTGTGCTGGACTTCAGCCAATTCCTTGCCGGCCCGTATTGCGCGCTGAAACTGGCCGATCTGGGGGCCGATGTGGTGAAGGTGGAACGCGCAGGCGTGGGCGATCTGTCCCGCTATCTTTATCTGACCGACACCAAGATCGGCGGCGAAAGCACGATCTTCCACGCCATCAACCGCAACAAGCGGTCCATCGCGATCGATCTGAAATTGGATGACGACAAGGCCGCCGTGACCGAGTTGATCAAGGGTGCGGATGTGATGCTGCAAAACTTCCGCCCCGGCGTGATTGAGCGTTTGGGCTTTGGCTACGAGGACGTCAAGGCGCTGAACCCGCGCCTCGTTTATGGCTCGGTCACCGGCTATGGTTCCGAAGGACCATGGGTCGACCTGCCAGGTCAAGACCTGCTGGCACAAGCCCGCGCAGGCGTCATGTGGCTGTCCGGCGGGGCCGAGGATGGCCCGGTCGCCGTTGGCATGCCCATCGCCGATATTCTGGCCGGGGCCGCGCTGACCCATGGCGTTCTGGCCCTATTGGTTCGGCGCGGCATCACCGGGCAAGGAGGTCACACCGAAACCTCGCTAATCGAGGTGCTGGCGGACCTTCAGTTCGAAATGCTGACGACATGGTTCAACGATGGCCACCGCACGCCGAAACGGTCCGCGCAAAACCCGGCCCATGCCTATCTGGCGGCCCCCTACGGCGTCTACGCCACCCGTGACGGCCATGTGGCCATCGCTATGGGCAAGTTGACACTTTTGGCCCAACTCACCGGCCTGCCCAGTGAGATTGCCCAGTTGGACGGGTTCACCAGACGCGACCAGATCAAAGCCGCCCTCGCTGAACGGCTGGCCACCGCTGATACCGCCCATTGGATCGAAGCCTTCACCAAAGCAGACATCTGGGCGGCGCCTGTGATGGACTGGCAGGAATTAATGGCAAGCGGCGTGCTCACGACCTTGGACATGACCCAGACCATCGCCCGCGACGGGCTTGAAATGCACACCACCCGTCTGCCCCTTCGCATCGACGGGCAGCGGCCCAAATCCACCCGCGCCGCGCCTGCCTTAGGCGACGCCAATGCGCTTCTGAAATCAGGGTGGCTCTGACTCCCCGCCGTTGATTGAGGGCGCTGCCCTCTTGGTCCCTTCGGGCCCAATTCACCCGGGAATATTTATGGTCAGAAAATACGGGAAAAGCGCCCCTGCATTTTCTGACTTCAAATATTCCCGGGGAGTCGCCGCGCAGCGGCGGCGGGGCAGAGCCCCTCTTTTACCCGTTAAACGTCGTTCACGCAGGTTTGGCGTTGGGTGCCCAACCCTTCGATTCCCAAATCGACCACGTCACCGGCTTTCAGGTAGCGCGGCGGTTTGAAGCCCAGACCCACACCCGGAGGCGTACCAGTTGAGATGATGTCGCCGGGATGCAGTGTGAAGAACTGCGACAGGTAGCTCAGCAGGAACGGCACTTTGTAAACCATCGTGGCGGTCGAGCCGTCTTGGACACGTTCGCCGTTCACATCCAGCCACATGTGCAGATCGTCGAAATCACCAACCTCATCCGGGGTCACAAGCCAGGGGCCGGTGGGGCCGAAGTTGTCAGAGCTTTTGCCCTTCGACCACTGGCCAGACCGTTCGATCTGATAGGCGCGTTCGGACACGTCGTTGATCAGGCAGAACCCTGCGACATGGGCCATGGCGTCGACTTCGGCGACGTATTTGGCCTTCTTACCGATGACAAAGCCCAGCTCGACCTCCCAGTCGGTTTTCTCGGACCCGCGCGGGATGATGATCGGATCGTTCGGCCCGCAGATCGCGCTGGTGTATTTGGCAAAGATCACCGGTTCGGGCGGCACGTCCAGCCCGCTTTCAGCGGCGTGATCGGCGTAGTTCAGGCCGATACAGATGAATTTGCCCGTCTGGCCAACGCAGGGGCCAAGGCGCGGGTTGCCGTCGATCAAGGGCAGCGTTTCGGGGTCAAGCGATGCCAGTGCGGACAGGTCTGTCAGAACCTCGCCCGCGATATCGGGCACATAGGCCGACAGATCGCGCAGGTGGCCCTGCGCATCGACCAAAGCGGGTTTCTCGGCGCCGGGGGCGCCATAGCGTGCAAGTTTCATGGTCTCTCCTTATGTGGTCCAGCCACCGTCGATGATGTGTTCTTGGCCCGTGGTGAAGCCGGATTCGTCAGCGGCCAGATAGGCCACCAGCGCGGCGATTTCCTCAGGCCTTCCGATCCGGCCCATGGGTTGGCGGGCGATGAAGGCCTGTTTGGCGGCCTCATAATCCCCCGTGGCGCGAAGGCGGTCGTGCAGGCTGGGGCTGTCGACTGTGCCGGGGCAGATCGCGTTACAGCGGATGCCTTGGGTCACATAGTCAGCCGCCACAGCGCGGGTCAGGCCCGCCACGGCGGCCTTGGACGCGGAATAGATCAGCCGGTTCACCGGCCCGGTCACGGGCCCCGCGACTGAGGACATATTGATGATCGAGCCGCCGCCCTTTGCGATCATTCCCGGCAGGAAGGCGCGGATCATGCGGAATTGCGCCTTGGCGTTCAGGTCAAAGGCGAAATCCCATTCGTCTTCCGAGGCTTCAAGGATCGTGCCTGCGTGAACAATCCCGGCGCAGTTGAACAGCACGTCAATCGGGCCAAGATCGGCGGCCAGTGCGGAGATCGCGACGGCGTCAAGCACGTTCAGCTTGCGCGCCTCGACGCCGTCTACCTGAGCCAAGTCCGCCAAGGCAGCATCGTTGATATCGGTGGCGATGACGCGGGCGCCTTCGCTGGCCAAACGCTTGGCCGTGGCCAAACCGATCCCCTGCCCTGCCGCCGTTATGACGCAGAGCTTATTGTCCAATCGTTTCATGGATGTCTCCTTAGGCCGATGCGGGCAGGCAGGCAGGCCCGATCGGTTCGAATGATTTGTAGGTCAGGATGAATTCGCGGTGGCCCAATGCCTCGGACTTGGTTTGCGCGCCGCTGGCCACGGCGACGACCAGATCGCGGATCTCTTGGCCGACGGCTTCGATGCTGCGCTTGCCTTCGATGATGTCTCCGGCGTTGACGTCCATGTCGCCCTCTAGCGCGCGATAGGTGTCGGGGTTGGCGCAGATCTTGATGACTGGCGATATGGCCGATCCCACGACCGAGCCGCGCCCGGTGACAAACAGCGTCAGATGCGCGCCCGAGGCGATCATTTCGACGATTTCCGCATTGTCCGAGATGTTGGGGAAACCAAAGCGCACTTCTCCATCCGGCACCACATCCATCAGGTAAAGCCCGCCGCGCGGGGGCACATCGCCCGGCTTGATCAGCCCGGAAATGGGGCTGTCGCCCGACTTCACATAGGCCCCGAGCGATTTTTCCTCGATCGTCGAAAGCCCGCCCGCTGCATTGCCTGCCGCGAAAGACCCATATCCCAGCGTCGCATAATAGCGTTCGGCTTTTTGCACGCTTTCGCGCAGGGCTTGGCCCAGTTCGGGGGTGATGGCGCGCTCGGCCATGATCTCTTCGCAGCCGATCAGCTCGCCGGTTTCTTCAAAGATACAAGCCGCGCCTTCGCCGACCAGCAGGTCAAAGGCCTTGCCCGCTGCGGGGTTGCCAGAAATGCCCGAGGTACCGTCCGAGCCGCCGCAAACCGTGCCGATGATCAACTCATCCACGCCCATAGCGGCGCGGGGGGCCTTAGCGATCTGGTCCAAGGTGGCGCGGACCCAGTCCCGGCCAGCCTGCACCGTGCCTGCCGTACCGCCCGCCTTTTGGATCACCAAGGTTTTCACCGGGCGGCCCGACTCTGAAACCACGTTCGACACGCGCACTTTGTCAAAACTCTCGCACCCAAGCGAGACGAACAGCACCGCGCCCACGTTGGGGTGGGTGCAAAGCCGCTCCATCATCTGTGCGGCGTATTCGTTGGGGAAGCAGCCGGGAAAGCCGATCAACTGTACGTCTTCGCCATCGAACCCCGCAACGATCTTCGAGGCGACGAAATGCGCACATTCCACCAGATAGGCGACGACAACGGTGTTGCGAATGCCCTTGCGGCCATCGGCCCGCAGATAGCCCGAGATCATTGCGACACCCCTGCTGAAACTCCGTCGGCGTCCTGCAACACATGGGTCGCGGTATAGGCGGAACGGATATTGTGCACATGGACATGTTCGCCCGCCGCAATCGCTTGGGTCGCGATGCCGATCGGCATGCCGTATTTCAAAATGCGCGTGCCTTCGTCGATCGCGTGGCGGGCGATTTTATGGGCCATGGGGATCGGGCGCGACAGGCGCACGGTGCCGCCCTCAAGCGCGACCTCAAGCCCTTCGGGGGCCAAGGCGCGGGCGACCAAGACGTTGTCGTTTGGATGCAGCAACAGGAATGGCCCGGTCACTTCTTCATCTCCACCATGTAGATATGATCGGCCACCAACGCCGCTTCTCCGGTTTGCTTGGTCACGGTCAGGCGTTCGGTCACGCGGCCATAGCCGGGGCGTTTCTCCATGACCTCTTTGCCGATGATTTCAACGGTCGAGGTGATCGTATCGCCAATAAATACCGGTTTGATGAACCGCATGCGGTCATAGCCGTAGGAAAAGGCCACCGGGTTGATGATGGTCGCGGTCAGGCCAACGCCGATGGTGAACACCATGGTGCCATGGGCAATCCGCTGGCCAAAAGGCAGCGTTTTGCAGAACTCGGCATCCAGATGGTGCGGAAAGAAATCGCCGGAATGGCCCGCGTGCACCACGAAATCCGTTTCCGTGATCGTGCGCCCGATGGTTTGGCGGTTTTGTCCGATTTCATAGTCTTCGTAATAGATTGTCTGCTCAAGCATCTGGGGCCTCTTGAATGGGGTGCATGGGTTGGGCCGAGGATTGGTATGCCGCTTCGACCAGCGCCATCGTGTGCCAGGCATCTTCGGCAGAGCCTTGCAGCGTGGCATCCAACCCGGCAGCATAGCGTTGCACTTGCGCGAAACGGCCATGGAAGGCGGCGATGAACCAGTTGCCTTGCAGCGGCACCTGCTGCCAACCGCCCCCGGTGTTCAGCCAAAGTTCATCCGGTTCGCCCTTGGGGTAGTCCAGATTGACGCCCAGCTTCATATAGGCCGCGCCCTTGGTGCCGCAGATGCGGAACTCGCAGGCTTGGAACTGGCGGCCAAAGCTGTGGTTGTGGTTGATCGACAAGGCGCAGCGCGTTTGCGGGCCGTAATCCAGCATCATCGACGTGCGCGTGTTGGACACGGTCGAGGACGGATGGCCCATGGTTTTGGCATGAATGCCCGCCGGATTGCCCAGCAGATCGCGCACGAAATCGAGGTAATGGATCGAGTGCAACAGGATCTCGACCCTTGGCAGATCGGCCAGAAATTCCCACAGATGCCACGGGGTATCGAGCGCAAGCCACGCGTCGAAATCCACCACTTCGCCCAGCAGGCCCTTGGCAATCGCGTCTTTCAGCGCCAGCGCCATGGGCGCAAAGCGCAGTTGGAAATTGACGGCGGCGGTGATGTTCCGTGCGCGCAAGATGCGAATGATCTCGTTCGCTTCGCTTAGGTCCGATCCAAGCGGCTTTTGGATGATCGCCAAAGCCCCTTCGGGCAGGGCCTGCAAGATGCCCGGAATGGCAACGGGCGGTACGGCCAGATCAAAGATCGCGTCCATCGCCGCCGCCTGCTCCAGTGAACCGATGACCTTTGTGCCCCAATCGGCCGCGACCTTGGCGGCTTTGGCGGCGTCGGGATCATAGATCCCCGCAATAGGCACGCCCAGATCGCGATAGGCGGGCAGATGGGCGTCGGTGACGATTGAGCCTGCGCCAAAGATCACCACGGGGCGCGGCACATCTGGCATGGCGATGGACTGGGACAGGTCAATCATGGTGAAAGACCTCCTCCATATTGGCCCACCATTCGCCCTCGGCCCGCGTGTCCAATGGGCGCTGCAAGGGCATACACACATCCCACCAGCGCTGGGTTTCGGGATCATCCGCCATGCGCTTCATGTCGGCCTCAAAATCCGATCCGTGATATTCGAAATAGGAAAACAGCAGGTTTTCCGGCTCTTTCAGGAAGATCGAGTAATTGCGGATATGGCAGGCGCTGATCATTTTCAGAACACCCGGCCAGACATCGGCATGCAGGCGCTTGTATTCGGCGATGGCATCAGGCCCCAGCCCGATCACGGACCCATAGCGTTTCATGCGTCTTCTCCTGTAATTTCGGCCACATGATCGCGCATTCGTGTCAGGCGGTCGTGGTCCCAGTCGATGCCCAGCCCCGGCGCATCCGGCGCAATCGCCATGCCCCCGTCGCGCAGCATTGGCGCGGCGATATCGTCAAGCTGAGGGATGTATTCCAGCCAAGGCGCGTTCGGCACCGCGCAGACAAGGCTGACGTGCAGTTCCATCAGGAAATGCGGGCAGATCGCCATGTTATGCGCCTCGGCCAGATGCGCGATCTTCAGCCACGGGGTAATGCCCCCCACCCGCGCCACATCGGCCTGAACGATCCCGCAGGCGCCCGCCGCGATGTAATCGGCGAACTGACCGGGGGAATACAGGCTTTCGCCCACCGCCACCGGCACCCGGCTTTGCGATTGCAGACGCGCGTGGCCCGCAATGTCGTCGGCGGGCAAAGGCTCTTCGAACCAGCCGATATTGAGCGCTTCAAGCATTGGCACCCGGCGCAGCGCCTCGGCGGCGGTCATGGATTGGTTGGCGTCGGTCATGATTTCATAATCCGGGCCAAGGGCATCGCGCACCGCACCAAGCCGCGCCTCATCCCCTGCAACCGTCGGCTTGCCGATCTTGACCTTAGAGCCGCGAAAGCCCTGCGCCTGTGCCGCCTGCGCATCCTCGACCAAAGCCGCCGGTTCCAGATGCAGCCAGCCGCCCTCAGTCGTGTACATCGGCACGCGGTCCTTGGCCCCGCCCGCCAGCACATGCAGCGGCAACCCGGTGCGATGGCCGCGCAGATCCCAAAGCGCGGTATCAATCGCCGCCAGTGCAAGCGACATGATCGGCCCCACGGCGGTCGCATGGGAGAAGAACAGCAGATGCCGCCAGATGGCCTCGATCCGGTCCGCCTCATGGCCAATCAGCGCGGGCAGCAGGCTATCGCGCAGCAGCGCCAGAACTGCGGATCCCCCATCGCCAATGGTATAGCTATAGCCCAGCCCCGTGCCGCCATCCGCATCCCAGACCCGGACAAAAATGGTTTCCTGACATTTGAACGACTGGATCGCATCGGTCCGCAAAACCTTGGGAACCAGATCAATCTTGAAACATTCGGCACGGACGATCTTTGGCATGGTCAGACCCTCAGGCTTGCGCCCGTTTCGGCGTCGAACAAGTGGCATTTGTCCAGATTGATCTGGAACGTCAGCACTTCGCCGCTGGCAACCGGACGGGGGTTGAGCATTTTGGCCTGCACCTCTTGCCCGGCCAATTGCGCGAACAGCAGAGTTTCGGTGCCAAGCGGTTCGGTCAGTTGCACAGACATTTTGACCTCGGCCACGTGTTCGGTTGCGGGCAGCGAATGGCCCACCGGCATGATATTGTCGGCCCGTGCGCCAAAGATGACGTCCTGGCCTTCTTCGACCTTGTGACCGGGCGGGATGTCAAAGGCGGTGCCATCGGTCAGAACCACGCGCCCGCCGCCAACCCGCGCGGGCAGCATGTTCATCGGGGGCGAGCCGATGAAGGTGGCGACAAAGGTCGTGTTGGGCCGCTCGAACACCTCAAGCGGGGTGCCGATCTGTTCGATATGCCCGTCGCGCATGATGACGATCCGGTCGGCCAGCGTCATCGCCTCAACCTGATCGTGGGTCACATAAACGATGGTGGATTTCAGGCGCTGGTGCAGTTTTTTGATCTCGACCCGCATCTGCGTGCGCAGCTTGGCGTCAAGGTTCGACAGCGGCTCGTCGAACAAGAACACATCGGGATGGCGCACAATGGCGCGGCCCATGGCAACGCGCTGACGCTGGCCGCCCGATAGTTGGCCGGGTTTGCGGTCAAGCAACGGCGTCAGCGACAGGATCTCGGCGGCGTCATCGACGGCGCGGTCAATCTCGGATTGGCTGCGCTTGGCGATTTTCAGCGAAAAGCCAAGGTTCTCACGCACCGACATATGCGGGTACAGCGCGTAGTTCTGGAACACCATCGCCAGATTGCGTTCGCGCGGGGGCAAGTCGTTGACGACCCGGTCGCCAATCAGAACCTCGCCGCCCGAGATATCCTCAAGCCCGGCGATCATCCGCAGCGTCGTGGATTTGCCGCAGCCCGAGGGGCCAACCAGCACTACGAACTCGCCATCGGCAATATCAAGGTTGATCGCATGGACGACCTGCAAGCCGCCGTATTTCTTGACCACAGATCGAAGGTGAACTTGCGCCATGGGTTATCCTTTCACGCCGCCGAAGGTCAGGCCGGCAATGAGGTGTTTCTGTACAAGGAAGGTCAGGATCAGCGCCGGGATAATCATCAGCACCGCCAATGCGCACATACCTCCCCAATTGAGGGTGAATTCCGAAGTGAAGTCGAGCAAGCCAACAGGCATGGTTTTCGAATAGACTGAGCGGGTCAGCTGGCTGGCCAGCGCGTATTCGTTCCACGAGGTCAGGAAGGCAAAGATCCCTGCGCTGGCGATTCCTGCCCGCGCCACGGGAAATTCAACCCGCCAAAAGGCCTGCCACCGGGTGCAGCCGTCAATCTCGGCGGCTTCGGCCAGTTCGCGGGGAACCTGACGGAAGAACCCGTCAATCAGCCAGACGGTAAAGGGCACGTTCATCGCCACATAAGCCAGGATCATGCCGAAATGCGTGTCGATGATGCCGATCCGGGCGAACAGGATGAACAGCGGCAGCGACAGCGCCACGCCCGGCACGGCCCGCGTCGCCATCAGCCCCACGAACAGCGCGGCCTTGCCCTTGAAGCGATAGCGCGCAAAGGCATAGCCCCCGCCCATCCCCACCAAAAGCGCGATAATCGTCGACGTGACCGAGATGACCATCGAGTTGCGGAAATAGGTCAGAACCGGCACGCCGCCCTGCCCATTCCCGCCGAACATGGCGCGGTAATGGTCTAGGTTCAGCTCATTCGGGATCCAGACCGGCGGCTTTGCCATGATCTCAACCGTTGGGCGGAACGAGTTGAGCACGATCCAAAGCCCCGGAATGCAGATGATGGACATGGCGATAAACAGCCCGATGAAATGGGCGATGCGCAAGGCACGTTTGCGGTTGCGATGGGTGCGATCCGTTGTCATGGCTCAGCCCCCCATGCCCAGCTCGGCACGGGCCGAGGTCAGTTTCTTGAAGAAGTACACGGTGAAGAAAATCGCCAAAAAGATCGAAATATAGCCCATGGCATTGGCGTAGCCCATCTTGGCATCGACATAGCCCGTTCGCCCGATAAGCGTCCAAAGCAGTTCGGTGCGCCGTGCCGGGCCGCCGTTGGTCATGATCTGAACCATGTCATAGGCCCGCGCCACATCCAGCGACCGGATGGCCATGGCGATGTAGATGAAGGGCATCAGGAACGGCAGCGTCACAAAGCGAAAGCTTTGCCACGAGGTGCAGCCATCAACCTTGGCCGCCTCAAGCGGATCTTGCGGGATCGCATATAGCCCGGCAAGGATCAGAATACCAAACACGGAGGTGGACATCCAAATCTCGGCGAACGCGATTGAGAACAGTGCCAGCTTGCCATCGACCAGCCAAGGAATAGCCGTTGAACTTAGGCCAAGCGATTGCAAGGCATTGTTCACCAGCCCGACGTTGTCATTGAAGATGAACTTGAACTGAAACCCCACCAGAATGGGCGAAAACATCATCGGGAACATCATCACGGTGCGCAGCAGGCGCTGGCCTTTCGTGACTTTGGACACCATCAAGGCCAGCCCAAGACCGAACAGCATTTCAAGGTTCAGCGCGATGGTCAGGAACAGAACCGTTCTGCCAAAGGCGGCCCAGAAATTCTCGTCCTTGGCGGCTTTTTCGTAGTTAAACGTGCCGATCCAGTTGGTGATACTGTCAGGCCGGGTCAGCCGGTAACTGGTGAAGCTGGAATATAGCGACAAAAGCAGCGGGATCAGCACGACCGCCATCAATATCAAGATCGCAGGCAGCAGCAAAACCAGCCATGGCGGCAGTTTCAATCGGGTCATCAGAAGTCCGTTCGGTAAATCAATGCTTGGGGTGACCATAGTTGCGGCCACCCCGCGCGGAGGAGCCGGTTAGTAGACGCCGTTTTCCTGCATCATCTCATCGACTGCTTCCTCAGCATCGGCCAAGGCTTCGTCGATGGTTTTGTCGCCAAGAATGGCCGCCTGAAGCTCAGGGTAGATCAGGTTGGTCGCTTCGATCCAGTACGGGGTCGCGGGCACGGCAAAGGCCGTTTTCGCGGTTTCCTGGAAGGCCGCCAGCGTTTCGGATTTGAACGCATCGCCCTTGGCCTGTTCGGTCACATAGTCCCAAACCGCATCGCGGGTCGGCAGCGGACCGGCCGCGCTTTCAAGCTTCTGGCTGTCTTCATTGGTCAGGAACACCACGAGCGAGGCCGCGGCCTCTTTGTCGGCGCAGTCTTCGGTGACCGAGAAGCCGTGGAAGCCGGACCAGCCAGTGCGATTGCCAGCCGAACCTTTGGGCGCGGGCGCAACGCCCAGATTGCCCGCGACTTTCGACGCCGACGGATCGTTGAAGAAGCCAGCCCAGCCCGGCCAATCAAGGTTCAGCGCGATGGTGCCCGAGGCCATGCCGTTGCCAAGGTCATCCCAAAGGTAGTTCGTGGTGCCCGGCGGAACGGCGCCCGCCTCATACAGATCCACGAACCATGCCAGCGCGCGCTTGCCAGCGTCCGAATTGAATGCCGGGTGGAAATCGGCGGTGAACAGCTCGCCACCTTCGGCAACGACCATTTCATAGTAACGGCCAACGATGGCCTCATCCTTACCGGCGTATTGCGTGCCGTAGAAGTTGGGCGCATCGGTAAAGAATTTGGCCTGATCCGACACTTCCTTCCATGTGGTCGGCACGGCCAGGTCATAGCCATATTCGGCCTTGAATGCCTCGGCCTTGGCCGGATCGGAATAAAGCGACTTCTGATAATAGAGCGCCGATACGTCGAACTGCGCACGCGGCAGCATCACCAGACGGCCTTCCAGCGTGGCGGCGGCGATGTTTGCATCGACGTATTCGGCAACGGTGGCCGCCGGAACATAGGGCGTCAGATCAGTGTAAAGCGTCGGATATTGCGACGCAAAGGACGAATGGTTCGACCCCACGCACCAGCTGGTGGTGCCTGCGGCGATGTCCGACTTGAACTCTTTATCCAGTTCAAAGTGGTTCTTCGACGAGATGACGTTCACCTTGCCGCCGGTTTCTGCCTCCCATTCTGAGATGCGGCCATAGAGCGCCTCATACTGCTGACCGCCGATCAGCTTGGCATCCAGCGTCACACCTTCGAATTCGCCTGCGGCAAGCGCGCCGGTGGCCGTGGTCAGTGCCAGCGCAGCCAATCCTGCGCCCCCTGCAAAAAATTTCATGATTTGGACCTCCCGTTAAATGCGGCCTCCCGTGCCGCCCACATTCTAGAATTTTATATTCGGAATGTAGTTTCATATCTAAACTTGACTTAAATCTCGAGTCAAGCTCCAGTACCACTCAGAGGAGACTTTTCAGGAGGCCCCCATGTTCATCGACACGCATCTGCATCTGATTGACCGCAAGCGCCTGTCTTACCCGTGGCTGTCCGACGTTCTCGCGCTGGATCAGGACTGGACCTATAAAGACTACGCCCGGACGGCCCGCCGCATCGGTATTGATGCGGCCTTGCACATGGAGGTCGACGTCGCCCCCGATCAGATTGACGCTGAAACGGCCTTTGTCCGCGACCTGATGGGGCAACCCGATAGCCTGATTGTCGGGGCCATTTCCTCGGCCCGGCCCGAAAGCGCGGAATTTGCGGAATGGCTGGATGGCGTGGACCGTGCGGCCGTGCGCGGCGTGCGGCGCGTGCTGCATGTTGTCCCCGATGAGCTGTCCACAGCGCCGCAGTTCCGCGAAAGCATCCGGGCGCTTGGCGCGGCGGACCTGCCCTTTGATCTATGCGTTCTGGCGCGGCAGATCGGGATTGCCACGGAATTGGTCGACAGCGCCCCAAACACCCAGTTCGTTCTGGACCATTGCGGCGTGCCGGACATCGCAGGCGGTGCTTTTGACGATTGGGCCAGCGCGGTGACCAAGATCGCGCAGCGCCCGAATGTCAGCGCCAAGATATCGGGGATCACGGCCTACACGGGCGACGATTGGAGCGCCGAAACCCTGCGCCCTTATGTCGAACACGTCATTCTGGCTTTTGGCTGGGATCGGGTGGTTTGGGGGTCGGACAGCCCGGTTTGCACGCTGCAATCCTCGCTCGATCAGTGGGTCGCGATCACGCATGCCCTGATGGCTGGCTGTTCTGAGGGCGAGCGGGCAAAGCTATACTCCGGCAATGCCCGCCGCATTTGGAAACTGTGATTATTCGGCGGCGATGCCCGGCACGGCCAAGCCGCCGATTTGCGACAGCAGCGCGATGATCTCATCCACGCCATTCCCGTGGCGCAGGGACGCAAACACAAAGGGCCGCCCGGCGCGCATCCGGGTCGCGTCCCGCTCCATCACCTCAAGCGAGGCCCCGACATAAGGGGCAAGATCCGTCTTGTTGATCACAAGGATATCCGATTTGGTGATGGCAGGCCCGCCCTTGCGCGGGATTTCTTCGCCTGCCGCGGTGTCGATCACATAGATCGTCACATCGGCCAGTTCGGGGCTGAACGTCGCCGACAGGTTATCGCCCCCCGATTCAATCAAGATCAGATCCAGATCGGGATGCGCCTCATTCAACTCGGCAATAGCGGCAAGGTTGATCGAGGCATCTTCGCGGATTGCGGTATGCGGGCAGCCGCCCGTTTCCACCCCCTTGATCCGGTCCAGCGGCAGAACTTGCTGGCGCATCAGTTCTTCGGCGTCTTCCTGCGTGTAGATGTCATTGGTGACAACGGCCATCGACACCTTATCGCGCAGCGCCCGGCACAGCGCTGCCGTTAGCGTGGTCTTGCCCGCGCCCACAGGGCCACCAAGGCCCACGCGTAAAGGTCCGTTCGGGGATGGCATGGGGTCTCTCCTTCGTCGTCAGGTGCGGAAGATCCGCGAATACAGGGCCGCGTGGCGCTGCGAGGCGATGTCGACCATCGGAACAAAGCCGCCGATGTCGTCCAAATCCGCCGTAATCGCGCGATCAGCGATGGTTTGGTGAAGCGGGGCCAGCGCCAAGGTGATGCGTTGACCATCGGTCTGGCCAAGCGGGATCAGGCGGACGCCCGCGCTGGTGATATTGGCAGCAAAAGCCTGCAAATACAGGCGCAGCGCATCGCGCTGCGGCAATCCCAGCAGATGCACCAACCGCCCCACCGCCACCGGATAAGCCGCATTCGGCAAATCGACGCCCCACAGATCCCGCGCGCAGGTCGCAAAGGCCGCGCCTTGCTTTTCCGTCTCCAGCCGCCGATCCGCCGAGGGCACCATAGCCAAAGCCAATTCGTTCAGCGGGCCAATGTCATCGCCGCGCGCCGCATGGGCAAACAACACAGCATCAGACCAGCCGGACCCGTGGTTTAGAATGTCCTCAAGCCAGCCCTGCAAATCTGTAGCATCGCCAATGATTCCGCCCTGCACCGCGGCCTCTAGCCCGTGCGAATAGGCAAAGGCCCCCACCGGAAAGGCAGGCGAGAAGATCTGATGCAGGATCAGGTGCGGGTCAGTGGTCATGGTGATGATGATCGTCGGGGCCGTGGCTGTGCGAATGGTCATGCCCATGGGTGCGGCCATGGCCATAGGCCCCACCTTCGGGCGTAAAGGGTTCTTCCACTTCTTCGACACGCGCGCCAAGCCGCACCAGCATATCAGCGATCACATGATCGGGCTGGATCAGCAGGCGGTTCCGCTCAATCTGGCAGGGGGTATGACGATTGCCGATATGCCATGCCAGCCGCGCCATATCCTCGCCGGTGATCGACAAAAGCGGTTCCGGCGCGGCCTCAATCGCGATTTCGTCGCCCTCAGTTGTGATCAGCACCCCGCCCTGATCGAGCGAGGTGGTCTTGGCCAGATCCACGAGCAACGTCCCGCCCGAAGCCAGAACCAACACCTTGCGCCGCAAGAACCGGTCCTCGTAGGTCAGGATCAACCGATCAGACGCGGGTTTATGGGCGTGGCCGTGGTAGTGATGTGCTGTTTGCATGAGGGTCTTCTTTGGTCTGGCGGATGGATCAGAACAGGAAATAGCGCTGCGCCATGGGCAGTTCTTTGGCGGGCTCGCAAGTTAGCAATTCGCCGTCGGCGCGGACTTCGTAGGTTTCGGGGTTCACCTCGACATGCGGGGTGGCGCTGTTGTGGATCAGGTCTTTCTTGCCAATCCCGCGCGTGTTGCGCACGCCAAGCACCGTTTTGGCAAGGCCCAGCTTATCACCAATACCTTCGGCCAAGGCGGCCTCGGACACGAAAGTCACGGCCGAGTTTTCGACCGCGCGGCCATAGGCGCCGAACATCGGGCGCGAATAGACGGGCTGCGGCGTCGGGATTGAGGCGTTGGGATCGCCCATCTGCGCGCAGGCGATCATACCGCCGATCAGCACCATTTCGGGCTTTACGCCAAAGAACGCCGGGTTCCACAGCACCAGATCGGCGCGTTTGCCCTCTTCGATGCTGCCGATCTCATGCGCGATGCCATGGGCGATTGCGGGGTTGATCGTGTATTTTGAGATGTAGCGCCGCACGCGGTAATTGTCGTTGTCGCCGGTTTCCTCGGCCAAGCGCCCGCGCTGTTTCTTCATCTTGTCAGCGGTTTGCCACGTGCGGATCAGCACCTCGCCAACGCGGCCCATGGCCTGACTGTCGGACGCGATGATCGAGAACGCGCCCATATCATGGAGGATATCTTCGGCGGCGATGGTTTCGCGGCGAATGCGGCTTTCGGCAAAGGCCACATCCTCGGGGATGGATTTATCCAAGTGGTGACAGACCATGAGCATATCCAGATGCTCTTCCAGCGTGTTCACGGTGTAGGGGCGCGTCGGGTTGGTCGAGCTGGGCAGAACAAACTCTTCGCCGCAGATCTTGATGATGTCGGGGGCGTGCCCGCCGCCCGCGCCTTCGGTGTGGAAGGCGTGGATGGTACGGCCCTTCATGGCCGCAACCGTATTTTCCACGAACCCGGATTCGTTCAACGTGTCGGTGTGGATCATCACCTGCACGTCCATCGCGTCGGCCACGGTCAGGCAGCAGTCAATCGCGGCGGGGGTCGTGCCCCAATCTTCGTGCAGTTTCAGCGCGCAGGCACCGGCCTTGATCTGCTCCTCCAGCGCGGCAGGCAACGAGGCATTGCCCTTGCCCGCAAAGGCCAGGTTCATCGGGAAGGCATCGGCGGCCTGAAGCATCCGCGCAAGGTGCCATGGGCCGGGGGTGACGGTGGTTGCCAGCGTGCCATGCGCAGGGCCAGTGCCGCCGCCAAGCATGGTGGTCAGGCCCGAATGCAGCGCGTCTTCGATCTGTTGCGGGCAGATAAAGTGGATGTGGCTGTCGAAACCGCCTGCCGTCAGGATCTTGCCCTCACCCGCGATGGCCTCAGTGCCCGGCCCAACGATGATGTTCACGCCGGGCTGGGTGTCGGGGTTGCCCGCCTTGCCAATCTTGGCAATGCGCCCGTTCTTCAGGCCCACATCCGCCTTATAGATGCCGGTATGGTCAACGATCAGCGCGTTGGTGATGACGGTATCCACCGCCCCTTGCGCACGCGTGGCCTGCGATTGGCCCATCCCGTCGCGGATCACCTTACCGCCGCCGAACTTGACCTCTTCGCCATAGATTGCGCCGTTCTGACCTGCGGCAGCGCCGACCGCATTGGCGGTCAGGTCGCGTTCAACCTCGATAATCAGGTCTGTGTCGGCCAAACGCAGCTTATCGCCAGTCGTGGGGCCGAACATTGCTGCATAATCAGCACGGGCAATCTTGGCGGGCATGTATCACTCCTTAAGGACGGGTTTGCTGGCAGGCATCGCAGGCGGCGCGGACGGTGCACGCGTCGCAGTTTGCGGTTTTGCCTCAGCGGGTTTCGGGGCTTCGGCTTTGACAGCCGGGGCGACAGGTTTCGGGGCCGGTGCAGGGGCTGCCGGTTTTTGCGCGGGCGCAACTTGTGCTGCCGGGGCCGGTGCGGGTTTGGTCGCTGGCGCAGGTGCGGGCTTCACCTCTGGTGCGGGCGCTGCTTTTGCCACGGCTGGCGCGGCTTGCGCGGCGGCGGGCTTGGCGGCAGGTGCTGGTGCCTCGGCTTTCGGGACGGCCTGCGGTGCAGGCTTGGCGGCGGGCGCAGCGGCCTCGACCTTGGCCGCCGGTTTCGGCGCGGGGGCCGGTTTGGCCGGTGCGGGTTTTGGGGCGGCTTTCGCGGCAGGCTTGGCCGCCGGTTTCGGCGCGGCTTTGCGGGCCGCCGGTTTGCGCGTCGCGGGCGGCTTTTTCGCGGCAGGCGCCGCCTTGGGCGCGGGCGCTGCAACAGGCTCTGCGGCCACCGGCGGCTCACCCAGATAGTGCAGCGGATGGGCCAGACCGAAGAACGCCAGTTGCGACTGAACCGCGGCATCGGTGAACACGCGCAGCGTGCGCATGTTTTCTACATAAAGCTCACCCGAGGCCTTGATACAGGCCGCTGTGAAATTGAGAGGGTTGGTCATAAGGCTCATTGGTCCGCTCCTTTGAAATTGCATGCGGTGCGCGCTCCACTCATTAATTCAAGCCGTCGGCGATGAGGCGAAGATCCTCCGCCCGCTGGCGACTCAGCCTTTCAAGGCAAACGTAGAATAGCTGGTTCTGCATCGTTCCGCCCCGCGCCAAATAGCTCTCGGCCTCGCAGGCGGGGTCGCGAAAAGCGATCCAAGCCCGCTGCGCTTGCCTCAGGACGTCTTCGCCCGAAGGTTGAGCATTTGGCGAATATCGGTCCATCTGCTTCATCGCGGCCATGGCCCGCTTCCACTGACGGTTCAGCTCGGCATCGGCTGCATCGTAAGCCATTGATGCACAACCAGTCATTTCGGCCTGACTTGTCGCATTATCGCAATCAAGGGTCTGCCCCATGGCGGCAGATGCCCCCAAACAGGCCCCAAAAATCGCAGCAATCAGCTTCATTCGACGATCCAAAACGCACACACATGCACAGCGCTACAACGCGCCCATGACCTTCTGATTAAACCCGTAGATCTTGCGCCCGCCCGCGATCGGGATAAGCGCGACATCGCGTCGCTGGCCCGGTTCAAACCGCACGGCTGTGCCTGCGGCGATGTCCAGACGCATGCCCCGTGCCGCATCGCGGTCAAAGTCCAATGCGGGGTTGGTTTCGGCAAAATGATAGTGACTGCCGACCTGCACAGGCCGGTCGCCCGTATTGGCAACGGTCAGCGTGATGGCCTCGCGATCCGCGTTCAGGATCAGATCGCCATCAGCTGGAAACAGCTCTCCGGGGATCATGCGCGGCTCCGGGTGCTGGCCAGTTTCAAGGCCCCTGCCCCAAGGATCACTGCCAGCGCCGCCGCAACGACCATCCAGCTTGCGCCGTCATGCGGGTGCAGATGCACGCCGTCATGGGCCATGGCCGGGGTCGCAAGGAGAGACGTGAAGAACACAGCTTTTTTCATCGGATCGGTCCCTGTTGTTATCGAATTGGGTTGTGAACGGTCACCAGTTTGGTGCCGTCGGGAAAGGTGGCCTCGACCTGCACTTCGTGGATCATCTCGGGGATGCCCTCCATGCATTGGTCGCGGCTGATGACCTGCGCCCCCGCCTGCATCAGATCGGCCACGCTGCGCCCGTCGCGCGCGCCTTCGACCACTGCATCCGTAATCAGGGCAATCGCTTCGGGGTGGTTCAGTTTCACGCCGCGCTCAAGCCGTTTGCGGGCCACGATTGCGGCCATGGCCACCAGAAGTTTGTCTTTTTCACGGGGGGTTAATTGCATGTCAGATCATCCAGGTCCGCGGCAAGGCCGCTTGGTTGAGGTGGGCCAGAACCGGCAAAACCGATTGGCGCAATGCGTAGGAATCGGCGCCCAGCACCCGCAGCACGATTAGATCGCCGCTTAGGGCGCTGACGCCGCCTGTGTTTGGCAGCATGTCGCGCAAGGCTGGCACATGGCCCGCCGCGCCCGATGCTGCGAAAAGGATCGTCGCCATGGCGACCGCGCCGCCTGCCACACCGATCCGGGCCAGTTGCGCCTCGGCATTGCTGGTCAGGCGCAGACGGTCGGCAAAGGCCAAGCGCCCATCGATCCGCAGGTCAATCCGGTCGGTCAGGTGCAATTGGTCCACCGTTTCGCCCATGGCGCGGCGGCCAAAGACCAACGCTTCGCAGGCTAGTAGACGGGATGAGGCGGTCATATCGATCTCAAGCCGCCGCGACAGCGACGCCTGATCGAACAGAATGGTTTCCTGCGGCAACCAATCCACGCGGGTATTGTCGCGCAAAACCAAACGGTTGGTGACTTGCCCCGACGGTCCGGGCTGTGCGCGATAGATCCGTTCGGCCGCTTGGGTCGAGATGGTCAGATGGCTGCCCGCCTCGGCCTCTAGGTCTAGGGCGAACTGATCGCCGCCCGTCACGCCGCCTGCGGTGTTCAACATTACCGCCGACAGGGCCGGGCCGCGCCGCTGCGGGAACAGCAGCCTCATAGAGCCCGCCTGATACAGCTCGCCAATCTCGGACAGCGGGCCGCGCCGACGCGCGGACAGGCGCAAAGCCCCCCGCGCCCGTTGGGCCTTGGCCGTGTCTGCGGCGGATATCACGCTTGCGTCCAGAATTTTGGCACCCCCTGCAACTTTGCCTCAAATTGCTGCGGAGCCATGGCGAGTCACAAGGCCGATGCCGGAGGAAAGGCAGGATTCACCTGGCAGAATGTCAAAAAACAGGGCAGCCCCGGCAGGACTGCCCAATAATTAATCAAAAATCCCGAAGGATTACCGGGTCAGGCCGGGAAAGCCGCGTCATAGGCGGCGACCACCTCACGAGCGTTGGCGGCGATGTCACCCGTTGCCATGCCCGGTTTGAACAGGTTCGACCCCATGCCAAAGCCGGTCACGCCCACCGCCTGCCAATCGGCAAACTGCGCCGGGCCAACACCGCCGACCGCATAGGTGGCCGTGTCCGGCGGCAGAACGGCCTTGATCGCCGCCAGCCCTTTGGTGCCGGTCAGGAAGGCGGGGAAGAATTTCAGCCCATCCGCCCCGGCCCGCAGCGCGGCAAAGCATTCGGTCGGCGTCATGACGCCGGGATAGGACAGCATGCCAGCGGCCTTGGTGGCGGCGATGACCTCAGGGTTGCAATCGGGCGAGACGACCAATGCCGCGCCGATGGCGGCCAGATCGGCCACCTGCTCAACCGTCAAGACCGTCCCGGCCCCGATCAGCGCGCGGTCGCCCACGGCCTCGATCATCCGGGCGATGCTGTTCAGCGGCTCGGGCGAATTGAGCGGAACCTCAATGATGGTGATCCCGGCCTCAACCAAGGCGATGGCGGCCTCGGCGGCTTGGTCCGGGGTGATGCCGCGCAGAATGGCGATAACGTTGCGATGGGTCATTGCGGATCCTTCAAGGTGGCGTGTGCAGCGATCAAGCCTGCGAGGGTCATTTCCGTGACATCGGCAATACGGGCGGGTGCGCCTTGCGCGGACAGGGCCGATTGATAAAGGCGGCATAGGGGGGCAGCCCCCACCAGCGCGATATCCTGCCCCAGCCAATAAGGCCGCGCCCCCGCCAGTTCGAGGCCGATCAACAGCCCTGACAAGCGCGCACGGGCCACATCGGCCCCGGTGCCATTCAGCAGCCCATCGGCGCGGATCGAAAACAGTTTTGCCGCCAGCGTGCCGGGGCGGGCCATGGCATCGGCGACGGCCTCGGCAAAAGCCTCATCCGACCAGCCATCGCCGGCCACGGAATGGCGCAGCACGGATTGGCCAGACAGCAGAGCGAAAATCTCGCCGCTCATGAAGGTCTGAAAGCTGACGATTTCGCCCGCGCTGACATGGACCCATTTCGTATGGGTGCCGGGCAGGCAAATCACCCCGTCGAACTTGGAATTGGCGGCCATGAAGCCCGCGATCTGCGTTTCCTCGCCGCGCATTACGTCAGGCGGGCTGGCTTGTGACACACCCGGCAGGATGAATGCGGCGATCTGGCCAGCCTGTACCTGAACGGCGGTCGCAGCGGACGGCGGGTTACAGGGAACGGCGGTATAGGGCGCCTCAACCCAGCCCTGACGGGCACCGGCCATGCCGCAGATGATCGCCTGAACCGGACCATCGGGCAGCAACTCGCCCATCAGATCCGCCAGAACACCGGGGTATTGATCAGGTGTGATCTGCCCCATGCCCCGGTCGCTATGACGTTCGGCGATCACCTTGTCCTGTGCGTCCATGGCCCAGGCGCGCATATGCGACGTGCCCCAGTCCACGGCGATCCAATCGGCTTTTTGCATGATCCTGCCCCGATGTTAGCGTTCGCGCCGTTTTGGCCCAGCCCCGGCCCGCGTGCAAGCGCCTAGCGCGGCAAAGCCGGGACCGAATGCCGCCAGAACCGCCACAGCAGCATGACCGCCGCCGCAGACAGGCCAAGCACCAAGCCAATCCAAATGCCCTTGGCCCCAAGGCCCGCGACGAAGGCCAGCACATAGCCCGCAGGCAGGCCGATCACCCAATAGGCCGTCGCCGCCATGATCATCGGCACGCGGGTGTCTTGCACGCCGCGCAACAGGCCAAGCGCGATGACCTGCGCACCGTCGAACATCTGGAACAGAGCAGCGAGCGCCAATAGCCCGGTGCCGATCAACATGATCTCATCCAGCTTTGGTTCCGCCGGATCAAGGAAGGGGCGGATCAGCACTTCGGGGATCGCAAAGAACGCGGTCGAGGCGACAACGGCAATCATCAGCGATGTCATGCTGGCCACCTTGGCCCCGCGAGTCAGCCCGGCCACGTCGCGCCGCCCAAGGGCCGCGCCCGCCCGCACGGTCGCCGCATTGCTAAGGCCCAGATGGATCATAAAGGTCGCCGTGGCCACCTGAAGCGCGATGCCATGCGCCGCAAGCGGCACCGTACCCAGCCAGCCGACCATAAAAGCACTGCTGGCGAACAGGCCGACCTCGGACAGGTTGGTCAGGCCGATGGGCCAGCCAAGCTGAAACACCCGGCGCAACATTTCGCCATCCGCCCGCCAGAAGCGTTGGAACAACGCGTGTTCCGGCAAGATGCGGACCGCATAGACAACAACCGCCGCGAACGACAGCAGGCTGGTCATCAGTGACGCCAGCGCACCGCCGCGAATGCCCAGTTCGGGCGCACCGAAATTGCCGAAGATCAGGATATAGTTGGCCACGCCGTTCAGCACCGCCGCCCCGACCGTGATCCAGAAAATCGTCTGTGTCCGCTCTAGCGCGGCGAGGTAGGATTTTAGCACCATCACGCCCAAGGCGGGCAACATGCCAAGCCCCGCAATCCGCAGGTAGGTCTGGGCCATCTCGGCCAGATCGGGCGCTTGCCCCAAGGCCAAGAAGATTGGCCGCGACCACAGCATCAGGGGCAAGGCAGCGCAAAAGAAGAACCCCGACAGCCAAAGCCCCATGCGCGTGGCCCGGCGCACGCTTTGCTGATCCTGTTCGGCGTGGAAGCTGGCGACCATCGGCATCACTGCCCAAGCAAAGCCGCTGCCCAGAAGGAACAGAACAAAGAACCAAGTCGTCGCCAATGTCAGCGCAGCCAGTTCGGCCACGCCGTACCAGCCCAGCATAATAGTATCGGTCAACCCGATGGCAAATTGGGCCAAATGCCCGCCAATCAGAGGCAGGCCAAGAACCAGCAAAGCCCGAAAATGGCCAAGCGGCGACAATGTCTGATCCGTCATGAAACGTCCTTTGAATACCGGGCGGACCCGCAAGGCTTAGCCTTGCACGGGTCAGGAAACCAGCGCGACTTCCTCAAATGCCTTGAGGTCAGCCGCCGAAGTGTGACGGAGCGATTTCATGAAGGCAAGCCCAGCCGGCAGACCGGCCGGGACGGTGCCATCAGCGCAACGCGTGCCTGCGCTGATGGGTGTATGACGGGGCGAGCCTTAGGCCTTGGCCGCCTTGCGCGTTTCGGGGTGCAGCGCCGTGCCCAGAATGTGGTCAGACCGGTGAATGACGTGATGCGCCCCGGCCACGATCAATGGATCGGGCGCGGTGGCGATCGAAGGATCTTTGCCCGGATAATCCAGCGTCGACAGGAAATGACGCATGCAGTTCAGGCGGGCGCGCTTCTTGTCGTTGGACTTGATCACCGTCCAAGGCGCGTCGGCGGTGTCGGTGTAGAAGAACATCGCCTCTTTGGCTTCGGTGTAATCGTCCCACTTATCAAGGCTGGCCTTGTCGATCGGGCTAAGCTTCCACTGCTTAAGCGGATCGGTTTCACGCGATTTGAACCGGTTGCGCTGTTCGGTCTGCGTGACCGAGAACCAATATTTGTAAAGGCGAATGCCAGAGCGGACCAGCATCCGTTCCAGATCTGGCGTCTGGCGCATGAATTCGAGGTATTCATTCGGTTCACAAAAGCCCATGACCCGTTCCACGCCCGCGCGATTGTACCAAGACCGATCATAGAACACCATTTCGCCGACGGTGGGCAGTTCCTTGATGTAACGTTGGAAATACCACTGCCCCTTTTCTTCCCACGTCGGTTTATTGAGCGCGACCACACGCGCCGACCGCGGGTTCAGATGCTCCATGAACCGTTTGATCGTGCCGCCTTTGCCCGCCGCATCACGGCCTTCGAACAGCAAAACAAATTTCTGTCCGGTTTCTTGCGCCCACAGCTGAACCTTCAGCAATTCAGACTGAAGCGCGGCCTTCTGCAATTCGTATTCGCGGCGCGCCATTTTGCGGCGATAGGGGTATTTGCCGGATTCAAACGCCATGCGGATCTGATCGGGCGTTGGCTGGGGAACAGACGGTTTCTGAACAGGCGTAACTACTTCGGCGGCTTCGGTGCTGGGCGCGGGATCGGGCATGTTCATACGGCGTCTCCTGATTAGAAATGGGATGCCGCAATCATAAAGGGCGGCCCCAAAGGCCGCCCTGATCGAAGTCAAAAAACTGTTACATTTGCCGATGTCGGCGCTTAGCTCATGCCCAGCGCTTCTTTGTACATTTCAAGCACTGCTTCTTCTTCTGCGATGTCATCGGGTTCACGCTTGCGCAGGGCGATGACCTTGCGGATCACCTTGGTGTCATAGCCGCGCCCTTTGGCTTCGGCCATCACTTCCTTCATCTGCTCGGCGATCACTTTTTTCTCTTCGTCCAGCCGCTCCAACCGTTCGATGAACTGGCGCAGCTCTCCTGCGGTCACCCGGTAGTTGGCCTCGGCGGCATTGTCTTCGATCGGGTCCATGTTGCTCTCCTGCCAATGAGGCCCCTTCGATACCGCCCCCTGCGCTTCCCATCAAGGGTTGAACACACGGCGGCATTCGATTACCGCCCGCACGAGCATAGCCACGAAGGGGAACAACCATGGACGCCGTGATCTGGACAGGGGCCGCAATTTCACTGTTGGGGCTGATCGGACTGGTTCTGAGCATCGTCAAAGTCGCCCGCGCCCGCAAAGCCGGGCTGAGCGATGACGAATTGCGCGTGGTGGTTCAGAAGGCCATGCCGCTGAACATAGGGTCGCTGTTCGTATCGGTGATTGGCCTGATGACCGTCATCATCGGCATCTTCCTAGGCTAACCCCCTCAGGCCGGATTGCGCGAGGCAAAGTTTTGCCCGTTGCGGATCATGTCTGCCAAAACAGTGTGAGGCGTCCAGAAGGGCGTATCGGGGTGGTCGAACGCCTTCATCGCCTTGGACAGCTTCAGCAGCCCGACCTGATCGGCGGCATGCATTGGACCGCCCAGACTGCGCGGGAATTCCAGCCCCAACATCGCGGCCACGTCGATATCGCCGGGGCAAGCGGCCCATTGATCGGCCAGCATGCGCATCCCTTCATTGGCCAACGCCCCTAGAACAAGTTCGATGATCTGTCGGTCGGTCATGGTTTTGCGCTGGCCCACCTTGTCGTCGATGGCCTGCAGCACCTCGGGCGATGGGACGGGCATCTTGCCCTTTTCGTAGTCGTAAAACCCTTTGCCCGCCGACAGGCCCGTCCGGCCCAGCGCCACCGGCACCTGCGCCCAATTCGCGCCGCCCTTGGCGCGGGGCATCCGGGCCGCTGTTTCCAGCCCCTTGCGATCACGCATCATGAAGGGCGGCAAAGGCCAGCCCCATGCAATCATCGCCTTGTCGATATCGACAAAGGACACCCCTTGATCGACCAGCGCGTCGGTGCCCCGGAAGATGGCCGCCGCCAACCGGTCGCAGATGGAAAACCCCGAAGAGGCAACAACCACCGGCACCTGCGCCATGCGCCGCGACAGGGTGATCGCGGCGGCAATTTGCGCCTGCGTGGCATCAGGCCCGGCGATTATCTCGGCCAGGCGGCCCCGCTCCATATTGCCGGAAAACCGCAGACCCACATGATCGACCCGGTCGGGGTAAAGCTTGAATACGGCCAGCCCTTCAGGTGTATCAAGCCCGCCGTCAACCGGCGCCGCCAGAAGCACGATATCAACGTCGTCCAGCATGTCCTGAACGGGGCCGGTGCGCAGAAGTTCAAACCGGGAATCTTCGGGGTTGCCCCCCATCAAGCGAACCAGCGCGGCAATCGCCTCTTTGCGCTGCTCTGGCACGTCGCCGCCCCAATGCACGGCACAGCCCGCCGACAAGGCCGCCATGACCAGCCGAACCGCAAAGGCCGTGTGGCCCAAAATGGCCAATGTGTCGACCGTTGGCCGCGCACCACCCGGCACGGGCGCAGTGGCCGCCCGGAATTCAGACGTATAGGCATGGCGCAAGGCCGCGCTTTCGGACGTTGCAATCACGGTTTGGAAAGCCTCAGCCTCAAACACCAAACCTGCCGAATAGGGCAATAGCAACGAAGCCTCGACGCAAGACACCGCTTCGATTGCCGCCGCACTTTCAGCGGCATCGCGCGCCGCTTTGATGCTGGCATTCGCAGAGGCGAAATCGGCAACACCCTCCGCGCGATCCTCTGTCGGGCGCGGCCCCTGCCCGCTTCCCCGCAACGTCTGGCAAAAGCTCAGCGCCGCCTGCGCCAAGGGCAATTCGGTGATCGTGTCGAAGAGGTTGGCGAGGCGTGCATCGGTCACCGGGATCAGCGCGCCGGTCAGCAACAGGTCGAGCGTGGCAGACACCCCTATCAGACGCGGCGCACGCTGTGTGCCGCCCGCGCAAGGGATCACCCCCTGCCGCACGGATGGGAACCCAACACGTGCGCGTTTGTCCGCGATCCGGTAATGGGCGGCCAGCAAAAGCTCCATCCCGCCGGATTGCGCCGCCCCCATGACACCCGCGACAACGGGCTTGGAACACCCCTCGATCGCGAGGCACAGATCGGCCAAAGTCGGGCTGGCTTCGCCCTTGCCCAGCTCAACTAAAGAAGGGCCCGACGGAAACCGGGCCCCATGTCCAAGCAGGACAATCTCAGAAACGTCTGAATTGGCTTCGGCGGCTTTGATCGCGTCCAGACATGCAGACCGGATGTCGACGGTCATCGCATTACCAGCGCCCCCCTCGATCACAAGGAAGGCCACGCCGTCCGCTACGGACATTTTCACCGATTCGACCATTCACTGCTCCTGTCCCGGTCGGACAATCCCTGTTCTCAGGAAGGCGCTTTTCGCGCTTTCGGGCAGTAGAATCGAATCAGCCCGCTATGGCAAGCCGCAGAGCCTTTTTAGACTGGCATATTATCGAAAAGGTCGTCCTGAGCCTCATCGGACCAAGCTTTCAGGCGTTCCTGGGCCTGGCATTCGCTCAGCACATCCATATCGACCAAGCGCGTTACCTCGGCGCTTAATTCCTTCAGATGCCGCTGCCGCGCAGTCCCAAGGGACGTGGCGATGTTCTGTTCAATGGCGACAAGTTTTTCAAGTTTGCTTTTCATGGTTCAATCCTCCCAAACTTGCGGACTCCCCTCCGCATCGTTCAGTTTGTTAGTGTTTTGCTGCACAGTCACGACAAAGCGGGGTCTCGGGCAGAATTTCCAACCGAGCCTGAGAGATATCGCCGCCGCATTGAACGCAAATGCCAAATTCTCCGGCAGAGATGCGCGATAAAGCGGCTTTGATCCGCTCAATTTCGTCTAGGCCCGACTGGCCCAGCCCTTCGAGAACTTCATCGCCTTCGCGTTCGGTGGCCATTTCTTCCCAATCTTTCGAATGGGGGGCGTCCAATTCGGCCTCGACGTGAATCAGTCGAACGCCCAATTCTTTCAGCCGCTCCCGAAGCTTGCGTTCGTATTGTTCTTGTTGCATCCGCTCCTCCTGACTTGATTTCAGAGGAATCTTGCCATTTTCACGGATACTTTACCTTGAGGCAGGTCAACAAAAATCACCCCTTGAAACATATTCAGAAAGACGTATATGATGTTCCGAAACCAGAGGGATACATCATGTCACCTGAAGTCACCGCATTCTTTGACGAAGCCACCAACACCATTTCGTATGTCGTTCGCGACCCGCAAGGCAGCGCCTGCGCTATCGTCGACAGCGTTCTGGACTTCGACTACAGCTCGGGCCGCACCGATACGCGTTCGGCCGATGCCATCATCAAATACGTTCAGGAAAACAACCTGAATGTTGAATGGCTTCTGGAAAGCCACGTCCATGCTGACCACCTGTCGGCCGCGCCTTATATCCAAGAAAAGGTCGGCGGCAAGATCGGGATCGGCGACCGGATCACGATCGTGCAGGACACTTTCGGTAAGGTCTTCAACGAAGGCACCGAATTCCAACGCGACGGGTCGCAATTCGACAAGCTGTTCAAGGAAGGCGACAGCGTCATGATCGGCCAGATGCGCGGCGACGTTCTGCACACGCCGGGCCACACGCCCGCCTGTCTGACCTATGTCATCGGCGACGCGGCCTTTGTTGGCGACACGCTGTTCATGCCGGACTTTGGCACCGCACGCTGCGACTTCCCGGGCGGATCGTCCGAGACGCTGTTCGCGTCGATCCAGAAGATCCTCAGCCTGCCCGAAGAGACCCGCATTTTCGTAGGCCACGACTACAAAGCACCGGGCCGCGACGAATACGCGTGGGAAACCACCGTGGGCGAACAGAAAGCGCTGAACATCCACGTGGGCGAAGGCAAATCGGCCGAAGCCTTCATCAAAATGCGCGATGAGCGTGACGCGACCTTGGCAATGCCCAAGCTGATCATCCCGTCGCTGCAAGTGAACATGCGTGCCGGGCACATGCCGGAACCTGACGAAAAAGGCGACGTGTTCCTGAAGGTGCCCGTCAACAAAATCTAAACATATAGCCCTGCCGCCGCGAACCGGCAGGGCACCCCCATACAGGATTTATAGGAAACGCAAATGGAACAAGATTGGATCTGGGGGCTGATCGGCGGCTTGCTGATTGGCACCGGAGGTGCGGTTTACCTTTTGGCAAACGGGCGCATCATGGGCGCAAGCGGAATTATCGGGGGCCTGGTCGATGGCTCTGGCAAAGACACCAAATGGGAACGGCTGTTCTTTCTGGCCGGGGTTGTCCTGCTGCCGATCCTGCTGATGCCGCTCTATGGCTCGGTTGATACACATGTCACGAACAACATCGGCGTTTTGGTCGCCGCTGGCCTGTTGGTCGGTGTCGGCACGCGTATCGCCAACGGCTGTACCTCTGGCCACGGCGTGTGCGGGATTTCCCGTCTGAGCCTGCGGGGCATCGTTGCCACCGTCTTCTACATTCTGGCTGGCGGGATCTCGGTTGTACTGTTTCGTCACATCTTGGGGATCATCTGATGCGTAATCTGTTTGCATTGATCGCAGGATCGTTCTTTGGCGCGGGCCTGTTCGTATCTGGCATGACCGACACCACCAAGGTGCAGGGCTGGCTGGACGTCTTTGGCGCGTGGGATCCGACGCTGGCCTTTGTGATGGGCGGCGCGATGATTCCGATGTTCATCGCATGGCGCCTGACCCGTGTGCGCAACACGCCCGTCCTTGGTGGCACCTTCCCGCCGCCGCCGAAACCCGAACTGGGGCGCAACCTGATCATCGGGTCCACCATGTTCGGTCTTGGTTGGGGTCTGGCCGGTTTGTGTCCGGGCCCGTCCATCGCCTCGCTCAGCTATGGCGGTATGGGGACATGGGTGTTTGTCGCGGCGATGATTTCGGGGATGTTACTGGCCCCGATGCTACGCGCGAGACTAGACAGAGTCGTTCCCGCCGAGTAATTCGGAAGGTATGGCACCAAAGCAAATCACCCCCGAATATTTCGTCGCTCCGCAGATCGTTGCGGAAGACGTGCCCGCCTTGAAAGAGGCGGGCTTTACCCTTGTTATTTGCAACCGTCCCGACGGCGAAGTGCCGCCCGCGCTGCAAGCTGACGCAATTGGTCAGGCGGTTCAGGCCGCAGGCATGGCGTTCGAAGTCCTGCCGCTGACCCATCAAACCATGACGCCCGACAATGTCGCCCGTCAGCGAGAGTTGCTGGAAAACGCGACAGGGCCAGTTTTGGCCTATTGCGCCAGCGGCACCCGCAGCACGGTTGTCTGGGCCATCGGCCACGCGCCGGATCGGGGCGTTGACGGCGTTCTGTCGGCAGCGGCCGAAGGCGGCTATGATCTAGAAGGCCTGCGGCCCATGCTGAACACGCTGGTCTAAACCCTTTAGGGTTCGATCGGATCAAGCGTCATAGGCAGCCCGTCAAGTTCGCTGCCGAAGTCCATATCCAAGTCAGGCAGCCCTTCGGACATTGGGCTGTCCGCCTCAATCGGGGCAACCGGATCTTGCGGGATATCCATGGCCATCGGCGCAGGCGAGGCCATCCCATCGGGCGCGTCGCCAAGATCAATCGGGCCGACGCCCGTAGCCTCAGGCCGATTTTCGCCCGTTTCCACCCGGAACGCCAAACATCCGTTCATCTGGCCAAGCCGCCCCTTGGTGATCCGGTGTTTGCGGCCGGCAACCAACCACGCCTGCGTCACCGCATCCCCCGACAAAACCAACCGTTGCCCCGCCTTCAGCGACCGGATTTGCGACAATGGCAAACGCAGTGCAGGCAGCACGACATCGACAGCCGCCGGCACGGTTTCAAGCGCCTCTTGGTGCGGCGCAGGGTCTGACCTGCCGGGCGCAGGATCTTCGCATATTTCGGACTGCGGGAAGAAGAAACGCACGGTTCCCGCTTTGCCGCCCATCAGGTCCACTTCAACCAGGAATTCGGCGAATTCGGGCGCTTCCAGCGTTAATCCGGCGGTGCGCACATCGTCCAGCATCGCGCCAAACCGAAACCCCGTCAGCGCGCTACCTTCGGGGGCGGCGTGCAAAATCGCCTCTAGCCCCGCCAAGGTTTCATCGATCAAAGGCGCGACCATGGCGGCATCTGTTGGCGTATAGGGCCGATCATCGGGCGGGATCGGCGTGACCAAGCCGATGGTCTGCACCTCAACCAGCCCCATAACCACGGCCCGCGACAGGGTCGCCAAACCAAGCGCGCCCTGCGGCCCTTCCAGCAAGAGCATCAGTTCATCGCTGTTCAGCGCCTCAAGACAGCTTTCCTGATCGACCGTATCCGCCCGCATCCCCTGCGTGACAAGCGGCAGATCCCACAAACGATCCGCCGCCCGCGACAGGGACCGGCGCAAGGCCCGTGTCGGCGTCACAACGCCACGGGCTTCACGCATTTGGCGGGCAATACTGACCTTGCGCCCTAAAACGCTGCTTGATCTGTTGCCGGAACCCTGAGCCATTCTGCACCCCGTGTTTTGCCCTATCTCAGGGCTACCGGGATTTGGTTACCAAGGCGTTTATCTTTCTGGTCAATCAATCGCCATCGGCAGGACAACGCGAAATGCGGCCCCTTGTTGGCCCGGCAAATAGTCAATTTTCCCGCCAAGCCGCGTGACGATCTGACGGCAAATCGCCAGTCCAAGCCCCGCGCCCCCCGCCTTTTGATCCGACACCCGAGAGAACTTTTCAAAAATCACGTCCTGCGCCTCGGGGGCGATGCCGGTGCCATTGTCAATGAAATCCAGGATCACAGTGTCATTGCCTGACTGAACCCGAATTTCGAGAACAGCATCAACGGCATCACAGTATTTGCGGGCGTTGGAAATCAGGTTGATAAACACCTGACTCAGCCGGTCCAGATCGGTGTAAAGCGTGATGTCTTCGGCCACGGTATCCCGCCGCAATTCGATCACCCCTTGCGAATCGTCGGCCACAGCGGCGGCTACGGCGCGTTCCAATACATCACGCAGCGACCCGCGCCGTAGGTTCAGGTTCACCTGACCGTTTTCCAACACGCTCAGATCCAGCAGATCATCCAAAAGCCGCGTCAGGCGGATCGCTTCGTCATGGATGATCGAAGCATATTTGGTCTGATCCTCTGGCGGCAACCCGTCGCTGTCGCGCAAAATCTCGCTGAAGGCGCGGATCGAGGTCATGGGCGTGCGCAGCTCGTGGCTGATCTGGCTGAGGAAGGCGTCTTTCTGTACCGAAAGGCGTGTCAGCTTTTCGTTTGCTTCCCGCAGCTTACCGGCAGTCTGGCTGAGTTCTTCAGACTGCGCCTCAAGCCGCGATGAATATTCCATCATCTGTGCGGTTTCATCCGCCACGGCCATCAGATCTTCGACCGAAACCGCCGCCCCGCCGACGATCTGGCCGATCATCGCATGCGCCGTCGCCGCCCCGACCGAGCCCGCCAATTCACGCTCCAACGTTTGCAGAAAATCGGGCGATGGGTCAGGCAATTGGCCGCCACGTCCCTGGCCCGCCGCCTCTCGGGTGAACAGGGCCTGCGCCTCTCGTGCGCCCAAGATCCGCTGCGCCATGATCATCAGGTCTTCGCTTTGGGCGACCCCGGCAGACCAGCCGCGCGCGCCGACCGAATGCTGGAACACATTGACGAATTGCGCGCCCTGAAGCCGTTCCAGCGGCGATGGGAAGCTGGCAATCGACACGGCGATAAACACAAGCGTATTGAGCGAGATGCTCCAAAGCAGGGCATGCAGCAGCGGATCCATCCCTTCGATCCCGAACAGCGCATGGGGCCGCAGCCAGCCAAGCCCAAGCGGGCCAAAGGCGACGATATCGCCGCTCATGAAATGGCCGGGGCCAAAGCTGGGGAGGAACGATGTGTATAACCAGATCGCGAACCCGGTGCAAAGACCCGCCAAAGCCCCGACCCGCGTGGCCCCCCGCCAAAAGATCCCGCCAAGCATCACCGGCAAGACCTGCGCAACCCCGGTGAAAGACACAAGGCCAATGGTCGACAGGGCCGTGCCGCCGCCAGACAGGCTATAATACAGATACCCAAGGAACAGGATGCCGGCGATCGACATCCGCCGCGCCAACATGACCACATGGCGCACATCCCCCGACACCGACGCACCCTCGCCCGGCGCGACCCGAAGCCAGATCGGCATTACGATGTGGTTCGACACCATGGTCGACAGTGCAATTGCCGCCACGATGACCATCGACGTGGCCGAGGAAAAACCGCCCAAAAACGACAGCACCGCCAGCACATCCGCCCCTTGGCTAAGCGGGACGGTCAGAACGAAGGTGTCCGGGTTTGCGCCTTCCGGCATAAGTTCCAGCCCGACAACGGCGATGGGCAGCACGAACAGGCTCATCAGCATCATGTACATCGGGAAGGCCCAACTGGCCGTGCGCAGGTGGTTTTCGTCGTCGTTTTCGACCACCAGAACTTGGAACA
The DNA here is from genome assembly GCF_900302505.1 of Pseudoprimorskyibacter insulae. Classification (GTDB taxonomy): domain Bacteria; phylum Pseudomonadota; class Alphaproteobacteria; order Rhodobacterales; family Rhodobacteraceae; genus Pseudoprimorskyibacter; species Pseudoprimorskyibacter insulae. Next base: position 8,688 of record NZ_OMOJ01000011.1, on the reverse strand, counting down.
TACGCGGCAGACACAGAAACGCCGCCGCCGACAGGAACATCAGCCCGGCCCAACGCCCGCCGCTGACCTGCCATTCGCCAAGGCCCGATGCATCAATGCGTTGCAGCGTATCGGCCACACCGCCGCCCACGCCCCAGACCACGAAGACCCCGACCGCCATCAGCGCCAAGAGCTTGACCACTGCCTCAACCGCGATGGCCATAACCACGCCGTGATGGCGTTCGTTGGCATCCAGATTGCGCGTGCCGAAAACAACCGTGAACAACGCCAAACCCATCGCCAGATATAGCGCGGTGGCATTGTGGGTCAGCGATTGGCCGGGATTTGCGGCCTCGGCAAAGACCTCAAACGACAGGGTAACCGATTGAAGTTGCAGCGCGATATAGGGCGTGGTTCCAACGACGGCCAGGATCGTCACGCAAATGGCCAGCAAGTTGGATTTGCCGAAACGCGATGAGATCAAATCCGCGATCGAGGTGATGCGCTGCGACCGGCCAATTCTCACCAGCTTGCGCAAGATCCACCACCAGCCGACCATCACCAGCGATGGGCCGAGGTAAATCGTCAGATACTCAAGACCGCTGCGGGCCGCATTGCCAACCGCGCCGTAGAACGTCCAGGCCGTGCAATAGATCGATAACGACAGCGTATAGACCATCGGATAGCGCAGCCACGCCACCCGGCCCTGAGCAGCCGACCGTTCGGCCACGAAGGCCACAACGAACAGCAATGCGACATAGCACAGGCAAACCGCGATCAGGGCATTCAAAGTGGTCATGAATTGCGGCCCGGTTGATCCTCGGGCTTATCGACGGGGCGCAACGGCAACGAGATCAGAAAGGCCACAGCAATCAGCGCAACCCAAACCCCAAAGACAAATAGCAACGCCCGCGATGTCGGCACCGCAGCCTCAGGCAGTTTGCTCCAAAGCAGGGGAATGCTCCACAAAAACAGGCCGACGACCGGCACAACACGGGCCGCGTCCATCAACCGGCGGCGGCGATAGGTTTGCCGTTCAACAAACAATGGGCCGCGCCCGATGCCAAACCGCGGCCCGTCGTTCATGCCACCACCAACGAGCGGACGGCCTCCAGCACTTCGGCATTGGCAAAGGGCTTGGTCATGAAGCGATTGACGCCAGACCGTTCAGCCAATTCGCGGTCTTTGGATTGGCCGCGCGCGGTCAACATCAACACCGGCAAATCCTTGGGCGATAGGCTGCCACGCAGTTCGGACAGGATTTCATAGCCGCTTTTGCCCGGCAGCATCACGTCAAGGATCAACACGTCAGGCCGCCTCCCCATTACGACCTCCACCGCATCATGCCCGTTGGAATGCGTGTCAACGGTCCACCCGTCCCGGCTGAGGATAAAACTAATGGCTTCTATGATGTTGGGTTCATCCTCGATCAACAGGACCGTCTTCCCCATATTTGGTCTCCCCCCCAAAATGGTTGCGTCACTCTTTGTCGTGCTTTTTGTAGCACTTTAATCGTAGTTATCGCCATTCCAAGGACCCGAGTCAAAACCTGTATCAGAATCCCTCACTTAGAATCGAAGGTTCCCGCCGTCCGGGGCAGACATCGCGCGAACAGATTCCGCAACTGACACCAACACCCACAGGCGGCGCAAAACTTCGACCCGCGGGCACCGGAACTGCCAGCATCGTTGCCTCAAGTAAACGCGGTTGATCCGCACGGTTTGCGCGAACAGGTTCCGCATAGGAATAGGTCAACAATCGCGTAGGGTTGGCACCCGGAAGCTCCACCACGGTGACAATTGGCATGACCGGCTGCGACAGAGCCTGATAGAGCGGCAGCATGGTGCAGGCCGCGCCAAAGCGGGGAAATTGCAGGTCGTTGGACGGTTGACGAAACGTCAGGCTGCCCGAGGCATCGCAAATGGCCACGCCGACATCTGCCAGCCCCGCCTGTTTCGCCAGCGCCCCGATACGGCGCATGATCTGCGCAGGCGACAGGCCCAGCCGCAGGGCAATGGCGAATGGATCAGGCCCAACCTCCTTAACCTCTTGCAACAGAGTGTCCGAAGGCACCGCTTTGGCGTCAGCCGCAAAGCGCTCAAGCACAGCGGCCAACAGATAACTTGCGATCCGCGACAGCCCGGCCCCAACCTCGCCCAGAAAATCCGCCGGTGCGGTGCCTGCCTCCAGCTCAGGAAAGTAGAACCCATGCCGCGCCAATACGGCATCAAGCTCATCCTGAGGTGAGCCGACGTCGGTTGTGTCATCGTCAACCCGGTCAAGATACTGGGCCAAGGCACGACTGGTATCTGCAAGACGGGCGGCATCTTCGTTGATGTTGCGATGAAAGCGCTGCTGCCATTCGATCTCGATTTCGCCCGGCTCGGCCAAAATGGACGCGGTGGAACGGATGGCCGTCACAGTTGTCAGAACCTCATGCAGCGCTTCGGCCAAATGTGGATCATGGGTCAGACGGTCGTTGAGTGCGGAAACCGTGCGTTCAAGCGCGGTGACGCGCGACCGGTTTTCCGCCAGCAGCCCGGCCCAGCCCGGAAAACGCCCGGCGAATTCGTCCAGGCGATCCAATTCAGCGGTGGTTTTGGGCGCATCCCCTGCCGCTTCGCGCAGCGTGGCGATCAATGTGGCCTCGGCGCCTTCGGTCAAAGTGGCCGGTTCAACCCCAAGCACATCGGCAATGACCAAAAGCAGCTTGCCCCCGATTCTACGGCGATTGTGTTCGATCAGATTGAGGTACGAAGCTGATATATCAGCCCTTCGCGCAAGGTCTGATTGCTTTAGCCCTAACATGACCCGCCTTTCGCGGATCCGGCTGCCGGTCAATGTGTCGCGCGACATGCGGAAATCCTCACGAATTCAACGCGTTTCTGCACCGCGTTAAAAATTTCTTTACACATTACCATAGGTCACTGTTTAGCTTTTTACAAAAAAATTGTTTTATCGAAAGTGCTTGTTGCGAAGTTTTCTTACCCATTCATAATGACTTTGCACCAATGGTGCCAATGATTGCGGGAAGAGGAGCCTGCAGTCTTTTCGTAAAATGGGAGGATTATATGTCCAAAACCAATGTGACTCGCCGTGGCGTGCTCAAGACGGGTGCCGTTGCTGGCGCCGGTCTGGCTCTGCCGACGTATCTGTCGGCCGCAAGCCATGGTGGCTACACCAACGCTCCGACTGGCGATACCGTAACGCTCGGCTTCAACGTTCCGCAGACCGGTCCGTACGCGGAAGAAGGTCTTGACGAACTGCGCGCCTTTGAACTGGCAGTTCAGCACCTGAACGGCGAAGGCGACGGCGGCATGCTGAACACCTTCTCGTCGAAAGCGCTGAACGGTGCAGGCATTCTGGGCAAGAAAGTCAATTTCGTAACCGGTGATACACAGACCAAGTCGGACGCGGCACGCGCTTCGGCAAAGTCGATGATCGAAAAAGACGGCGCCATCATGATCTCGGGCGGTTCGTCCTCGGGTGTGGCTGTTGCTGTTCAGGGCCTCTGCCAAGAAGCCGGCATCATCTTCATGGCGGGTCTGACCCACTCGAACGACACCACCGGTAAGGACAAGAAAGCCAACGGTTTCCGTCACTTCTTCAACGCTTACATGTCGGCCGCTGCGCTGGCACCGGTGCTGAACAAGCTGTACGGTTCGGACCGTCGCGCCTATCACCTGACCGCCGACTACACCTGGGGCTGGACCCAGCAGGAGTCGATCCAGGCAGCGACCGAAGCCATGGGCTGGGAAACTGTCAACAACGTTCTGACCCCGCTGGCCTCGACGGACTTCTCGTCGTACATCGCGCCGGTTCTGAACTCGGGCGCAGACGTTCTGGTTCTGAACCACTACGGCGGAAACATGGTGAACTCGCTCACCAACGCTGTTCAGTTCGGTCTGCGTGAAAAGCAGGTCAACGGCAAGAACTTCGAAATCGTTGTTCCGCTGTACTCGGAGCTGATGGCGAAAGGCGCTGGCCAGAACATCAAGGGCATCGTCGGCTCGCAGAACTGGGACTGGAAACTCGAGAACCAGATGGGCTCGCGTTACATCGGCACCAACGCGTTTGTTAAGTCGTTCGGTGAAAAGTACGGCTTCCCGCCGAGCCAGGCCGCTCAGACCTGCTACGCTCAGACCCTGCTGTACGCAGATGCCGTGACCCGTGCCGGTTCGTTCAACCCCTGCGCCGTTGCAGAAGCCCTGGAAGGCTTCGAATTCGACGGTCTGGGCAACGGTCCGACCCTGTACCGTGCAGATGACCACCAGTGCTTCAAAGACGTTCTGGTTGTGCGCGGCGCAGAGAACCCGGGCAACGAGTTCGAGCTGGTCGAAATCGTCGAAGCGACGCCGGTTGAGCAAGTTACCTATGCACCTGATCACCCGATGTTCGCGGGCGGTGCACTGGGTACCTGTAACCCGGGCGCATAAAAAGCTGGGGTGCGTGCCATCACGCACCCCATTGCCCGTTTCAGGCTGATTTCAAATAACATCAGCCACTTAAATTAAGAAACATCGGCAATAACGCACCCCGTCCTCTGGCTCCGCCAGAGGGCGCTCTCCACACTTAACCCGATGGTGGGGTCAATGGACGCATTCCTTCTGCAAACTCTAAACGGGCTGGACAAAGGCTCGGCCTACGCGCTGATCGCGCTGGGGCTTACACTGATTTTCGGCACGCTCGGCGTGGTGAACTTCGCTCACGGCGCACTGTTCATGATCGGGGCGTTCTGCTCGGTCACGCTACAGCGCATCCTCAACCTTTCATACGAGACAGTCGATCCAAGCAAGACCGACTTCCTCGGCAACCCGCTGAAGGTCAAGACCCCTTACGTCGAATCATGGTTCGGCCCGGAAACAGGCGGGGCGATCATTGAATGGTCGGTCCCATTGGCCATCATATTCGCAATTCCCGTGATGCTGGCGATCGGCTTTTCGATGGAACGCGGCCTGATCAAGCATTTCTACAAGCGCCCCCACGCCGACCAGATCCTTGTGACTTTCGGTCTGGCGATCGTGCTTCAGGAAATCATCAAGTATTACTACGGTGCCAACCCGATCCAGACCCCCGCGCCCGAGGCCCTGTCCGGCGTTGCGCAACTGGCCGAAGGCATCGTCTATCCGGTTTGGCGGATCGTGTACTTCTTCTTTGCCATCGCGATCATCGGCGCCGTCTTTGCCTTCTTGCAGTTCACCACCTTCGGGATGGTTGTTCGCGCCGGGATGGCCGACCGCGAAACCGTTGGTCTGTTGGGCATCGACATCGACAAACGCTTTACCCTGATGTTCGGCCTGGCCGCATCGGTCGCCGGTCTGGCGGGCGTGATGTACGGCCCGATCAACGCGCCAAACTATCACATGGGCATGGACTTCTTGGTTCTTAGCTTCGTCGTGGTGGTTGTCGGCGGCATGGGCTCACTTCCGGGCGCTGTTCTGGCAGGGTTCCTGCTGGGCATTCTGGAAAGCTTTGCCTCGATGAAAGAAGTCATCACCCTGATCCCCGGCATCAACCAGATCATCATCTACCTTGTCGCCATCGTCATCCTTCTGACCCGTCCGCGTGGTCTGATGGGTCGCAAAGGCGTGATGGAGTAACCAGACATGTTCGGACTGGATAAAAAAGACACATCCCTGCTGGCGCTGGTGGCCATCCTGACGCTGGCAGCCCCCTTCATCCTTAACCCCTTCCCGACCAATTCGGGTCTGGCGCAGTTCAATGCGGGCTATCCCGACCTGATGCAGCGCTTTGTGATCTTCGGGATTTTCGCCATCGGCTTTAACATCCTGTTTGGTCTGACCGGCTACCTGTCCTTCGGTCACGCCGCCTTCCTCGGGATTGGCTCCTACTCGGCGGTTTGGATGTTCAAACTGCTCAGCATGAACATCATTCCGGCGATCATCCTGTCGGTCCTGATCTCTGGCATCTTCGCGGTTGTCATCGGCTACATATCGCTGCGCCGGACCGGGATTTACTTCTCGATCCTGACGCTGGCCTTCGCGCAGATGTCCTTCGCTCTGGCCTATTCGGTGCTGACTCCGCTGACCAATGGTGAAACCGGCCTTCAGCTGACGCTGGAAGACCCCCGCGTTCTGGGCCAAAGCGCCACTGCTGACGGGTCGATCCCGGTGACCAACCTGTTTGGCGCAGAAATGCGGTCGTCCTTTGACATGGTCGTCGGCCCCTGGAGCTTTACCTTCTCGGTTGGCTACTACGTCTGTGCGATCGCGATGCTACTGGCATTCTACTTGGCCATCCGCATCTTCCGTTCGCCCTTTGGCATGATGCTGCGCGCGATCAAATCGAACCAGACCCGGATGAACTACACCGGTCTGAACCCCAAGCCCTACACCTTGGCGGCCTTCGTGATCTCGGGCATGTATGCGGGCCTCGCTGGCGGCCTTCTGGCCTCGATGGACCCGCTTGCAGGCGCTGAGCGTATGCAGTGGACCGCTTCGGGCGAGGTGGTACTGATGACCATCCTTGGCGGCGCAGGCACCCTGATCGGTCCAGTTCTGGGCGCAGGTATGATCAAGTACTTTGAGAATATCTTCTCGAAGATCAACGACAACGTCCTACACGGCTGGTTCAGCTTTATGCCCGACGGTCTGGAAGATTTGGTAGTGACAATCATCCACCCCTTCGTCGGCAAAGGCTGGCACCTGACCCTTGGCATCATCTTCATGCTGGTTGTGATCTTCCTGCCCGGCGGTCTGGTTGAAGGCGGACAGCGCATCGCCAAAGCCTTCCGTGGCAAGAAGGCGGATGACAACAAATCGGCCTCGACCGAGCCTGCAGAATAAGGAGACCTGACAGATGGGAATTCTTGAAGTCAAAGACGTAGGCAAACGTTTCGGTGGCCTGAAAGCCCTGTCCGACGTGAACCTGAGCGTTCGTGAAAACACCGTGCACGCGATCATCGGCCCCAACGGGGCCGGGAAATCGACCCTGCTGAACTGCCTCGTCGGCAAACTGATCCCGGACTCCGGTTCGGTTATGTTTGACGGCCAGTCGGTGCTGGGCCGCACGCCCTATGAAATCAACCAGATGGGCATTTCCCGCGTGTTCCAGACGCCAGAGATCTTCGGTGATCTGACCGTCATGGAAAACATGATGATCCCATGTTTCGCAGCCCGCGACGGCTCGTTCCGTATGCATGCCATCGAAAACATGATGAACGAAAAAGAGATGGTCGAGCAGGCCGAGCAAATGTTGATCGACGTGAATATGATCGACAAGCGCGGCATGCACTCGGCGGCGATGTCCCGCGGCGACAAGCGTCGCCTTGAGATGGCCATGTGCCTGATCCAGAACCCCAAACTGCTTCTGCTGGACGAACCGACCGCTGGTATGGCCCGCGCCGATACCAACAACACCATCGACCTGCTGAAACAGATCAAGGAAGAACGTGATATCACCATCGCGATCATCGAACACGACATGCACGTGGTGTTCAGCCTTGCAGATCGGATTACTGTTTTGGCGCAGGGCACGCCTCTGGTTGAAGATGACCCGCAGAACATCAAGGGCCATCCGAAAGTCCGTGAAGCCTACCTTGGCGAAGCCCATTAAGGAGACGCAGACATGAACGTCAGACCCGATTTTTCGAAGAACGCCAACCAGGCCGAAACCGCCCCCGCGTTCCTCTCCGTTTGGGACATGCACTCCTACTACGGTGAAAGCTACATCGTGCAGGGGATTTCCTTCAACGTACACGAAGGCGAAATCCTTGCCCTGCTGGGCCGGAACGGTGCAGGCAAAACCACGACGCTGCGGTCCATCGCACGTCTGGACAACCCGCAGGTCAGCCGTGGGGAAATTTGGCTGGATCACCAGCCGCTGCACAAAATGGCCTCGCATCAGGCGGCTGCTGCCGGTCTGGGCCTCGTGCCCGAAGATCGCCGCATCATCCCCGGCCTGACGGTTGAGGAGAACCTTGAACTGGCCCAGATCGCCCCGCCGATCGGCTGGTCGCTGGATCGCCTGTATGAACTGTTCCCGCGTCTGGGCGAACGCCGCAAGCAGGAAGGCGTGACCCTGTCGGGCGGCGAACAGCAGATGCTGGCCATCGCGCGCGCCCTGGCCCGTGACATCAAGGTGCTGCTGCTGGACGAACCTTACGAAGGTCTGGCCCCGGTGATCGTGGACGAGATTGAAAAGACCCTTCGCCACATCAAAGAGCAGGGTATGACCACGATTATTGTTGAACAAAACGCCGTCCGCGCCCTGCAATTGGCTGACCGTGCGGTGATTTTGGACACCGGATCGATCGTGTTTGACGGATCGGCTGCTGAAGTGCTTGAAAACGAACAGCTGCGCGCCGAATATCTGGCGATCTGAAAACCCGCCCCGCCCAATACCTTTGTTCGATTGCGAATAGGCGTTGGGCGGGGCAAGTTCCATTCCGAGCCATGCAAGGAACAGTTATGTCAGAAAATACTTACCCCCCCTCGCCCGAGACGGTATCGCATGCGTTGATAGATGCCGCGACGTATGACGCGATGTATGCGTCTTCGATTGCGGATCCTGCGGCGTTCTGGGGCGAGCAAGGCAAGCGGATTGACTGGATCAAGCCGTACACGCAGGTCAAGGACGTTGATTTCACGCTTGGTCAGGTCAAGATCAACTGGTTTGCCGATGGCACGCTGAACGTTGCGGCCAACTGTGTGGACCGCCACCTTGAGACCCGCGGCGACCAGACCGCCA
>NZ_OMOJ01000019.1 GCF_900302505.1 Pseudoprimorskyibacter insulae | reverse complement strand
GATCATGTTTGGCAGGCTGAAGGATTGGCGACGTGTGGCCACACGATACGACAGATGCCCCAAGGTCTTCCTCTCCGCAATCGCACTCGCCGCGCTGGTCATCTATTGGCTATGAGTCCTGACCCTAGTCCGACACTCTAGCAGCGGGTTGGTGGGAAGGCTGTTCATCCCATTAGCTCAGGTCATCGCGCCTGCGATCAAAAGTACTATCATTATTACCAAATAATAGCACACCACAAAGCTGCCGTTCCATTTCAGCCCAACCTCATGAGCGGGCTTGCCAGTCAAGGCCACGGCGATCGCCAATGGTGATGCAAATGGAGAAATGAGCATGGTACCAGACCAGCCACACATGACAGCTATCATCAATATCAGATCGGGCACATCAATTCCTGATGAGATTATTGCACCGGTACAAACCAACGCACTTACCATCGGCGATAAACCAAGTTGGCCAGCCGCTGTCATAAGAAGAATAACAATGCATCCCACTGCCCCAGGACTAATTGAAACACTCTCAAACAGCTTTCGAAGATGATCGACTGGTAGTATTTCAACAACAGTAAAACCAAGAAAGGCACTGGCCCCAATCAGGCAAATTTCACTGGTGGAATCCGGGAGCGCTTTGAAACCTTCGCGGGCGAGGGATGTCAGGCTATTAGAGAAGGGTTGCCTTTCAGTTAGTAGCACCCAAAGGACCGCTACTAAGGGAATAACAATTAGAATTGCCGCACGTAATGGAATTCCGATCAGCGCCTCCGAAACAGCCGATAACCCCGTGATAGAGAGAACTAATCCGAGAAGCGCGACCATCGCCAAACCAGCGCCTTCATGAGTCGGTGGTACAAATGTAGGGTGAACCGTGTTTTCCAGGCGATCAAAGATCCAACCTAGGACGAAGAATATCACAGTTAGACCGAGACCATATGGCAGATAGGAAATGTAATCGATGCTCGGCATCATTGGGATGAGCATGTTGATCGCGAGGCCCATAGGCGACCAAAGAATCGTCGCTCCGAATCCGCGGAGTACTGCATTTGTAATTCTCTGGCCCTGTACTTCTCCAATATCGTGCGTTGGCGCGAGACGGTTACGCTGCGACAACGCAATCGTTAACAGAAGCTGGATACCACCAAGGTTCAGCAAGATGCCAAAGATATGACTTCCGCTTGCCAAAAGCGCAAACCTCCGTGAAGGTGACTGGGTGACCAGGAAGTGCGCAGCGGTGCTAACGATTTTCGAACGTGTCGCAGCCACCCGCAGAATCGCCATGACGGTCAGCAGCGCTGGAAGGTAGAGCGCGCGGCTCGCAGCAAGGGCAAGGCTTTCCACCTCGCCCCCGGCAAGAATCAATAACAACCCAGATAGGATGGCGAGTAGGAACATAATTTTGGAGTTCGATCGCACGGAATGCCAGCACAATAGAATGTGAGACACGATCAACACCATCGCAGCTCCTGCAAACAAGTGATTTTCACTTAACAAATCTGCGAGAGTGAAAACGGTTCCACCGAGCAGCAGAATGGATGAGGCTCTAGATAGCCATCTTTGGCGAGCAACCATCTGCATTGTTTTCACGTACCTCACAACAACAATTCGGAGGAAAATCTCCACCCTAGAATGTTAGCCGAATGAATTTGGCACTCCTCCAGAGCATTCACACGCTGAAAACGAAATTTGCGATTCTATAACTGATACTGACTGCCCCCACAAAAGATCGGGATCTTGCGCGGAAGCGGTAGCCCATCAATTACATCGCTAGCCCGCAAACTGTGCCATCTATAATATGAGATTTCTGCGGTACATCTGAGCAAATCTAAATGTATGTGATGAATCGGTTTAGGGCGCCTTAAGGAGTGGATAGTACGGCAGCAAGTGATTCATCTGGTTCGGTCAGCATTGCCAGATGACTACCTTTGACTTTAATTACATTCGCCTTGCGCGTAAGCGCCAAAGGCAGAAAACGAGTCATAGGCGAAACTATTCCCCATTTGGTGCAAAGTATATAAGACTGCGAAACTAGACCGATGTCAGGCGAAACACTAACTGGCTCAAAAAACGTACGCCAAGGCTGCAAGCACGTCCGCGGCTCTACAAATTCAAGTACTGTTGGATCGTTAACGCCGAAAGCCTTCATAGAAATGGGAGGAATTTTTTGGTCTGCGCCTCGTGCCGTATCGTACAATTCCCGTTTATCGATATCTATCATATCTACCAGCGACATACCGTTATCAGGCATAAATGCATCGAAAAATATTAGAGATCTAATTTTTTCAGGGATTCTGGAGTGCACCCCGGAGATAACCATACCTCCGTAGCTCCACCCCAATAGATCAACATTGTCTAGCCCTTCCATTTGAATGTGCGAAACTACATCCTCAATATGAAGGGTCAGATCGGCAGAATTGGAATTAGTATGACAGCGCTCACCTAGACCGGTTAGTGTTGGGGTAGTGACGATACACCCCTGCATACGCAGTCGCTCAGCCAGATCGCGCCAAACCCAGCCACCAAACCAGGCTCCCGGCACCAAAACAAAGGTACGTTTAGGCATAATTCCTCCTTTGGTATTCCAAATTCCTCGAAAACGGCTAAGGCATCGTTCGAGTCGATCATCTTTCAACTTTTCATTGCCGAAGGTCGTACGCCGCTACCTAGCAAAGTTAGGCAACGGCAGGATGCCTGAATTTTTGCGAAGTAACCTAAGCTGCTACTCAACATCGACTTCGGATTTTGTATGGAGCCCACAAAGTAATGTGGGCTCCATACTCCGGCTAACCTGTTAATCTCCGAATTTTCATTCACTTCACTGCTCTGCGAGATTAAGTGCGACTTAGGCGGAAGAAGACTAAGTTGAGAAAGGCGAAGTCTATCCCGCCAACGGTCAGTAAAGCATTCGCAAAAGCACCAATGTAATTGAGGGGAACATTACCAATATCGCAGTCCTAATCAAATCGGACAAAATGAAAGGCACGACACCTCTAAACGTAGCAGAAAGAGGCGTTTCCTTTGCCATAGAATTGATAACGAAAAGGTTCATACCGACCGGTGGTGTAATTAACCCCACCTCCACTACGATAAGAACAATGATCCCAAACCAGAGTGCAAACTCCTCAGCTCCCAGCCCATAATCAAGCGCAGAGACTATGGGGAAAAAAATTGGGATCGTAAGTAAAATCATAGACAGAGAATCCATGACGCACCCCAAAACTAAGTAGACCAACAGAATCAAGACCAAGACTGCCCACGGGTTCAGCCCTAGCTCTACTACCCAATTCGCAAGTTCGACAGGAACTTGGCTCAAAGCTAAAAAGCCATTGTAGATACTTGCGCCAAAAACGATGAAGAAAATCATGGCTGTTGCGGATGCTGTTGACAGCAGACACGACACAAGTGTCTTCCAAGTTAGCCCGCCATTGATCAAAGCCAGAAGACCAGTTCCTGCGGCACCAACGGCAGCTCCCTCGGTCGGTGTAAACCAACCGGAGTAGATTCCTCCTACTACTGCAAGAAAAATCACTACTACCGGCCAAACCTCAATCAGCGATCGAAATCTTTCTGAATAGGGAGCTCTCTCCCTCGATCCGGCAGTTTCGGGGAATAGTCTAACATAGATTGAAATTGCGATCATATATCCTAAAGCAGCGAGGAGCCCAGGAATAAACGCCACAACAAATAGCTTTGCAATATTCTGTTCCGTCAGAATGGCATAGATAACAAGAACAAACGACGGAGGAATCAAAATCCCAAGCGTCCCGCCGGCGGCCAGAGTGCCTGTAGCCAATTGTCCAGAATACCCGTGCCGGCGCAGTTCCGGTAGAGCGACCTGGCTCATTGTAGCAGCCGTGGCCAAGGAAGAACCACAAATCGAACCGAAACCAGCGCAAGCGCCAATAGCGGCCATAGCAACGCCGCCTCTTTTGTGCCCTACCCATTTTTCGGCTGAGTTAAACAGCGCCTGCGACATTCCGCCCAAAGTTGCAAACTGGCCCATAAGCAAGAACAACGGCACGATAGACAGCGAATAGCTTGAAAATGTTGAGTAAGTCTCATTTTTCATTTTCGACAAGATGGGCAACCAACTGTCAGTGACTAGATACGAGCCGAGCACTCCGGCAACCAACATCGACAGACCGATGGGAATACGGAGAAAGATTAGGACAAGAAGGGCAGGAAACGACCAAATTCCTATTTCAAGAACACTCAATGGACCGCTCCCGAGCCAGAAATGATGTTTGTCTTGGTTGAAGCCTCTACGGCTCTTGCGAATACAAGATATGCCGCAACGACACACGCGAGAACCAAAACAATGAAACAAGCCAAGTAGGGCCACCAAACAGGCATCTCGAGGATGAAAGTTGTATCGCCATATTCGAATTTATTTGCCATTCCGTCCCACAGTTTCCAAGTCATCACAGCCAGCGCCATCGCCATCAGCGCTTCAGAAATCAGATTGATCCAACGATTTACATCAATGGGAAGCATATTCGTAAAAAGATCGACGGTCGCATGTCCTCGCTGCATTTGGCACCAAGGAAGAAACGCACATACAGCTATTGCTACACCAGCCTCAACCAATTCAAAGTCACCTTTGATTGGACCTAGGCCTAGGCCAATCATTGCCCGACCCGCAATAGACGCACATGTCAAAATGGTGATGCCAATCAATACAAGACCACCAAATATTGCCGCAGCTTTTGATAGCTGCTCAAAGAACCTATATGTCGCCAATTCTGGCCCTCCCAACAGGAATTTTATTTTTAGCGCCGCGCTCAATGCATGGAACCGTTTCATTCATCGCTTCAAGGGCCAGGCACTTCGACGCACCTGACCCCTAGATATTTTTTTCGCGCTTTATTTTTGCTCAGCAGAATACTTCGCTATGAGCTTTTCTGCCTCTTCAATCAAAGCGGAGCCGTCAAAACCGCGCTCGTCCATGTCAGCAGCCCATTTGTCGTAGACAGGTTGCGCAGCATCTCTCCAGATTTTTGACTGTTCTTCATCCAGAACTACGATACTGTTCCCCATCTCTCGAGCAATTTCGCGGCTTGGTGACGCGTAGGCTTCTTGAGTAACTCCAGCCCAGGCAGAGAATTCAAAGCCCGAATTGTCGTCGATCACTTTCTTCAAATCGTCAGGAAGACCATCATAGGTTGCATTATTCATGGCGAACACAAACGTGGCAGTGTAGAGAGCGTTTCCTGTGAACTCCGTGTGATTGTGAACAAGTTCTGGAACTTTCAAACTTAGAACTACCTCCCAAGGTAGAGTCGCTGCATCAATCACGCCCTTCGACAAAGATTCAGGAACGGCCGGAACTGGCATTCCTACCGGCGTTGCGCCCAGTTCTTCGAGAAGCATGTTGACCGTGCGAGACGCACCGCGAATCTTCATCCCCCTCAGATCTTCCAAGTTCACGATGGGCTTGGACGAATGAAAGGATCCCGGTCCATGAGTCCAAACGCCCAGGACATGCATATCCTTAAACTCTTCGTCCTTCATTTCGTTTTCGAACATCTCGTAGAAGGCGCGAGATCCAACTTCGGCGTTCGGGAGAATGAAGGGTAGTTCAAAAACTTCGGTGCGCGGGAAACGACCAGGGGTATAGCCGATTACAGTCCAAATGATATCAACTGCGCCGTCTGTGACTTGCTCGATCAATTCAGGAGGCCTGCCTCCGAGTTGCATTGAAGGATACCGTTCAATTTTGATGCGGCCGCCGGAATCGCGCTCCACATTGTCGGCCCATACGTCCAAGACATTCTTGGGCACGTGAGCCTGGGCAGGCAAAAACTGATGTAGTTTCAGAGTAAACTCTTGTGCCGTCGCGACGGTGCCGACTGTCAACGTCCCAACTACTCCCACAAAAGCTGCAAATACAGCTTTCTTTAGCGAAATCTTCCTCATGCGTCCTCCACGGTTTTTTCGCACCAAGCACCCAGTCCTTTATTTGGGCAACTTTAGTCCCCTCCGTACGTTCGATAAGCGAACGACGTTCTATTAGCGAACCATATTGACTGGAGCCGCGCTTGTCAACGCTCCGCGTGGGGCAAGAGCGAGCCTTAATGAAGACCTGGTTCAAGTGTGGTTGCATTGCCCTGGGTTCTAACAGTCGTCGATATTCACTCATGCTTCTGTCCGGCACTGGATCTGAGTGAGGTGGTCCCTGAAAACCGGACACACTGCTAAGCTTGCCGCCAACGATGACGAGGAAGAACAGCGTGGCTGACAAACGAAAGAATTACGGCGCCGAGTTTAAGGCGAAGGTGGCGCTCGAGGCCATCCGTGGCGAGCTGACGGTCGCCGAGCTGGTGGCAAAGCATGGCGTGCATCAGACCTTGATCAACACCTGGAAGCGGCAGGCGCTCGAGGGCATGTCCGGGATTTTCTCGGGCAAAGCCGAGGCGAAGGCCGCCGAGAAGGACGGCGAGATCGAGAAGTTGCACGCCAAAATCGGCCAGCTCGTTGTGGAACGGGATTTTTTAGCGAAAGCCTCCGGGCGGTGAGCATGGCCCGGAGGCGAAAGATGATCGATCCGTGGCACCTCGTGCTGTCGATCACCCGGCAATGCGCTCTGGTCAGGATCAGCCGGTCGGCATGGTATGGCCCGGGCAGGACGGAGACGCCGCTGAACCTGGCGCTGATGAAGTTGATCGATGCCCAGTTCATGGAGACGCCGTTCTATGGCAACCGTCAGATGGCAAGGCACCTGCGTAAGCAGGGCTATTGCGTCGGGCGCAAGCGCGTCCGGCGGCTGATGGCGCGGATGGGCCTGCGGGCCGTCTACCAGAAGCCAAAGACGACGGTGCCGCATCCGGAGCACCGCAAGTATCCGTATCTGCTCAGGGACCTGGTGATCACACGCCCCAACCACGTCTGGTGTGCCGATATAACATAAATCCCGATGCGGCGCGGCTTTCTCTATCTGGTCGCGATCATGGACTGGGGCACGCGCAGGGTTCTGTCCTGGCGGTTGTCGAACACGATGGATACCGAGTTCTGCATCGAGGCGCTGGAGGATGCGCTCAGGCTGCATGGCAGGCCCGAGATCTTCAACACGGACCAGGGCAGCCAGTTCACCAGTCCGCGCTTCACGCAGATCCTGCACGACGCGACGGTGAAAGTCTCCATGGACGGCCGAGGTCGTTGGATGGACAACGTCATGATCGAACGGCTATGGCGGTCATTGAAGTACGAATGCGTCTATCTGAACGCATTCGAAACCGGGTCGGCAGCCCGGACAGGCATCGGCAAGTGGATCGACTTCTACAACACCGAGCGCCCGCATTCCGCGCTCGGCGGCAGAACACCGGTCGAGGCCCATCAGGGCCCTGACCTCCAGGCGGCGGCATGATCAACAGGCAAGCTTAGCAGCGCCGCAAAACTGTCCGGGAAATAGGGACCATCTCACCCCCCACTGGTTCAAGAGCCTTGCAGATGCAGGTAAAATGCTGGAGAATTGGCGTAGACACTAAAGCGACGACAGACTGCATTGCGAAATCGGATGCAACGCCCCGAACTTATTGCACTTTCCCGACGGCGCAACCAGCCCATCATCGCGAACAAACCCCGAAAACTCCAGCCTCGGGTGGTCCAGAGTTGGCGTGCAGAGCAACGGCTACATTGCGCTTGGCATGCCCCTCACTGGAGTCATATGATAAGTCCTTACGGGGAAGAGTAACCTCGGCGATCAACCAATTGGTGCAATCGAACTGTGCCTATGAACAAAAATAGAGATCAGCATCAACCGGTAATCAATGGGTTTCTTACTTTAGCCCCGCATTCGGAATAGTGGTTTGATCACACCAAAACAGCAGGTAAACAATTTCCAATGACAGATGGCGCAAACTTTAAGAAGCCTGCACCTTCGAAAGCTCGCGCCCCAGAAGGCATGGCAGGCTTGGCCAAGGGCTTAACAATTATCGAGGCTTTCGGGTCGAATCACGAGCACCTCACAGTCGCCAGTGCAGCAGAGTTGGCGGGTCTGTCACGGGCGAGCGCTAGGCGCTGCCTGCTCACACTTGCTGATGCTGGATACCTCTTTCGACAGGGGTCCAAATATAGACCAACTCCAAGAATGCTTCGCCTCGGCGCAGCCTACTATGAGTCAGCCTCATTGCCCCAATTGGCGGAGGCACATCTTGAGGCTGCTCGGGACGAATTGAACGAATCAATTTCGCTAGCAATTTTCGAGGAAGGTTACGCGGTATTTGTCGCTCGTGCTGAAGCTGAAAGAATAGTTTCCAGCCTCGCCAAATTAGGTGGACGTCTGCCAGCATACGCTTCCGCCACAGGGCGCGTCCTCTTAGCGGCACAGTCAAATGAAATTCTAACCAAATACTTGAACAAAAATAAGCTCCAAAAGCTTACGCCAGTAACAATAACTAATAAAGATCAGCTTTCCGAGAGAATCAAAAAGGTCAAGAACGTTGGCTTCGAAATCACCGTCAATGAACTTGAAGAGGGAATGGTCTCTATGGCTGTACCAGTTCTAGACAACCAAGGAAACGTAGTCGCAGCTATGAGCATGAGCGCCTCCAGCGCGAGGATCAGCACGCAAAAGTTACAGGAAGAGTACCTACCAACTCTGCAAATGCACGCCAGTAGACTTTCTCAGTCACTCTAACAGGAAACTAAGCAACTCTTTACAAGAACCGAGATGCCCCTAGTTTTCTATACACCTGCTTAGTTCAGTTCTGCTGCTTGATGTCGAAATCAATGGGCGGCAGTATTCCGTTGCTCGTGTGCGTTCGTTTTAGTTCATGAAATACTTGATGTTGTCTAACATGTAACGACTTGCTTCATCGCGTGTTTGATATACTCGTCGCCTGATCCGCTCTCGTCTCAAAGATTGGAAAAAACTCTCGACCACTATGTTGTAATAGCTGTTTCCAGGTCGGCTCATGCGCGGGTCTAGGCTGCGCTGGTACAAGAACGTCTGTCACTTCCGGCTTGTGAATTGCGGGCCTTGCTCCGAGCCTACCGAGGCTTCACCGTTTGGCTTACACCGCTATACGGCCATCAATAGAGCCTGCAGAGCCAGTTCAGTGTTCTTTCACACACAACAGGCGTCCCAGCGAACCACACGGCGTGAGAACAGGTCATTGACGACGCACATGTACAGCAAGCCTTCATAAGTCATGATCTAGGTAATATCGGTAACCCAAAGCTAATCGGGTTGAGGTGCGTACCGCCACCCAAACGTCGCGAGGTCTCAATTCCCGAATACCCGCACTGTAATCTGATGCATCGCATCCCGCTTAAACTTGTGCTGAAACTTTTGGTCCCCATGTCGCCTACCTTGCCTTAAAATTTGGCTGCGAAGCCTCTAATAATCTAAAGGCTCCTCAATTCGTCCTTTCAAATCGTGAACCTTTTCAGGCAATACACCTTAACAACTCTTACTAATGTTCCTAAATTACGGGAACACCTGTGCCTGTCATAGACGAAATAGGGTATTTTCGCTCTACGCTCGCTCTGTCGGAACGTCTCGCGATCCAGGCAGATAGAACTCCGTAATCCCCCGCCTCCCCTCGACCCGCCCGAGCTGGACGATTACATCGATGGACTTCCGGATATATTCCCGCACCTCGGCAAAGGTCAGCGGCGTCCCAGCCTGCAGCACCATGATCGCCAACCGGTCGATGGCGAGCTCTGCGGTTTCCGCGTGGATGGTGGAAACCGATCCGCCATGGCCCGTGTTGATCGCTTCGAGATAGGTCAGGGCCTCGGCGCCGCGCAGCTCGCCAACGATGATGCGGTCGGGGCGCATGCGGAGGGAGGCTTGAAGGAGGGCGTTGGCGCTGCGTTGCGACCCGGCACCGCGGTCGGCCAGGAGGGCGACGGTGTTGGGTTGGCCGGGGAAGAGCTCGAAGGCGTCCTCGATGGTGATCAGCCGCTCGTGCTCGCTCACATGGGTCAGGAGGTGCCGAGCAAAGGTTGTCTTGCCGGTCGAGGTGCCGCCGCTGATCAGGACGTTGAGCCGTGCCTCGACCAGGGTCTGTAGGGCAGCCTCGAGGTTCTCTTCGGCAAGACTGGCAATGTTCTTCATCTTCTCGGCGCGGAGCGCGTCGAGCGAGACGGCTTTGCCGAAGAGATAGGTGGGCGCGTAGTCCCGGACGTTGCCCGCGGCGAAGAGACGGATGGTGATCGAGGCCCCGCGATCGATGGCGGGCGGCACGGCGACCTGGACCCGGAGGGGCCGGCCTGCATATTCCACCTTGCCGGACACGAGCGGGTTCTTTTCAGAGACGCGGGCCTTGGCGTCGCCGACGATGGTCTGGGCCATGTTGAGGGCTGTGGTGCGATCCACGGTCTGACCTTCGTGGCGCATGGTGGCGTCGCCTGCGACCTCGAGCCAGACCTTGCCGTCCGGATTGATAGCGATTTCGACAACGTCGTCGCGCTTCAGGAGGTCGCGGAACGGGTCGAGATAGCGTTCGAGGTATGAGGCTGGTGATGCCTGCTCCATCAGTAAATCACCACATCCCTGTCCACGAGCACGGTGACCGAGGCCCCCTGATCGACATAGATCGTCGGTGCGATCGAAACCTGGTCGGCAATGACCGATCCGACGGCATCCTGAAGGTCGCTGCCGACATCGCCAAGGACGATGCTTGTGGTTTCGTTGTTAGCACTCTCCGCCGCCACGGCCGGTGCCGCCCCGATCACGGAAATCAGCGCCGCACCGCCGAAGCGCTCGGCGAACTTGGTGTCGACGAGGCCAGTAAGCCCCGAGCGACCGAGTTGATCTCCGCCCACGGCGGCGATTTCCATCGAGGTGCCGTCCGGTGTCAGGACACGGGTCCAAAGGATCAGGATGCGCTTCTGGTGCATCTCGATCCCGGAGCGGTATTGGCCAAAAAGGCGGGAGCCCCGGGGGATCAGGATCCGGTCCCCGGAAAACGCCGGGACCGGCTCGGAGACGACCGCGACCACGGAGCCAGGCAGATCGCTATTGATGGCGGTCTGAAGCGCGGCCTGGATGACGGACCCTTGGGTCAGGGTGCGCTCAGGATGGGTGAGACGCGCGGCCTCCTGCACTTCGAGCGGCCGCGCACTTTGCAGGAACTGCTCATTGCCCGAGCGGACCGGCCCGCCAGTGCCAGCGGCAGCAGGATCGGCAACCGCCGCGCCACTTTGGCCACCTCGTGGACCATCGGCGTAGACCACGGCAGGGGATTTGATCTGCGCGGTCAGAAGCTCCTCGGCAACCCGCTCGGCCTCGCGCAGGCGCTGCTCCTCTTCCTGACGGCGGCGTTCTTCGAGAAGGCGCTGATCGGCGATCAGCCCCTCTCGGTCGAGCTCGGCCTCGAGCCCCTCGCGCTGCGCGCGTTCGGCATCGAGCATGGCCTGCAAACCTTCGATGCGAGTCTCGGTCTGACGCTGCAGGTTGGCAAGCTCGGCCTCTTTCTCCACAATAAGTGCTTCAAGCGCCGCCTTCTGTTCGTCGAAGGCCTCGCGCAGGTCCGCAACGGCGGACTGGATTTCCGAGTTGCGCGCAGCCTGGCTGGCGGCGAGGGCCTCGCGCAGCTTGGCAATCTCGGCCAGCACCGCGGCGCTCGGTTCCGGGGCAGGGGCCGCAGGCACATCAAGCGCTTCCTCGACGGCGATCAGCGCCTCATTGACCCGTTGCTCGGTTTCGTCAGGCGGAAACTCCAGCCGCCCGCCGGTGCCGGGGCGGCGGTCCTGAAAGGTCTCGACATCGGAGGTCTCAAGCGCGCTGTCGCCTTCCTGCAGACCAGTGGCCAGGAAATACGCCACCCCGGCTCCGCCGAGGGCAAGAGCAGCGGCGAGCGCGCCGACCCCGAGGCTGTTGCCGCGGCGTTTGGATTTGCCGCGCTGGCTGAACTGGTCAAGGCGGTCCTGAAGATCGGGAGGAGTTTGATCGGCCATGGTCAGTTGCTCACGTAGATCGCGCTCTCGTCGCGCCAGGCACAAATTGCCTCGCCGCCGATGCGCAGTGTCCAGTAGGTGTTCACCCCGAGCACCCGGACCGTGTTTCCCTGTTGGGTCCAGTTCACCGTGCGCTCGCGGCCCTGGTCATCTGCCTTGAAGAGGGCGGGCTGGCGGCCATTCTCCGGGAAGACAAAATACGTGTAGCGCCCGTCGTCGTAGATATGGCTGGGGCGGAAATCCCCCTCGCCCGAGACGCGGTAGTTATAGTTGCGCGGTGCCTCGAAGCCTTTGGGCTGGGTTGCACCCGCCGCGCGGCGTTCCTCGTCGGGGTAGCGGAAGCGCACCTCGAAGAACATGCCGGTGCGGTTCGGAATCGAGCCCTCGCGCAGATGGAAGGAATAGGTGCGGCGGTTTGTGATGACCGTCATGTTGGTGGAGGCATTGGCCACATGCGGTTTGATGGTCAGCACATTGCCAAGCTCGGGGATTGGATCGACCTGGAAGCTTTCGGTGTCGCCGACAATCACTGCTTCAAACCGCTCGCCCGCCTCGAAATGGATCGTGGTCGAATGCCGAAGATCGGTCTCGATCCGGTAGACTTGGTTTTCATTGTAGACAGCAGTGCGGATGCGGATATCGAGCGGACCGCCTTGCGGCGTGGCCTCGGCGAATGCTGCAACGGGCATGGCAAGCGCCAGGAGGAGCGCGGGCAGGGATTTCATCTTGGTCAGTTCTCCAGGGTCTCGGCGTCGACGCGGTAGGAGGTCACCACGAAGCCCAAGGGGTTGGCCCAGACATCCTGAAGGCGCTGGCGGGTTTCGGGTTGGAAGTCATAGCCGACAGTGGCGACATAGGACCGGGTGACGGTGCGGGTGTCGCGGGGACGGCGCAGCGTGCGGGTAAAGCGGACCTGGGCCACGCCGCGCTCGATCTGGTTGACCGACTTGATCACCACCTCGATCTTGGCGTCGCGGCCATAGACGGTGATCGGGTAGTCCTCGTTGGTGGAGGACCAGAGATCGCGCAATGTGCGAGCGGCGTCGCCATCCGAGCGGTCGAGCACCGAGTTGATGCGTTGCTCGCCATCGGTCAGGTCATAGGTCTCTCGATCGTCGACATAGGCCACGAGATTGGCCTGGATGATGGCGTCGCTCTCGGAAAGGGTCAGCGCCTGGACGGCGGCGACCCGATCCATCTCGCCGGTTTCCTTGTCCACAACGACCACGAAGGTCTCGGTCGTTTTGAGGGGAAAAAGGCTCGCGCCCGCGACCATGCCGGCCACGCCGGCCAAAACGCCGGCCGCCGCGACGAACCAGGCAAAGCGTTCGCGCCGTCTTGGCCCGTAGATGAAATCCGCCTCGAAAGCATCGCGATCGGGCGCGGGGGAACTGGTCACAAGCTTCTTCAAGTCAATCGTCTTTCACATCAGGGTTTGCGGAAGGCCTTGGCGGCTGAGAGAAGCGCGCCGGGGCTTTGCCGGATCATCTCGCCGGTCTTCACCACACCCGCGTTCGCCATCTGGTTCAGCTCATGGGGAGACTTGCCGGTGACGAGGCGCGAGGTTGCGCCCGTGCCGTACTGGCGTGTGTTTACAAAGCCCTGACGTGCAAGCCCGGTCAGGCCCACGGCATTGGACGCAATGCCCACGACGCCTGTGAGGTTGGAGGCGATGTAGGGGACCGAGGCCATGATCCCGGCGCTGAGGATCAGGATCACGAGGAAGGGCAGGATGAGGCTGACGGTTTCGACGTCACCGGGATCGGCGGAGGCGTCCCCGATGGCCTCGGCGATCGCCACGATGATGCCCGCGGCCCCGGCGGCCGCGACCGGCATGAGCGCATAGCCGATGGTGGCGCGGGTCCAGGCCTCGAAGAGGGACTGGGTCGGCTTGAAGAGCGAGGTCACGATCATGAAGGGGGCGATGACGATCATCAGCGCGAAGACGATGCGGGCGAAGGCGATGATCCCGGCGGTGACGGCGGCAAAGACGGCTGAAAGGACGAAGAAGATTGCGCCCAAGACTGCGCCGAAGACCCAGCCCGCGCGGTCGCCGATCGTATCGCCATAGGCGGTGATGCGGGCAACCATGTTGTCGAGGCTTTCATAGACCCCGGCCTCGTCGCCCGAGCCGGTGAGCGCCAGGATCGAGGCACCGACGGAGTCCGGAACCCGCGTGACGATGTCATAGATGACGCTGAAATTGTCCCAGCTTTGCGCGAATATCCCCACCAGTGCCACCTTCATCCCGAAGGCAAAGCCGGTGCCGAAGGGCAGGGGGCGGAGTTGCATGACCGCATTGATTCCGAGGAGCACGACAAGGAGTGCGGCCCCGGCGGAGATCACGTCGCCGACGGCACCCGCCGAGGAGACAAAGCCGTCCTGCGCCACGGTATCCACCGCGGCGTCGACCTGGCTCAGGATGTCGCGAATAACGCCCATCTACTCGGCACAGGCCTCCACGACTTGCGCCTCGAGCGCATCGGCCTGAGCGTAGAGATCGAGTACCTTGAAAGGCAGGCGCGGATTGTCCGAGGTCTGGAACCGGGGCAGGGCGTCAAGCGCCTGATCCCAGGTGAACTGATCCAGCAGGCAGGTGCAGGTTTCCGAGGCGAGGGCTTCTTCAGCAACAAGGATGCGCAGGATCGCGCGGTAGCCGTTGCGCAGATAGGCGGTCTCGGCCAGATCGGCGGGCGGTTTTGGAATGCGGCAATTGTCCTCTGCTTCCCGCGCGATGGCCATCGAGCTGAAGGGTGTTTCACCGGATGGCTGCGTGGTCGGGGTTTGGGCCAACGCAACACTGGGTGTGGCACTCATGACAAGTGCTGCGAGACCAAGAGACCGGATTGGCGCCAACCTGCGGGTCATGGACATTCTCATGGATCCACCGCCATCGAGCGGAACTTGCGCTCATCCGCGAGGGTTGCGGCATCGACGACGCCGAGCTGGCCGGCGCTCACGCCTTGCGCTGCTTCCAGCCGCCAGATCTGGGTTAGAATGATGCCGAGCTCGGCGGTGACACGAGTGTTCAGATCGACGGCGGCTTTCAGCCCGTCCTGATCGTCGATGAGCCCGACCATTGTCTCGAGCCGTTCGAGGCTCTGGCCTGCCTCTTCATGGCTTTCTTGCGCTGCGACCGACAGCATGGCACTGGCCCCGGCTGAGGTGGCGATGCGGTTGTCGGCGGGCTGGTCGGAGCCTGAGAGCGTGCTCAGGCGCTCCGAGGTAAAGCCACTGCCCGACAGCACCCGTTCGACCGAGGCCGACAGTTCCGCGCCGGGATTGAAGCCGCTCAGGAAATCGCCGCTCGCCAGCGATTGCGCGGTATTGAGCGGGGCCACCAGTTTGCCACGCAGCGCGCGGAATTCTTCGACCGTGGCGAAGAGTTCTCCGAGCCCGCTGCTTTCAATGAGCGAGGTCAGTTGCGCCTCGAGGTTCGTCAGCTGCGACAGCTGGGTTTCCAGTTCCAGCCGCATGGTCGCGAGCTGCTGCATCTGGACATTCAGGTCCTCGGCCATGTGCTCGAGCTGGGCCACGAACTGCTGCAATGCCGAGCCGTCAAAGGTTGGGACGCCTTGGGCAGCAGCGGGCGAAGCGAGCCCGAGTGTTGTGACCGCCGCGGCGGTCAGGAGAAGGTGTCTCATTCGGGAACTCCCATCTGCATGAAGTCGCGCTCGGCCAGCCGGTCGGCCACGAGGTGCTGCGCATAGGCCGCCTCGCGCTGCTGGTTGGCGGCCATAAGCCGGACGCGGAGGTTGAGGATGCGGCCGATCTCGGCCTTGGCGTAGGTGTTAAGCTCCCAAGCCGCCTTGGCATTGGGCTGCGCATCGATCTGCAAGATGATCGCGCGCAACCGGTTGATGACCTGTTCGGTGGTGGCGGAGCTGTCGGCGGCGTAATAGACGCCGGCCTCGGAGATGCTGGCATATTCGGCGAGCGCAAAGTCTGAAGGTGAGAGCGTGCCAAGCACATCGGCACCGCCCACCACGGCGAGATACTCGTTGTAGAACTTCGAGATATTGCGCACGTAGCCTTGCGTTTCGGCAAAGGGTGGCACGCCGCCATATTCGATGACCCGGCCCGGGCCTGCGTTATAGGCTGCAAGCGCGTGCGGGATATTGCCGAACCGATTGAGCTGGGTGGTGATATAACGTGCGCCGCCGCGCAGGTTGTCTTTCACGTCATAGCGGTCGACTCCAAGATCGGAGGCGGTGCCGGGCATGAGCTGGGTCAAGCCATAGGCCCCGACCGGGCTTTCGGCGGCGACGTTGAAGCGGCTTTCCTGTTTGATCAGGGCCTGGAAGAGGCAGCGCCACTGGGTGGCCGAGAGCCCGGCACGGGCCACACCGGGGGCGCCTGCGAATTCGCCCGCGACCTCGACGATCATCATCTCGACGGTCTCACGGCCTTCGCCGAAGAGGCGGCTGTTCATCGGGCTCGGATCGGTGTTCGGATAGACCGCCGCCACCCCGAAATCCGCATTGCCCTCGAGCGCGCGGATATCGAAACCGGGACCAGTGATCGCTGCCGTCATCTCTTCGAGAACGCGCAACTGGTCGGCCTGGACATCGGCGAGCGTGGACTCGGTCCGATCCTTGTCCTGCTGGACGCCCAGATCTTCGACCAGCGCCGTCACCCGCGCGATGGCGCGACCGATCCCGGAATTGTCCTGTGTCGGCACTCCCTGGGCATGTGCGGGCAGGGCGCCGAGGCCAAGGCAAAGCCCGGCGGATATGATCGAGGCGCGGCTCATTCCGGACGGGGCAGGGGCTCGAAGGTGCAGTCGGGTTTGGCCGTCTCCTGAGCCGGTGCGCCCATGGTCGAGAAGGAAAGCGCGGACCGCGTCACCTGCGGCTCGCCATTGCGTCCGAAGCAGGGCGAGGTTTTCTCGGTGTATTTCTCGCAAGCCGACAGCAGGCTTGCGGCGGCGCAAAGCACGAGGAGAGGTTTCAAACTCATATCACATGTCTCCAGAAATCGGGATTGGCGCGCCAATCGGCGGGCACACGCGCCTCGCCTGTGGCGCCGCCGCCAAGGATGGGAAGGAGGTTGCCCAAGGCGGAGAGGTCGGCGTCGACGAAGACGCTGTCGCCCGCCGAGCGGACAAGGGCGATGCGCTGGCCAATGGTGGGCTGGACGAGGAGCGCGGCCTCCTTGGCGTTCACGCGCAGGAAATCGTAATCGGAGACAGCAGCACGATCGTTCGGGAAGAGGATCTGCGTCGGCACCGTCTCGACGATGGTTTTGCCGACGCGGCTGTCGCGCAGTTGGCTCGGATATTGCGTCATCATGATCACGACGCAGTTCATCTTGCGAAGCGTAACCAGCCAGTTTTCCAGCCGCGCCCCGAAATAGGTATCGTCCAAGAGCTTCCAGGCCTCGTCGAGCACGATGATGGTGGGGCGGCGATCCTCGACCACGCGTTCGATCTGGCGGAAGATGTAGGAGAGCACCGCCATGCGCTCGGTGGTCATGTCGAGGATCTCGGTCATATCAAACCCAACGATGTCGCCCGTGAGCTTGAGGCCTGCGCCGCGCTCGGGCTCGTCAAAGACCCAGCCATAGCGCCCACCTGGCGCCCATTCGGCGACGCGGGATTGCAACTCGCCGTCGTCATCGAGCGACTTGAACAGGGTCTCGAAACTGACAAAGCGCTGCAAGGTCGCGCCCGCATCGGCGTTCTGGCCGACGGCGCTCTGGATATGGCGAGATTGCTCGCCCGAGAGGGTTCCATTGCGTGTGAGAAGGGTCGCGAGCCAGTCCGAGAGCCAGGCTCGGCCGCGCTCGTCGGTCTCCGTAGCGAGTGGGTTGAGCCCCGTGGGCACCCCGGCACGGATTTCGTTGTACCGTCCACCAAGGGCGCGGACGGCCATCTCAAGCCCGCGATCCTTATCGAAGAAAAAGAGCCGCGCGCCGACCCGCTGCGCTTGTGCTGCGAGGAAAGCAGTGGTCAGTGTCTTGCCGGTGCCAGTGCGCCCCAGCACAAGGGTATGGCCAACGGTCGGTTCCTTGCCAGGGCTGCCCGCCTCGTGGAAATTGAACCGATAGCCCGAGGTGCCAACCGTCGGCAGGACCGAGATGGTCTGGCCCCAGGGTGACTGGTCCGGCCCACGCCCCTCGACGCTGCCGTGCAGGGCCGCGAAATCCGCGAAGTTGATCGAGGAAATCGGCGTCTTCCGCGCCCGGTAGCCGAAATTGCCGGGCGACTGCGCAAAATACGTGGCTTTCAGCGCCATGTTCTCGCGCACGATCACCGACATGATCTCCTGGCCAACGCGTTTGATCTGGGCGGCGGCGCGTTCGAGCGTGTCGCGGTCCGGGGCGTAGACCGCGATGGAGAGGTGATGGTCGCCAAAGGCGATGCGGCCCGCTTCCTGGTCGTCGGCTGCTTGCCCGAGCTGTTCGCGCAAGGAGACGGCCGCATCGTCGGAGGCGTGCATCTGGCGGATGATGCGCTGGATGCGTTCGGCCATGATGTTGTTCGGGATCGGGCTGAAGGAGTTCGTCAGCACGATGTCGAGCGGCAGGTCGAGCGCGTCGAGCAGCGTGACGTCGGTCAGCGCCGGATAGGACTTCATTGAGAAGAGCGCGCCGTATTTGACCTGACCGGTCACGACGTCGGTCAGGGTGACGACATCGCCATCAAAGGTCGCGCGACAGTTGCTCAGGGTATGCGAGAGGGGCAGGGCGCTCTGCCCGAAGGCGATGGGGGAGAAGCTGCCTGCGTTCAGCGTATTGAGATAGCCCAGCCATTCACCGTCCGACTTCGTGAGCCTGACTGGATTGGCCGAGGCAAGCGCCACCTCGAAGAAGCCCATGACCTCGTTCAGCTCCTGCAGGCGTGTCGCGCGATCCTTGACCCAGGCCTTGCGGGCCAGAGCGCGCAGAAGCGGGATGCGCGCGGAGATGTCCGGGCGCCGGATGACGCTGAGATAGAGCTGGCGCTTGGCGGGGCGGAGGTCTTTGACATGGGCCCGCCAGCGCGCGTCGATCGCGGCTGCGAAACTGTCTCCCTCGATGGGGCGCATCCCGAGATCCTGCGGCACGGAGATCCGGTGGATGTAGAAACCGAAGGCGTTGCCGGTCTGGGCGACGATGGCGGCGACCGCGCGCTTCAGCGCATCAAGCCGGGCGTCTTCGCTAGTCATCGGGTTCAGACCATCAAGGCGCAGGGTCGCCAAGAGGTCGCCCTCGCGCAGCACCATCACATCGTCATCCGCGAGCGCGAAATACGGCAAGTGCTCCGCGAGATAGCTCTCCCGCGCGAACTCCGCGCCACCCGCTTTAAGGAGAGCAGTTCCGTGAGTGGAAAGTGTGCCCGCATCAAGCGCCAAAGCTGTCGCCTCCGTGCAGGGCCCGGTTCTTCGTCGGGCGCACTGATCCAAAGGAGACGCGCAGCACTTCGAAGAAATGCGGCTCACGGTCGGCGACGAACCAGAGGATCGGATAGGCGACAAGGCCGATCAGGAAAAACACCATCGACTTGGTCCAGATGAACGGCAGAACGACCCCGGTCGCCAGCACCACCAGGTATCCGACAGGGAGACCCAGATACTTGGGCGGTCGGGCGAGGCCCAGAAAGAGGGGGGATCGTTCTGCCAACTAGATGCTTTCCCGCTTAGCTGAAATGAAGAATCCGTAGGACGTCTCGAGGCAGCGTTTGCAGTGCAAACGCGTTCGAGACGACCGGAGGATGCGAGTGTGCGGGAAAGTCATCGGCCAACCTCAGGAGAAGCCGTCGACGATGGTGCCGGCCGAGAAGATCAGCACGATCCCGATGATGACCGAGGCGAACCAGCCCCAGTTCAGCCGCCCCATCATGCACATGAAGCCGGTGCCGATGACCGCGAGCGTGGCGACCGCGATCCCGATCGGACCCGTCAGCGCGGCCTCGACGGTTTCCAGCATGGTCTGGATAGGCGACAAGTCCTGCGCGAGAGCGGGTGTTGCGAAAGCCGCCAGGGTTGTGGCGGCAGGCAAGAGGCGGCTGAGGCGATGTCTAAGCATGCGAAGTTCCCTTATTTTACTGAAGATCGATGAGGACCGGAGCGCGCGCAGGCACCCGGGCAGCGACGCGGATGTCCGGCGCGGAAACAGGTGTACCCGCGAGTCGGGACCGGATCCGGTGGATGCGCGCGATGTAGTCGCGGGTCTCGGTGAAAGGCGGGACACCGGAATATTCGACCACCCGGTGCGGTCCGGAATTGTAAGCTGCCAGCGCCAGGTCGATGTCTTTGAACGTGGCGAGCTGCGCGAGCAGATAGCGCGCCGCGCCGTCGAGGTTCTGCGAGGGATCGCGCGGATCGACTCCGAGGGCACGTGCCGTGTCCGACATCAGCTGGCCAAGACCATAGGCACCCTTGGGGCTCACGGCAGTCGGATTGTAGCTGCTTTCAGCTTCGACCAGGGCGCGGAACAGGACCTGCCAGTCGTCGGCACCCAGACCAACCTGGCGCAGGGCACGGTTCCCTTGGTGGCGGTCAGCAGTCGTCCGGATCAGGAAGAGGATGTCGTCGCGACCGGACAGCGGCGCGGTGTCCAATGAGGCCAGAATGACTTCGGCTTCAGAGCGATCATCCAACCCCGCCCATACAGGCCGCTCGCCATGAAAGGTCCAGCCGGATGTCCGGGCTGTCCCGTCGCGGCCGAAGGCGATGACGTCAGCCGCGCTCCTCGAGGGTGATGCTGTAATCAGGACCAAAGCGCAGATCGCGCCCGTCACCGAACTCGAGATGATGTTTGAAGAGCCCCGGCCATATGTTGAAATACCGCGGCTCTGGCCCGTGCGGGGTGATCCGGGTCGAGACCAGAATGGCTTCCGGCTCGCCCTCGCGCAGGTAGATGCACTGGTAGCGCGGCTTGCCATCATCCGTGAACCCCACGAGTTCATACCGGCAGCGGTACGCGATGCCCTTCTCGGACAAGTCTTTGACACCATCGATGGTGATCAGGATCTGGTTGCGCGCTATCGGCATGTTCGGACTCTCCCCACGAGAGCCCTTCTACTTCACGACACTAAGGCCATAAAGTCATATGGAGTCAATACGACATATTGCATAAAAATACATATTGATCGATAGTCTGCTCAACTTTTGCGGGAGAGCGACATGAAGCGACAGGCGATGGCAGCTGTGATGGGGGCGATGGCGGTGTTCGGAGCCCCTGAGAAGGCGCAGGCCTATGACATCGATTGCGCCATCATGCTTTGTATGGCGGGTGGTTTCCCCCCGAGCGCCGTTTGTGCTCGCGCCTATCGCACCATGATCCGCCGTATCACGCCCTGGCCGAGCCTTCCGCCCTTCGGGGTCTGCACCTTTGCCCATGTGCCGGTCGAGTTGGGCGGGCCCGGCGGCGAGGGTGAGCTAGATACCAATCTGCCGGAATACGAATGGCTGAACCGGACCCATGTGATCTGGTTCACCGGACGCTCCTACGAGCCGCGCGACGAGCCGCGTCAGTGGGACTGGTCGATCCGTTCCTGCGATCGCGAAAACCGGACCTGCCGCTACATCCAGCGGGTCTACGGTTCCCACACGCCCTGGCCCGCGACATTCATCTCGGAAAGCGGTCAGGAGATCGCCTACCCAAGCGGTGGCGATCTTTGGCACTTCTATTCCCGCAGCATCATGGTCGAGTACGGCGACTACGAGAGCAACATGGGCCACTCGGAGTGGTTTTCTTACTGATCTGAGCTATCACTGAGCTTCAGGGAAATTGGGCGTAGCTCGGCCAGACAAGCATCAAAGCGTTCCGGATCGACATGCCAGTGGCGGCTCACCGAGCCATCATTCCAACGGTAATCGGTGAACAGGTGGATCTCCTGCTCCCCGTCGTTCAGAAACCCTTCCTGGAAAGGCCAGCCTGTCTTTCTCTTCGCCATGTACCCGCGCCACTCGTGCCGTTCTTGCAGTTATGTCCCTCGCGTTGGGGGACTGGATCAAAGCCTAAGGAAACGGACTAGCGCTTCGCGAAGAGTACTTCGGGGTCGACATTGAGCGCCCGGGCGATGCGTTCGAGAAGGTCGAGGGAGGCCGCGAACTTGGCGTTCTCGACCTTGCCCATATGGCCGCGACTCACATTGGCCCGATGAGCAAGCTCCTCCTGGCTGAGGCCGCGGGCGCGTCTCAAGTCTTGAATGTTCAGTGCAACACGGTCCCGCAAGTTCATGCCCGTGAAACGGACACGTTGCACGAAATATCACCACGCGAAATACGTTACATTCAGAGGTGTAGAGTAGAAATCTTAGAGCGGCGCGAGATCGCCGGAATGGGATGCCTGCAGATATCCAAGTCACGGGTTGAGCTGTCTCGTACACATTCTTTACTGTTCAATCGCTCTTTCGGAAAAGGGCGGCACCGGCAACATCGGTACCGCCCGAAATTCGCCCACAGGGAGGAGGTGGTGGGCGAATTATTAATGTTGAAGTGCCGAAACCATTCAAATCTCGAGAGAATCTCTTTTTTAAGAACGGAAAATTGTTACTTGATCGAAGTTTCTTGCAATTAAGTCGACCTCATACGGGACTCCGACTCACAACAAGAAGACCTCATTGCGCACTTGAGACACTCAAAAAACCAAAATAATTGAACACCTCAATCAAGGAATTTCGCCCCTTCCAAGAAATTAATTGTTGATTTAGAGTAAGTTTGCTTCGATTTTAGGAAGCGTCGCTCAGTCTCGAAATCGAGAAGACCAGCTTTCAATGCTACGATTTTCTAACCTAGCTAAAATCAACTTCTTCCACGAGGCGGATAGTTCTTTTATGGTCCCCAGCTCCTTGAGGTGATCAAATTTTGCTGTTTCAAGATACACTGCCCGATGAACGTTTTGAATCGTCCAATCTGGATTCGGCCTCTGAATCAGGGAAATCGAGTCTCCTGACGAAATCCAGCCGGCTTCGAGGATTCGATAATACCATCCAGTCAGCCCCGACGATTGTACGAGTTTGGCGAAATCGCTTTTATTGATCCGCACATTGAGTTTCCAGCATGGCTGTCTAGGCTGCGAAACCTGCACGACGGCTCCACCAATTCTAAAACAATCACCTAGGCAAACATTGGCTTCATCATGAATATCCGCGACAATGTTTTCCCCGAATGCACCAGGCGCCAAATTCTCAGCCAACGGCACAACCCTTTGCCAATGTTTATAATGATCGGAGCAGTATTGATGAAGTGCTTTATCTAGACCACCATGCTTGACTTTATCGGCTTGTTCATCTCCTACCAATCCAAATTTGGATAACCAAACCTTACCCTTAACTGCATTCTTTATGATGGCGCTAGGTTCATTTTTGTGCCCAAACGGCATGGCCATGCCGATCCGCACTTCTAAAACGGTAGTCTGCTCCATTTACGACCTCACGCTTTCGAACAGGCCAATATATTAAGATACTAAGATCGATTTTGGATCGAAATCATGATCTCTTAATTGCTCAATACTCGCCAACCTATTCGAGGAAAGCATTTTCTTGGCAATCATGAAGATCCGAGGATCATTAATCGCATCCACAGAAATAAGCCTCCCATTAGAGAAATACCAAACTGACATACTCCTAGGCTTCGCTCCTTTGCGAACCACTGTATCAGTATAGCCTTGATTTAGACCTGCAATCTGAAGCTTTACATCGAATTGGTCTGACCAAAACCAGGGGAACGGAAAATATGCCGTTTCCACTCCAGCCATATTCGCTGCCACTGACTCGGCTTGATCAACAGCATTCTGCACCGACTCTAACCTTATCATATGACCTAAGTATTTGAAGCGGGTGCAATCTCCCGCTGCGAAAATGTCCTTGTCATTCGTTTGACCAAAAGCGTTTACAAGTATCCCTTGATCTACTTCCAGATCGGCCTCGCACGCCAGTTCGTCGTTAGCCACAACGCCTACACCAACAATGACGAAGTCAACCTCCATAGTGCTACCGTCCGAAAACTCAGCGGCGACCACACGGCCATTGTCACCGATGAGACGCTCCACGCCCAAGCCTTCGTAAATCTGTACGCCATTTTCGTGGTGGAGTTTCCGAAAGTAATTTGATGTTTCGGCGCAAGAAACACGCTGCAAGATGCGGTCAGCCATCTCAACGACTCGAACCTGAAGTCCTTGGCTCCTGAATGCCGCTGCAGCTTCCAGTCCGATATAGCCGCCCCCAATTACCAAGGCGCGCCGCCCCACCGTCATCTCGGTTGCAAGAGCTTTAGCATCGTCAATGCCACGAACTAGATAGACGCCCTTGAGATCGCCGCCTATTTCACTTGGCAGGACTCTGGGACGCGTGCCAGTTGTCAATGCAAGCATATCATAGTGCAGAATACGCCGGTCATCGAGTTGGATTTGTTTAGAATTTCTATCAATGTGAACGACGCGGCGGCCTGAGATAAGAGAGATGTTGTTTCTTTCGTACCAAGCGTTGGGACGAAGGAACAAACTCTCAACGCTCATTTCTCCGGTCACAAATTTTTTTGATAGTGGCGGTCGTTGATAAGGCAAGTATTCCTCATCACCTACAATTGTGATTACGGCATCACTATCCAGTTGGCGATATTTCCCTGCTAGAGAACATGCCGCTTGCCCAGCACCTACAATGAGTATCTGCTTCTCCATTCCAAGTTCCTACTCTGTTGCTTCGGAAATGAACTTGGTGGCAAGATAGGCATCAAATGTCTCACTACCGCCTTCGCTGCCCATGCCGCTGTCTTTCACGCCTCCCAAAGGCGTCTCCGGCAACGCAATTCCGAAATGGTTTACATTCACCATTCCTGCTTCCAATTTTGAAGTCACATAGTG
This sequence comes from Pseudoprimorskyibacter insulae, assembly GCF_900302505.1. Taxonomy (GTDB): domain Bacteria; phylum Pseudomonadota; class Alphaproteobacteria; order Rhodobacterales; family Rhodobacteraceae; genus Pseudoprimorskyibacter; species Pseudoprimorskyibacter insulae. Next base: position 7,278 of record NZ_OMOJ01000019.1, on the reverse strand, counting down.
AGATGTACGGAGTGACTTGGTAAATACATAAGATGCGAGTCCGAAAGGCAAAGCATTTGCCCGTGAGAGCACTTCATCCGTTTCACTGAAAGTAGAGATGGGTGCTACAGGACCAAACGGCTCTTCGATCATGATTTTGGCTGTGTCAGGAGTGTGCATCAGTACTGTCGGTGGAAAGAAATTTCCGGGACCAGAAATAGCCGTACCTCCTGTCAAAATGCTTGCACCTTTGGCAGTGGCGTCGGAAACAAATTCGGTCATAGCACTTACACGTCGAGTATGGGCGAGGGGACCCATTGTGGTATCGCTGTGCATGCCATCTCCTACGACGCGGGAGCCAAATGCTGCAGCAAATTTCTCGCCAAACTCTTGCGCTACCTTTTCATGAACGAAGAACCGGCTTGGCGACATGCACACTTGTCCCGCATTCAGTCCTTTGTAGCCGGCCAACAGAGTCGCCGCCTTATCGATATCGGCATCATCGAAAACCAGAACAGGAGAGTGCCCTCCTAGTTCCATCGTAGCACGTTTCATATGTGCGCCAGCCATTGCTGCAAGATGCTTCCCGACGGGGATTGACCCTGTAAACGATATTTTACGAACCTTAGGCGACGTGATCAGATGCTCTGAAACCTTAGCCGGCACGCCCCAAACGACATTAAGGCAGCCTGCGGGCAATCCTGCGTCGTGAAAAATGTGCGCCAGCGCTACGACGGCACTTGGCGCATCCTCGGATGCCTTGAGGACAATGGTACATCCTGATCCTAAGGCAGCACAGATCTTTCGAAGAGCTTGATTGAGCGGATAATTCCAAGGCGAAAATGATGCGCAAACACCAACAGGCTGACGAACAACTGTCTGACGGACGCTTGGGTCGCGGGACGGGATGACGCGGCCGTATATCCGACGACATTCTTCAGCATGCCAATCCGCATGATCTGCCGCCCCTAAAATCTCCACGCGTGCTTCAGCAAGTGGCTTGCCTTGGTCAAGTGTGAGATTACGAGCAATATCCTCGGATCGTTCACGGATCAAACTTGCAACTTTTCGCAATACACGGCTGCGTTCAATCGGTGAAGTCCATCGCCACTTCTGGAACGCCCGATCCGCTGCAGCAATCGCCAAGTCCAGATCTTCGGTTGTTGCATGAGGTAAATGCCCAAGAATCTGGCCATTAGCTGGATTGTAAACCGATTCCCCGGACCGTTCATCGGAGCCAATGAAGCGACCATCAATATAAAGGCAAAGATCTGAATATGCGTAGTTCAAAGGAAAAAACTCCCGCCATCTACAGCGATAGTCTGTCCGGTGATGAACGCCGCACCATCACTTGCAAGAAAAAGCAAGGCACCAACAAGGTCATTCGGCACCTGATCACGCGGGATTGAGCGGCTGGACTTTCTGACCACCTCGCCCATGATTTCTTCCATGCCGGTCGCAAGCACTCCGTCGCTGAGTGTAAATCCGGGCGCAATAGCATTCACCGTGATGTTGTCTTTGCCCAACTCGCGCGCCAACGATCGGGTAAACGCCACAACAGCCCCCTTACTTGACGTGTAATGCAGCATAAACGGAGCACCTTTAAGCTGAGAAGTTGAGGCGATGTTCACGATCCGACCGGCCGAACTCTTATGAAGTTCTGGAAGTGCTGCTTTGGCACAAAGAAAGGGGCCGAGCGTATTGACCTCCATAACTTTCATCCATTCAGCGGGTTCGATTTGGTCGAATGGCTTTAGCTTCAGAGAGGTAAATATACCTGCGTTGTTCACCAACAAATCCAAACCGCCAAAATGGCTGACTGCTTCGGAAACCATCGCGTTTGTATCGTCTACGTTAGTGACATCGGTTTTAACGCCGATCACTTCAAAGCCTTTGCCTTTAAGTCTATTAGCTGCTTCTTCCGCTCCGACCATGTCAGCGATCACAACGGCATATCCAGAGGCAGCAAGACTTTGAGTGAACGCAAAACCGATACCGCTAGCGCCACCGGTTACAATCGCTACTTTTTTCTTGTTGATCATTGATTTTTCCTACTTATTCTCATCAGGAATTTCGAACATTCAGCTTTGAGTTTTCGGCAACCGAACTGTAATTCGATCTACTCCTGCAGGAACATTGAGTTGGCAACTCAGTCGGCTTTCTGGTTGACGATCATCCGCAACGCACTCAAGCATTTCTTCCTCAACGTCGCTAATCGCGGTGAAAACCGATTCTGTTTCTGGTTCAAGATATACATGGCATGTAGCGCACATAGCCGCGCCACCGCATTCGGCTACAATTCCGGGAATGTCTGCATCAATTGCGGTACGCATTACATTTGCTCCGACATCCACTTTGATATCGGTTTTGGTCCCGTCGGCGAGTAGATAGGTGATTGTAGGCATGTTCCCCTCCGTTAGTGTCTTTTTGCCGTTACGCGCATTGGCATGCTGGTATACCCGCGCACGGTGTTGTTGAAATGAAGAACCGGTTCTCCCAACAATTCGATGGACTCGACTTTAGACGCTAGCGTCCGCAGCGCGATCTCACCCTCCATTCGGGCAATCATTTGACCTGCACAGCCATGGATCCCTGCTCCGAAACCCATGTTACCCGTGGCTTTGCGCGTTACGTCAAAGTGATCTGGTTCCACCCAGTGGCGAGGGTCGCGATTTGCTGAAGCAATGAAGACCAGTACCTTTTGTTCCTTTTTTAAAGGAACGCCCTCTAATTCGGTTTCCCTTGTCGTAGTGCGGTAGAAAGAGTGGAACGTGCTGTCAAAGCGCAAAACTTCTTCAATTGTTGCACGCGCTCTTGTCGGATCATCGCGCAATAGGGCCCACTGGTCTGGATTTCGGCCAAGATTAACAAGTGCGTTCCCCATTGTGAAAATTGTGGTGTCCAACCCGGCCGAGAGAGTTGTGCGCACGAGCATTCCTGCATCTTCATGGGATATATCACCCGCGTCAGCTGCGTCATAAAGTTCTGCGCCAAATCCGTTAGGGGTGAGGTTTTCGCGTTGACAGGCTTTAGTAATCCACTCTGTTGCAGGCCCCAGATTTGCAAGGCATTCGTTGAATCGATCGTTGGCGGGTCCGAACGCGTTGAAGACCATATCGCCATAGGGCAGTAGATGCTCCCGTCCTTCAGCTGGAACGCCAACCGCGTCTCCGAAAACTTTGATGGGGAACGCGTCGGCCAAATCCTTAACGCCGTCGCAGACGCCTTTTTCAATCATCCGATCCACCATCAACTCCGCCTGTGCTTCGAAGGTAGAAGTCAACTTTTTCAAAGCGCGTGGGGAGAGAATACGCGTGAAGACGGCTCTGGTTTTTGTGTGTTCAGGCGGATCGACTTCCAGAATGATGCTCGGTTGTCGCCAAGGCTCTTCTGTATGAAAATTGGTCAGTCCTACGCCGGCACTGGAACAATATGTTTCCGGATCGGTCAACACGTTGCGGACGCTGTCGTAGCGTGCCACAGCATAAACTCCGTATCTTTCCAACCAAACGATTGGTCCCGCGTCGCGCATCATCTCATAATACGGATATGGGTCCCTAAGCACCGCTGCCGCGTAAGGGTCGAAATCAAGCGAAGCGACACCATCAACCGGTACTTTATATGAGTGAGATCTGGTCTCCTGCTGCTGTTGAAACTTCATGGCGCACTCCTCCCTTGGAATTTAGCCTTTGCGAATTTATCAGTTGTGACGCGTGTATGTTTGTCTCTGACTATGCAGGTAGGTCGTCCGCTGGTTCGCCCGACGGCACAAACGCATCGCTGTAGAAAGCTGCTCTATCCAGCTTGGACTCCGCACAGAAATCCTTACTTGCCGCATCAATCATCATCGGGGCACCGCAAGCATAGACCTCTAAATCCGACATATCCGGAAAGTCCGATTGAACGGCCTTATGTACGAAGCCAGTACGGCCCTTCCAGGCACTCGGAGGTTCAGAAAGAACAGGCGTAAATGTAAACCAATCATGCTTCGCCGCCCACATTTCAGGAAGCGAACGCAGGTAAATGTCGGCTTCGGTATTTGCTCCCCAATACAGATGCAATGGACGCGATCCACCCTCTCTGATCTGGTGTTCGACGATTGACTTGATCGGCGCAAATCCCGTTCCTGTTGCGATCAGGATTGCAGGGACCTCTGTGTTTTCATTTAATGTGAAATTTCCAAATGGAAGCTCAACAGATAGGATCGATCCCTTTTCAAGATTGGCAAGAACCGTTTGTGAGAACTTCCCGCCGGAAACATGGCGAATGTGCAATTCAACACCGTCGTTCTGATGAGGTGGATTAGCCATCGAATAATTTCTGCTATCGCCATCAGGCATTAGTACACTAAGGTATTGGCCCGCCTGAAAGACGGAACGGTTACCAATTGGAAATCTCAAATTGATAACTGACACGTCTGGCGTTGGTTGCTCAATTTTCCGGACTTTCGCCTCGAATATCTTGCGAGAAACTGGGTCTGTCTTCTTGATATTTCTCGGTACAATTTCCAGATTTGTGCGCGGTCTGGCCTGGCACAAAAGAACACCGCTGGCGGGCCCGACGCAGACACCCTGCCCACGGACAACGGCCTCACCTGATGTAATCACGCCCTCGCAAGACGAACAGACGCCTTTCCGGCAAGAATATGGGATAGAGAAGCCCGCCCGCTCAGCAGCGTCTAATACGGTTTCACTCTCTCCACACTCAAAACTGATATCCTCACCAAAAACGGAAATTTTGTGGGTCATGTTGCACCTCCAACGAGTCTTACAGCCCTGATGACTGCTTCAGGATCGGCACAGTTCTTGCCCGCGATGTCGAAAGCCGCGCCATGTCCTACGCTTGAAAACAGGGTGTTAGCTCCAATTGATAGAGCGGTAGACTTTCTACCGGCTAGCAGCTTGACTGGAATATGCCCCTGATCGTGATACATTGCGACGAATGCATCATATCCATCTCTTGCCAACATAGTATCGGCACCTTCGGGACCATGTGCATCAATGCCTTGTTCACGCAATTTCTGTATTGCGGGGACAATGATACGATCATCTTCATCCCCAAAAAGTCCATTTTCTCCTGCATGAGGATTGATGCCAAACAATCCAATTTTCGGCTTGTCCACTCCCAATTCGCGTAGTGCTGCATCGGCGGCGACGACCGCCTTTACTACTAGTTCTGGATCTATCCGATTCAGTGCGCCGCTTATGCCCTCATGTAATGTGGCATGAACAATACGCAGACCTCCTCCAACCAGCATCAGAAAGATGCTGTCAGGGCCGGTTTTCAATAGATCTGCCAACAGGCTCGGATACCCCGAGAACTTTCGCCCCGATAAATTGACAGCTGTTTCCGAATGGGGGCATCCAACAATTCCTCGTCCAAAGCCATCGGACAACAATGTTAATGCAGATTCGACATAGGCAACTGTAGCTCGCCCTGCAGCGGCGCTTACCTTTCCTGGTATGAACTCCGCTGTAGGCATCGCTTCGATTGGATGAAGATCAATCGTTTTTTCATCGCTTCCCCACTTAGATCGGTTGGTTTGAACACCGAATCCCAAAGAATCTGCTAAAGGAGAAATTATGTATTCATCGCCCAGCAATACTGGGCGACAAACAGGATCCTGGTACAAGCTGGCTGCAGCTTTCGTCGCAATTTCAGGTCCAATACCATTGGGATCGCCGATGGTTAGCAGCACAGACCTAGTGTCGGACAATCTCACAGCGGAAACCCAAGTAGCGTATCAATATAGCTGCTATCGAGAACAACAATACGCTTCATGATTTTTGCGTCGTTTTCGGATACTTTGTAACGGTCGACATATCGGCCCGTGGCGAAAAGGTCAGTCGGACCTTCGCGGGTAATCCGTGCAACCATAAACGATGTTTCTGATTCCACCTCGTCACCATCTATGCTCGAAATATTCGGTTGCCCGAGAATGTGCCTGTAGGAGTGACGTTCGTAGACGTTGGCCTCCAATAACGACAGAATTCGGTCGTGAAGCATTGCCTTGCTATCTAACCACATCAAGCCAGCCTGAAGGCCTTGCGCAAAATTGTCCGCAGATGTGATCTGATAAAAGCAATCATCGGCGAAAAAATTTGGCCAGTCATAGAAGTCACCATCGTCGATCGTATACGCATATTGGGCTTGTGCCATGCCGATAAGATTGGTCAATTCAGCTCGTTTTTTCATGCTGCTCATAGGCCCATTCTCCCACGGTACTCGGTCCAGAAACCACGAATTGCGGCCTCAGTAATTCGATCTTCACTCGTTTCGATTGAGTAACCACCCATCGCAAGTACGGCACTTTCTTCTGCGGCCCCTTTTGTTCCGCGCTGAACGAAATTCCCAATGCAGCCGTCCTCCATGGAGACATACCCCCCCGGTCCGATTAGGTTGGAAAGTTTGAGACGGGCCTTCCGCTGATCTGGAGTATCGTCTTCGAACCCGATATAGGTCCACTTCAAATGCATGCTGTCTGTGCCTTTGGGCAATACGGTACGAACAGCAACTGAATTTTGGATTTGCTGCAAAACGAAATTTGGAAAAACAGACAGAATCTGGAGCGTAATATCGTCGTCGTATTCCTTGAAGCTTTCCAAAAGCGTCATATCAGTCAAACTCAGATCGGAATCGGATCTGATATTTTCGTCTTTATATGCATTTTTTTGAACTTCGTCCAAAGAGCCACCATGGTCGACGCAAGAATAACTCACATGACATCCACCGGTTTCATTCACGATGATCCCGCCTTTTTGCGACAGGCGATTCAATTCAAAAGTCGTAAAAAAGGTGTGGAGAATACTGGCGTGATAACTATCCTTTGTATTCTCTACGTAGAGCTTCCAGTTGTTGGGGAGAATTTGTGTGAATTTGCCAAGGACAACGGGTTTCCGCCCTCCCAAAACGCGCTCAATGCGCTCAAGAACCGCTTCTCCCAGGTAATCTTCGATATCATCCACATCTTCATCGAAGCTTCCGAAAACAAGCCCATGTAGCACTGATACCCGCATTTTGCGTGGGCCTTGATTTTCCATTTTAAAGTCACTTGCGATACCGCCACAGCCCTTGATGCCATCTTTGAAGGCAACTCCAATCAGATCCCCCTGAAGGCTGTGCGTCCAAGCGTGATACACGCACGTGAAGTCTTTAACGTTCCCTCTATCCTCTAGGGTCAGGACTCATAGCCAATAGATGACCAGCGCGGCGAGTGCGATTGCGGAGAGGAAGACCTTGGGGCATCTGTCGTATCGTGTGGCCACACGTCGCCAATCCTTCAGCCTGCCAAACATGATC
>NZ_OMOJ01000024.1 GCF_900302505.1 Pseudoprimorskyibacter insulae | reverse complement strand
ACGCAGGTCAAGGACGTTGATTTCACGCTTGGTCAGGTCAAGATCAACTGGTTTGCCGATGGCACGCTGAACGTTGCGGCCAACTGTGTGGACCGCCACCTTGAGACCCGCGGCGACCAGACCGCCATTATCTTTGAGCCGGACGACCCCAATGAGCCGGCCCAGCACATCACCTACAAGGCCCTGCACAAAAGCGTGTGCAAGATGGCCAACATCCTTGAGACCATGGGCGTGCGCAAAGGCGACCGCGTGGTCATCTATCTGCCGATGATCCCCGAAGCGGCCTATGCCATGCTGGCCTGTGCGCGCATCGGCGCCATCCACTCGATCGTTTTCGCGGGCTTCTCGCCTGATGCGCTGGCCGCCCGTGTGAACGGCTCGGACGCCAAGGTCATCATCACCGCCGATACCGCCCCGCGCGGCGGCCGCAAGACGGCGCTGAAGTCCAACGCCGATGCCGCCCTGCTGCATTGCAAGGACACGGTGAAATGCCTTGTGGTCAAGCGCACCGGCGACCAGACCACCTGGATCGATGGCCGCGATTTTGACTATAACGAGATGGCGCTTGAGGCGAATGACTACTCCGCCCCGGCCGAAATAAATGCCGAAGATCCTCTCTTTATTCTCTACACCTCGGGCTCGACCGGTCAGCCCAAGGGTGTTGTGCACTCAAGTGGTGGATATTTGGTTTACGCGGCCATGACGCACCAATATGTCTTCGATTATCACGAGGGCGACATCTTCTGGTGTACCGCCGACGTGGGCTGGGTCACCGGGCATTCCTACATTGTTTACGGGCCCTTGGCCAACGGCGCGACCACCGTCATGTTCGAAGGCGTTCCGACCTATCCGGACGCGTCGCGTTTTTGGCAGGTCTGCGAAAAGCACAAGGTCAACCAGTTCTACACCGCGCCGACCGCGATTCGCGCGTTGATGGGCCAGGGTAACGACTTCGTAACCGGATCGGACCTAAGCTCACTGCGAATCCTGGGCACCGTGGGCGAACCGATCAACCCCGAAGCCTGGAACTGGTACAATGAGGTTGTGGGTCAGGGCCGCTGCCCCATCGTCGACACATGGTGGCAAACGGAAACCGGCGGGCACCTGCTGACCCCGCTGCCGGGGGCGCATGCGCTGAAACCGGGCTCGGCGATGAAGCCGTTCTTTGGTGTGCAGCCGGTGGTTCTGGATCCGCAATCGGGTGAAGAAATCCACTCGGTCCCGACTGAGGGCGTTCTGGCGCTGAAAGACAGCTGGCCGGGCCAGATGCGCACCGTCTGGGGCGATCATGACCGGTTCGAGAAGACCTATTTCTCGGACTACAGAGGCTACTACTTCTCGGGTGACGGCTGCCGCCGTGACGCCGATGGCGACTATTGGATCACCGGCCGCGTGGACGATGTGATCAACGTCTCGGGTCACCGTATGGGCACCGCCGAGGTGGAATCGGCGCTGGTCGCCCATGCCAAAGTGGCCGAGGCCGCGGTGGTCGGCTACCCGCATGAAATCAAGGGCCAGGGCATCTATTGCTATGTCACCCTGATGAACGGCGTTGAACCGTCGGACGAGCTGCGCAAAGAACTGCGCACCTGGGTCCGCACGGAAATCGGCCCCATCGCCAGCCCCGACCTGATCCAGTGGGCCCCCGGCCTGCCGAAAACCCGCTCGGGCAAAATCATGCGCCGCATCCTGCGCAAAATCGCCGAAAACGACTACGGCGCTCTCGGAGACACCTCCACCCTCGCAGACCCTTCCGTCGTCGATGACCTCATCGATAACAGAATGAACCGC
>NZ_OMOJ01000002.1 GCF_900302505.1 Pseudoprimorskyibacter insulae | reverse complement strand
TAGCTATGTCAAAGAGCGCGGAGCCGAAACTCCAGAGACAAAAACCAGACCAGTGCGCCCTAACTTTCGGCGCGCCCGCCCGTCAATGCCTCAAAATTGTCTGCCAAACTTCCCTCCGAAGCACCGCTCCGTCGTTCCGTCCGACCCGCCCCGCAGCGCCTCAGCGCCGCCGGTGAAGGGGGTTCTACGGTTAACTCACATCACCCGCAAGCAGTTTTTGCGATTTTCTTTGAAAAAACTTGTAAGCCACTGAATATAAAAGAATTATAAGGAAATATTAGCGCAATCAACGTACCAGTTTCACACGGAACCACAGTAGATCTGGCTGCTGCGCCCAAAGCCTCTTGTGGGTCAAAAACGACCAACCACAATATACAGTTGATCGTGCCGAAATAGGCGACTCGTGTTCGGTCGGCCCGGCTCGACTCGCCCCGCCTCGCAATCGCTCCGCTTTGTTGATTCCGCCAAATTCCGCCCAAATTCCCGACATTCGCTTGGACACACGCCTCGCAATCATGCACGGTTGATTTTACGCCTTCTGGCGCCACGGAGGAGCGGCCGACTTGGCCGTGTGACACAAATCCTTGGGAGGGGACCATGAGTGACACCGCACTGGATCTGACGGAACTGAGTCAGAAGCAGAAAGAAACGGCAGAACGCCTGCAAAACCTGTCACTCCGATTAATGACGGCATTATCGCAGCGTCCGACCCCAAACCCCGGCATCGAAGCCCCCGGCGCGGATCTTTATGCAAAGACCGCCGCCGCATGGTGGGAACAAGCCCTGAAGGACCCGACCCGCGCAGTTGGTCAGACCTTGGGCTTTTGGGAAAACTCTTTCAAAGCCTGGGCGGCGGCCCTGTCCTCAGAAGAGGACACGAGCCGTGACAAACGGTTCTCTGATGAAACATGGGATGCAAACCCGTGGTTCAACTATCTCAAGCGTCAGTATCAAGTGACGTCCAGCGCCATGCGTGAAGCGGTCGCCGATCTTGATACCCTTCCCGAGACGGAAAAACGCCGCCTTAGCTTCTTTACCGATCAGATCGCCAACCTGATGGCGCCCAACAACTTCCTTGGCTCCAACCCCGAAGCCCTGCGCCGCGCAATGGAGACAGACGGCGAAAGCCTGATCCGCGGGCTTGAGAACCTCGTGAATGATCTCGAGGCCAATGACGGCGCTTTGCTGGTAAAGCTGGTCGATGACAGCGCCTTTGCAGTTGGCGACAATATTGCGACCGCGCCGGGCAAGGTGGTTTTGCGCACCAAGATGATGGAACTGATCCAATACGCGCCCTCCACGGAACAAGTACACGCGATCCCGATCATCATCTTCCCCCCTTGGATCAACAAGTTCTACATTCTGGACCTCAAGCCACAGAACAGCCTGATCCGCTGGCTGGTGAATCAAGGTTATACTGTATTCGTTGCAAGCTGGGTGAACCCCGATATCTCGCTGAAGGATGCGGGGCTTGAGGACTATATAAAGGACGGGATGCTGGCAGGGATTGAGGCCGCCAAGCTGATCACCGGACAAGATAAGGTGAACGCGGTGGGCTATTGCATCGCCGGGACCACCCTGTCGCTGACTTTGGCCTATCTCAAACAGACCGGCGACACATCTGTGAACTCGGCCACCTTGTTCACCGCGCTCACGGATTTCTCGGATCAGGGCGAATTCACCCCCTTCCTGCAAGACGACTTTGTCGAAGGCATCGGGGTCGAGGTGGACCGCTTTGGGCTGCTGCCCGCGCGGGTGATGTCGCGCACCATGTCATTCTTGCGGTCGAATGACCTTGTTTATGGCCCGGCGATCAAATCCTACATGCTGGGCGAAACCCCGCCCGCCTTTGACCTACTGTTCTGGAACGGCGACAGCACCAACCTGCCCGGAAGCATGACCATGCAGTATCTGCGCGGCCTGTGTCAGCGCAATGAATTCGCAGGCGACGGGTTTGAGGTGATGGGCAAGACCCTGACCCTGGCCGATGTTGACCTACCGCTGATGGCCGTGACCGCCCAAACCGACCATATCGCTGCATGGAAAGACTGCTATCGCGGCGTTCAGAAGATGGGCAGCAAGGACAAGACGTTTATCGTGTCTGAATCCGGCCACATCGCCGGGATCGTGAACCCGCCGTCGAAAAAGAAGTACGGCCATTACACCAACACCAGCCTCGCCAAGGATTCCGATGGCTGGCTGAAAGATGCGACGTTCAACGAAGGGTCATGGTGGCCGCGCTGGGACAAATGGCTTGCGCCGAAATCGGGCGATATGGTTCCCGCACGCACGCCGGTCGACGCTGGATTGGGCGATGCGCCGGGAACCTATGTCAAAAAGAAAGCCAACTAGGGTCAGGACTCATTTCCATTCAGAGCCAGAACAAGACAGTGGCGGCGAGTGCGATCGCCGAGAGGTAGATGATCGGGCAGCGGTCGTATCGCGGGGCAACCCGCCGCCAGTCCTTCAGTCTGCCGAACATGATTTCGATGCGATTGCGCTGCTTGTAACGGCGCTTGTCATATCTGACGGGCGTCTTGCGTGACTTCCGACCCGGAATGCAGACCTTCATGCCCTTGTCTTTCAACGCTTCTCTGAACCATTCGGCATCATATCCCCGATCGCCCAGCATCCATTTCTCCTCCGGCAAACTGTCGAGCAAGGCATGCGCCCCGGTGTAGTCGCTGACCTGGCCGGCGGTCATGAACAGTCGGATCGGGCGGCCTTTCATGTCGGCCACGGCATGGAGCTTCGTGTTCATCCCGCCCTTCGTACGGCCGATCAGGCGTCCACGCCCCCCTTTTTTTCCCGCAGGCTTGATGCCGTGCGATGCGCTTTCAGATACGTCGCATCAATCATCACCGTCCGGGTGTCGGCCTTTTCGGAGGCCAGCCCGTCCATGATCCGGGCGAAGACGCCTATCCGGCTCCAGCGTTTCCAACGGTTGTAGAGTGTCTTGGGAGGGCCGTATTCGCGGGGCGCATCGCACCACCTCAACCCATTGCGATTGATGAAGATAATCCCGCTCAGGACACGCAGGTCATCGACGCGAGGCCGTCCGCGGCTTTTCGGAAAATAGGGGCGAATGCGCTCCATCTGCGCTTCGGTCAGCCAGAATAGATTATTCATCACGTCGAACTCCGGATCGTTCAGATCCAGACTCGACTGCAAAAGTTAATAGGTCCTGACCCTAGGGCAGCGCGTTCGCGAACAGCGGCGAGAGCGCGGATTGACCCTGGAGGGACTCGCCGAGCGGGTCGGCTCCAGCAAGAGCTACATGTGGGAAATAGAGAACAAGGAAGTCGTTCGCCCCTCGGCCGAGAAGCTGGCCATGATCGCCACCGCGCTCGACACCACAGTCGAGTATTTACTGGCCGGTGACGGTGAAAAAGAAGAGGAAAACGCCGAGGACATAGCTTTCTTCCGAAAATACAAGAAGATGTCGGCACCGGAGAAAGAACGCCTGCGACGTATCCTGGATGCTTTGGACGACGATTGATGACCAACAGAAAGCAGAAATCGCCCCAGCAAGAGGCAAACCGGCTCTCGATCATGCTCCGGCACGTTCCGGGCGAAGACCGCTTTCCGGTCGACGTCGAAGCCTTGGCGCGAGAAGTCTCCCGCAACAACGCGGACCCTATCGGGAAGATCGTGGGTGGCGAGCTTCCGGGACTCGAGGGAATGCTCCGGCCGCACCGAAAGCGCCCGGAATGGCACATCGTCTATAACGACGCCCCCCGATATCGTGGCCGCGTGCGCTTCACCATCGCGCATGAGTTCGGTCACTACCAGCTTCAACGCCCCGTCCTGTCCGATCGGAATTACAAGAACGGAACCCTCTAGCGCGATTGCGATTTTCAATGCAAACCGCTGCTGCCGAATGCCTGGCAGGAGGCAGAACGACAACGCGAGGAAGAGGCGGACACTTTCGCCTCCTACCTGCTGATGCCGCTCGATGACTACCGTGAGCAGGTGAACGACGAAAAGATGACTGTTGACCTGCTGAATAACATCACCGATCGCTACGGCGTGTCGCTGCTGGCCGCCTGCCGGAAGTGGATCGATTTCACGGACCGGCGGGTCGTCATGATCGTCGCGCGGGACGGTATCGCAATGAGGGTGCGTGCCAGCAAGTCTGCTCTCAAGAGCGGGATTTTCGTGCGATCGGGCATGCAGATCCCTGACGATGTGCTGGTGGCCATTGGCGCAGACGAGCGGGGTTTTGTTTCGGACCGCCCGGTTCAACGGCCAGCTGGCATCTGGAACTTCACCCGCGGGTCCGAGCCAGTGCGGGAACTGGCATTAGTGTCCGAGTTTCTGGACATGTCTCTGACAATCTTACAGTTTGATAACGCAGTTGATGTCAGAGATATCGAGGAGGAAGAGCCGTGGGACGCCTTTGATCAATTCCAATTCAATCATAGATCATGACTTCTGGACTTTGTGTCAGGTAAATATAATCAATAACTCTCGCTCGGGGTTACTTCAGAGCGTCTCGCACCATGTGAGAGCTCGTGCAAGCACCAAGTCCGCTTCTGAAGTTTTGCGGTGCCCTGTTTGCGCGCGCAGCGAATTTTCGAAAACGCCCCATTCAGCAGAACCCATGCCCGCCGCGCTTTTCGGCGCTGGACATTTGACAGATGAATTTTCGGCTCATACCTGAGCAGGATGAAGCAAAGCCCTGCCAACACTCTTCTGTACACAGAAGCTCGCGATCGCGAGCCGACTTTCGCGATTGTGTCACGTCTTGCGGCGATCGGAGGCGTGTCAGCGGTGGATTTCGGGCAAGACATCGGGGTCCCATTTGTTCAGGCGCTGCGGGGAGATCCGGAGACGTTGGATGAAATTGCCGCTATCATCGGCTTGGAAAGTTCAGCTCTTGGCTACTGGACGCCGTTGGCTGCGGGCAAAGCCAAGCGCGAGATCAACGGTCATCTCTTTCCTGTGAGGCCTTTGCTGACCTCCGAGGTTCGTGGCTGTCCGAGTTGCCTGCAAGGCGACGTTCAGCAATCTGGCCTACCTGCGCACCGCGCCATGACGTTTCGGTCGCATTGGCTCATTCATCACGTCACGCTTTGCATCCGCCACAAACGGCCCCTTGTGACCTTGTGGAAAGAGGCCGCGCCCAGCGTGCGATATGATACGGCAGCGCAATTTGCCAATATTGCTGATCGCATTCTGGCAGATGATGCTCCTTTCAAACGACGGGATCCGACAGCCTTCGAGATTTGTTTTGATCAGAGGCTTGCGGGCCAACTTCATGCAACCACGTGGCTGGATGATCACCCGTTGCATGCAGCGGCTGTCTTCTGCCGTCTGCTGGGCGCCGCTCTTCTCAAGTTGCAAGACCTTCGCCTGTCAGAGTTAAAGCCGGGATCCGACTGGGCGTGCTACCACCTTGGCTTTGAAACCGCGCGACACGGCGAAGAGGCAATCCTCAAAGAGCTGCGCATGCTCAACCAACTCGCTGAACCCCGCCTCGGACCAAAGGCAGTTTTCCCCGTCCTGTACGACCGTCTGTCGCGAGAGCATGTTCAGGATCCTGACTTTGCGGTCTACCGCGACGTGTTGGCACGGCAGCTGATGGAGAGTTGGCCTTTGGGGTCGGGTGACGATCTATTGGGTGCGCCAGTCACCAAACGCAAGCTTCATTCTGTCCGGACTGCAGCCAATGAAACCGGGATCGATATCCGGCGTCTACGCAAGATGTTGGAGGCCGCGAACATGATCGACGCCGATCTGCCTGACAATTGGGCCGTGTTCGATGCCGAAAAAGCGAGGCCGATGATGGCATCTTTGCTGACCTTCGTGTCCGCAAAGGAATTTTACGAAATGCATCGGATCGCGCGGTCCCAGTTCAATCTGCTGCGGAAGGACGGTGTCCTGCAGCCCAGCTTGAAGGATGCAACAACCAAGCATGTCTGGGACCCGCGAGAGGGCAGCGCATTCGTGGAACAGCTTCTGGTAGGAGCGCAGACAATCCAGCAAGCGCAACATGGGTGGGAAACCATCGGCAAAGCCGCGCAACGATTGAAGCTGCGACCCGCGGAAATCGTCAGGGCAATTTGGAACGGGCGAATCCAGCGTGGTCGCAAGGAATGTGCAATTCGAAGGCTACGCCTCGGTTCATGTTTATCACGATGAGGTCGCCCAGATATTGGCGCAGGACATGCCCTCGGCCATGTCTCTCGAGATGTTCGCCAAAACTGTTGGCTTGGGTAATCCTGTATACTTGAACCGACTGGTTCGGAGTGGTCACGTATCTACGACGGAAATGATCAACCCACGCACCAAGGCCATGCAGCGCTTTATCGGAACGCGGGATGCTGCGGCGTTCCATCATCGGTTCACCACCCTGAGGCTGCTGTCAAAGGCGAAGGGAGAGACCTGGCAGTCGCTGGCCCGAAAACTCCGCGATGCCGGAATCAGTACATTTAGTGAAGACGGCCGTGATTTTGGTCCAGTTTACCTGAAAGCCGAAGTCGAGGCGGCACTGGCCGAGTAGTCGACACGGTCACTCACAAAGAGAGGGCGGTGCCAGTTGGCACCGCCCTTTTGGTTCTTCCGGGTCAGATTTCAGGTTCTGTCAGCCATCGGTTCAAAAACACAGCTTTTGTCGCAAAACCCTGATTCCGATGTCGGACGACACACTCATAAACAGCCCGATCAGATCCTTACCCACATTTCGAATGGCCGCAGCTGCGGCATGTCATGCAGCCTTCGACCATTTGCATGTCGAACTGGCCACAGCTCGGGCAGGCTTTGCCGCGGGGTTGGTCTAGGTTGACGACTTGCGCTTGGGGGTCTGATTTCAGGCCCATGCCTTCGCCTTCAAGGAAACCGGTCGCGATCATGTGCTGTTCGATCACGCCGCCGATGGCCGCGAGGATAGAGGGGATGTATTTGCCCTGCACCCATGCGCCGCCGCGCGGATCGAAGACGGCTTTCAGCTCTTCGACAACGAAGGACACGTCACCGCCACGACGGAACACCGCCGAGATCATGCGCGTCAGGGCAACGGTCCAGGCGAAATGCTCCATGTTTTTGGAGTTGATGAACACCTCGAACGGGCGGCGGTGGCCGCTGACGATGATGTCATTGACGGTCAGATAGATCGCATGCTCGCTGTCGGGCCATTTCAGCTTGTAGGTGTTGCCTTCCAGCGTCTGCGGACGGTCGAAGGGGTCCGACATATAGACCACCTCGGCACCGTTGCTGGCTTCATTGGCCAGTTGCGGGGTCTCGGCGGGCGTTTTCTCGGTGTTTTCAGACACGCTCAGAACCGAGCCGGTCACATCGTTCGGGCGGTAGGTGGTGCAGCCTTTGCAGCCGGTTTCATAGGCCTGCATGTACACTTCTTTGAAGGCATCAAACGAGATGTCTTCGGGGCAGTTGATGGTTTTCGAAATCGAGCTGTCGATCCATTTCTGCGCGGCGGCCTGCATCTTGACGTGATCGGTGGGGGCCAGCGTCTGGGCGTTCACGAAGTAATCGGGCAGTTCCTTGTCGCCGAATTTGTCGCGCCACATTTTCACGGCGTAATCGACGACTTCTTCTTCGGTGCGGGTGCCGTCTTTTTGCAGAACCTTACGGGTGTAGGCATAGGCAAAAACCGGCTCGATCCCCGACGACACGTTGCCCGCATAAAGCGAGATGGTGCCGGTGGGCGCGATCGAGGTCAGCAGGGCGTTTCGGATGCCATGTTCGGCAATCGCCGCGCGCACGTCGTCATCCATGTTCATCATGTTGCCGGTGGCCAGATAGGCGTCTTTGTCGAGCAGCGGGAAGGCGCCCTTTTCTTTCGCCAGTTCGACCGAGGCCAGATAGCTTTCGCGGGCGATCAGCTTGAGCCAGCGTTCGGTGGTGGCCGCAGCCTCATCCGAGCCATAGCGCTGACCGACCATCAGCAGCGCGTCGGCAAGGCCAGTCACGCCAAGGCCGATGCGGCGCTTGTTCTGGGCTTCAAGGCGCTGCGCCTCAAGCGGGAAGCGCGACGCATCAACCACGTTATCCATCATGCGGACGGCGGTGGCGACCAGCGTGGCAAGTTTGCCCTCGTCAATCGCGGCATCGGCCTCGAACGGGTTCGACACCAGACGCGCCATATTGATCGATCCGAGCAGACAAGCGCCATAGGGCGGCAGGGGCTGTTCACCGCAGGGGTTGGTGGCCGAGATCGTTTCGCAATAACCAAGGTTGTTGGCCTTGTTGATGCGGTCGATAAAGATCACGCCCGGTTCGGCGAAATCATAGGTCGAACGCATGATCTTGTTCCACAGATCGCGGGCTTCGACGGTGTGATAGATCTTGCCGTCAAACTTCAGATCCCATGACCCGTCGGCCTTCACGGCCTCCATGAAGTCATCGGTGACCAGAACCGACAGGTTGAACATGCGCAGACGGGCGCTGTCGGACTTGGCGGTGATGAACTGTTCGATATCGGGATGATCACAGCGCATGGTGGCCATCATCGCGCCGCGGCGGCTGCCCGCGCTCATGATGGTGCGGCACATGGCGTCCCAGACATCCATGAACGACAGCGGGCCCGAAGCATCCGCCGCCACGCCCTTCACGTCCGCGCCGCGAGGACGGATGGTGCTGAAGTCATAGCCGATACCGCCGCCCTGCTGCATGGTCAGCGCGGCCTCTTTCAGCATGTCAAAGATGCCGCCCATGCTATCGGGGACCGTGCCCATAACGAAGCAGTTGAACAGGGTCACGGTGCGTTCGGTGCCTGCGCCTGCGGTGATGCGGCCTGCGGGCAGGTATTTGAAATCTTCCAGCGCTTCGAAGAATCGGCCTTCCCACAGCTCGGGGTCTTTTTCGACCGAGGCGAGCGAGCGCGCGATTCGGCGCCAAGTGTCTTCGACCGTCACGTCGTTGGGCGTGCCATCCGCTTGTTTAAAGCGATATTTCATATCCCAGATTTGTTCAGCGATCGGTGCGGCGAAGCGGGTCATGGCGCGATTCCGTGTTCTTGATTGTTTGCAGGCCGTATCCATACTAATAACACGTTCCGAAAACAACATGGTGTGGATGCTATTTCTTGACAGAATATCCAATACCTAGTGTTTATCTTTAGAGCGAACACTACATCATGTGGCTACGTGGGTAAAACGGTGGAAAAGCCTGTGGACAAGACTGTGGACAAGACTGTACATCTAATCAAGTTGAGCGTCGGCACGGAAAACCCCGAGGATTTGGCCGCGTGGCAGGCGCTCCCGCAGGCCCAAACCGCTGATGGGTTGCCCTGTCACGTCACCCGTATGTGGCCCAAGCGAGAGGCCGAGGTGCTGAATGGTGGCTCGATCTTTTGGGTTATCAAGGGGCAGGTGCAATGCCGTCAGAAAATTATCCGATTGGATGAGGTGATGGGTGCCGACGGGATTCGCCGCTGCGCCATCGTTCTGGCCCCTGACCTGATCCGTACCACCATTGCCCCCCGTCGCCCCTTCCAAGGCTGGCGCTATCTGAACGTTGAAGACGCGCCCAAGGATATGACCGCTTCGCGCCTGAATGACGATCCGCTGCCTGCCGAACTGGCCGGGGCGCTGGCGGATATTGGCGTGCTTTAAGACATGTGCATCAGCGCATGGACACCCGCGCAGGAATGCATGGGCATCGCTTCTGGTAATTCTGGACCGTCTGATTAGGTTCTAGCCAACAGCAAACAGGACATCGACATGACACAAGCCTATACGCCCCCCAAAGTCTGGACCTGGGACAAAGAAAACGGTGGCACCTTTGCCAGCACCAACCGCCCGATTGCAGGCGCGACCCATGACAAGGAATTGCCCATCGGCAAGCACCCGATGCAGCTCTATTCGCAGGGCACGCCGAACGGCGTGAAAGTCACCGTCATGCTTGAAGAGCTGTTGGCTTTGGGCGAAACCGGCGCGGAATATGACGCGTGGCTGATCCGCATCGGCAAGGGCGACCAGTTCGGCAGCGGTTTTGTCGACATCAACCCGAACTCCAAAATCCCGGCGTTGGTTGACCGGTCCGGCGACGAACCAATCCGCGTTTTCGAAAGCGGCGCGATCCTGATGCATTTGGCCGAAAAGTTTGGCCACTTCCTGCCGACCGAACCCGCCGCCCGCGCCGAGGTTCTGTCTTGGCTGTTCTGGCAGATGGGCAGCGCGCCCTATCTGGGTGGCGGCTTTGGCCATTTCTACGCCTATGCGCCGGAACCGATGGAATACCCGATCAACCGTTTCTCGATGGAGACCAAGCGCCAGATGGACGTGCTTGACCGCCAATTGGCCGAAAATGAATTCATTGCGGGCAGTGATTATTCCATCGCCGATATCGCGATCTGGCCGTGGTACGGCAACCTTGCCCTTGGCCGTCAGTACAACGCAGGCGAATTCCTGGATGTGGCCAGCTACAAAAACCTTGTGCGTTGGGCCGAACAGCTAGACGCCCGCCCCGCCGTGAAACGCGGCCGCATGGTCAACCGTCTGGCGGGCGAACCGCATGAGCAATTGCACGAACGCCATGACGCATCGGACTTTGACACCAAGACCCAAGACAAGCTGACCAGCGCCTAAACCAAAAAGCCCCGGCACATTCGCCGGGGCTTTTCTTTGTCCTCTATTTGCCAAGCGCCGAAAGACTATCCGAGCTTGCCGCGAGATCATCGAGGAACTGATAGTAGATCTCATCGTAATAGGCGTCGGAATGATGGTCATCCGGCTCATCCTCGGGGCCAATCTGCGGCGAGAACACGAACTCGGTTTTGACCTCGGCCTCTTGCGACTGAACAAAGCCTTCAATGATGGTCACAGGCGGGTTGTTCCGCTCGATAAAGTCTTTGATCCGTTCAAACCGCGCGACCATTTCTTCGACCGGAACACCTGCCAGATCCGGGCGACCGGGGAACAACAGTTCCGTTTCCGACAAGGCCCCCGGCCCGGTCAACGGCGCGGCTTGTGCCACGATATCCTGACCAGCGTTTGTTTTGATCTGGGTCCAGCGCGGACCGCCAAACAGAACCGCCGCATACATCACCTTGGCAACGATGGGATCTGTGCCGCCGACGCGCAGCGCCTCATAGAAGGTGCGGTGTACGGCCTTCCAATGGCGCGTGTGGTAGCGCGGACCTTCTTCGTTACCGACGCCGCAATAGGCATCATGAATGACGGCGGCATTCACGAACTGCGGGCTATTGGGCAATCCAATGGATTCAATAAACGCCGGAGGAATGGACGCGCCATCGGTCAACGTCGCCTCAGGTGCCAACCAATCGCCGCCTTGAGAGTCCACAAACTGCAACGATTCCAAAGTGCTGCGGAACGGGTAAGGCCGCCCCGGCAGAGTTGTGATGGATGAGCTTAGCCGCACAGGGCTGTTGACGTAGAAACACGCGCCATCGGATGCCATTTCGCATCCCGGAGCCTTATTGCCGCCTTCGAAACCGGGCGCACAGCCCACCAAAACCGCCCCAACAGACAGGGCCATCGCAATCCGATACATAAAAAATCTCCGCAGAGTCTCAAATCTGCGGAGATTTTGCCAATTTCGCCCCTGAGGGCAAGTCCGAAATCCTGACCTACAGCTTCAGTTTTTGCATCAAAACGCGCAGGGTTTCGCGATCTTCGGTGGATTTCTCCGCCACACGGCTGCGTAGCAGCGTCGCCTGAGACCGCAGAACCGGTTCATCGCTGAGGATCTTCAGGTGGTTGGCGCGCAAGGTTTCCCCGGTCGAGGTGATGTCGGCAATCGCCTCGGCGGTCAGGTTCTTGACCGTGCCTTCGGTGGCCCCCTGACTGTCGACGAGTTGGTAATCGGCAACACCGCCGTGATGCAGGTAGTCGCGCACCAAACGGTGGTACTTGGTCGCGATCCGCATACGGAACCCGTGCTTGGCCCGGAAGGCCGCCGCCGCCGCGTCCAGATCATCGAGCGTATCGACATCGACCCAGCAAGACGGAACCGCGATAATCAGATCGGCGTGGCCAAAGCCCAGTTCTGCCAGCGGTTCGACCTTTTGATCCCACTGCACCAGCTTTTCCTGAATCAGGTCCGTGCCGGTCACGCCCAGATGAATGCGCCCGGCGGCCAGTTCGCGCGGGATTTCACCCGCCGACAGCAGCACCAAGGCCATGCCGTCAACGCCGTCAATCGCGCCGGAATATTCGCGGTCAGACCCGGTACGCGACAATGTCACGCCGCGTTCGCCAAACCAGTCGAAGGTCTTTTCCATCAGCCGCCCTTTGGACGGCACACCCAGTTTGACGGTCATGCGCCTGCTCCTTTCACGGTCAGCAGGATGCCGGGGCGGATCACGCCGCCAACGGCCGGGATGCTGGTGCCCTGCCCCAAAACCGCCGTCAGCGCATCATAGCGCCCGCCGGTGGCCACAGGGGGCAGATCAGGGCGGCCCGCGGCATAGAAGCCAAAGACAAAACCGCCGTAATATTCCATCGACGTGCGGCCATAGCTGCCTTCGAAGTCGATGGCATCTGGCGACTGGCCTTCCGCATCAAGCGCGGCGCAGCGGCGGGCGAAGCGTTCGACGGCATCGTGAATCACCGGCATGTCCACTGCGATATCGCGCAGCTGTTCCAGCGCGAATGAGCAGGTTTCCCGCACGTTGACGATGGCTTCGATCATCTCGCACTCGGTCTGGCTCAGATTGCCCTCGGCGCTATCGGCCTTGAGGTTCTCGACCCGCTCGGCGATCTCGCCCCAGCTGCGCATCCCGATCTGCGGGCCAGCCTTGGCAAAGGGATCAGCCGCGTTCAGCAGTGCGGCCCGGCTGGGCGGAATGGCTGCCTTGCCGGAAAACCGCTCCATCAAGGCGCGGAACCGCCGCGGACGCCAGATGTGGCGCATCAAGGCGGCGCGGCGACGATCAGACGCCTTCAGCCCCTGAACGGCAGCAATCAGAATGCCTAGATCACCAGTCACCGGGCGCAGGTCAACACCGGCCAATTGCGCAGCGATACGGGCAAACACCTCGGCGTCGGCGGCTTCGGGGTTGGTGCCGTCAAACACCTCATAGCCGACCTGAAAATATTCCGAGCTGCGATCGGGGTGCTGTTCCTGACGGCGAAACACCTCGCCCGAATAGGTATATCGGGCAGGTTCAGCCCCGCCGGACATGTGCATCTGCACGACCGGCACGGTAAAATCCGGGCGCAGCATCACCTCGCCCTGCGCCGGATCATGGGTCACATAGGCACGGGTGCGAATGTCTTCGCCGTAAAGATCCAGCAGCGTTTCCGCAGGCTGCAAGATCGCGCAATCCACGGTCTGGGCGCCAGCGGCCTCAAACACCTGTCTTAGGCGTTCGGCCTCGGCTTTTGTTTTTGCCAGCGTCATTCGTATAGCCCCAGAATTTCGCGCACCTTGGCCACCAGTTCGCCGCGCGGCACTTCATATTGCGACGGGCGCTCTTTCCATTCTTCCAAGGTGGCCTCTTGTGCCAGCTTCGCGCCAAGGATCAGATCCTTGATCTGCACGATGCCATTGGCCTTTTCTTCGCCGCCTTCGATGATCGCGATGGGCGATTGACGCTTGTCCGCATATTTCAGCTGGTTGCCGAAGTTCTTGGGGTTGCCCAAGTACACCTCAGCCCGAATGCCTCCGTTGCGCAGCTCGGCCACGATGGCCTGATAGTCGGCCATGCGGTCGCGATCCATCACCGTCACCACAACAGGCCCCTGCGCGGTCGATCCGATGCGCCCCTTTTCGCGCAGCGCGGCCAGCAGGCGGTCAACACCGATGGAAACGCCCGTGGCCGGCACGGCCTGACCGGTAAAGCGCTTGACCAAATCGTCATAGCGCCCGCCGCCCGCGACGCTTCCGAATTGACGTTTCCGCCCCTTTTCGTCGAGGATCTCAAAGGTCAACTCGGCCTCAAACACCGGACCGGTGTAATAGCCAAGGCCCCGCACAACGCTGGGATCAATCTCAATCCGGTCTGTGCCGTAGCCTTGCGCGTCCAGCAGCTCGGCGATGGTCTCAAGCTCGCCCACGCCCTCTGCGCCCACGGCCGATGCGCCAATCGCATCACGCAAATTGGCCAGCGTCTTGGCCGCATCCGACCCTTTCGAGGTCAGGAAGGCCACAACCGGTGCGGCTTGATCGTCCGACAGGCCAACCCCGTCGATGAACGCGCCCGAGGCGTCCAAGCGGCCCTTGCCCAGCAATTCGCGCACGCCCGCTTCGCCCACCTTGTCGAACTTGTCGATGGTGCGCAGAACCGCGTCGCGCTGCGCGTCGTCGGACAGGCCCATGGTTTCCAACACGCCGTTCAGAACTTTGCGGTTGTTCACCCGCACAAGGTAATCGCCGCGCGGAATGCCCACGACCTCAAGCGTGTCAGACAGCATCGCGCAAATCTCGGCGTCGGCAGCTACAGACGGCGCGCCAACGGTATCGGCGTCACACTGGTAGAACTGACGATAGCGGCCCGGACCGGGCTTTTCGTTCCGCCAAACTGGCCCCATTGCATAGCGGCGATAGGGCGTCGGCAGATCGTTGCGGTGCTGGGCGTAAACGCGGGCCAATGGCGCGGTCAGGTCATAGCGCAGGGCGACCCAATCTTCGTCCTCGTCCTGCCATGCAAACACGCCTTCGTTCGGGCGGTCCACGTCTGGCAGGAACTTGCCCAAAGCCTCAACCGTTTCCACCGCCGAGCTTTCCAGCGCGTCAAAGCCGTATCGATGATAGACCCCGGCAATCTGCGAAAGCATATGCGCGCGCTCGGTCACTTCGGTGCCGAAATAGTCGCGGAACCCCTTGGGCGTTTGCGCCTTGGGGCGGGGGGCTTTCTTCACTTTTGCCATGGAGTAGGTCCATCCTTGTCAATGCGCCGCCCGTTTAGCGCCTCCGACCTGCCGAAACAAGCAATCGCGCCCATTGGCCAAGGAAATCTGCGCAGGTGCGTCAATCACAGCCATCCTGTACCGGGACAGATGGACAGCCCGCACCGCCTGCCCTATCTAAACCCAACCAAGAACGGAGACGACGATGACCAACATCGACCCAATGCAGGAACGGCTGGCCCATCTGATCCGCACAGTGGACGAGCTGTCGGACACGGTTGCCCGGCAAGACAAGGAAATCGCCACGCTGACCCGGCGGGTTGAAATGCTGATGCGCCGCGAGGCCGAGCGTGAAGCCGATACCGGTGGCGGCGCGTTCTTCGCCAACGAACGCCCGCCACATTACTAAGCGTAGCCCGCCCATTACCTGAGCGTTACTTCGACTTTACGTCGATCGCCACGACCTCTCCGTCATGAAGAAGGATGTTGTGCCAACGCTGGCTGCCCTCAAACTTGTCATAGGCCGATACGAACACGGTGTTACGCCCGACCTGATCCAGCTTTTCGCCGCAGGGTTTGCCCTTGGCCACTTTGCAGATCTGCCGCTTCAGCGTTTCATAGGCCGCATCGGTGGCCGAATAGGGTTGCACCTTGGCAGGCAGGCCATAGCGCAGCAGTTCATGCATTTGCGGCGGGCCAAACAGGGCCAGCGCCGCCGTGAACTGGCGGGCGCAACCATCGTCAAAGCCCGTCACGTAGTAATTGCGCAGACTGGTGCCATTAGGAGCGCTGTCATAGAGCGTATAGCCGCTGCCGCGTTCGGGGTATTTGGCGACCTTCGCGCCCAGCTTATTGGCCGGAACCCCGCATAGTCGCGCCATTTCGCCGTAGGGCAGCACAACGCCCGGCCCGACCTCTCGGTAATCGGGGGCACCGGCCTTGGGCGTTTTGGCCTCAGACGATTTGCCAAACAGCCCCCAACCTTTCTTCGGCGCGGCCGCAGCCGCCACCTGAACGGGTTCCGCCTTGGGGTCGGCTTCGACCTTCGGGGCATCTGCAACGGGGGCCTCTGCCACCGCGGCGCGACGTTTGAACAGGGAAAAACGCGGTTTGGGCGCGGCCTCGGCAACTGCGGCGCTGGCGAGAACGGTCTTTTCCGCCGTGGTATCAGCCTCAGCGGGCACAGCCACAGGAGCCGCTTCAACGACCTGCTCGCCCTTGGCATCATCGGCCTGCCGCTTCAGAAAGCCCAGAAAGCCACGCTTTGGCGCGGGATCTTCTGCTGCCACCAAGGGCGCGGCATCGGGCGTTGCCACCAGATCCGCCTCGGCCGTCACGGCGGTTGTCACTTCGGACAACAGCACCGGGGACGTATCCTCGGGCGCAGCGCAGGCGGATACCAAGCCCGCCAAAGCAAGGCCAAGCGCGACATGTTTCAATTTCGATTCCCCCAGATCGTCTTTGCCCTAAGTAGCGCAGACTCAGCGGTTCGGTCTATGGGGCCTCAATGGCGTCGGCAAAGGCTTGCTAGAGCTCTTCCACCGCGAGGATACCGGGCAGCGATTTGATCGCGCCGCGAATCTCGGGCGTCATGGGGAATTCCTTTTGCAGGTCCATCTCCACCTCTCCCGGCAGGCTGCTGTGATTGAGGCACAAATGCACCGGGCCTTTGCGCGATTTGGGCATCTGTTCGGCGGCCCGCTCCAGCACTGAGGCGATGTTCGGGATCGCGTCGGGTTGATCCACATGAATGCGCAGCCCGGCCGCAGCCGCATCGGCGACCACCGCATCGACTGGCGACACCGACCGCACCATCGGGTCAAACTGGCCGTCGTTGAACCGCGCTTCAAGCACGGCGACGACTTTATCGGTGTTTTCAAACACCATCCGCGCCGCGTTCAGATCTTTTTCTTCCCGCGCAAACATGGCGATTCCCGCCACCTGCCCCGTGCTGTCCGAGATGTTCATGCGGAAATACCGCGTCCCCTTAGAGCTTTTCATCTCACGCAGGCCAGACACCATGACGCCGACGCGCACAACGGCAGCGCCTTCTTGCTCGGCCTTTTGACGGGCGTCTTCGATGGTGCCGATATTCTTACGTTTCAGCGCGGCGGCATAATCATCAAGCGGATGGCCAGACAGGAAGAACCCGATGGCCTTTTGTTCCTCCATCAGGCGTTCGGACGCCATCCAATCACCAATCGGCGACAAGCGCGGTTCGGGCAGGTCATCCCCGGCTTCACCGAACAAGGACACCTGATTGGAGTTTTTCTGTTCATGGATCGCGGCGGAATAGTTCACCAGCGCATCAAGGCTCTCGAACACCCGGCGACGGTTGGAATCAAGCTGATCGAAAGCCCCGGCCCGCGCCAGCATTTCCAGCGGGCGCTTGCCGACGCGCTTCAGATCAACCCGACGCGCCAGATCGAACAGCGTGGCAAAGGGTTTGTCCCCCCGGCCTTCCACGATCAGGTTCATCGCATCGCCGCCAACATTCTTCAGCGCGCCCAAAGCATAGACCAGTTTCTGATCCACCACATCGAACGTCGCCAGCGACCGGTTCACACAAGGGGGCACGATCTCAATATCCATGCCGCGCCGCACTTCTTCGGCGTAAATGGCCAGCTTGTCGGTCAGGTGGATATCACAGTTCATCACCCCGGCCATGAATTCAACCGGGTGATTGGCCTTTAGCCAGGCGGTGTAATAGCTGACCACCGCATAGGCCGCCGCGTGGGATTTGTTGAAGCCGTAGTTGGCGAATTTCTCCAGAAGGTCGAAGACCTCCATCGCCTTTTTCTGGTCAACGCCGTTCTTTTTCGACCCTTCGACGAACTTGGGCCGTTCGGCATCCATCGCCTCTTTGATCTTTTTACCCATGGCCCGGCGCAGCAGGTCCGCGCCGCCAAGCGTATAGCCCGCCATGACCTGCGCGATCTGCATCACCTGTTCCTGATAAACGATGATGCCTTGGGTTTCCTCAAGGATGTGGTCAATCGTCGGGTGGATCGATTCCAGCGGTTTGCGCCCGTGTTTCACGTCGCAATAGGTCGGGATGTTCTCCATCGGGCCGGGGCGATACAGCGCCACAAGCGCGACCACGTCTTCGATACAGGTGGGCTTCATCTGGCGCAGGGCCGTCATCATCCCCGAGCTTTCCACCTGGAACACTGCGACCGTCTTCGCCTCGGCGTAAAGCTTGTAGGATTTTTCGTCATCCAGCGGGATCGCGTTGATCTGGTTTGCCGCGCCTTCCGCCGGTTCATACAGCTGCGTACCATCCGGCCCAAAGTGCAGATCCCGCCCGGATTTGTGGATCAGGTCCACGGCGTTTTGCACCACGGTCAGGGTCTTCAGTCCCAGAAAGTCGAACTTGACCAGTCCGGCCTGTTCGACCCATTTCATATTGAACTGCGTCGCGGGCATTTCGGATCGCGGATCACGATAAAGAGGCACCAGCTCATCGGTGGGGCGGTCGGCGATGACCACGCCCGCCGCGTGCGTGCCCGCACTACGCAACAAGCCTTCGACCTGCATCCCGTATTTCAGCAGGCGGTCCACGACCTCTTCGTTGCGGGCCTCTTCGGCAAGGCGCGGCTCATCCCGCAAGGCCTGTTCGATACTGACGGGTTTGACCCCCTCAACCGGGATCATCTTGGACAGACGGTCCACCTGACCGTAGGGCATTTGCAGCACGCGCCCCATGTCGCGCACGGCAGCCTTGGACAGAAGCGCACCAAAGGTGATGATCTGGCCCACCCGGTCATGGCCGTATTTTTCCTGCACATAGCGGATCACCTCTTCGCGGCGGTCCATGCAGAAATCGATGTCGAAGTCGGGCATCGACACACGTTCGGGGTTCAGGAAGCGTTCGAACAGCAGCGAATAGCGCAGCGGATCAAGGTCGGTGATGGTCAGCGCATAGGCCACCAGGCTGCCCGCGCCCGACCCCCGCCCCGGACCAACAGGGATATTGTGGTCCTTGGCCCACTGAATAAAGTCCGCAACGATCAGGAAGTAGCCCGGAAACCCCATCCCTTCGATGATGCCCAGTTCGAAATCCAGACGTTCCTGATATTCCTCGGGGGTCACCGCATGGGGGATCACCGCCAAACGCGCCTGCAAGCCTTCGTTGGCCTGACGCCGCAATTCCGTGACCTCATCGTCGGCAAACTTTGGCAGGATCGGATCGCGGCGATAGGCCATAAAGGCGCACCGCTGGGCGATTTCGATCGTGTTGTCGATGGCTTCGGGCAGGTCGGCGAACAGGGTCACCATTTCCTGCTGCGATTTGAAATAGTGCTGCGCGGTCAAGCGGCGGCGCGGTTCCTGCTGATCGACATAGGCCCCTTCGGCAATACAGATCAGCGCGTCATGCGCCTCATACATGTCTGTCTTGGGGAAATAGACGTCATTGGTCGCGACCAGCGGGATGTTCATCGCATAGGCCATCTCAACGAAACCGCGTTCTGTCAGGCGTTCCGCCTCGGGCTGGCCATCCTCGCCGGGATGGCGCTGCAACTCGACATAGAGCCTGTCGCCAAAGACCCGGTGCAATTCGCGCATCAAGGTTTCGGCATGGCTGCGCTGGTGCTGTTGCAACAACTGCCCTACCGGCCCATCCGGCCCGCCCGTCAAACAAATCAGCCCTTCGCTATGGGCCTCAAGCTCGGCCAATGTCACATGCGGCACGCTGCCATCGGTGCGCATATACAGGCACGAATTAAGCTTCATCAGATGCTCATACCCGGTTTCGCTCTGGGCCAATAGAACCACAGGCGCGGGATCACGCGGGCGTTCGCCCGGCGCAGGGTCGGCATAGCGTAGATCCACCTGACAGCCGATGATCGGCTGAATGCCCGCCCCGCTGGCGGACACCGAAAATTCCAGCGCCGAGAACAGGTTATTGGTATCCGTCACGGCCACGGCAGGCATTTCGGCCGCCTCGCACATGCCAGCAAGTTTTTTCAGCCGAACGGCCCCTTCCAGAAGGGAATATTCGGTATGGACTCGGAGGTGGACAAAGCGCTGTGTACTCATGCCCGGCACTCTAGCCGTGCCGCGCGGCGATGGGAATATTTGACGTGCGCGTAATCTCCATTGCGGCGTTACGCGGCGCGGCGTAAAATAGGGTCAGAAGCAATTACGCTTCATGAGTGGACTATTGTGGATCCCGCCTTTTTCGAATTCATGGCTGTCGGTTTTGTTGCGCAACTGGCCGATGGTGCGCTTGGGATGGGCTTTGGCCTGATCTCGTCTTCCGTTCTTTTGCTAAGCGGCGCGCCGCCTCCCTTGGTGTCTTCGGCTGTGAACGCCGCCAAGATCCCGACCGGCGCGGCGGCGGGTCTGTCACACCTATTGGCAGGCAATATCGACCGCAGCGTGTTCAAGCGCATCGCCATCGCTGGCATCATCGGCGGGCTGGCAGGGGCGCTGATGCTGTCCTCGCTCAAGGGCCCGTGGCTGATGGGGCTTGTTGCCCTCTATCTGATTGTTATCAGCACGTTGATTATCCTCCGCGCCCTGCGCGGGCGGGCCGTTCTGGCCGTTCCGGGCCGCAAAGCCAGCCTGATCGGCGCATGTGGCGGCCTGATCGAAGGCATAGGCGGCAGCTGGGGCCCGGTGGTGACCACCGGCCTGCTTGGCGCCGGGATGGAGCCGCGCCGCGCCGTTGGATCGTCTGCCTTGGCCGAACTCTGCGTCTCGGTCGCGGTGTTCTGCGCCCTGATGCTAACCGCGCATCTGGGACTATGGGGCGACGGCGGCGGGGTTGGCACGATGCTGTGGCCCGTTCTGGGGCTGGTCTGCGGCGGGCTTCCGGCCGCGTTTTTGGGCGGACCACTGGCCCGCATGGTGCCGCGCCGTCCTTTGACTCTGGCAGTCGGGTTCCTAGCCTTGGGCGTCGGCATCCAACGCGGTGCGCAACTGCTGTTCTAAGGCGGGCCAACTCGGGCTTTCACGAAATTAGTTAGCCAGATGGTAAAGTTTTTCTTGCCAGAATCAACGCTACGTGAAAACTTAGCCACATGACTAACAATCTTGACACATTCTTTGGCGCCATATCAGACCCGACCCGCCGCGCGGTGATCGAGCGGCTGGCCGAAGGCCCCGCCCCGGTCAGCGAATTGCACGCGCCGCACGATATCGCCCTGCCGACCTTCATGAAGCACCTCAAAGTGCTGGAGGCCGCGGGCCTCGTACGGTCGGAAAAGAAGGGCCGCGTGCGCACCGTTCATATCGAGGCCGCGCCTCTGGCCGAGGCCGAACATTGGCTGAACCGCCAGCGCCGCATCTGGGAAGGCCGGTTGGACCGGCTTCAGCTTTTGGCCGAACAATTGGAAAGAGAGACGAAATGACTTTGGACACCGGTTCATTCACCTTCACCCGCGACATTGCCTGCGCCCCCGACCGCCTGTGGCACCTGCTGACCGACGCCAAGGCGCGGGAAATTTGGGGCACGCCTTCGGACGAACATGTGTTGATCGTCGATCAAGCCGATGTGCGTGAAGGCGGCCGGGATCGCCACCGCTGCGGGCCTGCGGATGCCCCCGACTTCATCGTCGACACCTACTGGCTGAAACTGTCCGCGCCCGTTGCCAGCTTTACCGAAACGCTGATCATCGGCGGCGATATCCTGACGACCAGCCTAGTTAGCTACCACTTGGTTCAATCAGGTGCAGCAACCACCCTGACGGTTGAACTGACCACCCATTCCTTTGTGGGGCCCGATGGCCCCAACGAACACCAGTCCGGCTGGGACCATTCTCTCAACCGCCTCAAAACCCTTGTCGCCGACGGGCATTCTTTCACGCGCTAGGACCATACAATGACCCAATTCAACCCCGTGCTGGACCTCGAACTTGTCCGGCACATCAAGGCCAGCCCCGAAACCATTTATCGCTGCTGGACCGAACCGAGCCTGCTGGAACAATGGTTCTGCCCGAAACCGTGGTGCGTCACCGATGCCGATATCGACCCACGCCCCGGTGGCCGATTCAACTTCATCATGCGCGGGCCCGAGGGCGAAGAGGTGCCATACCGCACCTGTTTCCTTGAGGTGATCCCGAACCAAAAGCTGGTCTCGACCGATGCGCTCAGTGAAGGGTATCGCCCCAATGACAAGGTGTTCCTGACCTCGTCGATCACGCTGACCCCGCAGGATGGCGGCACGCTGTATCGGGCGATTGCCATGCACAACACGGTCGAGGCCAAGGACCAGCACGAAAAGATGGGCTTCCATGACGGTTGGGGCGCGGCAGCAACCCAGCTGGAAGATCTGGCCAAAAGCCTGTGATCTAGGCGCTTGCCCGATTTCCGGGCAAGTGACACGACATTTTCCCTTGCCAAGCGCGAAACCCACTGCCTAGCCTGTCAAACGGGTCTGCCTTCTACGCCGCATCGAAGGCGGGCCTTTACGACCACTGTGGTAAGGCGGCGGGTTTGCACTATGGACATCACCTTTCTTCTCAACGGAGAGAGAGTGGACATCGGCAACGTGGCCCCGACGGTCACGCTGCTTGATTGGCTGCGCGAAAACCGGGGCCTGACCGGCACCAAGGAAGGCTGCAACG
This sequence comes from Pseudoprimorskyibacter insulae, assembly GCF_900302505.1. Taxonomy (GTDB): domain Bacteria; phylum Pseudomonadota; class Alphaproteobacteria; order Rhodobacterales; family Rhodobacteraceae; genus Pseudoprimorskyibacter; species Pseudoprimorskyibacter insulae. Next base: position 734,715 of record NZ_OMOJ01000002.1, on the reverse strand, counting down.
AAGGCGACTGCGGCGCTTGTACGGTCATGGTGACGGATGACGCAGGCAGCCGGGCGCTCAACGGCTGCATCCTGTTCCTGCCGCAACTGAACGGCAAATCGGTCACCACCGTCGAAGGGCTGGCCGCGCCGGATGGGCGGCTTCATCCGGTTCAACGCGCGATGGTCGACCATCACGGCAGCCAGTGCGGCTTTTGCACGCCCGGCATCGTGGCGTCGCTGGCCGTGGCGCATCTGAACGGCGAGGCCGGGCATGACGACGTGCTGGCCGGGAACCTGTGCCGCTGCACCGGCTACGCCCCGATCATCCGCGCAGCCGAGGCCGCCAGCGCCGACCCCGTGCCAGCTTGGCTAACCCCCGGCGCCGATCTGCCCATCGCCCCGCGCGGCGATGGAACCCTACCCGCAGCCCCCGAAACCTTGGCCGACCTGTCGGCGCTGTATGGCGCCCATCCAGACGCAACGCTGGTCGCAGGCGCAACCGATGTGGGCCTTTGGGTCACCAAGCAATTGCGCGATTTGGACAAGCTGATTTTCTTGGGCCGCTGCACCGAGTTGCAACAAATCGACGACACCGGCGACACCCTGCGCATTGGTGCAGGCGTCACGATCGACCGCGTACTAACCCTGATGCAGACCCACGCCCCCAGCTATGCCGAAATGCTGCGCCGCTATGGCTCGACCCAAGTGCGGGCGGCGGCGACCATCGGCGGCAACATCGCCAATGGCTCGCCCATCGGTGACAACCCGCCCGCGCTGATCGCGATGGGCGCGACCCTGCATTTGCACCGGGATGGCCAGACCCGCGACCTGCCGATTGAGGCGTTTTTCCTAGACTACGGCAAACAGGACCGCGCGCCGGGCGAATTTGTCGAAGCCGTCACCGTGCCCAAGGGGCAAACCGCGCTACGGGTCTACAAGCTGTCAAAACGGTTCGATCAGGATATTTCTGCGGTCTGCGGTGCGTTCAATGTGACTGTCACCGATGGCGTGGTGCAATCCGCCCGCATCGCCTTTGGCGGGATGGCGGGCATTCCGGCCCGTGCGTCTGCGACTGAGGCCGCGCTGATCGGCAAACCTTGGTCGGTTGAGGCCGCGCAAGCCGCTGCGGCCCATCTGGCCGAGGATTTCACCCCAATGTCGGACATGCGCGCAGGGGCAACCTACCGCCTGAAGGCGGCGCAGAACATGTTGGTCCGTTACGCCCATGATCTGGCGGGCACCTCCACCGACATCCGAAAGGTGCAGGCATGAGCGTCTCAAAACCCCATCCGCACGATTCTGCCCCGCTGCACGTGACTGGCGCGGCCCGCTATATTGATGACATCCCCTTGCCCGCCAACACGTTGCATCTGGCCTTTGGCTTGGCCGAGATCGCGCACGGGCGTATCAGCGCCTTGGATCTGGGCGCCGTTCGAAGCGCCCCCGGCGTTGTCATGGTGCTAGAGGCCAAAGACCTGCCCGGCGATTGCGATTGTTCGCCTTCCAACCATGACGAACCTTTGCTGTCCGGCGCGCATGTCCAATATCTGGGCCAGCCGGTGTTTCTGGTGGTGGCCACCAGCCATTTGGCCGCCCGAAAGGCCGCGCGTCTGGCCAAGGTCGACTATCAGCCCCGCGACGCGATCCTGACGATTGAGGAGGCCCTTGCCGCCGATTCTCGTTTCGAAGACGGCCCCCGCATCTGGGAACGGGGCGAGGCGGGCGAGGCGATCGACACAGCGCCCCACCGGCTGGAAGGCCGGATTGAGATGGGCGGGCAAGAGCATTTCTATCTGGAAGGCCACGCCGCCATCGCGCTGCCGCAAGACGGCGGCGACATGGTCGTGCATTCCTCAACCCAGCATCCGACCGAGGTGCAACATAAGGTGGCCCACGCCCTGCACCTGCCGATGAGCGCGGTGCGCGTTGAAACGCGGCGAATGGGCGGCGGGTTTGGCGGCAAGGAAAGCCAAGGCAACGCGCTGGCCATTTCCTGCGCTGTCGTGGCCCGAATGACGGGCAAGCCGGTCAAGATGCGCTATGACCGTGACGATGACTTTATGATCACCGGCAAGCGCCATGATTTCCGCATCGACTATACCGTCGGCTATGATGATGACGGGCGCATTCTGGGGCTGGAGTTTCAGCACTTCACCCGCTGCGGCTGGGCGCAGGATTTGTCGCTGCCCGTCGCGGACCGCGCGATGCTGCACGCCGATAACGCCTATTGGCTGCCGCATATCCGCATTGAAAGCCACCGGCTGCGCACAAATACCCAAAGCGCCACCGCTTATCGTGGCTTTGGCGGCCCGCAGGGAATGCTGGGGATTGAACGCGTGCTTGATCACGTCGCCCATGCGGTGGGGCGCGACCCATTGCAGGTGCGCACCGCCAATTACTATGCCCCCGCCAGTGACGCCGCACCGGCGGTTCAAACCACCCCCTACGGCCAGCCGGTGCAGGATTTCATCCTGCATGACCTGACGGCCAAGCTGGCCGCGCAATGCAACTACGCCGAACGGCGCAAGGCGGTGGCCGAATGGAACGCCGCAAACCCGCTGATCAAACGCGGCCTTGCGCTGACGCCGGTGAAATTTGGCATATCCTTTACTCTGACCCATCTCAATCAGGCCGGAGCCTTGGTGCATGTCTACCAAGACGGATCGGTCCGGGTGAACCACGGCGGCACGGAAATGGGCCAAGGCCTGTTCCAAAAGGTCGCCCAAGTCGCCGCCGCACGGTTTGGCCTGCCGCTTGAGGCGATCCAGATCACTGCAACGGACACCGCCAAAGTGCCCAACACCTCGGCCACGGCGGCTTCGTCCGGGTCCGATCTGAACGGAATGGCCGTCAAGGCCGCCTGCGACACGATCCGCGACCGGATCGCCGGGTTTCTAGCGGATCAGGCGCAATGCGCCATTGCAGAGGTACAATTCGCGGACGGAATGGTAAGTGTCGCAGGCCAATCCATGCCCTTCGCGGAAGCAGCCAAACGCGCCTATGAAGGCCGGGTCAGCCTGTCCTCCACCGGGTTTTACAAGACCCCGCATGTGGCGTGGGATCGGATCGCGGGCCAAGGCCGCCCGTTCCTGTACTTTGCCTATGGTGCCGCCTGTAGCGAGGTGGTGATTGATACGCTGACCGGCGAAAATCGCATTCTGCGCACGGATATCCTGCATGACGCCGGGGCCTCGCTTAACCCGGCACTGGACATCGGTCAGGTCGAGGGCGGCTTTGTCCAAGGGGCTGGCTGGCTGACCACAGAAGAATTGGTCTGGGACCGAGCGGGCCGTCTGCGCACCCATGCGCCATCAACCTACAAGATCCCCGCCTGCTCCGACCGCCCGCCGGTGTTCAATGTCTCGCTTTGGGATGCCCCGAACCGCGAAGACACGATCTATCGGTCCAAAGCAGTGGGTGAGCCGCCGTTCATGCACGGAATATCTGTGCTGATGGCCCTATCTGACGCGATTGCCGCCTGCGGGGGCCTTTACCCGGCGCTCAATGCCCCCGCCACGCCCGAACGCATTCTGACAACGCTGGATCAGGTGCGCCATGTTTGACCTTGCCGCCCTAGGGTCCGCAGTTGAGGCGCATGGCCATGTCGCCCGCGTCGTCATCGCCGAGGTCGCAGGTTCCGCCCCCCGCGAAGTTGGGGCCAGCATGCTGGTCTGGGACGGCGGGCAATCGGGCACCATCGGCGGCGGCACATTGGAATATGAGGCCGCCCGCCACGCCTTTGCCCGCAGCGGCGCAACACGCCACGCCTTGGGGCCAGAGCTGGGACAGTGCTGCGGCGGGTCGGTCACGCTCTGGACCGAACAGTTCAACGCCGCCGCCGTCACAGCGATCACCGGCCCTGTCTACGCGCGCGGCCCCGGCGATTGCCCCTTGTCCGTGCATCGCGTCTTGGACAAGGCCCGCGCCCAAGGCCACCTGCCCGACACGCAATTGCAACAAGGCTGGCTGATCGAACCGCTGGCCCAAGACCGCACGCCGCTGTGGATCTGGGGCGCAGGCCATGTGGGGCGGGCGCTGGTCACCATTCTGCAAGACCTGCCCGAATTTGAGATTACCTGGATCGACACCGCCCCGGACCGTTTCCCGCAAACGGTCCCCGATGGCGTCACGCCCCTGCCAACGCCCGATCCCGCACGCCTTGCCGCCCACGCCCCCCAAGAGGCGATGCATCTGGTGCTGACCTACAGCCATGAATTGGATCTGGCGCTGTGCCATACCCTGCTGGCACGCGGATTCGCCTTTGCCGGGCTGATCGGATCAGCCACGAAATGGGCGCGCTTTCGCAAACGCCTGCGCAGATTGGGGCATCCAGACGCCCGGATAGATGGCATTTGCTGTCCGATTGGTCAAAAATCCTTGGGCAAAAGTCCTGCCTCCATTGCGATTGGGGTGGCAGCCCAGTTATTGAGTCAAAAACAAAATAGGGACGGTACACGGTGGGAGACACCCTTCTCAGCCTCAAGGGCCTGACAAAGGCCTATCCGGGCGTTGTCGCCAATGACGACGTGTCGTTTGACATCCGCCCCGGAGAGATCCACGCGCTACTTGGTGAAAACGGCGCGGGCAAATCCACGCTGGTCAAAATGATCTATGGTCTGGTCAAACCCGACCAAGGCCAGATGACCCTGAAAGGCGCCCCCTATACCCCCGCCGAACCCCGCGCCGCACGGGCCGCTGGCGTGGCCATGGTGTTTCAGCACTTTTCGCTGTTCGATGCCCTGACCGTCGCCGAAAACGTGGCATTGGGCATGGAGAACCCGCCCAAACCCCGCGATCTGGCCCGCCAGATCCGCGACGTATCCGAAGCCTACGGCCTGCCGCTGGAACCGGGCCGCGTGGTCGGCACATTGTCCGCGGGCGAACGCCAGCGGGTGGAAATCATCCGCTGCCTTTTGCAGAACCCGCGCTTGCTGATTATGGATGAACCGACCTCGGTTCTGACTCCTCAAGAGGTGGACATCCTGTTCCAGACCCTGCGCCAGCTTCGCGCCGAAGGCACCTCGATCCTGTACATCAGCCACAAGCTCGAAGAAATCCGCGCGCTTTGTGACACGGCCACCATTTTGCGGCTTGGCAAAAAGGTCGCCACCTGCACACCCGCCGACACCACCGCCCGCGAATTGGCGGAAATGATGGTCGGTGCCAGCTTCAACACGCCTGAACCCAAACCGCGCGACAAAGGTGCGGTCCTGCTTCAGGTCGAAGGCCTTAGCCTGGCCGCGCCCGGCAACTTCGGCACACCCCTGCGCGACATCAGCTTTCAGGTCCATGCGGGCGAAATCCTCGGGATTGGCGGTGTTGCGGGCAATGGTCAGGATGAATTGCTGGCCGCCCTGTCCGGCGAACGGCGCAGCATGGCGCAAAGCGTCTGGCTTGCCGAAACCGCAGTTGGGGCCATGGGGCCGGTCAAACGCCGCGCCTTGGGCCTGCTTTGCGCCCCCGAAGAACGGCTGGGCCATGCCGCCGCCCCGGATCTGAGCCTGACCGAAAACGCCTTTCTGACCGCTGCCAAGCGCCAAGACCTGACGAAACGCGGGTTGATCCGTTGGGGCGAGGCCCGCAATTTCGCCGATAAGATCATCAAGGCCTTCGACGTGCGCACCCCAAGCGCCGCCACCGCCGCCCGCGCCCTGTCTGGTGGCAACCTGCAAAAATTCGTCATCGGCCGCGAAATCCTGCAACGCCCCCGCGTTCTGGTAGTCAACCAACCCACATGGGGCGTCGATGCCGCCGCCGCCGCCGCCATTCGTCAGGCGCTGCTGGACCTTGCCGCCAGCGGCGCGGCCATCGTCGTCATCAGTCAGGATCTGGACGAATTGATGGAGGTCTCGGACCGGTTCGGCGCGTTGAACGAAGGCCGCCTATCGGTCATCCACCCTGTTGAGACCCTGACGCTTGACCAAATCGGCCTGATGATGGGCGGTGCACATGACATGGAGGTGGCCCATGCCCATGCGTGACCCACGCCGCCAGTACCGCGCCACCCCGCGCGCTTCTTCTCTTTCCAAATACGCACAAACACCGCCTGCCAAGGGCGTCATATCCGCAGGAGGGGCGCAATGATCCGACTGGAAAAACGCCCGCAGCCGTCCAAGGCATGGATCTGGTCCGCGCCGATCGTCGCTGTTCTGCTGACCATGATCGTTGGCGGGCTGATGTTCATGGCCCTGGGCAGCGACCCGTTCGAAGCGATCCGCACGATTTTCTGGGATCCGATGTTCCACCCACAGTTCGCCGCCTATTCGCGGCCGCAACTGCTGGTCAAAGCCGGGCCTTTGATCCTGATTGCCATCGGCCTTAGCATCGGGTTCCGCGCAGGCATCTGGAACATCGGGGCCGAAGGGCAATATATCATCGGCGCGGTCTGCGGCGCGGCGGCAGGCCTTGCGTTTTACCCGTCCGACAGCATCTGGATTTTCCCGCTGATGGTGCTTTGCGGCATTCTGGGCGGTTGGGTTTGGGCGATGATCCCGGCGCTGCTCAAGGTCAAATTCGGCACCAATGAAATCCTTGTCTCGCTCATGCTGGTCTATGTGGCGCAGAACGTGCTGAACTCGGTCGCCTCTGGCCTGCTGCGCAACCCCGAGGGCATGGGCTTTCCCGGATCGCGGAATTTCAAACAATGGGACGCGGCCCACAATAGCGAATTGTTGATGAACACCGGGATGCACTGGGGTGTTGTCGCGGCCTTCATCGCGGTTCTGGGCGCTTATGTCCTCATGAGCCAGCACATCCTTGGCTTTCAGATTCGCCTGAGCGGCGAAGCCCCCCGCGCCGCACGCTTTGCGGGCGTGAACCCATCGCGTATCATCGTGTTCTGCCTTGGCCTTGCAGGGGCCTTGGCCGGGGCGGCTGGCCTGTTTGAGGCCACCGGCCCCGCCGGTCAGATCACCACCACCTTCAACGCAGGATACGGCTTTACCGCGATCATCGTGGCCTTCCTTGGCCGGTTGCACCCGGTGGGCATTCTGTTGGCGGGCCTGCTGATGGCGCTGACCTACATCGGGGGCGAATTGGCACAGCTGATGCTTGGCCTGCCCGGCGCGTCGATCCAGCTGTTCCAGGGGATGCTGTTGTTCTTCCTGCTGGCCGTTGACGTCTTTACCAATTACCGCCTCGCCCTGACCGGGAAGGAGACCGTCTGATGGATCTGTCCTCAATCAACCCGGTTCTGCTGGTTGCATCGATCATGATCTCGGCCACGCCGATCCTTTTGGCCGCCATTGGCGAAATGGTGGTCGAAAAATCCGGGGTTCTGAACCTTGGCGTCGAAGGCATGATGATCACCGGCGCGGTGGTCGGCTTTGCCGCCGCCGTTGGCACTTCCTCGCCCGAAGTGGGGTTTGTCGCAGCAGCCGTTGCCGGGGCCGCCCTGAGCCTTGTCTTTGCCTTGCTGACGCAGGTCTTTCTGTCGAACCAAGTCGCCACCGGCCTTGGCCTGACGCTGGCCGGGCTGGGCCTGTCGAGCCTGCTTGGCAAACCCTATGAGGGGATGAAATCCCCGACCCTGCCCAAGCTGGATATCCCCGTTCTGTCCGACCTGCCGGTGGTGGGCCGAATGCTGTTTAGCCATGATATGATGGTCTATCTTAGCATGGTGCTGGTTCTTGCGGTCTGGGCCTTTCTGAAATTCACCCGCGCGGGGCTGATCCTGAAAGCCGTCGGCGAAAGCCATGAAAGCGCCCATGCGCTTGGCTACAAAGTCGTTCGTATCCGGGTGGCGGCGATTGTCTTTGGCGGGGCCTGCGCCGGGCTTGGCGGGGCCTACATCAGCCTTGTCCGGGTGCCGCAATGGACCGAAGGCATGACGGCGGGCGCAGGCTGGATCGCCTTGGCGATCGTTGTCTTTGCCTCATGGCGGGCGGGCCGCGTGATGATCGGGGCCTACCTGTTCGGCGGGGTCACGGTGCTGCAACTGAACCTGCAAGCCGCGGGGGCCAAGGTGCCTGTCGCGCTGCTGTCGGCATCGCCCTACCTTGTGACGATCATTGTCTTGGTCATCATTTCAGCCCGCGGCGCCCATGCAGCGCCCGCCTCGCTTGGGCGGTCCTTCCATGCGACGCGCTGATCACATGGCCCGCAAAGGGCCAAACCACAACCCAAGGTCGCAGCCCCATCGGCGCGGCTTTGCCTATGGGGCCAGTGCCCCGACGAAATCCTGCCGGGCCTGCCACTTGGGCCTTGCTGGAACACCCCGAAACACTTCAACCTGAGATCAAACAAAACAACAGGGAGATCACCATGAAAAGACGTACCCTTCTTGCCAGCGCCGCGCTCGCGCTGTCGCTGGGCACCAGCGCCTTCGCCGCAGACGAAGTGACCGCTGGCTTCATCTATGTCGGCCCAGTCGGCGATGGCGGCTGGACCTATGAGCACAACAAAGGCCGTCTGGCCGTCGAAGAGCATTTCGGCGACAAGGTCAAAACCGTGTTCCAGGAAAGCGTGCCGGAAGGTGCTGACGCAGAACGCGCCATCACTCAGATGGCCCTGTCCGGCGCTGACATCATCTTCACCACCTCGTTTGGCTACATGGACCCGACCATTGCCGTCGCTGCCAAGTTCCCGAACGTGAAGTTCGAGCACGCCACCGGCTATAAGCGCGCAGATAACGTGGGCGTCTATTCGGCCCGTTTCTATGAAGGCCGCGCCATTCAGGGCCACATTGCGGGCAAGATGACCAAGACCAACAAGATTGGTTACATCGCGTCCTTCCCGATCCCCGAAGTCATTCGCGGCATCAACTCGGCCTATATCCACGCCAAGAAGGTGAACCCGGATGTCGAATTCTCGATCATCTGGGCCTATACGTGGTTCGACCCGGCGAAAGAGGCCGACGCGGCCCGCGCCCTGATCGAAAACGGTGCGGACGTGATCCTTCAGCACACCGACTCGACCGCGCCTCAGGCCGCGGCCAAGGAAGCGGGCGGCGTGATCACCTTTGGTCAGGCGTCGGATATGGGCGAATATGGCCCGCTGCCGCGCGTCTCCTCGATCATCGACAACTGGGGCCCCTATTACATCGACCGCGTGCAAGCCGTGATCGATGGCACCTGGGAATCGGATGACACTTGGGACGGCATCGGCAAAGGCATGGTCGGCATCGGCGAAATCTCGGACGCGGTTCCCGCTGACGTGAAGGCCGAAGCGCTGGCGCTGAAAGATGCGATTGCCGCTGGCAGCTACCACCCGTTCACCGGCCCGCTGAAAAAGCAAGACGGCTCGGACTGGCTGGCAGAGGGTGAAACCGCCGATGACGGCACCCTGCTGGGCATGAACTTCTACGTTGAAGGTCTGACGGGCGAAATCCCGAACTGATCGGTTTCAACCGCGATTTGGCCCCGTCCGAGCATCGCTTGGGCGGGGTTTTCTTTTGGCGAAAGGCCGGACCGGGGCGCTGCCCCGGACCCCGGAGGATTTATTGGAAAGATGAAAGGATCAGGCCGGTTTGGTCAGGCAGGCCATATAGAACCCATCCATGCCGCCTTGGTCGGCCCAATAATCCGGGCGCAGGCGCAGGCCGCCTTCTTGGGTGATCCAGGTGGTATCGACGCCGGGCAAGTTTGGCGGTGTGGCGGTCAGGCCCGGATGGCGGTCCAGCGCCTCGTCTACTTGGCATTCGCCTTCGTCCGGGATCAGCGAGCAGGTGCAGAAGACAAGGCGGCCGCTGGGTTTCAGCAGGCCAAGCGCGTGGTCGATCAGTTCGGACTGAAGCTCGATCAGTTCGGCGATGCCGTCGCCGCCTTTGGCATAGGGCAAATCGGGGTGGCGGCGGATGGTGCCTGTGGCGCTGCAGGGGGCGTCTAGCACGATGGCGTCAAAGGGTGCAGCGCTATATTCCAGCGCGTCGGCGGCAACGATCTCGGCCATCAGGCCGGTGCGGGCAAGGTTCTGTTCGACCCGCTTCAGGCGTTGGTGGCTGAGGTCGAGTGCTGTGACTGTTGCGCCTGCGGCGGCAAGTTGCATGGTTTTGCCGCCGGGGGCTGCGCACATATCGAGCACGCGCAGGCCCGTCACATCGCCCAGCAGCTTGACCGGAAGGGCAGCGGCGGCGTCCTGAACCCAGAACGCGCCACCGTCATAGCCCGGCAGCTGGGTGACTTGCTGCGAGCCATGCAGGCGGACCGAGCCGGTTGGCAGCAGGGTGCCGCCGGTGGCGGCAGCCAAGGCTTCGGGATCGGTTTTGGCGGTCAGGTCAAGCGGCGCCCCGGCGCAATGTGCGTCTTCCATCGCCATGACGGCTTCGCGCCCCCAGGCCATAACCAGCGGTTCGCGTAGCCAACTGGGCAGGCGCGGGGTGCGCAGCAGCGCCCATTGATCGGGGCCTTTGTCGGCCACTTTGCGCAGCACGGCGTTGGTCAGCCCCTTGAAGCCTTGGGTCTTTTTATTGCCGCCTGCGATGTGGTTCACCGCATCGTTCACCACGCCATGGGCCGCGCCGCCAAGGCAGAGTTCCACCGTCGCAAGGCGCAGGGTGTTCAGAACGTGCAGGGGCGGTTCCTTTTTCAAGAAGGGTTTCAACACCCGGTCGGCCCGTTCCAGCCCGCGCAGGGTGTCGGCGGCAAGTCGCTGCGCGGCGGCCCGGTCGGCGGGGGCCATGGCCTGCCAATCCGGCCCCGAGATCAGGTCAGACAAAAGGCGCCCCTGCCCCAGAACTTGGTCCAGCAAGGAAATCGCGGCATCGCGGGCGGTCAAAGCGGCTTTGGGCATGGCAGGTCCGGGTTGTCTGGGTCAAAGCGCGGGGTATATCATGCAGGTCAGGAAAGGAATATGCCCATGACCGAGGAAAGCGCGAAAGATTTGCCCCCAGCGGCGCAGCGGGCTTTGGCCGAGGCGGCAGAGCGCCGCCGCAAGGCCGAAGAAGAGGCCAAGGCCATGCCCAAGGAATTGGGCGGGCGCAACGGGCCGGAACCCGTGCGCTATGGCGATTGGGAAAAGAAAGGCATCGCGATCGACTTTTGATCCAAGGGCGGGTCTCCCCGCCCCTTTGCGCGACGCCGTAGGGTGGGTTTCTAACCCACCGCTGCGCGGTTAATCCTTGGGCAAGCCCAGAACATCCAGCATATCATATTCGCCGGGGGCCTTATCCTGCCCCCAAAGCGCCGCCTTGATCGCACCTTTGGCAAAGAGCGACCGGTCTTCGGCGATGTGGCGCAGCACGATCCGTTCTGAGGGCGATGCAAAGATCACGTCATGTTCGCCCACGATGCCACCGCCACGGATAGCGTGGAACCCGATATCGCCGCGCTTGCGGGCACCGGTGATGCCATCACGGCCCCGGTCCGAAACCTCCGACAGATTGACGCCGCGCCCTTCGGCGGCGGCTTCACCCAGCATCAGCGCGGTCCCAGAGGGTGCGTCGACCTTACGGTTGTGGTGCGATTCGATGATCTCGATGTCGAAATCGGCGTCCAGCGCCTTGGCCACTTGCCGGGTCAGGACCGTCAGCAGGTTGACGCCAAGGCTCATATTCCCGGCGCGCACGATCACCGCGTGGTGGCCTGCGTGCTTGAGCTGCGCCAGATCTTCGTCGCTGAAGCCAGTGGTACCGATGACGTGTACGGCACGCGCTTGCGCTGCCAGTTCGGCAAAGGCCAGCGTGGCGGCAGGGGCGGTAAAGTCGATCACCGCCTGCGCCTTGGCGAATGCCTCAAGCGGGTCATCCGTTACGGTCACGCCCAGATCGGCGCCACCCATGCAGGCGCCCAGATCACGGCCCACCCAGTCATGCCCCGACCGTTCGACAGCACCGACCAGTTTCAGGCGGCCATCCGCTTGGATTTCGCGCACCAGCATCTGGCCCATACGGCCCGATACCCCTGTTACCACCACGCCCGGCAAATCGGTCATCTGCAAATGTTCCTTAGATTGGTTTGCCCGACTGAATAGCCTGCACGCGCCCGCTTGGCAAAGGGGCAGACGAAAGACCGCTGCCCGATGCGTGCATGGCGTTGCAGTTGACCGGGTGCATGGATTAGATGGGCCTATGGCTAAGAACAGATTCCATGACGGCGCAGGCCCGAGCCAGCGCCAATTGCGGGTGGGCGAACTTATTCGCCGCACCTTGTCCGACGTGCTGAACCGGGGTGATATTCACGACCCGGATCTGAACCGTTTGTCCATCACCGTCGGCGAGGTGCGCACCTCGCCCGACCTCAAGGTCGCCACGGCCTATGTGTTGCCCTTGGGCGGACAGGGGCAAGAGGACGTGCTGAAATTGCTGGCGCGCAACAAGTCCGAGCTGCGCCGGGCGGTGTCCAAGAACCTGACGCTGAAATTCTCGCCCGATCTGCGGTTCCGGCTGGATGAAACCTTTGATCAGCTTGATGAGACGCGCCGCCTCTTCGCGGATGAGACCGTCAAACGCGACGTCGCCCATAGCGACGATGACGACGACGATTATCAGGACGAGGACTGAGACGATGCCCCGCGCGATTGCCGCAGCTTTGGCCGCGATCCTTGGCGTGTTCGCCGGGCAGGCCCACGCGGTAGAGTGCAGCAAAGTCCAGTATCAAGGCAATCGCTATACCCTGTGCGAGGTGGACCCCGCACAGGACGACATGCGCCTGTTTCTGCGCGATGAAAGCGGGATGATCTATGGCAACTTTGCCGCCATCGACGCCGATCTGGCGCGCGATGGTCTGCAATTGTCTTTTGCCATGAATGGCGGGATGTACCACGAAGACCGCGCCCCGGTTGGCCATTACGTCGAGGACGGGGTGCAAGTGATGCGCGTGGTGCCGAATGCCGGTCCCGGCAACTTTGGCCTTCTGCCAAATGGCGTTTTATGCTTTGGCGACGGGTCGGCCCATGTGATCGAAACCCTGCGCTTTGTCGAAGAATCGCCCAGTTGCGCCTACGCGTCCCAGTCGGGGCCGATGCTGGTGATCGACGGCGCGCTTCATCCGGCATTCCTGCCCGACAGCACATCGCGTTTTATCCGCAACGGCGTCGGCACGACCGAAGCGGGCGACCGCGCGATCTTTGTCGTCTCCGACAACTCGGTCACCTTCCATGATTTCGCGAGCTTTTTTCGCGACCACTTGCGCCTGAAGCAGGCGCTGTTCATCGACGGGCGTGTATCGCGCCTGCACGCGCCGCAGCTTGGCCGGTCCGATTTGGGGCGTCCGATGGGGCCGATTGTGGGCGTTGTGGTTCCGGCAGGCTCCTTGAATTGACAGGCCAGCGGCGCTGCGCTACCCCGCCGCTTTCACGACACTGACGAGACAGGGCGCTTATGGGACGTAAACGCAAGGGACGCGATATTTCAGGCTGGCTGATCGTGGACAAACCCGCGGGCATCACTTCCACTTCGGTGGTGAACAAGGTCCGCTGGGCGTTGCAGGCGAAAAAGGCAGGCCACGCGGGCACGCTGGACCCCGAAGCGACAGGCGTGCTGGCCGTCGCCTTGGGCGAAGCGACCAAGACCGTGCCCTATATCACCGACGCGCTGAAAGCCTATCGCTTTGTCGTGCGGCTGGGTCAGGCCACCAACACCGATGACGCCGAGGGCGAAGTGATCGCCGCCTCTGACACCCGCCCGACGGACGATCAGATCAAGGATGCGCTTGGCCAGTTCGTCGGCGACATCATGCAGGTGCCGCCCAAGTTTTCAGCCGTCAAAATCGACGGCGAACGCGCCTATAAACTGGCCCGTGACGATGAAGAGTTCGAGATCGCCGCCCGCCCTCTTTGGGTCGAGGAACTGGTGATGACCGACCGGCTGGATGCCGACCATGTTGAACTGGAAATGACCTGCGGCAAGGGCGGCTATGTGCGGTCCATCGCGCGGGATCTGGGCGAGGCGCTGGGGTGCCATGGCCATGTGCTGCACCTGCGCCGAATCTGGTCCGGCCCATTTGAGGCCGAAGACGGGCTAACGCTCGACCAGATCGACGAAATGGCGCAATCCCCGGCGCTGGACGAGCATATCAAACCGCTGGAAATCGGGCTGGCCGATCTGCCCATGGCCGTCTGCCCCGCCGAAAGCGCAACGCGTCTGCGCAATGGCAACCCGGCGATGGTTCTGGCCTCGGGCATAGACTATGGCGAAGAATGCTGGGCCGCGCTGGATGGGCGCGCCGTTGCGGTTGGCCGCTTCAAAGCGGGCGAATTGCACCCCTCGCGCGTGTTCGTAGACGGATGACGGATTGGCCCCTTCCCGACACTGGCGATGTGCTGTGCCGCCGCCATAACCGGGACGGGATCGCCTCTATCGCGCTTTATTCGTCGTGTGAAACCTATCGCTATGGGCTGGCCCGTCGATGGAGCGACGCGGGCGATGTGCTGTTCGTGATGCTGAACCCTTCCACCGCCACCGAATTGCGCAATGATCCCACCATCGAACGGTGTGAACGGCGCGCAAGGCAATTGGGCCATGGCGGGGTGATGATCGCCAATCTGTTCAGCTTTCGCGCCACCCGGCCCGCCGATTTGAAGGCGGCCAATCATCCAGTGGGCGATCTGAATGATGATGTCACCCGGCTTTGGCACGATCACGCGACGATGACGATTGCGGCTTGGGGCGTGCATGGCGCACATCTCGGGCGCGCCGATCAGTTTCGCGGCTTGCTGCCGGGCAAAATTTTTCACCTTGGTTTGACAAAGGCAGGGCATCCGCGCCATCCGCTGTATGTACCATATGACACGAAACCAACCCTATGGGAGCAACACGAATGACTGAGAAACTGGATCTGACCGGCAAATCGCATGAGGATCTGGCCCGGTTGTCGCGTGCGCTGGAAACCCTGTCCAACCACCGTTTCGTTCGCATCCACAACTCGATCTGGCTGCTGATGTGGTATCAATTCGTGCGCGGCTTGGCCTTGGGTCTGGGCACGGTGATTGGCGCTTCGGCCTTGGTGTCGGTGGTGGTCCTGCTGCTTAGTCAGGTCGAATTCGTGCCGATCCTCGGATCTTGGGCGACGCAGATCATCGAAGAAATCCAGCAAGCAAACTAGGATTTACCCACGGTTTACTAAGACTTCAGCGAATCCTTGCGGCAAGGGCCCTCGCGCAGATAATCGGATCTGTGTTTTTTGCGGGGGCCAGAATGCTGTGGCTTGCAGGTCTGATGGGTATCATGGTGCTTGGGTCGGTTGCGGTGGTCACCACCGGACTGCCCGAAGACGATATCGATTTGCCCGATGACCCCGCGCAGGACGAAGATCTGGGCACCATGCCCCTGCCCGACCCCGTATCCGACCCGAACGACTTTGAACTGCCGTCGATTTTCCGGGCGCAATCCGCCAATGCGCCGACGGGCATGAAACTGCTTGGCACCGGCGATAGTGATACGCTGGGTGGCGAGCTAGGCACCGATTTGATCAATGGCATGGGCGGCGATGACTTTCTGTCCGGCGACGGCGGCGACGATCAGATCTGGGGCGGCGCAGGCGATGACATCGTTATGGGCGGCGACCAAAATGACACCCTGCATGGTGAATCCGGCGGCGATGCGATTGCTGGCGGTGCGGGCCAAGATGACCTTTATGGCCATGACGGTGATGACACCCTGACCGGCGATGATGGCGATGACGCGCTATACGGCGGGCTGGGTGCCGACATTCTGAACGGCGGGGCCGGGGCTGACGCGCTTTTGGGGCGCGAAGGCGACGACACCCTGATTGGCGGAACGGGTCATGACACGCTGCAAGGCGGGGCTGGCAACGACGCCTTGATCGGGTTTGATGATGACGAAACCGACTATCTGAACGGTGCCGATGGCGACGACCTGCTGATCGCGGGCTTGGGCGATGTCCTGTCAGGCGGCGACGGGTCCGATACCTTCTTGCTGGGCGATTGGCTGCGCACCGACGCCGCCGCCCTGACGGATTTCAGCCCGCAGGACGACCGAATGGTTGTGGTCTATGACGATCTGGACATGCCCAGCGCCCCTGAGGTCAGCATTGGCCCCAGCACGGACGACCCGGACACCGTCGAGATTCGCCTGAATGGCGATGTCGTCGGCACGGTCCCTGCCAAAGACGCGCCCATGCTGCATGACATCATCGTCATGGCCGAGTCTGAGGCGAACATGCTGAACGTGGTCTGAGTTGGCCTGACAAAACACTTCCAATTTCGCCGAATCTGCCCTATACGCCCCCATCCGCCAAAGCGGCGGATATCTCCATGGGCTTTGCTGGACGACATCCCGGCCTGTGCCATTACCCTTAACTTCGAAAGGAGACCCCGATGTCGATTACTGTAGAAGAAAAAAACCGTCTGATGAAAGAATTCGCCACCAAAGAAGGTGACACCGGCTCGCCGGAAGTCCAGGTGGCCATCCTGACCAGCCGTATCACCACCCTGACCGAGCACTTCAAAACCCACAAGAAGGACAACCACTCGCGTCGTGGCCTTCTGAAACTGGTTGCTCAGCGCCGTAAGCTGCTGGACTACCTGAAGGGCAAAGAAGAGCAGCGTTACCTGGACCTGATCCAGCGTTTGGGCATCCGTCGCTAAGACGACCGCCCCAAGATGAATACGGAGGCCGCGCATCAGCGCGGCCTTTTGCGTTTCAGGGCAACCTATCCCTTTGCGCCAGCCCAAAACGTTTGAACACGGCAAGGTGCTTTGGATTGGCGCAAGTTTTGCCCGACCAGACGTTGAGAGGGATGTCCCTCTTTTACGCCGGTGCATGATGTCATCATTTCATAAGCCTACGATCGTTTCTGCGCTGCTGATGGCGGCTGGTTTCGGCATTCTGACCCTCGTCGCGGAACGTTCTCCGGCGGCCGATAACTATTCGGACCGCGATTGGAACACATCGTTCTTTGCCAACTGCCGGTTGCCATCTGACTTGCAAGAAACGGATCGCTCACCTTCCGTCGAAACGATCCGCATTGCTGGCGACAACAAGCTGCGGTTTGTCCTGAACCCCAACGACATGGGCGGCTGTCGGTCAGATAGCAAACGTCGCGACGGAGCGCCCTATTGGGAGCGGGCCGAACTGCGCCAGTCCGAGAACCTGATCGTAGGCGAAAAGTACTCGATTGATTTCACGGCGAATTTCGATGAAGGATTCACGGGTCAACGCGAAACCTTTTTCCAGATCCACGGTTGGAGCAAGACCTGCGATGCCGCGCCGATGATGATGATGCAGTTCGGCTGGCGTAACATGAAGATCAAGGTTCAAAAGCCCAGTGCCAACGACGACAGCCCCAATGCGCGCGGTCGACAGGCCCTGATGATCGCAAGCGGCCCAGCCATAAGCAAACTTCGCGGAACAGAGCATAAGTTTCGCATTGCCTTGGATCTGACCGACCCCGCAACCGTTGCCGTTGCCATGGATGGCGTGCCGATCATGGCCCAAACACCTGTTCATTTTCCCGCCTGTGCCGAACCGCATCTGAAGATCGGTATTTATCGCCCCGGCAAGATCAACCCCGCCACGTCGGTCGTCACCTATGACGACATCGTCGTGGACCGCCTTCAGGATCCGAACAGCCTCAGCAACTAGACGTTGCGCCAGAATGCCCTTTCGATGTCGATTTCCTGCTGCATTGTTCTGGCATTCACAGCGTGAGGTTTAGAAAAGAGGTCCATTATGCGCATTCTGTTGTCCGTCCTGTTTGTCGCCCTGTCCGCCGTGGCAGCCCCGGCGCTGGAATTCAAAGACGGCGACTGGACCACCAGCTTTTACGAAAGCTGCAAATTGCCGGTCGAAACAGCCACCGCAAACCGGCCCCGGTCCATTCAATGGGCCGGAAACGGAGATCGAAAGCTGGCCGTTACGCTGGCCCCCGGTGACAAAGGGCGCTGCACCTCGGATGGCAAATGGCGCCATGGCGCGCCCTATTGGGAACGGGCCGAGCTGAAGCAACGCGGCGTGATGGGCAAGGGCAAGCTGCACCAGATCAGCTTTACCGCCAATTTCGCCGGTGGGTTTACCGGACGCGAGGAGACGTTTTTCCAAATCCACGGTTGGAATTCGAAATGCGACTCTGCCCCGCTGTTCATGCTGAAATGGCACGGCAAAAAGATGCAAGGTCAGGCGCTGGTGCCCACCAAACGCACCAACAACAAGAACGGCACCATTGCCAACTGGGGCAAACTGGAAACCGCGATCCGCAAACAGCCCCGCCTGAACCAGCTGCAAGGCAAGGACACCCGGTTTGAGGTCGACTTCGACACCCGCCGCGATCCGGCCACCGTGTCGATGCGTCTGAACGGGCAAACCATCGTCAATGAAAAGCCGGTCTTCTTCGAAGATTGCGCAACGCCGACGGTCAAACTGGGCATCTATCGCCCTGGTCGTTTGAACAAATCGGTCTCGACCCTGTTTCTAGACGATATCCGTATCGTAAGCCGTTAGGCCGCAGCCCCATACTTCAGGTGGGGTTTCCAAAACAGCAATTTTCGTATAGGGCAGCCCCATCATGAGACGTGTGCCCAGACCCCGGCACCCGAGAAGAATGATACGAAGGGTCGGCGGCAATGGGGCCGCCATGCAAACAGGAGACCCGGGAGGGCCCGGGAGAGCTCCTTACAGGATAGCTAGATGTTCAATGTAGTTAAGAAATCCATGCAGTGGGGCGAAGAAACGCTCACACTGGAAACGGGTAAGGTTGCCCGTCAGGCCGACGGTACCGTGATCGCCACGCTGGGCGAAACGTCGGTCATGGCAAACGTGACGTTTGCCAAGGAAGCGAAAGAAGGCCAAGACTTCTTTCCGCTGACCGTCCATTATCAGGAAAAATACTATGCCGCGGGCAAAGTGCCTGGCGGCTTCTTCAAGCGCGAAGCCCGTCCGACCGAAAAGGAAACGCTGACGGCGCGCCTGATCGACCGTCCGATCCGCCCGCTGTTTGTGTCCGGCTTCAAGCATGAAGTTCTGGTCATGTGTACTGTTCTGAGCCACGACCTGGTCAACGATCCCGATATCGTTGCGATGATCGCCGCCTCGGCTGCGCTGACCATTTCGGGCGTTCCGTTCATGGGCCCGATCGCCGCTGCCCGCGTTGGCTTTGTCGATGGCGACTATGTGCTGAACCCTGAAGTCGATGACATGCAGGATCTGCGCAACAAGCCCGAACAGCGTCTGGACCTGGTTGTTGCAGGCACCAAAGACGCCGTGATGATGGTGGAGTCGGAAGCCTATGAGCTGACCGAAGACGAAATGCTGGGCGCCGTGACCTTTGCGCACGAACAGATCCAGCCGGTGCTTGACCTGATCATTTCGCTGGCCGAAGAGTCAGCGAAAGAGCCGTTCAACTTCACCCCGCCGGATTACTCGGATCTGTTCGCCGTGGTCAAAGCCGCTGGCGAAGAGCAGATGCGCGCCGCCTATGCGATCACCGACAAGCAAGAGCGCGTCGCCGCTGTTGCCGCCGCGAAGGAGGCCATCAAGGCCGGCCTGAACGAAGAGCAACTGGCAGACGGCAACCTTGGTTCGGCCCTGAAGAAGCTGGAATCCAGCGTTCTGCGTGGCACCGTGGTTAAAGAAGGCAAGCGCATCGACGGTCGCGCACTGGATCAGGTTCGCTCCATCGTGTGCGAAACCGGCCTGCTGCCGCGCACCCACGGTTCGGCTCTGTTCACCCGTGGTGAAACGCAAGGTCTGGTTGTGACCACGCTGGGCACCGGCGACGATGAGCAGATCATCGACGCCCTGCACGGCAACTTCCGTTCGAACTTCCTGCTGCACTATAACTTCCCGCCGTATTCGGTTGGCGAAGTGGGCCGCGTTGGTTCGCCCGGTCGCCGCGAAATCGGCCACGGCAAACTGGCATGGCGCGCCCTTCAGGCCGTTCTGCCCGCCGCAACCGACTTCCCCTACACCGTCCGCGTAGTGTCCGAGATCACCGAGTCGAACGGCTCGTCCTCGATGGCATCGGTCTGCGGTGGCTCGCTGTCCATGATGGACGCAGGCGTTCCGCTGAAAGCACCGGTTGCCGGTGTGGCCATGGGTCTGGTTCTGGAAGACGATGGCTCGTTCGCGGTTCTGACCGACATTCTGGGCGACGAAGACCACCTCGGCGACATGGACTTCAAAGTCGCAGGCACCGAGAACGGCATCACCTCGTTGCAGATGGACATCAAGGTTGCTGGCATCACCCCGGAAATCATGAAGCAAGCCCTGGCACAAGCCAAGGACGGCCGCATGCACATCCTGGGCGAAATGGCCAAGGCTCTGACCGAAGCGTCGGATTTCTCGGTTCACGCGCCGCGCATTGAAACCATGCAGATCCCGACCGACAAGATCCGTGAAGTGATCGGCTCGGGCGGTAAGGTCATCCGCGAAATCGTGGAAACCTCGGGTGCCAAGGTTGATATCAACGACGACGGCGTCATCAAGATCGCATCGCCGAATGGCGAGTCGATCAAGAAGGCATATGACATGATCTATTCGATCGTGGCAGAGCCGGAAGAAGGTCAGGTCTACGACGGCAAAGTCGTCAAGATCGTGGACTTCGGCGCCTTCGTGAACTTCTTCGGCAAGCGTGACGGCCTTGTGCACGTCAGCCAGATCGAAAACCGCCGCCTGAACCATCCGTCGGACGTTCTGAAAGAAGGTCAGGACGTGAAGGTCAAGCTGCTGGGCTTTGACGATCGCGGCAAGGTGCGCCTGTCGATGAAAGTCGTCGATCAGGAAACCGGCGAAGAGATCGTTCTCGAGAAGAAAAAGAAAGACGACGAAGAGTAATCTTCTGTCTGTCCGACCCGGATTCGGGTCTGAAACAACGTTTAGCCCCGGCCATATCGGCCGGGGCTTTTTCATGACGTAACGTCTCTTTACGTCAACGCCATGCAGCTTAGGGGGAATTGGGCGCGAAATTCGGGGGAATTTCCCCTGAATACCGTGTGTCTGGTGTGATCAAGGCCCAGCCTGAAAACCAGCAGTGACAGAAAGTCTAATTGTCACAAAAGCTTAACAAAACACACGCAACGCGAGAATTGGCGCAGTATGGAAAACCATACTGGGAAATCCAAAGCGCTTTTAACCTTATTTGAACGCACAATCTCAAGATACATGCAGCTATCACGATTTGTCGTGTGAGCGCCGCGCTACCACTCACGGATAAGGATGCGTCGCGGGCCCCGGTCTGGATAGATCGGGGCCTTTCCGTTCCCCCCCTCGCATTTCCAGCCGCCGGCTCTAGACTAGCTGACAAGCCAAACAGAGGGGCACAGATGCGTAAACTGCAAGTTCAAGGCGTTCACCACATCACCCTGACAGGGGCCGACCGCCAAACCTCGATCGACTTCTGGGAAGGCGTGTTGGGCATGCCGTTCGTCTTTGACCAGCCCAATCTGGACAACCCCGACGAAGGGCATCTCTACTTTGATCCCGGCGATGGCCGGTTGATCACCATCTTCACCAACGAAACCCGCAAAGCCGACCGCCGCCGCACCCCCACCGATCCCGGCTGCGTGCATCACTTGGCGTTCAACGTGTCGCGCGCGACGTTCTTGCAGGTCGAAGCAAGGCTAGAGGCACGCGGCATTGGCCATTCCGGCCCAAAGGATCGTGGGTTTATGGACTCGATCTATTTTAAAGACCCGCTGGGGCTGTTGATCGAACTGGCCTGCTACAAGTTCGAACCGCCCATGGGTTGCACCCATGCCGACGTGATGATTGAGGCCCACCGCCGCCGCGTGGCTGCTGGCGACCACCACATCCAAGAGGTCCATCTGGCCGATGCCATCGAACATCTGGTTGAAATGCGGCAGCAATCCTTGTCCTCGGATCGGTTGCCAAAGAACCCTTACGTATAGCCCCCCTTTTCTGTGCCCCGCCCCTGTGGCACCGTTTTGACAAATTGAAAGGGGCGCCATGGAAGATATCGTCATCATCGGCGGCGGCATTGCCGGGCTTTCGGCTGCAGCATCCGTATCCCCCTTCGCCCGCGTCACCGTGCTCGAGGCCGAATCTCAAACCGGTTATCATTCCTCTGGCCGATCAGCCGCGGCCTTTCTGCCCGACTATGGCAGCCCCGCCGTGCGCGAAATGAACTACGCCAGCTATGCGCCCCTTGCAGCGATCCCCGATGTTCTGTCGCCCCGGTCCCTGATGCTGGTCGGCAAAGCCGGGCAGGAAGATCAGTTCCGATCCGAAGCCGCCGATCTGCATCTGGAAACGCTCAGCCTTGATGAGGCCCGCAGCATCGTGCCGATCCTGAACCCGGACACATGTGCCCATGTCGCGCTGCGTGACGGCGTGCATGACATCGACACCGATCTGTTGATGCAACATTTCATCCGGCTGGCCCGCATGAACGACACCGACATCGTAAGAAACGCACGGGTCGACACCATATCGCACTACGGCAAGCGCTGGGTCATCACGGCGGGCGACCGCACGTGGCAGGCCGACACGGTGATCAATGCCGCAGGCGCTTGGGTCGACCGTGTGGCCGCGATGGCCGGCATTCCGCCCATCGGGTTTCGCCCGCTGCGCCGGTCCATGGCACGGATTGCCCTGCCGGACCGGTATGACGCTACTCGCTGGCCGTTCATCGAATCCGTTGGCGAACAGTGGTACGCCAAGCCCGATGCAGGAGCACTGTTGGTGTCCCCTGCCGAGGAAGATCTGGTGGAACCGCACGATGCATGGGCCGACGATATGGTTCTGGCCGAAGGCCTGGCCCGGTATGAGGAAATGGTGACCGAACCCGTCGCCCGGATGATCTCAAACTGGGCGGGGCTGCGCACGCAATCGCCCGACCGGTCCTTGGTGATCGGGCGCGATCCGGCTGTGCCATCGTTCTTTTGGCTGGGCGGGCAAGGCGGCTACGGATTTCTGACCTGCTGCGCCGCTTCATCGCTGACGGCCGCGCTTTTGGCGGGGTTTCCGCCGGAATTGGCCCCCGCCTCGGTCGCCGCGCTGGCGCCCGACCGGTTCCGTTAACGCCAGTCCACCACCTCGGCCAGCGGCGCGCGCGTGGTGCGGAAGGCGTTGGCGGGATGATTTTGGTCCGCATAGCCAAAGGAAATGCCGCACAGAATATCGCGGTCATCGGGCACGTCAAACCAGCCGCGCATGAAGCCAGCAAACCCCGCAACCGAGGCCATGGCAATTGCACCAATCCCCCGTGCCTCAAACCCCAATAGGACCGCCGTCGCAAAGGCCCCGCAATCTAGAATGCCGTAAGGCCCCAGCGCTTTGGGCGTGGTGATCAACAGAAAATGCGGCGCGCCGAACAGACGGAAGTTCTCCATCATCTGGCGGCCCGATCCCTCGCGGTCGCCCTTTTGCACGCCTACGGCATCATATAGCTGCCAGCCGCATTCCCGGCGGCGATCTTTGTACAGCCCCTCATAAGCACTGGGAAAGGGCACATCGGAATTGTGCTTGGCCTGCGCCGCATGGGCATATAGCGCCTCACGCAGGCGATTGGTTTCCTCGGACCCGCAGGCAGTCACATGCCAAGGCTGGGAATTGCACCAGCTTGGCACGTTCTGCGCGGTTGTCAGCACCGCCTCAGTCTCGGACTGCGGCACTGGGTCCGGCAAATAGCCACGGCAGGATTGGCGTGATGTCAACAGGGTGGCGAGGGTGTCAAAGCTCATATCAGGCCTTTGGTTTTCAGGTCATGCAGAATGGCGGCAGAATGTTCGCCGCGCGTGGGGATCGGTCCAGGCGTGCGCGCCTCAGGGCCGAAGCGTGGCGCGGGGGCTGGCGCACCATCCTGCCAAATGCCCCGCGCCGCAATATGCGGGTCGGCCTGCGCGTCCTGTGGCGTTAGCACCGGGCCGACGCAGGCGTCAGAGCCATCGAACAGAACCAGCCAATGCGCACGGGGCTGCGCCGCGAATAGCACCTCAAGCCGAGCGGTCTGGACCGGCCAAAGCGCCTTGTCGAACTGGGGTTGAAGGCCTGCGTCCTCAGAGAGGCCCAAGATGTCCAGAAACTGCGCGTAAAACTTCGGCTCCAGACATTGGACCGAAATCGCCAGCCCGTCGGCGCAGGTGTAGCAGCGGCTCCAATGTGGGCCGTCCAGCAGGGATTGGCCGCGCTGGTTTTGGGAAAATTGCGCCTGCATCGACAGCAAAAGGCCCATCATATGCGTGGCCCCGTCGACAATCGCTGCGTCGACCACTGTACCTTGTCCGGTGGCGCGGGCGTTCAGGATGCCAGCCAACAGGCCGACCGCCAGATACATCGCCCCGCCGCCGATATCGCCCAGCATGGTCGGCGGCACGCCGGGGGTGTGGTCCGGCAAGCCTCCGTAGAACAGAGCCCCCGTCAGGCCGAGGTAGTTGAGATCATGACCCGCTTGAAGCGCCCGTGGCCCGGTCTGGCCCCAGCCGGTCATGCGGCCATAGACTAGACGGGGATTGAGGGCATGGGCGTCTTCGGGGCCAAGGCCCAACCGTTCCATCACGCCGGGGCGCATGCCTTCGGTCAGCGCGTCCGCCGAGCGGACAAGCGCCTTGGCGGTTGCGATATCGCCCGCGTCTTTGAGATCCAGCGCGATTGACCGCTTGCCCCGGTCCAGCAGATTTTCCGCCGCCTTGGCAGGGTTCGCCCCGCCGGTCTTGCGATGGACGACGATCACCTCGGCCCCAAGATCGGCCAAAAGCATTCCGGCAAAGGGCGCGGGGCCCAATGCCTCAAATTCGATGATGCGGATGCCGTTTAACATGCTGTCCTCCCGCCAAGCAGAAAAGCGTGGAATGTGGTTCAGGGAAAGGGGGACGTTGCGTTGCGTCAAGGGCGGGTGAGGGGGCTGTCTGCCCCCTCTTGCGCCTGCGGCGCAATTCACCCCCGAGGAATATTTTTGGTCAGAAAATGCAAAGGGGTTTGCGTCAGAGATGTTCCGGTTTAGTTCTAGCCGCATGACAGATTTGCCCGAGTCTTTGCAACATTGGTTTGACGCCCAAGGCTGGGCGCTGCATCCGCATCAGGCCCAGATGCTGACGGCCAAGGATTTGCCTGCGCATTTATTGATTGCGCCGACAGGGGGCGGCAAGACGCTGGCCGGGTTTCTGCCAAGTCTGGCCGAGCTGGGGGCCGCGCCGGGCGGGGGGCTTCATACGCTCTATGTCAGTCCGCTGAAGGCCCTAGCCGCCGATATCAAGCGCAACCTGCGCCGCCCCATTGAGGGGGCGGGTCTGGCCATCCGGGTTGAGGATCGCACGGGCGACACGTCAAACCACGCCAAGCGGCGGCAGCGGGCCGATCCGCCGCATATCCTTCTGACGACGCCGGAATCGCTGGCGCTGATGGTGTCATACGAGGATGCGGCGCGGACGTTTGCGGGGGTGCAACGGGTGATCGTCGATGAGATCCATGCACTCGCCGAGAGCAAACGCGGCGATCAGTTGATGCTGGCGCTGGCGCAATTGCAGGGCTTGGCACCGGGGCTGCGGCGCGTGGGGCTGTCGGCAACGGTGGATGATCCGGCGGCAATTGCCCGGTTTCTGGCCGGTCCCGCGCCCTGCCCCATTCTAATGGCCGATCCCGGCCCCGCGCCCGACATTGCCATGCTGCGCACCGACACGGCCCCGCCATGGTCGGGGGGCGGCGCGGCCTATGCCATTCCAGCGGTGCTGGATCAGGTGCGACAGCATAAAACCACGCTGATTTTTCACAACACCCGCGCCCAGGCCGAGATTTTCTTTCACAATCTATGGCTGGCCAATGAAGATGGGTTGCCCATCGCGATTCACCATGGCTCGCTTGATCGGGTTCAGCGTGAACGGGTTGAGGCGGCCATGGCCAATGGCAGCCTGCGGGCGGTGGTCTGTACGGGTAGCCTTGATCTGGGGATCGACTGGGGCGATGTGGATCTGGTGATCCAGATCGGCGCGCCGAAGAACGTCAAGCGTCTGGTACAACGGATTGGCCGGGCGAACCACCGGTACAACGCGCCATCCAAGGCGCTGTTGGTGCCTGCCAATCGGTTTGAGGTGGTGGAATGCCTTGCCGCGCTTGAGGCTGTGCGCGACAACGATCTGGACGGCGATCCGCGCGGTCCCGGCCCCCGCGACGTGCTGTGCCAGCACATTCTGATTGCCGCCTGTTCGGGACCATTCCATGCCGATGATCTGTTTACGGAACTGGCCAGTGCCGGGCCGTATGGCGATCTGACGCGCGAGGAATTTGACGCCTGTCTGCAATTTTGCGCAACGGGGGGCTATGCGCTCCGGGCCTATGACCAGTGGCAGCGGCTGATGCAGCGGCCAGACGGGCAATGGCAATTGCGCGACCCGCGCTCGACCCTGCGCATTCGGCAAAACATCGGCACCATTCAGGACACCGATACGCTCAAAGTCCGGTGGCGCGGGCGCGGCGGCGCCCCTTTGGGCGAGATCGAGGAAGGCTTTGCCGCCAGTCTGACACAGGGGGACACGTTTTTGATCGGCGGTCAGATCGTCCGCTACGAAGGGCTGCGGGAACTGACCGTCGAAGTGACCCGCGATCCGGGGCGCAAGCCGAAGATTGCCACCTTCAACGGCACCAAGTTTGCCACGTCCACCCAGCTGAGCCATCGTATCCTGCGCCTGCTGCAACAAGATGACTGGCCCGAATTGCCGGAGCACACGCGCAACTGGCTTCAGTTGCAGCGCGAGGTCAGCCAATTGCCCGAACCCGGGCGGCTGTTGATTGAGAGTTTTCCGCATGAGGGGCGCGAACAACTGGTTGTGTATGGGTTTGCCGGGCGCAATGCGCAGCAGACCTTGGGCCTATTGCTGACCAAGCGGATGGAGGAGACGGGCCTTGCCCCGATGGGCTTTGTTGCCACGGATTACGCCACATTGATCTGGGGGCTGGATGCCGTGACAGACCCCGAGCCGCTGTTCGATTTGGCCGCGTTGGAGGCCGGGTTAGACGGGTGGCTTGCGGGCAATGCGATGATGAAGCGCACCTTCCGCGCCTCGGCCACGATTGCCGGGCTGATTGACCGGCAAATCGGCGGGCAGCGCAAAAGTGGGCGGCAGGCGACCATGTCCTCGGACATTCTGTATGATACGTTGATGAAATACGACCCCGGACATCTGCTGCTGGACATCACCCGGCAAGAGGCCATGCGCGGCTTGGTCGATTTCGACCGCGTCCGCGAATTGGCCGCGCGGATCGGCGGCCGGATCGACTTGCGGCGCCTGTCCCGCGTGACGCCGCTTGCCGCGCCGCTGTTCTTGGAACATGGCCGGGTGCCGGTGCACGGGTCTGCGGATAACCGCCTGTTGGAGGAAGAGATCACGCGCCTGATGGATGACAGCGGATTGGCCCAACTGGATCTGGGCGGGGCGCAGGAATGAGCCTTGGTTTGCCATTCCAGTTCGGCGGCGAGGCGCTGATCGCCTTGACGACCGGGGCGCTATTCTGGCCTGCGCAGGATCTGCTGGTCGTGTCGGATCTGCATATGGGCAAAGCGGTGCGTCAGGCGCGGTTCGGCGGGGCCGTTCTGCCGCCCTACGAGGGGCGCGAAACGCTGGACCGGCTGGCCACCGATCTGGACCGCACCGGGGCGCGGCGAGTGCTGTGCCTTGGTGATAGCTTTGACGCGCCGGGGTTGGACACCGCCCTGCCCGATGAGGATCGGTCCCGGTTTCTGGCGCTTCAGGCCGGGCGCGACTGGATCTGGGTGGAAGGCAACCACGATCCGGGGCCGGTGGAGCTTGGCGGGCAGCATCTGGCGGATCTGCACCTACCGCCACTGATGTTCCGGCATATCGCCAAAGGTTGCGACGCGCCCGAAATCTCGGGCCATTATCACCCCAAGGCAACGCTGGCCCTACGGGGGCGGCGGATCACCCGGCCCTGTTTTCTGTACGACAGTCGGCGGCTGATCCTTCCGGCCTATGGCACCTACACCGGCGGGCTGCACAGCAATGCGGCGGCGTTTACAGGCCTGATGGAGCCCAACGCCCGCGCCATCCTGACCGGCCCGCGCATGATCGAAATACCGATGCCCCGCTAGACACCGACAGCCACCTGCCACAGAGTAGCCGCATGGACCTGACACATCGCATCCGCACCAGTTTCGACAATCAGTCTATGCTGGCCACCATCGGCGCAACGCTTGATTTCGTCTCAAAGGGCGAGGTGCATATCGGCGCCGCGCTTGCCCCGCATCTACTTCAGCAACAGGGGTTTGCCCATGGCGGGTTGGTGTTTTCGCTGGGCGATGTGGCGGCCGGGTACGCCGCGCTTTCGGTGCAACCCGACGGGGCCGAGGTTGTGACGGCTGAGCTAAAGATCAACTACCTGTCCCCCGGCACGGCCCCCCGCCTTCAGGCGCGCGGGCGCGTATTGAAACCGGGGCGGCGGCTGACCGTGGTGGCGTCAGATGTGTTTGGCATCGCCGAAGATGGCAGCGAAAAGCACATCGCAACCTTGCTTGGCACGATGGCGGTTGTTCCGGGGGAACGGCCCTAGCTGATCCGCGCTGCGGGCGGGTCTTCATTGGCTGCTTCAAACCGGATGCCTGCCGCGATGGCCGCATCCTTGGTGTTGCGGCTGACCGGCACCTCAACCCCATCGGCCATCAGCACCAAATCACGCCCATCGCGCCGAACCGTGCCGACGACCTTATCAACCGAAATCCAATGCGACCGGTGAATGCGCAGCCCCATTGGCCCAGGCATCATTGCCTCGGCATCGGACATGCGCATCAGGATTGTCGCCGTTCCCGCCTCTGTGACGACACGCAACCTGTGGTCCTGCGCCTCAAGCCGGACAACAGGGGCCCGCATATCTTCGGGCAGGCGCTGCATCAGCAAGTTTTCGACAAGACCCGCACCCTCAGGTTCTGGCGCGGCATCGATTGAAGCCTCTTCAACACCGTCAGACGGGGCTGCAACGATTTGCTGCGCCGCCCAAACCAACCCCGAAATCGTCAGAACCAAAAACAGCACCGTCGTGCCGCTGACCCAAGTCGACCAATCCGCAAACACGGTTTCGTTCATTCCAGTGATTCCGCCCGACAGGCACAGAATGAATGCAGGCCATGCCAAGCGCCCGGCCACCCCGCCCATCGCCAACAGGTTGTCCCGCACCTCACGCAGGACAAACACCATCGACATCATTGCGCCGAAGTAGAAAAACCGCTCTCCCAAGCTCAGCTTCGAAAAGGTGCCAAATGGGCCTGCCAGTGCGCAAATCACCAAGGCAATTCCCAACAAGACCAATGGAACTCTGCGAGAGCGCAAATATGAGGCGATAAAATTCAAACCGTGCCAGCCTTAGCCCTGCCTAAAATACAGTCTTCGTCGTGCAAAAATTAAACTATTGATAAAAGTACGCTTTTAGATGCTATTTTTATGTCTTTTTCCCATTTGCTCTGGCCGGTTTATGGCTCAATCAAATACTATTCAATTCAAATATCCGCGACTGTCCTCATATTCGACATAAAATGCAAAAGGCCGCAGCAATTTGCCACGGCCCTTAATTCTCATGTTTTGGGATGCGTTAAGCGGTCAATCCCTCAGGCTCGGTCAGCCCATTGGCCCGGCAGCACGCCGTCACCGTGTTGGCCAGCAGACAGGCAATCGTCATCGGCCCGACCCCACCCGGAACCGGCGTAATCGCGCCGGCCACCGCCGCGCAGCTGTCAAAGTGGCAATCGCCAACAAGGCGTGTTTTGCCCTCGCCCTTTTCGGGCGCGTCGATGCGGTTGATGCCCACGTCAATCACCGTCGCCCCCGGCTTGATCCAATCGCCCGGCACCATCTCGGGGCGGCCAACCGCCGCCACCACGATATCGGCGCGGCGCACCACATCCGCCAGATCCTTGGTTCGCGAATGGGCAATCGTGACAGTGCAGCTATCGCCCAGCAGCAATTGCGCCATCGGCTTGCCCACGATGTTCGACCGGCCAATCACCACCGCATCCATGCCCGACAGGCTGCCATGATGGTCGCGCAGCATCATCAGACAGCCCAGCGGCGTGCAAGGCACCATGGACTTCTGCCCAGTGCCCAAAAGGCCAACGTTCGAAATATGGAACCCGTCCACATCTTTGGCAGGATCAATCGCATTGATGACCAGATCTTCGTCCAGATGCTTGGGCAGCGGCAATTGCACCAGAATGCCATGCACCGCCGGATCGTTGTTCAGCGTGTCGATCAGCGCCAGCAGGTCCGCCTCAGAAGTGCCCGCATCCAACTTGTGCTCATAGGAATTCATGCCGACCTCAACGGTCTGCTTGCCCTTGGACCGCACATAGACCTGACTGGCCGGGTCTTCGCCCACCAGAACAACCGCCAAACCGGGGGTGATCCCGTGCTCTTCCTTCAGACGCGCCACATGGCCCGCCACCTTTTCACGCACGGTCGCCGCAAAGGCTTTCCCGTCAATCAATGTCGCTGTCATTCGTCCCGTCCTTCCGTGCCAAGCGTCTTTTCTTCGCGCGCCACGATTCCAGCAATCATTGCGCGCCACATCTCTTCAGCGATCTCGGGCGCAAATCCATGCGCCTCAGCCAGTTCGCGAACATTCTCCAATACGGCCTCGACCCGGCTGGGGGCTGCCGCCGATACGCCAAGACGGTCCTTGATCGTGACGATATGATCGGCCAAAGCCAGCCTTTGGGCCAACAGCGGCATGATCTGGCGATCCAGCGCATCAATTGCGCCGCGCACATCGTCCAAGGTTGTCATCTCTTCTAAGCGCATCTCAATCTTTCCCTTGCCTGCCGCCTACCAAGCAGCCTGGCCCCAAGCAATCCAGACAATGCCCTTTCTGACCAAAAATATCCCCGCCGGAGGCATCGCATCCCCTTTGGGATGCAGCGCGGGCCTTGGCTCGATGCCGAGGCCCGCGCTTTTGTCTTAAAACAGGCCTTCGATCTGGCCGCCTTCGTTCAAGCGGATCGTTTCCGAGGCCGGAACACGCGGCAGGCCGGGCATGGTCATGATTTCACCGCAGATCACCACCACGAACCCGGCACCGGCGCTCAGGCGCACTTCGCGAATGGGCAGGGTATGCCCCTCGGGTGCGCCGCGCAGGTTCGGATCGGTCGAGAAGGAATACTGCGTCTTGGCCATACAGACCGGCAGATTGCCATAGCCCTGCGCTTCCCATTCCTTCAATTGATCCCGGATCTTCTTATCAGCGATCACCTCACCCGCATGATAGATCTTGGTGGCAATCCGCTCGATCTTACCAAACAACGACATGTCATCGGGATAAAGCGGCGCGAATTGCGACCGGTCCGCATCGGCGATTTCAGCCACGCGCCGCGCCAGCGCTTCAGATCCTTTCGACCCATCGGCCCAATGCTTGGACAGGATCGCCTCAGATCCTTGGCTGGCCACGTAGTCCTTGACCGCCTGAACTTCGGCCTCGGTATCGCCGGAAAAATGGTTGATCGCCACGACCACCGGCACGCCAAAGCTTTTGACGTTGGAAATATGCCGCCCAAGGTTGGCGCAGCCCTTCTTGACCGCATCCACATTCTCAGCCCCAAGATCGGCCTTGGCCACACCGCCGTTCATCTTCATCGCGCGGACAGTGGCAACCAGCACCACGCAATCAGGCGCAAGGCCTGCTTTGCGGCATTTGATGTTCATGAACTTCTCGGCGCCCAGATCGGCCCCAAAGCCTGCCTCGGTCACAACGTAATCAGCCAGTTTCAGCGCCGTCGTGGTCGCAATGACCGAGTTACAGCCATGGGCGATATTGGCGAACGGACCGCCGTGCACAAAGGCCGGATTATTCTCCAAGGTCTGCACAAGGTTCGGCTGCATCGCGTCTTTCAGCAGGACGGTCATCGCCCCGTCGGCCTTGATATCACGGCAATAGACCGGGCTTTTGTCGCGGCGGTAGGCCACGATCATATCGCCCAGACGCTTTTCCAGATCGGCAAGGTCTTTGGACAGGCACAGGATCGCCATGACTTCGGATGCCACGGTGATGTCAAACCCGGTCTGGCGCGGGAAGCCGTTTGCCACACCGCCAAGCGAGGTCACGATATCGCGCAGCGCCCGGTCGTTCATATCGACCACACGGCGCCACACAACGCGGCGTTCGTCGATCTCAAGCTCATTGCCCCAATAGATGTGGTTGTCGATCATCGCCGACAGCAGGTTATGCGCACTGGTGATGGCGTGGAAATCGCCGGTGAAGTGCAGGTTCATATCCTCCATCGGTACGACTTGGGCATAGCCGCCCCCCGCGGC
Source organism: Pseudoprimorskyibacter insulae (assembly GCF_900302505.1). Classification (GTDB taxonomy): domain Bacteria; phylum Pseudomonadota; class Alphaproteobacteria; order Rhodobacterales; family Rhodobacteraceae; genus Pseudoprimorskyibacter; species Pseudoprimorskyibacter insulae. The sequence goes on along the minus strand of NZ_OMOJ01000002.1, from coordinate 702,643 downwards.
GCCCCCTTTCATACCGAAGTTCGGCCCAAGCGAGGCTTCGCGGATACAAATCGCGGCCTTCTTGCCAATGGCGTTCAGACCATCACCCAGACCAACGGTCGTGGTGGTCTTGCCTTCGCCTGCCGGTGTCGGGTTGATGGCCGTCACAAGGATCAGCTTGCCGTTCTTGCGGTCCTGAACCGAGTTGATGAAGTCCTGGCTGACCTTGGCCTTGTCATGACCGTAGGGCAGAAGATGTTCGGTCGCGATGCCCAGTTTCGCGCCGATCTCTTGGATCGGCTGTTTCGATGCCTCGCGGGCGATCTCGATATCGGTCTTAAATGCCATTGGTCCTCATCCCTGTGCAAAGCTGTGGCGATATGTCCAGATGCATATCGGTCTGGCCAGTCTTTACGCAGAGCATTTCCGACATTTCCGCACGTAGTTGCGGCGCGCTTGTATACGCGTGACTAAGATCGGAAACCGGCGCGTCCTTTGCGAACAGCAATTCGCGCCCTTCGCCCAAAAACCAAGGGATGATCCCGCTAACGCAGGATTGCACGGGCGAGCGGCCAATTCAGCCGCCGGCCAAATGTATACATCAGTTAGCTTTCAGAGCGTGCTTGCAGCACATGGCTCCAGGCGCGTTGGTCGGGGATGTGCAGGCGCAGGGTGTCGCCCATACGAATGCGCCCTTCCCGCTCAACACTGGCGGTCACGCCGCGCCGATTGCGGGCAGCGGCTTTGAATTTGGCACCAAAGCCCGGCGCGTCTTGTTCAATCTCTTTGCCCGGCAAAACGCAGGGCCGGTTCTCCATATCAATCACCAAAGTCGCGCCGCTTTCGGCCTGCAATCGCGACGACGGCGGGATGTAGGTGAAATCTGGAATGCCTTCGAGCACCAGCGTCGCACCGACCCATTCGGGGCGGATGTCATCCAACCCCATATCGCGGGCGATCAGGTCCAGTTCTTCGCGCGACACAATGGACAGCTGCCGCGCATTGGCGATCGGCGTGTGGCGCGGATGCTGCGAAAGCACGCGGCTACAGGACGGACGGGTCAGCCCGCTATGGCGTTCGCCGGGAATGCCTTCAAAGGTCAGATCCAAAGCACCAGACGCGGACGAGCGGATTCCCTGCCCTTCCAATGGCACTGTCCCCATCCAGACGATCCGGGCCTGAAAGTTTGTTGGCTTCAGTGCGGGCATAATCCGTCCCTTTCAAAAAATCGATCCTAAGAGGCAGACACCTGCCCAAACATTGGCCATTCAAAAGATCATTTCACGCTACATTTCAAGATGAAAAAAAGCCGCCTGAATGGAAACAGCACAGCCCCTTTGGCATCCTTGCTATACTCGGCTTCGATCCGGTCCTCATAGGCGCTGATGATCTCGGATTCTTCGGTCGGCGTCAGTTGATCCAGCACCGGTTTGGCAAAGGTCGACTGCGTGAACCGGCGCACAGGATGACCATCGCCACCGCCGGGAAGCACCTGAAAATACCGGGTTTGCCACAGATCCAGCGCCCCAAGCGGGGTTAGCAAGGTATGATAAGCCTCAGGCGTCAGAATGCCGGGACTGGCGTCCTGCGACACGCGGCCGGGGAACATGCCCGTAGCCAGATCATACCACAGCTGATGGGATGGCGCGTCGTTCTGATTGGGCACCTGCACGGCCAACACCCCGCCGGGGGCCAGCAGACCCGCCAAACGCGGCAATAGGCCGTCATGATCACCCAGCCAATGCAGCGCCGCGTTTGAGAAGATCAGCGCAGGCTTATCCTCGGGCTGCCACGTGGCGATATCGGCCAGTTCCAAACGATCATAAGCCCCCGTATCCTGCGCCGCGCCAAGCATCGAGGCCGAGTTATCGACCCCGATCAGACGCCGCCCCAGTTGCCTTAGGGCTGGCCCGACCGCGCCGTTGCCGCAGCCAAGGTCCACCACATCGCCCGCAGGCAAAGCAGGCAGCGCCCGGATCAAGTCCAGCGCAGGGCGCAGGCGCGGGCCAGCGAACCGGCTGTACAGCTCAGGATCCCAATCGCTCATTCATGCCTCATGCCAAAAACCTCATGCGAAGTTTAGAATATTAAGTGCGAAAATGAAAAGGCCGGGCATTTGCCCGGCCTGTGTCAATATTGCTTGTTTTGTGTCAGGCGCTCGGCTCTGGCTCCAGCCCGCCATCGTCGTTCGACTTGGCCTTAGGCTTGGTCTTGGGGATCGCCGTGACACTCGGCGTATCGTCATTGTCGCCGTCGTCGTCGCTGGCATGGGGCGGTTCGCCCTTGACCACGCGCTTGATCTCTTCGCCGGTCAGCGTTTCGTATTCCAGCAGACCCTGCGCCAGACGCTCCCACTCATCATTCTTGTCCGTCAGGATCTTGTAGGCGCGCTGATAAGCATCTTCGATGAAGCGTTTGACCTCTTCCTCGATCAGCTCTTTCGTATGGGCTGACACAGACAGACCCGCGGTATTGCCTTGATAGCCTTCGTGGGCTTCGGAATAGTCGATGTTGCCGACCTTGTCCGACATGCCCCAACGCAGCACCATCGCACGCGCCAGCGCCGAGGCCTGTTGGATATCGCCTGCCGGACCGTTGGACACATTGTCCGGCCCGTATTTCAGGATCTCAGCCGCCTTGCCCGCCATGGTCATGGCCAGCTTTTCCTCACACTCGGACTTGTGCCAGTTCAGGCGGTCAATCTCGGGCAGCGAAACCACCATACCAAGCGCACCACCGCGCGGAATGATCGTGGCTTTGTAGACCGGGTCACACTGCGGCAACTCCAGCCCCACAATCGCGTGGCCCGCTTCGTGATAGGCGGTCTTTTCCTTTTGATCGGCGGTCAAAACCATGCTGCGGCGCTCGGCGCCCATCATGACTTTGTCTTTCGCATTCTCAAAGTCGATCATGGTCACGAAACGGCGACCCACACGGGCAGCCATCAGCGCGGCCTCGTTCACAAGGTTCGCCAGATCGGCACCCGAGAAACCGGGCGTGCCGCGCGCGATGATGCGCAGATCGACATCCGGGCCAAGCGGCGTTTTCGCGGCGTGAACGCCAAGGATCTTCTCGCGGCCTTTGATATCGGGGTTCGGCACCGTGACCTGACGGTCAAAACGGCCCGGACGCAGCAGGGCGGGGTCAAGCACGTCGCGGCGGTTGGTGGCCGCAACGATGATGATACCTTCGTTGGCTTCAAAGCCGTCCATCTCAACCAGCAACTGGTTCAGCGTTTGCTCACGCTCATCGTTGCCACCGCCATAACCGGCCCCACGGGCGCGGCCCACGGCGTCAATTTCGTCGATGAACAGAATACAGGGCGCGTTTTTCTTGGCCTGTTCGAACATGTCACGGACACGGCTTGCGCCGACACCCACGAACATTTCCACAAAGTCAGAACCCGAGATGGTGAAGAACGGAACGCCCGCTTCGCCCGCAATGGCGCGTGCCAGCAACGTTTTACCGGTGCCCGGAGGGCCAACAAGCAATGCGCCTTTAGGGATCTTGCCGCCAAGACGGCTGTATTTCTGCGGGTTGCGCAGGAATTCGACGATCTCTTGCAGTTCTTCCTTGGCTTCATCGATGCCAGCGACATCATCAAAGGTCACGCGGCCATGCTTTTCGGTCAGCAGTTTGGCCTTGGATTTGCCAAAGCCCATCGCCCCGCCTTTGCCGCCGCCCTGCATGCGGTTCATGAAATAGATCCACACACCAATCAGCAGCAGGAACGGCAGAAGCGACACAAGGAACGACTGGAAACCAGACTGTTCCTGCTGTTCGGCGCGGACCTGAATGCCATCGGCGATCAGCTGTTGGGTGATTTCAGCGTCTTCCGGCTTAACCGTCACGTAATCGGTGCCGTCGGCCGCACGATAGCGGATCTGCTCTCCGTCCAGAGTGACAGATGTGACCGTGCGGTCGTTAACTGCCTGAATAAACTCCGAATAGCTGATTTCTCGGCTCTGAAGCGTGGTTCCACTGCCACTGAACAAATTGAACAGGGCCATGACCAGCAGGAACAGAACGACCCAGAAAGCGATATTTCTTGCGTTGCCCAAGGGGGAAGCTCCTATAGATGCGTGATGTCACGCGCATGTCGGGTTGCCCGTTAACATAGACATCCGCCGCCTATGTTCAATGCGAAAGCAGGAATTGGCGGAAGCCAAACGCCTCTCGGCCCAGGGGCCATAGATCGGTGGTATGGCCGGAGCCGACCCCCAATGCAGCGCAGGCCAGCAGGTTATCGCCCTGCCAAAGCGATGGCAGGCTGCGGGCGGCGTGAAATGGCGGAGCGTTTTGCGGCCTTTGCGCCACTTGTTGCCAACCGTCTTCGCCTAGGGCGCGGACGGTGACGTCCGGCAAGTCAGCTTGCAAACTGGAACAAATACGCCAGCGATTATCCCACAATGCGCCCGACTTGTGGGGCGTTGCGCCCTGAAGCGCCGCAAATTCGCGATACACCCGGATTGCGGCGCGTTCGCACCGGGCTTCGCAGCCGTGCAACGTGCCCGCGCCACCGCCAAGCAACCGGTCTAACAAGGCCTCAAGCGGTTCAGCCCGAGGGCGATATTCAGCGCTGGCGACAAATTGCAGCGCGGCGGCCAACAGGCGCAATTGCGTGTCGCGGTCCAGCGCTTCGAACCCGTCGCGGGCAAACAGCAAATCCCCGGTCTGATGCGGTGCGGTTCCGATCTGGTCCCACGCCTCAGCCGCCCGCAGCCGCAGCGCTTCTTTCGCGCGTCCCATGCGGTCCGATGTGGCCGCCAAGTTCTCGACCGTCAGTCCTTCGGCGGCCAATACAGGCAGCAATTTCCGGATGCGGGCGCGGTCGTAATGGTCATCTTCATTCGACGGATCATCCACCCAGCGGCCATGCAGAACCTTCAAATAGTGGCGCAGTTCATCACGCTGCATATCCAGGCACGGGCGCAGCACATCAAACCCCTGTGCCACGGTCCGGCGCGATTGCATCGCCGATAGCCCATCAACCCCCGACCCACGCGCAAGGCGCATCAGAAAGGTTTCGGCCACATCGTCCTTGGTATGCGCGACCAGAACATGCCGGACCTGCCCGCGCCATTGGCCGATTGCATCTAACCGCCCTTGCCGCGCGGCATCCATTTTGTTGCCGCGCCCATCCCAGTGCCAGCGCAACGTGGCATGCGGCCACCCCAGAACCGCGCATTCATCGGCCACCAACTGCGCCTCTGCCGCCGCTTCAGGGCGAAACCCATGATCGACGGTGCAGACATGCAGGCGCACGCCCCAGACCCGCGTCCAGTTATGGGCAAGGTACAGCATCGCCATACTGTCGCCCCCGCCGGACACGGCCAGCGCGATATCATCGGGAAAATCCGGGCCAAGCAACTGGCCCATCGCCGCTGCAAAGCGGTCGTCCAGCGAGGTCATGAACAGCCGAAGCGTGCCATTTCCGCCTGAGCGTCCGATACGGCAGGTGCGTCGGGATAGCGCCCGCCGACTTCGCCCAGAGTGACGCAAGCCTCGGCCACTTTGCCCAAAGCACCCAGCGACGCACCCAGCTTGGTCAGGGCCGCCGGGGCGACCTCATGGTCGGGATAGCCCGAGAACGCATCCAGATAGGCGCGGGCGGCTTCACGCACATCGCCCTGCCCCTCTAGCGCGGCCCCGAGCCCCATCAGGACTTCGGGTTCTAGCGGAGATCCCGGATAGGTCTGGCGAAAGGCCGTAAACTGGTCAGCGGCGCCGCGAAAGTCACCGTTGGCGAGCGCCTCCTGGGCTCGCCTTAGGTCTGTTTCTTCACCAACGGCCAATTGCGGGCGGTCTGTTTGGGGCGGGCGTGTCGCTGCGGGCGTTGACGGGGCAGCGGGCACAGACCCGCCCCCAAGCGCCGTCGGGTTGCCCAGATTGCCGATGTCGCACCCCGGCTCAAGCTCACAAATGCGGAACTCAAGATCGCCGATACGGTTGGTGCCATCCTTCACGACCTGACGAATGCGGAAATCCATCTCTTCGGTCAGGCCGGTCAGGCGCTGAAGCTCTGCCTCAATCGCGACGGCCCGGTCATACCCGGCCCCCGAAACTGCAACACCGCCTGCGCCAGATGGATCCAGTTCAGCCTTCAGGCTGGCAACCTCATCCATCAGGCTTGCTAGATCACGGCGGATGTCGCCCAAGGTTTCGGCCCCAGACGACATAGGCAAGATGCCGATAAGACCGGCGATCAGGGCAGCTTGAATGCGCATGGCACCCCCGTTTTGTAGTTTAGCCGCTCAGGCTGGCCGAAATAATCGTCACGGCGCGGCGGTTCTTGGAATAGCACGACTCGTCCGAGCAGACCTCAACCGGGCGTTCCTTGCCATAGCTGACGAATTTCAGACGGTTCGACGATACACCGCGCGACACCAGATATTCCATCACAGCATTGGCGCGGCGCGCCCCAAGTGCAAGGTTGTATTCGCGGGTGCCCTGTTCATCGGCGTGGCCTTCGATCACCGCCAGATAGTCAGAGTTGGTCATGAGCCACGATGCCTGCGCATCCAGCGTTGCCCGGCCCTCAGGGGTCAGGGACGATTGATCGACCACAAAGAACACGCGGTCGCCGATGGCCTGCTGGAAATATTCAGCCGAGGCCGGATCCCCAAGACCGCCGCCCAGCGTGTCATTATAGCCAGCGCCTGCGCCATTGTTGGCAAAGTCGTCGCCGTTGCCGCGCCCGAACCGGCCTGCATCCGCGCAAGCCGTCAGGGCCAGTGCAGCGCCCAATAGTGTTAGTGTTTTCAGCATGGTCATGATGTTTCTGTCCTGCTCGTGTTGTTATGTACCGATATTATTGTAGCGGACCCCAAGACGGGTCGGATGCCCCGCCGGGGGTGCGAACGCGCTTCAGGTTCCGGCCCGAGACGTCCACAGAATAAAGCGATGCCTGCCCACCGGCGCCCTGACTTTCGCGGGTGAACATTAGCACACGGCCATTGGGCGCCCAAGTCGGGCCTTCGTCAAGGAAAGAAGCTGTGAGCAAACGCTCCTCGCTGCCATCGGTGCGCATCACGCCGATGTGGAACCGGCCTTGGTGCTGTTTGGTAAAGGCGATCATATCGCCGCGCGGCGACCAAACCGGCGTGCCATAGCGCCCCTGCCCAAAGCTGATACGCTGCGCTGCACCGCCATTGGCGGACATCACATAAAGCTGCTGCGTGCCAGACCGGTCGCTTTCAAAGACGATCTGGCTGCCGTCCGGCGAAAAGCTGGGTGCTGTTTCAATGGCAGGGCTATCGGTCAGACGCGACTGGCGACCGCTGCCCAGATCCATCGCGAAGATGTCCGTGTTGGCCCCTTGGGTCAGCGAATAGACCACGGTGCTGCCATTGGGCGAAAACCGCGGCGCAAAGCTCATGGTGCCGTCGCCCGCTTGCAAGGCGCGGCTTTGGACATTGCCAACGCTGAGGACGTAGATCTTGGGAAAACCGGTCGCATAGCTGGTGTAGAGCACCCGGTCGCCCGTCGGCGAAAAGCGCGGGGCCAGCACGATGGAACTGCTGTCCGTCAGGTACTGAAGATTCGCGCCGTCATAATCCATGATGGCCAGACGTTTCTTACGGTCGTTCTTGGGGCCGGTTTCCGACACGAAGACGACGCGGCTATCGAAATAGCCCCCCTCGCCGGTGATGCGCGAATAGACGGCATCGGCCACTTTATGGGCCATCCGGCGCCAACCATCGGTCGTTCCGGCAAATTGCAGGCCCTTGCCCAGTTCTGTCCCGGCGAACACGTCATAGACGCGGAATTTCACCGTCAGTTGCGATCCGTTCACCGACACCGCACCCGTGATAAGCGCTTGGGAATTGATCGCTTTCCAATCAGGAAACTGGATCGGGCTGGAAAAGCTGGTGACTTTGCTGATGTGGGCGCTGGACGGGATTTCCCTGAACAGGCCCGTTCCGACCAGATCTTCGGCCACGACGCGCGACAGATCCGCAGCAACACCGTTGGCTGCGGCGTTTTCCGGCACAAAGGACGGCACCGCAAAGGGCATGGGTTCAACCACGCCCTCGGTGATGGTGATCCGCAGCGGACCGCCTTGCGCTTGGACCTGAGCGGCCCCCAGCACAGCAGTCAGTGCGATTAGGCAGGCAGTAACAATGTGTTTCATCTCAATCTCATTGTCGCAGGATCGAAGGTCATTTCAATGTCCTTCCACTGATCGTACTTCTCGATCGGCAATTCATAGCCGTCGCGCTGACATCTTAGCACAGCACGGCGGGCAGCCTGGAAGGCGGTTTCGGCTGCCGCGCCAGACCCACCGGACGACGACAGAAGTTTCAAAGACCCCGATTGCACACGGCCATCACGGTCCATTTTCATACCCAGCGTGACGGTCACGCTGGCGGCCTGACTGCCCACATCGACGGTCCAGCAGTCCTGAACGGCCAGACGCAGCACATCGCGTTCGCCTTCAGTCAGCGGCGGGCCGGTACGGGTTTCAGCCTGCGGGGCGTTGCCGCTCATGGCTTTCTCCAACGCAGCGTTCAGCGCGTCCTTTGCCGGATCAGCCTTGGACGCCTCAGCCGTTTCGGTCGGGCGGGCCGACGGGGGCCGCGCCTTGGGACGGGCCGAGGTCACGGGGGCCAATTGCTGGCCTTCCGGGGTTTGTTCGGTCGCGATCTGGGTCGAGGCCTCTTGCGGGGCGGTTTTCTCGGGGCTGTCCTGCACCTGCTCGGCGGTTTCATCCGGGCGGGCCGCGTCCTGCTTTTCAAGCGCGATCACGGCGTCGGGTTCCGGGGCCTCTTCGGGGCGGGCCGCGACACGCGGCGCAGGGCGGGCCTGCGGACGTGGGGAATCTTTGGGCGCAAGCACCTGCGGCACCGGTTCAGGCGCGGGCGGCTCTGGCACAGGGTCTGGTTCCGGCTCGGGCTGCGGTTCGGGAACCGGAACAGGTTCAGCCTCCGGCACAGGCTCTGGGTCCGGCTCGGGCGCAGGCTGCGGTTCGGGTTCAGGCGTGGCGGGCCGGTCCGGTTCTGGCGGCGTGGGCACAGGTGTTGGCGCAGGCTCAGGTTCCGGCGTTGGCTGGACCGGGGTTTCCGGCGCATCCGGCACGGTGGGCGCGGCGATTTCGGTTTCGGCCTGCGGCGGTTCGGTCTGCTGCACGATGGCCGCGAATTCTTCAGCCGTGACGATCGACACGGGTGTGACATTCATCGGCAGAGGCTCTGCCGTGAACAAAGGGCCCAGCAACAGCCAGCCAATCAGGCCGATGTGCCCCGCGCCTGAGATATAGTGCCCGATATGCACGCGACCGCCTCAGCCGTCCGATCCGTCAAGCTTCGGGCCGCCGGTGTCAGTCACCAGCCCGATTGACGAAAACCCGCCCGCATTCAGCGCGCCCATGATCTGAGCCACCGTATTATACGGCACCGACCCATCGGCCCGCAGGAAAATCCGGTCATCCGACCGTTCCGCCGCGATGGCCCGCAGCCGGTTGACCAGATCTTCGCGGGTCACTTCGGTTGTCTGGATCATCACCACACCGTCGGCAGTCACTGTTACGGTCAATGGTTCCTCATTCTCAGACGGCAAGGACGCCGCCGAGGTTTTGGGCAATTCCACCGGCACGCCAACCGTCATCAACGGGGCGGCCACCATGAAGATGATCAGCAGCACCAACATCACGTCCACAAACGGCGTGACGTTGATTTCGGCCATTGGCTGAAAGCCACCACGACGGCTTCGCCGCCGTGAGGCACTGCGTTTTTTGGCGAGCTGCGCACCCATCGTTCAGCTGTCCAACTGGCGGCTTAGGATGGTCGAGAATTCATCGGCAAAGGCTTCGTAGCCGGCAACCAGCCGGTCGCTATCGGCGCTTAGCTTGTTATAGAAGATCACCGCCGGAATGGCCGCAAGCAGACCCAAACCCGTGGCCAAAAGCGCCTCGGCAATGCCGGGGGCCACAACGGCCAGGTTGGTGTTCTGCGCTTCGGCGATTTCGATAAAGGCGCTCATGATGCCCCAGACGGTGCCAAAAAGGCCGATAAACGGCGCGGTCGATCCGACCGTTGCCAGCACCGGCAGGCCCTTGTTCAGACCTTCGCCCGCCTTGGCAATGGCCACATCCATCGACCGATCTATCCGCGCATGGGCATTGGGGATCAGCCCGCCGTCATCCCGATGCGACCGGCGCCATTCTGTCATGCCGGCGGCAAAGACCTGTTCCGCCCGGCCACTGGGATCGGCGCCAATCTGGTCATACAGCTCATCCAGCGGCTCACCCGACCAAAAGGCCCGGTCAAACCGCGATGCTTCCCAACGGGCACGTTTATAAAGGATCGTCTTTTGCACGATGATCGACCACGCCCAAAACGAAGCGAGGATCAAAAGAATCATCACCAGTTTCACGGTCAGCGATGCACGTGCGAACAGCCCGAACAGCGAGAAATCAATCTGCTGCGTCAGGGCTAGTGTTTCTGCTTCCATTAGCCTGCTCTTTGCTAATCGGCCTGTTTCAGGCTCTGTTGGGCCTGACTCTATCCGATCCCAAAGGCAAAGGCTATAGAATTGCTATGTTTGCGCCGATCAGTGCAGCAAAAGGCGAATATTCGCCGGAAGCCGCGCGGGATGGCCGGTTTCATTGACGCAAACCACCGTCACTTCGGCCTGAAACACCAGATCTTTGCCGCGCATCACCTCTTGGTGCATGATCAGCCGCGCCGCGGTAACGGTTCGCGTCGTGGTCACCACCTCAAGCGTGTCATCAAAATGGGCCGAGGCGATGTAGTCGGCCTCAATCCGGCGCACGACAAAAACCAGACCGTCTTCTTCCTTCATCTGGCGCTGGTCAATGCCCAGCCCGCGAACCCAGTCAGACCGGGCGCGTTCGATGAATTTCAGGTAATTGGCATGATAGACGATCCCAGCCATATCGGTGTCTTCGTAATAGACCCGGATCGGAAAACGGTGCGGTGTCATGGCAGGCTCCTGTATCTGCGGGCTCAGGCCCCGGCGGGCAGACGCGCGGCAAGCCGCATCGCGTGGCTGGCATCATGCGCCACGGCGGGCATCACCGGATCATAGGCCGCACGGACCACATTGACGATATCGGGGCGCAGCACCAGCCGCCCATCGGGCAACGCGCCCAGCACCGACCGGTCTGCAAAAGCGGCGTCGGACCACAGTACAAAGGCCTGAATCACCTGCGACAGCACCAGCGCATCGGCGGGCAGATCGGCCAGCGACTTGTCCATCCGCACAAAGACGAAACAGGCCTTGATCGCCCCGTCATCGTCAAACCGGAACACGCGGTACTGCGTGGCCTTCGCCGCAGACAGCCGGGCCACCATGCCCTCCAGCCCGTCGATCATCTGACCAAGGTCCGGCACCTCCAGCAACTCTGACCAGTCGCGGAAAAAGAACATCATCAGGTTTGAGCCAAGCTCAGGGTCGGTTTCGGCCATCGGATGGCCCACCATACCCGTCACCGCCTCAAACGCGCTTTTGACCACGCTCAGCGTTTCATCCTGCACGCCGAACACGATAGGCGCTATCGGGCGGCCCCAGCGGGCAAAGTGATAGGCCCCGTCGGAACGGGTAAACAGTTTGGTAACCGCGTCAACCGACATCTCAGTCCTCCGGCAGATAGCCCCTCAGTCGCGCCGCAGCGCTGCTAAGGGGTCTATCCCGGTGCGCGGCGCGACTTCAAGCAAGAAGCCCGCCCGCTCAGTACCCCTGACAGCCGCTTTCGGCCCGGTCGGCAAATTCGACATACCGACGCCAGAAGGCTTCGTTGATCGAACTGTCCGATTGCCGGACCACCTGCGCCTGATGCGGATCGGCAAAGAACTTGGTCGCGCGGCGCTGGTCCGACGGGCTGAGCGACATATTCGCCACCGTCTGGATACAGCCGCACAGCTGCGGGTTCCGCGCCTTGCGGTCGCTGGCCATACACGCCTGCGAAATCGGTCCCGAGGAAAAGCGCGTCACTTGCCCCGTTGGCTGAGGCGCGCGCCGCTTGCCCCCGCCACAACTGGCCACTAGGGCCACCATGATGAAAATGGTAATCAGTCTCATTCTGCCTGCTCTGCTTTGGGCCTGCGCACGGGTTCTCCCGCATCTTCCGGCCAAACTCTGTCCCGCCCCCAACTTGCCTGAGCGGGGCCGGTTTTTCAATCGGGGGATTTTGGGGGGATGGGGCCTATACGTCAGTCGCCGGCGGAAGCTGAGGCTTGGGGGCTGGACCTTCGACCGGTGCTGTGTTGAACAGCCCCTTACCAACCTCCCAGTATTCCGCCAGCGTTTCCATCCGCTTCTTTGCACCAATCTCATCGCCAGAGAGTGTCCAAACCGCCGTTCCCAACCCAGCCGCGGCTGAGCACAAAATTGCCGCTTTGCCGAACCAAGGCTTCGACTTAAGGTCCAAATCTGTTTTCGCCTTGGCCAGTTCAGCCTCAAGATGGGCAACCTTGGCCATCAACCGCCCGATCTCTTCGCGCAGGGCCTGTTCCGTCATTGATGATCGGACTTGCTCGCCAACGATTGCCGCGATCCGCTCCATATTGGCAGACATCGCTTCTAGGGGCTGCAAAAATTCGGGCGTTTCATTGAGGCCGGTCTCGGCGCGAAATTGTTCGAAACCAACAGATATCGAATTCGCCGCAACCGTCAGATTGCCCGACACGCTCAACGGATAGTCAAACAAATGCGCAACGGAGTTGGGCTCATACTCAGGTGAACGAGGTTCCTGAGCCTCGCGACCGCTTTCCCACTCCGCCTCAATCCGAGCAATCTCCGGCGCAACGGCGTCGATTCCTGCTTCCCAAATTTCAGGAGGAATCTCAGTCGCAATGCGGCGCTGAAGCTCCCAGTCCAGCGGCTTGCCTGCTAGCATTCCTTGGTACCAACTGGCGAAGAACGCGAAACGCGGATCGTCCCGGAAAATTGAGCCACTCAGACTGACCTCTACCATTTCTGAGATTACCTCAACGTCACCTTTGTAGAGAGGTGCTCTCAGCCAAAAGCGAGGTTTCAGGAATTGATCGGTCTCAATAGCCCCATCCAAGTCCATCGAACGCATTCGCTTGTCCGACATTGAGGCGTATTGAATTGCTGAGATTGTTTCAGACACATCCTCTCGCGCAGCTGAGATTATGCTCTGGAGCCCGAAACCGGTGGCGCTGTGGATAGGGGATTCAGCAACAAAACGTCGATACAGTCGAGATAGATCTAGAAGAGCAAGATGGCTGCTCGTCCTTGAGCCCATTTCAAAAACAAGCTCGCATTGCATACCCAAAAGCAGCCGACAACACCCAAGCACCGCCTCAGCCTGAGTTTGACGAAGCCAATCTCTCTCCATCGGCGGCCAATCGTTGTAACGAATGACATAGACCAAGGCCCTTAAGGCAGCACGCAATAGGAGTACTCGCCGGACTGGCTCGGATGATTTTTCAATTGTTTCGACCAGTGCGTGCGCGTTCATTGCTCCTTGTTCAAGTGCCATTCCCTCTCCTCGGCAAAGCCCTCAACCAATCCGCGCAATCCTACCACTGGCTCCCCCGAAAATACCAGCGCCTGACGCCCGCCCGCATCACCCTACGCGCCGCCGCCGTAGGGTGGGGTTTCAACCCACCGCGCCGCCGCGCCGCCGCGCACAACCGCAGCCACTCAAAACCCTGCGGGCAAGGGAGGGCCGTGCGTATATCCCACCTTGACCGGCGCAGGATTCCGCATCATATCCCCGTCCATGACAGATCTCGCGCACATCCGGAACTTCGCTATCGTCGCCCATATCGACCACGGGAAATCGACCCTGGCCGACCGGCTGATTCAGTCCACCAACACGGTGTCTGAACGCGACATGAAGGCACAACTTCTCGACTCGATGGACATCGAGCGCGAGCGGGGCATTACCATCAAGGCCAACACCGTCCGTATCGACTATGTCGCCAAGGACGGCGAGCATTACGTGCTCAACCTGATCGACACGCCCGGACACGTAGACTTTGCCTATGAGGTCAGCCGCTCCATGCGCGCGGTCGAAGGCTCGCTGCTGGTGGTCGACGCCTCGCAAGGGGTTGAGGCGCAGACGCTGGCAAACGTCTACACCGCGATTGAGGCCGACCACGAAATCGTGCCGGTGCTGAACAAGGTAGACCTGCCCGCCGCCGAGCCTGAGCGCGTGGCCGAACAAATCGAAGACGTGATCGGCATCGATGCGTCGGATGCCTGCCTGATTTCCGCCAAGACCGGCGTCGGCATCCCCGATGTGCTGGAAGCCATCGTCAAACGTCTGCCCCCGCCGCATTCGGGCGACCGCAACGCGCCGCTCAAGGCGATGCTGGTCGACAGCTGGTACGACAGCTATCTGGGCGTCGTGGTTCTGGTGCGCATCATGGATGGCGTTCTGAAAAAGGGCGACAACATCAAGATGATGCAGACCGGCGCGAAATACGGCGTCGACCGCATCGGCGTGTTCCGCCCGGCCATGCAGCCGGTCGATGAACTCGGCCCCGGCGAGATTGGCTTTCTGACCGGGTCGATCAAACAGGTGCGTGACACCAAGGTCGGCGACACGATCACCCACGAAAAGAAGGGCTGCGAAAAGCCGCTTCCGGGCTTTAAGCCTTCGGTTCCGGTGGTGTTCTGTGGCCTGTTCCCTGTGGACAGCGCCGAATTCGAAGATCTGCGCGACGCAATTGAAAAACTGGCGCTGAACGATGCGTCCTTCAGCTTTGAGATGGAAACCTCGGCCGCGCTTGGCTTTGGCTTCCGCTGCGGGTTCCTTGGTCTGCTGCACCTTGAGGTGATCCGTGACCGGATCGAACGCGAATACGATATTGATCTGATCACCACCGCGCCCAGCGTGATCTATCACATCTTCATGAAAGACGGCACCAAGGTCGAGCTGCACAACCCCGCCGACATGCCCGACCTGTCGAAGGTGGACCACCTCGAAGAGCCGCGCATCAAGGCAACCATCCTTGTGCCCGACGAATATCTTGGCGACGTGCTGAAGCTGTGTCAGGACCGCCGCGGCATCCAAGAAGACCTGACCTATGCGGGCAGCCGCGCGATGGTCGTCTATGACCTGCCGCTGAACGAAGTGGTGTTTGACTTCTACGACCGCCTGAAGTCAGTAACCAAAGGCTACGCCAGCTTTGACTATCAGATGACCGGCTACCGCGAAGACCATCTGGTCAAGATGCAGATCCTCGTGAACGACGAACCGGTCGATGCGTTGTCCACCATGGTTCACCGCGACCGCGCAGAAATGCGTGGCCGGGCCATGTGCGAAAAGCTGAAGGATCTGATCCCGCGTCACATGTTCAAGATCCCCATTCAGGCGGCGATCGGCGGCAAGGTGATTGCGCGCGAAACCCTGTCGGCCCTGCGCAAAGACGTGACGGCCAAGTGTTACGGCGGCGACGCCACGCGTAAGAAAAAACTGCTGGAAAAGCAGAAGGCCGGTAAGAAGAAGATGCGCCAGTTCGGCAAGGTCGAGATCCCGCAAGAGGCGTTTATCTCGGCCCTCAAAATGGACGATTAAGGAACGGGGCCGCGCAAGCGGCCCTTTTCTTTTATGGACTCAGACATATTCCAAACATTGTAACTGTTTGTCCGGCATCCCATGTGACTTCTGCGCGCGTGTTCAACCGGAGCCAATCCCATGCCCACCCACTATTCCCGAACCCAGATCATCCTGCACTGGGCCGTTGTCCTTTTGATTGCCCTGCAATTCATTCTTCCCGATGGCATCAGCGCTGCTTGGAACATCTTTGTGCGCGGCGGCGAAAAAACCATGACGCCACTGGCCGCGCAGCATGTCATCAGCGGTCTGCTGATCATCGCGTTGGTAGTGTGGCGGCTGGTGCTGCGCTTCACTCGTGGCGTGCCACCCCTCCCTGCAGAAGAACCGCCTTTGATGCAGAAAGCCGCGCATGTGACGCATTTCCTGCTCTATGCCTTGATGCTGGCGGTGCCGGTTTCAGGCATGGCCGCGTGGGGCGGGCAGATCATCCCGGCAGGCGACGTGCACGACGTGCTGAAGTCACTGCTGATGCTGCTTATTATCCTGCACGTCGCGGCGGCGCTGTTTCATCAATTCGTGCTGAAGACCAATCTGATGGCCCGGATGAAACGAGCCAGCTAAAATCTCTGGTCATATTCATATGTGATGGTACGATCTCTCTATAAAACAGGGAGGATACCATGAAACACCTACTGACGGTCGCGGCCTTTGTCGCGGCCACCTCGGCCTTCGCAGAGGGGCAAACCCATCGCGTCGCTGTGCATGTCGATGAAAACGACCCGCAGGTGATGAATATGGCGCTGAACAATGTTCAGAACGTCCGCAACTACTACGACAGCCAAGGCGATACCGTGGTGATCGAATTGGTCGCCTATGGCCCCGGCCTGAATATGTTCGTCGAGGGCAAAAGCCCGGTTGCCGACCGTATCAGCGCCATGAGCCTTGAAATGGGCGACAGCCTGACCTTTGCCGCATGTGGCAACACTCTGCGCGGCATGTCGAAAAAGGCCGGTCACGACGTCGCCTTGATGAGCGAGGCAGTGGTCACCCCATCCGGCGTGGTGCGCCTGATCGAACTTCAGGAAAACGGATACGCCTACGTGCGCCCATAAGCCAAGAATTTGACTCAGGTCAAAGTGCTGGGCCGGAAACCGATCTACCACGACTGGCAGATCAAGTTTCCGGTTCATAACCGGAATCCGGGCGGTGTTGAGCGGAGCGAGAGGGGTGCTTCACTCCACCGCCCCTCCCATTTCTAGGGGGCCTATCCCCACCGAAAGGCAATCCGAATGTTCCGTCTGGCCAGCCTGATCTTTTCGCTGCTCTCAACCACCTTGGCAGGAACGGCCGTGGTCGTGGCGCTGGTCAGTGGCGCGACATCGCTGGCAGCCTTATTGACCGCCGCCGCAGCGGGCGCAGGTCTGGCGATTCCGGTGTCCTACCTTCTGGCCCGCAGGCTTTACCGCGAAAGCTGATCCAACAGGCCCCGCCCGGCCTGTTCGGCCAAATCCAGCGTTTCGTCAAATCTGCGGGTGTAATAGGGGTCCGGCACATCGGTCAGGCCGCAATCCGGCGCATAGTCCAGGAACAAGCGCAGCTCGGCCCGGCAATCTTTGGGCTGGATCGCACGCAGATCGGTCAAGTTGTCGCTGTCCATCGCCAAAATCAGGTCGAAGTCGTGGAAATCCTTAGGCTTGACCTGCCGCGCCCGCAGGCCCGACAGGTCATACCCCCGCCGCTGCGCTGCCGTCTGCATAGGGCCGTAGGGCGGCTCTCCGACGTGCCACGCGCCTGTGCCTGCGCTGTCCAACGCCACATCCATGCCCCGCGCCTGCGCCAGATAGTGCACCACGCCTTCGGCGCTTGGGGACCGGCAGATATTGCCAAGACAGACGAAGAGAATACGATGGGTCATGCGGCGCTCCTTGCGTCTGGTTGTCCCATGAACGGAGCGTTAGGCCAATGCCCAAGATCGTCCTTCTGACAGGTGCAGGAATTTCCGCCGAAAGCGGGCTAGGCACCTTCCGCGATGAAGGCGGGCTATGGGCGCAGCACCGGATTGAGGACGTGGCCACCCCCGAAGGCTTTGCCCGCAACCCCGCGCTGGTGCACGGGTTCTACAACGCCCGCCGTGCGCAGGCCGCCGCCGCCACGCCCAATGCTGCGCATCACGCGCTGGCACGGCTGCAACAGGCCGATGGGTTTGACGTGACGATCGTGACGCAGAACGTGGACGGGCTGCACGAAATGGCGGGCAGCACCGCGATCCACATGCATGGAGAGCTGTCAGGCGCGCTCTGCGCCGCCTGTGACCACCGCTGGCCCGCGCCGCTGGAAATGTCGGTGGGCGAGCCTTGCCCAGCCTGCAAAGCACCGACAGGCCGCCCGGACATCGTGTGGTTTGGCGAAATGCCTTATCACATGGACACAATCGCCGATCACATCGCCGAGTGCGACCTGTTCGTGGCCATCGGCACCTCGGGGCAGGTCTATCCGGCGGCGGGCTTCGTGCAAGAGGCCAACTATGCCGGGGCGCATACGCTGGAAATCAATCTGCGGGACAGTGATACATCCCATGCCTTCCGCGACCATCTGGTCGGCCCGGCCAGTCAGGTTGTGCCACGCTGGGTGGACAGCCTGCTGGCCTAGGCCGCACCGTTAGTGCGACATCTTGTGCATGGCCGCGTCCGGCTTACGCTCCAGATCAACGGGCACGTCGATGGTGATTTCGCCCGCCTGTTCAAAGATCAGCGTCACGGGTACCATCGCGCCCTGTTCAAACGGCACCGTCAATCCCATGAACATCACGTGATCGCCGCCACGGGCCAGCATGTGGGTTTCCCCCGCTGGGATGGCAAAGCCTTCGGCGACATGCACCATGCGCATCACGCCTTCGCCATTGGCGATATGGGTGTGCAGTTCCACCTTTTTCGCCGCATCCGACCGGACATCGATCAAGCGGTCATCGGCATCAGAGGTGTTCATGATCGCCATAAAGGCCGCGCCGGTTTTGGCGCTAGGCGATGCGCTGCGGGCATAGGCATCATGAACTTCGATATCCGCAAAAGCGGGCGCAGCAAGGGTCACGGCGGCGATACCGGCCAGGAATTTGGTCATCATTTTGTATGGTCCTTATGTGTCAGAGAATCAGGTCAAAGCTCAGACAACACAAGGGGGGCCACGCGCGTGGGGCTCAGCCACAGGGGATGACACGCCGTCGATATCGGAAATGCCAAAGGCAATACGAACCCAAGTGGCGCTGCGATCGGCGGCAGGCACATCCGGCGCA
Source organism: Pseudoprimorskyibacter insulae (assembly GCF_900302505.1). Taxonomy (GTDB): domain Bacteria; phylum Pseudomonadota; class Alphaproteobacteria; order Rhodobacterales; family Rhodobacteraceae; genus Pseudoprimorskyibacter; species Pseudoprimorskyibacter insulae. The sequence continues at coordinate 683,879 of NZ_OMOJ01000002.1, read as the reverse complement.
ATCGCCTGAAACAGCGTCAGCGCACAATCGGGGCAGATATACGGGGTCGCGACCGGTTCGCCGTTTTCATCGACGTAAACCGTAACAACGCCCTGCCCTGCACAGATCACCATCGCCCCGGCAGGCGCGGGCGTGCCGCGTGCAATGGCCATCTGCATGCTGGTCATCAGCACGACAGCGGCCAAAAGCCATTTGCCAAGGAAGCTCAGACGATAGGTCATAGGGGAAATCTAGGCAGTCTGGGCTAGCAAACAACGCGACATAACCGCCGCACCATTGGCATAAACCCCTGCCCTTAAACGGAAATCAGCCGCCCCAAGCTGAGACGGCTGATTTAACCCAGACAAAGCGAAATCTAATTAGGCCTTAGCGGCCTGAGCTTTCGCGATTTCTTTTTTGACTTTGAGAGCGTTCGACGACAGCTCGGTATCCTTGGCTTTGGCCAGGAACTTGTCCAGACCACCACGGTGGTCAACGCTGCGCAGCGCGGATGCCGAAATGCGCATTTTGATGCCACGGCCCAGCGTTTCGGACTGCAGCGTCACGTCATTCAGGTTCGGCAGAAAACGGCGACGGGTCTTGTTGTTAGCATGGCTGACGTTGTTGCCAGTCATCGGGCCTTTACCGGTCAGTTCGCAAACTCGCGACATGGATCTATCCTCATCTTGTCCGGGCGAGCGGCGACTCGCTCCAATATCAAAGGGCGCCAAAGGGGCGCCCGGAATCTCGTCGGGCTTCCATATTGCCTTGTCATCAAAGCGTCAAGTGCCGAAGCGGCGATCAGCTGGCCTCGGCCACGGTTGTCTGCAAATACATGCTCAGAAGCTGCTCGGCGGCGGCGGTGGGCGCGACCTCTCCGTTCTCAACCTGAACGGCCAGTGCCGACATGGCCCCGCGCACGGGTTCGCGGCGCAGACGGGCCAGCAGACCTTCGCGCACTTCGGCCTCGAACCAGTATCGCGCCTGTGCAGCACGCCGCCCGGCCCAGTTGCCACTGTCGCGGCGCCAGTCGGCCAGCGCGGTCATCTCGGCCCAAGCCTGATCCAGCCCGTTTTCCTGAATGGCCGACACGGTCAACGCCTTGGGGAAGCCTTCGGGATCTTGTGGACGTTTGCGCAGAAGGCGCAGCGCACCGGCATAATCGGCGCAGGTGCGGGTTGCGGTGGCCTTAAGATCGCCATCGGCCTTGTTGACGATAATCAGGTCGGCCATTTCCATGATGCCGCGTTTGACGCCCTGCAATTCATCGCCGCCCGCAGGGGCCAGCAACAGCAAGAACAGATCCGACATTTCCGCGACAACGGTTTCGGATTGGCCAACGCCCACCGTCTCGATCAGAATCACGTCAAAGCCCGCGGCCTCGCACAGATCAATCGCTTCGCGCGTGCGGCGGGCCACACCGCCAAGGTGCGACTGCGACGGCGACGGGCGGATAAAGGCGTTGCGGTCGCGCGACAGACGCTCCATCCGGGTTTTATCGCCCAAGATAGACCCGCCAGACCGCGCCGAAGACGGGTCCACCGCCAGAACGGCAACTTTCAGCCCCTGCGCAGTCAGCATACAGCCAAACGATTCGATAAAGGTGGATTTGCCGACGCCCGGCGTGCCAGACAGACCAATACGCAATGCTTCGCGGTCGTGGCTGCGCAGCGCATCGAGCAGCTCTAGCGCTTGCGTCCGGTGATCGCTGCGCGAACTTTCCACCAGCGTGATCGCCCGCGCCAAGGCACGGCGTTCGCCCGCCAGAATGCGTTTTGCCAAGTCAGCAGTATCCATCGGCCACCTCCATGCCTTTCAGATGCCCGCCCAAGTGCGGGATGTCCAGTGCAGGACCTGCGGCCCCCTGTCCCCTTTGGCGGGTTTAGCGCTCACGCAGGGTCAGGTGCCGCGCGGTTTGGCACGCAGGGTCGGATCGGCGACGGTCGGATCTTCGGGCCAAGGGTGCCGGGGATAGCGCGCACGCATATCTTTGCGCACGTCCTCATAAGACCCCGACCAAAATCCGGGCAGATCCATCGTCGTCTGAACGGGCCGCTGCGCGGGCGACAAAAGCGTCAGCCGCAAGGGCCGTTTGCCCACCATCGGATGCCGGGTCTGGCCGAACAGTTCTTGCAGGCGCAGGGCGACCTCGGGGTGGTCGCCGGAATAATCGATCGGCACCTTGCGCCCCAAGGGCGTGGTGAAATTGGCAGGCACCAATTGATCCAGCCGTTGCAGCGCATCCCAATCCAGCATCGCCCGCAACGGCTCCAGAAGATCGAACCGCTTCCAGTCCTCGGCGCTGCGCTGGCCGGACAGATGCGGCAAAAGCCACCCTTCCAGATCGGCCATCAGCGCATCATCGCCAAGGTCAGGCAGGCTCTCGTCGGCTTCGCGGGCCAAGAGCACCCGCGCCCGGAATCGCGCCGCCGCGTCCGAGAACCGCAGACCCAGATCGCGCACCCCGTCCAGCATCGCCAAGGCCACGCTATCGGGCGGCGCGTCTTTCCAAAGCCGGTCATCCAGCGCGATTGCCCCGAACATTTCCTGCTGGCGGGCCACAACGCGGCGGTCGCGCCTGGACCATTCGCAGGTGTCCTGCCATGCGATTTGATCGGCGAACAGATCTCGAATTTCGCCTTCGGTGATGGCAATCGCTTGCCGGATACGCGCCTCACGCGGGTTGCCATCAAGATCCGTCGCCACGATCAGGCGCATCCCGGCCAGCGGATCGCCCGCATCCAGAATCGCCCCCTTGCCGCCAGACAGTTGGAACCGTGGCGCATCGCCCTTGCGGTGCAGGCCCACACGGTCAGGATAGGCCAAGGCGGCCATCTGCGCGGGCGACAGCCCATCGCGGCCAGACGCACCCTTGGACAGGCGCTTGGCCTCGGCGCGGATACGGTCAAGCGCGGGGCGATTCACGCCATAGGGCCGGGCCTGCATAAACCTGCGGGTATCTTTCAGCGCCTCAAGCCGCAGCAGCAAATCACCAGGCGCACCTTTCAGCGGATCGCGGTCGGCCAAGAGCGCGGCCAGCGGCGCGGCCTCAGACCCGGTCGTGGCCAGCATATGCGCAAGGCGCGGGTGCAGCGGCAAGCCAACCAGCCTGCGCCCATGGTCCGTGATCCCGCCCGACGCATCCAACGCGCCCAGCATCTGCAACAGGCGCTGCGCCTCGGCAAAGGCGCCGGGGTTCGGGCGGGTCAAAAGCGGCAGATCCTCAGGCCCCGCGCCCCAAAGCGCCAGTTCCAACGCCAGCCCCGACAGATCGGCGGCCTCAATTTCAGCCGGAGGGAAGGCGTGCAGGCTGCCCTCCTCGCCCTTGGTCCAAAGCCGGAAACAGGTGCCTTCGGCCACGCGGCCGCCGCGACCGGCCCGCTGTTCGGCCTCGGCGCGGGTGACACGTTCTGTCACCAGCCGCGACATGCCAGAGCCGGGATCAAACCGCGCCCGCCGCGCCCGCCCGCCATCAATGACAATGCGGATATCAGGAATGGTCAGCGAGGTTTCGGCAATCGAGGTCGCCAGCACCACCTTGCGCCCATGGGCGAGTGGCTGCACCGCCTCGCGCTGCCGGGAAAAGTCCATCGCGCCGAACAGGGGCTGAACGACACAATCACCGGGCAATTTGCCCTTGAGGCGCGCCTCAACCCGGCGGATTTCGCCCTCGCCCGGCAGGAACACCAGAATGCCGCCCTTGCGCAGGCGCGCGGCCTCAATCACCTGCGCGGCGACAGCGTCCTCATAACGCGCGTCTTTGGACAGCGGTTTGTCCTGCCAGATCATCTCAACCGGAAAGCTGCGCCCCTCAGAAGTCAGGATCGGGGCCTGCATCAGCTCGGCCACCGGTGCGGCATCAAGCGTTGCGGACATCGCCACCAAAATCAGATCATCGCGCAAGGCCCCTGCGATTTCGAGGCAAAGCGCAAGGCCCAGATCGGCATTGAGCGAACGTTCGTGAAATTCGTCAAAGATCACCGCCCCGACGCCGTTGAGTTCGGGGTCGGATTGGATCATCCGGGTCAGGATGCCTTCGGTGACCACTTCGATCCGGGTGGATCTGGAGACCTTCGCATCGCCCCGTACCCTGTAACCCACGGTCTGCCCCGGCTGCTGACCCAGCGTATCGGCCATGCGTTCCGCCGCCGCCCGCGCCGCCAAACGGCGGGGTTCAAGCATCAGGATGCGGCCTTGGGTCAACCCTGCGTCCAACATCGCCAGCGGCACACGCGTGGTTTTCCCCGCGCCGGGCGGTGCTTGCAGCACGGCGCGCCCTTCAGATTTGAGGGCGGCGATCAGGTCAGGCAGGATGGGATCGATGGGCAAACGCATGGGCCCGTATGGGCCGTGTTTTGCGCCTTGTGTCAAGCGGCGCAGGGGGCGCTGCCCCCTCTTGGGCCTTTCGCCCAATTCACCCCCGGCGGTATTTATCAAAGAGAAGAAGCAGGGGGACGCGCCCGGTTTTCGAATGCGGATCGGAACCGGGCGCGGATATGGTTAGCCTTCAACGCACCAGCGCATGATGGCCTTTTGGGCATGCAGGCGGTTTTCGGCCTCGTCGAAGATGACCGAGTTCGGCCCGTCCATGACTTCGGAGGTGGCCTCTTCGCCGCGGTGGGCAGGCAGGCAATGCATGAACAGCGCGTCAGGTTTTGCCGCTTTCATCAGGTCGGTGTTGACCTGATAGGGGCGCAGCATGTTGTGGCGCCGTTCGCGCGAGGATTGGGCATCATGCATCGACACCCAAGTGTCGGTGACGATCAGGTCTGCGCCTTCGACGGCTTTGAACGCATCACGTTCAATGCAGACCTCGACACCGGCGTTGCGGGCAAGGCCGACGAACTCCATCTCGGGGTCAAGCTGGACGGGGCCTGTGAAGGTGAGGTCAAAGCCGAATTGCGCCGCGGCATGCAGGAACGAGGCGCAGACATTGTTGCCGTCGCCGGACCAGACCACCTTTTTGCCCGCGATCGGGCCGCGATGTTCTTCGAAGGTCAGGATATCGGCCATGATCTGGCAGGGGTGAGTGCGGTCCGTCAGGCCATTGATGACCGGCACGGTGGCGTGTTCAGCCATTTCATGCAGCACGGATTCGTCGAAGGTGCGGATCATGATCATATCGACATAGCGGCTTAGGACGCGGGCGGTGTCGGCGATGGTTTCACCGTGGCCCAGCTGCATATCGCTGCCCGAGAGCACCATGGTCTGGCCGCCCATCTGGCGCACGCCGACGTCGAACGACACGCGGGTGCGGGTCGAGGGTTTTTCGAAGATCAGCGCGACCATCCGGTCCTTGAGCGGTTGGTCATCGTCTAGTGTCGCTTTGGGTTTGCCGCTGCGCGCTTCTTTCGTGGCGCGGGCCTGATCGATGATCCGCCGAAGATCGGCTTTGTCTGTGGTGTGGATATCAAGAAAGTGGTTCATGTCGGTTCTTTTCGGGTGCCGGAGCCGGGGGCGCTGCCCCCGGACCCCCGGGATATTTCAGGTCAGAAAATGACAGGGGCGCGGTGCGTTATCCCTGCGGGGCCGCTTGGGCGGCGGCCTTGTCGAGGCGGGTTGCGGCCTCGGCGATGTCATCTTCGGTCAGGTTGAGCGGCGGCAGAAGGCGGACCACATTGTCGGCCGCCGGGACGGTGATGACGAGGTTGTCGTAGCCCGCTTTCACAAGATCGCCGGGGGCGATTTTGCACTTGAGGCCGATCATCAGGCCCTCACCGCGCACGGCTTCGAAGACATCGGGGTGGGCGGCGACGAGGCCTTCTAGCTTTTGGCGCAGCAGGCCCGCCTTGCGGTTCACTTCATCGAGGAAGGCCGGGTCGGAGACCTTGTCCATCACGGCGTTGCCCACAGCGCAGGCCAGCGGGTTGCCGCCATAGGTGGAGCCGTGCGTGCCAGCGACCATGCCCTGTGCCGCCTCTTCGGTGGCCAGAACCGCGCCCAGCGGGAAGCCGCCGCCGATGCCTTTGGCGACCATCATGATATCGGGGGTCACGCCGGCCCATTCATGGGCAAAGAGCTTGCCTGTCCGGCCCATGCCGCATTGCACTTCGTCGAAGATCAACAGGATGCCTTTTTCGTCACAAAGGTCGCGCAGGCCCTTGAGGCATTGCGCGGGAACGGGGCGGATGCCGCCTTCGCCTTGGACGGGTTCGATCAGGATTGCGCCGGTGGTGTCGGTGATCGCGGCATTCAGCGCGTCGTGATCGCCCCACGGCAGGTGCACGAAGCCGGGCAGAACCGGGCCGAAGCCTTTGACCATTTTTTCCGCGCCTGAGGCTGCGATGGCCGCCGAGGACCGGCCATGGAAACAGCCAGAGAAGGTGATGATGTCGGTCTTTTCCTTCTGGCCTTGTTCGTACCAGTACTTACGCGCCATTTTGACCGCCAGCTCGCATGCCTCAGTGCCCGAGTTCGTAAAGAACACGGTGTCAGCAAAGGTGTTGTCGACCAATTTCTTGGCCAGCTTTTCCTGCTGCGGGATCTCATAGAGGTTCGAGACATGCCAAAGCGCGTTGGCCTGTTCGGTCAGCGCGGCCACCAGATCGGGATTGGCATGGCCCAGAACGTTCACCGCGATGCCCGATCCCAGATCCAGAAATCGGCGTCCGTCTTCCTCAATCAGCCAGCTGCCTTCACCTTTGACGAAATGCAGAGGGGCGCGAATATAGGTCGGCAATACGGATGGGATCATGGATTTGTCCTCAGGAATGGAAGCCCGATTGGTGCCAAGGGCGCGGGGCCAAGTCAAGTTTTGATAGGGGGATGGGCCAAATGGCGGCAGGCGCACCGGGGATGGTGCGGGAATGAGAGCTTAGGCTCGTCGGATGATTGCCAGTTTGGTCATAGCGCCGCGATACAGCATTGATTGCCCCTTGGGAAGGGGGATTTGCGTTGGCGCTGCGGAATTAGCGATGCAGACCGCCGGCCTCAAACGGGTCGTCGGGATAGCCTGCGCCCATGAGGTAGAGCCCATCGGGGGGGCTGACCGGGCCACAAGCGGCGCGGTTGCGGGCCTCAAGCGCGGCGGTGACGTCATCGGCGGACCATGCGCCTGCCCCGACCCGTTCCAGCGTGCCGACAAAGCTGCGCACCTGATTGTGCAGGAATGACCGGGCGCGCACATCGAAGTGGATTTCCGGGCCTGCGGCGGTTTCGACGTGGGTGACATCCAAACGGTCCAGCGTTTTTACCGGGCTGTTGGATTGGCACATCACCGACCGAAAGGTGGTGAAGTCATGCAGGCCCACAAGGCGCTGCGCGGCCTCATGCATCGCACTTACGTCCAGATCATGGGACACACGCCAGACCTGCCCGGCCTCCATCGTGCAGGGGGCGCGGCGGCAGAGGATACGGAACAGATAGCGGCGTTCGATCGCAGAAAACCGGGCGTGCCAATCATCCGGCACACGGGCCGCATCGACAATCGCTACGGGCGCGGGCTTCAGATGGTAGTTCAGCGCCTCGGACAGGCGGAACGGTTCCCAATCACGCTCCATGTCGCAATGGGCCACCTGCCCCCGCCCGTGCACACCCGCGTCGGTGCGCCCAGCGGCGGCAATCGTGTGCTGGCGCTTTTCCAGCTTGGCCAAGGCATCCTCAATCGCGCCCTGCACCGACGGTTGATCCGCCTGCCGCTGCCATCCGGCAAACGGGGCGCCATTATATTCGACCTTGAGCGCAATTCTGAACATATGCCGCGCATAGCGTGCAGGGCCGATCTGGGCAATCCCCCGATCAGGGCTGGCAGGCAGGGCATCGGATGGCTATCTAAAGGAAGCAACGGAAGAAGGGATGCAGATTTGGTCTTTACTGCCATCGCCGACACGCTGACGCGAAGCGTCGAAAGCCTGACAGACACTGTATCCGAAACCTTCTTTGAACCGGTGATCCGCATTGGTGTGACCGGGCTGGCGCGGTCTGGCAAAACGGTGTTCATCACATCGCTTGTGGCCAATCTGCTGGACCGGGGGCGAATGCCGCAACTGTTGCCTGCTGCCGATGGGCGGATCACGGCGGCCTATTTGCAACCGCAGCCCAACGACACCGTGCCGCGCTTTGACTATGAAACCCACCTTGGGGCCATGACCTCGCCCACGCCGCATTGGCCCGATAGCACGCGGGCCACGTCCGAACTGCGCCTGTCGCTGCGCGTGCGGCCCAACGGGTTGCTGGGCGGGTTGCAAGGGCCGCGCACCGTGCATCTGGACATCATGGACTATCCCGGCGAATGGCTTCTGGATCTGGGACTGCTGGACAAATCCTACAAGGAGTGGAGCCGAGAGACCCTAGACCGCATCGCCACGCGCGATATGGCAATGGGGTTTCTGAGCCAAGTGAAGGGCGCGGATGTCACGGGTGATTTCGAAGAACCAAACGCCAAACGTCTGGCCGAAGCCTTCAGCGGCTATCTGACCGCCGCCCGCGCCGCCGGGTTTTCGGACTGTACGCCGGGGCGGTTCTTGCTGCCCGGCGATCTGGCCGGTAGCCCGGTGTTGACCTTCGCGCCCCTGCCTCCACAAGACAGCGCGCCGCGCCGGTCGCTCTGGCGGGAAATGGAACGCCGGTATGAGGCGTATAAATCCCGCGTGGTCAAACCCTTTTTCAACGACCATTTTGCCCGAATTGACCGTCAGGTCGTGCTGGTCGATGCGCTTGGCGCGATCAACAGCGGCCCTGCGGCGGTCGAAGACATGCGCCGCGCCATGACAGATATCCTGTCGGCCTTCCGTCCGGGGCGGAATGCCTTTCTGACCCAGCTGTTGATGGGCAAACGGGTGGAAAAGATCCTGTTTGCCGCCACCAAGGCCGACCACCTGCATCACAGCCAACACGCCCGCCTGACCGCCATAATGGAGGCGCTGACCCGCGACGCCCGCGATAAGGCCCGCTTTGCCGGGGCCGAAACCGCCGCCATGGCCATCGCATCGCTTCGGGCCACGACCGAGGTGACGCGCGACCATAACGGCGCGTCGCTCGATCTGGTGCAGGGCACGCTGCTGGACAGTGGCAAACAGGCGGCCTTTTACCCCGGCGATCTGCCGCAAGACCCAAATGCGCTGCTGGCCCCTGCGCGGCAGGGGGCTGACCGCTGGCTGGACGGCGATTACCAAATCATGCGCTTTGCCCCGGCAAGGCTAAACCTGCGCCCCGGCGAAGGTCCGCCGCACATCCGGCTGGACCGGGCAGCACAGTTTCTGATCGGGGATGCGCTATGAGCCTGCAAATCCGGCCCGCCACCCCGCTGGATGCCGGGCGGCTTGGCGGCATTCTGACCGATTGGACAGATGCCACCGCGTGGCTACCGCGCCTGCATAGCGCGGCGCAGGATATCGCCCATGCCGCGCAGATGATCGAACGGGGCTGGGTCACTGTGGCGCAATCTGCCGCCGGAACCATCGCCGGATTTCTGGCGCGGGATGATGGCTATGTGCATGCGCTGTTCGTATCGGGCACGCATCGCGGCGAAGGCGTCGGAACAGCCCTTATCCGCGATGCGCAATCGCGCGCGCCCCGGCTGGAACTATGGACCCATCAGGCCAATGACGCGGCCCGCGCCTTCTACGCGCAGCTTGGGTTTGAAGAAACGGGCCGAACATCGGGGCTGCATAACGATGAATCCCTGCCCGATATCGGTTTTCACTGGACACGAAAGGCAATGGCATGAGCACCCCAAAAGGCCCTGTCCTGATCGAGTTGGACGAAGACGCCCCCGCCGCCAGCCCGGCAGAGGCTCCGCCGGTCCCCGACACAGATCTACCTGCCCCCTCTGGCCAGGCCATGGCCACCGTCGCGGCGCTGACAACGCGCCTGTCGTCGCCCCTTGCGCGGTGGTTCTGGGGCCTTCTGGCCGCCGTCATCGCCGCCTTTGCCTCGCTCGCCGTTTGGAACATCGTGACCGATCTGATCACGCGCGTCCCGCTGCTGGGCTATGCGTTCGGGGCCTTACTGGCGCTGTTCGTGCTGGTGGCGCTGATGATCGTGATCCGCGAAGTGTCGGTCTTTTCACGCCTGCGCCGGATCGACGAGTTGCACCGCGGGGCCGAGGCGGCCTTGGCCAGCGAAGATCTTGGCGCGGCGCGAAAGGTGACCGGGCAACTGACTGCGCTTTATGCGTCGCGCGCTGATACCCGCTGGGGGCGCGAGGCCTTTGCCACGCGCCAAGGCGATGTGTTTGACGCCGAAGGGCTGATCGGGCTGGCCGAGGCCGAAATTCTGGCCCCCCTCGACATTGCCGCCCGCAAAGAGGTTGAGGCCGCCGCCCGCCAAGTCGCCACTGTCACCGCGCTGGTTCCGCTGGCGCTGGCAGATGTGGCCGCCGCGCTGACTTCAAACATCCGCATGATCCGCCGCATTGGCGAAATCTACGGCGGGCGCTCTGGCACCTTTGGCAGTTGGCGGCTGACCCGCGCCGTGATGGCGCATGTGGTGGCCACGGGCGCGGTGGCCGTGGGCGATGACATGCTAGAGCCGATCCTCGGCGCGGGCCTGCTGGGCAAACTGTCGCGCCGGTTTGGCGAAGGGCTGGTCAATGGCTCGCTGACGGCCCGCGTCGGCGTCGCCGCAATCGAGGTGTGCCGCCCCCTGCCCTTCACCCGCACCAAGCGCCCCTCGGTGCGCAGTATCATCCGAACATCGCTGACCGGCCTGTTTGACACGGGCCGCAGCACGCCAAAACCTCAGACGGACGACGCGACATGAGCGACCTGACAGAACTGACCGAACACGGGCATTCGCAAAAGGAAATCGAAGCCCGGATCGGCAAGCCGCCGGGGCGCGGATATCTGCGTGACATCATCTATGGCGGGATCGACGGGTCAGTGACCACCTTTGCCATCGTGGCAGGCGTGGCCGGTGCAGGCCTGTCGCCGATGATCATCGTGGCGCTTGGCATGGCGAACGTGCTGGCCGATGGGTTCTCTATGGCGGCGGGCAACTATTCCGGCACCAAGGCCGAACTCGACGACATCAAACGCATCCGCCGCATCGAAGAACGCCATATCGAAACCCATCCCGAAGGCGAAAAACGCGAATTGCGCCAGATCCTGCACATGAAAGGCCTGTCGGGCGATGCGCTTGATAAGGCGGTCGCGCAGATTTCCAGCGACAAGGAACAGTGGATACAGTTCATGCTGGAGGGTGAATACGGGCTGGCCCCGGTTGATCCGCACCCGATGCGAGCCGCCACGGCCACGTTCATCGCCTTTCTGATCGCTGGGATGATCCCGCTGCTGCCGTTCATCTTTGGCCTGCCATCGGCCTTTACCGTGTCATCCGTGCTGACCGGCATCACCTTTTTCGCCATCGGAGCCTACAAAAGCCAGTGGTCGCTGCACCCTTGGTGGCGATCAGGATTTGAGACGCTGGCCATCGGCGGGGTCGCCGCCTCAATCGCCTATTTTGTTGGGACATTGTTCACCGTCTAAGGCCCGCCCGCGTCGCAATACCGCTCTGGACGGGCCAGAGGCGCAGGCCTATAAGGCCCGCATGATGTACGCTTGCGCGATCATTATTCGAATTACATGCCCGGCGCTCTGATAACACGAGCCGCCGGGACAAGGCGTATGGACCACCGCGCCGCACGAACCCCAGACATTGATATGTATGCCAAGGACGCCCCCAATGTGCGCCGACACGCCTGAATACAAAGACACGCTGAATCTGCCGAAAACCGATTTCCCGATGCGCGCGGGCCTGCCCAAGCGCGAGCCCGAATGGCTGGCCCGGTGGGAAAAGATCGGCATCTATGACCGCCTGCGCGAAAAGGCCGAGGGCCGCAAGCCGTTCGTTCTGCACGATGGCCCGCCGTATGCCAACGGCAACCTGCACATCGGCCACGCGCTGAACAAAACGCTGAAAGACTTCATCGTTCGCAGCCAGCAGATGATGGGCCGCGACGCCCGCTATATCCCCGGCTGGGACTGCCACGGTCTGCCCATCGAATGGAAGATCGAAGAACAGTACCGCAAGAAGGGCAAAAACAAGGACGACGTGAATGTCGTCGACTTCCGTCAGGAATGCCGCAAGTTCGCCGAAGGCTGGATCGACATCCAGCGCAAGGAATTCAAGCGTCTGGGCATCACCGGCACCTGGGAAAACCCCTATCTGACGATGGATTTCCACGCCGAACGCGTGATCGCCGAAGAATTCATGAAGTTCCTGATGAACGGCACGCTGTATCAGGGCTCCAAGCCCGTGATGTGGTCGCCGGTTGAGAAAACCGCGCTGGCCGAGGCCGAGATCGAATACCACGACCACAAGTCCCACACGATCTGGGTACCGTTTGAAATCACCGAATTTTACCCAAGAACGTACGTTGAAGGCACAGGCGACCCCACAAAAGACGCCGCTTTGCTGGAAGCACACGAAACGGCAGACCGTGCTCGCCAACAAGAATTGCTTAGCGCAAAAGTCGTGATCTGGACGACGACGCCATGGACAATTCCTTCGAACCGCGCCGTCGCATTCAATCGAGCAATTAACTACGGTCTTTACGAAGTAACCAAAACACCGGATGAATGCTGGGCGTCCGTGGGCGACTTGTACATTATTGCGGATAAGCTAGCCGCTGAGGTTCTCCAAAAAGCTAGACTTGAGCCGGGCATGTACGTGCGGCGCAGCGCGGTTACTGACGATGAACTAGATACAATGACTCTGGCTCATCCTTTCAGAGGAATCGACAACGCAAACGGCTTCTGGGACTACGACGTTCCGATGATCGACGGCGACCATGTCACCGACGATGCCGGTACGGGCTTTGTACACACCGCCCCCAGCCATGGCGCGGACGACTATGAATGCTTTGTCAAGCGCAACTGGCTGGACCGGATGACCCATAACGTGGGCGAAGAATCCGAATTCCTGCCCCACGTACCGCTGTTCGCTGGCCTGCAAGTGTTTGATCGCAAAGGCAAGGAAGGCAAAGCCAACCGCGCCGTCATGGACAAACTGATTGAGGTCGGCGGCCTGCTGGCCCGCGGTCAGGTCAAGCACAGCTATCCGCATTCGTGGCGCTCTAAGGCTCCGGTGATCTTCCGCAACACGCCGCAGTGGTTTGCCTCGGTCGACAAGCCGGTGAACGACGGGCAGGACGACTACGGCAAGACGATCCGCGAACGCGCCCTGACCAGCATCGACCAGCTGGTGAAATGGACCCCGATCTCGGGCCGCAACCGCCTTTACTCGATGATCGAGGCACGCCCCGATTGGGTTCTGTCGCGTCAACGCGCTTGGGGCGTGCCGCTGACCTGCTTCACCAAGAAGGGTGCTTTGCCCACGGATGACGACTTCCTGCTGCGCGATCCGGCGGTCAACGCCCGCATCGTCGAGGCGTTCGAGGCCGAAGGCGCGGACGTGTGGTACATGGACGGCGCGAAAGAGCGTTTCCTTGGCAACGACTACAACCCCGAAGACTACGATCAGGTCTTTGACGTGCTTGACGTGTGGTTCGACTCCGGCTCGACCCACGCCTTTGTGCTGCGCGACCGCGAAGACGGTGCCGCCGATGGCATCGCGGATCTGTACCTCGAAGGCACCGACCAGCACCGCGGTTGGTTCCATTCGTCCATGCTTCAGGCTTGCGGCACCAAGGGCCGCGCCCCCTATCGCGGCGTGCTGACCCACGGGTTCACGCTCGATGAGAAGGGCAACAAGATGTCCAAATCCTTGGGCAACACTGTCTCGCCCGAGGATGTGACCAAGCAATACGGCGCCGATATCCTGCGCCTTTGGGTGGCCCAGTCCGACTATACCGCCGATCTGCGCATCGGGCCTGAGATCCTGAAAGGCGTGGCCGACAGCTATCGCCGCCTGCGCAACACCATGCGTTATATGCTGGGTGCGCTGAACGGCTTCACCGAGGCCGACCGCATCGAGGCCAAGGACATGCCGGAACTGGAGCGTTATGTTCTGCACCGGCTGGCCGAATTGGACCATGTCGTGCGCAAGGGCTATGACGCCTATGACTTCCAAGGCGTGTTCCAGCAGCTGTTCAACTTCTGCACCGTCGAACTGTCGGCCTTCTACTTCGACATCCGCAAAGACGCGCTTTACTGCGATGGCGACACGCTGCGCCGCCGCTCGGCCCGCACCGTGATGGATATCCTCTTCCACCGCCTGACGACTTGGCTCGCTCCGATCCTTGTCTTCACGATGGAAGATGTCTGGCTCGAACGCTTCCCCGGCGAAGACAGCTCGGTCCACCTGATTGATATCCCCGCCACGCCGAAAGACTGGCTCGACACCCCCTTGGCCGAGAAATGGACCAAGGTGCGCCGCGCCCGCCGCGTTGTCACCGCCGCGCTGGAAATCCAGCGGACGGATAAGGTAATCGGCGCCTCGCTTGAGGCCGCCCCGGTCGTGCATATCGACGATGCCACCACGCTTAAGGCGCTGAAATCTGTGGCTTTCGACGATATCTGCATCACGTCCGGCATGGCCCTGACCGCTGACCCCGCCCCGGCCGAGGCTTTCCGCCTGCCGGAAATCGAAGGCATTGGCGTGGTCTTCGAAAAAGCCGACGGTGAAAAATGTCAGCGTTGCTGGAAAATCCTGCCGGATGTGGGCACCCACACCCACGCAGGCACCTGCAAACGCTGCGACGACGCACTCAGCTAAACACAAAAGGGCGGCTCACAAGGCCGCCCTTTTCGCATGAGGCCCCCAATGCACCGCTGGCGCCCCGCCCAATCCATCCGCGTCAAAGCCCTTGGCCTGCACTGGCGCGGCGGCAAACTGCTCGCCGCCGAAGTCTATGACGACGCAGGCCACCTCAAAGGCGTGCGCCCGCTCGGCGGCTCCGTCAATTTCAGCGAACCAGCCGAAGCCGCCGTCATTCGTGAATTCCAAGAAGAACTGGGCGTTCAGGCCACCATCACGGGCGCCCCGCTGGTGATAGAAAACCTCTACAGCCACGAAGGCCAACAAGGGCACGAGGTGATCTTCCTCTTCCCCCTCACCTTCCCAAGCAACAACTTCGGCGACACCATCCACTTTACCGAAGACAGCGGCACCCCTTGCATTGCCCGCTGGTTCGATCTGGCCGACCTCGATCAACCGGGTGGTCCCGAGCTTTACCCCTCCGGTCTCAAAGCGCTGTTGACCAAACCCAAGCCCTAGGCAAACTGGCCCAATGCCAAGCCTCACCACCAATAGCCCCCTCGGCCCACTCACACTCGCTGAAACGAACGGCGCCATCACGCGCCTGACATGGGGCACCGCCCCGAATGACCCGACGCCGCTGCTGACCGAGGCCGCCGCGCAGCTCGACGCTTATTTCAATGGTCAACGCACCAGCTTTGATCTCCCCCTCGCCCCGCACGGCTCAGACCTGCAAATCGCCACCTGCCAAGCCATGTGCGCCATCCCCTTCGGCGAAACCCGCACCTATGGCGATTTGGCCAAAGCCCTGGGCAAACCAGCGCAAGCCATAGGCCAAGCCTGCGGCGGCAACCCGATTCCCATCCTGATCCCCTGCCACCGCGTCTTGTCCGCAACAGGCCTCGGCGGTTTCTCAGGCGGTACAGGGATCGAGACCAAAATCTGGCTGCTGAAGCACGAGGGCGCGGCCAGCCTGCTGATCTGACCCGCCTGCTTCTTCTCTTTAAGAAATACGCAAAAAATACACGAGCCGCTGCCGCAAGGCAGAGGCGAGACATCATGCGCGGCGCAGCCGCACAATTGGATCAAGAAAACTCAGTCGCGGGCCGGATCGCGCGGGTAAACGCCCAGAATCTCGAATTGCGAGGTGAAATAATCCAGCTCTTCCAAGGCCAAACGCACGGCGGGATCATCGGGATGGCCCTCGATATCGGCATAGAACTGCGTCGCCGTGAACGAGCCGTTGACCATATAGCTTTCCAGCTTGGTCATGTTCACGCCATTGGTCGCAAACCCGCCCATCGCTTTGTACAGCGCGGCAGGAATGTTGCGCACTTCGAAGACGAAGCTGGTCATCATGCCATGGTCCCCACGGCGCGAATGATCGGCCTTCGGCGACATGATCAGGAACCGCGTGGTGTTGGTGTCATTGTCCTCAACCCCGCGGGCCAGAACATCAAGCCCATAGATATCGGCGGCCACGGCGCTGGCCATCACGCCATCGCTGTTCACACCGTTCTTGGCCAAGTCCTTGGCGGCCCCGGCGCTGTCCACCGCCGCCTCAGAGGTGATTCCATGCGCTTTCAGAAATGTCTTGGCCTGCGGCAGCAACACCAGATGGGCGCGCACATGGCGAATATCTTCCAGCTTCGCACCCTTGCGGCCCATCAGGGCAATGCGCACGCGCACGAAATGTTCGTCGATGATGTTCAGGCCCGAATTGGGCAAAAGCGAATGGATGTCGGCCACCCGCCCATAGGTCGAATTTTCCACCGGCAGCATGGCCAATTCGGCCTCTCCGCTGCGCACGGCCTCAATCACATCGTCAAATGTCCGGCAGGGAAGCGCCTCCATATCGGGGCGCGCAGCAATACAAGCTTCGTGCGAATAAGCGCCGGGTTCCCCCTGAAAAGCGATGCGATTTGACATGATCCACCGTCCAAATTCGATTTTTTGCCCGAGATGGGCGTTTGGTCGCGCCTTCTACACCTTGCCTTGAGGAAGGGGAAGCCGTAGATACCCGCCTCGACGGACACGAATTCTGGACACGCGAGCCATGTTTGACACGATGACGATGACCAAGATCCTCGGCGGTTTCTGCGGGGCGCTGCTGATCTTCCTTCTGGGGAACTGGGCAGCTGAAAGCCTGTATCACATGGGTGGTGCGCATGGCGACGAAGAGCACGCGCAAGGCTACCACATCGAAGTGGATGATGCCGGCGGCGCAGGCGAGGAAGAAGAAGCCTTTGATCTGGTGGCTGCACTGGCCGCTGCTGACCCTGCCAAAGGCGAAAAAGTATTCGGCAAGTGTAAAGCCTGCCACAAGCTGGAAGACGGCGCCAACGGCACCGGCCCGCACCTGTACGGCGTAGTTGACCGCGCGGTTGGCTCGATCGATGGCTTCGGCTACTCGGGCGCACTGGTTGCTGTTGCCGACGTTTGGGACGCAGAGCACCTGTTTGGCTTCCTGGAAAACCCGAAGGGCTACGCGCCCGGCACCAAGATGGGCTTTGCCGGTCTGAAGAAAGCCGACGACCGCGTGAACCTGATCGCCTACCTGAAGACCATCGGCGGCTGATCGCACTTCGCGTCACACTTGATCACAATTTCGAAAGCGCCGTCCCTTTGGGGCGGCGCTTTTCTATATTCCTCTCAGGCAAATGGACCAAGCACGCATTCTGCCCTTGAATGTCGCCAGAGCAGACCTTTAGCTTGGTTCACATAACAAGCCGACCAAAACTCGGAGGACCCCCAGAATGACCATTCCCGCCCTCGCCCGCCTTGGACTTCTTGCCAGCGCAAGCCTG
The DNA here is from genome assembly GCF_900302505.1 of Pseudoprimorskyibacter insulae. Lineage (GTDB taxonomy): Bacteria > Pseudomonadota > Alphaproteobacteria > Rhodobacterales > Rhodobacteraceae > Pseudoprimorskyibacter > Pseudoprimorskyibacter insulae. The sequence goes on along the minus strand of NZ_OMOJ01000002.1, from coordinate 666,495 downwards.
CTGTCCCTCGCGGCCAGCGCGCAGGCCGAAGACGTGATCATCAAAAGCCACGGCTACAACTACTTCGGCGCTTTGGTCTATCCTGCGGATTACCCCCACCTGAACTACGTCAATCCCGAGGCCCCCAAGGGCGGCGAAATCGCCGAATGGGCGCCCGGCACCTTTGACAGCTTCAACCTATACACCCGCAAAGGCCGCGCTGGCGCGCTGTCCACCATTGGGCACGAAGATCTGTTGACCACCTTCGCCGACGATCCTACCGCACTGTATTGCCTGCTGTGCGAGACACTGGAATATCCCGAAAGCCTCGACTGGGTGATCTTCAACCTGCGCCCCGAGGTCCGGTTTGCCGATGGCACCCCTTGGAAAGCCAGCGATCTGAAATTCACCTATGACATCTTCATGGAACAGGGCCTGCCGTCCTTCCGCGCGGCCTTTGGATCGATGATCGACAGCGTCGAAGTGCTGGGTGAACACCAGATCCGATTTAACTTCAAACCTGACAGCCCGAAACGCGACCGGATCGGGCTGGCAGGGATTTTCCCGGCCTTTTCGCAAGACTGGTTTGAAAAGACCGGCGCACGGCTTGATGAAAGCACGACCGAACCCTTTATGGGCACCGGAGCCTATGCTCTGGACCGCTACGATTTCAACGAACGGATCGTCTATAAGCGTCGCGATGATTACTGGGGCAAGGATCTGCCGCAAAACGTTGGGCGCAACAACTTTGACCGCATTCGCATCGAATATTTCGCCGACAGCAGCGCCGCGTTTGAGGCGTTCAAGGCGGGCACCTACACCTTCCGCACCGAAAACAGTTCGAAAGAATGGGCAACGGGCTATGACTTCCCGGCGTTGAACGATGGCCATGTGGTCAAGACCGAACTGCCCGATGGCGGGCTTGGATCGGGCCAGTCCTTTGTGTTTAACCTGCGCCGCGACAAGTTCGACGACATCCGCGTGCGTCAGGCGATTGGCCTGATGTTCAACTTCGAATGGTCCAATACGTCGCTGTTTTACGGGCTTTATGACCGCACCGAAAGCTTCTGGGACAATTCCGACATGAAAGCCGCCGGTGCCCCGACCGAGGGCGAATTGGCGATCCTGAAGCCAATGGTGGACGAAGGCTTGTTGGAAGCGTCTATCCTGACCGATGAGGCGGTTTTGCCGGGCGTCTCGGGCGAAGACCGCCCCTTGGACCGCAAGGCCCTGCGTCAGGCATCCGCCCTGCTGGATGAGGCGGGCTGGATCGTCGGCGACGACGGTCTGCGCCGCAAAGACGGCGAAGTGCTGACGGTGGAATTCCTCGAAAGCTCACCCACCTTCGACCGGGTCATCAACCCCTATGTCCAGAACCTTGAACGTTTGGGCGTTCAGGCCAAGCTGGACCGGGTGGACCCTGCGCAGGAAACCGAACGCACGCGGAACTATGATTTCGACCTGACGACGCACCAATTTGCCATGGCGTTCGAACCCTCGACCGGGCTGAAACAGTGGTTCAGTTCGGAAACGGTGGATGACAGTTCGCGCAACCTAATGGGGCTGGCCGATCCGGCTGTGGACCGGCTGATCGACATCATCGTTGCAGCCGAAACCCAAGAGGACATGAAAAACGGCGTGCGCGCGCTGGACCGCGTGCTTCGGGCGAAACTGTTCTGGGTGCCGCAGTGGAACAAGAACGTCCACACGGTCGCCTATTTCGATCAGTTCGAGCACCCGGAGTTGCCGCCGCTGGCCTTGGGCGAGTTGGATTTCTGGTGGTTCAACCAAGAAAAACACGACGCTTTGGTTGCGGCCGGCGTTCTGAGGTAATCCACGCATGGGAGCCTATATCCTACGGCGCTTGTTGTTGATCATCCCAACCCTGCTTGGGATCATGATCATCAACTTCGCGCTGGTTCAGTTCGTGCCCGGCGGCCCGATTGAGCAGATCATCGCCCAGATGGAGGGCGAAGGTGACGTCTTTGGCACGATCGCTGGCAACGGGTCCGAAGGTGAGGTCGGAGGATCGGGCGAAACCGGCGATTACATCGGCGGGCGCGGTCTGCCGCCCGAGTTCATCGCCGAACTGGAAAAGGAATTCGGCTTTGACAAGCCGCCGCTGGAACGGTTCCTGAATATGATGTGGAACTATATGCGGCTGGATTTCGGTGAAAGCTATTTCCGGTCGATCAGCGTGGTGGATCTGGTGCTGGAAAAGATGCCTGTGTCCATCTCGCTCGGGTTATGGTCAACGCTGATCGCCTATATCGTGTCTATCCCCCTGGGGATCCGAAAGGCCGTGCGCGATGGCACCAGTTTCGACACCTGGACCAGCAGCATCATCATCGTCGCCTATGCAATCCCCGGATTTCTGTTCGCGATCCTGCTGTTGGTGCTGTTCGCAGGCGGGTCGTATTTTCAGGTCTTCCCGCTGCGCGGCCTGACCTCGGACAATTGGGACCAGCTTAGCCTTGTGGGCAAAGTCCTTGATTACTTCTGGCACATCGCCCTGCCGGTCATCGCATCAACGATTTCGGCCTTTGCGACGCTGACTTTGCTGACCAAAAACTCGTTCCTAGACGAGATCCGAAAACAATACGTCATGACCGCCCGCGCCAAGGGCCTGAGCGAAAGCCGCGTTCTGTATGGGCACATCTTCCGCAATGCGATGTTGATCGTGATCGCGGGCTTTCCATCCGTGTTCATCGGCGTGTTCTTTGCGGGTAGCCTGATCATCGAGACGATCTTTTCGCTCGACGGGCTGGGCCGCCTCAGCTTTGAGGCTGCGGTCGCGCGGGATTACCCGGTGATCTTTGGCACGCTGTTCGTCTTTGGCCTGATGGGCCTGCTGATCGGCATTCTGTCGGACCTGATGTATGTCTTTGTTGATCCCCGGATCGACTTTGAACGGCGGGAGGGATGAGCATGTTCAAACTCTCACCGCTCAACCAACGTCGCTGGACCAACTTCAAACGCAACCGCCGCGCCTATTGGTCTTTGGTGATCTTTTCGGTGTTGTTTGGCCTGTCGCTGTTCGCTGAGTTTCTGGCCAATGACAAACCGCTGCTGGTTCAGTATCGCGGCCAGTATTACACGCCAATTTTCAACTTCTATGCCGAAACCGAATTTGGCGGGGATTTTCGAACCGAAGCCGCCTATCGCGACCCCGAGGTCAAATGCCTGATCCGCACCGGCGGGCTGGAGGAATGTTTTGACGACCCCGAAGGGCTGATCGAAGCTGTGGACGAGGGCGAAAAGCTGGATGGGGATTTTGACAAAGGCTGGATGATCTGGCCGCCGATCCCCTATTCCTACCGCACCCCGGTTGACCGCCCCGGCGCGGCCCCGCTGCCGCCCAACAGCCACAACCTGCTGGGCACGGACGACACGAAGCGCGACGTGCTGGCCCGTGTGATCTATGGCTTCCGGCTGTCGATCGTGTTCACGCTGCTGGTCACCGTCGCCTCTTCTATCATCGGGATCATCGCAGGCGCGGTGCAGGGCTATTTCGGCGGCAAGATCGACCTGATTTTCCAACGTGTGATTGAAATATGGGGCGCGACCCCGTCGCTCTATATTATCATCATCCTGTTCGCGATCTTGGGGCGTAGTTTCTGGCTTCTGGTCATCCTGACGGTGCTGTTTGGCTGGACGGCCCTTGTGGGCGTCGTGCGGGCCGAATTCCTGCGGGCGCGGAACCTTGAATATGTCCGGGCGGCCAAGGCGCTTGGCGTTAGCAACACCAAGATCATGTTCCGCCACATGCTGCCCAACGCCATGGTCGCCACCCTGACCATGCTGCCCTTCATCGTCACCGGCACCATCAGCACGCTGGCCGGGCTGGATTTCCTTGGCTTTGGACTGCCCTCCTCGGCACCGTCGCTGGGCGAGCTGACCTTGCAAGCCAAGCAGAACCTTCAGGCCCCGTGGCTGGGCTTTACCGCCTTTGGCGTGTTTGCCCTGATGCTATCGCTGCTGGTGTTCATCTTCGAAGGGGTGCGTGACGCATTCGACCCCAGAAAGACCTTCTCATGACTGGCGTTCTTTCCGTCAAAAACCTGACCGTCAGCTTCCGTCAGGACGGCGCGACCGTACAGGCCGTCAAGGGCGTGTCCTTTGACGTGGGCCACGGCGAAACCGTCGCTTTGGTGGGCGAATCCGGGTCCGGCAAATCGGTCTCGGCGCTGTCGACCGTGTCGCTATTGGGCGATTCAGCCGGAGTTGGGGGGTCCGCCACCTTTGATGGCCGCGAATTGATCGGCGCGAGCGAGGCAGAGCTTCGCAAAGTGCGCGGCAATGACATCAGCTTTATCTTCCAAGAGCCGATGACATCGCTCAACCCGCTGCATACGCTGGAAAAGCAATTGGCCGAGGCGCTGGCCCTGCATCAGGGCCTTGTCGGGGCTGAGGCGCGCGCGCGGATCGTGTCGCTTTTGACCCGCGTCGGCATCCACGACCCCGAAAGCCGCCTGACCGCCTATCCGCATGAATTGTCCGGCGGGCAGCGTCAACGCGTAATGATCGCCATGGCACTGGCCAACCGGCCCAAGCTGCTGATCGCGGATGAGCCGACGACCGCGCTTGATGTGACCATTCAGGCGCAAATCCTTGACTTGCTGGAAGACATTAAGCGCGACGAAGGCATGTCGATGCTGTTCATCACCCATGACCTTGGCATCGTGCGCAAAATCGCCGACCGGGTGTGCGTGATGAAAGATGGTCAGATCGTCGAGTCCGGCCCAACGCAGCAGATCTTTGCCAATCCGCAGCACCCTTATACCCAGATGCTGCTTAGCGCCGAACCTACGGGCCTGCCCGAAGCGGTGGCAGAAAACGCGCCCGTTGTGGCGGAAGGCACCAATATGCGCATCTGGTTCCCGATCAAGACCGGCTTCATGCGCAAAGTCACCGGCCATGTGAAGGCGGTGAATGACGCGACATTGACCGTTCGGGCGGGCGAAACCATCGGGATCGTCGGTGAAAGCGGATCGGGCAAAAGTACGCTGGCGCTGGCTCTGATGCGACTGATCCAGTCAGAGGGCGGGCTACATTTCGAAGGGCGCGACCTGCGCCGCTTGTCGGGCCGTGACTTGCGCCAATTGCGCAGTCAAATGCAGATCGTGTTTCAGGACCCCTTCGGATCGCTCAGCCCGCGCATGACCTGCGAACAGATCATCGCCGAAGGCCTAGAGGTGCACGGATCGCCCGATGGGCTGGCGCATCAGGACGCGGTGACCACCGTCATGCAAGAGGTGGGGTTGGACCCGGAAATGCGCCACCGCTACCCGCACGAATTTTCCGGCGGGCAACGGCAACGGATCGCGATTGCCCGCGCTATGGTGCTGCGTCCCAAGCTGGTGGTTCTGGATGAGCCAACTTCGGCGCTGGATATGACGGTGCAGGCGCAGATCGTCGACCTGCTGCGCGATTTGCAGCAAAAGCACAACTTGGCCTACCTGTTCATCTCGCACGATCTGAAGGTCGTCCGCGCCATGAGCCATAAGCTGATGGTGATGAAGCAAGGCGATGTCGTCGAAGCGGGCGACGCGGACCAGATTTTTGCCAATCCGCAATCCGACTACACCCGCGCCCTGTTGAACGCAGCGTTCGAGGCGGCGTAAAGCTCGGCCTTAGATGGCCGAGCTGTGGCCCGCTTTGGACAGATCGTATGCGTCGAAATGGCGGGCAACCATCCGTGTCAGCGGACGGGCCTTTTCGGGGATCTTCAAACCCCAGTCGTCCACGACAAATAGCCCATCGAATTCATCATTTGCCCGGCGCAACATTGCAGCGACCTGATCTTTGGGCAGGTCAAAGCCGTTGCTGATTTCATCCGCCGACACGGCGAAATCACACATCAACGCCTCAATCACGCGGGCGCGCATCTTGTCTTCGGCGGTGAATTTATGCCCGCGCGACACCGAGAATTGCCCGTCGCGCACCGCGCCCACATGGGCCGAGGTGCTGGGCGCATTCTGGGTGTAGCCCTGCGGGAAGCGCGAAATCGACGAGGCCCCGATGCCAAGCAACACTTCAGACGTGTCGTCGGTATAGCCTTGGAAATTCCGGCGCAGGTTGCCGGTGCGCTGCGCGATTTCCAGCCCGTCGCCCTTGGCGGCAAAGTGGTCAATCCCGATCTCGGCGTAGTCGTCCCAAACGAACAGACGGCGCGCCGTTTCGAACAGGTCCAGCCGTTCAGTCGGGGTTGGCAGCGCATCGGACGGGATCATCTGCTGACGCTTGGCCATCCATGGCACATGCGCATAACCATATAGCGCCACGCGGTCCGGGGCGAAGGACAACAGCTTTTGCACCGTTTCGGTGATCCGCGCCTTGGACTGATGCGGCAGGCCGAACAGGATATCGGCGTTCAAGCTGTGCACCCCGCGTTCGCGAATCATATCGACGGCGCGGCGGGTCACTTCGAATCCCTGCGCCCGGCCAATGGTCTGCTGGATTTCGGGATCGAAGTCCTGAACACCGATGGACGCGCGGTTCATCCCGGCTTTTGCCAGCACGTCCAACCGTTCCTCATCGATCTCATTCGGGTCGATTTCCACCGAGAATTCGGCATTCGGCGCAAAAGGCGCCAGATCGCCCAAGGCATCAGACAGTCGGCGCATCAAATCCGGGGTCAACAAGGTGGGCGTACCGCCCCCCCAATGCAGCCGCGATAGCGTCACGCCACGCGGCAATTGCGCTTTCACAAGGGCAATTTCCTGAAGCAAACTATCCACATAGGCCGCAACCGGCGATGCCGTGGCGGTGCCTTGCGTGCGGCAGGCACAGAACCAGCAAAGGCGGCGGCAAAACGGCACATGCACATAAAGCGATATGGCCGAATCTTCGGGGATTTGCTGTATCCAAGATGAATATTCACCGGGCCCCACTTCCTTTGAGAAGTGAGGGGCCGTCGGGTAGCTGGTGTATCTTGGCACTTTCGCGTCAAAGAGACCTAGCTTGGAAAGTTGTGTTCGCGTCACCATGCGCATACACTTAAAAAGGTAATCGCGCGTAAACTTTGACGCAGATCAAGAATGTGGTCCCAATGCTGAACGAAAGAAGCCTATCGGTAACTCAAGATTGCGGGGACTGCCCGATCCGCCACCGTGCTGTTTGCGCCCGGTGCGAATCGGATGAGCTCGATCGTTTGGAAGAGATTAAGTATTACCGAAAGTTCGAAGCTGGTCAGACCGTCATCTGGTCTGGCGATAAGATGGATTTCGTCGGCTCGGTCGTGTCTGGCATCGCCACGCTGACCCAGACCATGGAAGATGGCCGCACGCAGATGGTTGGCTTGCTGCTGCCGTCCGATTTCGTTGGCCGTCCGGGCCGTTCAACGGCGGCCTATGACGTTGTGGCCACCACGGATCTGGTGATGTGTTGTTTCCGCAAATCCCCGTTCGAAGAGCTGATGGGCCGGACCCCGCATATTGCCCAGCGTTTGCTGGAAATGACGCTGGATGAATTGGACGCCGCGCGGGAATGGATGCTGGTTCTGGGGCGCAAAACCGCCCGCGAAAAGATCGCGTCACTGCTGTCGATCATTGCCCGCCGGGATGCAACGCTGCACCTGAAATCCGGTGGCGGCGGTCCGTTGACCTTTGATCTGCCGCTGACGCGTGAAGCGATGGCCGATTATCTTGGTCTGACGCTGGAAACGGTCAGCCGCCAAATCTCGGCGCTGAAGAAGGATGGGGTGATCACGCTTGAGGGCAAGCGTCATGTCACCGTCCCGGATATGGAGCGTCTGCTGGAAGAAGCGGGCGACGATGCGGACGGGGGCATGTTCGCCTAAATTCGCACCCTCCAGCAGAGCAATGCCCGGCCGATCACTCGACCGGGCTTTTCTTTAGGCGCGCAGGGCCTCGGCGATTTGCACCGCGTTTTGCGCCGCGCCTTTCAGCAACTGATCGCCTGCGATGAACAGCGCAAGGCTACGGCCCGACGGATCACCCAGATCGCGGCGGATACGGCCAACGTGGACATCTTCACCGCCCGACACTTCGCAAGGCATGGGGAAATGGTTCGCGGCGCGGTCATCGACCAGACGCAGACCGGCGCCTTCGGCCAGCAATGCACGGGCTTCGGCTTCGTCCACCGGCTCTTCAAACTCAACAGTCACGGCCATGGCATGGGCGCGCAGGATCGGCACGCGGATGCAGGTGATGCCAACCGGCAGATCGGGGCGGGCCAGAATACGGCGGGTTTCGGCGATGACTTTCAGCTCTTCGCCGTTGTAGCCGGTCTCCGGGTCCACATCGGCGTTGTGGCTGAAGATGTTGAAGGCGTAGGGATGGGGCAGAACCTCGGGGGTGAAATCACGGCCTTCGATTGCGGCAAGCGTGCCCTGACGCAGTTCTTCCATTGCGGCGGCACCGGCGCCCGAAGCGGCCTGATAGGTGGCAATGTTCAGACGGCGGATGGTGTGCTTGCGGTGCAGCGGAGCAAGCGCAACGGTCAGGATCGCGGCCACACAGTTGGGGTTGGCGATAATGCCCGACTGATTGCCAATGGTATCGCCGTTCACTTCAGGCACCACCAACGGCACGTCGTCATTCATGCGGAAGGCCGAAGAGTTGTCGATCACCTGCGCACCAGCGGCCACGGCAATCGGGCCAAACTTGCGCGAAATGGTCGCGCCTGCCGAAAACAGCGCGATATCGACACCGGCAAAGCTGTCTTCGGTCAGCTCTTCGACTGGCACCTGAGCGCCGCGGAAGTCCATCGTGCGCCCGGCCGAGCGGGCCGAGGCCAGAAGGCGCAGGCTGGACAATGGAAAATTGCGCATCTCTAGGCTGCGGATCAGCTCAACGCCAACAGCGCCGGTGGCACCGACAATGGCGACAACGGGGGCGTTTGCGGCGTCTGCGGCTTGGATGGGGGAATGTTGGGTCATGGTCTCTCTCCGGGTGGTGGCGGAGGGCGGGACCGTTTGACTGCTTGGCCCCGTCCATCTCCGGCGGGGCTTTTTGGTCAGGTCAGTCTGTTCAGACCGCGCGCACCAGAAGCACCCCCGCCGGAGCGGTGGTTTTCTTGGTGGTCTTGGTTTTGAACATCGTAAACATGGCAGGGCGATTAGCTGGACATTTCCCGAAGGTCAACCGGTCGTGTCTGGCAAACGATGGCCATTGCCCCAACCTGTCGCAAGAATGCACCAAAGGAGGCAAGGCCACCGCCCTGCCCCCCTTTGGGTATCGCGCCAATTAATGCGCCATGAACACCGGCACAGTGGCCTGTTCCAGCATATTGCGGGTGGCCCCGCCAAGGATCGCTTCGCGGAACCGCGAATGGCCGTAAGCCCCCATAACGATCATGTCGGCATCAACATCCTGCACGTGGCGCAGCAGGATATCCGAGACGCGCGGCATGGTCTTCGACAGGACGTCGATTTCAGGCTTCACGCCGTGGCGCGCCAGATATTGCGACAACAGCCCGCCGGGGTCCGACCGGTTCGGCCCATGCTGCGGCGGGTCGATGACCACGATATGCACGACATCCGCCGTTGTCAGGATCGGCAGCGCGGCCTTGATGGTGCGCAGCGCCTCATCGCCTTCGTTCCAGCCAATCACCACACGTTTCGGCGTGGTCGTCGGGCTGACATCGTCCGGCACCACCAGCACCGGCGCTTTGCCTTCAAACATTGCGCCTTCAATCACCGGCTCGAGCTCGACCCCGTGATCCTTGCCATAAGGTTTGGGCAGAACGACCAGATCGCTGAAACGGGCGCGTGACGCGACATGTCTGCCGATATCCGCAAGCTGCGTAACCCCATGTTCAGCCGACCACCGCACCTGAGAGCCGGCCAGTTTGGCCCGTGCCTGTGTCTCTAGGGCCTTTGCATCTACGGTCGCCCGTTCCAGCGTCTCTTGCAGGACAACCGCATTGGCCCCTGCATAGTAATATCCGGTCTGGGTCCGGTCGACGCCAAGGCACAGAACATCCAGATGGGCATCTGTGGCGGCGGCAACGGTTTCAGCGTGATCAATCAGCGACCCGGCCAGCGATGAATCGGTGGCCACGGTCAAAACAGTTTTGAAAGCCATGGCTTTCTCCTCTCCATGTTTGTGAAACCAGCCTAACAGCACGCTATCCCTGCGCTCTTTGACGCGGGTCAAAAGACAAGCGTGAAACTCTTGATGCAGATCAAGGATAAGGTGACAAAAAACACAGCATTAACGCCTCAGTCTAAAACCGCCCGCGCGGGCACGAATCGTGTGGGTCAGACGAAGGGACGTAAAATGATGAATTATATCAAGCTGATCGTGCTTGGCCTCATCACGCTTTTGGCGATGATCGCGGCCAACTATGCACGTGATTTGGCTTACCTGGTCAACGCTTTGACCGTGATGCTGGTCGCTGGCGGACTGTTTTTGTGGACACTTCGCCGTACCGATGAAAAAGTTCCGGCCGCTGAATTGGCGACCTCCTACAATGATGGCGTGGTACGCGCCGGCGTAATCGCAACCGCGCTTTGGGGCGTTGTCGGCTTTCTGGCCGGGACGTTCATTGCATTTCAGTTGGCCTTTCCGGTGCTGAACTTTGAGTGGGCGGATGGCTTTGCCAACTTTGGCCGCCTGCGCCCGCTGCACACTTCGGCGGTTATTTTTGCATTTGGCGGCAACGCGCTGCTGGCCACCTCGTTCTACGTGGTGCAGCGCACGACCGCATCGCGCCTTTGGGGCGGCAATCTGGCATGGTTCGTTTTCTGGGGATACCAGTTGGTGATCGTGCTGGCTGCTACCGGCTATCTGCTGGGGGCAACCCAATCCAAAGAATATGCCGAACCCGAATGGTATGTTGACCTGTGGTTGACCGTTGTTTGGCTTGCCTATCTGGCCGTTTTCGTCGGCACGATCGTCAAGCGCAAAGAGCCGCATATCTACGTGGCCAACTGGTTCTACCTGTCCTTCATCATCACCGTAGCCATGCTGCACGTGTTCAATAACCTGAGCATCCCTGTCAGCGTCTTCGGTTCCAAGTCTGTTCAGGTCTTCGCGGGCGTACAGGACGCCATGACCCAGTGGTGGTATGGCCACAACGCTGTGGGCTTCTTCCTGACTGCGGGCTTCCTTGGCATGATGTACTACTTCATCCCGAAGCAGGCCGAACGTCCGGTTTTCTCGTACAAGCTGTCGATCATCCACTTCTGGGCGCTGATCTTCATCTACATCTGGGCCGGTCCGCACCACCTGCACTACACCGCGCTGCCTGACTGGGCCTCGACCCTTGGCATGGTGTTCTCGGTTGTGCTGTGGATGCCGTCTTGGGGTGGTATGATCAACGGCCTGATGACCCTGTCGGGTGCTTGGGACAAGCTGCGCACCGACCCGGTGATCCGCATGATGGTGATTTCTGTGGGCTTCTACGGCATGTCGACCTTCGAAGGTCCGATGATGTCGATCCGCGCTGTGAACTCGCTGTCGCACTACACCGACTGGACCATTGGTCACGTACACTCTGGCGCACTTGGCTGGAACGGCATGATCACCTTTGGCGCGCTGTACTATCTGGTGCCGAAGCTGTGGAACCGTGAACGTCTGTACAGCCTGAGCCTGGTGTCCTGGCACTTCTGGTTGGCCACCATCGGTATCGTGCTCTACGCCGCGTCGATGTGGGTAACCGGCATCATGGAAGGCCTGATGTGGCGCGAAGTCGATGCCAACGGTTTCCTCGTGAACTCGTTCGCTGACACCGTTGCTGCGAAACTCCCGATGTATGTGGTCCGCGGACTTGGTGGTGTGATGTTCCTGACGGGCGCGATCATCATGGTCTACAACCTCTACATGACCGCGACGCGTTCGCCGGCAGTTGATGCCGACTCCGCCGCGGCACATGCCACCCCGGCCGAATAAGGAGGTCTGAGATAATGGCAATTCTCGACAAACACGCGATCCTCGAAAAGAACGTCACGCTGTTGGCTATCTTCGCCTTCCTCGTGGTGACGATCGGGGGTCTGGTTCAGATCGTACCGCTGTTTTACCTCGACAGCACCATCGAAGAAGTAGAGGGCATGCGCCCCTATACGCCGCTCGAACTTGCGGGTCGTGACGTTTATCTGCGCGAAGGCTGCTATGTCTGCCACAGCCAGATGATCCGCCCGATGCGCGACGAAGTCGAACGCTATGGCCACTACAGCCTGGCAGCGGAATCGATGTACGATCACCCGTTCCAGTGGGGCTCCAAGCGGACCGGCCCGGATCTGGCCCGCGTTGGCGGCCGTTATTCGGACGAATGGCACGTAGACCACCTGCGCAGCCCACAGTCGGTTGTGCCTGAATCGGTCATGCCCAAGTACGGCTTCCTCGAAGAGAAGATGATCGATGGCAAATACATCGAAGATCTTCTGGGGACCCATAAGCTGATTGGCGTGCCCTACACGCAGGAAATGGTCGAAAACGGTCAGGAAGACTTTGCCGCGCAGGCAGATCCCGACAGCGACTATGACGGCCTGCTGGAACGCTATGGCGACAACGTGAATGTCCGCAACTTCGACGGTCAGCCCGGAATTTCCGAAGCCGATGCTCTGGTTGCGTACCTTCAGATGCTGGGCACGTTGGTTGATTTCTCGACCTTCACGCCTGACGCAAGCCGCTAAGGAGGCCGGGAATGGAAACCTATTCTCTACTCCGCCAATTCGCCGACAGCTGGATGCTTCTGGCCCTGTTTGCCTTCTTCGTGGGCATGATCGTCTGGGTCATGCGCCCCGGCAGCAGCAAAGTCTATGAAGACGTCTCGAACATCCCGTTCCGGCACGACGACAAACCCGCCGCAACCAAGGAGGCGAGGACATGAGCGATAAAAAGCACGACGATCTCGATTATGAGACGACCGGCCATGAATGGGACGGGATCAAGGAATACAACAAACCGCTTCCGAAGTGGTGGCTGTGGACCTTCTACATCTGCATCGTCTGGGGCATCGGTTACTCGATCGCTTATCCGGCATGGCCGGGCCTGACAGGCGCAACGCCGGGTGTTCTTGGCTTCTCGACCCGCGGCCAGGTCGCCGAGGACATCGCGAAGTTCGAAGAGGCAAACAGTGCGATCAACGAAAAGCTGGCCGCGGCCGAGCTGACCGAGATCGCGGGTGACCCTGAACTGAACGGTTACGCCCTGAACGCCGGTGGCGCTGTATTCCGCACCTGGTGTGCGCAGTGTCACGGGTCCGGTGCGGCTGGTGCTGTTGGCTACCCCAACCTGCTGGACGATGACTGGCTCTGGGGCGGCACGATCGAGGACATTCACACCACGATCAGCCACGGTATCCGCAACGAAACGGACGCAGACGCCCGTTATTCGGAAATGCCCGCCTTTGGCCGCGATGAGCTGCTTGAGGAAGGCGATGTCGACGCAGTGGTCAACTACGTGATGTCCCTGTCTGGGGCTCCGAAGGATGCATCGGTTGTTGAAACCGGCGCTGTGGTCTTCGAAGAAAACTGTGCAGCCTGCCACGCCGAGGACGGCAGCGGCGACATCTTCCAAGGTGCGCCGAACCTGACCGACGCGATCTGGCTCTATGGCGGCGATTACGACGCGGTTCGTGAAACGGTCTGGAATGCACGCTATGGCGTTATGCCGAACTGGACGGGCCGCCTGTCTGAAGCCGAAATCCGCGCCGTGGCAACCTATGTCCACGGTCTGGGCGGCGGCGAATAATCACTGCGCCCTTTGAACAGCAAACGCCGCCCTTCGGGGCGGCGTTTTTCGTTGGCCAAACGTTAGATTTCCTGCGGACTTGACACATATCAAAGCTGGCAGGCGACAGGCGGCCTAAACTTTGTGCATGTCGTGTTTAAGCCAACACGGCGTGCGTTTCTCTTTTCCAGTTGATCAATCGGCTGGATCAACGCCGGTGACCCGTCCTGTTCGCGCGTTTCCAGGGTCACCGGCGCCTTTTTTGGTCAGCTCCGACACTTCGAAGCCAGCGGGTCGACCATTGACGGCCCGGCCGAAACCGGCCCGTCACAAGCCTGCAACCAGTACAGACCTACCGCATCAGCGTCGCATCCCCATGAGACAATCTGATATAATAGTTTGTCTAAATGGCACTTATTTGCGGCGCAATAACCAGAATCGGTCGGTTTTACCCCGATTTGTGTCAGTTTCGGCGAGCCGCCGAACCGATCATCGCGTCTAGGTCGCAAGTTTCAACTTTGGTCTGAAACCGCTGCGATTTGCGATACTTCCGCGCGGGTTTCCGCTGCGACTCAGTCGGGCCAAAATCGGCCGAATGATGACGATCCGCCTGATGCGTGGCGATCATGAAGCTGCGTGACAGAATTCCCAACATATCGATAATTCCTTTTTGAAGGGTGATGTTCAAGATATGCTTGAAAATAGGCCAATCCCTTAATCAGAATGGCTGCAAACATGTAAGCAGGACTTTCAGATGAACTGGTCACATATGCCGCCCCTGTCGACCCTGCGGGCGTTTGAGGCTTTTGCCACCTATGGATCACTGACCGAGGCCGGGGCGCGGCTGAATGTCAGCCATGCAGCAGTCAGTCAGCACCTCAAAAACCTAGAGACGCACATGGGCGTCACCTTGCTGGACCGATCAGGCCGCACGATGATTTTGACGCCTGAAGGGCAGCGCCTTGCCGCCGCTTTACACGATGGGTTCGGGCGGATTTGGCGCTGCGTCGAAGACCTGACCGAAGCCGACGCCGCCCGCCCGCTGAACATCGACACCACGCCGTCTTTTGCCTCGAACTGGTTGATGCCGCGCATCGCCGGATTCCGCGCCGAACATCCCGGCATTGAGATCATGATCAGCGTGGATGCCAATCTGAACGACCCAACGCCCGGCGCAGTGGATGTGGCCATCCGATATGGCGCAGGCGGCTGGCCGGATCTGGACTCGGAAATGCTGGTGCCGACCTCGATCGCCGCCGTGGTCGCGCCGGATGTGGTCAAGGGCCGCGATGTGTCATCGCCACATGATCTGCTGGATTTTCCCTGGCTACAGGAACTGGGCACCTCGGAGGCCAGCAAATGGCTGGCGCTGCAAGGCGTGACCAATGCGCGGGTTGCGTCCTTGCTGCATGTGCCCGGCAACCTGATGTTGGACGGGGCCCGCAGCGGCCAAGGGATCGCCGTAACTGCACGCCTGTGGGTCGAAGAAGACCTGCGATCAGGGCGACTGCTGTGCTTGTTCGAGAACTCAGAAACCCAAGGCTACCACCTTGTCACCGCGCCGGGGGTGCAGCGTGCCTCGGTTAAGGCATTTCTGAAATGGGTGCGGCGCGAAGCCCGAAATAGATAGATCAAAGATTCAGTATTTGATGCAGGTCAAAGAGGCAGAAGAGCCAGCCTGAAAGAACGGCAACAACGCCAATTAGCGAAGCGGAGCGATTCTGCCGTGTCTTCATCTGACAACAGCCAACCGCCATCCCTGTACGCCGGACGCGAACCGATCTTTCCGCGCCGCGTATCGGGTAATTTCCGAAACCTGAAGTGGATCATCATGATCGTCACGCTGGGCATTTACTACCTTGCCCCGTGGATCCGCTGGGACCGTGGCCCCGCCCTGCCCGATCAGGCCATTCTGGTCGATCTGGCGAACCGCCGGTTCTTTTTCTTCTGGATCGAAATCTGGCCGCATGAATTCTATTTCGTCGCGGGCCTGCTGATTATGGCCGGGCTTGGCCTGTTCCTGTTCACCTCGGCGCTTGGCCGCGTGTGGTGCGGCTATGCCTGCCCCCAGACTGTCTGGACCGATCTTTATATCCTTGTCGAACGCTGGATCGAGGGCGACCGCAACGCGCGTCTGCGCCTGCACCGCCAGAAAAAGTGGGATCTGCGTAAGGTCCGCCTGCGGGCCACCAAGTTTTTCGTCTGGTTCCTGATTGGTCTGGCAACCGGCGGCGCTTGGGTCTTTTACTTTACCGACGCGCCGACTCTTCTGGTGGATCTGGTCACAGGTCAGGCCCATCCCGTGGCCTACACGACCATGTTGATCCTGACCGCGACGACCTTCTTCTTTGGCGGCTTCGCCCGCGAACAGATCTGTATATATGCCTGCCCGTGGCCGCGCATTCAGGCCGCCATGATGGACGAAGACACGCTGACCGTGGGTTACCGCGAATGGCGTGGCGAGCCGCGCGGCAAAGGCAAAGACCGCGAAGGTATGGGCGATTGCATCGACTGCATGGCCTGCGTCAACGTCTGCCCCGTGGGGATCGACATTCGCGACGGTCAGCAGCTGGAATGCATCACCTGTGCGTTGTGCATCGACGCCTGCGACGACATGATGGCGAAGGTCGGTAAGCCGCGTGGCTTGATCGACTATCTGGCCTTCTCGGATGAGCCGCGCGAACGCGAAGGCCATCCGCCACGCCCGGTTTGGCAGCACATTTTCCGCGCCCGGACCATTATGTACACCTCGCTCTGGAGCCTTGTGGGCATTGGTCTGGTCTTTGCGCTGTTCATTCGCCCCGAGATCGAAATGACTGTGGCCCCGGTGCGCAACCCGACCTTTGTAACCCTGTCTGACGGGTCGATCCGCAACACCTATGACGTGCGCCTGCTGAACAAGCACGGCGAAGACCGTCCGTTCCGTATCACCCTGACCGGCAACCCCTATCTGCGGGTCCAGCTTGAGGCGACGCCCTACGACTCGGTCAATGTGACGGCCAATGAAATGTACCTGCAAAAGGTCTATGTCATCGCTCCTCCGGGCTCTGATCCGGCCGAGGCCGAGCGCAGCGATTTCCGTTTCTGGGTCGAAGACCTGACGAACGGTGACCGCGCCTACAAAGACACAATCTTCAACGGAAAGGCCAACTGATGGAAAAGCGCGAATTCCGACTGACCGGCTGGCATGCACTGGCGATCTTTGGCGGGGCTTTCGCCGTCATCATCGGGGTGAACATTGCCCTAGCCTATTCGGCGGTCAAAACCTTCCCCGGCCTTGAGGTCAAAAACTCTTACGTCGCATCGCAAAGCTTCAACGACCGTCTGGAAGAACAGCAATCGCTGGGCTGGACCGTGCGGGCCGATGCCAAGGGCGGGCTGGTGATCCTGTCGATCACCGATGCCGATGGCAAACCCGTGCAGGCAGGCCGGCTAGAGGCCACCCTGGGCCGCGCCACGCATGTCAAAGATGACCGTACGCCGAATTTCACCTTCGACGGTCATTCCTACGTGGCCCGCGAAACGCTGGCGCCGGGCAACTGGAACATCCGTATGTCGGCCAACGCACTTGACGGCACACTATTCGAGCAACGTGTCATTCTGCACATCGAGGACTGATCATGACGGCAGCCATGCGCCCCCAAATCAGCGCTTGCCCGGCCTGTTCGGCGGCCCCGGCTGCCGAAGCCATGGCCGAATTACCCGATCAGGACACCAATATCGTGCTGTCCTTGCCGACCATCCACTGCGCGGCCTGCATCGCGACGGTGGAACGGGCCTTGGCCAAGACACCGGGCGTGCACTCCGCCCGTGTGAACCTGACCCTGAAGCGCGTTCAGATCGAAGCCGCGCCTGACACAGCGGCCTCGGACCTGATCCCTGTTCTGACCGCTGCGGGCTATGAGGCGCATGAGCTGGACGCAACCGCGCTATCGGCCACGCAGACCGACAAGGCGGGTCGTGATCTGCTGATGCGGCTGGCGGTGGCTGGCTTTGCCTCGATGAACGTAATGCTACTGAGCATTGCCGTTTGGTCGGGCGCCGAGGGCGCAACGCGCGACATGTTCCATTGGATTTCCGCGCTGATCGCCCTGCCGGTGATCGGCTTTTCCGCCCAGCCCTTCTATCGCAACGCCTGGGCTGCGCTGAAGCACGGCAAATTGAATATGGATGTGCCGATTACCTTGGCGATCCTTCTGGCGGTTGGCACGTCGCTTTGGGAAACCTCGCTGTCGGGGGAACACGCCTATTTCGACGCCGCCATTGCCCTGACCTTTTTCCTGCTGGCTGGCCGCTATCTGGATCACCGCACCCGTGCCGTGGCCCGATCTGCCGCCGAGGAACTGGCCGCGCTTGAAGTGCCCCGCGCGTGGCGTGTGACGCCCGAAGGCGAAGAACGAGTTGCCGTGGCCGACCTGCGCGTCGGCGATCTGATCCGCATCCGCCCCGGTGCACGCATGCCCGTGGACGGCACGATCACCGAAGGCCTATCTGAACTGGATCGGTCGCTATTGACCGGGGAAACCTTGCCTGTGTTTGCCGAACCCGGCATCGCGGTCAGCGCGGGCGAAGTGAACCTGACCGGTCCGCTGACCATCCGCGCCACCGCCGTTGGGCGCGACACCTCGCTTCATCGGATGGCCGATCTGGTGGCTATCGCGGAATCGGGGCGGTCGCGCTATACCTCGCTGGCGGACAAAGCAGCCAAGCTTTATGCCCCCGGCGTGCACATCCTGTCGGCCCTGTCCTTCCTTGGGTGGTATATTTGGTCGGGCGATCTGCGGACCGCGCTGAACATTGCCGCCGCTGTTCTGATTATCACCTGCCCCTGCGCCTTGGGTCTGGCCGTGCCTGCGGTGACGACCGCCGCGTCGGGCCGCTTGTTCCGCAAGGGTCTGCTGATCAAACACGCCACCGCGCTGGAACGTCTGGCCGAAGTGGACACAGTGGTTTTCGATAAGACCGGCACCCTAACCGCTGGTGCGCCAGAGCCGACCAACCTGAACCAACTGTCGCCCGAAACCCTGCGTGTGGCGATGGCGTTGGCCATGGGATCATCGCACCCTTTGTCCGAGGCGCTGACACGTGCCGCGCAGGCCATTGGCACCAAGCCTGAGACCGTGTCGGACATCTCTGAACGCCCCGGATACGGCACCGAAGGGCGCTGGAACGGTCAGATCGTGCGCCTTGGACGCGCGGCGTGGGTCGGCGGCGGCCAGACCGATCAAACCGCTGCCTGGATTCGCATCGGGGGCGCCCCGGCGCAGCCCATATTGTTCACTGACCGCCTGCGCGTCGGCGCAGAGCAGCTGGTCCAAGAACTTCAGGCCGACGGCAAGACCGTCATTCTGATGTCGGGCGATACGACCCCGGCGGTCGAACGGCTGGCCAACCGGCTGGGCATCGCACAATGGGTGGCCGAGGCGCTGCCGCAAGATAAGGCCGCGCGGGTGTTAGATCTGGCCGATCAAGGGCGCAAAGTCCTGATGGTGGGCGACGGGCTGAACGACACTGCCGCACTGGTCGGTGCGCATGTCTCGATCTCGCCCGCTTCGGCGCTAGATGCCGCGCGGGTCGCGTCAGACATTGTCTTGCTGGGCAGCACGCTTGTTCCAATTGCCGACGCCCTACGGACCGGGCGCAAAGCGACCAAGCGCATTCGCGAAAACTTCCGCATTGCGACATGGTACAACCTGATTGCCGTGCCTTTGGCCGTGGCCGGGCTATGTTCGCCCCTGATCGCCGCCTTGGCGATGTCGGCCTCGTCGATTACGGTGTCCCTGAATGCGCTGCGCGTAAGGTAAACAGATGAACGTTATTGCCTACCTGATCCCGATTTCCCTGTTGCTGGGCGGCATTGGCCTTGCGGCCTTTGTCTTTACGGTCAAATCGCGCCAGTACGAAGACCCCGAAGGCGATGCGCAGCGCATCCTTAGCGGCGAATACGACGACGCGCCAAAGGCCTGAATGAAAAAGGCCGGGTGCCCCCACCCGGCCTTTCAAGGCACCATCTGTAGCTGCATTACTAACTGCTGGGCCCAATCATGAAGCAGGCCATCTGCCGCGCTTGCAGGCGGCGGCAGGCCAGGTCAGCGGAATCCCGCGTCAGCCCCATGAAATTCGCGTCATATCCGTTTGGGCGGTCCACGATCTTGCGCAGCGACCCTTCAAGCGAAGCCATCTCGGTCAGGGCGGTCTTCAGGATCGCCTTTTGCGCGTGGAATTTGGTCGGGAAGCGGCCAATATTGATACCCCAATGCCGCCCGCCCGAGGTTGAGACACGCTCCACCACTTCCAGCTCTTCGGGTTCGGCAACCGCGGGTTCAACCTCTGCAATTTCAGCAACCTCTCGGGCTGCCTGAGAAATATGTTCGGGCCGCATGGCGGGCTTGGTCGAAGGCACTTCGGCGGATGCAAGAACGGCATCTTTCGGCAAGGCTGTGTCTTGGGCCTCACGCAGCAGCTCTTGCAGGCTGTCCTGATCCACTTCGGCCAACAGCAGCGGCTGGGCCGGGGTCGATCCGCTGCCCGGACGGGCCACAGGGCGCAAGGACCGGGTCACAGCAGCCGAGGCCACGCGGATGGATTTCGCCCGCGTTCCGGCGCGCGGATCGGCGGTTTCGATCTTGGCGGCGACATTGCCCGAATACGCAGGCTTGCCCGGTGCCTGAACCGATACGCTGGATGGTGCCCGCTTAAAGCCCATATCCAGCAGCTCTTTGACGCGGGCATCGCGGCTGGCGGTGGATCGGCCACCAAACACTGTCGCAATAATACGTTCATTGCCGCGCTCGGCCGAGGCGACTAGGTTAAAGCCCGCAGCACGGGTGTATCCGGTCTTGATCCCGTCCGCGCCGGGGTAGCTATCAAGCAGGCGGCGGTTGGTATGCGACACGGTCCGCACGCCGGCATCCGCCGTGCGGCGCTGGAACAGGTTATAATACTGCGGATAATCATAGATCAGGTGCCGCCCAAGGATCGACATATCACGCGCTGTGGACAGGTGGCCCGATTCCGTCAGGCCATTGGCGTTCTTGAAGGTTGTGCGGGTCATGCCCATGGCTTTGGCCGTGCGG
This sequence comes from Pseudoprimorskyibacter insulae, assembly GCF_900302505.1. GTDB lineage: Bacteria > Pseudomonadota > Alphaproteobacteria > Rhodobacterales > Rhodobacteraceae > Pseudoprimorskyibacter > Pseudoprimorskyibacter insulae. Next base: position 645,800 of record NZ_OMOJ01000002.1, on the reverse strand, counting down.
TTCATCCGGCGTGCGAACGCCGCCTCCGACCCCGAGATCGCCTCACCAATCGCGGTAGCGGCGTCGTTGGCCGACTTCACCGCAGCGGCACGCACCAGATAGCGCAGCTTGATCCGCTGACCGGCCTTCAGGCCAAGGCGCGACGGTTCTTCATTGGCGGCCATGCGCGACACCCGCACCATCGTATCCATGGAAATTTCGCCATTCTGCACCGCCTCAAAAGCGACATAGAGCGTCATCATTTTGGTCAGAGATGCCGGATGCAACCGAGCGTCGGCGTTGCTGGCATGAAGAACTTCACCGGTTCGGGCATCCATAACGAATGCGGCGTATGTTGCGGCTGCCACGCTAAGCGGCAACACAATCAACATCCACACAAAGGTGAACACGTATAGGCCCTTTCGGCCCGGCCATTTACGCCGTCCCGTCACGATATCTGCCTTCTCTGCCTCACCCCCGGTTTTCCGGTGGGATTTGTTCTTTTGGTCAGGATATCACAACAATGCCAACTTATAAAGCATTACTTTTGAACAGTTTTTTGTATCGAACGAGTCGCAATACAACTAGATATAGGCGCACTACCCCTGGGGAAACGCAAGACCGGCGATGGATCGCTATTCGGTGGATTGTTCTCTGATCCGGGACACAAGGCCGGGCAATTCGCCCAAATGGGCAATTTCGCGGTAGCGCCCGTGGGTGTCAGGGGGCGTTGCATGTTCCAAATCCCACGCCAGATCATGCGGCACCCAAACGCCCCATGCGCCCGCCTCAATCGCGGGCAGAACATCGGATTTCACCGAATTCCCGACCATCAGCGCCGCCCGCGCCTGCCCCGGCGTGCCGGAAAAGATCCGCGAATAGGTCGCCGCGTTCTTGTCCGAGACGATCTCGACCGCGTCGAACATCTCGCCCAGACCGGACTGCGCCAGTTTGCGTTCCTGGTCCAGCAAGTCGCCCTTGGTAATCAAAACGATATGATGATCGCTGGCCAAGGCATCCAACGTGTCCGCCGCATGCGGCAGCAGGTCAATCGGATGCTGCAACATCTCTTGGCCCGCCAGGATCAACTCAGATATCACCGAGGCTGGCACCCGTTCCTGCGTCACCTCAATTGCCGTTTCGATCATCGACAGGACAAAGCCTTTGATGCCGAAACCGTAGTGCCCAATATTGCGCCGCTCGGCTGCCAATAGCCGCGCATCCAAGTCCCTGGGGTCGGCATAATCGGCCAGAAGTTCGGCGAATCGCTGTTGTGTGAGTTTGAAAAACCGCTCGTTATGCCAGAGCGTGTCGTCCGCATCGAAGGCAATTGTTAACAGATTCCGGCCCATTCTTGAAATCGCCCCCTGCCTGCCTCTTTTCTCGCTGGCCTTACAGGTTATATACACGGGCTACTGCAGAACAAGCGATCCATGATTGGACTCACATGACTGACCGACTGCCCAGACCAAACCGCGTGGTGACATGCGGGCCGGACGCACCGTTTGACGGCGGCAATCAATCCGATGTCGTGGTTGAGACGAAGCCGAAAACAAAACGCCCGCCGCTTTATAAGGTGATGCTGCTGAACGATGACTACACGCCGATGGAATTCGTCGTGCATGTCCTTGAACGGTTCTTTGGCATGACCCATGCGCAGGCCTTTGAAATCATGCTGACCGTACACAAGAAAGGCGTCGCCGTGGTCGGCGTCTTTAGTCATGAAATCGCCGAAACCAAAGTTGGTCAGGTGATGGATTTTGCCCGCCGCCACCAGCATCCGCTGCAATGCACGATGGAACGGGAATAACCCGCGCGTCGCGCTGGCCCTGAGTGATATGACCTTCGACAGAATAAACCATTGCCTGCGCCATGGCGCAGTGCCCCTTCCCGAAAGCGGCACAATCGCTGTCTTCGGGGGTGTCCCCGATGGCAGCCTACCCGCGATTGCGGCGGACCGTCTGCAAATCATCTCTCCGAATTGGATGGTTCATCGCGCCCTTGGCCGCAGCCACGCTGCGACGAAAACCGCGCCTGACGGCGATATCGCCGCCTGCATCGTTCAGATCCCGCGCGCCCGTGCGCTGGCCCATGCCTTGATCCATCAAGCTGCGGCGCTGGCGCCTGACGGCTGGATCATCGTGGACGGTGCAAAAACCGACGGCGTGGATTCGATCCTAAAGGCCGTCAAATCCCGCATCGAAATTGACGGCACCCAGTCCAAGGCCCATGGCAAGGTCTTCTGGTTCCGCGCCGCGCCCGTTTTTGACGATTGGGCCAGCCCCGGACCGACGGCCAACCGCGACGGCTATATGACCATCGAAGGCGTGTTTTCCGCCGACGGCATTGACCCGGCTTCTGCCGCGCTGGTCGCGGCACTTCCAAGCAAACTTGGCCCGCATGTGACCGATCTAGGCGGCGGCTGGGGGTATCTGACCGCCGAAGTGCTGAAACGTGACGGTGTCACCTCGGTCGATCTGGTTGAGGTGGATCACAATGCGCTGGCCTGCGCCCGGCTGAATGTCGCGGATGACCGCGTCCGCTTTCACTGGGATGATGCCACCACATGGCAGGCCCGCCAATTGGCCGACACCATCGTCATGAACCCACCCTTCCACGTGGGCCGCAGCGGGGATCCCGGCCTAGGCCAAGCCTTCATCACCCATGCCGCAACTTGCCTAAAACCGACCGGGCAACTGTGGATGGTGGCCAACCGCCACTTGCCCTATGAGGCAACGCTTGAAACGCTGTTCGGAGTGGTTGAGGATCTGGGCGGCGGATCGAAGTTCAAAATCCTACGGGCCAGCAAACCCAAACGCACCCGGCGATAAGCCGTAAGGAGCCAAGCATGTCCTTTTCCATCGAAGGCAAAACGGCAATTGTCACAGGTGCCGCAAATGGCGTCGGTCTGGCCATTGCCCGTCATTTCACCGACCACGGCGCGAATGTCATGTTTGCCGATATGGACGAAAGCCGCCTACAGGCCGAAATCGGCGATGCCCCGGAAGACGGGCATATCCGCTATTTCGCCGGTGATCTGCGGGAACGGCTGACCATCGCCAACCTTCTGTCGGCCACGCTGGATGCCTTCGACCGCGTCGATATTCTGGTCAATGGCAGTCGTCAGATTCTGCCAAGCGATCCGCTGGATCTGGACGACAACTCGGTTGAGGCGCTGCTTCAGCAAAACATGCTGACCTCACTGCGCCTGTCGCAGATGGTGGCCAAACGGATGATCAAACAGGCCGAAGGCCAGACCGAAGGTCAAATCGGCTCGATCATCAACCTGTCCTCCATCGCCTCGCGCCGATCGCACCCAGATTTGCTGGGCTACTCCATCTCGACCGCCGCGCTCGATCAGATGACCCGCTCGCTTGCGGTGGCCTACGCGCCGCACCGTATTCGCGTGAACGCCGTGGCCTTCGGATCGGTGATGTCCGCCAGCCTGAAGGGCATCCTCAAGGAAAAGCCGGACTTCCGAAACGATATCCTCAGCCGCACGCCGATGGGCCGCATCGCAGGCCCGCAGGAACTGGCCGAAGCCGTGCAATACCTCGCCTCGGAAAGCGCGGGCTTTGTCACCGGCCAGATCCTGACGGTCGATGGCGGGCGCACGCTGGTTGATCCGGTCTCGGCCCCCGCGCACTAGCGCCGCATTGCGCCCCCACCCGATCAGCCGCTACCAAGCTCCAAACCACCGGAGATCCGACATGACCCAAGAGCTTCTGACCGAACGCGACCGCGCCAGCGCATGGTTCCGCGACCTGCGCGACCAGATCGTTGCCGCCTTCGAAGCGCTAGAAGACAGCCATAGCATTGGCCCCTTCGCGGACATGGCGGCAGGCCGGTTCGAGGTTACCGACACCAAACGCCAAAGCGACGACGGATCCGACGCGGGCGGCGGCTTGATGAGCGTGATGCGCGGCGGCCGCGTGTTCGAAAAGGTCGGCGTCAATGTCTCGACCGTCTACGGCACCTTGGGCGAACGGGCGCAAATGGCCATGGCCGCGCGCAAAGGCATCCCCGGCATGAAGGACGACCCACGCTTCTGGGCCTCAGGCATCAGTCTGGTTGCCCATATGCGCAACCCCAAATGCCCGGCGGTTCATATGAACACCCGCATGTTCTGGACCCCGCACGCATGGTGGTTCGGCGGTGGGTCAGACCTGAACCCCTGCTTGGAATTTGCCGAAGACACCGCGCATTTCCACGCCACCCAAAAGGCGCATCTCGACCCGCATGGGCCTGATGAATATCCGCGCCTCAAGGAATGGGCCGATGAATATTTCTACATCCCGCACCGCAACCGGGCACGGGGCGTCGGCGGCATCTTTATGGACGATCAGAATTCAGGCGATTGGGAACGCGACTTTGCCCTGACCCAAGACATCGGCCGCGCCTTCCTACCGGCCTTCCTGCCGTTGATTGAAAAGCGCCGGGTTGAGGATTTCACCGAAGCCGACAAAGACGCGCAGTTGATCCACCGCGGGCTCTATGCCGAATACAATCTGGTCTACGACCGCGGCACCAAATTCGGGCTGGAAACCGGCCATGACGCCAATGCCGTATTGATGAGCCTGCCGCCCTTGGCCAAATGGGTCTGACCGCCTCTTCTTCTCTTTGGTAAATACCGCCAGGGGGGGCTTCCGCAGGAAGCCGGGGGCAGCGCCCCCACCCGCTTGGCCGAATGGCCAAGCACCCCATGCGCGCCGCGTTAGCGGCGCACCGCTGGATTACGATTTCACCGGCGGCGCGGGCGATAAAAGTCCGACAGCGGCGCCTCGCGCACTTCACCCAGACGCATCCCCCGCAAATCCCACGCCCCCACAGACCAACGCACCAGTCGCAGACAGGGCAGCCCCACATGGGCGCACATCCGCCGCACTTGCCGGTTGCGCCCTTCGGTGATGGTAATCTTCAGCCACCCATCCGGCACCGTCTTGCGAAACCGCACCGGCGGGTCACGCTCCCACAACTCGGGCGGGTCAATCGCCTCGACCTGTGCGGGCCGGGTCGGGCCGTCTTTCAGTGTCACGCCTTTGCGGAGCTGGTCCAGTTGCGCCTCATCCCGCGTGCCTTCGACCTGCACCAGATAGGTCTTGGGCTGTTTGAATTTCGGGCTGGATATCCGCGCCTGCAACTTGCCGTCATCAGTCAGCACCAACAGACCTTCACTATCCCGGTCCAGACGCCCCGCAGGATAAATATCTGGAATATTGATATAATTCGACAGCGTCTCGCGCTCTGCGCCTTCGTGTCCTTTGTCGGTGAACTGGGTCAACACGCCAAATGGCTTGTTGAACAGGTAAATCTTGCTCATTGGCGCTTCTCCGCGAAAAACCGGCGCAACATCTCTTCGGATGGGCGGGCATTGATGCCTTCATAGACTTCGGGCGCATGGTGGCACTGTGGATGGCTGAACACCCGCGCCCCCTGTTCGACACCGCCCGTTTTCGGATCTGATGCCCCATAGTACAGCCGCCGAATTCGCGCGTTGGAAATGGCGGCGGCACACATCGGGCAGGGTTCCAGCGTGACATAGAGGTCATAGCCCGTCAGCCGTTCCTGCCCCAATGCGGCGCAGGCGGCGCGAATGGCCAGAACCTCGGCATGGGCGGTTGGATCATTGAGTTCCCGCGTTCGGTTGCCAGCGGCGGCCACAATTGCACCAGCGGCATCGACGATCACTGCGCCCACCGGAACTTCGCCACGGTCGGCGGCGGCCTGCGCCTCGGTCAAGGCGTGATCCATGAAGCTGGTAAATGTCATTTGCCTCTCGCGCCTCTCGAACGCCCGATTGCCCAGACCCGCGCCATACAGTATGGCCAGTGTATGAGCAACGAAACCCCTCCGGGCGATCGCATCGCCAAAGTCCTGTCCCGCGCTGGCGTCGCAAGCCGCCGCGATGCGGAACGCATGATCGAAGCAGGCCGCGTGTCGGTCAATGGCGCGATCATCAATTCACCGGCCCTGAACGTCACCGACGCCGATAAGATCGCCGTCGACGGCCAGCCCATCGCCGAGCCTGAGCGCGCGCGCCTTTGGCTGTACCACAAGCCCGTGGGCCTTGTGACCACCGACCGCGATGAAAAGGGCCGCGAGACGATCTTTGACAAATTGCCCGAAGATATGCCGCGCGTCCTCAGCGTTGGGCGTCTTGACCTGAATTCAGAAGGGCTGTTGCTGCTGACCAATGACGGCGCGATCAAGCGCAAGTTGGAACTGCCCAGCACCGGCTGGCTGCGCCGCTACCGCGTGCGCGTCAATGGCCGCCCTTCCGACGAAACGCTGGAACCCTTGCGCAAGGGAATCGTCGTGGATGGTCAGACCTTTCAGCCGATGATCGTCACGCTAGACCGCCAACAGGGGGCCAACGCTTGGCTGACGGTTGGTCTGCGCGAAGGGAAAAACCGCGAAATTCGCCGCGCCATGACCGATATCGGCCTGACGGTGAACCGCCTGATCCGCGTGTCCTATGGCCCGTTCCAATTGGGCCAGCTAAAGACCGGCGAGGTCGAAGAGGTGCGCTCCAAGATCATGCGGGACCAGTTGGGCCTTGAGGGCGCAAAGTCCGATAAACCAACCCCGACGCGCCGCCGTCCGGGCGGACCGGCCGCCAAAGGCGCCGACGATCCCGGCCAGTCGCTGCGCGGCACCCGCAAACCCGGCGCGGCAAAGCCGAACTTTGGCAAACCGGGCGCAGGTCGACCGGGCACAGGCAAACCCGGTGCTGGCAAGCCCGGCGCGGCAAAGCCAAGCTTTGGCAAACCGGGCGCGGGCCGCCCAACCGGCGGCAAACCCGGCCAAGGCCCCAAGGGTCCGGGGCGTGGCCCCAAGCCCACCGGCCCCGGCCCCAAAACAACCCGCACGTGGACCAAAAAGACCTGATCGCGCAACACGCTAGCAGATTTACGGCCATTTGCGCCCGTGTCAGCACAATACCCGCAAAGCGCCACGTTTCCGCCCGTTTTGGACGTCAGTTTCGGGATCATGATGATCTCGGTTCTGGCACTTTTGATTCTTCTTGCGTCTTATTGGCTGATCTTCAGCAATTTGCGCGCTGTCCTGCGGGACACCTACGACGTCGCCGTCACGGCCGCCGTCAAATTCGCCTCGCCTGACCGAGCTTTGTCGAACCTGGCGCTGTCGGCGCTGTGGTGCCTGATCTTTTGGCTGACCTTCATGTGAGCGGACCAATGGCGATGCATGGCAAAATCGGTCGTATCGGTGCAAACCGTACCCCTGAAAACGTCAACCTGCTAAAGCTGGCGGCGCTGCCGCTGTTGATCTGGTTTGTCAGCGGCGACGCGGGCCGCATGGTGGCCGGGGCGTTGATCTTTGCGGTGATTTGGGTGGCTGGCCATTTCCTGATCCAAGGCATCCGCGCCCAAAATGGCGAGTCGCTGGACGATGTGGCCAACTGGCCGCGCAAGATGATCGGATCGGGCCTTATGGCGGTTGCCCTGCTGATGCTGGGCCTGATGAAATTCGATTCGGCCCTGATGGCCGTCGCGATTGGCTTTGTCGGTTTCGGGCTGTGCCTGCTGGCTTTTGGTTTGGACGAATATTCGCCCAATGCCCGCCCCCGCGCCCGCACCCTGTCTGCCGGGGAAGAGGCCAAGTTCATTGAAACCGCCGACCGCGTTCTCAATGCCATCGTTCGCCGCATCGAAACGCTGGACGAAGACGACCTGACCACCCATGCCGTCGCCTTCCGCGAAGTGTTCATGGACACCGTCGAGAACAACCCGGCCGTCCAAGAAGAGTTGTTGGAAGATATCCGCAACACGATCACGCAGGCGGCCATGGCCACCGACACCTTCTATATCGACTATCAGGAAAATCCCGACCCGGATTTCAAGCGCCGCTATATCCGCGCGCTTGGCGATCTGGCCGAAGAAATGGTTGCCACCTTCCGCGAAGCAACAGCCCGCGACGAAGGCGACGACAGCCGAAATGACAAGCTGTTCGATCAGATGACGCGCAGATCGGTCGCCTGAGACGAAAACCAAACGGTTCCCCCTAGCAGCATTGCGCCGCATCACCTAGATTTACCTCAGATTTGAGGGTTTTGGGTGGAGCTTAATGTCGGGAACCGGCCTACAGAAAATAGCCTATGTTCTATTGCTGATCATGTTGTTTGGCGCCTCTAGCGGTTGGCTTGGGGGGCTTTGAGCATGGCACAACGATTCGGCGGTAAGTTTAGTCCGGGCGGCGAAACCTCCAAACCGGGCCAGCAATCTACATTCCGTGGCGCCAAGGTTGACCCCGCAGGCGCACGGTCGAACGTGTTGTTCGTCCCGCCGGTGATCCTGGCCTTCACATCGATCAGTGATGGCGCGATCGGGCTGGCAACGGGCTTGGTTGGCGCAGGGCTGTTGGTTTTGGGCGCGTGGCTGCTGCGCGAAGGATTGCGGGCTGAGGCCGCGTTCAACGAACGCCGTGTGGCGCGTCGCCCGGCCATGCCGCGCAAGATTGCCGCCTCGGTCCTGACGGGGCTGGGCGTTGCGGTAGCCGCTTGGAAAAACGATCCGGGCCTGATTGCGCCGGTGATCTTTGGCGCGGCGGCAACGGGCCTGCAACTGGCGGCTTTTGGCCTTGATCCGATGAAAGACAAAGGGATGGAAGGCGTTGACACCTTCCAGCAAGACCGCGTTGCCAAAGTCGTGGATGAGGCCGAGCGTTACCTGACCGAAATGGCCGACGCCATCCGCCGCGCTGGCGACCGTCAGGTCGAAGCACGGGTCGAACGGTTTCAGGTCAAAGTACGCGAAATGATCCGCACTGTCGAAGAAGACCCGCGCGATCTGACGGCGGCCAAGAAATACCTAGGGGTTTATTTGATGGGCGCGCGTGATGCGTCCGCCAAATTCGCCGATATCTTTAGCCGGTCCCAAGATCTGACTGCCCGTAGCAACTACATGATGCTGCTGACGGATCTGGAGGAAAGCTTCGGTCAGAAAACTGAAAAGCTTTTGTTGGACAACAACGCCGATCTAACGGTCGAAATTGACGTGCTGCGCGAAAGATTGCAGCGCGAAGGAGTCCGCCTCGATTGAGGCGGTAAAACTGGGAAAGGGGACTCCTGATGTCAGAGAATGTACGCGCCAAAGCCGAACAGGCACTGGCCCTTGTGGACGAAGTGAACGCCGTGGTTCTGCCCGAACCCAAAGAGGCCACTGCTGTCGTAACGCTGGAACAGGCAGATCCGGCCACCAGCGAAGAAATCCGGTCGCGCATGGCCGAAATCGACATGGGCGACACCAACTCGATCGTTGCATTCGGATCCGCTGCGCAGGCCGAATTGCAGGAAATCAGCCAAGCGATGCTGCAAGACGTCCGCAACAAAGACGTCGGCCCGGCGGGCGACAGCCTGCGCGGCATTGTCACCACCATCCGCGGGTTTTCGATCTCGGAATTGGATGTGCGCCGCGAACGGTCTTTCTGGGAAAAGCTGCTGGGCAAGGCCGCGCCCTTCGCCAAGTTCACCGCCCGTTTCGAAGAGGTGCAGGGCCAGATCGACAAGATCACCGATGACCTGCTGAAGCACGAACATACGCTGCTCAAGGACATCAAGTCTTTGGATCTGCTGTATGAAAAAACGCTGAACTTCTACGACGAACTGGCCCTCTATATCGCGGCAGGCGAACAGAAGCTGAAAGATCTGGACGAAAACGACATCCCGGCCAAAGAAGCCGAAGTTCAGGCCGCTGCCGAAGGCGATCAGGTGATGAAAGCGCAGGAATTGCGTGATCTTCGCGCCGCCCGCGACGATCTGGAACGCCGCGTTCACGATCTGAAGCTGACGCGTCAGGTGACGATGCAGTCGCTGCCCTCGATCCGTCTGGTGCAGGAAAACGACAAGTCGCTGGTGACCAAGATCAACTCCACCCTGGTCAACACCGTGCCGCTTTGGGAAACCCAGCTGGCACAGGCCGTCACCATCCAGCGCAGCGCCGAAGCCGCCGCTGCTGTGCGCGATGCCAATGATCTGACCAATGAACTGCTGACCGCGAATGCCAAGAACCTGCGCGACAGCAACGCCATGATCCGTCAGGAAATGGAGCGCGGTGTGTTTGATATCGAAGCTGTCAAACAGGCCAATGCCGATCTGATCGGCACCATCGAAGACAGCCTGCGCATCGCCGACGAAGGCAAGGCCCGCCGCGCTGCCGCCGAGACCGAGCTGAAGAAGATGGAAAGCGATCTGCGCGATACGCTGGCATCGGCCAAGGCCCGCAAAACCGGCACCGGCGACAATGCCGGCACCGCAGTGCCGGGCTGATTTACATGGCCGGTGGCTGGCCCATTCGTGGCGTAGGCTTTGCGGCCCTGCTTTGGCTGGCCGCGTGCGTTCCGGGCCCTCAGGGTCCGGTGACGCATGGCGTGAAACCACAGGCACGCCCGGACAATCTGCAAACCACCGGCGCACCCACCCCGCAGCGATCCGGCGAAAGCCGGGCGCTTGCCCAGTACTATGCCCGTGTTGAGCAAGACTTGCTCGATCAGGGACTTTTGCGCACGGATGCAGGAAACGGGCCCGATACCCCGTTCGACGCCGCCACCTTGGCCCGCAACTTCGAATACATCGCGCTACAAGACGAATACGTGCGGGGCCGCGGGCTGGAACGCAGCGGCGGCACGCTTGGGCCGGTCAAGAAATGGCAACGGCCGATCCGCGTTGCCGCCGAATTTGGCGCGACCGTCCCCGCCAGCCAGCGCGAAAAAGACCGCACCAGCCTTGCCCGCTATGTTCAGCGCCTGTCGGCTTTGACCGGGCACAGCATGTCGATGGTGGATAGCGACCCGAATTTCGTGGTGATGTTCGTGGGCGAAGATGACAAAGCGATCATCAAGCCGCGCATCCTGTCGCTGGTGCCAAACCTGAACACTGCATCCTTGCGCATCTTCGACACGCTGCCGCGTTCGATCCATTGCCTTGTGGTCGCCTTTTCCAGCCAGCCGGGCGGGTATTCCTATGGGCAGGCGGTGGCTGTGATCCGCGCCGAACACCCCGATCTGATGCGCCTGTCCTGCATCCACGAAGAGGTGGCGCAGGGCCTTGGCCTTGGAAATGACAGCCCGCGCGCGCGTCCGTCGATCTTTAACGATGACGATGAATTCGCGCTGCTGACGGGGCATGACGAACTTTTACTGAAAATCCTGTACAATTCACGCCTAACACCGGGCATGAGCGCCGAAACCGCGCGCCCCATCGTGCGTGAGATTGCCGCCTCGCTGATGGGCGGACCAAGCTAAGAAGGAGGGCCTGACATGGGCATTTTCGATTTCCTCAAGGGCGAATTCATCGACGTCATCCATTGGGTCGATGACACCCGCGATACGATGGTCTGGCGGTTCGAACGCGAAGGGCATGAAATCAAGTACGGCGCCAAACTGACGGTGCGCGAAGGTCAGGCGGCGGTGTTCATTCACGAAGGCCAGTTGGCGGATGTGTTCACACCCGGCCTTTACATGCTTGAAACCAACAACATGCCGATCATGACGACCTTGCAGCACTGGGACCACGCCTTCCAGTCGCCGTTCAAGTCCGAGATCTATTTCGTCAACACCAACCGCTTCACCGATCTGAAGTGGGGCACCAAGAACCCGATCATGCTGCGCGACCCGGAATTCGGGCCGACCCGCATTCGCGCCTTTGGCACCTATACGATCAAGGTCAACGACCCGGCCCTGTTCCTGACCGAGATCGTCGGAACGGATGGTGAATTCACCGCCGATGAGATCAGCTTTCAGATCCGCAACATCATCGTACAGGAATTCAGCCGCGCGATTGCGGCATCGGGCATTCCCGTCTTGGACATGGCCGCCAATACCGCCGAGGTGGGCAAGCTGATCGCGCAAGCCATCGACCCGGTGATGAAGGACTACGGCGTCTCGATCCCGGAACTGTACATCGAGAACATTTCGCTGCCGCCGGCGGTCGAAAAGGCGCTGGACGCCCGCACCAGCCGCGGCATCGCGGGCAATCTGGACGACCACATGAAGTGGAAAGCAGCCGAAGCCATGGGCAAAGGCGGCGCGGCCGATCAAGCCATGGGCATGGGTATGGGCGCAGGTCTGGGTATGCAGATGGGCAATATGATGGCCAACCAAGGCCCCTGGGGCGCGCAGCCCGCCGCGCAGGCCGCACCCGTGGCCCCGCCGCCGCCGCCCGTTGAACATGTATGGCACATCGCCGTAAACGGCCAGACGCAAGGCCCGTTCTCAAAGGCGGATATGGGCAAGATGGCCCAGACAGGCGGTTTGGCACGCGATACACATGTCTGGACCCCCGGTCAGGACGGCTGGAAGCGCGCGGGCGACGTGCAGGAACTGGCGCAGCTGTTCACCATCATGCCACCCCCGCCGCCGCCCGGCGCATAAGGAACACACCATGACAAGACGCACCGCCATCAAAACCCTGCATTGGACCTGCGCTTTTCTGATCCTCTATTTCTTCTTGGTAGAACCCGAGGACGTGCGCAATCTTGGCGCTGCGGCTTTGGCCACCCACGCGGGCGTGGGCCTGCTGCTGGCCATCGCGTCGGTCGTGTGGTTTGTGATTTTCGCGATCAAGGGGCTTGCGGGCCGGGCAGGCCCCAAGCTGCCGCCGCTGGCCAAGCGCGTGCACCCGGTTGTGCACCGCATCTTGTATTTCGGCCTGCCATTCGTGGTATTTACCGGCGCCATGACGGCCATCGGCGCGCCCTATGTCATCAAGGCGTTCGGCATCGTCCCGCTCAACACGGGCGGCGGAACCAAGGCGTTGCAAGGGGTGTTTGTCGAAGTGCATGAGATCGCGTTCAACATCCTGTTGTTCACAATCGTCGCGCATGCGGTGTTCCACCTATGGCGGCACTACATACTGCGGGACAACGCACTTCGGATCATGACTCCGAAGGCGTTGCACCGATACTTGTAACCATACAAACCTTCGCCCGCCTCTTGCTTGTCAGAGGAACCAGAGCCGGGCGCACTCACTACTTTACCAACCGGTTATTATTTTAAACGGATCCGGGGCTGGACGATTTAGCGGTCATCGCAAAAAATCTGGCCCACTTCAGCCTAGAAAGCGCCATGACTGACCTGCCCCCTGCCGCCCCGACCGATGAGCACCGCTTTCCTTGCAATCAATGCGGCGCGGATCTGACCTTTGATCCCGAGCGTGGTCAGCTGATCTGCGATCATTGCGGCAACACGCAGCCCGTGGCGGAAAAAGGCCCGTGGGACGGCGGCGTGAAGGAGTTGGACTTCAACCAAGCGCTGAAGAACCAGATCCCGCTTCAGGAGATCGAAACCACCCGTGTGACAACCTGCCCGAACTGCGCCGCGCAGATCGAATTTGACCCCGACATTCACGCCACCGAATGCCCGTTCTGCGCCACGCCCGTTGTGACAGACACCGGAACCCACCGGCATTTCAAACCCAAGGGGCTGTTGCCCTTTGCCCTGGATGAAAAGGGCGCCCGCGATGCGATGAACACATGGCTGGGCAAGCTGTGGTTCGCACCAAACGGGTTGCAGGAATATGCGCGCAAGGGCCGGAAAATGCAGGGCATATATGTGCCCTACTGGACCTTCGACGCCGATACGAAATCAAGCTACACCGGCCAACGTGGCGATGCCTATTACGTCACCAAAACCGTCATGCGCGACGGCAAGCAAGAAACCGTACAGGAACGCAAAATCCGTTGGAGCTTTGCTTCGGGCCGGGTGGCGCGGTTCTTTGACGACGTGCTGGTGCTGGCGTCGAAATCCCTGCCGCGCAAATACACCGAGGCGTTGGAACCCTGGGATCTGCCCGCGATGGAACCGTATCGCCCCGAATACCTTGCCGGGTTCCGGGCCGAGGCCTATTCCGTCGATCTTGAGGAAGGCATGGTTCTGGCCCGCCAGCACATAGACCGGGTGATCGAACGGGACGTGCGCTTTGACATTGGCGGCGACGCGCAGCGCATCAACAAGATCGAAACCACGATTTCAGATGTCACCTTCAAGCATATCCTGCTGCCGGTCTGGCTGGCCGCCTATAAATACCGGGGCAAGACCTATCGTTTTGTGGTGAACGGGCGCACGGGCCGCGTGCAGGGCGAACGTCCGTGGTCGGCATGGAAAATCGCGATTGCCGTTGTTCTGGGCCTGATTGTCGCCGGCGGGATCGGCTATATCGTTGCGCAGAACCAATGACCCGACTGAAATCTGAGCTTGACCTGAAGGCAGGTTCAGGGGCAGTTAGCGCAAACATCAATGAAGAGGGACAGCCATGATCCTATGCTGCGGAGAAGCCCTTATCGACATGCTGCCGCGTGTCTCAACGCAAGATGAACAAGCCTTCGCGCCCTATGCGGGCGGCGCTGTGTTCAACACCGCGATTGCGCTTGGACGGCTTGGCGCCCCTGCGGGCTATTTCGGCGGGCTGTCGTCTGACCTGTTTGGCCAACTGCTCCAAGACACTTTGGCCGCATCGAAGGTCGATGTGCAGTACTGCCCGCGTTCGAACCGTCCGACGACCTTGGCCTTTGTGACGCTGGTCGATGGTCACGCCAAATACGCATTCTATGACGAAGGCACGGCGGGCCGCATGCTGGCCCAAGACGACCTGCCGGAATTGCCGGACAGTGTTGAAGCGTGCTTTTTCGGCGGCATCAGCCTTGTGTCCGAACCCGCCGCCGACAGCTACGCGGTGCTATGCGCCCGCGAATCCGCGTCGCGCGTCATCATGATCGACCCGAACATTCGCCCCGGCTTCATTCAGGACGAAGAACGCTATCGCAACCGCCTTGGCGCGATGCTGGCCAAGGCCGACATCATCAAAGTGTCTGACGAAGATCTGGAGTGGATCGGCGATTCCCCCGAAGGGCTGGTCGCAGGTGGGGCCAAGTTGGTGCTGATCACCAAAGGCGCGGAAGGCATTGACGCCTACACCCGTTGGGGCCGTTTCTCGGTTCCGGCGCATAAGGCGACCGTGGTCGATACCGTGGGCGCGGGCGATACGTTCAACGCAGGGCTTTTGGCCGGTTTGGCCCGCGATGGCCTGCTGACCAAAGACGCGTTGACCGATGCCTCGGAACAGGATCTGACACCGGCGATTGATCTGGGCGCCCGCGCCGCCGCCATCACCGTCAGCCGCGCCGGGGCCAACCCGCCCTGGGCGAACGAGCTGTGAGAGCGCTTCTTCAGCGCGTCACCGAAGGGTCGGTCACGGTGGATGGCACCGTGATCGGCGAAATCGGTCAGGGCTTGGTGATCCTGATCTGCGCGATGCAGGGCGACACACAGGCCGAGGCCGATAAGCTGGCCGCCAAGATCGCCAAGCTGCGCATTTTTGCCGATGAGGCAGGCAAGATGAACCGGTCCGTTCTGGACATCGGCGGCAGCGCCTTGGTGGTCAGCCAGTTCACCTTGGCCGCCGATACGCGGCGCGGCAATCGCCCCGGATTTTCCACCGCAGCCCCGCCCGCAGAAGGTGAAGCGCTGTATCTCTACTTTGCCGATCAACTGGCCGAGCAGGGCGTTCCTGTGGCCAAGGGTCAGTTCGCCGCCGATATGAAAGTCGCCTTGGTCAACGATGGCCCGATCACCATCTGGATGGACACAGACGATTAAGCCTTGAGATTGCACCGCACCGCGCCAGATTAGGGCCGTACCCGCTTGGGTGCTGGCCCTATCTGGCAATCTGACGTAAGAGCAATGGCATGAGCGAGCAGGCGCAAATATTCGACCCGGCGGAGGCAGACCCCCGCAGCTTCCGCGATGCCTTGGGCAAGTTTGCCACGGGCGTCACGGTGATCACCTGCATGACGCCAACCGGCCCGATCGGGATCACCGCAAATAGCTTTGCCAGCCTATCTTTGACCCCGCCGCTGGTGCTTTGGTCACCTGCCAAACGGTCTTCGCGCTATCCGTTCTATGTTGCTGCCGACTATTTCGCGATCCACGTTCTGGGCGCAGGTCAAGCCGCGCTGTCCAGTGGCTTTGCCCGGTCCGGCGACGCCTTCGGTGCTATCGACTGGCGCGAAAGCGCACATCGCACCCCCTTGATCGAAGGCTGCCTGTCGCGCTTTGAATGCCGCAACATAGCCCAGCACGACGGCGGCGATCATACGGTCGTCATCGGTCAGGTGATCGAGGTGGAAACCCGCGATGGTGCGCCGCTGATCTTCTCGGCCGGGCAATTCGGCACCTTCGACGGCTAGGCAATTGGCCACTGTTGGCCGAACGCCAACAGATTGTTTCCTTGGTGAATCGTCTCAAACTGGGGAATATTGCCCCAACAGCGCCTTTTTTTCGGCGGCTCGCACTTGTTTATATCTTTCGTTCACCTCGCTATGCGTTTGCCAGAATTGTTCGGACCTATGAAAATCACATTGACCCTTTCCACATTGGGGACGGCCTTGGTTATGGCCACCACCCTTGCAAGCCCGAGCGTGGCAGACCGTCTAGACGCGTCACAATTTTATGAATTCGACCCCGCCAAAGCCCGCATCGGCCAGTTGCTTTTTTACGATAAGATCCTGTCCGGGAACAAAAATATCTCGTGCGCGACGTGTCATCACCACGATATGGCAGGCACTGATTCCGTTAGCCTTGGTATTGGCGAAGGCGGCGTAGGGCTTGGGCCGACGCGGCTATCGCCCGAGGGGTTGGACAAAATCTCGGCCCGAATTCCACGCAATGCGCCTGCGCTTTGGAACATCGCCCACAAGGACATCACCAACCTGTTCCACGATGGCCGCGTGGCCGTGTCGGATAAATACGCCGGGGGATTCGACACCCCCGCCAAGGATTTGCTGCCCACCGGTTTGGACACGATCATCGCCGCGCAGGCGCTATTCCCGATGACATCTGCCGATGAAATGGCAGGCGGGGCGCATGAAAACCCCATCGGCGCGGCCGTGGCCAAGCGGATTGACCTGGGCTGGGCCGAGATCACCAATCGCGTGCGCGACATCCCAGCCTATACACAGATGATCACTGCGGCCTACCCCGAGGTGAACGGCCCCGATGACCTGACCATCGTGCAGATCGTCAATTCCATCGCGGCGTTCATCGGATCGGAATGGCAAAGCTACGACAGCGTCTATGACGCCTATGTCACCCAAGGCAAACCCTTACAGGAAGAGGCCGAGCGCGGGCGCGAGCTGTTCTTTGGTGAGGCGCACTGCGTGGCCTGCCACAACGGCCCTCTGTTCAGCGATCAGCAGTTCCACGCGATGGCGATCCCGCAATTCGGCCCCGGCCGGACCGATAAATACGACCCCGTACCGCGCGATGTGGGCCGGATGTTTGCCACGTCAAACCTGCTCGATGCCTACAAGTTCCGCACGCCGTCCTTGCGCAATGTCGCGCTAACCGGACCCTATGGGCATAATGGGGCCTATAGTGACCTGAAGGACATGATCCGCCATATGGCCGATCCCGTCGCAATGCGGGCCAGTTGGACGCCCGATAAGGCCACCCTGCCCCGCGTGCCTTGGCTGCAAAGCACTGATTTCCGTGTGCAAAGTGACGCGCTGGAAATGGCGCGTCAGGCCGCGATTGTCGACACCCAGCCGGTGCATCTGAGCGAACAGGATATCATCGACATTGAGGCGTTCCTGAATTGCCTGACCGGGGAAACCGCACAGTCGCGCCCGCTGGGGCGGCCTGACAGCGTCCCAAGCGGCCTGCCCGTCGATTAAGGCGACACCGCCCGCGCACCGGACCAATCGCCATTGGCCAGCATGTCGGCCACGACTTGGCTTAGCACGTCCTGCACCGCCTGCTGTGCGCGGGTAACCGGACGGTTTGTGGGCGTGACCATCACCGCCTGACGCCACAACCCCGGCGCCGCCAAGCGCGAGATGCCAAGCTTGCCCTCGGCGACCTCGGCCTGAACGGCATGGCGCGGCAGCACCGATGCGCCATATCCCGCCGCGACCAGCGCTTTGATATTGGCGTAGGAATCCACCTCCATCGCGATTGCGGGCCGAATATCCAGCGCGCCCAAGTCCCGTTCAAGCTGTTGGCGCAGCCCGTGCGGCGCGCTTGGCAGGACCATCGGTTCATCCCGCAGTTCAGATAGGGCCATCACCTCGGGGCGCTTTGCGTTGGCGGGCCACAGCACGACCAGTTCTTCCTCCAGCAAGGGCCGGGCCATGACGCCCGCTGCGCTGCTGCGATTGTAAAGCACGGCCAGATCCACCTGCCCCTCGCTCATCCAACCGGCGATAAACCCGCTCATCGCCTCGGCGATGTTGATCGTGATCCGGGGATAGCGTGCGCGGGCTGCTTTGATCAGCGGCAGGGTCAGCAGGGCGCTGATGGTTCCGGGCAGGCCCACACGCACCACGCCCGCCGGATCCGCGTCTAGCGTGCGGATTTCATCCTCAGTCCGGGCCATGTCGTCCAAGATCGCGCGGGCGCGGCGCATCAACACTTGCCCCGCTTCGGTGGGCGTCACGCCACTGCGACTGCGGATCAGCAGTTGGGTGCCAAGGCGCTCCTCCAAGGTCTTCAAGTGCAGAGATAGCGCAGGCTGCGCCACGTTCAGCACCTGCGCGGCGCGGGTGATGCTGCCTTGTTCGGCGATCTCAAGAAAATAGCGCATCTGCCGGGTGTCGAGTGCCATTTCCGCCTATCCATACAAATCCTGTATGCAAATTATCGAAAACATATATTTGCGCAATATCCCCTAAGACGCTTATCTGCCGCCAACAAGATCGCAGGAGAGCGTCATGACAACCGATCCCTATCAGGACATCCGAGACGGCATTCAGGCGCTTTGCGCCCAGTTTCCTGCCGAATATCACCGCAAGATTGATGAGGAAAAAGCCTACCCCGAAGCCTTCGTTGACGCCTTGACCAAAGAGGGCTGGATGGCCGCCCTGATCCCCGAGGAATACGGCGGTTCGGGCCTTGGCCTGACCGAAGCGTCGGTGATCATGGAGGAAATCAACCGTGCGGGCGGCAATTCGGGCGCGTGCCACGGGCAGATGTACAATATGAACACGCTGGTCCGGCACGGATCGGAAGAGCAGCGCCAGCGCATCCTGCCCAAACTGGCCAGCGGTGAATTGCGCCTGCAATCCATGGGCGTGACGGAACCGACCACGGGCACCGACACCACGCAGCTAAAAACCACTGCCGTAAAAAAAGATGGGCGCTGGGTGATCAATGGCCAGAAAGTCTGGATCAGTCGCGTTCAGCATTCGGATCTGATGATCCTGCTGGCCCGCACCACGCCCCTGTCCGAGGTGAAGAAGAAGTCCGAAGGGCTGTCAATCTTCCTTGTGGATATCAAAGAGGCGATGAAGACCGGCATGACGGTCAATCCCATCCCGAATATGGTCAACCACGAAACCAATGAGCTGTTCTTTGACAACCTAGAACTGCCCGAAGACAGCCTGATCGGCGAAGAGGGCAAGGGCTTCAAATACATCCTGACCGGGCTGAACGCCGAACGGGCGCTGATTGCCGCCGAATGCATCGGGGACGGCTATTGGTTCACCGACAAGGTCACCAAATACGTCTCTGAACGCGAAGTCTTTGGCCGCCCAATCGGCATGAACCAAGGCGTGCAATTCCCGATCTCTGAGGCCTATATCGAAGTGCGGGCCGCCGATCTGATGCGCTACAAGGCTTGTGAGCTGTATGACGCGGGCCTTCCCTGCGGGACTGAAGCGAACATGGCCAAACTGCTGGCGGCCAAGGCCAGCTGGGAGGCGGCGAATGCCTGCCTTCAGTTCCA
The DNA here is from genome assembly GCF_900302505.1 of Pseudoprimorskyibacter insulae. Lineage (GTDB taxonomy): Bacteria > Pseudomonadota > Alphaproteobacteria > Rhodobacterales > Rhodobacteraceae > Pseudoprimorskyibacter > Pseudoprimorskyibacter insulae. The sequence goes on along the minus strand of NZ_OMOJ01000002.1, from coordinate 626,089 downwards.
CGGCGGATTCGGCTTTGCCAATGAATATGACGTCGAACGCAAGTTCCGCGAAACGCGCCTGTACCAAGTCGCGCCGATTTCGACCAACCTGATCCTGTCCTACGTGTCCGAACACGTGCTCGGTATGCCGAGGTCGTTCTGATGCGTCCTTTGGAGGGGCTGACCGTTCTGGCGATTGAACAGGCGGTCGCCGCGCCTTTTGCCTCGTCGCGTTTGGCCGATGCGGGCGCGCGGGTGATCAAGGTCGAACGGCCCGAGGGCGATTTCGCGCGCGGCTATGACGCCGTGGCCAAGGGGCAATCCAGCTATTTCGTCTGGCTGAACCGTGGCAAAGAAACCGTGACGCTGGATCTGATGACGGATGCGGGCAAGACGGCGCTGGCCGATCTGATCGCGGGGTCCGATGTGGTGATCCAGAACCTGAAACCCGGTTCGCTGGCACGGCTGGGCTTTGCGCCCGAAGACCTGCGCCGCCAGCATCCGCGCCTGATCGTCTGTTCGATCTCGGGCTATGGCGAAACGGGGCCGATGGCCGACCGCAAGGCCTATGATCTGCTGATACAGGCAGAGTCCGGCCTTTGTTCGATCACCGGCGGCCCGTCCGAGCCGTCGCGCGTGGGCACATCGGTGGTGGATATCGCAACCGGGGCCACGGCCCATGCCGCGATCCTTGAGGCGCTGATCCAACGCGGGATCACCGGGCAGGGCTGCGAGATCCAGATCTCGATGTTCGATGTGCTGGCCGATTGGCTGACCGTGCCTTTGCTGAACCACGAAGGCGGCAAGACCCCGCAACGTGTCGGCCTCGCCCATCCGTCGATTGCGCCCTATGGCGTGTTCCACCCCAGCGAAGGCGCTCCGATCCTGATCTCGATCCAGTCGGACCGCGAATGGCGCCAGCTGTGCGAGGTGTTCCTTGGCGACGCCGCCCTTGGCACCGATCCGCGTCTTGCCACCAATGTAGACCGTGTGAAGAACCGCGATGTGACCGATGGGCTGGTGCAGGCCGCCTTTGCCCGCCGCACCAATGCCGAAGCCGTCACCGCGCTTGAGGCGGCTGGCATCGCGCTGGCATCGGTAAATGATATGGCGGGGCTGTCGGCGCATCCGCACCTGCGGCGCATCACAGTCGATACCCCGAACGGTCCCGTGGCCTATCCTGCGCCCGCCGCCATCGTCGTAGGCGATCCGCGCCCCTATGGGCCCGTGCCCGCCCTGAAACCCAAGGAGGACTGAATGCACGTCGATATCGACCATCTACGCCAGTGGATCGGCAACACCCAAAGCGACAGCGAAGTGTTGCGCCCGACCACCGTCCGCCAGTTCGCCGCCACGTTCGACCGCGACTGGCCGTCCGAGGTAGGGGCAGAAGCGCCGCTGCTGATCCACCTGTGTCTGGCACAGCCCATCGCGCCCATGTCGGCGCTAGGGCGCGATGGCCACCCCGCACTTGGGGGCTTTTTGCCGCCCGTGCCGCTGCCGCGCCGGATGTGGGCAGGGGGGTCGTTTGCCTTCCACGGGCCGATCCTTGTGGGGGATGAGGTCACGCGCACCTCGACCATCCGCGATGTGACGCTGAAAGAAGGGCGCTCGGGCGCGCTGTGTTTCGTGACCGTCGATCACCAAGTCACCAGCAATGGCCGCACCGTGATTTCCGAGCGGCAGGATATTGTTTACCGCGATGTGCCGCCCCCCGGTGCGCCCGCACCGAAACCCGCGCCCACAGCGCCGGACGGACAGGAAAACAAGGGGCTGATCCCGACGCCCACCTTGCTATTCCGTTATTCCGCCCTGACCTTCAACGGCCACCGCATCCATTACGACAAGGAATTCTGCACGACGACCGAAGGCTATCCGGGCCTTGTGGTACATGGTCCGATGCAGGCAACAATGCTGTGCCAGATGGCCGCCGATCTGGAAGGGCGCAGCCCCACCGAGTTTACCTTCCGCAGCCTGTCGCCCCTGTTCGATGATGCGCCGATCCGTCTGAACGCCGATTCTGACGGCAAAGGCCTGCGGCTTTGGACAGCCCGCCCCGGCGGTCCCGTCGCAATGGAAGCGCACGCCGTTTGGTAAGCCAGTGCCGCGCCGCAAGGCGCGGCATTCCCCGCAGTAAAACCCATTGACCCAAAAGCAGAAAAGCCGCCCCGAGGGGCGGCTTTTTCCGTCTACTTACCTGCTTTAGGGGTAAGTGGCGGACCGAGGAGGATTCGAACCCCCGACCCCTTGATTCGTAGTCAAGTACTCTATCCAGCTGAGCTATCGGTCCGTGGAGGCGGGATTTAGACTGCACGGCTCAGAGGCGCAAGAGCGAAATCAAACTTTTTTCGCTGAAGGTGGATTTTTTCTCAAAGCACCCGCTTTGCCCATCCGTCAGGCACGAACGCAGCGGCACAGTACCAAACGCTGCGGATCGACAATTTACCACTTGATAAAATTTCCCCGATCCATGCTAGTCTTGCCCCGCAACCCGCCCCGCAGAGAGAGGACACCATGGACGGCACCTATTCCCAGAACGATCTAAGCCATGTCGTTGATGCCGATAAGGCCCATGTGTGGCACCACCTTGTTCAGCACAAAGCCTTTGAAACGTCCGATCCACGGATCATCGTCGAAGGCAAAGGCATGCGCGTGTGGGACCAGAACGGCAAGGAATACCTTGATGCCGTCTCGGGCGCGGTTTGGACGGTGAACGTCGGCTATGGCCGCGAAACCATCGTCAAAGCGATTGCCGACCAGTTGATGAAGCTGAACTACTTCGCCGGCGCCGCCGGTAGCGTGCCGGGCGCCCTGTTTGCCGAACGCCTGATTCAGAAGATGCCGGGCATGACCCGCGTCTACTATTGCAACTCGGGGTCCGAGGCGAACGAGAAGGCGTTCAAAATGGTTCGCCAGATCGCGCACAAACGCTATGGCGGCAAGAAAACCAAGATCCTTTATCGTGACCGCGATTATCACGGCACCACCATCGGCTGCCTGTCCGCTGGCGGCCAGAAACAGCGCAACGCGCAATACGGCCCATTCGCGCCCGATTTCGTCGAGGTGCCGCATTGCCTTGAGTATCACGCAGCGGATCAGGGCTGGGGCCATCTGTCGGGCGAGGCTTATGGCCAGCGCGCCGCCGATGCGATTGAAGAGGTGATCCTGCGCGAAGGCCCCGATACCGTGGGTGCGCTGTGCCTAGAACCCGTGACCGCTGGCGGCGGCGTCATCGCGCCCCCGCCCGGCTATTGGGAGCGTGTGCAGGAAATCTGCACCAAGTATGACGTGCTGCTGCATATCGATGAGGTGGTTTGCGGCGTTGGCCGAACCGGCGAATGGTTCGGCTATCAGCATTACGGCATCAAGCCCGATTTCGTGACCATGGCCAAAGGCGTGGCCTCGGGCTATGCGGCGATTGCCTGTATGGTCACAACGGAAAAGGTCTTTGACATGTTCAAAGACGACACCAGCGATCCGCTGAACTATTTCCGCGATATCAGCACCTTTGGCGGCTGCACCGCTGGCCCTGCCGCCGCGCTGGAAAACATGCGCATCATCGAAGACGAAGACCTGTTGGGCAACACCACCCGCATGGGTGATCGGATGATGGGCAACCTGCATGAGCTGATGAACAAGCACGCGGTTGTGGGCGATGTGCGCGGCAAGGGCCTGTTCCTAGGCGCCGAGCTGGTGCAAGACCGCGCCACCCGCGAGCCGATGGACGAAAAGCGCGTGCAGGCCGTTGTGGCGGAATGCGCGGCGCAGGGCGTGATGATCGGGGCGACCAACCGTTCGGTTCCCGGCTATAACAACACGCTGTGCTTCAGCCCCGCGCTGATCGCGACGCCAGATGACATCGACCAAATCACCGATACGGTGGACAAGGCTCTGACCAAGGTCTTTGGCTAAACGTCAAAGGGGCCGAAAGGCCCCTTTTTCATGCGCCATGCACGTCGCGGCTGTCTTGCGGGGCTTCGGCCCTGTCGGTCTTGGTGTAGTCGCGGATCACCTGCACCACGCGCAGGTGATAATCCGCGAACAAGGCGTTGCGCCCAGCTGCTTGGGCGCGGCGGTGGTCTTCCAGCTTGCGCCACCGCTCTAGCGCGGCTTCATCCTCAAAGAACGACAGCGACAGCAGCTTGCCGGGGTTTGTCAGGCTCTCGAACCGTTCAACACTGATGAAGCCCTCGATCTCTTCGACCAGGGGGCGCATCTTGGCCGCCATTTCCAAGTAAGCCTCGGTTTTGCCGTCTGCCGGTTCGACCTCAAAAATCACACCAATCATCGTATCCTCCCGTTTTGGGGCAGGGGATACCATGGCGCGGGTCGGCGCAAGCCAAGCGCTACGTCAGAGACTCGCCTCAACCCGGAAATCGTCAGGGATGGTGTCTTGGCCGGTCAGAACCAGATCGGCCATGACAAGCGCCACCTTGGGGGCCATGCCAAAGCCGATCTTGAACCCGCCGTTGGCGATGAAATGGCCCGCGCGGTCCGGCCAAGCGCCCAGCATTGGCGCACGGGATTTGGCACGCGGGCGCACACCGGCCCAACGCTCCAATACCGCAGCGCCCTGCAAAACCGGCATCAGCCGCACGGCCTTTTCGATCAGTGCATCGCATTGCGCATCCACGCTGTCCGGCGCGTCGAATTCGCGTTCTGAGGTGGACCCGATGGCGACCGTCCCATCGGCATGCGGCACGATGTGCAGGCTATCGGCGTAAAGCTGCGGCGCGTCGGGGACGGAATAGCGCAGCAAGGCGGCCTGCCCTTTGACACCGTTTCCAACCGGCTTGCCCAGCGCATCGGACAGATCCAGCAGGCCGCGCCACCCGGCCGCCCAGACCACTTGCCCGCTGTCCGGTGCCTCGGGCACCACTGTCACGCCCTTGGCCGCCAGCGCCGCCACCAGCGCCGCACAGGCCCGGCGCGGGTGCATCCGGGCGCTAAGCGTGTCGAACACATATTGCCCGGTGGGCGACGGCGGGCACCAATCACCCAGATCCGCCCGATCCACCACACGCCATTCGGCGTGATCGGCCCAAAACTGCTGCGCCGTTTCAATCCGCACCTTGGCCAGGTCCACCGCGCGGTCATCCAGTAGCGGCTGAATGCGCCCCAACCGGCCATAGCCTGCCGTCACGCCGCCTGCCGCCTCAACCTCGGACCAGAAGGCCCCGGCCATCAGCAAGCTATCGAGTTGAAAGGCTTTCTTGTCGTTCCAGTTCTCCGGCACATGCGGCGCCAAAGCCCCGACCAGCCCGCCGGATGATCCGCTGCCCGCGCCGTAGGGGTCAACCACTTGCACCGTCGCCCCGCGCTGAACGCACGCCCAGGCGATCGCCAAACCAAAGGCCCCGGCCCCACGAATTGTCACGTCAGCCATTGATCTTCCCTTCGGATCACTGCACCGTTTGCCCGACACCTAAAGGTTTACCTCATGATCGACCAGACGAATGGGCTGGACTGGCGCGATGGAAATGTGCCGGTCTCGCGCCGCTTTGATGATCCTTACTATTCGCTCGACAATGGGTTGGAAGAAACGCGCCATGTGTTCTTGACCGGGAACGGGCTGCCTGAGCGGCTTCGCGACGGGTTTCAGATTGCCGAGTTGGGCTTTGGCACCGGTCTAAACCTGCTGGCCACCTTGAAACTGTGGCGCGACACCGGCCAGACCGGCATGCTGCGCTTCACCAGTTTTGAGCTGTATCCGTTGGCCGCCCCGGACATGCTGCGCGCGCAGGCCCAGTTTCCGGGGGTCGAAGACATCGCCACGGAACTGCGCCCTCATTGGGAGGCAGGCGCGACCCGGATCACCCTGCCCGATCTGACGTTTGAGATGATCGTGGGCGATGCCCGCGAAACGGTGCCAGCATGGAATCATGTCGCAGATGCTTGGTTTCTGGACGGATTTTCCCCTGCCAAGAACCCCGAACTGTGGGAACCTGACCTTCTGACGGCCGTGGCCCAGCACACCGCGCCGGATGGAACCGCCGCCACCTATTCCGCCGCCGGGGCAGTGCGCCGCGCGTTGGATGCCGCCGGGCTTCAGACCCAGCGCATTCCCGGATTTGGCCGCAAGCGCCATATGACCATCGCCGCAAAGGCCTGAGAATGACCAGCAACAACACCAAACTTGGCATCTGGCTGATGATCGCCACGACCTTCGTCTTTGCCACGCAGGACGGGATCTCGCGCTATCTTGCGGACACTTACAACGTCTACATGGTGGTGATGATCCGCTACTGGTTCTTTGCCGCCTTTGTCATCGCGATTTCCCAACGTCGTGCCGACGGTCTGCGTGATGTGGCCCGTACCAGCCAGCCGTGGCTGCAAGGGTTCCGGGCCGTCCTGTTGGTGGCCGAGATTTGCGTCACCGTGATCGCCTTTACCCAATTGGGGCTGGTGGAAACGCACGCGGTCTTTGCCAGCTATCCGCTGCTGATCGCCGCCCTATCCGGCCCGATCCTTGGCGAAAGCGTTGGCTGGCGGCGTTGGTCGGCGATCGGCGTTGGGTTTATTGGCGTCGTCATCATTCTGGAGCCGGGGTCGGACGTGTTCTCGGCCAAGTCGCTGATTGCTTTGGCCGCTTCGCTGATGTTTGCGCTCTATGGTTTGCTGACCCGCTTTGCCGCACGCCGGGACACCGCCGCCACGTCGTTCTTCTGGACGGGCACCGTTGGCGCATTGGCGGCCACCGCTGTTGGCGTGTTCCACTGGCAACCGCTGGCCCCGTATGACTGGATCTGGATGGCGACCCTATGCATGACCGCCGCCACCGGGCATTTCCTGCTGATCAAATGCTATGAGGCCGCCGAGGCCAGCGCAGTCCAGCCCTTTGCCTATCTGCAATTGCCCATCGCCTCGGCCATCGGGATTTTCGTCTTTGCCGAAACCCTGCGCCCGAATGTGGCGATTGGCGCGTCGATCATCGTTTTGGCGGGTCTGTTCACCCTATGGAGAGAGCGGCAAAAGCGTTGAACCGGTCAGTTCCTGACTGAAGGGCACCGGATGCGGCGGCTGGCCCAACCGGGCGCGATAGACCGGCAGGCTTTCGGTGACGCGCATCACGTAGTTGCGCGTCTCGGTGAAGGGAATGAATTCAATCCAATCAACCACATCAACCTTCGATGTGCGGGGGTCGCCGAAGTCTTCCATCCAACGGTCAGGGCGGCTTGGCCCGGCGTTATAGGCCGCCGCGATCAGAACCGCGTTGCCCTGATAGCGTTCGGCCAATTCGGCCAGATAGGCCGACCCAAGCGTTGCGTTATACATCGGGTCGGACAGCAGCTTGCCCTGACTGTAGTCGAGCCCCAACTTGCCACTCACCTCTTGGGCGGTGCCGGGCATCAATTGCATCAACCCGCGCGCCCCCGCGCCGGAAATGACGTTCGGGTCAAATTCAGATTCGCGCCGCGCGATGGACAGAACCAATTCTGTTGGCACGGGCCAGCGCTTTTCGGCGACGGGATGCAGCGCGTAATATGGCCCCGGCACCTGAATTTCGTAATCGGCAGCGCGTTTGCCCAGCATCACCTGAATATGCGGTTGCCGCAGATCCACCAGCATTTGCCCCATCTGCCCGATCTGAACCCGGTCAAGCGATTCGGCCAGATGGGTCAGAAACCGTTCCGACAGGCTCAGCTCCCCAGCGGCCAGCAACAGGATCGCCGCCTTAAAGACCGAACTGTCCAAAAACGTCGCCTCTTGCCAATTCGGAAAGGTCTCATCCCCGCGCAGGGTGATATCGAAGGGGATGCGCCCCTTTTCCGCCGCCAGCAGCCCATAGAACGAGGTTTGGTAATCCGCGCCATAGGCATAGGCCTTGGCAGCACCTGCCGGGTCACCCATCGCCTCATAGGCGCGGCCCATCCAATAACCGGCGCGCCCACGCGAAATGGGGGTGACCACCGCGTCGCGCAGATGTTCGAAATGGGTCAGCGCATCCTTAGGACGGTCCAGAAACCGCAGCGCCAGATAGCCTGCCACCCATTCCAGATCCGCGTAATCATTGCCTTCTTTCAGTTGATGCGTCGCGGCCACCTTATAGGCCAGCGCATAATCGCCCCGGCGCATCAGATCCCGCGCTTCGGTGCGGCGGAACCCGGCCCAGAATTCAGGCCGCCCGAGCGAGGCCACATCGCCCGACCTCTCTAGCATCAACGCCGCCGCATCGTCATCGCGGCCTTTGCGGTCGCGCCAATAGAACCGCTCATAGGCAAGGCCCGGATCATTCGCCAGTTTGGCAGGCACGGCGGCAATCAGCCCATCCACACCGTTGTCCATATTGCGCAGAGCAAGCCGCGCCTCGGCCAAGGCGCGATAGCCATCGGACACCAGCGGCAGGATCGCGCGGGCGTTTACCTCCCAACCGTTCCACAAGGCCGTGTCCAGCCGCTCTTCATGGTGGGGAGCCAGCAGTTTGCCATGATCGGCCAGATAGAGCGCGACCTCAGAATCGGACATCGGCAGCGTGGTCCAAGCCTCGATCAGCACCTTGTCGGCCTCAGCCTGTTTGCCGCTGGCCCGTAGCGCCCGCGCCAAGGTCAACGCCCCGTCGCCCGTGCGCGGGGGATGCCCGGCGAAAAACCGCAGAACATCGCCGGTGTCACCCTCGGCCAGCAACGCCTCGGACTTTTGTTTCAGGTAGGGAAGCCCCGGCCAATCGGGATTGCGGCCCAAGAACGCCATAAGCGTCGCCACATCCCCCTGCCCATCCCGCAGAAAATGCCACAGAATGACGTCCAGCGCGTGTTGACCATCGCCCCGCGCCTCGATCTTGGCGGCGGCCCAATTGCCTTCGCGCATGGACTGCATGGCTTTGGCCAAGGGCCTGACATCCTCTTGGGCCTGACAAATCGTCGCGAGGAATAGGAAAAGGACCGGCAGGAGACGTCGCATTTGCTTGCATTTTCCGTTGTGAAAAGGAATAGACACCCCTTGAAGGATATCGTCGGAGGAGGCGTCTTCAACACCTCAGGTGCATGTTGGCGCAATCTTCACGGAAATGTTGAACGATCGTAGAAACAAGGAGCGTAAGATGTTCAAAGGATCGATGCCTGCATTGGTCACGCCGTTCAAAAACGGCGCAGTGGATTTCGATGCGCTCAAACGCCTCGTCGAATGGCATATCGAACAGGGCAGCACTGGTCTGGTTCCTGTTGGTACCACGGGCGAAAGCCCGACGCTAAGCCATGCCGAACACGAAGCAGTGATCGAAACCGTGGTTCAAGCCGCAGCGGGACGCGTTCCGGTGATTGCCGGGGCCGGGTCGAACAACACGGCAGAAGCCATTCACTTCACCCAGCATGCCGAACGCGTTGGCGCATCGGCGGTTCTGGTTGTGGCACCCTATTACAACAAGCCGACTCAGCGCGGGCTTTACGCCCATTACAAAGCCGTGCACGACAGCGCGAATATTCCGATCGTGGTTTACAACATTCCGGGCCGGTCCGCCGTGGACATCCTGCCCGACACCATGGCCGAACTGTCCAAGCTGCCGCGCATTGTCGCGGTGAAGGATGCCACCGGTGATCTGGCGCGCATCTGCAAGGAACGCACCGTTTGCGCACCCGATTTCGCCTACCTGTCAGGCGAAGACGCAACCGCCCACGGCTACAACGCCCAAGGCGGTCAGGGCTTTATTTCGGTCACGGCCAATGTGGCCCCGCGTCAATGCGCCGAAATGCAGGCCGCTTGCCAAGCGGGCGATTTCGTCAAGGCGCTGGAACTGCAGGATAAGCTGATGCCCCTGCATCACGCGATCTTTGCCGAACCGGGCCTGTGCGGCGCGAAATACGCCCTCAGCCGTTTGGGCATGTGCGAAGACGAAGTGCGCCTGCCGTTGATGCCGGTCACCGAAGACACTCGCGCCAAGCTGGACGCCGCCATGCGCGGCCTTGGCCTGATCAACTGATTTCGGTCTGATCGTAATTGCAAAAGGGCGGGTCCAGTGACCCGCCCTTTTCGCATTCAGTTGGCGGTGGCCTCCAGCCCCTCGGGCTGACCCACAACCACAAAGGTCAGGGCCTCAGGCTTGAGCAGGCGCTTCGCCACGCGGGCGACATCGTCTTGCGTGACGGCGGTCACCCGGTCATTGCGCGTTTCGACATAGTCGGCGGGAAAGCCCTGCATCTGCATGCCCACCAGAATGTTCGCAATCGCGTTATTGCCATCAAACCGCAGCGGATAGGCCCCGGTCAGGTAAGTCTTGGCGCGGCGCAGCTCGTCCTCTGACACGCCATTGTCGCGCATCTTGGCCCATTCCGCGCGGATCACCTCAATCGCCTCGGCGATGCGGTCATTGGCCGAAGCCACCCGCCCCGCGTAAATCGCCGCATGATCGCGCGACACGAGGTAGGAATAGACGCCATAGGTCAGCCCGCGCTTTTCGCGCACCTCATCCATCAAGCGCGCCTCAAACCCGCCGCCGCCCAACACGACGTTCATCACATAGGCCGCGAAATAATCCGGGTCTTCGATGGCGATGCCTTCATGCCCGAACAGCGCCACGGACTGCGGCGTCTCAAAGGGCACAACGATCGTGCCGCCCGGCATCGCCACATCGACATGGCCGGGCATCGGAAGCCCGGTTTCCGGCAGATCGGCCAACAACGCGTCAACCAAGCGGGCCAGTTCGTCGGGCGTGATATCGCCTGCCGCGCTGATATAGACCCGGTCCTTGGCCATAGCGCCCTGATGCGCGGCTTGCAGGTCTTCGCGGGTCAGGGCCTGCACCGATTCAATCGTGCCCTCATAGGCGGTGGCATAGGGATGGTCCCCATAGGCCAAGGCGCTGAAACGGTTGCTGGCGATGGTGTCGGGGTCTTTTGCATCGCCCTGAAGCCCGGTCAGCACCTGCTGGCGCACACGGTCCACATCCACATCGTCAAAGCGCGGGTTGATCAGACTTTCCCGTAGCAGCGCCAAGGCCTGATCGCTGGTTTCGGTCAGGAACTTGGCTGAAATCGCGATGGAATCGTCATAGGTGTCATAGTCGAAATTGGCGGCAATCGCCTCGGCCCCTTCGGCAAAGCCGCGGGCATCATAGGGGCCAGCCCCCTCTTCCAGAAGGCCGGTCATCAGATAGGTCGCGCCGCGTTTTCCCGGCAGATCCAAGGATGCCCCGCCTTTGAAGCGCAACTCCAGCGCGACAAAGGGGATCGAATGTTCCTCGACTAGCCAGACGTCAAAGCCTGCCGGAGTTTCGATCTCTTGGATGTTGATCTCGGCCCGCAGTGGCAGGGCGCTCAGGATGGTCAGGGCAAAGGCCAGTAGATATTTCATTCTGCCGCCTCCTGCGGTTGGCGCAGCCAGCCCGTGACCGAGGATTTGCGGTCAAACACTTTGCGGGCGGCTTCCATGATGTCATTGGCGGTCACGGCGGCCAGCACATCGGGCCAGTCCTGAACGTCCTGAATGGTCAGCCCCGAGGTCAGCGCGCTGCCATAGGTGCGGGCCAGACCATCGACATTGTCACGGGCATAGATCTGCTGGGCATGGATCTGGAATTTGATCCGTTCCAGCTGGGCAGGGTCCACGCCTTCGACCATGAACTCGGCCACAACCTGATCCATCGCATCTTCGGCCTGTTGCAATGTCACCCCCGGCGCGGGCACAACGATCAGGCCAAAGTTCGACTGATCCAGCGACATGGCGTCGTAATAGGCCCCGGCATAGACCGCCAGTTTTTGATCGAATGCCAGTTTGCGCGTCAGAACTGAGGTCTGCCCGCCGCCCAGAATTTCCGACAAGATCACCAAGGCTGCGGCGTCTTTCTGATCGCCCGCGTTGCGTTCCGGGGCCAGATAGCTGCGCATGACATAGGGCTGCGCGACGCGGGGATCTTCGAACACCAACCGCCGTTCTGCCAGTTGGCGCGGCTCTTGCGGGCGCGCCCGGTCGGTCAGGTCAGGATTGGCAGGCAATGCGCCATAGTAAGTGTCGGCAAGCTGCCGGACGTCTTCGGCCTCAACATCGCCTGCAACGACCAGCACCGCGTTGTTGGGGGCATAGTTGCGTTTGTAATAGGCCAGCGCCTGATCGAGATTCAGCCCCTCCATCTCATGGCGCCAGCCGATCACGGGCACGCCATAGCGGTGGTTCATATAAAGCGCTGCGCTGTTTTGTTCGCGGAACAGGGCGCTTGGATCGTTTTCCGTGCGCTGGTTGCGTTCTTCGATGATGACCGCGCGTTCGGTGGCAATATCGCCTTCATCCAGTTGCAGATTGACCATGCGGTCGGATTCCATCCGCATCATCAGCTCTAGCCGGTCCGAGGCGATGCGCTGGTAATAGGCCGTGTAGTCGTAGCTGGTGAACGCGTTGTCAGACCCACCATTTTCCGCCACCACCCGCGACAGCTCGCCCGGCTCCAGCGTTTTGGTGCCTTTGAACAGCAGATGTTCCAGAAAATGCGCAACGCCCGACGATCCGGCGGGTTCATCCGCCGATCCGGCCTTGTACCAGACCATATGCACAACAACCGGGGCGCGGTGATCTTCGATCACGACGACCTCCATGCCGTTGTCCAACGAAAAGGTGGTGACTTGGTCTTCGGCCTCTTGCGCGATAGCGGCACAGGCCCATGACACAAGAATAACCGTTGCCTTCAAGACATTCCGAAGCATGCAGTCCCTCCTTTGGCCAGCGATGCAAATCTACGCTTTGCTCGCCCCGCTTCAAGGGACCGCACGACCTTGTGAGGGCTTATTCCTCAGACGGGGCTGCCGGCGTCTTGATTCCCAGCTTACGGAAGCGCGACAGTTCGGAATAGGGATTCAGCAAGTGGCTGCGATAGGCGCGGCGGTAATCGTCACGCGGGACGATCGACCATGTGAAGCGCGACTTGGTCTTGCGCAGTTCCAGATCCTTGGCGGCCAGATCGGCGCGGATGTTCGGATCGGTGCCAAAGCGGCCCACATGCGCCAGCATCCCGACATCGGCGGCAGGAACACCCGTACCGGCCACGCGCTGCGGCTTGCCGCCCAGAACGGCGACGGCATCTTCGAGCGGGGTGGGATCGGTCAGGTTGGCCCCGCCCGGCGTAGGCGTCGGCAGCGCCGTGGTTTCAGGCATCTGCAACGGTTTCACCGGCAGGATCGAGAATTCTTCGGGCGAGCGCTGATTAGTCCGCATATCATGCAACGTGATGTCACGCTCTTGCCGTCCGCCACAGGCAGATACAGCTAAAAGCCCCAGCAGGATTGCCAGACGCGGTCCTGTCATTGCCACCCTCCAAATCGTCTTGGCCCAGCTTTAGCGGATTGCCTCGCCAAGGTCACGCGCCCTTTTTGCCTTCGGCGAACAGGACAAGCCCCAAAGCGCCCGCAAAAATCGCGATATCGGCGACATTGAAGGCATAAGGGTTTTCGATGCCGCAGCAGGACATGTTCAGAAAGTCCGCCACCGCGCCATAAAGCACCCGGTCAATGATATTGCCAATCGCACCGCCCACCAAAAGCCCGGCGGAAATCAGCCCAAGCCGTCCCGGAGGCGTGCGCCATGTCCAGACCAGCACGAACAGGATCACCAGAACCGCCAACCCGATCAATACCCAGCGCAGCGCATCGGCTTCGCCTGAAAACAGGCCGAAATTCACGCCATAATTCCAAGCCATGCGGAAGTTGAGATAGGGCGGGATCACGTCGATTTCGCCCAAAGTGCGAAGATCCATCGTGTGGACAACCAGATATTTGGTCGCCTGATCCAGCAGGAATGTCCAGAATCCTGCCCAGAATATAACGCTCATGGCCTGCCTCGCCTCGTTCGATGCCGCACCTGTTTTTGGTTCGGGTTTTCCCGATTTATCCCACTGGTGCACGCGGCAGGCCCCGGCAGGTTCGGCGGCCCTATGGTGGGCCGCCCCGTGATTATACACGATTTTTCGAAATTAGTGACGGAAATGACGCATCCCGGTGAAGACCATCGCCAATCCGGCCTCATCGGCGGCGGCGATCACTTCGTCATCACGCATCGAACCGCCCGGCTGGATAACGCAAGTGGCACCAGCGGCGGCGGCCTCAAGCAGACCATCAGCAAAGGGGAAGAACGCGTCCGACGCCACGGCCGACCCAATGGTCAGCGGTTGCGGCAGGCCCATGGCGTCTGCCATGCGCTCGGCCTTTTTGGCGGCGATCAGAGCCGAATCCAGACGGCTCATCTGACCTGCGCCAACGCCAACGGTCGCACCGTCTTTGACGTAGACAATCGCGTTGGATTTGACGTGCTTGGCCACTTTCCATGCGAACAGCAGGTCTTTGAGCTGCTCATCTGTCGGAGCCTTTTTGGTCACGACCTTCAGATCGTCCAGCGTCAGGAAGCCGTTGTCACGGTCCTGCACCAGCATCCCGCCCGACACCTGACGATAGGCCAGACCGGCCTCGGCGGTGTTGGCCAGTTGCGGAGTGATCAGAAGGCGCAGGTTTTTCTTCTTGGCGAAGATTTCCTTGGCCGCGTCATCCGCACCGGGGGCGATGACCACTTCGGTGAAAATCTCGGTGATCTTTTCGGCGGTGACGGCATCCAGCGGCTGGTTCAGCGCCACGATCCCGCCAAAAGCCGAGGTGCGGTCGCAATCAAAGGCCTTGGTATAGGCGTCCAGCAGGTTGTCGCCTTTGGCCACACCGCAGGGGTTGGCGTGCTTGATGATCGCGCAGGCCGCGCCTTCTTTGGGCAAGAATTCCGATACCAGCTCAAACGCGGCATCGGTGTCATTGATGTTATTATAGGACAGTTCCTTGCCCTGAAGCTGCTGGGCTGCAGCAACGCCCGGACGGTTCGATCCATCGGTATAGAAGGCCGCCGACTGATGCGAATTTTCGCCGTAACGCAGTTCTTGCGCGAAGGTGCCAGCAAAGACGCGGCGGCGCGGCTGGGTTTCGCCAATGGCTGCGGCCATCCACGTGCTGACGGCGGCATCATAGGCACCGGTGCGCGCATAGGCGATCTGGGCCTGACGCTGACGGAAGGCATAGGTGGTCGCGCCGTCATTGGCGTCCAGCTCGGCCAGCAGCGCGTCATAGTCTTCGACGTCAACGATGGTGGTCACAAACGAATGGTTCTTGGCAGCAGCGCGGATCATGGCCGGGCCACCGATGTCGATGTTCTCGATCATCTCGTCATAGTCGGCACCGCGGGCCAGTGCAGCTTCAAACGGGTAAAGGTTCACGACCAGCAGGTCGATACCTTCGATGCCGTGATCGTTCATCGCGGCGACGTGGTCATCGTTGTCGCGCAGCGCCAGCAGACCGCCGTGCACCTTGGGGTGCAGGGTCTTGACGCGGCCATCCATCATTTCGGGAAAGCCGGTGACATCGGCAACATCGGTCACATCCAGACCCGCATCGCGCATCGCCTTGGCGCTGCCACCGGTCGAAAGCAGAACGACACCGCGCGCGGCCAGGGCCTTGGCCAGGTCGATCAGACCGGTTTTGTCGGAAACAGAAAGAAGGGCGCGGCGAACGGGCGAAAGGTCTGTCATGTGTGCATCCAGATTGTTCAGGTCATCAGGTCCAGCTCGTCCTGTGCCAAGTCGCGAATGGCGACCGCAGTGTCCTGCGCCTTGGCCAAGGTCCAGCGGATGCGGGTCGCATACTGCATTGCCCGACCAGATAAAACGATCTGTTTCGTCGCGCGGGGCCGCAAACGGCCTTTTTCCAGATAAACAGAGGGTTCAATCGACATTTCGACATCCCCATCCGGTCGGAAGACCCAGATCTCACCACTTCTGAGTGCAAGCGACACAACCGCGCCGCCCAGATCCACGGCTGAGTCGACATCTGGGTGCAGGTGAAACCGCAGGGCAAAGGGGATGCCGTGCAGGTTGCTTTCATCGAATTTCCGGTCGAACAGGCGCTTGTTATCGTCCTCTAGCGCCAGAAGCATATCTTCGCCCGCGAGCGTCCGCCCGTCTTTGGACAGCTCCAGAATACGCGCAACAGTCAGGCCGTGGGTGCCGACATAGCCATCATGCCCGCCTTCATAGCGGAACCCGTCGGTGTCCTGTTTCAGCTCATAGGGAACGGTTTTGGGCGCGGCATCCAGCAATTCGCGCTTGGCCGACCCGATATAAAGCGTTTTGCCCAGCCGGGCGCTGGACAGGCCATCCAGCGACAGTGCGGTGTGCGACGGCGTCGCCCGCCCGGCCCTGCGCCAGTCTTCGCCAAACACCATGCCCGATCCGCAATTCACAATCAGCGGCCTGCGTCCCGATGTCAGCTCAAACGCGAGGGTCGAGGCGTGGGCGTTGAACGATGCGTCCCCGGTTGGCGGCGGGGCCGAGTCAATCAGCACCGAGGTCCGGCCAGACGCCAACCGGGCAAAGCCCATGGCCAATTTGCCGCTTACCTGTTTGCGCACGCCGGAATCGGCCAAGGTTTGATCCAACCGGCCTTCCAACCCGCGCCCGCCGCCGTGGAACCGCCCCAGCCCACCATCGGCATGGCGCAAAGCCCGCAGGTTCGGCGCAATCCGCGTGACTGCGTCCACGATTTCGTCGGGGATTTCCTGATCGGCCCCATCCAATGCCGTGGCCGTCCAGATCAGCAGGGTAAAGACCAACAGCAATTCTTCGGGACAGCGCGTTGGAATGCCGCCGCCCGCATCAATCTGGCGGGTGCAATCAAGGCAAAGCGCCTTAAGCGCCGGTTCCACGTGATGGCTCATGCCTTCCAGCGACAGACCCGCGTAGATAACCCCGGCCATCGCCTCAAACCGCCCCACACCCGGCGGGGTGACATGCCAGCGGCGGCTTAGGAAAATCGTCTGCTGGGCAAGCGAGCGATAAAACAGATCAGATTCGGCCTTTTCCTTGCCACGCAGCAGGAACAAGGCGTGATGAATGCAGCGGATCAACCGTCGGGCGGCCAATTCGGGCAACCATCCCGGCCCGGTGCCGCGCCCGTATCGGGCAATCCAGCCCCAAACCCATTTCTGTGCCAAGGCCCGCGCCGGGGCATCGCCCACAGCGGCCAGATCATCCAGCCAGGAAAACCCGTGGATATCTTCCTCAAACGCTTCGTCCGGCGGATCCACATCCCAGATCATCGCGCCGGGCGCTTCGACCAAATGTCCCGCGAACATCAGGTTCCCGGCCCGCAACTGCCGCGCCCGCGCGACCGATCCAACCGTCTTCGGTTCTGGCTGAGACACGAATCCGGTCGCCGGTTTTGCGCGCGCACTGGACCGCGCCGCCCAACGGTTCATGAACTGCGTCCACCGCGCAGAAAAGCTGTCCGGTTTCACCATTGCTCGCCTCGTGCCCACATTGTTGTGGTTATTGCGTCAAAAGATACCGTGCACGAGGTGCAAAGTCACCGCAGAATGAAATTGCTTGGCCGATTGCGCTACATTTGCACAACAAAACGCCCGCGCCATGGGGCACGGGCGTTTCCAAGGTCCAAGGGCTACCACTTAGGCCGGGTTTTTGGCAAAGCGCAGGTAGGGCAGTTTCTTGTCCAGATCGCCGTATTTTTCAGACGCCGCCGCATCATCCAGCGACAGCGCAACGATCACGTCCTGACCGGTCTGCCAGTTCGCCGGTGTGGCCAGCGGCTGACCAAAGGTGCGCTGCAAACCGTCCAGCGCGCGCAGCACTTCGGCAAAGTTGCGGCCCACCGACATCGGATAGGTCATGGTCAGCTGCAGTTTCTTGTTCGGCGCAACGATGAACACCGACCGCACAGTCGCGGTGTCTGCCGGGGTACGGCCATCGGGCAGATAAGCCTCAGCGGGCAGCATGTCGAAAGCTTTGGCCACGGCCAGATCGGTGTCGGCGATGATCGGGAAGCCAGCGGGCTGACCGGCGAAGGATTCGATATCGCCCTTCCACTTCTTGTGGTCCTCGGCGCTATCAACGGAAATGCCCATCACCTTTGTGCCGCGCTTTTCCCATTCTGCCGCCAATTGTGCCACGGCGCCGAATTCGGTCGTGCAGACCGGCGTAAAGTCTTTGGGGTGCGAAAACAGAATCGCCCAGCTATCGCCGATCCAATCATGCAGCGACAGGGTGCCGTGATCGGTCTCAACGGTCAGATTCGGGATGGTGTCATTGATGCGCAGGCCCATGGGTTCCTCCTTTTAGGGTATTGCAGGTCACCATGCGACGTAGGGTCGTGATGACTCGTTTCCAAGCCCATCTTGCACGTTCCGCAGCCGAGTGACAGAGTGCCCTTAAACCCCGACCGTGTGGTCGGGTTTTTCCAGACAGCTGGGAGGCTAGCCATGATTGAGAAACGTCAATTCTATATCAACGGCGCTTGGGTCGATCCGATCGACGGGCGCGACCATCAGGTCATCAACCCCTCCACCGAGGAACCCTGCGCGGTGATTTCGCTTGGCGGGCAAGCGGATACCGACGCCGCCGTCGCCGCCGCCAAGGCCGCGTTTCCTGCGTGGATGATGACGCCAGTCGAAGAGCGTATCGCTCTGGTCGAAAAACTGGCCGCAATCTACAAAACCCGCGCCGAGGAAATGGCGCAGGCGATGAGCCTTGAGATGGGCGCACCGATTGACCTGTCGCGCAGTTCGCAATGGGGCGCAGGCTATTACCACATCAAAAACTTCCTGACCGCCGCGAAAACCTTCACGTTCGAACGCCCCCTTGGCGATCACGCGCCGAACGATCTGATCCGGTTTGAAGGTGTCGGCGTCTGCGCCCTGATCACCCCGTGGAACTGGCCGATGAACCAGGTGACGCTCAAGGTGATCGCAGCGGCCATCGCGGGCTGCACGATGATTCTGAAACCGTCCGAAGAAAGCCCCCTGAACGCCATCCTCTTCGCTGAAATGATGGATGAGGCCGGCTTCCCCAAAGGCGTGTTCAACCTGGTCAACGGCGACGGCGTGGGCGTCGGCTCGCAGCTGTCCAGCCACAAAGACGTGGACATGGTCAGCTTCACCGGCTCGACCCGCGCGGGCAAGCTGATTTCAAAGGCGGCTGCCGACACGCTGAAAAAGGTCCACCTTGAACTGGGCGGCAAAGGCGCGAACCTGATCTTCGCAGACGCCGATGAAAAAGCCGTCAAGCGCGGCGTTCTGCACATGATGCAGAACTCGGGCCAGTCCTGTAACGCGCCCAGCCGCATGATGGTTGAGGCCTCGATCTACGATCAGGCCGTTGATGCCGCCGCCGAAGCCGCCGCCAAAGTCACCGTTGGCCCCGCCTCGGAAGAAGGTCGCCACATCGGGCCGGTGGTCAATGAAACCCAGTGGAACAAGATCCAGGATCTGATCCAGAAGGGCATCGACGAAGGCGCGCGTCTGGTCGCCGGCGGCGTGGGCCGCCCCGAGGGCCTGAACAAAGGCTTCTATGTCCGTCCCACCGTCTTTGCCGACGTGACCCCGGATATGACCATCGCAAACGAAGAAATCTTTGGCCCGGTCCTGTCGATCATGAAGTTCGACACCGAAGAACAGGCAATCGCCATCGCCAACGATACGCCCTACGGCCTGACGAACTACGTCCAATCCGCAGACGGCGCCCGCCGCAACCGACTGGCCCGCGTTCTGCGCTCCGGCATGGTTGAGATGAACGGCGTGCCGCGCGGCGCTGGCTCGCCCTTCGGCGGGATGAAGCAATCGGGCAATGGCCGCGAAGGCGGCGTGTTTGGCCTCGAAGACTTCCTCGAAGTCAAAGCCATTTCTGCCTGGTCGCCCGAAGACGCATAAACAAATCGCCCCGGTCCACACGGGCCGGGGCACCCCATTACATGTCGAACACAAGGCAGGTCGAGGTGCCGAAGGCCACCACCCTGCCTTTCTGGTCATAGATCTTGGCCTCAGATGTGGCCACCCGGCTCCCCATCGTAATCAGCACCCCTTCGGCGCGCATGTCCTCACCACGCGGGGCGGCCCGTGTCATGTTCACCTTGGTCTCAATCGTTGTATAGGCCTTGCCCGCGGGCAGCGCTGAATGCACCGCACAGCCGCAGGCGCTGTCGATCAAGGTCATGGCAAAACCACCATGCACCTGCCCCATCGGATTGATGAACCACTCCGGTGCGCGGGTCGTCCACACAACCCGCCCTTCCGACACCTCGGTCATCGCCATCGGGATCTGCGCCGACAGCGGTGGCGGCAGCATCTCGCCCGCCATCATCGCCTGAAACACCTCAAGCCCGGTCATCTTGGCCACCCGGCCAAAATCCAAAACGCTTACCTGCTCTGCCACCTCAACCACGGCACGTCCTCCTTATTTGTTCCGACCACCAAACAAAGGAACGGAGGGACAGAAAACAAAAACGCCACGTCAGCGGCAGAACACAGCCCCCCTGCTTCTTCTCTTTGACAAATACGCGGGGTGAATGGGGCCGAAGGCCCCAGAGGGGCAACGCCCCTAGCCGCTTGGCCGCAAGGCCAAGCTCCCAAAGAGCGGCGCGACAGCGGCGCACCGCTGGATTACCAAATCAGAACGGCGCTTTGGCGCGGAAACTCATGCCCAAACCGCCATCCGGGTGACGCAAGCGCAATTCCTCAGAATGCAGCATCATACGGGGGAAATCGGCATGGTCTTCCGAATATAGCG
This sequence comes from Pseudoprimorskyibacter insulae, assembly GCF_900302505.1. Classification (GTDB taxonomy): domain Bacteria; phylum Pseudomonadota; class Alphaproteobacteria; order Rhodobacterales; family Rhodobacteraceae; genus Pseudoprimorskyibacter; species Pseudoprimorskyibacter insulae. The sequence continues at coordinate 605,586 of NZ_OMOJ01000002.1, read as the reverse complement.
GATCGCCCAGGATCGGATGCCCAAGCGCCAGCATATGTACACGCAGCTGATGGCTCCGCCCGGTCTTGGGCATCAAGCGCACACGGCTTTCCACGTCCGAGGTTTTGACCACCTTGTAATCGGTCACTGCTTGCTTGCCATTGTCGTGGTCCACCATCTGGCGCGGCCGGTTCGGCCAATCCACGATCAACGGCAGATCAATCGTGCCGGATTTCGGCTCCAACCGCCCATGCACCCGCGCCACATAGACCTTGCGGGTCTGGCGTTTTTCAAACTGCAAACCAAGGTGCCGCTGCGCATGGGGCGTCAGACCAAAGACCATAACGCCCGAGGTATCGCGGTCCAACCGATGCACCAACAGCGCCTGCGGAAAGGCCTCCTGCACCCGCGCGATCAGGCAATCGGCCAGATGTTCGCCTTTGCCCGGCACGGACAGCAAACCGTCAGGTTTGTTGACCACCAGAATCTCATGATCGGCGTGCAGGATCTCTAGCGGATCGTTTGGCGGGGCATAGTCAGAACTCATGGCTCACGCTCATGTCAAATGCCGCGCCAAGAGGCAAGCCTCAGCCACGGCCCGGCAGTGCGCTTGCCCCCAGCAGCACGCCATAGACCACAAAGCAAAGCGCCAGCACCCGGCGCACGATCAGGTTGCCAACCGCCCCAAGCGCCAACCGGCCAAGAAAGGCCCCAAGTGCAGTATAGCCGCAATAGCTTAGCGCAGTAATCGTCAGCGCGGTCGGCACGATGGCCGACATCTGCGCCATGATCGGCACATCGGGTTGCACGAATTGCGAAAAGGCCGCCAGATACCCCGCCACGGATTTCGGGTTGATCGTGGCCACCATAAAGGCCCGCCCGTAGATCGACCGCCCATTGGCCGGGCTGGCCCCGGCAAGCGGTTTGCGGGCCGCGATCCAGTTGCGAATGCCGGTGAAAATCAGAAACCCGGCCCCGACGATCTTGGCAATCAGAAACCCCGTGGGCGAGGCCGCAATCAGCGCGGTGATCCCAGCGGCCGACAGCACAAGAAACAACAGCGCCTGCGTCAGAATCCCCAGAACGCCCCAAAGCGACCGAAAGAACCCAAAGGTCATGCCGTTTTGAATGCAGTTCACCGCATTCGGCCCCGGCGAGGTGACAAACAGCACCCAGAACAGGGCAAAAACGGTCCAAGCCTCAAAGCTCATGCGCGGCGGTCCTTAGCGGGCATGGGCAAAGACCTCATTCAGAATGGCGGTCAATGCCTCGGCATCCCTTTCCGTGAAGGCATCAGGCTGATTGCTATCAATGTCGAACACACCAAGCAGTGTGCCGTCGCCACTCACCACCGGCAGAACCAGTTCTGACCGGGTCGAAGAAGAACAGGCGATATGGCCGGGGAAGGCCTCAACATCCCCAACCAATTGCACGCGCTTCTGCGTGGCGCAGGCCCCGCAGACCCCCTTGGAAAACGGAATGACCAAGCACCCGTGCCCGCCCTGATAGGGCCCGATCTTCAGCACCTCAGGCGCCGTGACACGGTAAAACCCGGTCCAGTCAAACCGGTCGTCACTGTGATGCACTTCGCAGGCGACGGTGGCCATCAGGGCAACCGTGTCGGTCTCACCATGGGTCAGGGCGCGAATGGTGTTCGCCAGTTCGGAATAGTCAGTCGTCACGCGAAAATGCCTTTGTTGCGGGCGCGATGATGCCGCGCCCGTCTGGTGCTATGGGCCTGACCGTTGGGCGTCAAGGCCGCTCAATCGCGATGGCCGTGCCTTCGCCGCCGCCGATACAGATCGCAGCCACCCCGCGCTTCAGCCCCCGCTTTTCCAGCGCGTTCAGCAAAGTCACGATGATCCGCGCACCCGACGCCCCGATGGGATGCCCCAAGGCGCAGGCTCCGCCGTTCACGTTGACGATGTCACGCGGCAGGCCCATTTCATGCATGAAGGCCATGGGCACAACGGCAAAGGCCTCATTCACCTCCCACAGATCGACATCGGACACCGACCAGCCAATCCGGTCCAGCAAGTTGCGCGCCGCAGGCACCGGGGCCGTCGGGAACATCGCCGGAGCATGGGCAAAGCTGGCATGACCAAGGATGCGGGCGCGCGGTGCCTGGCCCGCCGCCTCTGCTGCCTCGGCCGTGGTCAGAACCAAGGCCGCCGCCCCGTCCGAGATGGAGGACGAATTGGCGGGCGTCACCGTGCCATCACGGCGGAAAGCCGGTTTCAGGGTTGGGATCTTTTCAGGCCGTGCATTGCCGGGCTGTTCATCCTCACTCACCACGGTATCACCGCGGCGGCTGGACACGGTAACCGGCACGATCTCCTGATCAAAAGCCCCGGATTTCTGCGCCTCAAGCGCGTTCGACAGGGACCGCAGCGCGTATTCGTCTTGGGCTTCGCGGGTAAACTGGAAAGCCTCGGCGCAATCTTCGGCAAAGGTGCCCATCAGGCGGCCTTTGTCATAGGCGTCCTCAAGCCCATCAAGGAACATGTGGTCGATCACCTGACCATGACCAATCCGCGCCCCGCCCCGCATCTTCGGAAGCAAATACGGCGCGTTGGTCATGCTTTCCATCCCGCCCGCGATCATCGTGGTGCAATGACCAAGCGCGATCTGGTCAAAGGCCAGCATCGCCGCCTTCATGCCGGATCCGCACATCTTGTTCAGCGTGGTTGCAGGCACCGCATCCGAAAGCCCGCCCGCGAACCCGGCCTGACGCGCCGGGGCCTGGCCCTGACCTGCGGGCAAAACGCAGCCCATCAGCACTTCGTCGATCTGCGGGCTTCCTGCCTGCGCAACGGCGTTCTTGATGGCCGCACCGCCCAAGTCAGCGGCCGACGCCTCGCTAAAGACGCCCTGAAACCCACCCATAGCCGTGCGCGACGCGCCGGTGATGACGACCTGATGCATTTTTTCCTCCCACAGAAAACTCAGGCCAGTCTTACCGAATGGTAAGGTTTGGCGTCTAGCGTCCGGTGGGCAACAATTAGGGAAAATAACAATGAACCTTACGTCCCGTCGTGTCGGTCTGACCAATGTCATCGCGGTGAACACTCAGCGAATCGATGCCTCGGTCGCCATTCAGTTCAAGGACCAGATGCGCGAAATCACCCGCAGTGGCCATGGCCGGTTTGTATTGGACCTGTCCCCGGTCACGTTCATCGATTCAAGCGGCCTTGGCGCCGTGGTCGGTGCCATGAAACAATTGGATGCCCAGCAAACGCTGGAACTTGCTGGAATGAACGACGCCGTGCGCAAGGTCTTCGAACTGACGCGCATGAATTCTGTGTTCACCATTCACCCTGATCTGGACATTGCCCTACAGTCCCGCGCCGGCTGACGCATCAGGGCAGAGCAGGCAATGCCTAGGCACATTCACACGCGGCATCGGTACGAAATACCGCTGTTGAACATGACCTTCCTGTCGCATCCCGCCAAAGTGACCAAAGTGATGGCGCATATCTCGGCCATCGCGAAACGGCACAGGTTTGGCGGCGACCTGACATCGAACCTACAGATCGCCTCGGCAGAGGCGATCAACAATATTTCCGAACATGGGTATCGCGGCTCTGAACTGGGCCGCATCGGGTTGTCCGTGGCCCGCACCCCCCGGCACATCAACGTCTACCTGCAAGATTTCGGGCGACCCATGCCTGCGGGGCTTTTGCAGAACGTGATGCTGCCCGGATTTGGTGAAAATGGCGGTGACCTGCCGGAAGGTGGATTCGGCCTATACCTGATTCAGACCGTCACATCGGCATTTCAGTATCGCCGAAGGGCTGCCAGCAACGAATGGACCCTGTCATTTCGACGATACTAATTTTCCTTTTGCCCAAAACTGGAACTTTTTTAACATATTTTCATACAGTTACGCACCTTCCCGCCAAAAATTCATGGTGCCGCAAACATGCCCCATTGAGTCCGTAATCCCGCCTGAAACAAACAGCATACATGTACCTGTAGCTGCATATGGCTTCCCTCGGCGTCACACCTTTAACAGCCCCCACCCAGTGTGTGACGCCGAGGTACTACTCTCCTTCGACATCGTTAGATTGACGGCCCGGCTTGGCGGAATATTCTCTGCCAAAACAGGAGGAGCCCCCTTGAGAGATTTCCAATTCCCCGGCCGATCACCCGTTCTGGCCGAAAACGGCATGTGTGCGACCTCGCACCCTTTGGCCGCATCCGCCGCAATCGACGTTTTGAAATCCGGGGGCAATGCCATGGACGCGGCGATCGCCGGGGCTGTCCTGCTTGGCGTATGTGAACCGCAAATGACCGGAATCGGCGGCGATTGCTTTGCGCTTATCTCGCATGCGGGAACCGAAGACGTGATTGGCATGAACGGATCGGGCCGCGCCCCGGCTGCTGCCACCGCTGACATGCTGCGCGCCCAAGGCCATAGCACAGTGCCGATTCTGTCGCCCCACGCCGTTACGATTCCCGGCGCGGTCGATGCCTTTTGCACCATGTCGGACCGTTGGGGTCGCCTTGGGATCGCCGATAGCCTTGCCCCGGCCATCCGCTATTTCGATGAAGGTGTTCCCGTCGCACCGCGCGTCGCCTTTGACTGGGCCGGGTCGACCGAACAGCTGCAAGGCCATGCGCGTGATTGGTATCTGAACAGTGGCGCAGCCTATCGCACGGGCGAGAAATTCGCGCTGACCGGTCAGGCCGAAGTGCTGCGCCGGATCGCCAAAGACGGGCGCAGCGCGTTCTACGAAGGCGAAGTGGCTGAAGATATGCTGGCCACGCTGAACGCCCTTGGCGGTGTTCACAGCGCAGAAGATTTCGCAGGCACCGCTTGTACCCAAACCATCCCAATCAGTGGCACCTATGGCAACCGCGAGGTGATGGAGCATCCGCCAAACGGCCAAGGCGCGACCGCGCTGCTGATTCTGAACATCCTGTCGCGGTTCGATCTGAAAGGCATGGACCCGTTCGGGGCCGAACGCGCGCATATTGAGGCTGAGGCGACCAAGCTGGCCTATGACGCCCGCAACCGGATCATCGCCGACCCTGATGAAAACGTGCGCGTGGCGCATATGTTGTCGCAAGAAACCGCCGATGCCTTGGCCGCACTGATCAATCCGAAGGCCGCGATGGGCGATCCCGCGCCGCTAACCGAATCGGTTCACAAGGAAACGATCTACATCACGGTCGTCGATAAGGACCGGATGGCGGTGTCGCTGATCTATTCAATCTTCCACAGTTTCGGCTCTGGCATCGCGTCGGAAAAGTTCGGCATTCTGTTCCAGAACCGCGGCGCGGGCTTCCGGTTGGAGCCGGGTCACCCGAACGAATTGGCTGGCGGGAAACGCCCCATGCACACGATCATTCCGGGCATGATGCGTGAAGGCGGGCGGGTGATTATGCCCTTTGGTGTGATGGGCGGTCAGTACCAACCGAACGGCCATGCGCGCCTGATCTCGAACATCGAAACCTACGGCATGGACCCGCAAGCCGCCATCGATGGCGCCCGCAGTTTTGCCGAAAATGGTGTGCTAAAGGTCGAGCGTGGATACCGCCCCGAGGTCGCAGCAGAACTTGCCAGCCTTGGCCACAAAGTGGTGGAGGCCGAGGGCCCAATCGGCGGCGCGCAGGCGATTTTCCTGCATGAATCCGGTGTGTTGGAAGGGGCATCAGACCCGCGCAAAGATGGTTGCGCGCTAGGCTACTGATGTGAAACAACGTGCCCCGTCCGGCGGATCAGCCGCCGGGCGGGCATTGCGCAAACTGCGTTTAGTTCATGTGGAAGTGTAGCGAATAGCTGCCGTCTTCGAAATCATCGAAAAGATCCGGCACGTCGGGATGTGCCACAGGCTCGCCCGAATAGTCGGCGATCAGGTTCTGTTCAGACACATAGGCGACGTAATAGCTTTGATCGTTTTCCGCCAGCAGGTGGTAAAACGGCTGGTGCTTGGTCGGGCGGCTTTCCTCAGGGATGGCCTGATACCATTCCTCGGTGTTGTTGAATTCTGGATCAACGTCAAACACGACTCCCCGGAACGGGTGCTTCCGGTGGCGAACGACCTGACCCAGGTTGTACTTGGCGCGGTGTGCTTGCATCATGGTATTGGCCTCATTCTCTGTGGCCAAATTTAGACCCTTTCTGGGCGGCTTGTCCAACTTTCGAACGAATTTCGCCAGAAACAGACTGTGGCGCAGACTAGTACAGTCGATACATCGGGATTGTATCATTTTAGAGTCCAATCGGCGGAATGCCGTGCGTCAAAATCATGGCGGCCGAAAGTGATTTGCCATCGCGGCAGCATCCGTTACACTGCAAAAAAACAGAAAAACATAGCGAGAGGCAGATGAGCAGAACTCTTCGCATTTTGATGATCTTGCTGCTGGTGGCATCCTGCGGCGGGGGACGGAACACCGCGCCGCGCGGTTTGGATGACGCTTGTTCGATCTTGCAACAGCGTCCGACGTTTATCCGTGCCTTCCGCGCGGCCGAACGCCGTTACGGCGTGCCGGTCCATGTTCAGATGGCGACGATCTATCAAGAGAGCAAATTCATCGCGAATGCACGCACGCCGCTGCGGTTCAAGCTGGGCGTCATTCCGGTTGGGCGTCAAAGCTCGGCTTATGGGTATTCGCAGGCACTGGATGGCACCTGGGATGAATATCGCCACATCACCGGCAAGCGCGGCGCGCAGCGCGATGACATTCGCGACGCGACCGATTTCATGGGGTGGTACATGGCCAAGTCCACGGAAGAGCTGGGAATTTCTCTGCATGACGCGCGGTCGCAGTATCTGGCCTATCACGAAGGCCGCACCGGGTTTTCCCGCGGCACCTATCGCGCCAAAAGCTGGCTGATGCGTGTGGCGGATGAGGTCGGCGAACGGTCGCGCGTATATCAGGCGCAGTTGGCATCGTGCCGGGCGGCACGCCGCTGATCGGATAGGGCGGCGCGGTTTCTAAGCCGCGCCAGCCCGCTAGACCTTACTTCAATTTCTGCGCTTCGATGTCGAACAGACGGTTCGGCAGGTCGCCCCCTGTTTCGAGCGCCCCAAGGATCACCGTCGTCGCCCCGCCTGTGTCATCTTTGACGACCCATTGGCGCAGCTCGGTCGGGTCGGCGGTAAAGATCAAATCAATACTGCCATATTCACGATTCTCCGGGTCTTGGGCCGTGACAGTGGTCGTTGTCCCGTCCGAGGCAACGCCTGTCACCATATCGGCCTGTCCCAAATTGATCGTTTTTGCCAAAATAATGCTCAGCGGTGTGCGACTTAACGGATAGGTGTCCGGCTGTCCGCCCAGCTTGGTGTCAAAGATCGCCACCGCCCCGGCCTGCGCCAAAACCAGCGCGGCATCCGGCGGATTGTATTCAAACCGAACCTTACCCGGACGCTTGATATAGAGCGTGCCCGTGCTGATCGTGCCATCGGCATTGATCTGGGTGAACGGGCTTTGGGCGTTGGTGAATGAGTTTAGGTAATCCGAAATCTGGCCAAGCGATAGCTGATCGGCCAGCGCGGGGATTGTCAGACTGGCCCATAGGACCGGTGCGAGTAGCAGTTTTTTCATAAACCTCACCTATGACAAAAAGGCGGGGATACAACCCCGCCCCTTGGCCTGTTTATGTCACGGGTGCCTCGCGCAAGCGATAGCATGCCGATGATATTGGATAACCGGGCCTGGCTTATTGCTCGGGCACCAGAATTTCGCGTTTGCCGACGTGGTTCGCTGCGGACACAACGCCCTGATCTTCCATCTGTTCCACCAGACGCGCAGCCTTGTTGTAGCCAATCGCCAATTTGCGCTGAATGTAGGATGTCGAACACTTGCGGTCCTTCAGGACAATCGCAACGGCCTGATCATACAGCGCATCCTCGCCATCGGTGTTGCCGCCAAGGCCAAGCACCGCGTCGATGGAGGCTTCTTTTTCTTCGTCCGGGCCATCGACCACGCCGCCGACATATTCGGGCGGGCCGAATGCCTTGAGGTGGTTGACGATTTCCTCAACCTCTTCGTCGGACACGAACGGACCGTGGCAGCGGGTGATTTTCGCACCGCCCGCCATGTACAGCATATCGCCCATACCAAGCAGTTGTTCGGCACCCATTTCACCCAGGATGGTGCGGCTGTCGATTTTCGAGGTCACCTGAAACGAAATCCGGGTCGGGAAGTTGGCCTTGATCGTACCGGTGATCACATCCACCGACGGGCGCTGCGTGGCCATGATCAAGTGAATGCCCGAGGCCCGCGCCATCTGCGCAAGGCGCTGAATGCAGGCTTCGATTTCCTTGCCCGCAACCATCATCAGGTCGGCCATTTCGTCGACGATCACGACGATATAGGGCATCTTCTTCGGCTCGAATTCTTCGGTCTCAAAGATCGGATCGCCGGTTTCTTCATCAAAGCCCGTCTGAACCGTGCGGCTGAACATTTCGCCACGGCCAAGCGCATCTTCGACGCGGCTGTTGTAGCCGTCGATGTTGCGGACGCCCATCTTGGACATCTTGCGATAGCGTTCTTCCATCTCGGCCACGACCCATTTCAGGGCCACCACGGCCTTTTTGGGATCGGTCACAACCGGCGACAGAAGGTGCGGAATGCCGTCATAAACCGACAGTTCCAGCATTTTGGGGTCGATCATAATCAGGCGGCAATCATCCGGCGTCAGCTTATACAGCAGCGACAGAATCATGGTGTTGATCGCCACCGACTTACCCGAACCAGTCGTACCGGCGATCAGCAGGTGGGGCATCTTGGCCAGGTTGGCAATGACCGCTTCGCCGCCGATATCCTTGCCCAAGGCCAAGGGCAGCTTGTGCTTGCCGTCGCCATAGTCACGTGCACCAAGGATTTCGCGCAAAGCCACCATTTCGCGGTTGGCGTTCGGCAGTTCAATACCGATGACGCTGCGCCCCGGAACGGTGCTGACACGGGCCGACAGGGCCGACATGCTGCGGGCGATATCATCGGCCAGACCGATCACGCGGCTGGCCTTCAAACCCGGTGCAGGTTCCAATTCGTACATGGTGACAACGGGGCCGGGACGAACCGAGACGATTTCACCCTTTACGCCGTAATCGTCCAGAACCGCCTCAAGCATGCGGGCGTTTTCTTCCAGCGCCTCTTCGCTCAGGTGGTGGCGTTCGATCTGGGCGGGGTCCATCAGCAGGGCCAGCGGCGGCAGATCATATTCCGACGCGGGCTCTTCGAACCGCAGTTGCGGCTGCGCTTCGGCCTGTGCACGACGCGAAAGTTGCGTCGGCTTACGAACGGGCGTCTGGACAACTTTCTTCGGCTTGGCGGGCTCTACCGCGATGCGGGCGGCAGGGGCGGCGTAGTCGTAATCGTCGTAGTCGTCGTCCTCGTCATCATCAAAGGCGATGACGGAATCATCCATTTGGTCATCGTCATCGGCCCGCGCGTATTCATCGATTTGGCCGAAATCATCATCGTCCACATGGGTGAAATTGGTCACCGCCGGGGCCGCGGCCATTTCGGGAACGGGCGGCAGGGTGCTGGGCGCTGCAACGGCCGGGGCCGCAACCATCGGCTGGGCACTTGGGGCACGCAGCGGCGGTTCGGATCGGACGCTATGCGCCGGATGCGGTTCTTCGACATACATCGGGGCAGCGGCGCTTTTGACGGCGGGCGCGGGCACATTGACCATCGGCGCGGTGCGCACGCGCGATTTCACCGCATCGGCGATCTTGGCGCGAATCCGGTCATCGGCAGGCGCTTCGGCTACGGGGGCCAAAGGCTGCGGGCTATACAGCTCCGGTTCGGGCAGCGGCTGGGCCTGAGGCGCACGCTTCACCAGCTTCGGCATACGGGCCAGAAAACCACCTTTGGGCGCGGCCTCGGGCATGTCCGGTTCGGGCGCAGGGTCAGCAAAGGCCAGATCGGTTTCATATTCCGGCTGCGCAGCGCGTTGCACCAGCGGTTGACTGCGGGCCGGTGCAGCAGGCACTTGGCCCATCATCTCGGCCTCAAAGGCGGCGGTTTCTTCGGCCTGACGGCGCGCGGCATCTCGGCGTTCAGCCTGACGCGACTGCATGGCCTGTGCGGCATGCACGGCACCCGAGGCACCACGCCCCAGCAGTGCCATGAAGGTGGCATAAACCATGATCACACCCACCACGAGGAAGCGGGCGATCAACGTCAATTCGCTACGGGTAAAGCCAAGGATAAAGGCGCCAAACCCGACAATCACAAACCCCAGAACAAGCGAGATCAGGTTCAGGCTGGTTTCCGGGCTGAAGGGCGACAGGTTGATCAGGCTACCCATCATCATATCGCCAAACAGACCACCCAGACCAAAGCTGTGCGGCCAGCCGCCCGGCACCGGAAGGCCCGCACCGTAAATGGCGGCCAGCGCGATCCAGATCGGTGCAAAGACAAGGCTTCCAGCGGCGCGTTCATCGCCCCGGTGCAGTGTAAAGCGCAGGCCCCAAGCCAACAGGATAACCGCAAGGCCCCAGCTTCCCATGCCGACAATCATGAACAGCGGCGCGGCAATCGAGGCCCCCAGATGACCCATCCAGTTCTGAACCGGCGCGTCGGTGGACGACAGCCAGCTGGGATCTTCGGGCGAATAGGAATAGATCATGGCCGAAACCATCAGGCCCAGGGCGATCAGCCCCAACCCCAGCAACTCTTTCCCGCGTTTCTCGATGGCTGCTTGCATGTTGCTATCGAAAAGAGGGTCCCTGCCCCGTGCCTGATATGCCATTTTCGCCTCGTCCTATCCGTACAAGCAATCACGCAGCTTGATAAGCGCGTCTTGCGTCTCGTTTATTGGGGCCACCATAGCGACCCGGATATAGCCCGTGCCGGGGTTCCCGGCCGAGGTATCGCGCGACAGATACGCGCCGGGCAGAACCCGCACGCCTGTCTGTGTCCATAGTTTCATTGCGGCCGCTTCACCGTCTTCGACGGGCAACCACAGGAAAAACCCAGCCGCAGGCGACAGATAGCCCGGCAGCCCGGCAAAGATCTGATCCGCCGCCGCATATTTTTCGCGGTAAAGGTCGCGGCTGGCGGTCACGTGGTCTTCGTCCGACCAAACCCGCGCCGACACGCGGTCAATCGGCAGGGGCAGCGGCGCACCGGAGTAGGACCGCAACTGCTTGATATACCGGAGCGTTTCCGGCCCGCCCGCGACAAACCCCGACCGAAGGCCCGGCAGATTGGACCGCTTGGACAGCGAATGGAAAATCACCACACGCTCTGGGTCCGCACCAATCTCGCGGGCGACTTGCAAGGCCCCAACGGGCGGCGTGTCGCGGTAAATCTCGGAATAGCATTCATCGGCCAGAACGCGGAAATCGTGCTTTTCCGCCAGACGGATCAGGTTTGCCCAGTAGTCCCGGCTGGCAATCGCGCCCTGCGGGTTGGCGGGCGAACAGATGTACACCATCGCCGTCTGGTCCAGCACGTCCTTCGCGACCGCGCTGAAATCAGGCAAGTGCCCGGTTTCGGCGGTAGCATTGACAAAAACAGGCCGCGCACCGGCGGTCATCGTGCCGATCATATAGACCTGATAGAACGGGTTCGGCATCAGGATGTTGGGCTGTTTGCCGTTCTTGGTTTCCGGGCAAAGCGCCATCGCGGCGTTGTACAGCCCTTCGCGCGTGCCGTTCAGCGCCATAATCTGCGTGCCAGGATCGACCTGCACGCCATAGCGCCGTTCAAGCCATGCTGCGATGGCGGCCAGCAATTCGGGCGAGCCGTCGTTCGGCGGGTATTTCCCAAATTCAGCAGAGGCTTCGGCAATCTCATCGCGCACCCATGACGGGAATGCGTGCTTGGGCTCTCCGATCGTCATGTGAACGATCGGGCCGCCGGGCTCATGCGAGTCAAGCAGCGCGCGCAGACGCGGGAATGCGTATAGCGGTAGGTTCGAAAACCGCTCAGGATAGTTTGCCATGTCGCCTCAAGGTTCGGGGTCGTTTTTCGCCCCGTTTCCCCCGAGGATACGCGCAGCCATCCACTTCGTCCAGAAAAACGGACGCCATTGCCGCATCTGTGGCCAGAATGCCGCAACTGTGTTTTTCTTATGAATTCTGAACGCTTATTAGCGCAACGCCCGCTCTACCGAGGTCGCCACGCGCAGCAGCCGCGACTCGCCCATTGCGGGGCCGATCAACTGCAAGCCGCAGCTTGGAACACCCGTTGGCAGGGTGATCGCACAGCCGCCCGTCAGGTTGCCGATGCGAGTATTGCGAAGCGTCAGAAGGTTTTCGGTGACGTAATAGTCACCCTGCTCCATCAGCTTGTCCACTTGCGGCGGCAGGTTCGGCGCAGTCGGCGTCAGCACCGCATCAAAGCCCGCGACCCGTGCCGCCCAGGTTGCGCGCATCCGCTCCAGCCGGATCCAAGCCGCCACATAGTCACTGGCCTTGAACGCGCCGCCCGCCCGGAACCGTTCAAGGATCGGCGGGAACAGCAAGTCGGGCGCGTTTTCGATGGTGTCAGACCAAATCCCCCATGCCTCACTCGTATAGAGCAGCGCGGCATCGGCCATTGGCCCTTCAACCTCGGGGGCGTCAATATAGGTGATCTGAGCGCCTGCACGCTCCAACCGTTCGATTGCCGAGGCAAAGGCGGCATTCGGCGCATCGCGCAGATCGTCAAGCGCGATGGTTTTCAGCACGGCAAACCGCAGCTGTGATGCATCGGGTGCACCGGCCAAATCGGCGGCTTTTCCACCCTCAAGCGCCGCCAGCAGCAGTGCGGCATCCTCAACCGTGCGCGTCAGGGGGCCAATGGTGTCAAACTTGGTGGCCAGCGGCACGGTGCCCGTCAGTGGCACCCGCCCAGCAGTGGTTTTCAAGCCCACCAGATCGTTCCAGCCCGCCGGAATGCGCACCGAACCGCCCGTATCAGAGCCAATGCCCGCCGCAGCCAGCCTAAACGCCACCGAGGTCGCCGCGCCAGACGATGATCCGCCAGCCACCGCACCGGCATCGTTCACACAAGGCGGCGTTGCGGTGACCGGGTTCAGGCCCAGCCCGGAAAAGGCCAGTTCAGACATATGCGTCTTGCCCAAACACACCAGACCCATGGCGGTCGCATTGCGCAGAACCTCGGCATCGGCATCCGGCACGCGGCCCTTAAGCAAGGCCGACCCGGCTTCGGTCGCGCATCCCGCCGTATCGAACAGGTCTTTCCAGCTGATCGGCACACCGTCCAAGGGCGACCGACGCAGTCCCAGCTTGGCCCGTTCCGCCGCGGCGGCGGCTTCGGCACGGGCGCGGGTTTCGGTCAGGCGGGCGTAGATTCGCGGCGCGACTTCGGCCCCGGCAATGGCCTCAAGGAAGGATTCGGTCAAATCACGCGGGTCGGTGTCCCCGGCTTCGATCCCACGCCCCAGCTCTGCTGCGCTTTTCCCAGTCCAATCGGCCATGCCATCCTCCGCTGACGATTTTTTGCAGGGTAGCGGCAGCGCAGCGCATGGACAATGCCGGGCAGAGCACCATAGTTCAGCCCATGACCAAACGCTATGATATCGCCATTGTCGGCGGCGGCCTGAACGGTCCCGCGCTTGCCCTTGCGGTGGCCCGTGCGGGCCTCAGCAGCATTGTGATTGACGCCCTGCCCGAACCGGTTCGCAGCGGGGCCGAATTTGACGGGCGCGGCTATGCGCTGGCGCTATCATCCAAGCGGATGCTGGCCGCCTTGGGCCTTTGGGGCGATCTGGCCGAACACGCGCAAGCGATGCATGAGATCAAAGTGACAGACGGGCGCGTGGGCGACAGCCGCGTGTTTCTGGGCCTGCACTTCGATTCGGCGGAAATCGAAGAAGGCCCCATGGGCTTTATGCTGGAAGATCGGTTCCTGCGTCGCCGGTTGCTGCAAGCGATGAGCGATGCAGACCTGATCGACCATCTGAGCGGTCAGACAGTTGTCGCGCAGGATGTCACCCCAGAAGGCGCAACGCTGACCTTGGCCAATGGCGACACGATTGCCGCCCGCCTGATTGTTGGCGCGGATGGCCGTTCGTCTGGCACCGCCGCCCGCGCAGGCATTCGGCGCACCGGATGGGATTACGGCCAGACCGCGCTGGTCTGCGCCATTTCGCACGAATTGCCGCACAACGGCGTGGCGCATCAGTTCTTTATGCCGCCCGGCCCGTTGGCCATTCTGCCGCTGCCCGGCAACCAAAGCTCGATCGTCTGGAGCGAGCGGACCGCGACGGCACAACAAATCAACGCCCTGCCCGATGATGCCTACATGGACGTGCTGCGCCCGCGCTTTGGCGATTTTCTGGGCAAGATCGAACTGGCGGGCAAGCGTTTCACCTATCCGCTGAACCTGACGCTGGCCAATAGCTTTGTTGGCGACCGTTTGGCGCTGGTGGGCGATGCGGCGCATGGGATGCACCCGATTGCGGGTCAGGGCCTGAACGCCGGTCTGCGCGATGTGGCCGCGCTGGCGCATGTCATCACGCATGCCCAGCGGCGCGGCGAAGATTTCACCCTGCCACAAGTTCTGGCTCGGTACGAACAATGGCGGCGGTTTGATACCGCCACACTGGCCACCGCGACAGACCTGTTCAACCGCCTGTTTTCCAACGACAACCCCTTGCTGCGGCTTGGCCGTGACATCGGCATGGGGCTGGTCAACGCGGTTCCGTCCCTGCGGCGCGGGGCGCTACGCGAAGCCGCGGGGATCACGGGCGATCTGCCGGACCTGATGCGCGCCTAGACCCTAGGCACGTTCATCCTTGGGCGAGCCCATGACAACGTATGACGTGATGGAATGCACCTGCGGAAGCGTGCCCAGCACTTCGGTATGGAACACCTTGTACGCGGCCAGATCCGCCGCCTCGATCCGTAGCAGATATTCTACGGTGCCCGTCACGTTATGGCATTCGCGCACCTCAGGACTGCGCGAGATCGCCTTTTCAAACGCGTGCTGCGAGTCGCGGGTGTGCAGGTTCAGCCCGACCATCACATAGACCACAAAGCCCGCGCCGACCTGATCGGGGTTCAACACCGCGCGATAGCCCTTGATAACCCCCGATTTTTCAAGCGCCGCCACCCGGCGCAAGCAAGCCGAGGGCGACAGCCCAACCCGGTCCGCCAAGGCCAGATTGCTTTGCCGACCATCGCGGGTTAGCTCACGCAATATCTTGCGGTCAATTTCGTCAATTTCAGACATTTATTGCATCCAGATGCGCAAATTGGTGAAATTCGCAATTTCATGCAGCGAACTTAGCGCAATATTGTCCAAATGACACTCGATCTTCTTCTCGCCCTTCTGACCTTCTCTGCTGTGACCGTGTTTTCGCCCGGCCCGAACAACCTGATGCTGATGGCATCAGGCGCCAACTATGGGCTGCGCCGGTCCTTCCCGCATATGCTTGGCATCATTCTTGGCTTTCCGGCGATGATTATGCTGGTCGGTCTGGGGGTGATGCAACTGTTTGAAATCTGGCCACCCCTGCAAACCGTGCTGAAGGTCGCCTCGATCCTGTACATGGTCTATCTGGCGTGGAAGATCGCCCAATCCGGTGCCCCGAAAGAGGGCAAAGCCGTTGGCAAGCCTCTGACCTTCCTGCAATCGGCGGCCTTTCAATGGGTAAACCCCAAAGGCTGGGCCATGGCGCTCGGGGCGATTTCGCTTTATGCCCATGGGCGCGAAGTGGCCGCAGTGGCCCTGATCGCCTTCGCCTATGTCCTGACCGGCAGCGCATCGACCACCACTTGGGTGGTGATCGGCGAAAACGTCGGGCGGCTATTGGCCAACCCGGTTCGTCTACGCTTGTTCAACTGGACCATGGCCGCGCTTCTGATCGCGTCGATGATTCCGGTGCTGCTAGGGCTTTGAGCTAAGCGGCGCGTAGATCTCGGTGATCAACTGATCTTCGGGCGTGTCACTGGGCGAGTTGGGATAAATCTCAAACGAAGGCCCATAACTTGGCGTTTCGCCGTTCTGCGCCATCCACGTGCCGTACAAGTCGCCGTAGGCTTGGCTGATCCCACTGTAAGGCCCGGTATAGACCATCTTGGCATAGCGCCCGCCCGCCACATAACCATCTGTCATGCCTTCAGGAACGGCAACGCCAGGATCGACAAAAATCCCTGCCAGACTGCGCAGTTTTTCGGGTGCGACCTGTGTCATATCGTCGAAATAGGTCGCCATAACCGCCTTGGCCTGCGGCCAAAGATTGTGCGCAGTGACCGCATCCAAGGCTTTAACAAAGGTCGAACTGATCGTCGGATAGGGGCCGGTGTGAATCAAACCCAAATAGCGCTGCTCTGGAAGCTCGCAAATGGAAACAGGATGCATGACAAAACCTCTGATCAAAATTCGCCATCAGTTGAAGTCAGATCGCAAGTGTCGGTCAATGGGAAACCCACCGGGAATTTCGCATCAAGCGCCGCCCGTGCATCAAGCTTTGTTGCATCCGGGCCAAACCCACGCCATATACGCCACAACGTTAAGAGAGCGACGCGATGACACATTACCTCGACTTCGAAAAACCCTTGGCTGAAATTGAAGGCAAGGCAGAAGAACTGCGCACAATGGCGCGGACCAACGAGGATATGGATATCGAGGCCGAAGCAAAGGCGCTGGACACCAAGGCCGACGCCATGCTGATCGACCTTTACAAAAAGCTGACGCCGTGGCGCAAATGTCAGGTGGCCCGCCACCCCGAACGCCCGCATTGTAAAAACTACATCGATGCGCTGTTCACCGAATACACACCGCTGGCCGGGGATCGGAACTTTGCCGATGACCACGCCGTGATGGGCGGCATTGCTCGGTTCCACGACAAACCGGTTGTGGTGATCGGCCATGAAAAGGGCAACGACACCCAAAGCCGCATCACCCATAACTTCGGCATGGCGCGCCCCGAAGGCTATCGCAAGGCGATCCGCCTGATGGATCTGGCCGACCGGTTCCGCCTGCCCGTAATCACGCTGGTCGACACGCCCGGTGCCTACCCCGGCAAAGGCGCCGAGGAACGTGGCCAGTCCGAAGCGATTGCCCGTTCGACCGAAAAATGCCTGCAAATCGGCGTGCCGCTGATTTCTGTGGTGATCGGCGAAGGTGGATCTGGCGGCGCTGTGGCTTTTGCCACCGCGAACCGTGTCGCGATGCTGGAACATTCGGTCTATTCGGTCATTTCGCCCGAGGGCTGCGCGTCGATCCTGTGGAAAGACGCCGAGAAGATGCGTGAAGCCGCCGAGGCCCTGCGCCTGACCGCGCAAGATCTGCATTCGCTGGGTGTGATCGACCGGATCATTCCCGAACCGTCGGGCGGTGCGCATCGACACGCCAAACAGGCGATTGCCGAGGTGGGCAAAACCATTCAGGCGCTGCTGGCTGGCCTTTCCGACAAATCGCCCGAAGCGTTGATCCGCGACCGTCGCAAGAAATTCATGTCGATGGGCAAGCGCGGCCTAGAGATCTAAGCCCAAGCTGCTGAGGTGGCGCAGCCCCTGCGTCACGTCCGACCGCACTGCAAGCCGCAGGCCGGGCTCATCCCCGGCCTTTAGCGCGGCGATGATCAGGCGGTGGAACTTTGGCGGCTCGTTCCCGCGCAACCGGCTGTACATCGCCCGCATGGTCGGTCCCAATTGCAGCCAGACGGTTTCCGCCATGGCCAACATCGCCGGGGCCTGCGCCCGCAGGTATAGCGTGCGGTGAAAATCCAGATTGTAGCGGATATAGCCAACCGCATCTTGGTTGGCGACGGCATCGCCGATCACGCTATTGATGGACTGAAGGCGATCAATCAACGCCATATGCGCCCGTGGCAGGGCGCGGCTGGCCAGTTCTACCTCAATCAGCGACCGCAGCGCGGCCAATTCTTCGAGCCGGTCTGAGCTAAGCTCTGGCGTGGACACGCGGCCCGAACTGGACAGGGTCAACGCCCCTTCGGCCACCAGACGGCGCACCGCTTCACGCGCGGGGGTCATCGACACGTCGAATTCCTTGCCGATCCCGCGCAGGGTCAAGGCCTGACCGGGGCGGATTTCACCAAACATGATACGGCTGCGCAGACCGCGATAGACGCGATCATGGGCAGAAGAGGCGGAATCCGCAGGGCGTTGAGTCGCTAGCATAGGGCGAATGTGATCACAAACCTGCGGGCCGTCAATTGCCGAAGCGATACCGATGCAAATCAGCGCCGTTTTCGTGCAGCCACCCGCGCGCATCCTTCCATGGCCCGTAAAGATCGGTGACCACATCCCAGAAGCGCTGCGAATGGTTCATCTCGGCCAGATGGGCGACCTCATGCGCCGCCACATAGCGAAGCACCCAAGCCGGGGCCAAGACCAAACGCCACGAATACATCAGCTTGCCATCAG
Source organism: Pseudoprimorskyibacter insulae (assembly GCF_900302505.1). Taxonomy (GTDB): domain Bacteria; phylum Pseudomonadota; class Alphaproteobacteria; order Rhodobacterales; family Rhodobacteraceae; genus Pseudoprimorskyibacter; species Pseudoprimorskyibacter insulae. Next base: position 587,296 of record NZ_OMOJ01000002.1, on the reverse strand, counting down.
CGCTACACGACCCCCAGCGGGACCGCGTATCGCGCAGCGTCAGGCGTGTGTAAGGGCGCCCCAGCTTGGCGGCATAGTGGTCAGAGGCTTCGGCCAGCCGGTCACGGGCACGTTGCTTGAGGTAGGCCTCAAGCCGTTTGGCCACCTGATCGGCTGCCCCCGGCACCGCCAGCGCATCGCCCGTATCGACCACGCGCCGCCCCTGCCCCGCAACGACCGGCACCATGCGCCCTTCCAAAGGAACCGCCTCGCCGATGCCGACCTGACGGACTGCGCCCTGTGCCTGAAGGTGATCGCGCAGCCATTGTTCCTTTTCGCGGGCGAACTCCAACCCCTCATCCAGCGGCAATCGCTGCGGCAATGTCAGCGTCACACGCCCGTCCAGCTGCGATAGCCGCAGACTGATCCGACGCGCCCGCGCCGACCGACGCACAACAAGTGCGATCGGAGGGTTGCCCGGAAGCTCTAACTCGCCCATATACAGTGCCTCTTTGCTGCCATTCCGCCAAATGCTTTGACACATCCGTCATGATATGGCAGGTGGCCTCGATCGTCGACAAGACAACAGAAAAAGGGAATTACCCATGCCCAAAGAAGAATGGGGCACAAAACGCGTTTGCCCGACGACCGGCAAGCGGTTTTATGACCTGAACCGCAACCCGATCGTCAGCCCGTACACCGGCGAGGTGGTCGAGTTCGAATCGCAGAAAGCGCGCATGATTGCCGCCGACGCCGAAGACGCGGTGACCGCAAAAGCCAAAGCCAAAGCATCGAACATCGATGATGACGATGTGTTGGATGATGACGTTGATGTCGATCTGGGCGATGATGTTCTGGAAGACGATGACGATGACGAAAACGTGTCGCTTGACGACATCGCCGACGTCGCTTCGGAAGACGACGACGTCTGATCCGAAAAAAGTTTGCGAGGCGGGGTTTTTCGACTTGATCCCGCCCGCGCAGTTGCTTAAACGCACGACACGGTTCGGGGCCATAGCTCAGTTGGGAGAGCGCTTGCATGGCATGCAAGAGGTCAGGGGTTCGACTCCCCTTGGCTCCACCAAATCTCCAATAGATTTGATCGGTATATGACAGCGTAATCGCTGGCTAGATTGTTGCCATCGCACATGAAACATGGTTCTTTGAGCCCAGTAGTTTTCGTGTACGTGATTTCCGTGCTGTTTGCGCGGCGCCCGATTTTCGGGCAGGATCGTCTTTTTTGCAAAAATCAGAAACCAATGCGGCAAGTGTCACTTGGCCGTTGCAAAAAGGGATTTTGGATTGTGTTTGGAAACATCCTTTCATTCCTATGCGTTACGCCATTCTCCGCGTTTTCGCATTCTACGCAGCCCATCGGCAAGAATTCCAATGCCGATGGCCCGATCCGCCCAATCAAGAAAATCGAAAAATTCCAATCCTTGAAATAAATCAAGCCAATCGGCTTGCCTCTTTGCCCCCTCCAATTTGCGCGCGCCGCCGCGACACTGCCCCGGACCGAAAGGACACATCATGGCCACCAAAATCGGCACGAATCTGAACGATGTTTTTCAGTCCTCCGACATGACCAGCACGGACATTCTGAACACCAATGACGGCGAAGACACCATCATGGTCGAAGCGATGCAATACGGCTGGATCAAACGTGTGGATGGGGGCGCGGGCGACGACACCGTGGTTGTTGAACTGGCCAGCGGTCAGACCCACACCGACCGCAACCCCTATTTCGCCGTGACCGAAGTCGACCCGATTCTGTACGATGGCTACACCCACCGCCTGTCGCATTTCCAATACCTGTCGGGCATCAACCTGTTTCAGGCCGGGAACACCCTGCTGCGCGATGTTGAAACGCTTCAGCACCCGGACGGCACCACCGAAGACCTGACCACCGGCAGCCTGCCGTTTTTCGCTAAGGGTTTTGTGAAAACCAATGACGAAGACCGCGCCTATGTGTCCTCCGGCGAAGTGACGTCCTACAGCCGCCTTGTGATCAGCCTTGAAGACGGAACCGTCGCGCGCGGCTATCAGGACGTGGACTCGGGCCAGATCTATGTGAAGATCTTCGACAATACCGGCACCGAGATCGCCACAACCCTGCCCTTTGGCGAGGGCACGTACACCTATTACAATCCCTTCGAACAGGCCCAGACGCTGGCGCCGCAGCTGACCAAGCTGCAAGGCGGCGGTTTTGCGGTGACTTGGATCGAAACCTTCGACGAAAACGAAAGCACCGTCGCATCGTCCCGCCCGTCGATCGAAACAACGCTGTACATGGCGACGTTTGATGCCGATGGCACCGCGCGCGAAGACACCCCGCATATCATCTATCAAGACCCGGTGGGCGGCACCTATGACCCGCTCAACGGCCAGACGGTCACGACCTTGGCCAATGGCAACGTGCTGATCGGCTATCAGGGGCGCTATGCGGGCAACTACACGATGGTTGTGGTCGACCCGAGCACCGGCGCAATTCAGGACAGCACCTTTCTTGATGTCGGCAATTTCCCCGACCAATTCGGGATCGCCGCCACGGATGATGGCTTTGTCGTGTTCTACGAAAACGACACCACCCGCGACCGGGATGACAACACCATCTATGAGGTGATGGCCCAGACCTACACATTCGACACCGATAGCGGCGCTGCCGCGAAGGACGAATTGATCACGCTGTTCAGCTCTGACCCCGACGACTATATCCAGCACGACGCGGCATACGCCTATCTGGGCGATGGTGCCTTTGCGGCGGCCTTCTACAACAAAGACGACCAGACCCTGAAACTGGCCGTGTACAAAGACGGCGCGGTCACTCTGCAAACCGTGATGCCCGACGGGTTCGACTATGCCGCTGGCCAGATCTCTCTGATCGCGGCGCCCGGCGGTGGGGCCTACCTGTCGGCAGAGCTGTCGCAGATCACTGGCACCTTGTCCGAGCAGTACGGCAGCACGTCGCAAACCGTCTACATCGCGGATGACGGCACCGTGGGCGATTGGTTCATGGTGGCCCACAATATCGACGACATCGGCAATAATGGCCTGAACATCACAGCGGCCACCGATGATGGCATTCTGGCGTTCTGGCAGCAAGGCGCCGACCTTCAGTGGACCGCATACAACGACGTCACGAACTATACCGTCATCGACGGCACGGCGGGTCACGATTCACTGGTCACCAATGACGGCACCGACGATTGGGTGCGCGCCGGTAGCGGCGACGACACGATCGTCGGATCGCGCGGGGTGGATCGGTTCGATGGCGGCGAAGGTGCCGATACGCTGATCCTGAACTCGGACGACGATCATGTGCTGTCACTGGCCAGCGGCTATGCCCAGAACATGACCGGAACGACCCGCGAAGCACTGATTGCGATGGAGAACCTAGTGTCCGGCGCGGGCAACGATACGATCTATGGCGATGGCGACAGCAACCTGATTGATGCGGGTGCAGGCGACGACCTGATCTATGGCGGCGGTGGTGATGACACCGTGATCGGCGGTGACGGCACCGACACCTTCATGTTCGACGATTACACCATCTCTAGCAGCGTGCGGTCCTTGACCTTGGATGACGCGGCTGGCGTCGAGCTAATCGGCGCAGACCGGACGCAACTGTCCTTCGACTGGGTCACCCATTTGGACCTGAGCGGGGTGAACGGCTATAGCACGTTCTTCAACTTCGACCTCGACAATCAGGATGGCGTGACCTTCATTGGCACCCAAGCCGCCGACAGCGTCTATTCCAGCACCGGCGATGACTACATCAACGGCGGTGGCGGCGATGACACACTGGACGGCTATCAGGGCAACGACACGCTGAACGGCGGCGCGGGCGATGACCTACTCATCAGCAACGGATCGTCGGTGCATCCCACGACCTTCGTCTTTGACCGCGACTTCGGCAATGACACCATCAGCGGCTACAGCCGCAGCGGCGACGTGCTGGACTTCAGCGCCTTTACCGACGCCGAGATGGACCAGCTGAGCGTTGAGCAAGTGGGCAATGACCGCGTCATCACCATGCATGACGGCAGCACGCTAACGCTTCTGTCCACGGCGCGGAACTATCAAGCCTCAGGCAATATTTCGATCGGCGGCGACGCCTACGAAGACGCGATCCTAACGGCAGACGTTTCCGCCGTCAGTGACACCGACGGGTTTGACCCGGCAGATGCCACGTTCCAATGGCTGCGAAGCGGCGAGGCGATCGAAGGTGCCACCAGCGCAAGCTACACCCTGACCCAAGCCGACGTGAACCATACGATGTCGGTTCAATATAGCTTTACCGACCGCTTCCTGTCCGACGAGGTTGTGACGCGCGGCTTTGCCGCCCGGATCAACAACGTACAGGATCCGCTGACCGGCGCGGCCAGCATCACCGGCACGGCAGAGGTTGGCGAAACCGTCACGGCGGATGTTTCCGGCCTTTCGGACGAAGACGGAATTCGTGGCTACAGCTATCAGTGGCTTGCTGATGGCGTTGAAATCGCGGGCGCGACCGAAGCGACTTTCGAAATTACCTCGGCCCAAGGCGGCAAGGACCTCAGCGTCGCTGTCACTGTGCAGGACACCTTCTACACCTCGGAAACCGTGACCTCTGCCAGCGTCGCGGTTCCGATGTCCGATCAGTTGATCGAGGGCACGGCCAACGATGACCTGCTGCGCGGCGATATCGGCAATGATACTCTGCTGGGCCTTGATGGCACCGACACGCTGATTGGGGCCGACGGCAACGATAGCCTTGTCGGCGGCACGAGCGAGGATGACCTGCGCGACGTAATTTATGGCGGCAACGGCGACGACTATCTGGACGGCGGCTATGGCAATGACGAATTGCGCGGCGACGCCGGCACCGACACGATCATTGGCGGCTTTGGCGTTGACCTGATCCTTGGCGGCGACGGCAATGACGAACTGACCGGGCAGGCTTGGTCGGATCAAATCTTTGGCGGCAATGGCGATGACTTCATCAACGGCGGCTTTGGGTATGACCGGGTGAACGGCGGCGCGGGCGCGGACCGGTTTTTCCATATCGGCAATGTGAACCACGGGTCGGACTGGATTCAGGACTACAATGCAGCTGATGGCGACGTTTTGCAGTTCGGCGCGGCAGGCACCGCCGACCAGTTCCAGGTCAACTTTACCGAAACGCCGAACGCAGGCGTTGCAGGCGTGACCGAGGCCTTCGTCATCTACAAACCCACGCAGACAATTCTGTGGGCGCTGGTGGATGGCGGCGCCCAGTCTGAGATTAATCTGCTTATCGGTGGTGAAACGTTCAATTTGCTCGCCTAATACCTCGACAAAAAATAAATATCAGTTCGATACTGATTGAATGAATTAGGCACGCGTCCTCCAACACATGGGGGCGCGTGTTTTCCGTTCCATTGCGTGTACCATTGCCCGGCAAACCAAATGGAAAATCCCGTGCCAATGCCAACAATCTACGCCGGAAATGGAAACGATTTTTCCAACAGTTCGGCGGACTTGCCTTCGATACAACCACCCCAAAAGGCCGAGATGCCTTGCCGACGTTTGTTTTGGACATTCCACCAAAGAAATATGACGGGGGCTGGCACCCGCGCACTGTATCCACGGAAACTATTGAAAAGAGAGTCCGCGCAGATTTTCGGGGAATTGGCGTGCCAGAATACCCGCTAAACGCGCCCGCCTAGCGGCTCAAAACGCTTGCCTCATAGGCTTTTGATTTCTACCAATACGGAACAAGTGATTTTTGGAAGGTATTGAGATGTCGCCGCTCACTGGGCTGGCAAAATTGCGGTCGGCCCTTTGGCAGATGGAAAAAGACATGGGCCTGGACGATTTGTCCCGGAACGAACGCGATGTCCTTTACGCTTTTCATTCCGCGGCTTCTCAGACCGAAGGCTCAGGGATCGTGACATCCGACGCCGTGCGCCGTGACCGTGCGATTTCCGAGATGAAACACGCAACATTCCACCGCAGCCTGAAACGGCTTCTGGATATGGGCTATATCGAGCTGGCCCCCGACTGCAAAACCAAACAGTACCGCCTGCCCGATCATGTAGAGTGAACCCGCGTCTGGCGAATAGGGCTTAAGCGACCCGCGAATCAACCCAGAGGCGAAGTGTCATCGACGGATGAAAATATCCCTCTAAGCTGCACCTTCTGTCGCTTACGGCGCACACCGCGCCCGGTAAGCCATCACCAGCACAGAAACTCGGCACCCGCAAAAGGCGAGTCGGCCACTATTGTTTCCAGAAAAGCCCGATCCGTACCTAAGCGATCCACCTTGCGCAGAACGCTTTCGCCCCAACCAGACGCAGCAAACGAAGGGCCGATATAGTGCATTGATTATAAATGCATATTCGCCGCCCATCGGAGCGGCAGCGTCGCCGACGCATTTCAAATTGCCACATAAAGTGGTTCAAACAGACTCCCTAGCGGCCCCAAATTCACATGTTTGAAATGTGACAACAATGTGAAAATCACATCAAAATCGTCCTGTAAGGTGGCGCAATCACGTCGATAAGTTGTTTTTGTCTCTTGATCTAACGATAATCTTGGCTATCGTAAGGGTTGAGCGCAAGGGGTTGCGCTGGGAATGCACTCTGCTGCCAATCTGTCGCTGACGTCAAAATCCGCGACCTGAGCGCTTCCCAAACACAACCCATAGATGACTCAGCCGACACATAGTTGCCAAGTGTCGGCACTGCTGCTGCGACTCCCGAGCTGCCACTCGGGGGCCTGATACATTTCTGGGGGAATGACACATGGCCGACGTGATCGTCGACGTGCCTTTGGGCACGACTGCTGCGCAATTGCAATCTATGATTGATTCTGCGAGCGAACACACAACATTTCGTTTGCAGGAAGGAACCTATCACTTCGAAGATACCGTCGTTATCGGCAAATCCTTTGTCTCGCTTATTGGCGCAGGCAGCAACCTGACCACAATCACCGTGCCCTCGGGCCTTGGCACCGCGCCAGGCATTCAGGTGGGCCACGAACTGCACAAGCCCGAAATTCTGGCCACCACCGGGTTGGCACAGGCGGCATCGGTTGGCGACACCACCATCACGGTGGATGCGGGCCATTCCATCGCTGTGGGCGACTTCATCTACATCACGCAGGAAAACACGACCGAATTCCTGAACGAAATCGGCGACACGTCGTGGCGCAAAGACAAAGACCTGCGCACGATCCTTGTCGAAGTGACTGAGGTGAATGGCGATGACATCACCTTCGATTCCCCCCTGACCTTCGATTATGACCCGGCGATTTCTGAAGTTCAGACTCGCAAGATTCTGGAAGGCAACACCCTGACCGGGTTCCGCATGGAAGGCCCCTATGGCGAGTCCGTCGCGTCGAACTTCAACAACACCAAGGCCGGTCAGGGCCATATGATGATCATGATGGGCGGCGTGACCGAGGCCGTCCTGACCGATCTACGCATTGATGAGGCGATTTCGCACGGCATCACCTTTGCCGGAAGCACCGATGTCACCGTCACCGATTTCCGCATGGACGGCACTCATAACAAGGGCGGCGGCGGCAATGGCTATGCGCTGTGGCTGCGCGATGTCTATGACAGCGAATTCACCGGGCTGGACATCGTCAATGTCCGCCATGCGGTGATCTTTGCCTCCTACACCTCGGCCAGTGGCAATACGGTGCAGGTGGACTGGACCAATCGCGACGTCAACTTCCACGGCGGGCGCGACCAGAACAACACGGTGACGGTTGACGCTATGATCCGCCTTGGCGCGGAACAATCCTATATGTCGACTGCCACCTACTATAACCCCGGCGAACGCTGGGGTGCGCCGACGGACCCGGCGACCAACGATATCTATTTCCGTGAACTGGTCGCCTCGAACAAGGCCGATGATGTCTATAGCCACGCGGACGGATCGTTCATTCAGACTGTCGACAGCTCAGATATCGTGCACACCAACATTGGCGATGACCTGATCGACACCGGCTCTGGCAATGACACGGTCTATGCCTCGGGCGGGCAGGACACGATCATCGGCAATAGCGGCACCGACACGGTGATCCTGACCGGTGCGCTGGCCGATTACACGGTTCAGCAATGGGGCGGCGATCTGTTCCTGACCAAGGACGGCGCGACGACCCGGTTCAACACGGTGGAAAAGTTCACCTTTGCCGATGGGACGGTCACCGATGACACGCTGCTGGACATGGCCACCGATTTGGCTGCCGACCCCGGCGCAATCGTCCTGCCCGACCCGACCCCGCGCCCCGATCAAGGTACTGTGATCGACGGCAGCGACGGATCGGACACCACGGACGGGTCCGGCACGGACACGACCGGCACAGGCAATGACACCACCGGCGGGGCCAATGACCCCGGCACGATCCCCGGATCTGACATTGACTGGTCGCCGATGGACACCACTGGCATGACCACCATCGACGGAACCACCGGTTGGGAACGGGAGAACGCCTCGGTCAGCTTTGTGATGGGGCCGTTGCTGGACGCGATGCAGTTTGCCGCCGGTTCGGATTTGGATGTTGTGGGAAACGCGCTCGACAACAACATGATCGGCAATGACAACGCCAACCGGATGGAAGGTTACGGCGACGATGACCGGATCTTCGGCAAGGGCGGCAGTGACACGCTTTTGGGCGGCGAAGGCAATGACTACCTTGATGGCGGCAACCAGAATGACGCGCTGTTCGGCGATCTGGGCGACGATACAATTGACGCGGGCAATGGCGATGACGTCATTCTGGCAAGCGGCGGCGTGGACCAGATCAACGGCGAAGGCGATATCGACACGGTGATCTTCATCGGCGCATTGGCCAACTACACGATCTCGGAAACGGGCGGCGGCTTTGTTATCAGCAACGCCGAAGGGACGACCACCACGAACAGCGTTGAGAATTTCGTCTTCGACGGCACGCTGATCGCAGCAACCGACCTGATGACCGCGTGGACCGACGCCGTTGCCAATGACACAACCGACGGATCTGGCACTGACACAACCGACGGATCGAGCACAGACACAACCGATGGATCGGGCACAGACACCACCGATGGATCGGGAACCGACACGACTGACGGGTCCGGCACAGACACAACCGACGGATCGGGCACTGACACCACCGATGGGTCCGGCACCGACACCACCGACGGGTCCGGCACTGACACAACCGACGGGTCCGGCACTGACACAACCGACGGATCGGGCACAGACACAACCGACGGATCGGGCACTGACACAACCGACGGATCGGGCACTGACACAACCGACGGATCGGGAACCGACACAACCGACGGATCGGGAACCGACACAACCGACGGGTCCGGCACTGACACAACCGACGGATCGGGCACCGACACGACTGACGGATCGGGCACCGACACGACCGGCGGGTCCGGCACCGACACAACCGATGAGTCCGGCACCGACACAACTGACGGATCGGGCACCGACACGACCGACGGATCGGGAACCGACACGACTTACGACCTCTCTGTCTTCGAAAATGGCGACCAGACTGGCCTGTCCACGATCGCGGGGGCAAGTTGGTGGGATCGGCACGCCTCGGACGTCAGCTTTGTCATGGGCACCGATCTGGACGCGATGGAGTTCTCAAACCAGACCGACCTCGACGCCTTTGGCAACACCATGGACAACAACATGTTGGGCAACGACGGTGGCAACCGGCTTGAGGGCGGCGCTGGCGATGACCGCATGTTCGCGCGCGGCGGTGATGACACTTTGCTTGGCGACGATGGCAATGACCTGCTGGAAGGCGCGGGCGGCAATGACCTGCTGTTCGGCGGCACCGGAAACGACACCATCAAGGGCGGCAATGACAATGACACCGTTCTGGCCAGCACTGGCAATGATACTGTCGATGGTGAAGGGGGCGATGACACCATCATCTTCACCGGCAATATCGCCGATTACACCATCACCGGATCGTCCAGCCGCATGGTCAGCCTGAACGGCGAAACCACGCTGGCCAAGAACTTCGAAACCTTTGTCTTTGCCGATGTGACGGTCGCCGATGCGGACCTTCTGGCCGCCTATGATGCGGCCGTGGCTGGCTCGGACACGACTGGCACGGGTGATGATACGGCGGGCGCCGGGAACGACACGACGGGAACCGGCGAAGACACAACCGGCACCGGAAACGACACAACGGGCACCGGTGAAGACACAACCGGCACCGGGAACGACACAACGGGAACCGGAGAAGACACCACTGGCACCGGAAACGACACCACCGGCACAGGCGGGGATGAGCTGGCAGCGATCACCGACAGCTTTGCCGCCTCCGGCGATTGGTCGGAAACCCTGCCGGGTGACATCCTGGTCGTCGAAGGCATCGCAGGCACGGCGGACTATGGTCGCGGCGATGCCAGCTTTATCATGGGGGCCGATCTGGACTTTGGCCGCTTTGATACTGACGACGCCGCCGACGTCTGGGGCAATGCGCTGAACAACGACATCAACGGCAATGACGCCGACAACCGGATCGAAGGCCGCGAAGGCAATGACACGCTGGATGGCTATGACGGCGACGACACCATCATTGGCGGCTCTGGCGATGACAATATCGATGGGCGCAATGACAATGACCTGCTGTTCGGCGGGTCGGGCAACGATACGCTCGATGGCGGGTCTGGCAACGACACCTTTGTCTTTACCGCCGGGGCGGGCAGCGACCGGATCCGGGACTTTGGCGACGGCAATGACAAACTGCTACTGGCTTTTGCCAACATCACATCCGAGGCCGAGGCGCAGGCCTTTGTCATCGAAGACGACCGCGATGTGATCTTCGACTTTGGCGATGGCGACATCCTGCAAGTGGATGATGTCAACTTCTCGGATCTGAGCGGGCACTTCCTGTTCGGCTAAGACCACTCACGAAACCATCAGAGGCGGCCCTATGGGGCCGTCTCTTGGGTAAGGGTCTGACGCAGATCGGTCTTGAGCACCTTGCCGTAGTTGTTCTTGGGCAGCGCCTCAACAAAGCGATAGCCCTTGGGCCGCTTGAACCGGGCGATGTTGGCAAGGCAGAGCGCATCGAGATCTTCCGGGCTGACGGCAGCTCCCGGCTTGGCCACGACGAAGGCAATCACTTCTTCGCCCCAATCGACATGCGGCTTGCCGACAACCGCCACCTCTTGCACGGCGTCATGGGCCAAAAGCACCTCTTCGACCTCGCGCGGGTAGATGTTCGACCCGCCCGAGATGATCATATCCTTGGACCGGTCCTGCATGGTGACATAGCCGTCGTCATCCATGAACCCAACGTCGCCCGTCCAAAGCCAGCCGTCGCGAATGGTCTTTTCCGTAGCCTCAGGGTTCTGCCAATAGCCCTTCATCACGCCATCGCCCCGCACGGCGATCTCGCCAACCTGACCGCGTGGCAGTTCGGCCCCGTCCTCGCCCAGAATGCGCACCCGGCTGACCGATTGCGCCACCCCGACCGAGGCCAGCCGTTCGCGCCAGCGCGGATGACTTCGATCTGCCACATCGGCCCGCGACAGTGCGGTGATGGCCATCGGGCATTCGCCCTGACCGTAGATCTGAACAAAGCGCGGCCCCATGACGTCGACCGCATCAATGATATCGGCCAGATACATCGGCCCGCCCGCGTAGACGATGGTCTTGATCCCCTCGCCGGTTTGACCTGTGGCTTTGGCGTGATCGACCAAACGGCGCACCATGGTTGGGGCGGCGAACATGCTGATCGGCCCGACCTCGGGGGCCAATGCCAAAATCTCGGCCGGTTCAAACCCGCCGCTGTCCGGCACCACATGGCGCGCCCCGCGCATCACATGCATGAAGTTATAAATCCCCGCCCCATGCGACATGGGCGCGGCGTAAAGAATGGCGTCCTCGGGGCTGACATCATCGGCGTCGACGAAATAGCTCAGCGCCATGGCCTGAATGTTCCCGGCGGTCATCATCACGCCTTTGGGCTTGCCCGTCGTGCCTGAGGTGTAGAACAGCCACGCCATGTCATCGCTATCCAGCGTCGCGGGCGTGTCCATCGGCTGAAACGACGACATCCGGGCGAAATGATCGCTTTCGACGAACACCGGCTCCACCCCAGGCGCGTCCAGATCCTGCGCGATATCGCCCGACACAAAACACATCCGCGCCTGCGCGTCGTTCAAGATCCAAGCGGCCTCGGCCACATGCAGTTTGCTGTTGATCGGAATAGCCGCCGCCCCGGCGTACCAGATGCCGTATAGGGCAATCAGATATTCGATCCGGTTGGACATGAACACACCGACCCGTTCGCCATACCCAATCCCCTGCGCCTGCAACGCCGCGCCAAGCGACGCGGCCATCGTGTCAAAGGCGGCATAATCCATGCGCAACTGGGTGCCGGTCATCAAAGCCGGTGCGTCGGGCACGCGCCGCGCTGTACGATAGAGCCATTCTGCCGGGTTCATCAGATCCTCTCCTTTTGCGGGATCGTGGCGCGGCTGTGCGGGGGCGTCAATCCGCCCGTCGCGTCACGCCTTGCTATCGCGGTTGACCACATGATCCTTGCCGATCCCGCCCAGCGATTGGAACAGCCCGCTGGTGTTGTTGACCCCGAATTTCTTCAGCAGTTTGGCGCGATACACCTCGACCGTGCGGTGCGACAAATCCAGACGCAGGGCGATTTCCTTGCTGGTCAGCCCCTCGGCCAAATGCGAAACGATTTCACGTTCGCGCCGAGTCAGCGGCATATAAGGACGCGTGGCGCTTAGGTCGGCAAAGCTCCAGACTGCGCGCATCAGCGGGTCATCAGGGGTAAAAGAATGCCCCCGAACGCGGCACCAAAACAGCGATCCATCCTTCCGCGCCATGATCCGTTCATCCCAATAGCGGTTGGTTTCGCGCAGCTGTTCAATGCCCCTGTCGCGGATGTTCACGAATTCTTCGTCCGACGGATAGAGAATTGAAAAGATTTGATTTCTTAGATCATCGCAGGTGTATTGAAACATCTCGGCGAAGGCCCGATTGCAATCGCGGATCACCCGATTTTCGGTCACCACCAAACCCACCGGCGCATAGGCGAATGCCAGCTCGGCAAAGGCCCCATCTCGATAGCTGTCTTCGATACGTATTTCCACGATCTTGCCCGACTCCGCGCCCTCTGGAAGGCTGTGCCCCATGCATGAGGCATAACAGGACGCAGCGGCCACGCGCAACGATTGTACAGCCCCGGCGTCAAGGGAGGTTGAAATGAAATCCGTTTTTAAACTGATCGGTGCCACCGCGGTGGCGCTGTCGGTCGCCGGTTCGGCATATGCCGAAGATCCGGTCAAGATCGCATTGGTCCATGGTATTTCGGGCCACTCGTTCGAGGTGTTCTCCAAGCAAGCGCAAACCGGGTTTGCCTTGGGTCTGGAATATGCCACGGGCGGCACAAACACCGTCAAAGGGCACCCGATCGAAATCGTCCACAAGGACACCCAGTTCAAACCCGACGTGGCCCGCGCCGTTCTGGCCGAAGCGTTTGAGGATGACGACGTGATCCTGGCCGTTGGCGCCACCTCGTCCGGCGTGACCAAGGGCTTGCTGCCCATCGCCGAGGAATACGAAAAGATCCTGATCGTTGAACCCGCCGTTGCCGACAGCCTGACCGGCCCGGACAGCAACCGCTATATCTTCAAAACCTCGCGCAACAGCTCGATGGATATGCAGGCCCAAGCGCTGGCGCTGAAGCCCGACGCCAACCTGCACGTCGCCACGCTGGCCGAAGACTATGCCTTTGGCCGTGACGGCATCGCCGCGTTCAAATCGGCACTGGAAGGCACCGGCGCGACCGTGGAAACCGAAGAGTACATCCCGCAAGGCACCACCGACTTCACCGCCGCGACCGAACGCATGTTCAACGCGCTGAAGGACAAAGAAGGCCGCAAGGTCATCTTGATCTATGTTGCTGGCGGCGGTGATCCGATGGGCAAGATCAAAGACATGCAGCCCGAACGCTATGGCATCGAAATCTCGACCGGTGGTCACATCCTGCCCGTTCTGCCCACGTACAAACGCGTGCCGGGCATGGAAGGCGCGATCTACTACTACTACGAAGCCCCCAAGAACGAGATCAACGACTGGCTGGTCGCCACGCACCAGGAACGCTTTGACGGCCCGCCCGATTTCTTCACCGCAGGCGGCATGGCGGCAGCTTTGGCCGTGGTCAAGGCGCTGGAAACCGCCGATGAGTGGGACACCGAAAGCCTGATCGCCGCGATGGAAGGCATGTCGTGGGAAACCCCCAAAGGCACCATGACCTTCCGCCCCGAAGACCATCAGGCACTTCAGTCGATGTACCACTTCAAGATCAAGGTCGATGACAACGTCGATTGGGCGATCCCGGAACTGGTCCGCGAAATCAAGCCCGAAGAAATGAACATCCCGATCGGTCGCACCAACTGATCTGGATAGGCCCCGGCGCTGACCACGTGTCACACACCCAACCCAAGGTGCCGGGGCCATTTACAACAGGTTTTCCCATGTCCCACCCTTCGCTTGTCACGCAGGATCTGACCATTCGGTTCGGCGGCCATGTCGCCGTGAACGCGGTCTCTTGTGAATTTCGCCCCGGAGAGTTGACGGTCATCGTCGGCCCCAACGGTGCCGGCAAGACCACTTATTTCAATCTGATTTCCGGCCAATTGCCCGCAAGCGCGGGCAAGGTTCTGAAAGACGGTGTTGATCTGACGTCGATGGCCCCCTCGGCCCGTGCGCATCACGGCATTGGCCGGGCGTTTCAGCTGACCAACCTGTTTCCGCAACTGACCGTGCTGGAAAACATCCGTCTGGCGGTACAAGCCAAAAGCGGCGATGGCCGCCGCCTGTTCCGCCCTGCCGCCCGGATGACCGAACTGACCGCCAAGGCCGAACGCTATCTTGAGGCGACGCGGCTACAAGACGTGAGCCATGTGGCCGCCGCCACCCTGCCCCATGGCGATCAGCGCAAGCTGGAGGTGGCGCTTTTGATGGCGATGGAGCCTGACATTTACATGTTCGACGAACCCACCGCAGGCATGAGCCTTGACCACGCGCCGGACGTGCTGGACCTGATCGCCGAGATCAAGCACGACCAGAGCAAGACCGTCCTATTGGTGGAACATAAGATGGATGTGGTGCGCGCGCTGGCCGACCGGATCATCGTGCTGCACAACGGTGAATTGCTGGCCGATGGCCCCCCCGATGAGGTCATGAGCAGCCAGATCGTGCGCGATGTTTACCTCGGCAAATCGTCGGAGGTCGCATGACCCTGCTTTCGCTGCAAAATATGAAAACCAACATTGGCCAATACGCTGTGTTGCACGATGTCTCGATCGAGGTGCCCGAAGGCGGCGTTTTTGTCCTGCTGGGCCGCAATGGCGCGGGCAAAACAACCACGCTACGGTCAATCATGGGGCTTTGGCAGCCATCACCGGGGTCCGTCACCTTTCGTGGCCGTGATCTGACCGGGCTGCACACGGTTGACATCGCCCGGCTTGGCATCGCCTTTGTACCCGAAAACATGGGTATTTTCGGCGGGCTGACGGTCGAGGAAAACATGATCCTCGCCACCGCCAAAGGCACCTTCGACCCAAAGCGGCTGACCTATATCTATGATCTGTTCCCGGCGCTGCAAAAGTTCTGGGACAAACCCGCGTGGTCGCTGTCGGGCGGGCAGAAACAAATGCTGGCCGTGGCCCGCGCCATCATTGAACCGCGCGAGCTGATCTTGATTGATGAGCCGACCAAGGGCCTAGCCCCGGCGATCATCGACAACATGGCTGCGGCCTTCCGCGAAATCGCGCAATCCACAACGATCCTACTTGTGGAGCAGAACTTTGAATTCGCTCGTTCGCTTGGTCAGAACATGGCCGTGATCGACGACGGGCGCATTGCCCACGCTGGCACCATGCAGGATTTCGTCGCCAATAGCGCCCTGCAAGACCAGTTGCTTGGCCTATCGGTTTAGGGGGACAAAACGTGACCCAAATTTCCGCAACCCTGTCGCGGCTTGGCGGCGTGTATCTGTTGCCCGTGGCGGTGTCCGTCATCGCATTTATCCTGATCGGGGCACCATCCTCTTGGGTGACGCTGACCGTCGCGGGGCTTGCGATGGGGATGATGATCTTCCTGATGGCCTCGGGCCTGAGCCTTGTCTTTGGCCTGATGGATGTTCTGAACTTCGGGCATAGCGCCTTTGTCAGCTTCGGCGCCTTTATTGCAGCCTCCGTTCTGGCATGGCTGGGCGGCTGGCTGGGGGCCGATAGCATCGCGCTGAACATGCTGGCGCTGATGGCGGCCTTTACGGCGGCAATCCTGTTTGGCCTTGCCGCGGGCTGGTTCTTTGAAACCGTCGTCATCCGTCCGGTCTATGCCGATCACCTGCGCCAAATCCTGATCACCATGGGCGCGTTGATCGTGGCCGAACAGGCCATTCTGGCGATCTGGGGCGGATCGCCCCTATCGGTGCCGCGCCCGAACTTTCTTCAGGGGTCGTGGTTGATTGGCGATGTCACGATCGAGATTTACCGCGCCTTTGCCTTCCTGCTGGGGCTGGCCGTCTACATCGCGCTTTACGCTGTTCTGAACCGCACCCGCATTGGTCTTCTGATCCGCGCCGGGGTCGAGAACCGCGAGATGGTCGAGGCGCTTGGCTTCCGCATTGATCGGCTGTTCATCGGCGTCTTTATGGCCGGGTCGGCGCTGGCATCGCTGGGCGGGGCCATGTGGGCCGGGTATGAAACGCTGATCACCCCCGCGCTGGGGGCCGAGATGATGATCGTGGTGTTTATCGTCGTCATCATCGGCGGGCTTGGGTCGATCCAAGGCACGCTGCTTGGCGCGATCCTTGTGGGGCTGATGGCCAATTACATCGGCTTTCTGGCTCCGAAACTGGCGCTTGCGTCGAATATGATCCTGATGATGGCCGTGCTGCTTTGGCGGCCCAATGGCCTGCGTCCGGCAGTGAAGTGAGGCTCCGATGACCCAAGTTACCAACGGCACCCGCATCGTCAAAGCCATCGTCCTGCTGATCGGAGCATTGCTGCTGTTCGCCCCTTTCCTGTTCCAAGACGTCCGCTCGATCGAGGTGGCGGCCCGGATCTGTATCTTCGTCGTTCTGGTCGCCAGCTATGACCTGCTGATCGGCTACACCGGCATCGTCAGCTTTGCCCATACCATGTTCTTTGGCTTCGGCGCTTATGGTGCCGCCATCGCCCTGCGCCAGATGGGACCGGGCTGGGACGCGGTGGCATTGGGCGCGCTTGCGGGCGTTTTGGTGTCCATCGTTGTGGCCATCGCAATTGGCCTTCTGTCCCTGCGGGTCAAGGCGATCTTCTTTGCGATGATCACGCTGGCCGTTGCCTCGGTTGTGATGGTGCTGGCCTCTCAGCTATCGCAACTGACCGGGGGCGAGGACGGGATCACCTACAAAACGCCCGAAGTGTTCAAGACCGCCTACAAGCTGGTCACCGATGCCGACGGCAAGGTCGTCAAGGTGTTCGGCGTCAAACTGAATGGCAAACTGGCGGCCTATTACTTTGTCTTTGCCACCAGCCTGATCCTGTTCATCGCCTTGCTGCGCATCGTCGCCTCGCCCTTTGGCACGGTCCTGAAAGCCATCCGTGAAAATGAGGCGCGGGCCGAGGCAATCGGTTATCGCGTCGTCGCCTATCGCACGGCGGTCTTCGTGATTGCCGCTGTCATCGCGTCTCTGGCCGGGACGGTCTATGCGATCTGGCTGAAATACACCGGGCCGGACACCGCGCTGAACTTTTCGATCATGATCGACATTCTGCTGATGGTGGTGATCGGCGGCATGGGCACCATGTGGGGCGCGGTGAACGGTGCGGTCCTGATGGTTCTGGCGCAATATTACCTGCGCGATCTGATGGGCGTCGCGGCCGAGGCTACGGCAAACATCCCCGTCCTGCCCTATCTGCTTGACCCGCATCGCTGGCTGTTTTGGCTGGGGATCATCTTTATCCTGCTCGTTTACTTCTTTCCCAAAGGGCTGGCTGGCACGATCATGGCGAAAGGGGCCCGCACATGAGCCCGCGCTTTGCCTTTGTCCCGGTCATGGACCATGAAATCCACGTCACGCTTTGGGGCGATGCGGGCAAACCCGCGCTGGTGATGTGGCACGGGCTGGCGCGAACGGGGCGCGATTTCGATGAAATCGCCGCCGCGCTAAGCGACAGCTATTTCGTCATCTGCCCTGACACCATCGGGCGCGGCCTATCAAGTTGGAGCCAAGACCCCGAGGCGGAATATTCCATCGAATATCTGTCCGGCATCGCGGTGGATCTGCTGGATCACTTCGGCGTCGATAAGGCCGCTTGGCTGGGCACGTCGATGGGCGGGCTGGTGGGCATGCGCATGGCGTCGGGGCCTTTGGCCGAACGTCTGCGCTGTTTGATTATCAACGACATCGGCCCCGAAATTCCGCAAGAGGCCATAGACCGCATCCTGACCTATGCAGGCAACCTGCCGGTCTTCGACCAGATGTCTGAGGCCGAACAGTGGTTGCGGCAGGTCTACGCCCCCTTCGGCCCGGCGGATGAGGCCTTCTGGACGCGCATGGTCCGCACATCAATCCGCCGCAAAGACGATGGTCGCCTGACGCTGCATTACGACCCGCAGATCATCACGCTGTTTTCCGCCTCCGCACATGAATTGCACACATGGGACAGGTGGGACAGGATCACCCTGCCGACGCACCTGATCCAAGGCAAAACATCCGACATTCTGCCTGATGCGACCGCGCTACGGATGACGCAGACCGGCCCAAGACCGGCGCTGAGCGTGTTTGACGATTGCGGCCACGCGCCCACCATGTCGCGGCCATCCGACATCGCACTGGTGCGCGGAATCCTGGACCGGCTTTTGTCGATTTAGGCGCGGGCCAGCGGAACGACGGTGCAGGCTTGGGCCATGTCCTTGGGCCAAGTGGCCAGAATGGTCGCGCAGCCCGATACCGCATGGTCCCGCAGCGCCTGCGGCAGGTCCGCCAGCACCGTGTCAAACAAATGCTGACCGGGTTTTGACACCTCAACCCCAACGCTGACGGGCGCATCGGCGGGCATCCCGGCGGCGCGCAGGCTATCCACGATCTGCGGCGCGTTTCCGACCGACATATAGAACGCCATGGCCGTGCCCGGATGGGCATGACGCGCCCAATCGGGGGCCGCGTCTCCGGGGCGGACCATGCCTGTCGCAAAGACCAGCGTATCAGACACACCGCGTTCGGTCAGCGACCGGCCCGCCGCAGCAGCAGCGCCCATAGCGGCGGTGACGCCCGGCACGATCTCGGTCTCGATCCCTTCGGCGCGGGCGGCCTCAAGCTCTTCTGTTGCGCGGCCAAAAATG
This sequence comes from Pseudoprimorskyibacter insulae, assembly GCF_900302505.1. GTDB lineage: Bacteria > Pseudomonadota > Alphaproteobacteria > Rhodobacterales > Rhodobacteraceae > Pseudoprimorskyibacter > Pseudoprimorskyibacter insulae. The sequence continues at coordinate 567,959 of NZ_OMOJ01000002.1, read as the reverse complement.
CCGGGATCACCGGATTTCAACCGCACCACATTCAGCCCTTTGCGGGCCTCGGCGGTGATAACTTCGCAGATCCGGTCTTGCGGCCAAGCACAGGCCCCCACGACCTTGCCAACATAGACCCGCCGCGCATCGGGGCGGGCATAATCCAGCACCTCGGGGTCGACCAAACGGTCGTAAAAGATCACATCGGCGGCTTGCAGGCGATTGACCGCGCGCATGGTCAGCAGATCCTTGGCACCGGGGCCAGCGCCGACAAGGCTGATATGGCCTTTGGCCGCGCCCTGCCCATCTTGCACAGCGCTTTTCAGCAGCTTCAGCGCCTCACGCTCTTGCCCCTTGCGGAACATCTGCCACGGCGCATCGGAAAAGGCCCAACGCCACAGCCGGTTGCGGGCGGGGGCATCAAGCGCTTGATCGGCGGCACGGCGCAACGTGCCTGCAAGCGCCGCGAACCGGCCCAATGCCGGATCAAGCATGGTTTCGACATCGGCCTTGATCTGGCGGGCAAGGCTGGGCGCGGTGCCTTCGGTCGCAATGGCCACAACCACCGGGTCGCGGTCTACCAAGGTCGGCAACGCGAAATCCGACAGATCGGGACGTCCCGACACGTGCACCATGCGCCCGGCCTTGGACGCCGCCTGCGCTGCATCCAAGTCCGCGTCGCGCGTGACAAAGACCACATCGGCACTGGCAAAATCAGGCACGGCAACCAGCGTGATCTGCCCTGCCTCGCGCAGCGCCTCAAGTTCCCAATCCAGCGTCTTGGCGCTGACCAGCACCGTCGCGTCCGTTCGCCCAAACAGCCGCGCGCGCTGTGCTGCCTCTTCGCCGCCGCCAAGGATCAATACGGTGCGGCCCGTGGTTTTGACGAAAAGAGGGAACTGTTTCATCGAAAGCTCCTTAGGCCGCACGGGCCGATAAACGGGATGTCCAAATCTGTCGTGCAAGGCGATCCGGGTCAGAGGCCCCAAGCGTATCCAGCGCCAGCGCCGCCGTGCCCAAGACGATTTCTTCGCAATAGGCATCGTGCCAATCGCCCGACCAAAGCGCGGCAAGGCAGCCCGGATCGGTCGGCCCATCACCCATCCGGCGCGCGGCATCCAGCACAGGGGCGGCCGGGGCCTCCCACAATGCACCGCTGCGCAGGCCAAAGACTTCGATCTGCTTGCCGGGGTTGCGCTCAAATTCGCCGCCGCCGCCTTTGATCACGCTCAGGGCCGGTTGCCCCAATGCCAGCGACGCCTCTTGCTGCAAGGCGCGGTAGGGCGGATGAAACACGCCCTGAACCCCGGCGGGCGCGTCAAACGGGTTCAGCACCCGAACCACCGTGTTGATGCAGGACCGCAGGCCCAGCGTATCGCGCAACAGCAGCAGATCGTGCAAGCGCGGCGCGAAAGATTCGAGCGGCAGATAGCAAATGTTTTGCGCAGCCAAGGCCGCCTCGGCCCCGGTCAGATCCCTTGCAATCGGAACGCCCGTCAAAGGCAGCGCATCGCGCACCGATGCGTGGCTGGCCTGATGCGAATTCCAACCGTGCAGCAGCACTTTGTACCCGGCCATGGCCACGACCCGCGCCGACAGCAGGAACCATGGCAGACCCCGCGTGCGACCGGCGGCATAGCTTGGCCAATCCAGATCCACCGGCAGACGCCCGGTCAGATCCTGCCGCGCACCCATTGCGAACCCGGCGATTTCATCCGGCGTTTCGCCCTTCATCCGCAGCAGCATCAGCAAGGCACCCACAGCCTCGGGCGCGGCTTGATCGGTCAGGATCAGCCGCATCGCGTCCCGCGCCTCCTCCAGCGACAAGGACCGGGATCGGCCCGGCCCCCGGCCAAGGATACGGACGTGTTCGGATAGACTCATTCAGCGGCCTCCAGGACTGTTGCTTTGGACAACAGTGCCTCTAGTTCAGGCCTGCACGAGCCACAATTGGTCCCGGCTTGCAGCGCCGCGCCGATCTGATCGACCGTCGCCAGACCCTGCCCTTCGATCGCAGCAAGGATGGTGTTCACCCCGACCGAGAAACAAGAACAGACCACCGGCCCCGGATCGGGCTGATCGGCGGGGGCCATACCCGTGACAGCATGATCCGCTGCCTGCCCCGGAAGCGCTGCCAGATAGTCACGCATGACCGCAACGGGCTTCGGGCTGGCAAAGAACGCGGCCTCAAGTACGCCGTCGCGATAGAAGGCAAAGCGGTGCACGCCCGAGGCCGGATCGCTGACAGACTGGCAATCCGCCCCTTCAACGCCCAGCATCTTGGCGGCATAGGCCTGCCAATCCAACGGCACCGTTTCGCCTGCCATTTCCACACGCCACCCGGCGTTGGTGCGGGCGCGGGCCCAATAGGCGGCGTCGCAGGTCAGATCATTGCGGGACACACCAAAGCCGTACCATTCTGGCTTAAACTCGGCCACGGCCACCACGGCGGCCTTGCTTTCGGGCTGGCCCGACACCGGATCAACCACGCTCGGCACCAGCACATCAATCCGCGCCGACGGGGCCGTTTCGCCTGTCCAGTGGATCGGCGCAAAGACCTGACCGGGGCGCACGGCATCCGTGATCAGCGCCCGCAGGATGCACGACCCAATCGGGCTGGTCACCCGCACAAGGGCGGCGGGCTGAATGCCAAGGGTTTGCGCGTCTTCGGGGTTCACCTCAAGGAAGGGTTCGGCCAAATGGGCCGACAATCGCGGCGATTTGGCGGTGCGCGTCATGGTATGCCACTGGTCGCGGATGCGCCCGGTGTTCAGACGGAACGGGAAACGCGGCGCGGTGCGGGCCACCGGTTCGCGCATCCGCACGGCCAACATCCGCCCCTTGCCATCAGGCGTAAAGAACCGCCCATCGGCAAAGAACCGGCCACCCTGACGGGTCTTGGTCACCGGCCAGCGGGTCGGCTCTAACGCCTCATAGCCGTGGTCATCCAGATCGGACCAGCCCGAAATGTCAAAATCCTTGCCCAGCATCCCCGCAACGCCCGAAAGCGCCGCATATTCGCGGAAAATCTCGGCCGGGGATTCATAGTCGAACGCCGCCTCAAAGCCCATGCGGCGGGCCACATCGGCCAGGATCGCCCAGTCGGCGCGGGCCTGACCGGGGGCGGGCAGAACGCTGCGCTGTCGGCTGATGGTGCGATCTGAATTGGTGACCGTGCCGTCTTTTTCAGCCCAAGCCGAGGCGGGCAACAGAACATCCGCCAAGCGCGCGGTGTCAGTGTTGGCGGTGATGTCAGACACGACGGTAAAGTCGCAGCCTTTGATTGCCGCGCGCACGGCGTCGACGTCGGGCATCGAAACGGCGGGGTTGGTGTGGATGATCCAAAGGGCCTTGATCTTGCCCTCACCAACGGCGCGGAACATGTCCACCGCCTTCAGCCCCGCCGCCGTCGGCATGTGCGGCGCATCCCAGAAGTCCCGTACCGCCTGCCGATGATCTGCGTTTTCGATGTCCAGGTGACAGGCCAGCATATTGGCCAGCCCGCCAACCTCGCGCCCGCCCATGGCGTTGGGCTGGCCCGTCACGCTCAGCGGGCCCATGCCGGGCTTGCCGATACGGCCTGTCGCAAGGTGACAGTTCAGGATGGAGTTTACCTTGTCCGACCCAGAGGAGGATTGGTTCACGCCCTGACTATAGACCGTGACGACCTTTTCCTTGCCCATCCACATCCGATAGAATTTGCGAATGTCCGAAGCCTCCAGCCCGGTTGCCGCCGGATCATCGGCCATCGCGGCGTGCAGGGCTTCGTCAAACCCGGCAATATTGCGCAGATAGGCCGCATCAAGCGCACCGCCTTCGTAAAGGGCGGTCAGCAGCCCGTTGAACAGGGCCACGTCGGTGCCGGGCTTGAGCGGCAGATGCAGATCAGCGGCATCGCAACTGGCGGTGCGGCGCGGATCGACCACGACCACCTTCAGACCGGGCCGCGCCTTTTTGGCGGCCAGAACACGCTGATAAAGAACCGGATGACACCACGCCATGTTCGACCCGACCAGCACGATCAGATCGGCCTCTTCCAGATCTTCATAGGTGCCGGGCACGGTGTCGGTGCCAAAGGCCCGCTTATGCCCCGCCACCGACGACGCCATACACAGGCGCGAATTGGTGTCGATATTGGCCGACCCGATGAAGCCTTTCATCAGCTTGTTGGCCACATAGTAATCTTCGGTCAGCAACTGACCTGAAACATAAAATGCAACGCTGTCGGGGCCGTGCTGTGCTATCGTGTCCGAGAATTTCTGAGCCACCAGCGAAAGGGCACTGTCCCAGTCCGTCTCATCCCCGTTCACACGTGGCGAAAGAAGGCGGTCGTGCAACCAAACGGTTTCGGCCAAAGCCGACCCTTTGGAGCACAACCGCCCAAAATTCGCGGGGTGCACCTGATCCCCGCGAACGTCGATGCCCCCCGACCCATCAGGCCGAAGCACAACCCCGCAGCCTACGCCGCAATAGGGGCAGGTTGACCGTTTTTCGAAAATCCCTGCCCCGTCTTTCATGCGGCTGTCCTTTTGCCGACGGCATCGCCGTCAATCAGGATGCGCTGGTTTTCCAGTCGCACCGGATAGGTGGCGATCTGTCCCTCGTCCGCCCCTTGCGCTTCACCTGTTTCCAGACTGAAGACCCAGTTGTGCAGCGGGCAAGTCACTGACTTTCCATGCACGATTCCGTCTGACAACGGCCCGCCTTTGTGCGGGCAAGTGTCGGATGCTGCGAAGACCTCGGCCTCATCCGTGCGGAAGATTGCAACGCAACCAACCGGCGTTTTGATGATCCGCGCACCGCGAAGCGGGATATCTTCGATATGTCCGATGTCGATCCAACTCATTCGGCGGCCTCCAGTGTCAGGTTGGCAAGCGGCGCATATTTCGCCGGTTCCTTGGCGTGTTCGGCCCAAGGATCTTTGCGATAGATGGATTGCGAGATCTCGAACCGGTCCACCAAGGCTTTGCGGTTTTCCAGATCGTCGACGACCTGCTGCTTGACCCAATCAAGGCCAACCTTCGCCACCCATTTATAACCGCGATCCAAGTATTTGGCGTTTTCGCGGTAGATCTGGATAAAGGCGGTGGTCACCTCGATCGCCTCGGCCTCAGTTGCGACTTTGGCCAGCAGTTCGGTTTCCTTGACGTCCATACCGGCAGCACCTGCGACCGAGACCTCATAGCCCGAGTCGACGCAGACAATGCCCACGTCCTTACAGGTCGCTTCGGCGCAGTTGCGCGGACAGCCGGAAATGCCCAGCTTGACCTTGTGCGGGGTCCACGACCCCCACAGAAGTTTCTCAAGCTTCACACCAAGGCCGGTGGAATCCTGCGTGCCAAAGCGGCAGTGATCCTTGCCGACGCAGGTTTTCACCGTGCGCAGACCCTTGGAATAGGCGTGGCCCGACACAAGCCCCGCTTGGTTCAGATCGTACCAGATGCCCGGCAGATCCTCTTTCTTGACGCCCAGAAGGTCGATCCGCTGACCGCCCGTCACTTTGACGGTCGGCACGTTGTACTTTTCGGCGGCGTCGGCGATGGCGCGCAGCTCATCTGGGGTGGTCAGACCGCCCCACATGCGCGGCACGACGCTGAACGTGCCATCCTTTTGGATGTTGGCGTGGTTGCGTTCGTTCACAAAGCGCGACTGCGGGTCGTCCTGATACTCCAGCGGCCAATCGGCCAGCAGGTAGTAGTTGATCGCAGGGCGGCACACATGGCAGCCGTTGCGCGTTTTCCAACCCAGTTCCTGCCAGACGGCCTCTTGGCTTTTCAGCTCTTGCGATTTGATAAGCCGGCGCACGTCTTCGTGGCTCAGGTCGGTACAGCCGCAGATGCACTGCGCGGTCGGCATAACGAAATCATCGCCCAGCGTCGCCGCCAAAAGCTGCTCCACAAGCCCCGTACAGGTGCCACAGGAATTGCTGGCTTTGGTGGTGGCCCGCACTGCGCCCAGATCGGTCGCACCGCCTTGGATCGCGGTTACAATGGTTCCTTTGCAAACGCCGTTACAGCCACAGATTTCCGCATCATCCGGCAAGGCTGCAACGGCTGCCAAAGGGTCCGCTGAGGCACCCCCCTGGAAAGCCGGGCCAAAGATCAACGTCTCGCGCATGTCGGCAACGTCGGTGGCGTCTTTGATGTGGTTGTAGAACCACGCGCCATCTCCGGTATCGCCATACATCACCGCACCGATAATGCGGTTGCCCTTCAGGATCAGGCGTTTGTACACACCGCGCGCCGGGTCGCGGAAGACGATGTCTTCGCGGTCGTCGCCATCGGCAAAATCGCCCGCGCTGAACAGATCACAGCCCGTGACTTTCAGCTTGGTCGAGACTTCCTTGTTCACAAAGGTCGCGTCCTGGCCCAGCAGGGTTTTCGCCACGACCTTGGCTTGGTCATAAAGCGGTGCCACAAGCCCGAAGATCGCGCCGTTGTGTTCCACGCATTCGCCCAACGCCAGAATGTCCGGGTCAGATGTGACCATCTGATCGTTGACGATCACGCCGCGATTGACCTCAAGGTCAACCGCCTTGGCCAGCGCCGTGTTCGGGCGGATGCCTACGGCCATCACCAACAGATCGCATGGCAGTTCGGTGCCATCGTCCAATTGCAGGGCACGGACATGGCCCGCTTCATCACCAAGGATCTGCTTGGAGTTGGCCTTGCACAGAACCTTGATGCCCTTTTCGCTCAGCGATTTGCGCAGCAGATAGCCTGCGGCCTCGTCAAGCTGGCGCTCCATCAGGTGGCCCATGATGTGCACAACCGTGACGTCCACCCCCTGCGCGGCCATGCCCGCGGCGGCTTCCAGCCCCAGAAGGCCCCCGCCGATCACCACCGCTTTGGACCCCGGCGTTTTGCCAAGGTTCATCATGGTTTCGGTGTCTTCCAGATCGCGGTAGGGGATCACGCCTTTCAGGTCGTGGCCCGGCAGCGGGATCATGAACGGGTTTGACCCGGTGCCAAGCACCAGCTTGTCATAGGGCACTTCGCCGTTTTCACCGATCACCACCTTGCGGGCGCGGTCGATGTTGATGACCTTTTCGCCAAAGCGGCAGGTCACACCGTTATCGGCATACCAAGCATCGTCATGGGTGACGATTTCTTCGTAGGTTTTGTCGCCCGCCAGAACCGGCGACAACATCAGGCGGTTGTAGTTCCCGCGCGGTTCGGCGTTGAACAGGGTCACGTCATAGGCATCTGGAGACGCATCAAACAGATGCTCCAGCGCACGGCCCGAGGCCATACCGGCGCCAATGACAACGAGTTTTTGGGTCATGGCATCACTCCGCAGCGATAGGTTTGGGGGCAGGTTTGGATTTCGGCTTGGCGCCGTGTTCGTACTCTTCCAAGAAATCGAGCACTTCCTGCCGGTAGTGGTAGTAATCGGGGTGTTCGAGCAGCGCTTTGCGGGTGCGCGGGCGCGGCAGCTTCACATCGGTGATCTTGCCGATGGTGGCCTGCGGGCCGTTGGTCATCATGACCACGCGGTCGGCCAGAAGGATGGCTTCGTCCACGTCATGGGTCACGCAGATGGCCGTCACCTTGGTGCGCGACCACACTTCCATCAACACCTCTTGCAGCTCCCAACGGGTCAGACTGTCAAGCATCCCAAAGGGTTCATCCAGCAGCAGCAGCTTGGGCGACAGGGCAAAGGCGCGGGCGATACCGACACGCTGTTTCATGCCGTTCGACATGGAATGCGCGGGGCGGTCCATCGCATCGGTCAGGCCCACGCGTTCCAGATAATATTCGACCACGTCCTGACGCTCGGCCTGGCTGGCGCGGGGATAGACCTTGTTCACCCCGATCGAGACGTTTTCCTTGGCACTCAGCCAAGGGAACAGGTTGGGCGACTGGAACACAACGGCACGTTCCGGGTCCGCCCCTTCGACGTGGCGGCCGTCCAGTTTGATCGCGCCTTTCGAGATGTCATTCAAACCCGCGGCCATGGTCAGAACCGTCGACTTGCCACAGCCCGAATGGCCGATCAGCGAAATGAACTCGCCCCGGTCGATCTTGAGGTTGAAATCCTCAACCACGGTCAGCGGACCTTTGGGCGTCGGATAGATTTTGTGCAACTGCGAAAAGTCCAGGAACCGTTCGTCGATCAGGCCTTTTTGCGCCTCGGCCACAGCGGCGGGGATATCGCCCGCGACACCGTGAATCGGGGTTACGTCCGGCAGGATCTTGGTGCCTTCGGCCTTGGCCGCGATGCCCACATCCATCAAGTAGGTCGTCACCTTGGCGCGCAGGGCCTTGAACGTCTCGTCGGTGTTCATGGCGGACCGATCACGCGGACGTTCCAGCCCGACCTTGAACTCCTCGCCCAAAGTGCCGTCAGGGTTCAGCGCGATGATGCGGTCGGCCAGAAGAATGGCTTCGTCCACATCATTGGTGATCAGAACACAGGTCTGACGTTCGTCTTCCCAGATCTTTTCGATCTCTTCGGCCAGATTGCCACGGGTCAGCGCGTCCAGCGCCGACAGCGGCTCATCCAGCAGCAAAACCTCGGGGTTCATCGCCAAGGCGCGGGCCACGTTCACCCGCTGGCGCATCCCGCCCGAAAGTTCGGCAGGGCGGCGGGCCGTTGCGTGGCCCAAGCCAACCATCTTGATGTAATGGTCAACCTTGGCTTCCTTCTCGGCCTTGGGCAGATTTGGGAAAATCGTGTCCACGGCAAGGCGCACATTGCCAGCAACCGTCAGCCAAGGCATCAGCGAATAGTTCTGGAAGATCACGCCGCGTTCCGGGCCGGGGCCGGTGACCGGCTTGCCCTTGTAGGTGACTTCGCCCTTGGTCGGCATATCAAGGCCGGCCATCAGGTTGATCAGCGTGGTCTTTCCCGTGCCGGAAAAGCCCAGCAGCACCAGAAATTCGCCGTCTTCGACCTTGAGGTTGATGTTCTGGAGCACCGGGGTTTCGGCGGTGCCCACTCCGTAACTTTTTGAGACGTTCTTGAACTCTAGCATGGCGATCACCGGTTGTTCGAGAAGGTGAACAGCGACTGGATGGCGTACATCAGGCGGTCAAGCAGGAAGCCGATCACACCGATGGTCAAAACGGCCACCATGATTTTCGCGAGCGAGGAGGACGAGCCGTTCTGGAATTCGTCCCAGACGAATTTGCCAAGACCGGGGTTCTGCGCCAGCATTTCAGCGGCGATCAGCACCATCCAGCCCACACCAAGCGACAGACGCAGGCCGGTGAAGATCAGCGGCAGGGCCGAGGGCAGAACCAGCTTGGTGATCTTGGTCCAGGTGCCCATTTTCAAAACCTTCGACACCGAGATCAGGTCTTTGTCAATCGAGGCCACACCCAGCGCGGTGTTGATCAGCGTCGGCCACAGCGAACACAGTGTCACGGTGATGGCGGACACAAGGAAGGACTTGGCGAACAGGCCGTCATTGGTGGTGTAGACGGCAGACACGACCATGGTCACAATCGGCAGCCATGCCAGCGGCGACACCGGCTTGAAGATCTGAATGATCGGGTTGATCGCGGCATTCGCGGTGGCCGAAAGCCCCGCCATGATGCCCAGCGGAATGGCCACGGCCGAGGCGATCAGGAAGCCGAAGAACACGGTTTTGATCGAAGTCCAGATCTGCGCGTAATAGCTGGGCGCGCCGGTATAGGGGATGTCCTTGATCTGGTCTGCCTTGCCTTGTGCGATCAGGCGTTCGTTGCGGGCCTCGATACGCTCATAGAACTGCGCTTCTTTTTCTGCCTTCGCGACGGCGTCTTTGTGCAGCAGGACGGCTTCGTCATAGACCTGAACCGGGCCCGGCACTGCGCCAAGCGAGGTTTGAACGGTCGGGGCCAGCGTGCCCCACATAACCAGAAAGCCGACAATCGCCAGCATGGGAACCGCCAACAGGCGCCAGATCTCTTTGACTTGGGCCTTGGGGTTATCGCCAGCGGCGGCTTTCAGAATTGGGGTGATCCAGGCAAGGCCCAGAACTTTGAAATAGGCGTCAGCCTTATTGATGCGGGTGAACAGACGTGCGCGGCGGGCCTCTCGTGCCTCTGCTGCTGCGAATTCGGGATCGACGGTGGTCATAACAAAACCCTCAGGTGCAAGGTGTTGGTAGGATGGGCGCCGCTCCGCACCCAATCGTCAGGGGAGATGGGGGAGTGGGGTGCGCAGCGCGCGCACCCCGCAAGGCTGGGATCAGCCTTTGACTTCGGTGCCAACAACCACTTGGTTGCCTTTCAGGCCGATCGGCAGGCTTTCCAGGTAGGCGTTCGGCGCTTTGCCGTCATAGGCGATGCCGTCGATAATATCTTCGGACGGGGTCGGGGCTTTGTACCCATCGCTATCCCAGGGGAAGTCCGCCTCATTCGCCAGACCTTCTTCGACCAGCAGCTTGGCCGCTTCGAGATAGATTTCCGGCTTGTAGACCGACTTGGCCACTTCGTCGTACCAGCTATCCGGCTTCGGTTCCGAGATTTGGCCCCAACGGCGCATCTGGGTCAGATACCACACAGCGTCCGAATAGAACGGGTAGGTCGCGTTGTAGCGGAAGAACACGTTGAAGTCGGGAACTTCGCGCTTGTCACCCTTTTCGTATTCGAAGGTGCCGGTCATCGAGTTCGCGATCACTTCGTAATCCGCGCCCACGTATTCCGGGCGGCTCAGGATTTCCACGGCCGCAGGACGGTTGGCGTTGTCGTTCTCATCCAGCCACATCGCGGCGCGGATCAGCGCCTTGGTGACGGCCAACGTGGTGTTGGGGTACTGTTCTGCGAACTCGGCGTTGATGCCGAAGACCTTCTCGGGGTTGTTCTTCCACAGCTCATAGTCGGTGATGACCGGAACGCCGATGCCTTTGAACACAGCCTGCTGGTTCCACGGCTCGCCCACGCAGTAGCCATAGATGGTGCCAGCTTCCAGCGTGGCGGGCATCTGCGGCGGGGGGGTCACGCTCAGGAACACATCGGCGCCGATTTGGCCGGTGATGTTTTCAGGCGAATAATAGCCGGGGTGCAGGCCGCCAGCGGCCAGCCAGTAGCGCAGTTCGTAGTTATGGGTCGAAACCGGGAACACCATGCCCATGTTGAAAGGCTTGCCTTCGCCTTTGTACTTTTCAACAACCGGTGCCAGAGCCGATGCGCTGATCGGGTGCTGCGGGCGGCCATCTTCCATCTTGTCGACGTAGGGCAGCATTTCTTCCCAAACCTCGTTCGACACGGTGATGCCGTTGCCGTTCAGATCCATCGAGAAGGGCGTGATGATATGCGCTTCGGTGCCGAAACCGATGGTCGCAGCCAGCGGCTGACCGGCCAGCATGTGCGCACCGTCCAGCGTGCCGTCGATGACGCCGTCCAGAAGAACCTTCCAGTTTGCCTGTGCCTCGAGCGTGACGAACAGGCCTTCGTCATCGAAGAAGCCTTGTTCATAAGCGACGGCCAGCGGCGCCATGTCGGTCAGCTTGATAAAGCCGAAGGTCAGAACGTCTTTCTCAAGCTCCAGCATTTCTGCGAATGCCGGGGCAACCATCGAAGTGGTGGCCGCCAGTGAAAGGAGGAGTTTCTTCATGGATCTGTCCCTTTGTCCAAGGCCCGGAGCAGTCCGGGCAAACAAAAAAGGCCGCCGATAAACCATGGGGGAGGACCACGGTAAATCGAGCGACCTTGCTCACTAAATTTCCCGATCACCGGGAGGAATTCGATCAGGTAGCATCGTTGCTTCCTTGATCTTTCATCGCTGGAATCGGGCTATTGATGCAACGGAGAATCCTTAAACCTGCCGGTTTCATGCCGCATTGCCGCATTTTCTGCAGCGCAGCGCCTAAGAATTAATCACTCTGGTCTGGCAGGGTCAAAAACGCGGCAATCAAAGAACCGGTCATGGGTCAGAAATGCGCGGCCTGATTCCGTCGCCACAGTCATTTCCGTATCGACAGAGCCTTCCAGCTTGGACGACGCGCCCGGCAAATCCGCCTCGGTTCCGTTCAGTGCCGACCGGTGCAGATCGGTGCGGAACACGCTTTTGGCCCGCAGCATTGCCTCGGGCCGGTCCAGCCCGGTGCGGGTGGCAAGCCGATAGCCCATCCATTCCGCCTGCGACCGCCAAGGGAAGGTGGCCAGACCTTTGTGAAACTCAACAAAGCCCTCAACCGTGCGGTGATCGCCTTGGCGCGACACCTGGAAGTCACCCAGCAGCGCCCGGTCCAGAATGTCGACAGGCAGGTTGAGGTATTGCGGACGGCTTAGAATTTCAGCGGCGACAACGCGCGAGGCCGGATCAGACAACCATCGCCCCGCCCGCCAAACCGCGCGGATCAGGCGACCCGCCAGCGCGGGTTCCTGTTCGGCCCAGCCTGCGCGGGTGGCCAGCACCTTTTCCGGCGCGAAGGCCCAAATGGATTTGCCCGGCAGCAACAACGCCCCGACGCCGTTCTCCACAGCGATAGAGCCCCAAGGCTCGCCCACACAGAACGCGTCAATCTCGCCCGCCTCAATCGCATCGGCCATCAGCGGCGGCGGCACAGTTTTGATCGTCACCCCCTGCGGGGCGGGCAGACCCAAGGCGGTCAGCCAATAATACAGCAATTCGGCATGCATCGAGAACGGGAAGGGCACGCCAATGCGCAAGGGCCGGGTCGATGCCTCAATCAGCGCTGCCCCGGCTTTGTAGGCATCATTGAACGCGAAATCATGGCCAATGCCGCGCAACCGTTCCTCAAGTGCGCGGCTGACACCAATCACATTGCCATTGACCGACAGGACCGACACCGCCTCAAGCGGGGCCGCCCCGCCGCCCAGCCCAAGCGCCGTGGCAACAGGCACTGGCGACAACATATGCGCGGCATCCACCTGCCCAAAGGACAGCATATCGCGCACCGATGACCACGACGGCGCGCGCCGCAGATCCAGCGCAATGCCTTCTTCGGCGGCAAATCCCATCTCCTGCGCAGCAATCAACGGGGCGGCGTCGATAAGCGGCATATAAGCGACGGCAAGGATTGTTGTCTTCATCCCAACAACCCCGCTGCGGTCACCAAGGCCTGCGCCACATCGGCGACGCGCTTGCCCTGATCCATGGCGGTTTTGCGCAATAACGCGTAGGCGGCGTCTTCTTCAATGCCCCGCGCCTTCATCAACAGACCCTTGGCGCGGTCGATGACCTTCCGCTCCTCTAACGCCCGTTTGGTTTCGGCCAGTTCGGTGCGCATGCGTTGAAACATGTTGAACCGAGCGACCGCGGCATCAAGGATCGGCTTGACGCGATCCGGCTTCATCCCATCGACCACATAGGCAGACACCCCCGCCTCAATCGCGGCGCGGGTCAGGCCATCGTCGGATTTATCGACGAACATCGCCACGGGCCGCTCCATCGGGCCAGAGGCCATGGCCAGCTCTTCCAGCACATCGCGCGAAGGGTTGGTGATGTCGATCAACACCACATCGGGCGCGAGCTCCTTGATCTTGCGCGATAGGCCGGACTGCTCCGAGATCATATGGATCTGGAAGTCACCAGCCGCACGCAGGCTGTCCACAATCAGCAAGGCGCGGTCGCGGTCTTGCTCAACAATGATGATCGAAATGGGGTCTTTCATATCCCATGCAAAGGCGCCGTTCCGCAGCGATTGTAAATGCTTGGCAGGGGCGCGGCGCCGAATATTTCAACGCTCGCCCAAAATTTCATCGCTTGCATGACCGATCCCGCGCCAAACAGGCAGGTCGGATAAGCTTGGGGGTTGCGACGGTCAGGGGCCGGCATATCCCCTATTCGCGGTACCCAAAGGTAAGCGTCCCGGAAGCCGATTTCCGATGTGACCGTCACATCAGGCAGGCTAAACCTGAATCCCCAAGATTTCCAGTCTGAGTGAACTGGCAGGCGGCGGGGCCTCGCACCCGGTTGCCCGGCAACCCCGCATGGCGCTCCGACCCGAAGGTCGTGCTACGGCCGCGAGAATATCACCGCGTCGCGCCTGCCAAGGAAAGCGCTAAACAGGATCGCCCACGATTTCAAGTCTGGATGGCAGGCGGCGGGGCCTCCCCCCGGATATCCGGCAACCCCGCATGGCGCTCCGACCCGAAGGTCGTGCTACGGCCGGGAGTATATCACCGTGTCACGCCTGCCATGGAACGGGCTAATAGCGATCAGCCATGAGCGCAAGTCTGACACTCAAGACCGCGCGATCACGAAAGACAGTGTTGCGCCACTTCTACCCGCTGCGCCTACACTCATCAGATTTCATCCACATGACATTACGATCAAGATCTGCACAAGTTTTCGAACCGTCCACAAGTTCTTGGGTTTATCCCCAAAATATCGCTTTACACATGCCCCTCCTCGCAGGCACGATATCTAGTAAGGTCAGAGGGACCCGCCCCTGACCCTAGAGCAGGCACCTAGCGATTGGGTCGTTTTTACGGGTCTTCGCTACAACAAAATGAGGTGGCGCAATGGCCTTGTCCGAACAGTTCCTCGAAGAGGATATCCATCCGATCGACATCGTCGAAAACATCGCAGCCCATCACGACTGGGATTTCGATCGTATCGCCGATGACCAGATTGCAATGGCGGTCGAAGGCCAGTGGCGGACCTACTCGATCACGCTGGCGTGGTCTGGATATGACGAAACCCTGCGCCTGATCTGCACCTTTGAGATGGAGCCCCCAGCCGGGCGTCTGCCTGCGGTGTATGAAGGCCTGAACGCGGTGAATGAACAGTGCTGGGCCGGTGCGTTTTCGTACTGGGAACAGGAAAAGCTGATGGTGTACCGCTATGGCCTTGTTCTGACCGGCGGCCAGATTGCCAGCCCGGACCAGATCGACACCATGATCCGCGTCGCGGTTTTGTCGGCTGAACGCTACTACCCGGCGTTCCAGTTGATCGCATGGGGCGACCGCACACCCAAAGACGCGCTGCAAGTCGCCATTGCAGAGGCCTACGGCCGCGCGTAACACTTTCCCCCGGTTCAGAATTTGAGACGGGGGAGACCATGAGCTATTCAACCATCGCAGAACGCGGACTGGTTCTACTGGGATGCGGCAAGATGGGGTCGGCCATGCTGGAAGGCTGGCTGAAGGGCGGTTTGCCCGCCGATAAAGTCTGGGTCAATGACCCCTTCCCGTCCGATTGGCTGAAGGCGCAGGGCGTCAACCTGAACGCTACCCTGCCCGTCTCGCCTGCGATTGTGCTGGTTGCTGTCAAACCGCAGATGATGGCCGAGGCGCTGCCCACCCTGAAAACCTATGGCAATGGGTCGACGGTGTTCCTGTCGGTCGCTGCAGGCGTGACCATCTCCAATTATGAGGCGATGCTGGGCGGCGACACCCCAATCGTGCGTGCCATGCCCAACACCCCCGCCGCCATCGGCAAGGGCATCACAGCGCTGATCGGCAACGCCCGCGTTGGCGAAAACGCATTGACCATGGCCGAGGCGCTGCTTGGCGCAGTTGGTCAGACCGTGCGTCTTGAGAATGAAGGCCAGATGGACGCGGTGACGGGCCTCAGCGGATCGGGCCCCGCCTACGTGTTCCACATGATCGAATGCCTAGCCGCCGCCGGCGAGGCACAGGGCTTGGCCCCGGATCTGGCGATGCAACTGGCCAAGGCCACCGTGGCTGGTGCGGGCGCACTGGCCGAAGCCGCCGCCGAAGACCCCGCCCAATTGCGCAAGAACGTCACCAGCCCCAACGGCACCACCCAAGCCGGGCTTGAGGTATTGATGGATGCTGGCACGGGCCTGCCGCCGCTGATCGCTGCAACCGTGAAGGCCGCAACCGACCGATCCAAGGAGCTGGCCAATGGCTGAGATCACGTTTGACGATTTTCTGGCCGTCGATATCCGCGTGGGCACCGTCATCCGCGCCGAACCCTACCCCGAGGCCCGCAAACCCGCGCTGAAGCTCTGGATCGATTTCGGGCCCGAGATTGGCGAAAAACGCACCTCGGCGCAGATCACCGTGCATTACGATCCCGAAACCATCGTCGGCAAACAGGTGATGGCCGTGGTCAACTTCCCGCCGCGCCAGATTGGCAAGTTCATGTCCGAGGTGCTGACCCTTGGCTTTGCTGATGAAAACGGCGCGATTGTTCTGGCAGGACCGGATTACGCCGTGCCCAACGGCGCACGGATGCACTAAGCGGATTGACGCTGGCTCACGCCACGTCAGGCTTTCTTGATGCGCGGATGAGTGCTTTCTGGGATCGCCTGCGCACTTGACCTACGCTCGTGCCATGCTTTGCTAGGGAAAACCCCGGAGGACGCCATGCACCAGCCCGCCATCACAGGAACCGGCGTATTCACGCCCGAGCTTGTCATCACCAATGACGAGTTGGTTGCCGCCTTCAACGCCCATGCCGATCTGTTCAACGAACAGAACGCCGAAGCGATTGCAGCGGGCGAGGTTGAGGCCAAGGCGCATTCCAGTTCCGAGTTCATCTTCAGCGCCTCGGGGATCGAGCAGCGCTATGTGATGGAGAAGGACGGCGTTCTTGATCCAGCCCGCATGTACCCCCGCCTGCGCGAACGCAGCGATGACGAACCGGGCATCATGGCCGAGATCGCGCTTGATGCCTGCACCAAGGCGCTGGCAGCCGCTGGCCTGACAGGGGCCGATATTGATCTGGTGATCTGCGCCGCCTCAAACCACGAACGCGCCTATCCCGCCATTGCGATCGAAATCCAGAACCTGCTGGGTGCGGGCGGGTTTGCCTTTGACATGAACGTGGCCTGTAGTTCGGCCACCTTTGGCATTCAGGCCGCCGCCGATATGGTGCGGGCCGGGTCCAGCCGCCGCGCGCTGGTGGTTTGCCCTGAAATTACTTCGGGCCATCTGGAATGGCGCGACCGCGATTGCCACTTCATCTTTGGCGACGTCTGCACCGCCGTGGTGATCGAACGCGCGGAAGAGGCGAAAGGGCCGCATTTCCTGATCCGCTCAACCCGCTGCGCGACGCAGTTTTCGAACAACATCCGCAACAACAACGGCTTCCTGCGCCGCACGCGCGACGCGATGAACGACCGCCGCGATATGCAGTTCATGCAAAACGGTCGGAAGGTGTTCAAAGAGGTGCTGCCGCTGGTCTCGGCGCATATCGCCGGACATATGGAGGTCGAAGGCTGGCAGGCTGATGATCTGAAGCGCCTGTGGCTTCATCAGGCCAACAAGGCGATGAATGATTTCATTGGCCGCAAGGTTCTGGGCCGCGTACCTGAGGAGGGCGAGCAGCCGAACATCCTTCAGGACTACGCCAACACGTCCTCTGCCGGGTCGATCATCGCCTTTGCCAAATATTCTGAGGATATGAAGAGCGGCGACAAAGGGATCATCTGTTCCTTCGGCGCGGGCTACTCGGTGGGTTCGGTTCTGGTAGAGCGCGCTTAACGGCGCAGCGCCGCCATCAGGCAACCGGCCAACAGGCCCCAAACCGCACCGCCAATCCCCCAAAGCGTCAGGCCAGAGGCGGTGATGACAAAGGTCAGCGCCGCCGCTTCGCGCGTAGCGTCCTCTTTCCATGCCGCCGCCGCCGAATTGGTGAAGACGCCAATCAGGGCAACGCCTGCAAGGATCTCCATCGCGTGCAGCGGCGCTTGCGAGGCGACATAGGTCACCACAGCGGCAAAGATGCCGAACAGCACATAAAGGATGCCCGCCCACACAGCGGCCCAATAGCGCTGCGCCTTGTCGGGATGGGCGCTGTCACCCGCACACATCGCGGCGGTGATCGCGGCAAGATTCGTTTGGATCGCGCCAAACGGGGCCGACAGGATCGAGATCGCGCCAACGGTGACAAAGAACGGCCCAGTCGATGGCGCATAGCCGTTGGACTTCAGCACCGAAATTCCGGGCATGTTCTGGGTGGCCATCGTCACGATGAACAGCGGCAGTGCGAGTGAAATCAGGCCGGAAAGCGAGATCGCAGGCGTGACCCATACAGGGGCCGTCAACGCGTGATCCGGCACGGGGATGTGGCCAAGCTCAAGATATGTCAGGGCCAGCGTCGCCAGCACAGCGGCAGGCACGGCAAACAGGCGTGAAAAGCGGCCAACGATGAACCACGTGAGCAGAATGACCAAAGCCACAACGGGCGTTTCCGGCAAAAACCTGAACGGGGCCAAACAGATGGGCAGCAGAACACCGGCCAACATGGCTTGGGTGATCGGGCCGGGCACCGCTTGGGCCAGCCGCACCAAGGGCCGCCACAGCCCGGACAGCACCACCAAAGCGCCCGCGACCAGAAAGGCGCCAACCGCCCCGGCGAACCCGTGCTGATCCGGCACCGAGGCTGCCAACAGCGCCGCCCCCGGCGTGGACCAGGCGCAGCTTGCGGGGATCTTGCGCCACAGCGCCAGACCAATGCCCGCAACACCCATGGCAATGGCCCCCGCCATCAAGGCCGATGCGGCCTGCGCCTCGGTTGCGCCCATCGCCTCGACCCCGGCCAGAAAGATCGGGAAAGAGGAAAAGAAGCCGACGATGGCAACAACGATGCCCGTGGCCAGCGCCTGAATGCCGCCCATGTCTACTGACCGACGGCTTCGCGCCAATGGCGGCGGCAGAGGCTGACGTAGGTCTCATTCCCGCCGATCTGCACCTGCGCGCCTTCGGTCAGGGCTTTGCCTTCGGGGCCTTGGCGCACAACCATGGTGGCCTTTTTGCCGCAATGGCAGATGGTGCGCACTTCGCGCATCTCATCGGCCAAGGCCAGCAGCGCCGCCGAGCCGGGAAACAGGTCGCCCCGGAAATCAACGCGCAACCCATAACACATGACCGGAATGCGCAGATCATCGACCACGCGGGCCAGTTGCCAGACCTGATCTTTGGTCAGAAACTGTGCCTCGTCGATAAAGATGCAATGCAACGGCCCTTTGTCGTTCACATCTGACAGATGCTCAAACAGGTCAGTGCTATCGTCAAACCCCGTCGCCTCGGCTTCAATGCCGATGCGCGACCCAATTCGCCCTTTGCCCGCTCGATCATCAAGATTGGCGGTCATCAGATAGGTGTTCATGCCACGTTCGCGGTAGTTATACGACGCCTGCAACAGCAGGGTCGATTTGCCCGCGTTCATTGTGGAATACTGGAAATACAGCTTGGCCATATCCGCCCTATGCCGCAGCTTCGCGCCCGGTTTCAAGCCAAATTCGCGCCCGCGCATTCAAACATTATTTCCGTTGGGGCATGCAATTTCGCGGCAAAAATAGCGCAGTAGCGCCTTTAAATTTGAGATTTCTTCGCAACAGGTAACTGGATTCGCTATGACTGTGCACGGAAATTCAGTAATGGGAAGTAGGGTCTAGATTTCCCATTGCGCTTTAAGTTGAGCAAGGACGGTTATGGCAACGATTGGTAGTTATCTGAAAAAGCACACTGAGGCTCTCGTCAAGGACGTAGGGATTGAGCCAGCGTGTGAACTGACAGGTAAGTCCAAGGCGACCTTGGGCCGCTATTATTCGGATCATGACGAACATGCGGATCGCTTTATGCCGATCGATTCCGTCGCCCGTCTGGAAGAGGCCTCGTCTTACCCGCATGTCACCGCTGCACTGGCCGAACTGAAGGGCATCACCCTGTCTTTCGACCGTGAACGCCGCAACTCCAAGCCTTCGGGCGGAGTGAATGCCGATGTGATCGCCCTAAGCCAGCGGTTCGCCATATTGATGGCCGAATATCAGCAATCCATAGAAGACGGCATCATCACCGCGAATGAGGCCAAGCGCCTGCTCAAGGAAACCGTCGCGCTGCAACAAGTGCTGATCGACATGAAACTGCACCTAGAGGATGAAACCGTCTAACCCACCGCGTTCGGGCATGGCGGATCTCGTTACCGCCGAGACTTACACGCCAGCGCTGCTGCGCCGGGTTATCATCGGACTGGAAAACGCCACCCATTCGCGCGAAGTTTGGGCCCTGATCGTCGGATTGGGGCGCGAAGTCGGCCTTCCCTACATCGACTTCATTTCCGCCAGCAGCTTTAAGGATTGGCGGAAGACCCTGTTCATCCGCACCAGCTATCAATCCGACTGGCTACAAGTCCAAAACGCCGACCCGGATGTGTCGCGGTGGTCCTATTTCCGCAGCCATGCCATGCACTACCTGACCCCGCTGATGGTCGGGCTGGAATATGCCGATGAATACCGGCACCTTCCGCAGCGGCGGATCGAGGTTTTGAAGATGGCCGCCGATCGCGGGATGCGGGCGGGCATTTCGTTTCCATTGCGGCAGAATGCACCGCCACAGGCCGCGCTGCTTTCATTTATCGGCAATCACGACAAAGCAGGGATGCAGGCCATTCTGGACCAACATGGCTGGACGCTAAACGTGGCCGCGCTTATGGCGCATCAGCGGTATGTCCAACTGTTCAACCGCGAATTCACCGAACGCAACCACATCACCGACAAGCAAAAAGAACTGATTGAGCTGATCGGGTTGGGCCTGCAGGACAAGGCCATTGCCGACCGATTGGGCGTATCGGTGTCCGCCATCCGCCAACGCATGAACGCCTTGTTTCAAAACACTGGTCTGCAATCGCGGGCCGAATTGGCGGCATTGGCCATGTCGATTGGCATTCTGCCAGATCCGTTCCACCGCCCGGATGCGCCGTCGGAAACATTGGTTGAGGCGGACATTCCAGAAGAATGACGCCCCAAAAGGAAAAGGGTGCCCTGCGAACAGGACACCCGAGAGACTAAAATTATTTATAAAACAGCGACCGTCGCGACAGACGAACACCACATACTGAAATTAGGGGCCAGACAGAGCGAGACAGGCAGATCACCCCAGCCCCCGATAAACACTGTCGGATGAGCGCCTTAAAAAGCATACCGAGCAGATGGCTTTAGTTTACCCTAGGTCGCCAAAGGGTAAACACTATCAAAAGTATAGATTCGGTGAATCTGCCATGTAAATAATGCCAGCCCAATGCATACACCCTGTTAATACTTACAGGTTCCGGCATTATCCTTTGATTTTACAGAGATGCGGCGTGACGACTCAATCGAATCAGACCAAACGCCCCCAAAGGTCATATTCCCCGGCCTCATCCACCTCGACTGTCACGATATCGCCGGCCTTTAGGCCTTCATGCCCTTCGTCGATAAACAGGTTACCGTCGATTTCCGGCGCATCCGCCATGGTCCGGCACGTGGCGGCATCGTCTTCAACCAGATCTACGATCACCTCCAAGCGCTTACCGACCTTGGCTTCCAGCTTCGCCTCAGAGATCGCCTGAGCCTTTTCCATGAAGCGGTCCCAACGCTCTTGCTTGACCTCTGCGGGGACGTGATCGGGCAGGTCATTGGACCGGGCCCCCTCAACATTCTCATATTGAAAACAACCCACCCGATCGAGCTGCGCTTCGTCCATCCAGTCAAGCAATGTCTGGAACTCAGCCTCGGTCTCTCCGGGGTAGCCAACGATGAAGGTCGACCGCAGGGTGATGTCCGGGCAGGCAGCACGCCATGCCGCGATTTCATCCAGCGTTTTGGCCGCTGCCGCCGGGCGGGCCATGCGTTTGAGCGTATCGGGGTGGGCGTGCTGGAACGGGATATCCAAATATGGCAGGATCAACCCATCCGCCATCAGCGGGATCAACTGGCGCACATGCGGATAGGGGTAGACGTAGTGCAACCGCACCCACGCCCCGAGCGAGCCAAGATCACGTGCCAAATCGGTGATATGGGCGCGATGCCCGCGATCTTCGGCATGTTTCAGGTCAACCCCATAGGCCGAGGTGTCCTGACTGATGACCAACAGTTCTTTGACACCGCTTTCCACCAGCTTTTCCGCCTCGCGCACGATCGCATGCGCCGGGCGCGAGGCCAGACGGCCACGCATATCGGGGATGATGCAGAACTTACACTTGTGATTGCAGCCTTCCGAGATCTTCAGATAGCTGAAATGGCGCGGCGTCAGCTTGATCCCGGCGGCAGGCAGCAGATCCACGAACGGATCGGGATCGGGCGGCACGGCCAGATGCACCGCGTCCAGCACCTGTTCGTATTGATGCGGGCCAGTCACGGCCAGAACCTTGGGGTGCGCGCCTGTGATATATTCAGGCTCGGCCCCCAGACAGCCGGTCACGATCACCCGGCCATTTTCAGCCAGCGCTTCGCCAATCGCCTCAAGGCTTTCGGCCTTGGCCGAATCCAGAAACCCGCAGGTGTTCACGATCACCGCATCCGCACCCGAGTAGTCGGCCGAAATCCCATAGCCTTCGGCCCGCAGCCGCGTCAGGATGCGTTCACTATCGACAAGAGCTTTGGGGCATCCAAGGGATACCATGCCGATGGTGGGCTGCCCGGAACGGGGCGTCTCGGAAATCCGGGCGCGTGGGGCAAGGTCAGGGCGGAGGTTTGGCGGATTCTGGGTCATGGCGCTTCATATACTTTGCCGGATCACAGATAAATGCCCAAGTGAGCGTTCCAACCCGCCCGAATGCACCGTAAAACAAGGTATCCTTGGTGGAGGCGACACATGAAATTCTTGTTTAAGCTGTTTGGCGTTCTGATCGTCACATCAATTCTGGTGGTGATTGGCATTCTGATGTTGCCCGCCGACCGGCTGGGCGCTGTCATCTCGTCGCAACTGACCCGGCAATTGGGCCGTGATGTCGCCTTGGGCGAGGTGTCGCTTTCGATCCTGCCCGCTCCGGGGGTTGAGGTGCGCAACCTGAAAATCGCCAATGCCGATTGGTCGGACAAAGGCCCCATGCTAGAGGCCGACCGCGCCTTGGTTCAGGTCGATCTGATGGCCGCGCTGCAAAAGGAAATCCTGATCCGCGCGATCGAAATCGACGCGCCGCATATCCTGCTTGAGGCCAAGGCAGACGGTCGCGCGAACTGGCAATTTGGCGAGGCGGAGGCCAGCCAGAGCGCACCAAGCGACAGCCCTGCCGCCTCAGGCTCAATCGGCGCAATCACGCTGGAACGGCTGGCGGTGAAGGATGCCCAGATTCGCTATGAACAGCCCGGCGAAAAACCGATCCTGCTGCGGGCCGTTGATCTGCGGCTGGACTGGCCCGATCCGCAAGGCCCAGCCCAGATCGAAGGCAAGCTGACCCCCTACACCGGGCCGATCACCTTTGACGCCAATATCTCAGACCCGCTGGCGCTGGCCGCTAGCGACGTCAGCCCCGTAACTCTGTCGCTGGCCACCAGCGGCGGCAAAGCTTCGTTCCAAGGCCGGGCTGGCACCGCCCCCGAATTGGCGGGGGCCTTTGATCTGAACCTGTCCGACACCTCCGCCTTTGCCGCCGCACTTGGCGTCGAAGGGCTGGACCTGCCGCAAGGCGCAGGCCGCAAGATCACTGCCAAGGGCAATGCGACGCTGACCAAAACCGGCGAGGCAGCGCTGCGCGGCGTGGCCCTGACGGTGGATGCCAACGCGTTGCAAGTGGACGCCGATGTCAAACTGGCCGCCAAACCACATGTCACCGCCAAGATCACCGCGGGCACGCTGGACCTGTCCACCCTGCTGGGCGGCGATGCGGGCAGCGGCGGGGCCGCAGCGGGCGGCGCATCGCAGGACGGTTGGTCGCGTGCACCCATTGATGCCTCAGCCCTGGGGCTGATTGACGGCACCCTATCGCTGGCTGCCTCGGCGCTGAAACTTCCGGGCATGTCGCTTGGGGCCACCAAGACCGTCCTCAGCATTGACCAATCCCGTGCGGTCTTCACGATTGAGGACATGCAAGCCTATCAAGGCAAGATCACCGGCCAGTTCGTGGCCAACAATCGCAACGGGCTGTCTGTGGGCGGAGATCTGACCGTGGCCGAGGTCGCGCTGCGCCCCCTGCTGACCGAAACGCTGGATGTCAGCCGGTTTTCGGGCATGGGCAATCTGCGGCTGAAGTTCCTTGGCGTCGGCCAATCCGTCGATGCGATCATGCGGTCGCTGTCGGGCGATGCGACCATTCTGGCCGGTCCGGGCGTGATCTCGGGCATTGATCTTGACCAGCTGTTCAGCGGTGGCACAGGCAGTGGTGGAACAACCGTATTCGACACGCTGAACGCCAGCTTGACCATGTCGGGCGGCGTGGCCCGCAATTCGGATCTGGCCATGTCCCTGCCCCGGATCAAAGCCAAGGGCGAAGGGGTGATCGATCTGGGCAACCGGCGGCTGGACTATCTGTTCACCGCGATGGACCCACAAGCCCGCGACGGGCGCGGCTTTGCCATCCCGCTGCGGATCAAGGGCCCGTGGTCTGGCCCCACCATCCGCGCCGACGCCGGAGAGCTGATCAACCAGAACTTCCAGGAAGAGAAAAAGAAGATCGAATCGGAAGTCCGCGACAAGGTGAACGACAAATTGCAGGAAACCTTGGGCATTCGGGTCGAAGAGGGCCAAAAGCCCGAAGACGTTCTGAAACAAAAACTGGAAGAAGAGGCGACCAAGAAGATCTTCGAACTTCTGAAACGCTGATCTGAAAATGAAAAAGGCGGGCCAGATGCCCGCCTTTTGTTTGTCTGGGAACCGGCCTTAGCGGCGGCGGTCGCGGCGCGATGACATCGGCTGGAACGCCACGCCGACATGCGCCTCGCAATAGGGTTTGCCCTGCTGGACGGGCAGACCGCAGAACCAGAAATCCGGGGTCGCCGGATCGCCGACCGGCCATTTGCAGGTGCGTTCTGTCAGTTCCATCAGCGTCAGCTTTTTGGCCTTCTTTTCGATCTCATTGACCTTGGCCAACGCTTCGGGGCTGATTTCATTGGCAGATGGCTGCGGCGGCAGGGGTTGGCCCGCCGGGATAATCTGCTTGCGCGCCGGAATCGGCTTGGCCTCGGCGGCCGGCTCTTCCTTGATGGCTTCGCGCGCAGGTTCGGTTTTGGGTTCAGGCCGGGCCTTAGGCTCTGCCGGTTTCGGCGCGGGGGCCGCGGCCGCAGGGGCAGGCTTGGCTTCGGGCTTGGCGCTGGACGCAGTGGTACGGTTCGACAGGCCAAGGCGGTGCACCTTGCCGATCACGGCGTTGCGGGTCACCCCGCCCAGTTCCTTGGCGATCTGGCTTGCGGATTGGCCTTCGCCCCACATCTTCTTCAGCAGTTCAACGCGCTCGTCGGTCCAGGACATGCGGATTCCTTTACGCAAAAAGCGGCCACACGCGCGGGGCCGCCTGAAAATCTCTCGTGGCCCCCTATTCTAATCACTGAAGCCTGAGTTACAAGCGGCACACCGACACGGGGAGCATCTAAATGAGCGCAGAGACACGATATTCGCAAGGCACACGCCGATTTGGGCGTGTAAACTGGCTTGGCCTCTATACCTTGGCCATGCGCGAGGTCATGCGCTTTGTCGTGGTCTGGACGCAGACCTTGCTGGCGCCCTTGGTCACGGCGGGGTTGTTCCTGCTGATCTTTTCCATCGCGATTGGCCCCCGCCGGGGCGATGTGATGGGCGTTCCCTTCACGCATTTCATCGCGCCGGGCATCCTGATGATGACGGTTATTCAGAACGCTTTTGCCAATACCTCGTCCTCGATCATGATTTCCAAGGTGCAGGGCAATATCGTTGATACGCTGATGCCGCCCCTGTCTGCCGGGGAATTGGTCGTGGGCTATTTCGCTGGTGGCATCGCGCGGGGCCTTTTGGTGGCGGTTGCGATTTCGGTCGCGCTGATGCTGACGCTGGGTCTGGTGCCGCAACATCCGTTGTTGCTGCTGTGCTTTGTGATTCTCGGCTCGGCCTTTTTGTCGGGGCTGGGGATCATCGCAGG
Source organism: Pseudoprimorskyibacter insulae (assembly GCF_900302505.1). Classification (GTDB taxonomy): domain Bacteria; phylum Pseudomonadota; class Alphaproteobacteria; order Rhodobacterales; family Rhodobacteraceae; genus Pseudoprimorskyibacter; species Pseudoprimorskyibacter insulae. The sequence continues at coordinate 542,300 of NZ_OMOJ01000002.1, read as the reverse complement.
GGTCTACGCCCAGAAGTTCGACCAGATGGCCGCGATCACCAACTTTATCGTGACCCCCTTGGCCTTTTTGTCGGGCACCTTCTATTCGGTCGAGGCTTTGCCGCCCGTTCTGTATGAAATCACCCATATCAACCCGGTGTTCTACCTGATCGACGGCGTGCGCTATGGCGTGATCGGCGTGTCAGACAGCGCGCCCTTGCTGGGCCTTGGGGTGTCGGCACTGGCCGTGTCGGCAGTCGCTTTCGCCGCTTGGGTGCTGTTCAAACAGGGGTATCGCCTGAAGGCTTAAGCCGTGCCTCGCGCCATGCCAAAAGCGCGGCGCCTGACAGGATCACCAGCGCCCCAACGACAGACACCCAATCCGGCACGACGCCATAGACGTTGAAGTCATAGAAGGCGGCGAAGATCAGGGTCGCATACCAAAATGGCGACACGAAAGACGCATCGGCGCGGGAAATCGCGTTGATGAAACAGGTCTGCGCCAAGGCCATCAGCCCGCCCAAGGCCGCCAAGGCCAGCCACTGCGCCCCGGTGGGGGGCTGCCAAAAGGCCAACATGGCCAGCGTGCTGATGCCCAGACCGAACAGGTTGTTGAACCACAAGATCTGCAGCGGTGCCTCGCGCCCCGACAGGCGCTTGATGAAAATCACCTCAGTCCCAAGCGCAAGCGCCGCCGCCAACGCCAATAGCGCGGCGGGCTGAAAGCTATCGGGCGAAGGGCGAAGCAAGATCACCGCGCCGATCAGGGCGATGATGGCCGCGCTCCAACGAATGGGGCCGACCTTTTCACCCAGCAGCGGAATGGCCAGCATCATCGCAAAGACCGGGTTCAGAAAGCTGATCGCTGTCGCGTCGGACAGCGGGATAAACGCCGCCGCCGCAAACATCAGCGACACCCCCAGCCAGCCAAAGGCAGACCGTTTGACATGGGTTTTCAGGTCTGGGTTTTCAAACCGCACGCGCCGGGCCAGAACCACGGATGAAATGGCGATAAAGGCAAAAATGAACCGCCCGTTGCTGATCTGAAGGGGGTGCAGCGGATCGCCCAGCGCATCGGTGCCCAGCGACTTCGCCAACAGCGTTGTCCCGGCCACAAAGGCCGAAGCCAATAACGTCAGCCCCGCAGCCCGTGGCGGGTTCGGCATAACATGCGAACGCATCTAACCCCCTAGGCGCCAGCGCTTATTTGCGCGGCGCGATAACCTGCTGGGCAATGCCAGCGAACAGCAAATAGAGCGATACCAAGTAAAACAATGCCTCGACCCATCCGGGAAGAACAAAGTTGTGCCAGGCGGCAACCCCTGCAAGGCCGGTCCAGATAAATGCCATCGGCAAAGACACTTTGCGCCAACGCGCGGTGCGTACGGGGTGGATGAATTTCAGCGGCAAGAACATCGCCACCGACAGCACAACGACGATCACAAGGATCATCCAAACCGGCGGCGGCGCGGCCAGAAAGACGAACACCACCATATTCCAACAGCCCGGAAACCCGTGAAAGGAATTGTCGGCGGTCTTCATCCGCGTGTCGGCAAAATACAGCCCCGACGCATAGGTGATGATCAGGATCGCAAACCACCCCGTCCAGCCCGGCAACAGATGCGACGCGAATAGCGCATAGGCGGGAATGAACACATAGGTCAGATAGTCGATGATCAGATCCAGAAGCGCCCCGTCAAATCGCGGCGCATTGGTTTTGACATCATATTTGCGCGCAAGCGGCCCATCGACCCCGTCCACGGCAAAGGCCACAACCAGCCAAAGGGTCATGATCGACCAATTGCCCTGCACCGCCGCCAAAAGCGCCAGCATGGCAAATACGGCCCCTGTTCCGGTCAGCAGATGAACGAATAACGCGCGGTGTTTGATAGTCATGGCTCACTCATGCACGAAACAGCCACACAGGGCAATCTGTCGATTAAGACGCGCCGCATCTTGGGACAAGGGCAATGACAAGATAGGTCAACGCGCTTGCCTGTTTGCGCAAACCCGCGCAAGGTGCACGGGACTTTCAGAAGGATATTCAACATGCTGAACGGCGTCATGCTGCGCTTGGCCTCAGTCGGCTGTTTCGCATCCATGTCGGCGACAGTGCATCAGCTTTCGGCGACGGTGCCGACCGGGCAGATCATCTTTTGGCGCTCTGCCGTCGCGTTGATCCCCGTGCTGATCTACATGCTGATCCAAGGCAAGTTCCCTGCCGCTTTGCGCACATCGCGCCCTTGGGGGCATCTGGTGCGGGGCCTGTTTGGCTGTGCCTCGATGACCATGTCCTTTCTGTCGCTGGCCTATCTGCCCGTGGCCAATGCCACCGCGTTGGCGTTTCTGGGGCCGCTGATTTCGCTGCCCGTTGCGGGCGTCATGCTGAAAGAACAGATCACCCGGCGTATTGCGATGGCCGCGCTGATCGGGTTTGGCGGTGTGCTTGCGATGCTTGCAGGCACCTTGGTCCACCCAAGCGGCGATCCAAAGCAGTTGATCGGCATTGCCGCCGGGCTTGGCTTTGCGGCAACCATGGGCTTTGTCCGGGTGCAAATCCGCGATCTGACCCGCACCGAAAGCGCGGCGACGATCTCGCTCTATTTCTCGGTCACCTGCACCATATTCGGCGCGGCCAGCATCTATCTGGGCTGGGTGCCACTAACGAACAGCACGCTTGGCATCTTGATCTTTGCGGGCCTTCTGGGCGGGGTTGGCCAAATTCTGGCGACCGAAGCCGCCGCGCGGGTGCCCGTGTCGCAACTGGCGCCATTTGACTACACCGGCATGATCTGGGCCTTGGGCTTTGACGTGATCCTGTTCGGCCTATTGCCCGATTGGATGAGCTTGGTCGGCATGGCTTTGATCGTTGGCGCGGGAATCGTATCGATCACCACGCCCAAGGCGCAAAAGCCGACCGCCGCACCGCCTGCCCCGCGCCAACCGTGGCACTAAACGACCAGTTGCGTGCCCCGAACGCCTGAAATGGTGGCGGCGACAATCGCCCCTTCGGTTTGGGGAGCGTCGAACAGCACTTCGGTAAACTGTTCGGTCCGGCCCATCGTCGGGTTCTCCATCAAGATGTGATGGGTCTTGCCAACCTGCGCCGCCAGATGGCGCAGCACCTGCGCATCCCCCACGGCCCGCAGCCGCGCGGCGCGTTCCTTGATGACCGAGCCATTGACTTGGTTCGGGATCTTGGCCGCAGGCGTGCCTTCACGCTTGGAGTACGGGAAGACGTGCAGCCATGTCAGATCACACTCTTCCACCAGCTTCATCGAGTTGAGGAAATGCTCCTCAGTCTCGGTCGGGAACCCGGCGATGATATCGGCGCCAAAGGTCATATCAGGGCGCAGTTTCCGTGCCTCTTCGGCGAACCGAATGGCGTCGTCCCGCAGATGGCGGCGCTTCATCCGCTTCAGGATCAGATCGTCGCCGTGCTGAAGGCTCAGGTGCAAATGCGGCATCAATCGCGGTTCGGTCGCGATGGCCTGCATTAGGTTTTCATCCACCTCAATCGAGTCGATGGACGAAATACGCAGGCGCGGCAGATCCGGCACCAGTTTGAGAATACGCATCACCAGATCGCCCAGCTTGGGCGCTGCGGGCAGGTCCGCCCCCCAAGACGTCAGATCAACGCCGGTCAGAACGACCTCGTTATAGCCCTTGTCCACCAAGCGCTTGATCTGGTCCACGACCACACCCGCCGGAACGGACCGCGAATTGCCCCTGCCATAGGGGATAATGCAGAAGGTACAGCGATGGTCGCAGCCGTTTTGCACCTGCACATAGGCGCGGCTGCGCGTGCCGAACCCATCAATCAAATGGCCCGCCGTTTCGGTGACAGACATGATGTCATCCACCTGCACCGCCTCAGTCTGGCCAATGAAATTCGGCCCCATCGAGGCCCAGGTTTCCGGCTTCATCTTTTCGGTATTGCCGATGACGATATCCACCTCGTCCATCGCGGCAAAGCGTTCGGGTTCGATCTGTGCGGCGCAGCCCGTCACGATCAGCTTCGCATCCGGGTTTTCGCGGCGCAGCTTGCGGATTTCCTGACGCGCCTTGCGCACTGCTTCGGCAGTCACAGCGCAGGTGTTCACGATCACCGCGTTATCGACACCGGCCCGCTGGGCCAGATCCTTCATCGCCTCGGTCTCATAGGCGTTCAGGCGGCAACCAAGCGTGGTAAACTTGGGCGGCGTGGTCATTGCGCCGCCTCGATGAATGCGCGGGTCAGTTCGGCAGTAAAGACATGCATTGTCGGCCCGGTCATCCAGACGCCATCGTCGCGCCAGTCGATATGCAGCGTGCCGCCGTCCAGATCAATGCGCACCTTTCGCCCGGTCAGCCCGCGCCGCGCCGCCGCCACCGCCGTCGCACAAGACGACGAACCAGACGCCATGGTCACACCCACACCCCGTTCCCACACACGCATGCGCAGATGGTCCGGCCCGATGACCGATGCGAACTGCACATTGGTGCGCTGCGGATATAGCGGATGATGCTCAACCGCTGCCCCGCGCCCTTCCAGATCAACCGCATCGGCGTCATCGACAAAGAAGGTGCAATGCGGATTGCCCATACCGGTCGCGGTGGGTGCACCGTCCATCGGCAGTTCCAGCGTGTCCATCTCATGCGCCAGCGGAATCTCATCCCAGCGCAGCTGCGGTTGGCCCATATTAACCGAGGTCAGCCCATCCCCCGCATCCCGCGCGAACAGGTCGCCGCGATCCGTTGTCAGGTGCAGTTCGGTCAGGCCGGTTTCATCCATCAGATGCCGCGCGATGCAGCGCGTCGCATTCCCGCAGGCCGCCGAGGTCGACCCATCCGCATTATAGAACTCCAAATGCGCATCGCCCTTGCCGCGTTCGATCACGGCAAGCTGGTCATAGCCAACGCCCATATGCCGGTCGGCAATCGCCACGATCAACGCAGGCGACAAAGGAACAGCTTGGGCACGCGCATCAACCACGACAAAATCATTGCCGAGGCCGTGCATCTTCATGAAGGGAATGCGGTTTTCCATCGCGCCGATATACGCCCCTTCGCCCCCCTTTTCCAGAGCCAGCCTACCCTGCCCGTCTGGGTGGCCTGCCCAGGCCGACAGTGGCCGGAGTGCGCGGTTCGGCGGCGGGTGGCCGAAACCTCGCAATTCAGATTCTCTGCCCCCGATCCATCGCGTCTTGGCCGCCGGGCACGCCCGGACCAAACAGGCCTGTTCCAGCCGCGCAGCCGATTTTCCCAAGTAACACACTGATTTTTCGCATTTTTAGATATTTTACGATTTTTGTGACATTATTGGCTTGACCCCCCCGCCCCACACCACTAGAAGCCCGCACACACAGTGGGCCGTTAGCTCAGTTGGTAGAGCAACTGACTTTTAATCAGTGGGTCGCAGGTTCGAATCCTGCACGGCTCACCACTGCATCCAAATCGCGAAAGTGATCCGAAATGCCGATCGAATGATCGGCAATTGCAGTCGGTGCGTCCGCGCGCCCGCATCAACACACGCGATTCCTTCTAGTGGCGGCGGCGGGTGCTGGGTATACCAGACCCAGATTATATGCTTTGCCATTCGGACCTTTGCGGCCAACCCCATGAGACCTGAGACAAAATACGTTCTTTGCCTGCCCCAAGGTGGGTTCAATGACACGCTTTGCCAGATTTGGCGCGCTGCGGAATGCGCGCGCAAGACCGGGCGAACGCTGCTGCTAGACACCCGGTATTCAGGATTGTCGGCCAATCTGTTCGATTATTTCGACACATCCTTTGCCTGCGAAACTGCGCATCCCGCGCAACACGGGATCGAGGCCGACCTGCGTGACGGCGTTCTATATGTGACCGGGCGCGAAATCTTGGCCCTGCCCTTGGACGCCACACACCAGATCAAAGATCAGATCGACGCACCGGGTGAAGCGACCATTATCACGCATTTTGCCTATGGCGGGGGCGATGACGGGATCAAAGCACTGGCGCATATGCATCCCAAGCCCGCGGTGCAGGACCATATCTTGACCCATTTGCCGATCAACGAACGCGGCTACCTGTCGGTTCACATCCGCAACACCGATATGGCCACCGATTATCAAACGGCTTTGGCCCGTCTGCGCCCCTATCTGAAGGGCAAGACTGTTTTGCTCTGTTCGGACGATGAGGCGGTCGCCCAGTATTTCAGCGCCGCTTATTCCGATCACTGTAAGGTCCATCTGTCCGGGTCGGCCCGATCAACCGACGGCTCGCCCTTGCATCTGGGGCGCACCGAAGGGATCGAGGCCGCCAATCTGGACATGCTGACCGATCTTTATTCGCTGGCATTTTCGGAACGTCTGTTCATGGTCGACACGCAAACCGGGCGCCGTTCGGGGTTTTGCGTTCTGGCCGCCCATATGCTGCGCCGGTTGGCGGGGCTGGGCACGCCATCGCCCTTTGACTGGCAAAGCCGGGGAAAAACTTGGGCCGACAGCGCGGGCAAAGGCCTGTTCTTCCGGGTCTGGCGCAACCGAAATATCGGCAAGAACGGCGCACAGAAATACCTAGCCCACCCGACCTACGAATAGCCGGGCCAAACTTGGCGATACTGGGGCCGGGTCGTTGATTTCACCATATTTTCCGGCATTCCTTACTTGACGTGATTGCTAAGATTTTTTCCTCTAAGGCCATTCTACGAGGAAATTTTCCAATGTGCTTTGTCTGCTGCGATCAGATTGTTCCGTCCTTTTGCCCGGTTGAAACCGACCCCGCGGCGGTTGCCCTGCTGTCTGCCAGCTTGGGTGACCACGCCCAGATCAATGAAAACGGCGACGCGCTTGGGTCAGCGTCGACCACACATTCCATGTCGGTTGGCGACACGTTCAACGGCACGCTGAATCAGCGCGCTTTGGATGGCAGTTTTGATGTCGATTTTATCTCTTTCACCGCCAGCGCCGGCCAGACCATCACGGTGACCTTCACCAACAGTCCTGGCCTTATTAGCACCGCCAGACTGGTAGACGGAAATTTGTGGCCAACCCGCACGCCCTTCAACACAGACAGCAAAGGCAATGCCATTCCAGGCGGCACCAATAGCTTTACTGTCACGTTCGACGATCCGGGCACGTTCTATTTGCGCGTCACAGATGAAGGCCGCACGACCGACGCGACCAGCCGAGACTACTCGATCACGCTTAGCAATGGCATCGCCCTGCCCGTTTGGACCACGGCGCAAATTTCGGACTATTTGCAGCGCGGATATTGGCAGGAGTCAGAGCGCGAAGAACGGTCGTGGAACCAGACGGTCGTGACGGTAGACACCAGCGCCATGGTGAACACCTCCGATGCGACCGGCAACGTCATCGCAATCGTCGACGATGCACGACGCGCTATGGCGTTGTGGAACGATGTCATGGGCAACCTGACCCTGACCGAAGTCAGCAACAGCGGCGACATCACCTTGACGCACGAAACAGGAGATAGCGCAAATGCGCAGGCCGAAACAAAATTGGCACCGTCCAATTTCCAAGCGGATGAGATTATCGAATCCGGCGTAATGAACGTCAGAACAGGCTATATTATCCAAGTCGTCGGGGGTGCGGGCAATACGCTTAGCGGAACCTATGTGCATGAATTTGGGCATCTATTGGGCCTTGGGCACGCCGGCCCTTATGATGGTGCCGCGCTATACGGCGTGAACAACAATCACCGCAATGATATCAGACTCAACACGATCATGTCCTATATGGACCCGAGCGAGAACACGAGTTTGAACCTGTCCCCGAACTCAAGGATCGGCGGCGTTTTTTCCTATACCGTCCTTACCCCGATGCTGGCCGACATCGCAGCGGTTCAGGAAAAATACGGCGTCAACACAACCACGCGCACCGGCAATGACACATACGGGTTCAACACCACGCTGCCCGGCACGGTCTATGACACCACGCTTTGGACACGGCCCGTAGCCCTGACGCTCTATGATCGCGGCGGGATTGATACCCTGGATATGTCAGGCTTCAGCGCCGATCAGGTGATCAATCTGAGCGAGCTTTCGGCCTCATCGATCCAGGGTGGCAAAAGCAACCTTTATATCGCCAGCGGCACGGTGATCGAAAACGCCACCGGCGGCAGTGGCAACGATGTCATCACCGGCAATGATGCCCGAAACGCCCTAATTGGCGGGGCGGGCGACGATACGATCCATGCCGTCGGTGCAAACGATCAGCTGGAAGGCGGCACCGGCAATGACAAGCTCTATGCCAGCGGCTCGAATGGCAATTGGCTGGGCGGCGATGCGGGCGACGACACATTGTATGGTGGGTTCGGACAAGACTACCTGTTCGGCGGCGAGGGCGAGGATTCGATCAGCGGGCAGGAAGGCGCAGACCAGATCAGCGGCGGCGCGGGCCGCGATAGTATCAATGGCGGCTCCCATAATGACACCATCCACGGCGATGACGGCGCTGACACGATCCATGGCGGCAGTGGCAACGACAGCATCGCAGGCGATAGCGGCGCAGACCTGCTGAACGGCAATGACGGCGATGACACGCTAAACGGTGGCAACGACAGCGACACGTTGAACGGTCACGACGGCAACGACAAGCTGATCATCGGCGAAGGCAATGACCGCGCCTATGGCGGCACCGGCAATGATTTGATCCTCGTCGATGCGATTGACGGCGTCGACATGTTGTTCGGCGAAGAGGGCGACGACACGATCTCGCTTTACAACAGCGGCACCTCGGGCGGCAGCGATCTGGACGGCGGCGATGGGTCCGACGTGCTGGAGGTTCTGGGCGATTGGTCAACACCCACCGACATCAACCTGTATTTGGCCCGACTCAACAGCATTGAAGCCATCCGTTTTGGCGGCACCGGGACGGGCACGGTTTCGCTGGCGTTGCACAACGAAGGCTTGGCCGATGTCGACACCTTGATTGGGCGAAATACGCCGGGCCTTGTGGAGCATCTAAAAATCACCCTCGGCTATACCGCCAACCGCCTGATCATGTCGGACTGGACGCTGATCGACTGGGGCAACCAAGGCGAAGTCATTGAGGTCGTCGGCTCGTACTCGGGTGATTTGGTCCACGGCAGTGACGGCAACGACAGCCTCACGATGAATGATGGTGATGACAGCGTCGATAGCGGCGATGGCGACGATTTTGTCATCGGCGGCACGGGCAAAGACTTCATCATGACGGGCAACGGTGATGATGTGGTCGATGGCGGCGCGGACAATGACTTGGTCGCAACTGGCAGCGGGCAGGACATCGTTAACGGCGGCGACGGTGACGACAATCTGGCCGGGGGCGACGGCGACGACGTGGTTGCCGGCGGCGCGGGCAATGACACTTTGAACGGCGGTAAAGGCGTTGACGTCGTGTCCGGCGAAGACGGTGACGATGTGCTGACCGCGCTGTTGTCCGAAGGCACTTGGGACGGCGATTTCTTCTTTGGCGGCGACGGTGTGGACACGCTGCGCCTGACCGGCGGCGTCAATTACGGCACAATGGACATGCGCGGGGCCTTTGTGTCTGAGATTGAGGTGCTGGAATTCACCAACCGCGCAGGCACCAACGCCAAGTTCGACTCTGAGGCCTTTAGCGGCACTGGCCTGCTTTTGGACTTTGCCTTTGCCAACGGCGTTCAGATCCGCGGGGCCTTTGGCAATGCGATTGACACGCTGACCATCTACATGAACCGCAATGCCGTCGATCTAAGCGCCCTGACCTTCGACAATTGGGAAGACGGCACCGACAAGGTGGTCGTCATCGGCAACGCATCGCGCGAAACGATCACAGGCACCAGTATGGCCGACCGCATCGACGGGCTGGGCGGCAATGACAAGATCGACGGCGGCGACGGCAACGACAGCCTGCTGGGCGGCGACGGGGCCGATACACTGATTGGCGGCGCAGGGCGCGACACGCTGCTGGGCGGGGCGGGCGACGACCGCATCATGCGCGGCACAGGTGCGCTGACCACCAAGGCCATCGACGGCGGCGATGGGACGGATATGCTCGATCTGTCGGACCTAACCTTCACCAATTTGACCGTCGATCTGGATGCCCAAACGCTGACCACGGGGCCGAATTCATTCGGTTTCTCGCTAATTGAAAAGTTCTTCAGCATCGAAGCTGTCGAAGGCACCGCCAACGATGACAGCCTGATGGCAGCGGTCAACGGATCGCGCCTTAGCGGCGGCGATGGCAACGACACCCTGATCGGGCGTGACGGGAACGACACGATCTACGGCGGGCTGGGCAATGACATGATCCTTGGCGTGGATGGCGTGGACCAGCTGTTCGGCGGTGGCGGCGATGACACCCTGTCAATCGGCGGCGGCGGCATTGGCGAGGCGATCAACGGTGGTGGCGGGATCGACCTTGCCACCTTCTCGCAATCCTTCAGCGCGCATAAAATCAACCTTAGCAGTCAATCCATGCATCGGGTCGGCGCGGTTGGCGGCGTGCCCATCACCTTTGAGATTGGCACGATTGAACAGGTCGAAAACGTCACAGGCTCGCTCGGCAATGACACGATCACCGGCGACGAACAAAGCAACGTGCTGAACGGTGCCTTGGGCGATGACATTCTGAACGGCAAGGCGGGCAATGACACGCTGATCGGCGGGCTTGGCAGCGACACAGCCCAATTTGACAGCGCCTTGAACGATGTGCTGATCTTCATGCGCAGCGGGCAGTTGGCGGTGAATTTCGGCGGACATACGAACATCGTCGAGGATGATATCGAATTCCTCCAATTCTCGGATCAGACACTGGCCTACAGCGATGCCCTTGGCATGGGCAACACCATCGCGCCCAAGATCCTGGGCACGGCCAAAGCGGGCGAGGTTCTGACGATCAACGTCGACAGCATCGAAGCGGCAGGCGGCAAAGGTCCGTTTGGGTATCAGTGGATGCGTGATGGGTCGCCGGTGATCGGGTCAACCACCCCCAGCTACCAACTGGGCCAAGACGATCTGGGCCACACCATCAGCGTTACGGTCGGCTTTTCCAACGCAGCAGGCCAGCCCCAAACCGCCAGCAGCCAACCGACGGACCCGGTCGTCACCGATGCTCTGACCCTGATCGGCACGGCGGCAGCCGATACGCTGACGGGCAGCGCGGGCCACGATTCGATTGACGGCCTTGCAGGCGACGATCTGCTGAACGGCGGTCTGGGCAATGACACGATCATTGGCGGCAACGGCAAAGACACAATCATCGGCGGCGGCGGCAACGATAGCATCACCGGCGGCGCGGACGGGTTTGACCTGCGTGATGTGATCTACGGCGGCGACGGTGACGACACGATTGACGGCGGCTACGGCAATGACGAATTGCGCGGCGATGACGGCAACGACAATCTGGCGGGCGGCTTTGGGGCTGACACGGTGTTGGGCGGCAAAGGCGACGACGTTCTGACCGGCGCGGCCTTTGGCGATGTGCTCTTCGGCGGTGACGGGTCGGACTTCATCAACGGCGGCTTTGGCTATGATCGGGTCAACGGCGGCGGCGGGGCGGATAAGTTCTATCACCTTGGCAATGCCGGACACGGGTCAGACTGGATTCAGGACTTCAACGGGGCCGAAGACATTCTGATGTATGGCGGCAAAGCCTCGGGCAAGGATTTCCTTGTGCAAAAAGCCTTCACCCCCTTCGCCGGAAGCCCGGATGTGCCAGAGCTTTTCATCACCCATATTCCAACCGGCAACCTGTTATGGGCGCTGGTTGATGGGGCGGTGAACGAACAATTGATCGTCACCTCCGGGGCTGAAAAGTTCGATCTGATGATGTGATTCGGGGCACACCGCGCCTCAGACCATTTCAATCACATCCTTGTCGATCGACAGGACATAGCCCTTGCGGGCGATGTTCTTGACCAGAAGTTCCGACACCAACTGATTGCCAAGGGCGTCGCGCAGCCGCTTGATCCGGGTGGCGCCCGCCGCCTCTTCGCAGTCGGATTCGACCCGGCCTGAGATCACCGCCTCAATCTGCGCGCCGGTCAGGATATCGTCATCCAGCCGCGCCTCGGCCAGAACGGATAGCGTTTCAATCGCCGCATCGGTCAGCTTGAAGCCCATGGTGTTCAGGTAAACGGTCTTTTCTTCACGGCTGATGATCAGCGAACTGACCTGAATACCGGACCGTTCGATATGGGCCATGCGGCGGTTCAGAACCACCAGCATCACCAGAAACACCAGCGCTGCGATCAGCATCGCCGCCGCAAAGACCAGCAGCACAAAGATGATTGTCCGATAGCTGGCCAGCGTGTCGGAAAAGGCAGTGCCTGATTGGGCCAGAATCTCAAGCAATTTGATTTCGGCCTGACTGGTCAGATCGTTGTTTTCGATAAACAGCCGTTCGACCCGCGCATTGAACGCGTTGGCATCGGGCAAGGTCAGAAACAACACCGCCGCCGCCAAGCCAAGAATGCCAACAATCGCGGCAATTCCCAGCCCGACGACGCGGGTGCCGGTCAGGCGGCTCTCAGCGACCGAGGAGCGTGAAGTCTGCATCCGACCCCCGTGCTACAAGGCCTGCGTCGTCAAAAACCGAAACCACGGTCAGCAAGGTCCAGCCCTTTTCGGCCAGCCGCGCGTTCAGTTCGTCGCGGGCCGCATCAAGCGTACAGCCCGCGCCAAGTTCAGCCACGCCGTAATGCAGCCGAAGCGGGTCATCCTGCTTGGCCTTGTAGTCGGCGTAACAGGCGGCGTTGGCCGCCATCGGCGCCAAAAGCGCCAGGATCACGATGAGATGTTTCATGGCCCGAACGATGCGCCAGCCCGTGCGGATATTCAATAACAACAGGCGTTTCGCGGCGCTGATATCCGATAACAGGGGGGCGTTATTGCCTGTCTCGAACGGCCGCCCCCATCGTCCTCCTACCACCGCGGCACTGCCCGCAGCACACCGCATCCAATCGGAGGAAACACCATGTCTCGCAAATTCATCGGCCTCGTTCTTGCCAGCTCGCTTGCGATCACCGCCATCGGCGCCCCGGTCCGGGCAGATCAGAATGACGATATCGCCACCTTCCTTGGCGCCGCCGCCGCGCTATTTATCATTGGCAAGGCGATTGAGGCGCATAATGACAAGCCACAGCAAAAGGCCCATGCCCCGGCGCAAGGCTACAAACAGCCCAAGGATCACGGCAAACCGCAGCAGAAATACCAAGGACACGATAAACCCAAGTGGGGCAACAAAGACCACTGGGACCGCCCGAACGGAAACCGTGGCAACGCACCCCTGCCGTCGGCCTGTATCCAGCGCAGCTATGGTGGGAATGAACGCTATACGCTCAGCGAACGCTGCCTCAGCCGCAACTACCAAAGCGCCCGCCCCCTGCCCCAATCGTGCAAGACATGGGTTGAAGGCAATCGCGGCGGCATGCGCCCGGCCTACGGTCTGACCTGCCTCAAACAAAAGGGCTATCGCACCGACCAAATGGCACGTCGCTAACGTTTAACTAATGTCGAGCAGCGAAGCGGGCCTTATCCCCATGAGCCGCTTCCGACCGGCGCACGCAGGTTACTGGACATGGCCTGCGTGCGTATTTTGCTTGCCCCGCCCCGGCGGCTTCGGTTTGAAAGGGCGCATGAGCACCCCAGACGATACATTCGAACAAGCCGCCCGCGCCGCCGGAGCCCTGCGCATTGCGGGCGTCGATGAGGTCGGGCGCGGCCCGCTGGCAGGCCCGGTGATGGCCGCCGCAGTGATTCTGGACCCGTCCCGAATTCCCCCCGGCTTGAACGATTCAAAACAACTCAGCCACAAGCGCCGTGTGGCCCTTGCCGAGATTTTGCAGGACTGTGCGCAGATCGGGATCGGATCTGCCTCGGTCGAAGAGATCGACGAACACAACATCTTGCAAGCCAGCCACATCGCAATGATGCGTGCGATCGAGGCGCTGCCCGAACGCCCCGACTATGTGCTGATCGACGGCAACCGTGTGCCGCGCGGGCTGAACCTGCCGCACCAGACAATCGTGAAGGGCGATACCAAATCAGTGTCCATTGCCGCTGCGTCGATTGTTGCCAAAATAGCGCGTGATCAGCTGATGTGGGATTTGGCGCAACAGTTTCCCGGATATGGCTGGGAAACCAACGCGGGCTACCCGTCGAAAAGACACAAACAGGCGCTGATAGATTTGGGGGTCACCCCACACCATAGACGTTCGTTCAAACCTGTCCACAATATCTTGTATCAAGAGTAAATCATAACACTTTGATTCAAAAAAGAAATTGACGCCGAATCAGCTTTGACTCATGCTTATCCCCAACCACAGAGCGCAAAAGCGCCGGGGACAGAGGCAGAGCATGACAAAGATGACCAAGATCAAAAGCGCAGACGCGCTTCCTTTAAACACGATTCTAGCAGGGGACTGCATCGAGCAGATGAACAGTCTGCCGGCGGAGTCGGTCGACCTGATTTTTGCCGACCCCCCCTATAATCTACAGCTGCGCGGCGACCTGCATCGCCCCGACAACAGCAAGGTGGATGCGGTCGATGACCATTGGGATCAGTTTTCCAGCTTCGCCGTCTATGACAAGTTCACGCAGGACTGGCTGAAAGCGGCCAAGCGCCTGTTGAAACCGAATGGCGCGATTTGGGTCATCGGCTCGTACCACAACATCTTCCGCGTTGGCGCAACGCTTCAGAACGAAGGCTATTGGATTCTGAACGACGTGGTGTGGCGCAAGTCCAACCCGATGCCGAACTTCCGCGGCAAACGCCTGACCAACGCCCATGAGACGATGATCTGGGCGTCGAAGTCAGAAGGCGCGAAATACACCTTCAACTATGAGGCGCTGAAGGCGCTGAACGAAGGCATTCAGATGCGCTCGGACTGGGTTCTGCCTATCTGCAACGGCCATGAACGCCTGAAGGATGAAAACGGCGACAAGGCCCATCCGACGCAAAAGCCTGAATCGCTGCTGCATCGCGTGCTGGTTGGCGCGACCAAGCCCGGCGATGTTGTACTCGACCCATTCTTTGGCACGGGCACCACCGGCGCTGTGGCCAAGATGCTGGGCCGCGACTGGATCGGCATCGAACGCGAAGAGGCCTACCGCAAGGTTGCCCAAAAGCGCATCGACGCCGTTCGCAAGTTCGACAAATCGGCGCTAGAGGTGTCCACCTCGAAACGCGCCCAGCCGCGTGTTCCCTTCGGCCAAGTGGTCGAACGCGGCATGCTGCGCCCGGGCGAAGAGCTTTGGAGCATGAATGGCCGTCACAAGGCCAAGGTTCGCGCCGATGGCACGCTGATCGGCGATGACATCAAAGGATCGATCCATCAGGTTGGTGCCCATCTGGAAGGCGCGCCCAGCTGCAACGGCTGGACCTACTGGTGCTTCAAGCGCGACGGGAAACAGGTGCCGATCGACGTTCTGCGTCAGCAGATCCGCGCCGAAATGGAAAACAACTAAGACCCACCTCGTACTTTCAAAATTCAGTTGTACCGCCGGTGCCTGTGGCCGACCCACAGGCGCTGACTGGCCCCGCCTTTTTTGGCGGGGCTTTTTTTATCGCAGCAACCAAGAAAAGGCCCGCCTCAGAAACGCGCCGCCATCCGCTTCGACTGGGGTGCCATGGGCCATCACCACGCGCTGAATGGGCCAACTTAGAACCGCAGACATATCGCAGCGGGCGACATTGCGATCCGTGAACGCCATGCGGAATTTGCGCGGCACCGCCGGCTCCATCCCGACCATTTTATCCAGCCGGGCCACCACCGCGCGCCAGCCTTTGTACCACCCCTTTGGCATGTTTTGCAGAAGATCGGTAAAGATAACCGTGCCGCTGGCGTGATGAAACAGCACCGCCTCCAGGACAATGGCATTGCCGTGGATCAATTGATGCGACAGGCACGGACCCCATCCGCCAAAGCTGGCACCAGACAATTCGGTAACCGGCAGGTCGGGGCATTTGGCGGCAACACCCGGCGCGCCGACGATCTGCGCTTTGGGGTAGGCGGCGGCCCATTGCGCCAGATAGGTGACGTGAAGCGTGTTCGGCGCCAGCAGGAAACCCACCTCACCCAGTTCGGCGATCTGCGCCATCAGGGCATCATCCGGCGCGATGGGCGACCAGATCAGCAGGCCGCGATCAGTTCGAATAACCGCCATTCGCGTGGGAAAAGCAAAACCAACTGCGCCGATGATCTCAGGACCGTCGGCCAACCAAATGTCGTGCGCAAATTCGTGCAGCATAGCCGCCTCAAATATCAATCCGGCCCGAGTCTAGACCCCGATGGCCGGATTGACCAAGCGATTTTGTTTAAGCTCCGCTTAAGACGGCCTTGGCAGTATCGACGCTGATATCACCTTGCGCCACGATTTCGCGGGCGACGCGGTCGATATCTGGCCCGGTTGCCCCGGCCAAAATCGCGATATTGCGGGCGTGCAACTTCATATGGCCTTTCTGAATGCCATCCGTCGCCAAAGCCCTAAGCGCGGCCAAGTTTTGTGCCAACCCGACCGAGGCCACGACTTGGCAAAGCTCATTCGCGGTCTCGACGTTCAGCAGCTTTAGCGCCGCCTGCGCAGCCGGATGCGTGCGGGTCGCGCCCCCCACCAGCCCGAGCGCCAGCGGCAGTTCGATCGTCCCGACCAAGGCCCCGCCAGCGCCGATTTCCCACCGCGTCAGCGCGGTATAGCGCCCATCGCGCGCGGCAAAGGCATGGGCCCCGGCCTCAATCGCGCGCCAGTCGTTGCCTGTGGCGATCACCACGGGGTCGATGCCGTTCATGATGCCCTTGTTATGGGTCGCCGCGCGATAGGGGTCCACGATGGCCAAGGCGCAGGCCTCGACCACGCCGCGGGCCACATCCGCGCCGTTCAGCCCATCTAGGCTAAGCGCCTCGGCGGGCAGTTCCACGCGGGCACGGGTCAGGCGGCGATCCGCAAGGTTTGACAAAATGCGCAGCCGCACCGTTCCGCTCGCGATCTGTTCCACCTTGGGCGCGATCAACTCGGCCATGGTGTTGACGGTGTTCGCCCCCATGGCATCGCGCACATCAACGATCAGATGTAGCACCACCATCGGCCCAACGGGCGTGTCGCGGAACAGGTGCACTTCGATGTCTTTGCAGCCACCCCCAAGCCCGACCAGCACCTTGTCGCGGGAATTGGCCAGCGCCATCAACTCATCCGCAGCGGCCAATAGCCGGTGCCGCGCGCCTTCGGGATCGGCCACGCCAAGCACCTGCACCTGCGCCCGCATCAGCGGCAGGGTCGAAGACGCCTGAAAGCCGCCGTAGGGCCGCGCCAGCCGCGCCATGTAGGATGCCGCCGCCACAACGGACGGTTCCTCAACCGCCATAGGCACAAGATAGTCCTTGCCGTTCACCGTAAAATTCGCGGCCACGCCCAACGGCATATCGAACAGGCCCACGACGTTTTCGATCATGCCATTGGCCAGATCCAGCGGCAGCGCCCCCTGCCCGGCCAAGGCCAGCTTGTCATGAAGCGATAGCCCGGCCGCATCGGCCACACGATCAAGCCGCGCCTCTGGGGCCATGTCGCGCAACGCTTCGATCCGCGAATTTGTCTGATGAGTCATCCTGCGCCTCCCTCGCCTGATGGATGGTTCGGCCACCGTGCCGCGCATCCGCCACAAGGTCGAGCGATTTCCGATGCTTCGCCCCCTTTTCAAGCGCCGCCAAGGGTGACAGGGTGCCGCCACCAGACCGAAAGGAGCGATACATGGATGTCCGCGCGATCTTGATGGGCCTTGCCTTTGCGGTGATGTGGTCTTCGGCCTTTACCTCGGCCCGCGTGATCGTCGAGGCCGCGCCGCCCATCAGCGCCCTGTCGCTGCGGTTTCTGATCTCGGGGCTTCTGGCCGTTGGGTTGGCGCGGATCATGGGGCAGACATGGCGTCTGACCCGCGCCCAATGGCGGGCAACGATCATTTTCGGCATCTGCCAAAACGCGCTCTACCTCGGTCTGAACTTCGTCGCCATGCAATGGGTTGAGGCATCCTTGGCCGCCATCATCGCATCAACCATGCCGCTGATCGTTGCGCTGGCCGGTTGGCTGGTGTTTTCCGACAAAATCCGCCCCTTGGGCATTGCCGGGCTTCTGGCGGGGGTGGCGGGCGTTGCGCTGATTATGGGCGCGCGCCTTCAGGGCGGGGCCGACCTGATCGGGATTGGCCTGTGCATTCTGGGCGTCATATCGCTGGCCATCGCGACCCTGTCGATGCGCGGGGCCAGTTCGGGCGGGAATTTCATGATGATCGTCGGCTTGCAAATGCTGGTCGGCAGCGCGGCGCTGGCCGGTCCGGCACTGGCGTTTGAGACCCTGACAATCGACTGGTCCGTCAAGCTGGGTATCGCCTTTGCCTACACCACGCTGGTGCCGGGATTGGCCGCAACCTTTGTCTGGTTCCTGCTGGTCGACCGGATCGGCACGGTTAAGGCCGCCACCTTCCACTTCCTCAACCCGTTTTTCGGCGTGGCCATCGCGGCAATCATCCTGCGCGAATCTCTGGGGCTGACGGATGTGATCGGCGTGGTCATCATCACGGCGGGCATTCTGGCGGTGCAGCTATCCAAACAGCCCGCAGCACCGGCCGTCACAAAACCCACAAGCTCGTGAAGGGGCGTCACCAGAACGTTTGGTGACAGCGGATGCCCGAACAGCCTAAATCTGGCATATGGAACTGATCTTTGCATATGGCGCGGGGCTTCTGACCCTCATCAACCCCTGCGTGGTGCCGGTGTTGCCGATTGTCTTGGCCACCGCCCTACAAGCCAGCCCGCGCGGCCCCATCGCCCTTGCCGCCGGGATGAGCCTGAGCTTTGTCGTCATGGGCGTCACCGTCACGGCCTTTGGCCACCTGATCGGGCTGGATGTCGATACCCTGTCCCGCATTGGCGCAGGCATGATGGTGCTGTTCGGCGCGGCGCTGTTGATCCCGCAAGGCGCACGGCTTTTGTCCCGCGCGACCGAGGGCCTGTCCTTCCGCGCCGATGCCCGGATGAACGGCCTGAGCCGCGATCTTGGCGGGCAATTCGCGGGCGGCCTTCTGCTCGGACTGGTTTGGAGCCCGTGCATCGGCCCGACGCTTGGAGGCGCGATTGCGCTGGCCAGTCAGGGCGAAGGGCTGCTGCGCGTCACCGCGATCATGGCCGCCTTTGCGCTAGGCGTGTCCACCCTGATCCTGGGGCTGGCCTATGGCACGCGCGGCGCGCTGGGGCGCTACAATGCCAAACTGCGCGCGGCCTCTGGCCCGTTGCGCAAGCTGCTGGGCGCGGCCTTCCTATTGGTCGGTCTGGGGATCTTGTTCCAATGGCATCACATCATCGAAGGCTGGCTGATCGAACATCTGCCCGCTTGGCTGATTGACCTGTCCGTCAAACTGTAAAGGAGAACACAATGCACCGTCGCCTGTTCCTTGCCTCTGGCCTTGCCGCCGCCCTGCCCCTGCGTGTCTGGGCCGCTGCCATCGACTACACGCCCGGATTGGTTCAGACCCATCTGGCCAAGGGCGACACCGTGTTTCTGGATTTCAAAGCCAGCTGGTGCAGCACCTGCGCCGCGCAGGAACGCGTGCTGAACAAGCTGAAGGCCGACAACCCGGCTTACGAATCCAAGATCACCTTCATCAACGTCGATTGGGATGAATACCGGTCAGACGCGTTGACCAAGGGCCTGAAGATCCCGCGCCGGTCGACCTTGGTCGTTCTGAAAGGCGACAAGGAACTGGGCCGCATCGTCGCGCAGACCGACCCGAAGGTGATCAAAGCCCTGATGGATACGGCGCTGAACGCAGCTTAAACCAGATAGAACAGCAGCCCGTTCAGGGTGAAAAAGGCCACGATCGTCGCGCCCAACAAGGCGATCGAGGCCAGCCCCTCATGCCCGTATTCCGCCGACAGAACCGCGTAGATCCCCATCATCGGCACGGCCGTCGACAAAATGGCCGCCGTGCGCAAATCGCCGGTCAGGGTGGGCAAGCCGATCATCGGCAAGGCCAAGATCGCAAGAACCGCCAAGGCGGGCGACAGGATCAACTTGGCAAAGACGATCTGCGACGCCAGAAGCCGGTTCCCTGCCATGGGCAAGCCCGCCAGAATGCCACCGATGAACACCAGCGCCAACGGCGCGGTGGCGCTGGCCAACAGGCCGGTTGTCCGCGTGACAATCAGCGGCATCGGAATTTGCAGCAAAGACACCGCCATCCCGGCCAGAAGCGCGACAATCATCGGGCGGCGCAACACATCCACCAGCGTGTGCCACAGGCTGCCGATGAACGACACGCCCTCCCGCGGGCGGGACAAGGCCAGCATGGCATAGCTGATCGGAACAAAAATAAAGTTCTCAACCACCATGTTCATCGCCAGAACGCTGGTCGCCAGTTCGGGGAACAACATCAGAATGATCGGATAGCCAACATATCCTGAATTCGGGCAAGTCGCGCCCATGACCGCGATGGCCTTACGTGCAGGGCCAGTGCCTTGCGCGCTGGTCACAAGATAGATGATGACCCCCGTCGCGATCCCCGCGGCCAGATAAACCATCAGGTAGGCAGGCACGATCACATCAGCCAGACTGCGCTGCGACACGGCGTTAAACAGCAGCCCCGGCAGGGCGATGTTCAGGACAAACTTGCCCAAAACCCCCATGTCCGAGCTTTTGAACAGCCCCATTTTGATCGAGGCATACCCAAGCACCACAAGCGCGAAAATCGGAAAGGTGATCGTCAGAAAATCAAGCATTCAATGCCTCAGGGTGCCAATGGGTTGGTGCGGGATGGCCGATGTCCATCGCCAGTGAATTCAGGAAATCGACCATATGCGCGGTCCGGTCCTGCGCCAATCGCTTGCCCGTATCGGTCAGCATATCGGCCTCAAGGCGCAGCAATTTGACTGCGAAATGGTCAATCGCATAGCGGGTATCGTCCAGATCCCGGCACAGGGCGAACGGATCATCGGGATGATACAGCGCACGCCCAAGCCCGCCCGAGACCGCAAAAACCCGCGCCACCCCGATAGGGCCAATGGCATCCAACCTGTCCGCATCGCGCAGAATACGCGCCTCGGGCGTCTGGGACGTGATATCGGCGGAAAAACTGTGCGCCTCAATCGCGTGGGCGGTGGCGGTCTGTTCGGCCTCGGAATACCCAGCCTGCGCTAGATAGGGCAGCGCCTGATGGGCCGCCAGCCGCGACGCCTCGGCCCGGTTCGGGGCGTCTTTGGGCAGGTTCACCAGATCATGCAGGTAGGCCGCAGCCACAAGGACGCGCAGATCCCCGCCATCTTGGGCCGCAATGGTCTGGCAACTGGTCCAAACCCGATCAAGATGCGCCAGATCATGCGCACTGTCCTGCGCCATGGCCGCCCCGGCCACTGCGCGAAACCCGGCGCGAAGCGTTTCGATCAACCGATCTTGCCCCGGTTTTCACCGATCTGACCACGATGCAACAGCAGGTGATCCAAGATCACACAAGCCATCATCGCCTCGCCCACCGGTACGGCGCGAATGCCGACGCAGGGGTCGTGGCGGCCTTTGGTGATAATCTCGGTATCTTCGCCCGACTTGGTGATCGTCTTGCGCGTCGTCAGGATCGACGACGTCGGCTTGACCGCAAATCGCACCACCACATCCTGCCCTGTGGAAATCCCGCCCAGAATGCCGCCCGCGTGGTTCGAGGTATATTCCGGCCCGTTCGGCCCCATGCGAATCTCATCGGCGTTTTCAGTGCCGGTCAGCATGGCGGCGGCCATACCGTCGCCAATCTCAACCGCCTTCACGGCGTTGATGCTCATCATCGCGGCGGATAGGTCAGTGTCCAGCTTGCCATATACCGGTGCCCCCAGACCCGCCGGAACGCCCCGCGCCACAACTTCGATGATCGCCCCGACCGAGTCGCCGGACTTGCGCAGCCCGTTCAGGTACTCGGCCCAATCGTCGGCAGCGACAGCATCGGGCGTCCAGAACGGGTTCTGATCGATCTGATCCCAGTCGAAATTGGCCCGATCAATGCCGCGCGGCCCCATCTGGGTCATGTAGCCTTTGATTTCGATCTGCGGGGCCAGCACGCCCAAAGCCGCACGGGCCAAACCGCCCGCCGCAACCCGCGCCGCCGTTTCCCGCGCGGACGAGCGCCCGCCACCGCGATAATCGCGGATGCCGTATTTCTGCCAATAGGTGATATCGGCGTGACCGGGGCGAAACTTTTCAACGATATCGCCGTAGTCCTTCGACCGCTGATCCGTGTTTTCGATCATCAGCTGCACCGGGGTTCCGGTGGTTTGGCCCTCGAAGACACCCGACAGGATTTTCACCTCATCGGGTTCGCGGCGCTGGGTGGTGAACTTGTTCTGACCCGGTTTGCGCTTATCCAACCACTGCTGGATCATCGCCTCATTGATCTCAACCCCCGGAGGGCATCCATCGACCGTCGCGCCCAATGCAGGCCCGTGGCTTTCGCCCCAAGTGGTGACGCGGAACAGATGACCGAAGGTATTCAGGCTCATGAGATGTCTCCTTTGGGCCGTGATTAGGGCAGCCAGCGCCTTGCCTCAAGCCGTTTTGCACGTGGCGGGCCGTGCATTTGCGTATTTGGGAAAGAGAAGAAGACAGGACCACTTGCCTTTGACCGAATGTCGCACTAGCTTCCGCCGCACCTCGGGGTGCCCGTAACTGGGCTGAGATGCGCAAGCGAACCCGTTGAACCTGAACCGGTTAACACCGGCGGAGGGAAGGTTGAGACAACGCGCATTGCGACTCCGATCTTGCCCTCTCGCCGCAATTTTGGAGGACGCCATGAAGGCTCTTGCATTTGCAGCGGGATTGATGACAGCCAGCGCCGCGCTGGCCGAAACGCCCGTACTGACGGTCTATGCACCGGACTATTTTACCTCGGAATGGGGCCCCGGCCCCGCGATTGAAACCGGCTTTGAGGCGCAGTGCGGCTGCGACCTGCAATTCAAGCCGGGCGATCTGCTGCCGCGCCTGCTGCTGGAAGGCCAGCAGACCGATGCCGACGCAGTGATCGGCCTGAACACCGATGTCACCAAGCAAGCGCGCGAAAGCGGCCTGTTTGCCCCGCATGGTCAAGACACCAGCGATCTGACCCTGCCCATCGCATGGACGGATGAGGTGTTCCTGCCGTTCAACTACGGCCACACGGCGTTCATCTACAACACCGAACGCATGGCCGACGCGCCTGCCAGCTTTGACGCGCTGCTGAACGCGCCGGACGATCTGAAAATCGTCATCCAAGACCCGCGCAGCTCGATCTCGGGTCTGGCGCTGGTTCTGTGGGTAAAGGCCGTTTACGGCGACAAGGCCGAAGAGGCCTGGACCAAACTGGCGCCGAAGATCCTGACCGTGACCAAGGGTTGGTCGGAAAGCTATGGCCTGTTCACCGATGGTGAGGCCGACATGGTCCTGAGCTACACCACCTCACCCGCCTATCACATCATCGCCGAAGAAGACCGCACCAAGAAGGCGGCCATCTTCCCCGAAGGTCACTATTTCATGGTCGAACTGGCCGCCAAGATCGCCGGGACCGATCAGCCGGAACTGGCCGATGCTTTCATGGCCTATATCCTCAGCGAGGAGTTCCAGACCATGATCGCCACCGGCAACTGGTCCTTCCCGGCCAAGCTGGACAGCAGCAAATGGCCCGAAGGGTTCAAGGAACTGAACCTGCCGGAAAAGGCGCTGTACTATTCCGAAGACGAAGCCGCAGCCCTGCGGGATGAAGCGGTCGAGGAATGGCGTCGCGCCTTGTCGCAATAAGCGCAGCCGCGCTGGTGATCGGGCTGATCTTTGGCCCGATCATCGCCGTGTTGCTGTTGTCAGGCCGGTTGCCCGGCCTGACCGCCGCCGATTGGCAAGCCTTGCGGTTCACCGTGTCGCAGGCTTTCCTATCGGCGCTGTTCAGCACTTTGCTGGCTATCCCCGTGGCACGGGCGCTGGCCCGGCGGCAGTTTCCGGGGCGGGCGCTTCTGGTGACGCTTCTCGGCGCGCCTTTTGTTTTACCGACCATCGTTGCGGCTTTGGGGCTGATCGCCGTCTTTGGGCAAAAGGGTCTGGTCAATGCGCTGCTGGCTTGGGCCGGATTGCCCAGCTTTTCGATCTACGGCTTTCACGGGGTCGTCATTGCGCATGTGTTCTTTAACCTGCCGCTGGCCACCCGCCTGTTTCTACAGGGTTGGCTGTCGATCCCGGCAGAACAGTATCGGCTGGCGGCAACGCTGAACCTTGGCCCCAGAAGCGTATTCCGCACGCTGGATCTGCCCATGCTGACACGTATCGCGCCGGGGGCCTTTGCGGTGATCTTTGTGATTTGCCTGTCAAGTTTCGCCATCGCCCTGACGCTTGGTGGCGGGCCGAAGGCAACGACGGTGGAATTGGCGATCTATCAGGCGCTGCGCTTTGATTTCAACGTGGGCCATGCCGCCACTTTGGCACTGCTGCAACTGGGGCTGGCCATGGGGGCCGGGGCGCTTGCGCTGGCGGTGGCCGCGCCGCGCAGCCTTGGCACCGGGCTGGACCGCGTGGTGCAGCGCTGGGACACCTCTGGCCTTGCGCCGCGCCTGACCGACACTGCCGCGATCCTGCTGGCCGCGCTGTTTCTGCTGACGCCGATGACCATGGTGCTATGGCGCGGGGTGTTTGACCTGACCAGTCTGGACGCCGGGGTCTGGCGCGCGGCTTGGCATTCGATCACGATCGCCGCAGCTTCGACCGCGCTGTCGATGACCCTCGCGCTGGCGCTGGCCAATCGGTGGGGCGAATGGCTGTCTTTGGCGGCGATTGCCGTGTCGCCCTTGGTGCTGGG
The DNA here is from genome assembly GCF_900302505.1 of Pseudoprimorskyibacter insulae. Lineage (GTDB taxonomy): Bacteria > Pseudomonadota > Alphaproteobacteria > Rhodobacterales > Rhodobacteraceae > Pseudoprimorskyibacter > Pseudoprimorskyibacter insulae. The sequence continues at coordinate 517,536 of NZ_OMOJ01000002.1, read as the reverse complement.
GATCGGGTTGTTCCTGATCGTGCGGCCTTTCGTGAACCCGTTTTCGGTGGCCTTGCCCGTAACCGCCATCGTCAACGCCGCGGTCGCCCTGCCCTTTGCCCTGCGCATCCTTCGCCCCGAGGCCGAAGCGATCCGCCATGACTATGACCGGCTGAGCGCAAGCCTTGGCCTAACCGGCCTTGCATGGGTTCGGTTCGTCTATCTGCCGCGCCTGCGCCGCCCTGCAGGCTTTGCCGCCGGGCTGACGGCGGCGCTATCGATGGGGGATCTGGGGGTGATCGCGCTGTTCGCCAACCCAGACCGGGCCACCCTGCCCTTGCAGATTTACCGATTGATGGGCGCCTACCGGATAGAGCAAGCCGCCGCCGCCGCCCTGTTGCTTTTGGTCCTGAGCCTTGGGCTATTCTGGGTCTTGGATAAAGGAGGCCGGGTCAATGCTGATCTTTGACAAGTTGACCTATGACACCGGGGGCTTCGCGCTATCGGCGGATTTCTCGGTTCAGACAGGTGACCGCGTGGCCATTATCGGGCCGTCCGGGGCGGGCAAAAGCACGCTTCTGGATCTGATCGCCGGGTTTCGTGCCCCGACCACTGGCCACATCCTTTGGAATGGGACCGACATTACCGCCCACGCCCCCGGCGCGCGCCCGGTGGCTCTGTTGTTCCAGGACAACAACCTGTTCCCGCACCTAACCCTGCGCCAGAACCTATCCTTGGCGCTGCGGCCAGATGGTCGCCACCTGACAGCCGACCAGCGCCGCGCATTGATCGACGCCTTGGCGCAAGTTGGGCTGGCCGGATATGAGGACCGCAAGCCGGGCACCCTGTCCGGCGGGCAACAAAGCCGCGCCGGTTTGGCCCGCGCCCTTCTGCAAGACCGGCCCTGCCTGCTACTGGATGAGCCGTTTTCAGCCCTGGGACCGGCGATGCGGGCCGAAATGCAGGATCTGGTGATCGACCTTGCGACCCGCGTTGCGGCGACTGCCCTCTTGGTGACCCATGACCCGGCAGAGGCCGAACGCTTTGCCACCAAGGCGATTGTGGTGGCCGACGGCGTGGCATCGCCGCCCGAAAACATCAAAACCCTGATGCAAAATCCGCCCAAAGCGCTAACGGATTACCTAGGGTCAAAATAGACATCAAAGACGCCCTTTTTCTGGGGCGATTTGGGGCAAAAATCCGGGATTTGTTCAGAAGAATCGCAGATTTTGTCACGGGTTCGATACATTGAATGCTTAGGAGTTTTCAAAACCAATTCCGAGCAGAACATGACACCCGGCCCACTTTCCATTCGCCTAACAGGAGCGAGCGTTTTGCGCGACGGCGCAATGCAGCAGCGGTCTGTTGCGATTGAGGCCGGCCGGATCACCCGTGGGCCCCTGCCAGAAGTCGACCTGCGCGGCCTACATATTCTGCCGGGTATCGTGGATCTGCACGAAACGACGCTTTTGACCCAAAGGCTACGGGCGAACGAGCCTGACAGGATTGAGGAAACGGTCCGGCAATTGCAGGCCAATGCAGCCGCCAATGGGGTAACAACGCTCTGGGCGGCCATTGGTTGGAGCTGGGAAGGCGGCGCAAAAGACCCGGCATGGGTCGAACAGATCTTGACCGCACCGGCCCTGAATGGCCATGCGGACCAGGTCGATTTGCGGGCCAAGATCGTGTGCGAAACGCATATGTCGGACTATGCCGACCGCCTACTGGCCCTGATCCAGCGTCATTCGGTCAAGTCCGTAACCTTTGCCAATACCGTGGCTTGGTCGGTCAAAAACCCCGGCATGGTTCCCGCCGGATGCGGCCTGCCGCCAGACCTTCTGCGCCTGAAGGCCAGCGAGGCGGCGCAGCGAACCAAATCTGTTCCCCGGTTTCTGTGCCGTATGGCCGAAGCCTTTGACGGTCTGGGCGTCAGCTATGGCAGCATAGCAGACCCTGACGGGGAAACCCGTGAAACCTATTCGATGATCGGGGCCAAGCTCTGTGAGCGTCCGCAACGCCGAAGTGCGGCCGCACTGGCCCGGGCGGTCAGCGATCCTGTTGTGCTGACTGTCGATCAAATTGCCCCGCATGGCGGATGCGAGGCCCTGCCGCCGCAACTGGCCGATGCGGTCGCCTCGGGCGTGGCGGGCCAGCGCGGGCTTGTTTCGGCATTGTACCAACTGGCAGCGCAGCCCAGATGGGATCTGCCGCGCGCCTGGGGATTGGTGACCACTGGCCCAACCGAGATCATGCGCATGGCCGACCGTGGCACCATCGACTATGGCAAACGCGCCGATCTGGTGATCGTCAACCCCGAGTCCCTGCAAGTCGAAGGCACGATCTGCGGTGGGCGGCTCACCTATCTGACCGGGATCGCCCAACGTCGGTTTCAGCGGGCAATCAAGGTTCAACATTTGGCCGCCGAATAATCAATCTGCGGATCGTCACAAATCTGTAAACTGCATTGCCTATACGGGCGTCAGATATTCCAATCTGACTGCACTTTATCCTAGCGGTTTTCATCAGAAATTTCATGACCAAACGGGCGGCCTTCGGGTCGCCTTTTTTGGTTAAGCATTGAAAGCCATGCATTTTTGTGGAGGCCGGTATTCGGACTTGGTTCTAGCTGCACCGCAGCATTAGCGTTATCTGTGTCTGCAAGGGAGAAACGCATATATAGAGGTAGCTCAAATGGCTCTTACCGACACGCATGCCGTTTCGCACGGCAACATCTTTTCGAATATCTTCGCAGCAATCGGCCGCGCCTTTGTTCACGCAGCGGAATCGAACCACCGCATGCAAAAAATCCAGTACCTGACGTCGCTGTCCGACGCTGAACTGGCTGCTCGCGGCATCAAGCGCGAAGACATCGCACGCCACGTGTTCCGCGACGTATTCTACGTCTAAGATCGCCTCGGCACGTGTTTCAATGAGGTCGCCCCGAGGGGCGGCCTCATTGTCGTTTTGGGGAAGGCGTTGAGATCAGAACCGATCCAACAGACGTTCCAGATACTCCAATTCGACCTCTGGGCGGTCGCCCTCGCCGGTCCGGCGGCGAATCTCATCCAGCAATTCGCGGGCACGGCGATAGACGTCTTCGCCCTGCAAAAGCCCGTCATCCGAACCAACCTGCCCTTCCGCACCGGAATTGCGGCCCAATGGATCGCGCTGTTGGCCCGATTGGTTGCCCTGCGCCATGCCCTGTTGCGATTGCGTCTGCTGTGATTGTTCGGCCATCGCCTCGCCCAGGTCGCGCAAACCTTCGCGTAGGGCCTCCATGGCCTGCGCCTGATTGTCCAATGCCTGCGCCAGATCACCATCGCGCAACGCATCCTCGGCCCGGTCCATGGCCCCTTCGGCACGTTCCAGCGATTGTTCGGCACGGTCCCCGGCCTCAGAATCGGACCCCGGCAAGTTGCGGCGCTGTTGGTTCAACCCATCGCGCAAAGCCCGCTGCCGCTCGGCAAGGCTTTGTTCTTGCCCCTGACCCGATTCGCCGGATTGGCTGCCTTCGGTCCCCTGACCGTCATGCTGTTGGCCCTGCCCGTCTGACCCGTTCCGGCCCTGATTCTGCTGGCCTTGCCCGGCCTGCGCATTCGGGTTGAACTGTTCTTGCAGATCGCGGAACGCCTCATCCGACAGGCCCTGCTGTTGACGAAGCGTATCGGCCAAGCCTTCCATCGCTTGTTCACCGGGCGACGGCTGGCCCTGACCCTGCTGGCCTTCTGTGACCTGCATGTTTTCCATCATCTCGCGCAGTTGATCCAAGGCTTCCTGCGCCTCGGCCATGCGGCCCTGCTCCATCAATTCCTGAATGCGGTCCATCATGCGCTGAAGATCGTCCTGGCTCATCTCCATGCTGTTTTGGTTCTGCTGCGCCATCTGATCGTTCGGATTCCGCTCGGCCTCTTGCTGGGCTTGGCGACTGAGGTGGCGCAGGTAATCATCTGTGGCTTGACGCAATTCCTGCATCAACTCGGCGATTTCCTGATCGGACGCGCCGTTCTTCATTGCCTCGGCCAAGCGGTCCTGCGCCCGTTGCAGCCGTTCGATCGCGTCGTTCAGATCGCCCTCTTCCAGAACCAGCGCCAGATCCCACATGGCGGTTTCGATCTCATCGCGTTCTTCATCCGTCAGCCCGTCAGACGACAGATCCTCCAACCGGGTCAGCACGGTCTTGAACCGCAGATAGGTGCCCGCCCCGCGGAAAATGTCATCGGGCCGGTTCGACACCGCCCGCAGGATCATCGCTGTATCGGCGGCATTGTCGCGGTTCCACAGGATCGCCTGACGCTGTTCGATCACGGCGGCCGCCATCGGATCAAAGAAATTCCGCCCCGGAAGCGAAAGCGCTTCGACAAAGGGCGCGCTGTCTTGCCCTGCGGCATCCATGACCTGATATTCAATCGTCACAGGCAGATTGGCCCATGCGTGTTGGGCGAAATCTTCAATCAGGTTTTCGGTAAACTCAGACCGATCCCCAGCAATCGGCATGGGCAGTGGCACGGTGATCGCATCACGCGGTTCAGGATCGCGCCGCAGCCCGTAGCGCCGATCAATCGCCGCCAGATCAAGGCCAATCACCGCCCGGCCAGACACAACGCCGAAATCATCCAACGCGGTAAACGGGATAGAGGCCTGACCTTCGTAGGTCACTTCGATATCGCCATCGCGCCGCACCATCGGCGCGTCATCGGGCAACATCGCCACATCCCAAGACCGCCCGCCCGGCCCATTGATCGCCAATTTTCCAGACCGCTGCACCTCAAACGCGACGGTGGCTTGTTCGGCGCCTTCGGGGGTGGGCGGCGAAATCGACTGATCCACGGTCAAAACGCCCGGATCACCATAAAGGCGCAGGGTCACGCGGCTGCCCTTGGGGATTTCCAGCACCTCGCCATTCAAATCCGCCAAATAAAGCGACGGCAAGCGCGTATAGGCGGGCGGTTCGATCCAGCCTTCCCATGCAGGCCCTGAGGCCAGCGCGGCCGATCCCGTCGGCACGGTGCCAAGGGTCTGCACCCGCTGCACCGACCCGAACAACAGCGCCACCAGCAGCACCAGCGCCGCCACATAGCGCAGCGCGAAGGGGTCCGCCTTGGCCACACGCAAATCAGGTTCGACCGCGCGGGCATCATTCAGGCGCGCTTGCATCCGTTGTTGGTGGGCCTGCCAAACGGCGGCGGAGGCCGGATCGCCCTGCCCGATGGCCTGATGATCCAGAACCGCCTGAATGGGCCGCCCCGGCATCGACGCATCAAGCCGGGCCAGCGCATCGCCCCGGCGCGGGATCGCGAAACGGCGCAGGCCAAAGATCAACGCCGCCACAGCGCCAAGCACAGCAACCGCGCCAATCGCCATGGTCGCCGCAGGCCCCGCCACATCGTGCAGGCCAAGCAGCACTGCCGCCACAGCCGCCATCACAACCGACCACAGCGGCCAGAACCCACGCACAATGCGTTCGGCCCAAAGCCCGGCCCATGTCAGGCGCAGGGGCCACGTCAGGGCGGTTAGACGGTCGGTCGTCTTGGCGCGGTTCGGCATTCAAACTCTCCCGGTCAGGCGACCGCGAGATGTCGCCTCACAGCCATTCAGGGATGGTATCGCGATTTATGATCTCGTCAAAGGTGGGCCTTTGGCGGATAACCGCGAATTGATCGCCGTTCACCAGAACCTCTGGGATCAGCGGACGGGTGTTATATTCGCTGGACATAACAGCGCCATAGGCCCCAGCGGACCGGAACGCGACAAGGTCGCCTTCGGCCAAGGGGGCCATCAAACGGCCCTTGGCAAAGGTATCGCCGCTTTCGCAGACGGGTCCGACGATGTCATAGGGGCGCAGTTCGACACCCGGCTCTGCCTCTTTGACAGGCACGATTTCGTGGTGCGCATCATACATGGCCGGGCGGATCAGGTCATTCATCGCCGCATCGAGAATCAGGAACTGGCGGTCTTCGCCGGTTTTCACGAAAACCACGCCGCTGACCAAAATCCCGGCATTGCCCGCGATCAAGCGGCCCGGTTCGATCTCAACCTCGCAGCCCAGATGGCCGACGGTTTCCTTGATCATCTGACCATAGTCATTCGGCAGCGGCGGCGCTTCGTTCGAGCGGGTGTAGGGAATGCCCAGACCGCCGCCCAGATCGAGGCGGCGAATGTCATGACCATCGGCGCGCAGGGTTTCTGTCAGCTCGGCAACCTTGGAAAAGGCCTGCCGGAACGGCTCCAATTGCGTCAACTGGCTGCCGATATGCACGTCAATGCCAACAACCTTCAGACCGGGCAGCTTGGTCGCTTCGGCGTAAACCTCACGCGCGCGGGAAATCGGAATGCCGAATTTGTTCTCTGACTTGCCGGTCGCGATTTTGGCGTGTGTCTTGGCATCAACATCGGGGTTCACCCGAACGGTGATCGGGGCCACGACGCCGAGCGACACCGCAACGTCCGAAATGCGGCGCATCTCAGGTTCGGATTCGACGTTGAACTGACGAATGCCGGTGGTCAGGGCGGTGCGGATTTCATCGTGGGTCTTGCCGACGCCGGAAAACACGATCTTGTCGCCCGGTACACCTGCGGCGATAGCGCGGGCATATTCGCCGCCTGACACCACATCCATACCCGCCCCGGCCTGCGCCAGCGTTTTCAGGATCGCTTGGTTCGACGCCGCCTTCATCGCATAGCAGACCAGATGATCGGTCCCGGCCAAGGCATCATCGAAAGCCTTGAAGTGACGCAACAAAGTGGCGGTCGAATAGCAATAGAACGGGCTGCCGACAGAGGCCGCGATATCGCGGACGGGAACGTCTTCGGCATAAAGTTCGCCGTCGCGGTAAAGGAAATGATCCATGATGGGCCCTCTGTTCTGCTTTGGCGCGTCTTTACCTTAGGCGACCATCACGCGGAACCCTGATTCTACGGGTGTTTAGCGCCGTTTCACACAAGGGCACGCGCCCTTCCCCCCATTGAGGGGACTTCGGCCGCGGCGCAGGGCGATGCCCCGCGCGGCGCTTAACCGCCCGCCTTTTCCCCCAGGACTGCCCGCAGGAACGCCAGCGCATCGGCCCCGCCCCAATCGGCATCGCCGGTCAAACGCGCAACTTCGCGCCCTTCGGGATCAAGCAACAAGGTCACGGGCAAGCCCAGCACGGCGTATTTCCGCGCCAACTGTTGTTTTGGGTCGCGATGCAACGGCAGGTTCTCAACCCCGATCTCGCCAAAGAACTTCTGCATGGCGGGCTTGGGGTTGCGCCCGGTGGCAATCGTCACAACCTCAAACGCATCGCCGCCCAGTTCGGACTGCAATGCCGACAGTGCGGGCATTTCCTTACGGCAAGGCGCGCACCATGTCGCCCAAAAGTTCACCAACACGTATTTGCCCTGATACTCGGCCAGTGACACAGGCGCGTCTTCGAAGGTCTGAAAATCGCCCTCAACCACGTCTTTGGGCGCGGAATGCACCACCAAACGCTTCATATCACCGGCCCGCAGATCGGCCGCCGCGCCAATATCGGCCAGCGCCGGATTTGCAAGCACGCCAAAGGCCGTATACAGCAGCGCAAGAACCGTTCGTTTCATTTTGCCTCCGGAAGGACGATGCATGTCTGACAAAACCTCGAACCAGATGTGGGGTGGCCGTTTTGCCGCCGGACCCGATGCCATCATGGAGGCGATCAACGCCTCGATCGGTTTCGACAAACGTATGGCCAAGCAGGACATCACCGGCTCAAGGGCCCACGCCGCCATGTTGGCCGCGCAAGGCATTATTGACCCTAAGGATGCCGAAGCCATTCGGGAAGGGCTGCTCACGGTCTTGTCAGAAATCGAAGGCGGATCTTTCGAGTATTCGACCGCTTTGGAAGACATCCACATGAACGTCGAGGCCCGCCTGCGCGAGATCGTCGGCCCTACCGCTGGCCGCTTGCACACGGCCCGGTCGCGCAACGATCAGGTGGCAACCGATTTCAAACTTTGGGTGCGCGATCAGTTCGACGCTTTCGAAGGCGGCCTTCTGGCGCTGATGAAAGCGCTGCTGGGTCAAGCCGAAGCGGGCGCCGATTGGGTAATGCCCGGCTTTACCCACCTGCAAACCGCACAGCCCGTCACTTGGGGCCACCACATGATGGCCTATGTGGAAATGTTCGCCCGCGATCTGAGCCGCGTGCGCGATGCCCGCAAGCGGATGAACGAATGTCCGCTCGGCTCGGCCGCGCTGGCAGGCACCGGGTTTGACATCGACCGCCACATGACCGCGGCCGAACTGGGCTTTGACCGCCCGACCGCCAACTCGCTGGATGCCGTTTCGGATCGCGATTTCGGATTGGAGTTCCTGTCGGCGGCGTCGATTTGCGCCATGCACCTTAGCCGGATGGCCGAAGAGCTGGTGATCTGGTCCTCAGCGCAGTTCCGTTTTGTGACCCTGTCGGATCGGTTCTCGACCGGATCCAGCATCATGCCGCAAAAGAAAAACCCTGACGCGGCTGAGCTGATCCGCGCCAAGATTGGGCGCATCTTCGGCGCGAATGTCGCGCTGATGATGGTGATGAAGGGTCTGCCGCTGGCCTATTCCAAGGACATGCAGGAAGACAAAGAACAGGTCTTTGACGCCGCCGACAACCTGATGCTGGCGCTGGCCGCGATGGAAGGCATGGTCAAGGACATGAGCGCGAACCGCCCGCAGCTTGAGGCAGCCGCCGCAAGCGGGTTCTCAACCGCAACCGATCTGGCCGACTGGCTGGTGCGCGAATTGAACCTGCCGTTCCGTGATGCGCACCACGTCACCGGCGCGCTGGTCGCCAAGGCCGAGGCCAAGGGCTGCGATCTGCCGGAACTGACGCTGGAGGACATGACCAGCGTGCATGACGGAATCACCGAAGCGGTGTATGGTGTGCTTGGCGTCCATAACTCGGTCGCCTCGCGCCTCAGCTATGGTGGCACCGCCCCGACCCGTGTGCGCGAACAAGTCGCCCGCTGGAAAGAGGTTCTGGCATGATCCGTATCGCAGCCTTGGCCGCGCTGGCACTTGTTGCCGCCTGCGGGGCCGATGGCCCGCCGCTGAAACCCTCGCTGAACACGTCAATCAGCGTTGGCACCGGCGGCGTGACCACATCCACCACCGCATCGGTCCGCAAGGGGCCGGTCACTGTGGCGTTGGACCTTTGATGAACCGGGTGTTCCTTGCCTTGGCGATCTGGGGCGCGGTGCACCCGATGTATCACTTCATCGGCTGGTTCATGGCAAACGGCTGGAACCTTGGCGCGATGATCGACGCTTGGTATGTCAATCAAGCCACAACAGCGCTGACATGGGATCTGACGATCGCAGCTATCGCGCTGACCGTCTGGGCCTTGGCCGAAACACGCCAAACCGGCGAGCGGCGCCGCCTTTGGGCCATTCCGGCCACCTTCTGCATCGGGGTCAGCTGCGGCTTGCCGCTGTATCTATACCTGCGCAGCCGCGACTAGCGACGACGTTCCGCCTTTGAGGCGATCCACATCAGCGCACGTTCCACCACGGCCATTTGCGGCGCGGTCTGCCCGGCAGACCGCAGCTGCAAGTCCGTTGAAGTCAGGCGCTTCAACACGTCTTCGAGCAAATACATGCCCAACATTTGCGCCTGACGCAGCATCTTGTCGCGGCGCGGGCCAAAGATCGGCGGGCGCACGCGGCCAATCCCTTGCGCAGGGCCGCCGGGGTCCGAGGCGATGGCATGCAGGGAGCGGAAATGCCGGGTCGCCATAATAATCAGCGTCACCGGCGTCACCCCTTGGGATTTCAGCCGCTGCATGGTCTGCCCGAATTCTGCTACGCGCCCTTCTGCGATGATGTTAAGCACATCGTCCACATCCGCTTCGGTCGAGGTGGGCGACATCAAATCCACCTCATCCGCGGTCAGCGGCGACGGGTCGTTCAGCTTATACAGGGCAATCTTTTCAACTGTCTGGCGGAAATCGCCCGGATCAAGCTGCCGCGACAGGGCCGTTAGCTTGCCCATCGCGTCTTGCCCGATGTCCGTCAGGCCCGAACGTTTGAAATCGGCCTCAATCTCGGCCCGGCTGGGCGGGTCATCATAAAGCCCCGCCGCATAGGCCATCTTGTGGCCCTCAAACACCTTGCGCAGCGCCGATTTGGCGGTCAATTGGCCCGCCGTCACGATGATCTGTGCATCGCCCGGTCGCCATTCATCCACCGCCGCGCCGATGATCTTGGCCAGACCGTCCGTGGCTTCCTCAACAAAAGCCACACGTGGTCCGGGAAAAAAGCCCTGCGCCTTGATCGCATCCAGCAACATCGCCGGATCTTTGCGCAATTCGCCGCCATTCATCCGGGTGATGCGCATTTCCTCATCCGCCCCCGGCCCGGTCAGGGCGGCGATCACCTCTTGCCGCTTCAGGGCAACGCGCATCGCATCGGCCCCGAAGATCAGCAGACCCAGCTTATCCGGGTCAGGTTTGGCAAAATAGGCTGGCGCATCGCGCCCCGACAGCTTCATGACGGAAGGCCAGAGGCCGCGACCAACAAGCGATCCACCACCATATCGGCCAGAATGGTCATCAATCGTTGCCGCGCATCGCGTTCCGCCGCCAGCGTCGCAACCGTCGTGCCGGTGGCCGAATAGCCGGTGAAGCTCTGCACCTCACCCTCGGCCAGAACATCCGCTGTTACAGGGTCGGTCATCAGGAACTTGGCCTTGCCCAGCAGCTGAAACCGCGTGGTCAACCCGCGCGATGTGCTGCCCATCCCCGACTGCGTCACAATCGGCGTCACTTTCATAGCGTAGCGCGCCGACGGCCCGCCCCGGCCCAAGCGTTCCTCAAGTCGCCGGTTCAACAGATAGCCGTCACGCCCCACCGGATCGGTCAGGCGCACCTGCGATTGCAGCACGCCCGCCCCACCAGACGGCCCATAGGCCGGCGTGAACCCGCAGGCCCCTAGGGCCAGCACAGAAAGAAGAAACGCGCGGCGATCAGATGACGACATTCACAATCCGGCCCGGAACAACGATGATTTTCTTCGGAGACGCCCCATCGAGCGCCTTCACCACAGCATCGTTGGACAGTGCCAGTTTTTCAACCTCGTCCTTCGGCATATCCTTCGGCACGCTGATTTCCGCGCGGCGCTTGCCGTTGATCTGGATCGGCAGGGTCACCGTATCCTCGACCAGCATCGCCTCATCGGCGACGGGCCACGGCGCATTGGCAATCAGACCTTCGCCGCCCAGCAGCGCCCAAACCTCTTCGGACAGGTGCGGTGTCATCGGCGACATCAGCTGCGCCAGCGTCTTGGCCGCCTCGCGCTTGGCCGCAGCACCGGCTTTGGATTTCGAGAGCGTGTTGGTGAAACCATACAGTTTGGCGATGGACGCGTTGAAGCCAAAGCTCTCCACACCCTGCGTCACATCATGGATCGCCTTGTGCATCTCGCGCAGCAGGGCTTCGTCCTGATCGTTGGCGGGCGCGTCCAGTTCGGCCACTTCGGCGGCAATGCGGTAGACCCGCGCCAGATGCTTGTTCGCAGCCTCAGCGCCTGCGGCCGTCCATTCGACGTCCCGCTCCGGCGGGCTGTCGGACAGCACGAACCAACGCGCGGTATCGGCGCCATAGGTCGCGATGATCGCCATGGGATCGACCACGTTGTTCTTGGACTTCGACATCTTGGCCGAGGGGATGGTATCGAGCGCGCCGCCGTCTTCCTTGGAAAACGCCTTGCCGTCTTTCAGTTCAACCTGTTCGGGGTAGAAATACACCGGGCGGCCCGTCTGCGGATCGTCCCGCTTATAGATCGCATGGGTCACCATCCCTTGGGTGAACAGCGCATTGAACGGCTCTTTGCACTTTTCGGGCAGATGGCCGGTGATGTTCATCGCCCGCGCAAAGAAGCGCGAATACAGCAGGTGCAGGATCGCGTGCTCGATCCCGCCGATATACTGGTCAACGTTCATCCAATATTCGGCATCCGCCAGATCGGTCGGCGTACCCGCGCGCGGCGCGGTGAAGCGCGCGAAATACCACGAACTGTCCACAAATGTGTCCATCGTATCGGTTTCACGCTTGGCTGGCTTGCCGCACGAGGGGCAGGCACAATCGCGCCACGTCGGATGGCGGTCCAGCGGGTTGCCCGGCACGTCAAAGCTGACGTCATCGGGCAGGCGCACCGGCAGGTTCTCTTTTTTCTCGGGCACCACGCCGCAATCGTCGCAATGCACCACCGGGATCGGACAGCCCCAATAGCGCTGGCGGCTCAAGCCCCAGTCGCGCAGGCGGAACTTGGTCACGCCTTGGCCAACGCCCTGCCCTTCACAAAAAGCAATGGCCGCATCAATCGCGTCGTTGCCGGTCTGCACCTCATCGCCCGCAAAGCCGCGCGTGTAGCGAACCTTTTCAACCTTGGTCGGCACGAAGGGCTCTTTCTGGATGTCCCAGTCGCCCTCAACCGGCAAGAAGGTGTCGACGATCGGCAAGCCGTATTTGGTGCAGAAATCGTGGTCGCGCTGGTCATGCGCCGGGCAGCCAAAGATCGCGCCGGTGCCGTAGTCCATCAGAATGAAGTTGGCGATGTAGATCGGCAATTCCCACGAGGTGTCGAACGGATGGCGCACAGTCAGCCCGGTATCAAAACCCAGCTTTTCAGCCGTCTCAATCGCCTCTTCGGTGGTTCCGCCCTTACGGCATTCGGCGCAGAAGGCCGCAACCTCGGGGTTGTCCTTTTCCAGCGCCTTGGCCAACGGATGGTCCGGCGAAATCCCAAGGAAGGACGCCCCCATCAGCGTGTCGGGACGCGTGGTATACACCTCGATCCGGTCAAACGCCTCGGGCGCATCCACGGTCGAGAAAGCAAACTGCAACCCGCGCGACCGCCCGATCCAGTTGGCCTGCATGGTCTTCACCTTGGCGGGCCAGTCATCCAGCGTGTCCAGCGCGCTGAGCAACTCATCCGACATATCGGAGATTTTGAAGAACCACTGCGTCAGCTCGCGCCGCTCAACCAATGCGCCCGACCGCCAGCCGCGCCCGTCCTCAACCTGTTCGTTGGCCAGAACGGTCATATCAACCGGGTCCCAGTTCACGACGGCGTTCTTGCGGTACACCAGACCCTTGTCCAGCATATCCAGGAACAGCGCCTGCTGTTGGCCGTAATACTCGGGATCGCAGGTCGCGAACATGCGCGACCAGTCAAGGCCAAAGCCCAGCGGCTTCATCTGGCCAACCATCGTGTCGATGTTCGAATAGGTCCAGTCCTTCGGATGCCCGCCCGAAGCCATGGCCGCGTTTTCCGCCGGCATGCCAAAGGCATCGAACCCCATGGGATGCAGCACATTATGCCCGGTCGACAGCTTATATCGCGCGATCACATCGCCCATGGTGTAGTTGCGCACATGGCCAATATGGATACGCCCTGACGGATAGGGGAACATCTCAAGCACATAGTACTTGGGCTTGTCTTCCGAACGGCTGGCCTCAAAGGTCTTGGCCTCATCCCAGGCAGCTTGCCATTTGGGTTCGATCACGGACGGCTCGTAGCGCGACATTCGCATATCCTTTGCAAAGCGGCAAAATAGGTCGAAGGGGTGATATTGTGCATGAACGTCGCCGTAAAGGCGCTTTTGGGCAAAGAGCGGCCCGCACCGGCCAATTCTGCGCCGCCGCCCTGCTTCTTCTCTTTGATAAATACCGCCGGGGGTGAATTTGCCTGAAAGGCAAAGAGGGGGCAGCGCCCCCTCCTACCGCGACGCGCAACGCGCGACGCAATCCCTGTTACTTGCGCAGCGCTGGCAAGCCTACGCCGGTTGAATCAAACCCCCCGTCCGAGGCGATGATCTGCCCGGTCACATAACTGGCCTTCTCCGACAGCAGGAATACGATCACATCAGCGATCTCGCGCTCTGATCCATAGCGGTTCAGCGGGATGGAATCGTGATAGGCGTTGATGATGTCCTGGCTGTGCACAGCAATCGACAGCTTGGTTTTCACCGGGCCGGGGCAGACACAGTTGGCGCGGATGTTGTATTCGCCCAGTTCAGCGGCCTGCTGTTTGGTCAGTTGGATCACCGCCGCCTTCGAAGTGCCATAGGCCACGCGCAGGGTCGATGCCCGCAGGCCCGAGATCGAAGCGATGTTCACAATCGCGCCCTGCGTTTCCTTCAGCGCGGGGATTGCGGCTTGCGACATCAGGAACACGCCATCCACGTTGGTATCCATCACCCGACGCCAACGCTCAAAGGTGGTTTCCTCAATCGGGCCGAAATCGGCAACACCGGCGTTGTTCACCAGCGCGTCGATCCGTTCGCCCCATGCCATGGTCTCGGCGATGATTGCCTCCACCTCAGACGGAATCGAAACATCGCGGATCACGGCCAAGACATTCTCGCGCGCGGCGGCGACCTGCGTCAGCTCATCGCCGTCACGGTCAACCATGGCAACGCGATAGCCCTCAGCCAGCAAAATATCCGTGGTCGACAGGCCAATCCCACGGGCCGCGCCCGTTACGATGGCTACTTTCTGTGTCATATGGTTTTCCTCCTAGAAACCGATTAATCAAGTTACGGCATTGCGGGCGCGATACTGGTCGCTGTCCCATAGCCGATCATTCACAATCGCCGCCAATTGCGCGGCGGCGGCATCAATGTCATCCGCGCTCAGATACAGGGGCGTGATGCCAAAACGCATGATGTCGGGCGCGCGAAAATCGCCGATCACACCCCGCGCAATCAGGGCCTGCATCGCGGGATAGCCATGTTCAAACGCGAAGCTGACCTGACTGCCGCGCTGCAAAGGATCGCGCGGCGACACAAGCGTCAGGTCCGGGCAGGCCGCCTCAACCGCCGCGATAAAGCGCTGTGACAGGGCAATCGACTGCGCCCGCACCTCTGCTATTGTCACACCGTCCCACGCGTCCAATGCCGCATCCAGAACCGACATCTGGATCACCGGCGGCGTGCCGCAGCGCATCCGTTCGATCCCGGCGGCAGGCCGATAGTCGGCATCAAAGGCAAAGGGTGCCTCATGGCCCAGCCAGCCCGACAGCACCGGGAAAGCCGTATCCTGCAAATCGGGGCGCACATAGATGAACGCAGGCGCACCGGGGCCACCATTCAGGTACTTGTAGGTACAGCCCACGGCAAATTCCGGCCCCGCCCCGGTCAGATCAACCGGCACGGCCCCCGCCGAATGGGCCAGATCCCAGATCACCACGATCCCAAGCGCCTGCGCCTTTTGCGTCAGCGCGGCCATGTCATGCATCCGGCCCGTACGGTAATCGACATGGGTCAGCATCAGAACCGCCACATCCTCGGACAGCGCCTCGGTCACGGCCTCGGGCGCGACGGTGCGCAGCTGATGCCCCTGATCCAAGGCCGCAATCAGACCCTGCGCCATATACAGATCAGATGGGAAATTCCCGGTGTCCGACAGAATCACCTTGCGATCCCCAGACAGCTTTAGCGCCGCCGACAGGGCCTGAAACACCTTCACCGACAGGGTATCGCCCATCACCACGGACCCGGCGGGCGCACCGATCAAGCCCCCCACCCGGTCACCGACACGGCGCGGCAGATCCATCCATCCGGCCTTATTCCATGCTGTGATCAGCTGCGTGCCCCAGTCGTGCTGCATCACCTCGGCGGCGCGGGCCTGCACGCCGCGCGGCAGCGGCCCCAGCGAATTGCCGTCCAGATAGATAACACCATCGGGAATCTGAAAGCGGCTGCGGGTTTCGTCAAAATTGGTCATATATTCTAGCCACCTCCGATGCAGACGTTTGTGCAGCTTGGCCCCGGTGTCAAGCAGTGGACTTGCACAGAGACCGCCAAGCCTCTACCTCACTTGGGGACAAATGCCGGAGTTCCCATGCCCCAATCGTTAGAAGACCTGACCCAAGCCCTATTGTCAGCGGCCCGCGCCGCAGGTGCCGACGCCGCCGATGCCATGGCGCTTGATGGCCGGTCCATTTCCATTGACGTGCGGCACGGGGCGCTGGAACAGGCCGAACGGTCCGAGGCTGTGGACATCGGTCTGCGCGTGCTGATCGGGCAGCGCAGCGCCTGTGTTTCGGCATCGGACACTCGCCCCGAAACCATGGCTGCGATGGCCGAACGCGCCGTCGCCATGGCCAAGGAAGCCCCCGAAGATCGCTATATTGGCCTTGCCGACCCCAGCCAGCTGGCCACCGATTGGGATTTGGACGCACTGGAACTGTGCGACCCAACTGATGAGCCTGCCCCGGCCGCCCTGCAAGACGACGCCACACGCGCCGAGGCAACCGCGCTGGCCGTCGACGGCATCACGCAGGTTCAAGGGGCCACGGCAGGTTATGGCATGCAACGGGTTCACCTGTCGGCCACCAACGGCTTTTCCGGCGGCTATGCCCGGACCTCGCGGTCTGTGTCTTGCGTTGCAATTGCGGGCACCGGCACCGGGATGGAGCGGGATCACGACGGCGATTACCGCGTTTTTCAATCCGATCTGCGCAGCCCCGAAGAAATCGGCGCATTGGCCGCCGAACGCGCCTTGGCCCGGATGAACCCGCGCAAGCCGCGCACCGGGTCGTACCCTGTGCTGTTTGACGAAAGGGTGTCGTCGTCGCTGATCGGGCATCTGCTGGCCGCCGCCAATGGCAGCGCTGTGGCCCGTGGCGCGTCATGGCTGCGTGACAATCTGGGCCAACAGGTTCTGCCGGACGGGATCGACCTGATCGAAGACCCGCACCGTCCGCGCATGTCCTCATCCCGCCCGTTTGACGCCGAAGGCCTGCCCACCGCCCGCCGGGCGCTGGTGGACAACGGCGTTTTGACCGGCTGGACGCTGGATCTGGCGAATGCGCGTAAACTGGGAATGCAATCCACCGCCAACGCCGCACGCGGCACCGGTGCAGGCCCGTCGCCGTCTGTTTGGAACGTGTCCATGACCCAAGGCAGTGCGACGCCGCAAGACCTGATGCGCGATATGGGAACCGGGCTGCTTGTCACCTCGATGATCGGCTCGACCATCAACCCGAACACGGGCGATTATTCGCGCGGGGCCGCCGGGGTCTGGATCGAAAATGGGGAACCGGCCTATACGGTCAGCGGTGTCACCATCGCCGGAAACCTGCGCGACATGCTGCGCACGGTGGTACCCGCCAATGACGCCCGCACCTATCTAAGCCGCGTGGTCCCGTCCCTGTTGGTCGAAGGGTTGACCCTTGCCGGCGAGTGATCTGGACCTTCTGATCGGGGTCGCGCGTGAGGCCGGGGATGTCGCCCGCAGCTTTGTTGGCGGCCCATTGGACATTCGTCACAAGGACGATGATGCAGGCCCGGTGACCGCGGCCGATTATGCCGTCAACCGCCTGCTAGAGGACCGCCTGCGCAGCGCCCGCCCCGATTACGGCTGGCTGAGCGAAGAAAGCCCCGACAGCACGGACCGGCTTGGGTCGGAATATGTGTTCATCGTCGATCCGATCGACGGCACCCGCAGCTTTATCGACGGCCAAGACACTTGGGCGCATTCATTGGCCATTGTCCGCGATGGCAAACCGGTGGCTGCGGCGGTGTTTCTGCCGCTTCTGGATCGGCTTTATACGGCGGAACTGGGCGGGGGCGCTGCGCTGAACGGCGATGCGATCCGCGCCTCTGGCACCACTGACCTGAACGCAGCCCGCGTCCTGGCCGCGCGCCCCACCTTGGACGAACATCACTGGTCCGGGGCCGTCCCGCCGCTGCAACGGTCGCACCGCCCGTCACTGGCTTACCGCATGAGCCTTGTGGCCCAAGGGCGGTTTGACATGATGCTGACCTTCCGCCCCAGCTGGGAATGGGACATCGCCGCAGGGGCGCTGATCCTGCAAGAGGCAGGCGCCATCGCAACCGATAAGGCTGGGCGCCCGCTGCGGTTCAACAACCGTCATCCACAAACCAACGGCGTGGTGGCGGGCAATGCCGCCCTGCACCGCGCGGTTTTGGACAGGCTGGCCTAGACTGGCGGTTTAAAACCCGCCCGCGCCTGTTCGGCCTTGGCGTGAATGGCGCAGTCCAAGGCGTGGTCATTCACCAACCCCATCGCCTGCATAAACGCATAAACGGTGGTCGGCCCGACGAATTTCCAGCCGCGCTTTTTCAGATCCTTGGACATGGCAACCGAGGCTTCGGTCGTGGCAACCACCTGCGGGCCGGGGCGGGCATCGCCCGTCACCTCATAGCGCCAGACATAGGCGGCAAACGACCCTTCCGCCTCGATCAGCTCCAGACAGCGGGCGGCATTGTTGATGACGGCCTGAATTTTGCCCCGGTGCCGCACAATCCCCGCATTGCCCAAAAGCGCGGTCACGTCATCGTCGGTCATTGCGGCCATGCGGTGCATGTCGAACCCGTGGAACGCGTCGCGGAAATTTTCACGCTTTTCCAAAATGGTGCGCCAGCTTAGGCCCGACTGAAACCCCTCAAGGCAGATCTTTTCGAACAGGCGCTGGTCATCCGAAACCGGATAGCCCCATTCGTCATCATGATAGGCCTGATAGTCAGGCGTTGCCGAACACCATCCGCACCGCGCCTGCCCGTCGTCTCCAATGTGCATAAATCAACTCCTGAAATTCGGATGCGGCCTTTGTTAACGGCCCCGCCCCCCGGAACAAGTGCAATCGCTTGACGTCTAGGCCAGCATGGCTACTTTCGCGCCATCCGCGCCCAGCAAGGAAGGATTTAGCCATGCAGCGCCTGCATCTCGTATTTGGCGGAGAGCTCGTCGACCCGACCAAGAATGTATTCAAGGACGTGGACGATATCCACGTGGTCGGAATCTACCCCAATTACCAAACCGCCTATGACGCTTGGAAGTCCGAAGCGCAGCGGACCGTGGACAACGCGCATATGCGCTATTTCATCGCCCACCTGCACCGCCTGCGCGACGAAGAAATCGCCGCTTCGTCTACCGAAGAACTCGGCTAAGGCATCTGCCTTGCCCTATCGTCGTCCCTTGGGGCTGTCGGCCTATCTGGCCCTAACCCGCGCCGGAACGGGCCGCAGCTACATCTACCCGGATCTGAACCCGGATCTGCCGGTGGTGTGGTGCCATGCCGCGCGTTCAGACACCGCGCGGCGGCTGGAACATCTGTGCCGCCGCATTCAGTTGCAACGGGACGACGTACAATTCGTGATCACCGGAGCCATGGGCGATCTGACCATGGACCGGCTGTATTCCGTTGACGCCCCCGAAGAGGCGCAGGCCGATATTCAGGCCTTTCTGGACTGGTGCCGCCCGGTTCTGTGCATCTGGACCGGCCACAACCTCAGGCCCGCGCTGATGTGGCGGGCTGCGGGGCGCGGCTGCCGGATCGTGGCCGCCGATATCACCGATGGGGCGTTCCGCATTCCGGCGCGCCGATGGCTGCCCGATTGTTCCGCCGCGACGCTTGACCTGTGCACTGACATTTTCGCCACCGACGAAAGCGCCATGCGATCCATGCGCCGGATGGCCCCGACCCATGCCAAGCTGCACAATTCCGGGCCATTGTTGGGGGCGGGGTTGCCCCTGACCGGGTCCGAGGATCTACGCGAGGAAATTCAGGACATGTGCGCGGGCCGCCCCATCTGGCTGGCGGCCCATCTGTCGCCGGGCGAAGTTCAACAGGTGCTGATGGCCCACCGCGCTGTCAGCCGTTATGCCCACCGCTGCCTGCTGATTGCCGCCCTTCAGGACGAAAGCGGACGCGCCGCCGCAACCCGCACCCTTGAGGACACGGGCCTAAGGGTCTGCGACTGGGACAACGGCGACGATATTGACGAAAACACCCAAGTCGTCCTGAGCAGCGACCCCGACATGTTGGGCGTCTGGTATCAACTGGCCCCTGTCACCTTCCTTGGCGGATCCTTGGTCACTGGCGAACATGGGCACGACCCCTATGAGGCCGCAGCCCTTGGATCGGCCATCTTGTATGGTCCCAACGTGGGGGCCTATTTGTCGGCCTATTCGACACTGGTCGAGGCGGGCGCGGCCCGCATTGTGCGCGACGCTGATTCCCTTGCCACCGCCGTCCGTGCAACCATTGCCCCCGACGTGTCGGCGGCGATGGCGCTTGCAGGCTGGACGGTGGTATCGGACGGGGCCGAGCTGACCGATGCGCTGGTTACGCTTGCCATTGAAACCATCGAAACCGCCGAGGCCCGCCCATGAAAGCCCCCCGCCATTGGCACACCGCCCCAGACGCCCCCGGACTGCGCGCACGCCTGCTTGCGCCTCTGGGCTGGCTATATGCGCATCTGACGGCCCGCCGCGTGGCGCAGCCGGGTCTGGCCGTATCGGTGCCGGTGATCTGCGTGGGCAACCTGAATGCCGGGGGCACCGGCAAAACGCCAACTGTCATCGCCTTGGTGATGGAGCTGACGGCCATGGGCCACCGCCCGCATGTGGTCAGCCGAGGCTATGGCGGTACGCTGGAAGGCCCGGTTCAGGTCATCATCAACAAGCATAGCGCCGCCGAGGTCGGGGACGAGCCCTTGCTGATCGGGGCCTTTGGCCCGGTCTGGGTCGCCAAGGACCGCGCCGCCGGGGTGCAAGCCGCGCAAGAGGCGGGCGCGGATGTGATCATCCTGGACGATGGGTTCCAGAACCCCAGCGTTGCCAAAGACCTGTCGATCATCGTCGTCGATGCGCGGCGCGGGTTTGGCAATGGCCGCTGCATCCCCGCAGGGCCGCTGCGCGAACCGGTGGCGCAGGGGCTGACGCGGGCGCAGGCCATCCTCAGCATCGGGCCAGAACCCGATCAGGCCAGCTTTGACGCCCGCTGGGGCGACCATATCGCCCTGCCCCGCCTGCGCGGGCATCTGGCCCCCTTGCAGACCGGCATGGATTGGGAAGGTCAGCGCGTCCTGGCTTTTGCGGGCATCGGCTACCCGGATAAATTCTTTGCCACCCTGCGCAGCATGGGGGCCGAGGTGGTCCGCAGCGTCGCGCTTGACGATCACCAACCGCTGACCCGCGCTTTGATGGCCCGACTGGAAAACGATGCCGCCTTGAGCGGCGCGCAACTGGTCACAACCGAAAAAGACGCGGTGCGCCTGCCGGATGATTTTCGGATGAAGGTTCTGACGGTGCCGGTGCGCCTGCAACTGGACCAACCCGGCACCCTGCGCGACCTGCTGGGCAGCCTGTTCGCCAAAGGCTAACCGGTTATTCCGCCGCCAATTGCTGATTTTTGCCCGACAGACCCGACAACATCGCAATGACGTTGCGTAAGGTCTGGCGCAACTGGCGGAAGCCCGCATGCGGCATAATCGATGCCTCTTCCATATAGAGCGAACGGTCGATTTCGATCTGGATGGCGTGCTGATTGCGCGACGGCCGCCCGTAATGCTGGGTGATGAAGGCCCCGGCAAAGGGCGCATTGCGCGACACCACGAACCCGGCTTGCTGAAACGCCGCTTCGATCTGATCGACGACATGGGTGCTGGCCGCCGCCCCGAATCGATCACCGATCACGATCTCAGGACGTTTGCCGGTTTTCGTGGCCACGCCTTCGACCGCTTCGCGCGGCATGGAATGGCAATCAATCAGAATCGCCTGACCAAATTCCGCATGCGCCCGGTCCAGCAACGCCTGAAGCTGATCGTGATAGGGTCGCCAATAGCGATCAATCCGGTCGCGCGCTTCGTCCATCGACATTTTACCGCGATAAATCGCGCGGCCATTGGCCACCACACGCGGCACCACACCCAACCCAGAGGCCACACGCGGGTTGTGCCCGCCGCGCCGCACGCCATTGATCAAGGCCGGGTCCAGTTCCTCGCTGCTGCGATTGAGGTCGATAAAGGCCCTAGGCGCACCCGCGCACAGCAGCGGTGCCCCAAAGGCCGGGGCGCAATCGAACAACCGATCGACATAGGCATCCTCGGATGAGCGAATCAAAGTCTCGTCCAGCTCGGTCCGGTTGATGAAAGACCAAGGATAATCCCGCCCGCTATGTGGGGAAGCAAAGACCACGCAAGAGGTCAGAAACTCGGGTTCTTCTACGTGAAATGCAGACTTTGGCATTCGGTCTCCTTCAGAAAACACCTTGCCTGATTTTTTCTCGTGTCAAAAGCCCTTGATCCCCCTGTCGACTCGTTTTATAGACCCCGCCACGGCGCGTGATTTCGCGCCCCATTTTTTGGGGCTCAACGGAAAAACGCAACGTACAGTGGGCGGTTAGCTCAGCGGTAGAGCACTTCGTTGACATCGAAGGGGTCACAAGTTCGATCCTTGTACCGCCCACCATGAATTCGCCGTCCCGCTTGTCGGGGCTCCGCCAACCCAGGCGCTCGCGCGCCGCGACACTGAGGAGAGACCCATGAAGGTCAAGAACTCGCTTCGCTCGCTCAAGAACCGCCACCGCGACTGCCGCGTTGTGCGCCGTAAGGGCCGTGTGTACGTGATCAACAAAACCCAGCGCCGGTTCAAGGCTCGTCAGGGCTGATCCGACCACGATCACGATCTGCAAGGCCGCGTCATATGACGCGGCTTTTTGCATTTTGGGCCAACCGCACCGGCCCGAGACATCACGTCGCGTGTATTCGTTGGCGTCACGTCATAAAGCTGTGACAGGCTTGGTCGCGTAAAACAGGTGAGCCGATGTCACAAACACCCGCATCTTCGAACGAATCGCTGTCCCATGTTCTTGGGGCCGCCGCCGCGCGCTATACTGGGGGGCTGTCGCCCTACGCGGCTTGGGCTGCCATGGCAGACTGGGCCACACATCTGGCCACCTCGCCGGCGCAGCAATTCGCGCTTGGCGAAACCGCTCGGAAAATCCTGCACGACTGGACCGATTACATCGCCCGCGATGACGCCCCCGCCCCGTTCCGCCCCAAAGCCGACGATCACCGATTCGCGCATCCCGATTGGGCCAAGCCGCCCTATTGCTATTGGCATCAGGCCTATCTGGGCGCCGAAGCCTTTTGGGAGGCCGCGACAGCGCATCAACCCGGCGTAGACAGGCGCAACAGCGATAGGGCCGCCTTTATGGCGCGGCAACTGCTGGATATGGCCTCGCCCTCCAACATGCCCGCGCTGAACCCCGAAGTGATGCACCGCCTGATCGAAACCAAGGGCATGGCCTTTGCCAAGGGGCTAGAGCTGTTGATACAAGACGCCCGGCAGGCCAGCGACCCGAAGGCCGCGCCATCGAATGGCGGGCTGACCGTCGGGCAGGACATCGCCGCAACCCCCGGCAAGGTGATTTTTCGCAACCGGATCATGGAGCTGATCCAGTACAGCCCCGCAACCCCGCAGGTTCATGCAGAGCCGGTGCTGATCGTGCCCGCATGGATCATGAAATACTACATTCTTGACCTCAGCCCCGAAAATTCGCTGATCCGCTATTTGGTGGCGCAGGGGCATACCGTCTTTGTCATTTCCTGGGTCAATCCAACCGAAGAACACCGCGACATCTCGCTTGATGACTATCGCACCGAAGGCGTGATGGCCGCGCTGGACCAGATTGGCACCATTGTCCCAAGTCAGAAAATCCACGCCTGCGGCTATTGCCTTGGCGGCACGATGCTGTCGATTGCCGCCGCCACCATGGCGCGGGATGGCGATGCGCGGCTTGGGTCAGTCACCTTGCTGGCGGCGCAGACCGATTTCACCGAAGCGGGCGAGTTGCTGCTGTTCCTTGACGAAAGTCAGATCGCCTTTCTTGAGGATATGATGTGGGAACAGGGCTATCTGGACCGCACCCAGATGGCCGGGGCGTTTCAGGCGCTACGCTCCGAAGATCTGGTCTGGAGCCGCGCCGTGCGCCGCTATCTGATGGGGCTAGAGGACCGGGCCAGCGACATGTCAGCATGGAACGCCGACGCCACGCGCATGCCCGCCCGGATGCATTCGGAATATCTGCGCAGCCTGTTCATGGAAAACCGCCTGAGCGCGGGGCGTTTTGCCGTGGATGGCCGGGTCGTTGCACTAAAGAATATCCGCGTGCCGATGTTCGTGGTCGGCACCGAAAAGGACCACATTGCCCCATGGCATTCGGTCTATAAAATCAAGCTGTTCACCGATGCGGACTTGCATTTCGTTCTGACCAAGGGCGGCCACAACGGTGGGATCGTGTCCGAACCGGGCCACGCCCATCGGCATTACCGGATTGGCCATCGCGTGCCCGGCGCGCTTTATCTGGACCCCGATAGCTGGATGGCCCAGCACGCCCCACAGGAAGGGTCGTGGTGGCCCGAATGGCAGTCTTGGCTGGCTGACCACAGCGGCGCGATGGTCGCCCCTCCTGCGGTGCCAGACGCGCTCTGTGACGCGCCGGGCACCTATGTGTTTCAGCGCTGATCAGCGCAGAATGCTATCGGCCATCAGACGCACCACGGTTTCCTGATCCAGATAGCCGGTCACAGTCAGGCCGCGCGCCTGCTGATACCGGCGCAGGGCGCGGCGGGTGGAATCGTCAAACGCCCCGTCCACCTCACCGGGTTTCAGCCCTAGCGCGGTCAGGCGGTCTTCGGTCAATTGGCGCATGGTGCGGTTCAGCCCAAGCGCCTGCTCCTCGGCCTGCGCCCGTTCAATTGCGCGGCGTTCTTCGGCACTGATGCTTAGGGCATCTATCCGCGTGCGGGCCTGTTCCACAAACGCGCCGTCCGAGAACCGGTCGATGTAGGACTGATACGCCTCAATCGTGCCGGCCTCATTGGCTTGATTCCACGCACCAAGATCCTGTTCCGCCGCCTGATCACGTTGCAGATCCTCAATTTCGGCCAACCTGTCCTGCGCGACCTCGGCATAAACGCCATCGGGATAACGCTTCAGATAGGCGCGCAATCCGGGCAGATCGCCCCGTGCGCCGGTTTCTTCCCAATAGGCCCGATCAAGCCGTTCCTGTTCGGCCTGTTTGCGGCGGGCCTCTTCCTCAAGCTCAGCGGCGCGGGTTTCGGCCTGTCCATCAAGGCGCACGATCTGTTCGCGGCTGAGATAACCCGACTGGGCAAACCCGCTTTGTTGTTGCCAGCTTCGGATGGCCCCGCGCGATCCGGGGCCAAAGATGCCGTCGATCCCGCGCGTGTTATAGCCTAGCAAGGACAGATCACGCTGAATTTCGCGGCGGGCATCGCGGCTGAGGTCAAGCGCTTCTTCGGCGATGCGTTCCTTGCGGAACGGTTCCGCCTCAATCGCGGCGATCCGCTGACGCGCGGCGCTGGCATGGAGCCCGTTCGGGAAAGTGCCAAGATAGTCGCGATAGGCCTCAATATCGTCGCGCTGCGAAACACGGTCCCAAAGCGCCTCATCCGCTTCGGCGCGGGCGTCGGCCACGGCGTCGTTCTGGCCCTCGACTGTATCGGGGATCGGCACCAGCACAAAGGACGACGGCGCATAGCCCGACACCTCAAGCCCGCGCACGCGCCCCGCTTCGGTCAGGTTCAGGCCCCGGCGCGGCAAATCACGCGCGACAAAGGGCGCAACGTCTTCGGGCAGGCCCGCAAACACGGTCACCCCTTGCGGAATGGTCATGGCGCCAATGCCGCGATCCACGATGAACCCGCCATCGTCCAACGGCGCGGCCTCGGCCAGAATAAGCGCGGCATGGCCAGGATAGGCCCCCAGCACGGCCAGCACATTGTCCACGGGCAGACCATCGGTCAAAACCCCGGCAGGGTCCGCCGCCGTGACCCCATCGGGCAACAGATACGTCCCGGTCCGGCCATTGGCGAACCGACCAGACAACAGAACAACCGCAATGTCGGTATCTGCATCCAGCCCGGCGATGTAATCGGCCAAGGCCGCGCGCATCGCATCTGGGTCGGATGCTGTGCCACTGGTGATCTGGAACTGACGGTCGCCCAGCGTTTGCAGGCTGGCGTCGAATGAGGATCGTACCGAACGCGCTTCGCCGCCCGACCGAAGAAACAGGGCGTCGCCGTCGGCCAATGCAGGACCGGCCAACAACAACGCCATCGCTGTGACAGTGGTTTTGTAGATCATGGATCGATTCCCCCTTAGCACCAAGCTAAGGCGGAATCGCCACAGGACAATTAAGTCCGTTCAGTCGTACTTGCGAATATCCTCGATCACGAGGCCATCGCGCGGAAGTCCGCCGATGGGCACCAGTTCGATCTTACCGCGCAGCTTCAGCACATCGGCCACCGATTTATCATAGGCCGAGGCATCGGTCGCATTGGTCTCGATCCGCACGGTCATCAGGTCCATTTCACCATCACGGCTGGCCACAACGCGGACACGGGCGATTTCGGGGTGCTTTTCCACCAGCGCGGCCACCTGTTCAGGGCGCACGAACATGCCCTTGATCTTGGTCGTCTGATCGGCTCGGCCCATCCAGCCCTTGATGCGGGTGTTGGTGCGTCCGCAGGGACTTGCCCCCGGCAGAACCGCCGACAGATCGCCCGTCGCAAAGCGGATCAGCGGGTAATCGGGGTTTAGCGTGGTGACAACCACTTCGCCCACCTCGCCTTCGGCCACGGGGTTGCCAGTGCCGGGGGTGACGATTTCGACGATCACATGCTCGTCGACGATCATCCCCTCCATAGCCGCGCTTTCATAGGCGATGTTGCCCAGATCGGCGGTGGCATAGCACTGAAGGCACTGGATGCCGCGATCCGCGTAATACTGGCGCAAGGACGGGAACAGAGCGCCCCCGCCGACAGCGGCCTTGGTGATCCCCAGCTTCAGGCCCATTTCATCGGCCTTTTCCAGGATGATTTTCAGGTAATCGGGCGTGCCTGCATAGGCGGTAACACCCACATCATAGGCCGCGCGCGCCTGTAGTTCGGTTTGTCCCGTGCCCGCAGGCAGAACCGCCGCACCAACGGCCCGTGCACCGTTCTCAAAGATCATGCCCGCAGGCGTCAGGTGATAGCCAAAGCAGTTCTGGACGATATCGCCCTCGCCAATGCCCGCCGCCTTCAGGAAACGGCCCATGCGCCACCAATCGGCCTCGGCTCCGCCGGGTTCATAGATCGGGCCGGGCGATTGGAAGATATGGGCAAAGCCTGACGCCGGTTTGACAGTGTACCCGCCGAACGGGGCCGATGCCGCCTGCGCCGCGCCTAGCGTGGATTTCCGCAGCACCGGCAAAGTGGCCAGCGCCTCTAGGGACGTGATCGCAGCCGGATCGACATCGGCCAACGCCTCGGCATAGCCGGGCAAGGCCTTGGCGCGGGCAATCTGGGCAGGCAAATCCACTGCCAAAGCGGCGGCACGCGCATCGGCAGAGCGGGTTTCAAGGTCGTCAAAGTAGGTATGGCTCATCGGATCCTCCGGGCCAGTCAATCAGCGCAGGTTGTGGTGTGTGTTGGCTTTAGGCGAGCCAACGCTTGCGGCGGCGGTACGAGCGTACGTCGCGGAACGATTTCCGCCCCTCGTCCGACATGCCTAGGTAGAATTCTTTCACGTCCGGGTTTTCGCGCAGTTCGGCGGCAGGTCCGTCCATCACAACGCGGCCCGATTCAAGGATATAGCCGTAATGCGCATAGCGCAGCGCGACGTTGGTGTTCTGTTCGGCCAGAAGGAAGGTGTAGCCCTCATTCTCGTTCACCGACTTCACGATCTCAAAGATCTGTTCCACCAGCTGCGGGGCAAGGCCCATGCTGGGTTCGTCCAGAAGGATCGTTTCGGGGCGGCTCATCAATGCGCGGCCAATCGCAACCATCTGCTGCTCACCACCCGAGGTGTAGCCCGCTTGGCTGGTCCGGCGCTCTTTGAGACGCGGGAAGTAGTTGTAGACCATCTCAAGGTCGGCACTGACAGCGCCGCGCCCGTCTGTGCGGGTGTAGGCCCCGGTCAGCAGGTTTTCCTCGACAGTCAAGTGTTCAAAACAGTGACGGCCTTCCATCACTTGGATCACGCCGCGCTTCACCATCTCGGCCGGGTCCAGTTCCTGAACACGTTCACCGCGATACATGATCGTGCCTTTGGTCACTTCGCCGCGTTCGGAATGCAGCAGGTTGGAAATGGCCTTGAGCGTCGTTGTCTTGCCTGCCCCGTTGCCGCCAAGCAGCGCGGTGATGCCGCCTTTGGGCACCTTCAGGCTGACGCCTTTCAAAACGAGGATCACGTGATTGTAGATCACCTCGATGTTGTTCACCTCAAGCACGGTGTCCTGTTCGGTCGGTCCGGCGTCTAGCATGGGCAAGTTCCGTCAGTCAGCGTTTCATTGGGTGCCCTGCCCCGCACGATGGCGGAGCAGGGCGACGAGGCTTAGTTACAGCCCGCAGTGATGTTGTTTTCAGCTGCGAAGGCCGACGAGTCTTCGGCCACCAGCGGCATGATGACGTCCTGATCCGACTGGAAGTAGTCGGTGATCAGGCCCCACTGACCGGCATTCGCATCCCACTGCGCAACGGCGCCAAAGCCGTTACCACCGTGGTTTTCGCACGATACGTTGAAGGTCGGGCCAAAGTTCGGCAGGCCAAGGGCCTCCATTTTGGCTTCGGTCATCTCCAGCGCTTCCATACCGTCACGCATCTGCGCGGGGGTCAGGGTCATGGTGCCGTGGATGCCTTGTGCGGTCTTGGCGGCTTCGGCTGCCAGCATCGCGGCATACATACCGCGGTTGTACAGAACCGTGCCGACCTGATCGCCAGCACCGGCGGCTTTACCTGCATCAACGACATATTTCTTCATGTCGTCATACAGCGGGTAATCCTGACCGAGGTTGTGGAACGTCAGCGACTTGTAGCCATGCGCGCCTTCACCGGCGGGCAGCACGTCGTTTTCCGAACCCGACCACCAGATGCCGATGAAGTTTTCCATCGGGAAACGGATGTTCACGGCTTCCTGAATGGCGACTTGGTTCATAACGCCCCAGCCCCACATCAGAACATAATCCGGCTTGTCGCGACGGATTTGCAGCCACTGCGACTTCTGCTCCTGACCGGGGTGGTCAACGGGCAGCAGGCTCAGCTCATAGCCGTGCTTTTTCGACAGCTCTTCCAGGGTACGGATCGGTTCCTTACCGTAGGCCGAGTTGTGGTAAACCAGCGCGATTTTCTTACCGCTCAGATCGCCGCCGTTCAGGTCAGCAAGGTGGGTGACCGCGATCGAGGCACCATCCCAGTAGTTTGCCGGATAGTTGAAGATGTTGCGGAACACTTCACCGTTCTTCGCCGAAGTCCGCCCATAACCCATCGAGTGGACGGGGATGCCGTCTGCGGTGGCTTTGGGGATCAGCTGATAGGTGATGCCGGTCGACAGCGGCTGGTACACAAGCGCACCGGTGCCTTTGGTCGACTCGTAGCATTCAACGCCTTTTTCGGTGTTGTAGCCGGTTTCACACTCAACCAGATTGATTTTTTCGCCGCCGATGCCGCCATCGCGTTCGTTCAGCAGGGTGAAGTAGTCAGCATAGCCATCAGCAAAAGGAATGCCGTTTGCCGCGTAAGGGCCGGTCCGGTAGCTGAGCGAGCTGAAGGTCAGATCGGCCAGTGCCGGGCCTGCCAGCATGGTGGCGCCAATCGCCAAAGTCATCAGGTTCTTTTTCATCAGGTTTTCTCCTCCCTAGATGGTTGTCCGATGTGTGTAGTCTCCGGGGGTTTTGCCCCCCGGTAGGTGTTGTGCGGCGGCCCTTAGTGCGGGAAGGGCCACAGCCGCAGTTTTTCCTTGGCCAAGCGCCACAGTTGCGCCAGTCCATGGGGTTCGACGATCAGGAAAGCCACGATCAACCCCCCGACGATCATGAATTCCAGATGCGCCGCCAGATCGGTCGGCCAGCCAAGCCCGCCCACAAGGATGTTCTTGAGCAGAACCGGCAACAAGACCATGAAGGCCGCGCCCGCGAAGGCCCCAAAGATCGACCCGAGCCCGCCAATGATGATCATGAACAGCACAAGGAACGATTTCTGGATACCGAAGGCTTCGCCCACCTCAACCGCGCCAAGGTAAACCGAGAAGAACAGCGCCCCGGCGACCCCAACAAAGAACGAGCTTACGGCAAAGGCGGTCAACTTGGCCATCAGGGGGTTCACGCCGATGATCTCGGCCGCGATGTCCATATCGCGAATGGCCATCCACTTACGCCCTACCGATCCGCGCGTCAGGTTGCGGGCGATCCACGCCAGCACCACAACGAAGATCAGACAGAACAGGTACTTGGCCCAAGCATCGGTATTGGGTCCGGTCACCGCGATGCCAAACACGGTGCGTTCCGGCGCGTTGATCTGACCCGATGCCGAATGGTTGTAGAACCATGGCACCTTGTTGAACAGCCACACCAAGAAGAACTGCGCCGCCAGTGTTGCCACCGCCAGATAGAACCCCTTGATCCGCAGCGATGGCAGACCAAACAGAACCCCGACAATCGCCGTCACGCCCCCGGCAATCAGCACGTGGAAAAAGATGCTGACCTCCGGGAAGCCGGTCATCAGCTTGTAGCAGGCATAGGCCCCCACCGCCATGAAACCGCCCGTACCAAGGCTCACCTGCCCGGCAAAGCCCGTCAGGATGTTCAGCCCCAGCGCCGCGATCACATAGATCAGGAACGGAACCGCCACAGCCGAGGCCCAGTAGTCGTTGATGATGAACGGCACCACCAAGAAGGCCACGGCCATCGCTGTATAATACCCCATCCGGTCGAACTTGATCGGAAAGGTGCGGCTGTCCGCGTCATAGGACGTTTTGTATTCGCCCGCCTCACGATAGATCATTAACCCATCCCCCACTCGACCACATCGCGGGTCTCTTCTTGCATGGCCCGGTTCGGGCGTTTCGCATAACCGGTGTCTTCCGTATGGCGGATCAGCTTGAAGTAAGCCCAAAGCCCAATCGCGCCGCCAATCGCCGCCAGTATCGCGGCTGTGACCATCTGGCTCGTGTCCTCCACACGGGCCGACATGGCGAGGTATCCAAAGGCCCAGAAGCCGGACCAGGCGATCACATTCACAATGGCAATCAGTTTTGTCATGTCGTCTCCTCCCTCGCCCGGATCACACGCGCTCGATGATCTTTTCGCCGAACAGACCCTGCGGCCGGAACACGAGGAAGATCAGCGCCAGAACATAGGCAAACCAGTTCTCGGTCGCGCCGCCCACTAGCGGGCCAATCGCGAATTCGAACAGCTTTTCACCCACACCGATAATCAAACCGCCAATGATGGCACCGGGGATCGACGTGAACCCGCCCAGCATCAGAACCGGCAGCGCCTTCAGCGCGATCAGCGACAGACTGAACTGCACGCCCGATTTGGCGCCCCACATAATGCCCGCAACCAGCGCGACAAAGCCCGCGATCGACCAGACCAGCACCCAGATGAAGCGCAGCGAAATGCCAACCGACAGCGCCGCCTGGTGATCGTCTGCCACGGCGCGCAACGCACGGCCCTGCTTGGAATACTGGCTAAACACCGTTAGCGAAATCACCAGCAAAATGGCAATCACGGTCGCCACGATATCGAGGTTATCGATAAAGAAGCCGTAGCCGAACCAGCCAAAGGTGGTGTCATCAATCGCGATGTTGATCCCCTGCGGCAGGCCGACATCCAGTTTCTTGATGTCCGCGCCCCACATCAGGTCGCCAAAGCCTTCCATGAAGTAGGCCAGCCCGATGGTGGCCATGAACAGGATGATATCGGGCTGGTTCACAAGGTGCTTCAGCACGACCCGCTCCACGATCCAGGCAAACACAACCATCACACCCGCGGTCAGAAGGATCGCCAGGATCGACGGCACATGCCAGCCAAAGTGATGCACCTCGGTGCCCAGCAAGGCGTTGATCAAATGCGCAAACGGCACCTGACCTTTCTGAATGCCGACCAAGGTCATGGCGGCAAACAGGGCCATAACGCCCTGCGCATAGTTAAAGATACCAGAGGCCTTGAAGATCAGAACGAACCCAAGGGCCACAAGCGAATAGAGCACCCCGGCCATCAGGCCGTTCAGGGTGACTTCCATCGCGAAAAGAAGTTGATCGGGCATGTCGGTCCCCCCTTAATCGTGCGCCACGCCAAGATAGGCGTCGATCACATCTTGATTGTTGCGCACTTCGTCCGGCGTGCCGTCGCCGATCTTCTTGCCGTAATCCATCACGACCACACGGTCGGACAGATCCATAACCACGCCCATATCGTGCTCGATCAGCGCAATCGTGGTGCCGAATTCGTCATTCACATCCAGAATAAAGCGGCTCATGTCCTCTTTTTCCTCGACGTTCATGCCCGCCATCGGCTCATCCAGCAGCAGAAGGCTCGGCTCGGCCGCTAGGGCTCGCGCCAGCTCAACGCGTTTTTTCAGACCATAGGGCAAACGACCCACCGGTGTTTTGCGGATCGACTGGATCTCAAGGAAGTCGATGACCCGCTCAACCTTTTCGCGGTTCGCCATTTCCTCTTCGTTGGCCTTGCCGTACCACAGCGCCTGCTGGAACAGGTTCGACTTCATATTGGTCAAACGGCCAGTCATGATGTTGTCCAGAACGGTCATACCTTCGAACAGGGCGATGTTCTGAAAGGTCCGGGCGATCCCCTGCTGGGCGACCTGATAGGGGCGCATTTGCGGGCGCTTGGACCCTTTATAGAACACCTCCCCTTCGCTCGGGATATAGAACCCCGAGATGACGTTCAGCATCGACGATTTACCGGCGCCGTTCGGGCCGATGATCGCACGGATTTCCCCTTCGCGGATATCGAATGAGATATCCTTGATCGCGACCACACCGCCGAACCGCAGCGTGATGTTCTTCATCTCCATCAGAACGCCGCCGATCTTGCGACCATCCGCGGTGACGTATCCTTCGCTCATGTCTTTCATGGGCGCGTCCCCTGCTTCTTCTCTTTCCAAATACGCAAATGACCGGCCTGCCCCGCGCACAACATTGGCGCTTTTTGGGGCTGGCGGGATGGTGGGCGGGGCGATGCGCGCAAGCACGAGCGCCCGATCATTCCGCCGCCATCGACTTAGGCGCCACCGGCAAGACCTTTGCGTCACGAATGCTCAGCGTGGCCTTGATTTTGCCCTTACGGCCATCCTCATAGGTCACTTCGGTCTCGGTATAGACGCTGTCCGACCCATCATAGAGCGCGTTCACCAGATCCTCGAACTTCTCGCCGATGATCTTACGACGCACTTTGCGGGTGCGGGTCAATTCGCCGTCATCGGCATCCAGTTCCTTATGCAGCACAAGGAAACGGTGGATCTGACAGCCCGACAGCATCTCATCCTGCGCGACGCTGGCATTGGTTTCCTCCACATGGTTCTGGATCATCTCCAGAACCTTGGGGTGGCCCGCCAATTCCTGATACGAAGCATACGAGATGTTGTTCCGCTCGGCCCAGTTGCCCACCGCCGACAGGTCGATGTTGATGAAGGCCGTGCACTTGTCGCGCTCATTCCCGAAGACCACCGCCTCAAGGATGTTGGGATAGAACTTCAGTTTGTTCTCAACATACTTGGGGGCGAACATGCTGCCATCGGCCATTTTGCCAACGTCCTTGGCCCGGTCGATGATCCGCAGATGTCCGGTGTCCGGCTCGAAAAAGCCCGCATCACCCGTGGCAACCCAGCCTTCGGCATCCTTGGTCGAGGCGGTGCTTTCGGGGTTCTTGTAATATTCCACGAACACCCCCGGCGAGCGGTAAAACACTTCACCGCTGTCGTCGATCCGCACTTCCACGCCCGGCGACGGAACGCCAACCGTATCGGCACGCACTTCGCCATCCGGCTGCTGGGTGATGAACACGCCCGCTTCGGTCTGACCATAAAGCTGCTTCAGGTTGATCCCGAGCGACCGGTAGAAGCTGAAGATCTCAGGACCAATCGCCTCGCCAGCGGTATAGCCCACACGAACCTTGGAAAAGCCCAGCGTGTTTTTCAGCGGCCCATAGACCATCAATTCGCCAAGCGCATATTTCAGACGCTCGCCAAATCCGACCGGCTTGCCGTCCAGAATACGGGGGCCGACCTCTTTGGCGTGTTTCATGAAATAGTGGAACATTCGTTTCTTGAACGGTCCGGCGTCTTCCATACGGATCATGATGCTGGTCAGCTGCGTTTCAAACACCCGCGGCGGGGCGAAATAATACGACGGCGCGATCTCTTTCAGATCGGTCATCATGGTTTCGGCGCTTTCGGGGCAATTTACGCAAAAGCCCGTCCAATAGGCCTGACCGATCGAAAAGATGAAATCGCCAACCCATGCCATGGGCAGATAGGCCAGCACTTCGTCATTCGGCTTCAGGTGGTCAAATTCCGACGATGCCTTGGCCGTTTCGATGATATTGCGGTTCGACAGCACCACGCCCTTGGGCTTGCCCGTCGTGCCTGAGGTATAAAGCATGACGCAAGTGTCATCATACCCCAGCTTTTCGCGGCGGCGCTTCAGTTCGGGGATGAATTCATCATAGGCGGCGCGGCCCTGATCCTGCACGTGGCTGTATTGATGCAGGCGCGTGTGGTCATATTTCCGCAAGCCACGCGGATCGAGGTAAATCAGATGTTCGAACTGGTGCAGATGTTCCTGCACTTCGATCACCTTATCGACCTGTTCCTGATCGGCCACGATGACAAACCGTGCGCCGCAATGGCTCAGGACATATTCCATTTCTTCGGCAACAGCGTCCTGATACAGAGGCACCGGGATGGCGCCCACAGACTGCGCTGCGACCATCGACCAATAGAGATACGGACGATTGCGCCCGATAATGGCGACAAAATCGCCCTCGTTTACACCAAGGTTCAAAAGACCCAGCGCAAGCGCCTCGATCTGTTTCTCAGTCTCGGCCCAAGTCCAGCTTTGCCAGATCCCAAATTCCTTTTCCCGATACGCCGATGCTTTAGCGAACCGGGTTGCATTGCGATGCAACAAGGCAGGGATCGAGCGCAGCCCCTCGGCGCCCTCCGTCATGTGAGCCAAATTGTTCTCCTCCCGTATGCCCATTTCGGGCACTGACCGCTTTTGCGATTCTGCGTACCATTTGGTCAGCACCTACGCTGGCGGTCAACTTTTTCCTGATCTTTTCCCAAATCTTACGAATTGTAACAGAGCAACAATCGGGGGTTTGCCCCGCCGTCCGACGGTGCTAGCCACAGCCATCGGAGGGGATCATGGTCTCAAAAGATGTGCTGACAGCGGCTGGTCTGAACCTCATTCAGCAGGCCTTGACGATTTATGACAGCGACCTGCAATTGGTCGTCTGCAATCGGCGCTTTGTCGAAATGTTCGACCTGCCAGACCGGTTTATCGAGCCCGGCGCAGGGTTTGCCGAAACCATCCGCCATTTGGCAGAACGCGGCGAATATGGTCCCATCGACGATCTGGACACATTCACCGAAGACCGCGTCAGGACCGCACTGGCGTTTGAGCCGCATTACATGGAACGCACCCGCGCAAATGGCCGGGTGATCAGCGTTGAAGGCACGCCCTTGCCGCAGGGGGGCTGGGTGACGGTCTATACCGACATCACCCGCACCAAGGAACAGGAACGCCTGCTGCGCACCCGGTCTGAACTGCTGTCCGAAGAGGTTCTGGCCCGGTCCGAGGAACTGGCCGCCACCAACCGCAACCTTGCCGCCACCATCAGCGCGCTGGAGGAGGCCCGCCGCCAGCTAACCGCGATGGAGGCCCACACCCGCCAGACCACCGAAATGATGCCCGCCCATATCGCCCATGTGGACGCATCGCGGCATTACACCTTTTCCAACCGCCGACTGAACGCCATCCTGCCGGGTCGCCCGTCCGGGATAATCGGGATGCATATCTCAGAGGCGCTTGGCCCCACCGCCTATGAACGGGTGCGCCCGCATCTGGAGCTGGCCTTGGCCGGGCAGCAAAGCACCTTCGAATTCTCCGACGAAGACAGCTCGCGCCGGGTGCGGGTGGTCTTTACCCCCGATCAGTCGAACAACGGGGCCTATATCCTGTCGACCGACGTGACCGAAGAAACACAGGCCCGCGCCGCCCTACAGCAAACGCGCCGACGCGAAATCGCGGCGCAGCTGACCAGCGGCTTGGCGCATGACTTTTCCAACCTGCTGACCATCATCCTTGGGATGCAGTCCCGCCTGCAACGGATTGAATTGGCCCCAGAGGCGCAGACGTTGGTCAGCGCAACCCTGACCGCCGCGCGGCGGGGCGGGACGTTGCTCAACCGGATTGCCGATATCACCAGCCACCGCGCGTTTCGGCCCCAACCCGTGCGCATGGCCGAGTTTCTGGCGGATCTGGCCCCGCTCGCCCGCGCGTCCCTGCCCGAAGGGATCACGCTGGATGTGCAGGACGACACCCACAGCGCCGTTTTGCTGGACGCTGGGATGTTGCAAGACAGCCTGCTGAACTTGATCCTGAACGCCCGCGACGCCTGTGACGGAGATGGAAACATCAGCCTGATTTGCCGCGAAGTTCAGGACACATGGGTCGAATTCTGCGTCGCCGACACCGGGCCCGGCTTTACTGAACAGGCGCTGATCCACGGGCTGGACCCGTTCTTTACCACCAAGGGCGACGGCGGGTCAGGCCTTGGGCTGGCAATGGTCTACGACATGACCAAGCTGGCCGGGGGCGAGGCGCGGCTGCGCAATACCCCCTCCGGGGCCGAGGTGCGCCTGCGCCTGCCCCTGCGCCGCGCCGAGGCGCAACCGGTCAGCGGATTGGTTCTATTGGTCGAGGATTCCGCCGATCTACGCGTCAGCATCCGCGATATGCTGGTTGAACTGGGCTATATGGTGGTTGAGGCCGCATCGGTGGCCGAAGCGTTGGAGCTGGTCCAAGAACTGCCCGAGGTGGCTCTGATCCTGTCTGACATCACCTTGGAAGGCGAACAAACCGGCGTTGATCTTGCGCGTGCGTTGCACGATCGGCCTGTGCGCCTGATGACATCGCTGCCCGCCGACCATCCGCTGCACGAGGCCGCGCGCCACGCCGCGCCCTTGTTGACCAAACCCTTCACGACCGCGCAATTGGCCGGTTTCCTCGGGCATGAAAGGCCAGACGCATGACCCAGCCGCTTGTCACGATCCTTGACGATGAACCCGCCATCCGCACCATGCTGGCCGACGCCCTGCAAGAGGCCGGGTATCGCACCATGACCTTCGCCCGCGCGACCGAATTTGAGGCCGCGCTGCATAGAACCACGCCCGATGTGTGCTTGGTTGACCTTGGCCTGCCGGACCGCGATGGGCTAAGCCTTGTGCACCGTCTGGCGCTGGAACTGGGCGCGTCGGTCATCATCATATCAGGCCGGGCGCAGGTGCAGGACCGGGTGACGGGGCTAGAGCTGGGCGCGGATGACTACATCATCAAACCTTTCGCCCCCGCCGAGGTCGTGGCCCGCGTTCGCGCCCGGCTGCGCGACCCAAAGGTCGCCCGCCCCCGCAGCGAAACCGCACGCTTCAACGGATGGGTTGCGCATTTCGACCGTTACGCCTTGGTCGATGACGCGGGCGAAGAAACGCCTTTTTCCCATGCCGAAGGCGAAGTGCTGCGCTTGTTCCTTGAGGCGCCAAAGCGGCTGATCACCCGCGCGCATATGCAGGAACAGTTGGGTGGGGCCGCCGGCGAAAGCTTTGACCGCGCCATGGATGTGCGCATTTCGCGCCTGCGCACAAAACTGAGGGAAGACCCAAAGAATCCCCGGCTGATCAAAACCATCTACGGGGCGGGTTATATCTTCCTTGGGGATGTGTCCTGGACGTAAGGGAGACGGGGCTTTGTCCTGAAATTGCCGCCTTTCGCCTGCGCACAATGGGCATGAGTTTGGCGGTACCGTTTCCAAATTTCTGTACATTTCATGACCTTAGCGCTGTTTCCAGCTTTCGAACACTAATCGCAAATTCCCCCGTATTGTCGAGCAACCGCCGCAGTGCTGCCCGATTGTGCTATGATAACTGG
This sequence comes from Pseudoprimorskyibacter insulae, assembly GCF_900302505.1. Lineage (GTDB taxonomy): Bacteria > Pseudomonadota > Alphaproteobacteria > Rhodobacterales > Rhodobacteraceae > Pseudoprimorskyibacter > Pseudoprimorskyibacter insulae. Next base: position 479,788 of record NZ_OMOJ01000002.1, on the reverse strand, counting down.
TGTCCACAGAAGAACGTGAGGGTATCAGATGGACCGTTTGACCGAGATGGAGGCATTCGCGACTGTCGTAGACCAAGGTGGGTTTACGGACGCAGCGAAGAAGATGGGAATTTCGAAATCGGCTGTCTCCAAGCATGTGTCATCGCTGGAGGCCCGGCTGGGCGCGCGTCTGCTGAACCGCACGACCCGCCGCGTGTCACCGACCGAAATTGGCCTTGCCTATTATGACCGCGCCCGCCGCGTTCTGAACGATGCAGGCGAAGCCGATGCGCTGGTCACCTCGATGCAATCGGCGCCGTCTGGCCTGCTGCGGATTTCCGTTGCGACCGATTTCGGCGTCAATCACCTCAGCCCGGTTCTGGGTGAATTTCTGGCCGAATTCCCGGATATCACGGTGAACATGGTCCTGAACAACCGCTATGTCGAACTGATCTCGGAAGGGTTCGATATGGCCGTCCGCATTGGCGAGCTGGAAGACAGCACCCTGCGGGCCCGCAAGCTGACAGACACCACCAAGCGCATGATTGCCGCGCCGTCTTACTTTGAAAAGTTTGGCCGCCCGCAGCGCATTGATGATCTGAACGAACACAAACTGCTGCATTATTCCAACCAATCAAGCGGCAACGTCTGGAAGGTCACCGCCCCATCGGGCGAAAAGCGCCAGATTCGCACCGCTGGCTGGCTGTCGGTGAATGACGGGCAATCCCTGCTGAACGCCTGCATCGCGGGTCTTGGCATCGCCTATCTGCCGTCGTTCCTATACGCCGACGCCATGGAAAAAGGTCTGGTCGAAGATGCGATCCCCGATCTGCCGGTAGAAACCCAAGGCATCTATGCCGTCTACCCGCCGGGCCGTTTCACTCAGCCGAAGGTTCGCGCCTTCATTGATTTTCTGGTCCACTCCTTTGCCGACAAAGGACCGACCGTCTGGTAATTTGATTTCCCTCGCCTGCCCAAGGCAACCTTTGCCCCGGCTCACTTTTGCCGGGGCTTTTTCTGTTTGGCAGGCATGAAAAAACCGGGGGCTGTGCGGCCCCCGGTTTCAAGATGTAAGCTGCGATCAATCGATCCAGCGCACACCGGTCAAATCGGTCGCCTGCGTCGGTGCGTTCTGCCAAAGCCCTTCCAGACGGGCATCCGCCACGGTCGGGAAGGCCAGCTGGAACAGGTAGCCGTTCACATAATCGCGCGAAATGATCGTCTGCGCCTCGGCCAACAGTTCGGACCGCTTGGCGCTGTCCGTGGTGGCATTCAGTGTTTTCATCAGATCTTGGAACGCCGGGTTGTCATACTGGAAATAGTACTCCGGGCGGGCATAGATCCCAATGTCCATCGGTTCGGTGTGGCTGACGATGGTCAGGCCGAAATCCTTGCCACGGAACACTTCCTCCAGCCACTGCGCCCATTCCAGATTGGTGATCTCGGTCTGGATCCCAACCGCACGCAATTGGGCGGCGATAATCTCGCCCCCGCGGCGGGCATAGGACGGCGGCGGCAGCTTCAGCGTGGTGGTAAAGCCATCGGGATGGCCTGCTTCGGCCAACAGGGCCTTGGCACGCTCCGGGTCATAGTTCGACATGCCGGTCAGATCGACATAGTCGGGATTGTGCGGCGCGAAATGGGTGCCAATCGGCGTGCCCAGCCCAAACATCGCCCCATCGATGATCGCCTGACGATCAATCGCATGGGCAATCGCCTCGCGGACGCGGACGTCATCCAGCGGCGGCATCTTGTTGTTGGTGGACAGAATGGTTTCGCCCTCGGTCGAACCAACAAGCACCTGGAAGCGCGGATCGGCCTCAAACATCGGCAGGTTTTCCGGCGCCGGGAAGCCCGCAAACGCGTCGATATCCTGCGCCATCATTGCCGCGAAGGCCGCAGTCGGGTCCGAGATAAACTTGAACGTCGCCTTTTCCAGCGCGGGCGCGTCACCCCAATAGGCATCGTTGCGCACCAGATCGATCCGGTCGCCATTCACCCATTGCACGTATTTGAACGCGCCGGTGCCAACCGGGCTGGTCTTGATGTCATCAATCGACTCAGGCGCGACGATCACCGCATCGCCCCAAGCCATATTGAACAGGAAGCTGCCGTTCTGCTGCGACAGGGTCACCTGAACCGTTAACGGGTCAACCACCGTCACATCCGCGATATCGCCAAACAGCGCCTTCTGCGCATTGGTCGAATCCTCGGCGCGGGCGCGATCAAGGCTGAACTTGACGTCCTCACCATCCATCGAGGTGCCATCGTGGAAGGTGACGCCGTCGCGCAGATGGAAGGTATAGGTCAGGCCATCGTCACTGATCTCCCAGCTTTCGGCCAGCCCCGGCACGACCGTGCCGTCGGACATAAAGCGCGTCAGCCCTTCGAACACGTTGGAATATAGCACCGAGTCAATGGCCCCGGCGGCGGCGCTGGTCGGGTCCAGATGCGGCGGTTCCAATTGCAGGGCGATGGTCAGATCCGTCTGCGCCGCGACGGCAGAGGTGCCGCACAGCAAAGCGGCGGCAAGGGTCATGCGGAAGGTCATGTGGGTCTCCCAGTTATGGTGGGGGAAGTGTTGGACAATCCGGCGCAGGTTGCAAGCATGCTGACGCCAAACGGCAAACCCTGCCCAAAATCCACCCTAGCGCCGCGCCGCAGCAAATGGTACATCGACGCGCAACATTATTGCGCGCAGGCCGCCTTGGCCCGCGCCCCTGCGCTGAGGAGACGCAAGGAAAATGAGTGCGACGGCCAAAAAAACCGCCCCCCTTCCCGACGATATCAAAGCGCGCAAAGGCGGCGCACCGCTGGTCAGCCTGACCGCCTACACAACGCCCATGGCCCAGATGATGGACGGGATCTGCGATTTCGCGCTGGTCGGCGACAGCGTCGGCATGGTGCTGCACGGGCTGCCATCAACCCTTGGCGTGACGATGGAGATGATGATCCTGCACGGCAAGGCGGTGGCGCGCGGCCTGAAGCAGACCATGATGGTCGTCGATATGCCCTTCGGCAGTTACGAAGAATCCCCCGCGCTGGCCTTCCGCAATGCCGCCCGACTGATGTCGGAAACCGGCGCTGCGGCGGTCAAGCTCGAAGGCGGGGTCCATATGGCCGACACCATCGCCTTTCTGGTCAAACGCGGCGTGCCGGTGATGGCCCATATCGGCCTGACCCCGCAGTCGATCAACACGCTTGGCGGCTATAAGGTGCAGGGGCGCGGCGCGGCGGCCCAATCGCTAATGGCCGATGCCAAGGCTGTGGCCGAGGCTGGCGCATTTTCCGTCGTTCTGGAAAAAGTCCCCGCCGCCCTTGCCGATGAGATCACCGCCGAAATCGCGATTCCCACCATCGGAATCGGCGCATCTGCGGGCTGCGACGGCCAGATCCTTGTTGTCGATGACATGCTGGGCCTCTTCACCGCCTTCAAACCGAAATTTGTCAAACGCTATGCCAATCTTGGAACCGACGGCCGCGCCGCGATCCAAGCCTATGCCGATGACGTCCGCGCCCGCAGCTTCCCCGCCGCCGAACACATCTTTGCAAGCGACGCCCCGACAGGAGCCGCCAAATGACCGCCCCGATTTATCGCACCGTTGACGCCCTCCGCCAAGAAGTCCGCGCCTGGAAACGCGCCGGCCATACCGTGGGCGTGGTCCCCACAATGGGCGCCCTGCACGAAGGCCACCTCAGCCTTGTGGACCGCGCCAAGACCGAATGCGACCGCGTCATCGTGACGATCTTCGTGAACCCCAAACAGTTCAACAACCCCGACGATCTGGCCAAATACCCCCGCACCGAAGACAGCGACGCCGAAAAACTGGCGCCCTTCGGCGTAGACGCGATCTTTGCCCCCAACCCCGATGAGGTCTACCCCAACGGTTTCGCCACCAAGGTTTCTGTCTCGGGGCTGACCGACATGCTCTGCGGCGCGCACCGTCCCGGCCATTTTGACGGGGTCGCCACTGTGGTGACCAAGCTGTTCCTGCAAACGCTGGCCGACCGCGCCTATTTTGGCGAAAAAGACTACCAGCAACTGCAAATCGTCAAACGCATGGCAACCGATCTGAACATCCCGACCGATGTCGTGCCCTGCCCAACGATCCGCGAAGCCGATGGGCTGGCCCTGTCCTCGCGCAATCTGCGCCTGTCCGATGCCGCCCGCCGCGCCGCCCCCGCTTTGATCAAAGCCATGCGCACGCTGGCCAATGGCCTGCAACAGAACCAGCCCATCGACCAACTCACCAAAGCTGCCTCCGAAACCATCCTATCCGCAGGGTTCGACAGCATCGACTATCTCGAACTGCGCGACGGCGCGGGCCTTGCGCCGCAAACAACCGCCACCAAAACTTCGCGCATTTTCGCCGCTGCCACGATTGATAACATCCGACTGATCGACAACATCCCTGTATTTTCTGACTAAAAATATTCCTCGGGGGTCCGGGGGCAGACAGCCCCCGGCGATCGGCCGCCTGCGCCACCTTTCGCCCTTTACGCGCCAAGGCCCCGCGCCTACCGTACCGGCCAAAGACAAAGGACGGCTCGGAATGGCGACAGGCACAAACATCCGCACATGGTTCAACGGCACTTGGCATGATGGCGATGTGCCGGTGATGCGCGCCGCCGACCACGGCTCTTGGCTGGGCAGTTCGGTCTTTGACGGTGCGCGTTTCGTGAACGGCCTCGCCCCGGATCTTGAGGCCCATTGCGCCCGCGTCAATCGCTCGGCCGAGGCACTGATGATCACCCCAACCATCGCAACCCAAGACATGGTCGCCATGGCGTGGGATGGGCTGTCGGCCTATGCCAAAGACACCGCCGTATACATTCGCCCGATGTACTGGGCGCTGGATGGGGATGCGACGGCGATTGTGCCGCAACCCGGCTCGACAGGCTTTGCGCTCTGCCTCGAAGAAATTCCCATGGCCCCCGACGCAGCCGCAACAACGCTGGGCAAGACCCGTTTCCGCCGCCCCGTGATGGAGGATGCCGTGGTCAACGCCAAGGCTGGGTGCCTTTATCCCAACAATGCCCGCATGTTGGCCGAGGTGCGGTCGCGCGGCTTTGGCAATGCGTTGGTCACTGACGCGATGGGCAATGTCGCGGAATCGGCCACGTCCAACGTGTTCATCGTGAAGGATGGCGACGTGTTCACCCCGATTGCCAACGGAACCTTCCTTGCAGGGATCACCCGCGCACGCCATATGCAGAACCTACGCGCCGATGGCGTCGTGGTGCACGAAACGGTCCTGACCTATGACGGAGTTCATGCCGCCGATGAGATGTTTCTGTCCGGCAATATGAACAAAGTCACCCCGGTTACCGGGTTCGAGGAAACACAGTACCAGATCGGCCCCATGACTCGCCGCGCACGAGAGCTTTACTGGGATTGGGCAGCATCCAAATGACATATGTTTACATTTTGATTGGTGCGCTGGTCGTTGCGGCTGGTGTTTTTGTCATGCTGCGCCGGCGCAGCGCAGGCCAGAATGCCGATGACTACGCGGCAACCCCATTGCCGCCAGATCCCATCGCCGCGCCGGAACGACAGCCGCAGCGCCCAGCCGCAGCGCCGACACAAGCCGCAGACCCTGCGCCCTACGATCCCGAAGATCCGATCAATATGCAGATCGAATTGCTGGATCAGGCCGGTCTGCACCTGACACCGGGCCTGACCCGCGACCACCTTTTGGCCTTCGCGTCTGAGGCTGACCTGTCCGAAGGGCCGTTCGGACTAATCCTATTCGTCTATGCCGAGGAAATCTCGGACGGTGAATACCTGCACCCGGTCTGCCCCCGTGCGGGCATGTTCGACACCGAATGCATCAACGGGCCGGGCGACTATAGCCAGCTGGTTCGCAAGATCGCCCGCATCGGCGGGGTCGAAGACGCGATCACTCTGGCCCAAGACAATGTCTCGCCTTCCTCTGAAGGCGGCGAACTGCATTACCAGATCGGCACCATCCGGCGCGAATTCAGCCCGGTGGTCGAGGACAAATGGGTTGATTCCGAAGTTCTGGTCATGGTGATGCATGACGTCCAATCGCTGATGACCGACCGGCGCTTGTGGACCTTTGACAACGGTCAGGCCTTTGGCCTGCTGGCCCTTGATGACGACGGGGCTTCGCTGATCCATGATCTGGCGCCCGGCCTGGTCGAACCGGTCCAGTAACGTTCTGTTGCACCGCGACATTGCTTGCGCCATGATCCCCTGAAAGGAGACGCCCATGCGCAAGTTTCTTGTCGTCTTGGATGACAGCCGCGAATGCCTGAACGCCATGCGCTTTGCCGCCATGCGCGCGGCCAAGACCGGCGGCGGGGTTGAGATTTTGTCGATCATCGCCCCCGAAGAGTTCAACCACTGGATTGGCGTCAGCGACATCATGCGCGAAGAAGCCCGCGAACGGATTCACGCCCATTTTGAGGTTTTCGCCAAGTGGATGCGGGACAAGCAAGGCGTTGACCCGGAATTGGTGATCCGCGAAGGCGAAACCGTTTCCGAAGTTCTGGCGCAGGTCAAAGACGACCCGGAAATCGGCGTTTTGGTGCTGGGCGCGGGTGTCGACAAGAAAGGCCCCGGCCCGCTGGTCACGCAACTCACACGGGCATCCGGGTCGCTGCCAATCCCGATCACCATCGTGCCCGGTGATCTAAGCAAGGAACGGCTTGAAGCGATCACATGATATTTGTAGATCTGCCAGATAGCAGATCTAGGACTATTTTATGCGCAAATTACTCTATGCCGTCGGCGGGCTGGTTCTCGTTGTTGCGTTGTTTTTCGTCTTTGTCATCCTTTCCTCTACCAAACCTTTTGATCCACCTTTGGCTGTGCCCGGCTATCGTCAGGCCAGGCTGGACGTCGCGCATCGCGATGTGCCCCTGCCCTTGCACATTTGGTATCCCGCGACCGAAGGCACGCCCGAGCTGATCGGCCAAAACGCGCTGTTCTACGGGCATCACGTCCGCCCCGATGCACCGCTTCCCCTATCAGCCCCGGTTGTGCTGTTGTCGCACGGGTCTGGCGGCAATGCCGTTCAGCTGGGCTGGCTGGCCGCGCATCTGGCCAATCGCGGGTATCTGGTCATCGGCACCAACCACCCCGGCACCACCTCACGCGATAGCCTTCCCGAACGCACCGTCATGATCTGGGAACGCCCGGCGGATCTGACGGCCATGCTTAATTGGCTGCAAGGCGGCGGTCTGGCCGGTTTTGCTCCCAATGGCGATGTCACCACACTTGGCTTCTCGCTGGGCGGTCATTCCGCGCTGGCCATGGCGGGGCTGAAAGTGTCCAAGTCCCGTTTTATCGACTACTGCGACCGCAATGCCGGTCTGGTAGACTGTGGCTGGCTGACAGCGGGCGGCGTAGACTTTGCCGCGATCGATGCCAGCAAGTACGAGGCCGATCTATCCGATCCACGGGTCACACGGACCATCGCGCTTGATCCCGCGCTGCCGCAGGCCGCAACGCGCGAAAGCCTTTCGGAGCTTGCCCCCGCAGTCCTGATCGTAAACCTTGGCCAGCCGGATACGATCCCGCCAGCAATGCGCGCGGATGCCTTGGCCGAGGCAATCCCGCAAGCCCAATACACCAGCATCGACGGGGCTGCCCATTTCAGCGCCCTGCCGCGATGCAGCCTGTTTGGCAATGTCATGATTGGCTTGGCTGGCGATGACAACATCTGCTCAGATCGTGGCCTGCGCCCGCGCGACCAGATCCATTCAGAGGTTCTATCCGCAATCGACGCTATCTTGCCCGCGCAGTGATCGCAGGCAAAGGCCCCTTACACCTCAGCGTCGCGCGTCCGCGCGCGATGCGCCGCAACTTTGGCCCGGTTTCCACATACGGCCATGCTGCACCAACGGCGCCGATTGGTGCGCGAGGTGTCGCGGAACCACAGGGTGCAGGTCGGCCCTTGGCACTGGCGCGTGCGTTCAGGGTTATCGAGGCTAAGGAAATTCGCCATATCGCGTGCGACCGTTGCCAGCAAACGATCCGCACCCGAGGCCAGACAGGCCGGTTTCACCCCCCCGTCATCCCCAATCAGCAACTGATCGGCCCATGGCGCACGGGCCAGCGCGGCATTCAGCGCCTGCAATGGAACTGGCGCACCCTCATCCAGATGCGTGCGCACCGCTTCCCTCAGATCGCGGGCCTCGGCGGCAATTTCGTCCAACATCGCCTGATCGGCAACCGGCACACGGTCCAACCGTCCCGCCACGCGCATCCAATCCAGAAAAGACGCCCCATCGCGCCACCAGTCCAGCCATTCGCCGGACGGCGCGCAGCGGGAATTGAGCGCATCAGCGCCCGGATGGTCGCCGATCAAAAAGGGGCTGGGTAGGTCAGTCATTCGGGCGCTCTGCTCACCTTCGGTCACGTCACCGTCAAATCGAAAGTAACCGGTTAAAACCCAATTTACAAGTTACGCGAATCATGTAACCCTTATTTTTACTTTAAAAGGTTACAAATCGCGAGGACTTCATGACCAAACTTCTTCACATCGTCGCATCCCCCCGTGGCGAGGACAGCAAATCAACCGCGCTGGCCGAGGGCCACATCGCCGACCGACGCCTGCGCGACCCCGGCCTGGAGGTTGATACGCTTGACCTGTTCGCAGCAGATTTGCCCGACTTTGGCGGCATTCCCGCATCGGCCAAGATGGCCGTGTTCGGCGGCGTGGACATGACAGAGGCGGAAAACACCGCTTGGGCCGAGGTTGCCCGTCTGACCCGCCACTTCATCGCGGCGGATCACTATGTGATCTCGGTTCCGATGTGGAACGGCGGCGTGCCCTACCGGCTCAAGCAGTACATCGACATCATCACGCAGCCCGGCATGCTGTTCGGCTTTGATCCGGCGACGGGCTATTCGGGCCTGCTGGAAGGCAAACGCGCCACTTTGGTGGTGACAAGCGGCGTCTGGTCGCCGGGCGCGGCGGCGGCCTATGGCGTCGATTTTCACACCAATTACATGGAGTGGTGGCTGGGCTTCATCGGCGTCCAAAACGTGGACACCCTGCGCTTTCAACCCACCGTGTTGACGGCAGATCCGGCCGCTGGCTATGCCGCAGCACGCCAAAAGGCTTCGGTCTTGGCATGAAACATCGGGGGCAGCCGCACGGCGCGCTGCCCTATCCGCTGCCGCTCCGTTGACATCGCTGCCCGTGACGCGCATATCTGAGTTAAGCGATAAGGATTGTGAGCCATGTTCATCCAGACCGAATCCACCCCGAACCCCGCAACGCTGAAGTTTCTGCCGGGTCAGACCGTGCTTGACGTTGGCACCGCCGATTTTGTCTCGGCCGACGCCGCGACGCAGTCACCATTGGCAGAACGCATTTTCGGCGTCACCGGCGTAAAAGGCGTGTTCTTTGGCAATGACTTTGTGACAGTCACCAAAGACGACGCGGTCGATTGGGACCACATGAAACCGGCCATCCTTGGCGCGATCATGGAACATTTCCAGTCGGGCCAGCCGGTCATGGCGGGCGATGTGATGCAAGCCTCGGGCCACCGCGACCATGACGGCGAAGACGCCGATATCGTCGTTCAGATCAAGGAACTGCTGGACACCCGCGTGCGCCCCGCTGTGGCGCAGGATGGCGGCGACATCACGTTCCACGGCTTTGAACGCGGCGTTGTTTATCTGCACATGCAGGGCGCGTGCGCCGGGTGTCCGTCCTCGACGCTGACGCTGAAAATGGGCATCGAAAACCTGCTGCGCCATTACATCCCCGAAGTGACCGAGGTTCGCCCCGTCGCCGTGTAATCCGGCCCGATCTATGCCCAAGGCGCCGTTCGCGGCGCCTTTTGCGTTTCGCCCCCTCAGCCGCTATGAGGCGCTATGAGCACGCTTATCCTTGCCTTTGACACCTCTGCCGCCCATGTGGGCGCGGCGCTATTTGACGGCTCTGATTTGATTGCCGCGGCGCATGAGGACATGGCGCGCGGCCAAGCCGAGCGGCTGATGCCTCTACTAGAAGAAACCTTGGCGCAGGCAGGGGCCACATGGGCCAATTTGGCGGCGATTGGCGTAGGCATCGGCCCCGGCAATTTCACCGGCATTCGCATTTCGGTGTCCGCCGCGCGGGGTCTGGCCTTGGGCCTTGGGGTGCCTGCGGTGGGCGTTTCGATGCTTGAGGCGGTGAGCTTTGGCACACCCGGCCCGCGTTTGGCCTGCGTCGGAGCGCCGCGCGATCAGCTTTACGTACAGTCCTTTGACATGGCCGCATCGGTTGATCCGGCGCTGATCGCGCTGGCATCGGTCTCGGCGGACTGGGCCGAACCCGGCCTGACCTGCATCGGCACTGCCGCCGAACAAGCGGCGCAGGTTCTGGGCGCGGCACATGCCCCGGCGACCTTTGCGCCTGCATCCGCCATTGCCCGCATCACCGCGCAGCGCTGGCAATCATCGCCCGAACGCCCGGCACCGATGTACCTGCGCCCCGCCGATGCCGCGCCCGGCCGCGACACCCCGCCGGTGATCCTTGATGACGCCTGAAACCATGGCCGATATCGCGGCGCGGGCCTATAGCCACATGCGCCCGTGGTCCTTGGCTGATTTCGCCACCGCGCTGGACCGCCCTGTGACCCTTCTGGCCCACACGGGCCACGCCTTTGTGCTGGGGCAGGTCATTGTCGATGAGGCCGAGATTCTGGCCGTCGCCTGCGACCCGGACCACCAACGCGCCGGCCAAGCGGCACAAGCCCTGCACCTGTTCCACGACCAAGCCGCCCAACACGGTGCGGCGACCGTGTTTCTGGATGTGGCCGCCCATAACGCCCCGGCCATCGGATTATATACCAAACTGGGCTATATCCCCTGCGGGCGGCGCAAGGGCTACTACCGCCAACCGGACGGCCCGGCACAGGACGCCGTGCTTATGTCCCGCGCATTGACCCAAGGTTAAACCGCCCCTCCGCGACGACATTTTACGTTTTGGTCAAAAAGCGGTTGACCGCCCCATGGACTCACGGCCTTAATCGAAGCTGATCTGCTCAGATCCGACAACGTGCGGCGCCAGTGATCCGCACGGCTCGACCAACTTGGGAGCTGAACCATGACCCTTATGCAGAAATTTCTCGGTGCTGCAGCCACCCTCGCGCTAACCGCAGGCGTGGCCTCTGCCGACCCCGCGCTGATCTATGATCTTGGCGGTAAATTTGACAAATCCTTCAACGAAGCGGCCTTCAACGGCGCAGAGCGTTTCGCCAAGGACACCGGCGGTGCCTATAAAGACATCGAGATGCAGTCCGAAGCCCAGCGTGAACAGGCGTTGCGCCGCTTTGCCGAAGCGGGCTACAACCCGGTTGTGACCACCGGCTTCTCGTTCTCGACCCCGATCGCGAACATCGCCGCCGATTACCCCGACACCAAGTTCGTCACTGTTGACGGCTTCGTCGATCCCGCCGCACACCCGAACGTTCTGTCGGTTCTGTTCTCGGAACATGAAGGCTCGTACCTGGTTGGTATGATGGCCGGCATGGCATCGAAAACCGGCACCGTGTCCTTCGTGGGCGGCATGGACATCCCGTTGATCCGCAAGTTCGCATGCGGCTATGCACAGGGCGTTAAGGCCGTGAACCCCGACGCGACCGTGATTTCCAACATGACCGGCACCACCCCGTCGGCATGGAACGACCCGGTGAAGGGTTCAGAACTGACGCTGGCACAGATCAGCCAAGGCTCTGACGTGGTCTATGCCGCGGCTGGCGGCACCGGTCTGGGCGTTCTGCAAACCGCAGCCGACAAGGGCATCCTGTCGATCGGCGTGGACAGCAACCAGAACTACCTGCACTCCGGTTCGGTTCTGACCTCGATGCTGAAGCGTGTGGACGTTGCCGTTTATGACGCAATGTCGGCAGGCGCAGACATGGAAACCGGCGTGAAGGTTCTGGGCCTCGCTCAGGAAGGCGTGGGCTACGCGCTGGACGAACACAACGCCTCGCTCGTGTCGGAAGACATGAAAGCCGCCGTTGACGCCGCCCGCGAGAAGATCATCGCAGGTGAACTGATGGTCCACGACTACATGAGCGACGACACCTGCCCGGCCCTGACCTTCTAAGGTTGGCACTGTCTGAATTAGTTCGCCAGTCGTCTAGCGGCTGGCGAAATTCATTTGATCATATGCCGGGTGATACTCATTATGAAAATTGCGCTAACTGTGTCGGCGACATTATTGCTGGTCTCGGCTTGTGTACCAGTCGAAGTCTGGCACAAAGAAAACATTAGTGTTCAACGCCTTCAGAACGACCAGACCGACTGCTTGGTTCGAGCTGCACAGCGAGTTCCTGTGAACTCTCAAATTAGAACAACGCCTACTTACGTCACGCCCGTACAGACAAGCTGCTATCGGTATGGAAACTCTGTCCAATGCACCTCAACAGGCGGGGACGTATATGGTGGAGACACATACAGTTTTGACGCCAACGCTGGATTGCGCGAACAAGTCGTGCAGCAATGCATGGCCACTTTGGGCTATACGCTTGTTTCTCTCCCAACCTGCTCTCCCGAGCAGAAAAAGAAAATTACGCTCACTAGCCGCACCGCGAACCTGACAGAAACGTCTTGCGCAGTTCAGACGTCTGGCTCTCGTTGGGTCGTAGCAAACCCGAAATAGCCGGGAAACCGTTCTCGCAGGAATAGAAGGTCGCAAATGGAGCAAAGCACCGCCCCCGCCATCGAACTCAAGGGTATTTCCAAGGCCTTTGGGCCCGTTCAGGCGAATAAGAACATTTCGATCCGGGTCATGCCGGGCACGATCCACGGTATTATCGGTGAAAACGGCGCGGGCAAATCCACGCTGATGTCGATCCTGTACGGATTTTACAAAGCCGACGCCGGAGAGGTCTTCATCCACGGCAAAAAGACCGAAATTCCCGACAGCCAAGCGGCGATCAGCGCAGGGATTGGCATGGTGTTCCAGCACTTCAAACTGGTTCAGAACTTCACGGTTCTGGAAAACGTGATTCTCGGGGCCGAGGATGGCCCCATGCTCAACACCTCGCTGTCCAAGGCGCGCGGCGTGTTGAAGAAACTGGCCCAGGAATACGAACTGAACGTCGATCCTGAGGAACTGATTGAGAACCTCAGCGTCGGCCACCAGCAGCGGGTTGAGATCCTGAAGGCGCTCTATCGTCAGGCCGATATCCTGATTCTGGATGAGCCTACTGGCGTTCTGACCCCGGCTGAGGCCGACCACCTGTTTCGCATCCTTGATAACCTGCGGGCCGAAGGCAAAACGATCATCCTGATCACGCACAAACTGCGTGAGATCATGGAGATCACCGATACCGTCAGCGTGATGCGCCGAGGCGAGATGACGGCGACCGTGAAAACCGCCGAAACCAGCCCTGAACAACTGGCCGAGTTGATGGTGGGCCGCAAGGTTCTGCTGCATGTCGCCAAAGAGGCGGCCAATCCGGGCGACAAGGTGCTTGAGGTCGAAAACCTGCGCGTCGTCGACGAAGACAAGGTCGAACGTTTGAAGGGCGTGTCGCTGAACGTCCGCGCGGGCGAAATTCTTGGCATCGCCGGGGTTGCGGGCAATGGGCAGTCGGAACTGCTGGAAGTCTTGGGCGGGATGATCCCCGCCACCGGCACCGTGCGCGTCAACGGTCAGGAAATCGACCTGACCGGCAAAAATTCAGACGGGCAATCGCGCCGGGCGCGTGGCATTGCCCATGTCCCCGAAGACCGTCAGCACGAAGGCCTGATCATGGAATTCGCGGCGTGGGAAAACGTGGCCTTTGGCTATCACCACGAAGCCAAGTATCAATCCGGCATCCTGATGAACAATGCCGCGATCAAGGCCGACACCGCCGCCAAGATGGAGCGGTTTGACGTCCGCCCGCCGAACCCCAAGCTGAAGGCCCGCAATTTCTCGGGCGGGAACCAGCAAAAAATCGTGGTCGCCCGCGAGATTGAGCGCAACCCTGACATCCTGTTGGTCGGTCAGCCGACGCGCGGCGTGGACATCGGCGCGATCGAATTCATCCACAAACAAATCGTCGCCCTGCGCGACGCGGGCAAAGCGGTGTTGCTGGTCTCGGTCGAGTTGGACGAGATTTTTAGCCTGTCCGACCGGATCGTCGTGATGTTCGACGGTCAGATCATGGGCGAACGCGATCCGGCAACCACCAACGAAAAAGAACTGGGGCTTCTGATGGCGGGGATCACCGACACATCAAATGCCCAAATGGAGGCCAAGCAGAATGGATAAGATGCCCGCCTGGGCCGATGCGGTCCTTGTTCCTCTGTTCTCGATCATTCTGGCGGCGATCCTGTCCGCACTGGTCATTCTGGCCATCGGTGAAAGCCCGGTGGATGCCTTCAAACTGATGGTTGATGGGGCGCTGATGCGGTCGGCCGGGTGGGGCTATACGCTCTACTATGCGACCAACTTCATCTTTACCGGGCTGGCGGTATCGGTGGCCTTCCATGCCTCGCTGTTCAACATCGGCGGCGAAGGGCAGGCGATGCTGGGCGGTCTGGGAACGGCGCTGGTTTGCCTGTTCATCCCTTGGCCGCATTGGTCACTGGCGATTCTCGGCTCGGCCATGGCGGCGGCGGCCTTTGGGGCGCTTTGGGCGCTGATCCCGGCCTATCTGCAAGCCAAGCGCGGCAGCCATATCGTGATCACCACGATCATGTTCAACTATATCGCCGCCTCGCTGCTGAACTACGTTCTGGTGAACGTGCTGCGCCCCACCGGGTCGATGGAGCCGTCTACGGCCGTCTTCCCCGAGGCGACGCACCTGCCCACCTTCCGCGATATGTTCTCAACCGCGGATACGATCCTGTTCCGTGGCGCACCGGCGAACGTCAGCTTTTTCCTTGCGCTGATCGCTTGCGTGGTCGTCTGGCTGCTGCTGTGGCGAAGCAAGCTGGGTTATGAGATCCGCGCCTTTGGCTTTTCTGAAAGCGCCGCACGCTATGCCGGGATTCGGCCTGTGCGCATCACCATCATCGCAATGATGATCTCGGGGGCGCTGGCCGGGATGATGGCCGTGAACGCCACGCAGGGCGAGGCCGAGCGCCTGATCCTGAACGGCACCGAGGGCGCAGGGTTCATCGGCATTGCCGTGGCCCTGATGGGGCGCAACCATCCGATTGGCGTTCTGCTGGCGGCGATCCTGTTCGGGTTCCTCTATCAAGGTGGGGCCGAGCTGGCGCTTTGGACGAACATTCCGCGCGAATTGATCACCGTAATCCAGGCCTTGGTCATCCTGTTCACCGGGGCGCTGGACAATATGGTGCGAATGCCGCTGGAACGGCTGTTCCTGTCGCTGCGCAAGAAAGAGGCCTGAGACATGGATTTCATCACCTTCATCCAGCTTCTGGACTCCACCGTACGCAGCGCAACGCCGCTTTTGCTGGCGTGCCTTGCGGGCCTGTTCAGCGAACGCGCCGGGATTTTCGACATCGGGCTTGAAGGCAAGATGCTAGCGGCGGCCTTCTTTTCGGCGGCCATCGCTGCGTTGACCGGATCGGCCCTGATGGGGCTTGGCGCGGGCATTCTGGCGGCTTTATCGCTGTCACTGATCCACGGCGTGGCCTCGATCAACTTCCGGGGCAACCAGTTGATTTCCGGTGTGGCGATCAACTTTCTGGCCTCAGGCATGACCGTGCTTGTGGCGCAGCACCTGTTCAGCCAAGGGGGCCGCACCCCGACGCTGGAAGGCAACGCCCGGTTTGAGCCGATCACCCTGCCCTTCGCCGATGCGCTGGCTGATGTGCCCTACCTTGGCCCGATCTATTCCGAACTCATCTCGGGTCACGCCATCTTGGTCTATGTCGCCATGCTGACCGTGCCGCTGACGTGGTGGGTTCTGTATCGCACACGGTTCGGCCTGCGCCTGCGCGCCGTGGGCGAAGCGCCCGAGGCCGTGGACACTGCTGGTGTGTCTGTCGTGCGGATGCGATTTGCCGCCGTTCTGATCTGCGGCGTGCTCTGCGGTATTGCCGGGGCCTATCTGGCGATGGGGCTTCAGGCCAGCTTTACCAAGGAAATGACCGCGAACCGGGGCTATATCGCCCTTGCGGCGCTGATTTTTGCCAAGTGGCGCCCGTGGTATGCGCTGGGGGCCTGCCTTTTGTTCGGGTTCCTGTTCGCCATCGAAACACGGTTCCAGAACATCGACATCGCGGGCTTTATTCTGCCGGTGCAATTTGTTCAGGCCCTGCCCTATATCCTGACGGTCGTTGTGCTGGCCGGGTTCGTGGGCAAGGCGATCCCGCCGCGTGCGGGCGGGCAACCCTACGTGAAAGAACGGTAATCCCAAGGGCCGCGCCGAAAAAGGACGCGGCCTTTGCAACACCATGCAGACTTCTTTCGCCAGACACCTTGTTTGTGCAACCTGCGCATTCTAAATCCCCAACATGAAGCGTTGGATCCCATTCATGAAGGCCGAACCGGTCGTCGCTGTTGTGCGCCTACAGGGCACGATCGCGCAATCGGGACGCGGCGTGTTGAACGATCAGGCCCTGCGCCCGATCCTTGAGAAAGCCTTTCGCAAAGGCAAACCCGCCGCTGTCGCGCTGGAGCTGAACAGCCCCGGTGGATCGCCTGTTCAATCCTCGCTGATCGCCGCCCGCATTCGCCGCCTGTCGGATGAAACGGGCGTTCCGGTTTATGCCTTCGTCGAAGATGTGGCCGCCTCGGGCGGGTATTGGATCGCCGCCGCCGCCGATGAAATCTATGCCGACGAATCCTCGATCATTGGATCGATTGGTGTGATTTCCGCCGGGTTCGGCGCGCATGTGTTTCTGGCCCGCCAAGGGGTCGAACGGCGCGTCTATACCGCTGGCCGGAGCAAATCCATGCTGGACCCGTTCCAGCCCGAAAAAGAAGAAGACGTGGACCGCCTGCGCAAACTGCTGGCGCAGCTGCACGAAACTTTCATCAGTCATGTCCAGACCCGCCGCAAAGGCAAACTGGCCGACAACCCTGATCTGTTCACCGGCGAAGTCTGGCTTGGATCGTCGGCGATCTCGGTCGGTCTGGCCGACCATATCGGCCACCTTGCCCCGGTGATGAAACAACGCTTTGGCAAAAAGGTTCGGTTCCGCCGCTATGAGGCACGCCGCCCGATCCTTCAGCGCTTTGGCGCCCAGATGGCCCAAGACGCCCTGATCACCATAGAGGAGCGTGCGGCCTACGCGCGTTTCGGCCTCTGACGTGATCGTAAAAATCATCTTCCTGTTCCTGATCGTCATGGGTGTAATGGCCATGTTCGGTAAGCTGCGCTTCCCCGGTCAGGCAAAACTAGCTTCGGCCAAATGCACGTCATGTGGCCGCTACCGCATTGGCAAGGGCCGCTGCCCCTGCAAAGGAAAGACACGCTAATATGGTCTGGCTACTGGCTGCGCTCGGGCTCGTTATTCTATTGCTCGCGGGCGACTCGCTGGTGAAAGGCGCGGTGAACCTGTCGCTGCGCGTCGGCATCCCCGCCCTGATCGTGAGCCTGACTGTCGTCGCTTTTGGCACCTCTGCGCCGGAACTGCTGATTTCGATTAGCGCCGCGCTGGAAAACGCACCGGGCATCGCGCTTGGCAACGTGGTTGGATCGAACACCGCCAATGTCCTGTTGGTCCTGGGCGCACCCGCCATGCTGGCCGTGATGCACACCAGCCAATGCAACACCCGCAAAAGCTATGTCCTGATGATCGGCGCGACGCTGCTGTTCATCGCGATGGCCTTTCGCGGGGTGTTTGACTGGATCTCGGGCGTTGTGCTGCTTCTGGTTCTGGCTGGCATTCTGTTCGACTCGGCCCGCGACGCGCTGGCCCACCGCAAGGCAGGCGACCCTGACGAAGATGTTGAGGGTGCCGATCTTGAAATGCCGATGTGGAAGATCCTGCTGTTCCTTGGTCTTGGCCTGATCGGGTTGCCCGTTGGGGCCGATCTTCTGGTCGATAGCGCCATTGAAATCGCCCGCATGTTCCATGTCAGCGAAACGGTCATTGGCCTGACGCTTGTGGCTATCGGCACATCGCTGCCGGAACTGGCCACCACCGTTATGGCCGCGATCCGCCGTCAGGCCGATGTCGCGCTTGGCAACGTGATCGGGTCGAACATGTTCAACCTGCTGGCCATCATCGGCGTCGCGTCCATGATCGCGCCGATCCCGGTCGAACGGTCCTTCTTGCAGGTTGATCTATGGGTGATGCTGGGCGCGTCGCTGCTATTGATCCCGTTCGTTTTCTTGCGGCAAGACCTGAATAAGATCTGGGGAATTGGACTTCTGGCTCTATATGGCGGCTATATGTTCTCGATCCTGACCTGAGGCCCAACATGACCCATGCATTGGTAACCGGCGCTGGCAAACGGCTTGGCCGCGATATGGCACTGTATCTGGCCCGGCGCGGCTATGACGTCACCGTGCATTACGCCAGTTCCGCCGACGCCGCCGAGGAAGTCGCCGCACAGATCCGCGCTATGGGGCGCAAGGCGGTCACGCTTCAGGCCGATCTGCTGGATGAAGCGCAGGTCCAAGCCTTGGTGCCAAGCGCGATCAAGGCCATTGGCGCCCCGGTGAGCTGCCTTGTGAACAACGCCTCGATTTTCGAATACGACAATATCCAGACCGCGACCCGCGAAAAATGGGACCGGCATCTGGAAAGCAATCTGCGCGCGCCCTTCGTTTTAACGCAGGCCATGGCAGAGCATGTTCCCGAACCCGTTGACGACGACATGGGCGAACCGGTGGCGCAGGGTTTGGTCATCAATATGATCGACCAGCGCGTGCGCAAACTGACACCCGAGTTCATGACCTACACGATCGCCAAGATGGGGCTGTGGGCCTTTACCCAGACTGCGGCGCAAGGGTTGGCCCCCCGCGTGCGCGTCAATGCCATTGGTCCCGGACCCACATTGCGCGGCGGTCGCCAGACCGAAGACCACTTCGCCCGCCAACGCGCCAGCACCGTGCTGCAGCGCGGCTCAAACCCCGCCGATATCGTCGCGGCGCTTGGGTTTTTCCTCGATTCGCCGGGGGTGACGGGGCAACTGCTATGCGTTGATGGGGGTCAACACCTAGGATGGAAAACACCCGATATCTTGGGGGTTGAATAGGGGTATCGAATGAAAGTTTTGCACTCCTCACGGCGACGTTACGGAAGCGTTACAAAAACTTTAAGGAACTCAATCAGTTGTACCGCGCAAAGTATTTTCACTAACAAATTCAAATAGTTATGGTACCGCCCAAAAATTAGGCAAACACGTAAAACCCCCCGTAAAACAACGAAAAATCCGCTCTGCCAAGATTTTATATACCGACTTATCCACAGAAATGGTGGATGTAATTTGCCTTGTGCCTGACTGCCAGCCGGTGCAGCCAACGCCTTGGAATCACCCCCAGCTGGGCTATACGTTTCACCCCATGACGCAGCACCCCGATTCACCCGACGATTCGCAGCAAAACCGGCCCACCGGACATGCCTGCGTGCAGTCCTATTTGCCGCTGCTCGACAGCAGTCCCGGCGTTTACCGGATGCTCGATGCGGAAAGCCGCGTGCTCTATGTCGGCAAGGCGCGGAACCTCAAGGCGCGGGTGTCGAACTATGCCCGGCCCATGGGACACAGCCCGCGCATTGCGCGGATGATCTCGGAAACCGCGTCGATGATGTTCCTGACCACGCGCACCGAGACCGAGGCGTTGCTGCTGGAACAGAACCTGATCAAGCAGCTCAAGCCCAAGTTCAACGTGCTGCTGCGCGATGACAAATCCTTTCCGAATATCTTGGTCACCGGCGATCACCCCTACCCGATGATCAAAAAGCATCGCGGCGCGAAAAAGGAAAAGGGCAGCTACTACGGCCCCTTCGCCAGCGCGGGCGCGGTAAACCGCACGCTGAACCAATTGCAAAAGGTGTTCTTGCTGCGCAACTGTTCGGATTCGATGTTCGACACCCGCACGCGCCCTTGCCTGCAATACCAGATCAAGCGCTGCTCAGGCCCTTGTGTGGGCAAGATATCCGAGCCCGATTACGCCCATACCGTCAAAGAGGCCGAGGATTTCCTGTCGGGCCGCACCACGCAAATTCAGGAAACGCTGGCCGCTCAGATGGCCGAGGCGTCTGAGGCGATGGAGTTTGAGCGCGCCGCAGCCCTGCGCGACCGCATTCGCGCCCTGACACAGGTGCAGACGAACCAAGGCATCAACCCGCGCGGCGTGGCCGAGGCCGATATCATCGCCCTGCACATGGAAGGCGGGCAGGCTTGCGTTCAGGTGTTCTTTATCCGGGCCAACCAAAACTGGGGCAATCAGGATTTCTATCCGCGCGTCGGGGCGGATGTCGACGAGGCCGAGGTGCTAGAGGCCTTCATCGGCCAGTTCTACGACACCAAGGAACCGCCGCGCATGTTGCTGCTGTCGCATGACATAGAAGACCGCGACCTGATGGAAGAGGCGCTGAGCCAAAAGCTGGGCCGCAAGGTTGAAATTGCCGTGCCCCAACGCGGCGAAAAGGTCGAGCTTATCGAGGGCGCCACCCGCAACGCCCGCGAAAGCCTTGGGCGCAAAATGTCGGAATCGGCGACGCAAACCAAACTGCTGCGCGGCGTGGCCGAGGCCTTTGGCCTCGACACCCCGCCCGAGCGGATCGAGGTTTACGACAACAGCCACATTCAGGGCACCAACGCCGTGGGCGCGATGATCGCGGCGGGGCCGGACGGGTTCATGAAGAACCAGTACCGCAAGTACAACATCAAGGGCGAAGACCTGACGCCCGGTGATGACTTCGGCATGATGAAAGAGGTGCTGACCCGCCGCTTCAAACGCCTGCTGAAGGATGACCCCGACCGCGATAAGGGCCTGTGGCCTGATCTTCTGCTGATCGACGGCGGCGCGGGGCAGGTTTCGGCCGTGGCCGAGATCATGCGCGAATATGGCGTCGAAGATGTCCCGATGGTGGGCGTGGCCAAGGGCGTTGATCGCGACCACGGCAAAGAAGAATTCTACCGCACCGGCCAGCGGCCCTTTGCCCTGCAACGCAACGATCCGGTGCTGTACTTCGTTCAGCGCATGCGCGACGAGGCACACCGCTTTGCCATTGGCACGCACCGCGCCAAGCGGGCCAAATCCATGGCCGCCAATCCGCTCGATGATATCGCTGGGGTCGGGGCGTCACGCAAACGCGCGCTTCTGGCGCATTTCGGTTCGGCCAAGGCGGTCAGCCGGGCGAACCTGGCTGACCTGAAGGCGGTTGAGGGCGTCTCGGCGGCGCTGGCCGAACGGATCTACGCCCATTTCCACGAAAACGGTTAGGCCGGGATCGTGGCCTGCATCGACGGGCGCTTTTCAAACTCGGCGTACCATGCGGCCAGCGCATCGCGGCCTTGGCGCCAATTCCGATCCGGGACGCGGAAATCGGCATAGCCGAGCGCGCAAGCAATGGCGATTTGCGCCATGTCGACCGGGCCGTTCAGATGGCTCATCCAGCGGTCATTCACGGCGTCCAGCGCACGCGCGGCTTTGTCCCACTGCGCATCCATCCACGACTGCATCCGCATCCCTTCATCGCGGAAGCGGTTTTCGTAGACGGTGGCCAGCGTGCCTTCGATGATGCCGTCGGCGGTGGCTTCCAGCGTAAGCACATCCCAAAGACGCGCCTCGGGATAGAGGCCAGCCTTGGCGCGGTCGTCCAGATAGCGGCAGATCACCCGGCTGTCGTAAATGGCTGGGCCATCATCGCGGATCAGCGCGGGGATTTTGCCCAGCGGGTTGGCGGCCTTCAGGCCCGTGTCCGTCTGAAACGGGGTTGTCGCGATGACGACCTCTTCGACATCGGCGGCCTGATCGGTTTCCAATAGCAAAACCCGGACCTTACGCACAAATGGCGAAGCGGGTGAGCTTATAAGTTTCATTGTGGTCCTCCCATGGATCTGCGGGAAGACTAGGCCGCGCACCGGCAGAGGCAAGCGCTAAAGTTCGGGCGGTTCCTGCATCAGCTTGGCCAGCTCTGCCATGTCCGCTCCGAAGGCGGATTGCGCCACATGATCGGCGGCCATCAAGCGCACCGCGTCGAGCTTGTTCTGGCCCAGTTTCCACGTGGCTTCGACCTGCGCGATATGGAAGCGGCACGGGACGATCATCCGCAGGAAACGGGTCATCACATCATCGCTGACCTTGCTCATCCGCCATATCGGTTTTGGCAGAAGCCGCGCCTCAAACGCGTCTGACTGGCGGTCCAGCAAGCCGGGCAGATCGTCCTGCGGCAGCAGCTCCAGCCGACCGGACAAGCGCACCGCCACATAGTTCCATGTCGGCACCTGATCGTCGATCCCGTACCAATCGGGCGAGATGTAGCCATCCGGCCCCAGCACCGTCAGTCGCGCCGGACGCGGGTCTTTCAGCAGGCGGGCGATTGGGTTGGACCTCACAAGATGCAGGTCAATCGTCTGGCCATTGTCCGACAGCAGAAACGGGACATGCGCCGTTTCAGGCCATTCCGCGCCATTGACGGCCAGGGTCCCGAAGGCGCGGGCGCGAACAAGCGCCAGATCTTTGGCATGATCCGCGGAATGGAAGGTCGGATTGGGATGCATATCACTGGGCCTTTGGGTGGGTCCGCTCATAGACCTGCATCAGATGCACGGTGTCAACGGCGGTATAGGCCTGCGTCGTCGAAAGCGAGGCATGGCCCAGCAATTCCTGAATCGCCCGCAGATCGCCGCCCGCCGCCAAAAGGTGCGTCGCAAAGCTATGGCGCATGGCGTGGGGCGTGGCCGTTGCGGGCAGGCCCAGTTGCAGCCGCGCCTGTTCGGTTACTTTTTGCACCAAACGCGGGTTCAGCGCACCGCCGCGCACACCGCGAAACACAGGCTTATCCGGCGCGGGGTCGTGCGGACACATATCAAGGTAGCGGGCCACGGCGGCGCGGGCCACAGGCAGAACCGGCACGATCCGTTCCTTTCCGCCCTTCCCGATAATGCGCAGCGTGTCGCCCAGCGGCAGGTCTTTGCCTGTCAGGCCCAGCGCCTCGGAGATCCGCAAACCGCAGCCGTACAGCAGGGTGACAACCGCCGCGTCGCGCGCGCCGACCCACCCTTTGACCGATTGCGCCTCAACAGTGTCGATCATCGCTTTGGCGGCATCGGGGCTAAGGGGCCGGGGCAGTTTCTTGGTGAACTTCGGCGACCGCGCAGACAGAACCGACGTGGGTTCAAACCCTTCGCGTTCGGCAAGCCAGCGGTAAAAGGTTTTCACAGCAGATAGTTTGCGGGCCAGCGACCGTGCGCCTGTGCCACTGGCCCGTTGGTTGGCCATCCAGGCGCGCATGTCGGTCACGGTGATCCGCGCCAATGCGCCAAGCCCTTGCGGCTGGCCATGGTAGCCCGTCATGAACACGATGAATTCAAGCACATCGGTCCGATAGGCCGTCAGTGTATTGTCGGCGGCGCCCTTCAGGGCGCGGCCATGGTCAAGCCACCCTTCCAGCGCATCACGCGCTGCGGGTGAAATCTCTAGGCTCACGCCAGCCAGCGCCGCATGGCGCGTTCAAACACACCGGCGAAGAAGCCCAGCAAATCCGTCCCCTGCTGCGGCGAGAACTGATGCGGATCTTCCGCGCCCAGCACCAACAGCCCCGGCAGGCGGCCTTTGCCAAAGTCCAAACGCAGGCAAGCCTCGGATCGGATCCAATCGGCCTTTTGGCCGTAAATGCTCGCCTCGGCGTCCTGCACCTGGCGCAGCACAACAGGGCGCACTGGCACGCCGGTGTTTTCGCCCAAGTAGGCCGATACAAAGCCCGGCTCGGCCACAGACAACACATGCGCCAAACGTTTGACCGATGGGTCCGTCTGGGTATGCGCCGATTCAAGGATCAGCCGCACCGCATCCACGCGCAAAATCTCGGCCACTTCGCCGCCAAGGTTTTGCAGGAAGGATTCAAATTCTACCGGGTCCAGCATCCGCAGGATGGCGCGGTGCACTTGGTTGGTGCCAGCCAGATTGTCATAGGCCGCGGCGATGACACTGCGATGCGTGTCCTCAAGCCGGTCAAGACGCGCCTCTAGCCGTTCCATCGCGATGCCGCGCAGATCGACGATATTCCCGCCCATCGCCCGTTCATTGGCCGCGATCAGCGCCTGCATCAGTTCCTTGTCGTCTAGGATGACATCCGGCCGCGTCATGATCGCTTCGCGAAGGTCTTCGTCGATCTTCAAACTGTTCATATATCCGCCTGTCCTATGGGCATTTCCTGCCCTTCAGTCCTGCTCAGTTTATGGTTGTTTTCTTTGGCATGTCGCAAAGACACCCCACCTGTCAATGAAAGATGCGCCAGACCCCTTTCAGGGTGGCGCATCAATCACAGTGTCTTTCGATAGCTGAGCGCTAAATCGCTCAGACGATTTTGATGTTGGCTTTTTCGATATCAGCCAGGAACGCAGCCAAACCTTTGTCGGTCAGAACGTGGTTCGCCATGGCCTTGATCACCGCCGGCGGGGCGGTCATGACATCGGCGCCGATCTTGGCGCATTCCGACACATGGTTCGCGGTACGGATCGAGGCAGCAAGGATCTGCGTCTCAAAGCCGTAGTTGTCATAGATTTCGCGGATATCGGCGATCAGGTCCAGGCCATCAAGGTTGATATCGTCCAGGCGGCCAATGAACGGCGAAATGAAGGTCGCGCCCGCTTTGGCGGCCAGCAGTGCCTGATTGGCCGAGAAGCACAGGGTCACGTTGACCATTTTACCTTCGTCCGACAGCACCTTACAGGCTTTCAGGCCGTCCCAGGTCAGCGGAACCTTCACGGCAATGTTTTCCGCGATCTCGGCCAGCTTGCGGCCTTCTTCGATCATCTTGTCGGCATCGGTGGCGGTGACTTCGGCCGAAACGGGGCCTTCGACAAAGCTACAGATTTCCTTGGTGACTTCGATGATGTCACGGCCAGACTTGGCAATGATCGACGGGTTGGTGGTCACACCGTCGACCATCCCCAGAGTGTGCAGCTCGCGGATGGCATCGACGTCTGCGCTATCGACAAAGAATTTCATGACAAGGTTTCCTTTGCATCGCTTGGCATTCGGTTGCGCGTGTCATACCCCAGAGAGGGGCTGGCCAAAAGCCCCTATATGTTGGCGCTAACGGAGTCTGAGCGTGGATCGGAGCTTTTTTCAGCCGGGTGAGCTTGTCGGCGTGCTGACCGCACAGCCGCTGGACCGCGTTCTGGATTACAAAGCCCCCGATGGCGGATGCTTCACCGGGGCCTTTGTCGAGGTGCCGCTTGGCCCGCGCAAAGTGCTTGGCGTGGTCTGGGGACCGGGCAAGGGCGATTGGGATATCTCAAAGGTGCGGTCCGTGATCCGCGTGCTGGATGCCCAGCCCATGCGCGACGAAATGCAGGCCTTTCTAGAAAAGGCCGGGGCCTACACCCTGACCCCGATGAGCGCGATGCTGCGCCTTGCCACCCGTGCGCCGGGCTTGGGCGATCCGCAATCCATGCGCAAGATCTATCGTCTTGGCGAAGGCACCCCTGACCGAGACACCGATGCCCGCCGCCGGGTTCTGGCCGTGCTCAAGGACATGGGCGGGCTGTCCCTGACGCTGAATGAGCTATCTGAACAGGCGGGCGTGACAAGTTCCGTGGTCAAAGGCTTGGTCAAACAGGGCGTCGTACGCGAAGAAAACACCCCGCGCGACACGGCCTTTCCCCGTCTGGACCCGGACTTTGGCGCCAAAGATCTGACCGAAGACCAGATCGCCGCATCGGCCAAGCTATGCGTCGGGGTGCAATCGGGCGACTATGGCACGACCCTACTGAAAGGCGTCACCGGGTCAGGCAAGACCGAGGTCTATCTGGAAGCCGTGGCCGAATGCCTGCGCCAAGGCAAACAGGCCTTGGTCCTGCTGCCGGAAATCGCCCTGACCGCGGAATTCCTGTCGCGGGTGCAAGCGCGGTTCGGGGCCTTCCCGGCGGAATGGCATTCGGGCGTCACCATGACAGAACGCCGCCGCGTCTGGCGGATGGTCGGCGAAGGCGGCGCACAAATGGTGATTGGGGCGCGTTCGGCCCTATTCTTGCCGTTCCAGAACCTTGGGCTGATCGTCGTCGATGAAGAACACGACACCTCGTATAAGCAAGAGGACGGCGTGCTGTACAACGCCCGCGACATGGCCGTGCTGCGGGCGTCGATCATCGGGGCGCGGGTTGTTCTGGCCTCGGCCACGCCCTGCCTTGAAACATGGGCCAATGCGGACGCGGGTAAATATGACCGAGTCGATCTGACGTCGCGGTTTGGGCCAGCGGTCATGCCCGACATGCGCGCGCTGGACATGCGGGCCGAAAAGCTGCCGGGCAATCGCTGGATCTCAGAGGCGCTGCGCGGCGCGGTGGCCACCCGGATCGAACGACAAGAACAATCGCTGCTGTTCCTGAACCGGCGCGGCTATGCGCCCGTGACCATCTGCCGGGCCTGCGGGCATCAGATCGGCTGTGACCATTGCGATGCGCGGATGGTCGAACACCGGTTCCTGAAGCGGCTGGTGTGCCATCAATGCGGCAAAACCAAACCCATGCCCGAGGTCTGCCCGAAATGCGAAGTCGAGGGCCGCCTTGCCCCGGTCGGCCCCGGTGTTGAACGCCTCGCCGAAGAAGCAACCGAGCTGTTTCCGAACGCCCGCGTGGCGCTGCTCAGTTCAGACATGTTCGGATCGGCCCGCGCATTGAAGGTCGAGATTGAGAATATCGCAAATGGCGGCGCGGATATCATCATCGGCACGCAATTGGTGGCCAAGGGCCATAACTTTCCGCTGCTGACTTTGGTCGGCGTGATTGATGCCGATCTTGGGCTTCAGGGATCGGACCTGCGGGCCGCTGAACGCACGTTCCAACTGATGCGACAGGTCGCAGGCCGCGCGGGCCGCGCCGAAAAGCCGGGCACCGCCTTGATGCAAACCTATCAGCCCGAACACCCGGTGATCCGCTCGATCCTGTCGGGCGACGAAGAAGGCTTCTGGCGAGCCGAGGCCGAGGAACGCCGCGCCGCGGGCGTGCCGCCCTATGGGCGCATGGCGGGGATCATCCTGTCGTCCACCGATGTGCAAGAGGTGTTCGACCTAGGCAATGCCATGGCCCGCCAAGATGCGCCGCTGCGCCGTGTAGGCGCGCAGGTCTTTGGCCCGGCCCCGGCCCCCATTGCCCGCGTGCGCGGACGCCATCGCGTGCGCCTGCTGGTCAAAGCACCCAAAGGCACCGCCCTCCAGCCCGCCCTGTCGGAATGGGTGGCGCAATTCCGGCTGAAGGGCCAGTTGCGCATGGCCATCGACATCGACCCGCAAAGCTTCTTCTGATCCGGGCAGCCCTTGGGCAGTCACCAGAAATTCACACGGCCTTAGAAATTTTTTCCGATTGGTCAGTTGCGTTTGGAACAACTCAGGCGCAAAAACAAGTCTATGCAAATCTACCTGCCCATAGCCGAAGTTTCGGTCAATGCCTTCCTGCTGCTGGGCCTTGGCGGCCTTGTCGGGGTATTGTCCGGCATGTTCGGCGTGGGCGGCGGGTTTCTTCTGACCCCGTTGATGTTCTTTGTCGGCATCCCGCCCGCCGTGGCCGTGGCAACCGGGGCCAACCAGATTGTCGCCTCGTCCATTTCGGGCGTCTTGGCGCATCTGAAACGGCGCACGGTTGATCTCAAGATGGGGTCCGTGCTGCTTGGCGGCGGGCTGATTGGCGCGGCCATTGGGGTTTATATCTTCAACATGCTCAAGGAACTGGGCCAGGTCGATCTGCTGGTACAGCTTTGCTATGTGCTATTCCTTGGCGTGATCGGGCTTTTGATGCTGTCCGAAAGCCTGCGGGCCATGCGCAAATCACGCCGTGGCGGCCCGCCCACCCGCAAGAAACACAACTGGGTGCATGGTCTGCCGCTGAAAATGCGCTTCCGTGTCTCAGGGCTTTATATCTCGGTCATCCCGCCTGTTCTGGTCGGGATGAGCGTGGGGGTCTTGGCCGCCATCATGGGTGTCGGCGGCGGGTTCATCATGGTGCCTGCGATGATTTACCTGCTGGGCATGCCAACCAAAGTGGTGGTCGGCACCTCGCTGTTCCAGATCATCTTTGTCGCCAGCTTCACCACCATGCTGCACGCCACGACGAACTATACCGTGGACATCGTGCTGGCCTTCCTTCTGCTGATCGGCGGCGTGATTGGCGCGCAGGTCGGCACCCGCATTGGCCTGCTGCTCAAGGCCGAACAATTGCGCGTCCTGTTGGCCCTTCTGGTCATCGCGGTCTGCGGAAAACTGGCGCTGGACCTGCTGATCCGCCCGTCCGAGCTGTATTCGCTGACCGTGGGCGGGGCGCAATGATGCGCTGGCTGCTGCTGATCCTCGCGCTATTGGCCACCCACGCGACAGCCGAGACTGAAACGGTCGTGCTTGGCCTCAGCCAAGACCGCGTGCGGATCACCCCCAATTTCGACGGCTCAGAGATCCTGATCTTTGGCGCGGTCAAACGCGAAACCCCCATCCCCACAGGCGACCCGCTGCAAGTGGTCGTGACCATCGCCGGGCCGGACCGCCCCATCACAATCTTCCGCAAAGCACGCGTTGCCGGGATCTGGGTCAACGCCCGTTCCGCGGAACTGCCCGCCGCGCCCACCTTCTACGCCGTCGCCACCAGTGCAAGCTGGGACAACGTCATGAGCGCCGCCGCAGACAAGGCGCACAATGTGTCGGTCGATCTGGCCATACGGGCCATGGGCATGGCACGCGGCGATGTCGCCAGCCAGAGCTTTACCGACGCCGCGATCCGCCTTCAGCAAAACAGCGGACTATATAAGTTGCTGGAAGGCGCGGTCACGATCGAAGATCAGACCCTGTTCCGCGCTTCGGTGAACATGCCCGCCAACCTGACCGAAGGCGCCTATCGCACCCGGATCTTCCTGACCCGCGGCGGCGAGGTGGTCGACCTTTATGAAACCGAAATCACCGTCGGCAAGGTCGGGCTGGAACGCTGGCTCTTCAACCTGTCCCGCGACAACGCGTTCTACTACGGGCTATTGTCTCTGCTGATTGCCACCATCGCAGGATGGGGCGCATCCACCATATTCCGCCTGCTGCGCAACGGCTGATGACCACCCGCGCTGCATACCCCGCCTTTGTCGCTCTTCAGACCCGCTGGTCCGACAATGACGAATACGGGCACATGAACAACGCCGCCTATTACCAACTGTTCGACACCGCCGTCAGCAATTGGCAACAGGACAACGGCCTGATCATTCGCGGCCCCAATGCCACGCGGTTTGTCGTGGTGGAAAACGGCTGCAAGTATCACCGCGAAACCGGCTATCCGCACCCGCTTCAGATTGGCCTGCGCATCCCGCATATCGGCCGCAGCTCGGTCCGCTTTGATCTGGGCCTGTTCCAAGACGATCAGGACACCCCCTGCGCGACGGGCTTCTTTGCCATGGTCCATGTCGGCGACACCGGTCAATCCGCCCCCCTGCCCGATCCGGTCCGCGCAATTTTCCAGCGCCTTGCCACGCCCGCATAAGGTTCTGACGCGCCGCAGAAAATCGGGTGCTTGCCAAGTTGCAGAAGTCGGGTAACGTCGGGGCCATGCTGCGCTATTTTTTCAAACGCTTAACATCCCTGATCGTCAGTCTGGCCATTGCCTCACTTGTCATCTTTCTGGTGGTTGAGGTCGCCCCCGGCGATCCGGCCAGCTACATGCTTGGCATCAACGCCCAGCCCGACACCGTCGCCGCCTTGCGCGCCGAACTAGGGCTGGACGTGCCCAAATGGCAGCGGTTTCTGGCCTGGGCGGGCGGTATGGTGACGGGCGATTTCGGCACCTCCTACACCTATCGCACTTCAGTCAGCCAGATGGTCGCAGACCGGCTATGGGTGTCCCTGCCGCTGGCCCTGTATGCCCTGACGCTTTCGACCCTGATCGCCTTCCCCGCCGGGATCTACGCCGCCGCCCGTCGCGGCAAGGCGGGCGATCTGGCCGTCATGGGCGCGACGCAGCTTGGCGTTGCCATCCCGAATTTCTGGTTCGCCATGATGCTGGTGCTTGTCTTCGCCATCAACCTGCGCTGGTTCAACGCGGGCGGCTTTCCGGGGTGGGAGGGCGGCCTGCTTCCCGGCCTCAAGGCCCTGACCCTGCCCGCCATCGCCCTTGCCCTGCCGCAAGCCGCCATTCTGGCGCGCGTCATGCGCTCATCCCTGCTTGATATCCTTGGCGAGGACTTCATGCGCACCGCCCGCGCCAAAGGCCTCAGCTATCGCCAAGCGCTGTGGAAACACGGCGTGCGCAATGCGCTGATCCCTGTGCTTACGATCATCGGGCTGCAGTTCTCATTCCTGCTGGCCGGGGCGATCATCATCGAACAAGTCTTCTACCTGCCCGGCCTTGGCCGCCTGATCTTTCAATCCATCGGCCAGCGCGATCTGATCGTCGTTGAATCCGTCGTCATGCTACTGGTCTTTGCGGTGATCGTGGTGAATTTCCTCGTCGATCTGGCCTATGCCATCGTCGACCCAAGGCTGAGGGCCCGCGCATGAAACCCTCACTGATCCTCGGCCTCGCACTATCCGCCCTGTTCCTGCTCGCCGCGCTGCTGTCCTACCTCTGGACACCCTACGCCATCGACACAATGGCCATTGCCGACCGGCTCAAACCCCCGTCCATGGCCCACCCGTTCGGCACCGACCATTTCGGCCGCGATATGCTCAGCATGATCATGGTCGGCGCACGCACCTCCATCGCGGTCGCCCTTGTGGCGGTCGGCATCGGCATGGGCCTTGGCGTGCCCCTTGGCCTTGCCGCCGCCGCCCGCAAAGGCTCGCTTCTGGATGAGGTCATCATGCGTGGCAACGATCTGGTTTTCGCCTTCCCCAGCCTTGTAATTGCCATCCTGATCACGGCGATCTTCGGCCCTGGCGCAGTCAACGCGATCATCGCCATCGGCATCTTCAACATCCCCGTCTTCGCCCGCCTGACCCGCGGCGCAGCCCTCAGCCTTTGGCAAAGGGAATTCATCATGGCCGCCCGCGTGTCCGGCAAATCCGCCGCCCGCATCAGCGCCGAACACATCTTGCCCAACATCGCCAACCTGCTGATCGTCCAAGGCACCATCCAGTTCAGCCTTGGCATTCTGGCTGAGGCCGGCCTCAGCTACGTGGGCCTCGGCGCACAGCCCCCCATCCCCAGCTGGGGCAGGATGCTGGCCGATGCGCAAACCATGGTCGCCCTCGCCCCGCATGTCGCCCTTGTCCCCGGCCTGACCATCGTCGCCATGGTGCTCGGGCTCAACCTTCTGGGCGATGGCCTGCGCGATTGGCTGGACCCACGTCTGAGGGTTCTGCGCACATGACCGTATTTTCTGACCCAAAATATCCCGGGGAGCGCGAGGGGCAGAGCCCCTCGCATCGGTCGGATCGCGCAAACGATCCGAAACCCCTGCTCGACATCCAAAACCTCTCGGTTGCGATCCACGGCAAACCCATCCTCAAAGGCATCTCTCTCACCATCGGCATGGGCGAAATCGTTGCCATCACCGGCGAAAGCGGCTCGGGCAAATCCATGACCGCGCTCGCCACCATCGGCCTTCTGCCTCATGGCTCAGACGCGTCAGGCTGCCTCAGCTGCAACCAAGACGATCTGCTCACCCTCACCGAACCCCAGCTTTGCAAGTTGCGCGGCAATGAAATCGGCATGGTCTTCCAGGAACCGATGACCGCGCTGAACCCGGTGCAGTCCATCGGCGATCAGGTGGCTGAAACGATCCTGATCCACACCAATACCCCCCGCGCGGAGGCGTTCAAACGCGCGGCTGAGGTGCTGACCCGCGTCGGCCTGCCGCAAGACCGCTTCCCGCTGTCGCGCTACCCGCATGAACTCTCGGGCGGGCAGCGGCAGCGCGTGGTGATCGCCATGGCCATCGCCCTGCGCCCCAAACTGCTGATCGCGGATGAGCCGACCACCGCGCTTGATGTCACGACCCAAGCGCAAATCCTTGACCTGCTGCAAAAGCTGGTTCGCGAGGATGGTATGGGTCTGATGATGATCACCCACGATCTGGCCGTTGTCTCGGACATGGCCGACCGGATCGTCGTCATGCGCCACGGCGAGATTGTCGAACAGGGCCCGACCCGCGCCCTTTTTGCCAATATGCAGCACCCCTATACCCGCGCGCTGTTTGAGGCCTCTCGCCACCAAGCCGCGCTTGAGGACAAGCCCGGCGGCTCCGCCCTTCTCGAAGTCCGAAGCGCCTGCCGCGATTATCGCACCCCCCGCAAAACCCTGTTTGGCCCGCAAGGCAGCTTTCGCGCCGTCGATGACGTGTCCTTCACCATCAACAAGGGCGAACGTGTCGGGCTGGTGGGCGAATCTGGCTGCGGAAAATCGACCCTAACCCGGGCTATTCTGGGGCTTGAGCCACTGCAATCGGGCGCGATCTTGCTGGATGGCCAACCCGTTTTCACCCACGGTAACACAAACCTTGATGTGCGCCGCAAGATGCAGGTCGTCTTCCAAGATCCCTACGGCAGCTTCAACCCCCGCCACAAGGTCGAGCGCCTGATCACCGAGCCGTTCCACCTGCTGCCCGATCCGCCCATAGGGACCAAACGCCGCGAGGCTGTGGCCGAGGCTCTGACCGCTGTCGGCCTGCACCCGGACGACGCGGGCAAATACATCCACGCTTTTTCCGGCGGGCAGCGGCAACGCATCGCCATCGCCCGCGCCCTGATCATTCGCCCGGAACTGATCGTCTTTGACGAAGCCGTTTCCGCCCTCGACGTGCGGGTTCGCGCTCAGATCCTTGATCTGATGGCCGACCTCAGCCGCGACTACGGCCTGACCTATTTGTTCATCAGCCACGATTTGTCGGTCGTCCGCTCGATCACCGATAAGGTCATGGTCATGGAGTCTGGCCGCATCATCGAGCAGGGGCCAACGGCATCGGTGTTTGACAACCCGAGCGAATGGTATACCAAATCTCTCCTAGAGGCCGCGCCAACGCTGCCCCCGGCAACTGGAGGAGGAGACCATGCTGCCGATCCTACCCTTTGACCCGTCCTGCATCCTGATCAACGGAGAATGGCGTAAAACGGCGGACACGCTGCCGCTGACCAACCCGTCCACCGGGCGCGAAATCGGGCGCATCGCCCGTGGCACCGCAGCTGACATCGACGATGCCGTCAAGGCCGCCGAAGCCGCGCGCCACGGGCCATGGGCCCGTATGACCGCCGCAGAGCGGGGCCGCCTTCTGACCAAGCTGGGCCGCTTGGTGAAAGACAACGTCGACCTGCTGACCGAGATGGAAGCCGTCGATGTGGGCAAGCCGGTGAAGCAAGCCCGCGCCGATGCCGTGGCCTTGGCCCGCTATTGCGAATTCTACGGCGGGGCGGCGGATAAGGTGCATGGCCAGACCATTCCCTATCTGGATGGCTATACCGTTTACACGATGCGCGAACCGCATGGGGTGACGGGCCATATCGTGCCGTGGAACTACCCAATGCAGATCATCGGCCGATCTGTCGGCGGCGCGCTGACCATGGGCAACACCTGCGTTCTGAAACCCGCCGAAGATGCCTGCCTCACCGCGTTGGCCTATGCGTGGCTGGCCGAACAGGCGGGCTTTCCGCCCGGCGTTCTGAACGTGGTGCCCGGTTTGGGATCCGAGGCGGGCGCGGCGCTGTCCTCGCATCCCGGCATTCACCACATCAGCTTTACCGGTTCGGTCGCCACCGGGGCCGCTGTGCAACGCGCCGCCGCCGATAACGTGATCCCAGTGACGCTGGAACTGGGCGGCAAGTCGCCCCAACTGGTGTTCGATGACGCCGATCTGGATGCGGCCTTGCCCTTCCTCGTGAATGCCGGGCTTCAGAATTGCGGGCAAACCTGCTCGGCCTCATCGCGCATTCTGGTGCAGCGCGGTGTCTATGACGACGTCGCCCGCCGCATGGCAGCGGCCTATGCTGCCAAGCAGGTTGGCCCGGCCACCGACGATCTGGATGTCGGACCGCTGATCTCGGCCGTCCAGAAATCCCGGGTGCAAGGCTTCCTTGACAAAGGCGCAGACCTGCCGGTGCTGGCCAAGGCGCAACTGGCCCCAGACCTGCCAAAGGGCGGCAGCTATGTGCAGCCCACGCTATTTGGCCCTGTGTCGCCAGATCACCCGCTGGCGCAGGATGAAATCTTTGGCCCGGTACAGGTGATGATCCCCTTCGACACCGAAGAAGAGGCCATCGCCATCGCAAACGGCACCGATTACGGCCTCGTCTCTAGCGTCTGGACGCGGGATGGCGCCCGGCAAATGCGCCTCGCCAAGGCGCTGCGCTCAGGTCAGGTGTTCATCAACAATTACGGGGCCGGTGGCGGCGTCGAACTGCCCTTCGGCGGCGTCGGCAAATCTGGCCATGGCCGCGAAAAAGGCTTCGAAGCGCTTTATGGCTTTTCAACAGTAAAGACGGTCGCCGCCTATCACGGCTGACCATGGGAGGATATTTTGGACAAACGATTTGAAGGCCAGACGGCCATTGTAACCGGTGGCGGATCGGGCATCGGCGAAGCGGTCAGCCGCCGCCTTGCCCGCGAAGGCGCAAACGTCATCATCTGGGACATCAACGACGACGCCATCGCCCGCATGTCGGACGAACCAAACATCCGTGGCCGCAAGATCGACGTGACCGATAGCGACGCGGTCAACGCCGCCATGGCCCAAGACGCCAATGATTACGGCGGGCTTGATATCCTTGTGTGCTCGGCTGGTATCACAGGCCCGAACGTCACCACGTGGGAATACTCGGACGCCGATTGGCTGAAGGTGATGAACCTGAACCTGAACGCGGTGTTCTACTGCAACCGCGCCATCGCCCCGATCCTGCGCGAACGCGGCTATGGCCGGATCATCAACCTCGCCTCGATCGCGGGAAAGGAAGGCAACCCCAAAGCCCCAGCCTATTCCGCGTCCAAGGCCGCCGTGATCGGCCTGACCAAATCGCTGGGCAAGGAACTGGCCGACACGGCCGTCACCGTCAACGCCGTGGCCCCCGCCGCCGTGCGCACCGCGATCTTCGACCAGATGACACCGGAATTCACCGCCTTCATGCTGTCGAAAATCCCGATGGGCCGGTTCGGCACCGTCGATGAGATCTCGAACATGATCTGCTGGCTGGCCAGCCGCGAAGCCTCGTTCACCACGGGTGCCGTCTTTGACCAAACCGGCGGCCGCGCCACGTTCTGAGGAGGACACGACATGAGACTTGAGGGAAAAACCGCCATCGTCACCGGCGCAGGTTCAGGCTTTGGCGCGGGCATCGCCAAACGCTTTCTCGAAGAAGGCGCGAAAGTCATGATCGCCGACATCAATGAGACCAACGCCAAGGCCGTCGCGCACGAATTCGGCGGGCTGGCGCAGCGTGTCGACGTGGCCAACGGCCCCAGCGTGAACGACATGGTGGACCGCGCCATCGCCGAATTCGGCCATGTCGATATTCTGGTGAACAACGCGGGCGTCACCCACCTGCCGAACGCAATGGAGTTGGTCAGCGAGGATGACTTTGACCGCGTCTTCGCGGTGAACTGCAAGTCCGTCTACCTGACCGCCCGCGCCTTGGTGCCCCATTTCAAAAGCCGCAAAGCGGGCAATATCCTCAACGTTGCCTCAACCGCTGGCGTCTCGCCACGCCCGCGCCTGAACTGGTACAACAGTTCCAAAGGGTGGATGAACACCGCGACCCGCGCCATGGCGGTGGAACTGGCCCCCGAAGGCATCCGCGTCAACGCCATCAACCCGGTCGCAGGCGACACGCCGCTGCTGCCCAGCTTCCTTGGCGACGACACGCCGGAAATGCGCGCCAAGTTCCTGTCGACCATCCCCATTGGCCGCTTTTCCACGCCCGAAGATATGGCCAACGCCGCGCTCTATCTGTGCTCGGATGAGGCCAGCATGGTCACGGGCGTCTGCATGCAGGTCGACGGCGGCCGCTGCATCTAGAACAACCCGCGCGGTGCCAATTGCGTGCCGCGCGGCCCTTTCGCCTTGCGTCCCTGCTTCTTCTCTTTCCAAATACGCAAAAGCACCGCTTGCCGTCACGAGGAACGCCCAAGATGAAGCCCGGCCCCCTGAACTTGATCACCGATGTCACGGGGCTCCGCGTGGGCAATGCGCAGGACGATACGCTGAAATCCGGCACCACGGTTCTGACGGCGGATGCGCCTTTTGCCTGTTCCTATTCCGTCATGGGTGGCGCCCCCGGCACCCGCGAAACTGACCTTTTGGAGCCGGACAAATCCGTTGCCGGGGTCGATGCGCTGGTCCTATCCGGCGGCAGTGCCTTTGGCCTTGCCGCAGCGCAGGGGGTCATGGATGCGCTATACCAACAGGGGCGCGGATTTCCGGTGTTCACTGCCCGCGTGCCCATCGTGCCTTCGGCCATTATCTTTGATCTGCTGAACGGCGGGCAGAAGGATTGGGGCGAAAACCCCTACCCCGCGCTTGGCCGCGCGGCATTGGCCAATGCGGGAACCACCTTCAACCTTGGATCGGTCGGCGCTGGAACGGGCGCGCAGACGGCGATGCACAAGGGTGGGCTTGGCTCGGCCTCGGTGGTTTTGCCATCGGGGGCAACCGTGGGCGCATTGGTCGCCGCGAACCCGGTGGGCAGCGTCACGACCCCGTCGGGCCGTCATTTCCACGCCGCCCCTTATGAGATGGGCGGCGAATTCGGCGCACTTGGCCCCGATCCCACGCAAGGGTTTCAACCCAATCCGCCCAGCCGCAAATTCACCGCGATGATGGAACTGGCCAACACCACCATCGCAATCGTCGCCACCGACGTCGCATTGACAAAGGCCGAGTGTAAGCGCGTGGCCACCGCCGCGCATGACGGTATGGCCCGTGCGATTGTGCCTGCGCATACGCCCCACGACGGCGATCTGATCTTTGCCGCCAGCACAGGCGCCAGGCCCATGGCATCGCCGCTAGAGGTGACTGAGATCGGCCACGCAGCCGCCGTATGCCTTGCCCGCGCTATTGCCCGCGCCGTATGGGAGGCGACGCCAGCGGATGACGATACCCTGCCGACTTTCCGGTCTGAGATGGGGCTAACCTAGCGCCGGGCGTCGCTTAGCGCAGAATCGGCGGCTTTTCCGGATCGCTCCCCGGTGCGGGGCGGGCAATTTCTTCGGCCTTCTGCGGCTCGGGCAGATCAAAGCGCAGGCCAACGCGGGCCAATTGCGCGGCGGCACTATCGCTGTCGGACAGAAACACCACGTCCAGTGCGCCCGCCTCGATCCCCGAAAACACCAGCGCTTCGTTCACCGCGCGGGCCAAGGGGGCCTCGGCGCCGTCAACCGCGCCGGTGATCCCCAGCAGGTGCCCGCGTGTGCCATCGTCATAGGTGACCTCGGTCAGATAGGCCTTGCGCGCCAATCCGGCGGCGGTGGCCAGCTTGGCATCCAGCGCAGTCAGCAGAACATCAGGCAGACCCTTGGGCGTGTTGAATTCAACCGGACGTGCCTCAGTCTGTTGCGGGCCATGATCCAACGTTTGGGTCAGCCACGATACAGCCTCGGGCGGCAAAAGGATCGACGAGGGCGCGACCTCGGGGTTGACGGCAAGGCCAATGCCCTGCCCGCCCAGCATCTGTGCAATCGCGCGGCCCGACAGCGCCGCATAGGGCACCGGGCGGCCCGCAAACTGGCCCAAGCGTTCCTCTCGGTCAAAGACCAGCACGAACGAGGCGTCGGCCAATTCGAACAACTCGGGCGAAATTTGGTCGCCCTGCGCTTCTTCGGTCAGCATCAGGAACAGCTCAGAATCCGCCAGACGTTCATAGAAGCGCAAACGGGCGGCATGATCCTCGGGCGCGGCCTCCATCGCTTGGTGGGCGGTGTCGAGCGGGGTGTGTTCCGTCATTGCATGACCTCCTTTACGCGCTGGCGCAGCACCGGCAGCAGATCGGTTTCGAACCACGGGTTGCGCCGCAGCCATGCGGTATTGCGCCACGACGGATGAGGCAAGGGGATTGCACCCGGCAGATGGTCGCGCCAGTTCAAAACAGTCTCTGTTACGGCGGTTTTTGCGCCCAAATGGTATTTCTGAGCATAGCCGCCGACCAGAACCGTTTAGCGCAGGTTCGGCATCGTGCCCATGATCTGGCCATGCCACGTGTTGCGGCAAGCGGGCGGCGGGGGTAGATCGCTGCCCTTGGCGTCATAGCCCGGAAAGCAAAACGCCATCGGAATGCAGGCGACATGGGTTAGGTCGTAGAACTCATCCCGGGTGACGCCCAGCCAGTCCCGCAGCCGGTCGCCCGAGGCATCGTCGAACGGCTTGCCGCTTTCATGCACCCTTGCGCCGGGGGCCTGCCCCGCGATCAGCAGCCGCGCCGAGGGGCGGAACCACACCACCGGCCGCGGACGGTGGGCCGTCGCCGTGGCGGCGAACCGGTCAGCGCAAAGTGTGCAGGCGCGGATTTGATCGGTCAGGTTTGTCATTGGGTTAGATGTAAGGGCATTCGCCAACCCTGCCAATATTTCGATGATTGTCGAAATAAACCTTGCCAACACCCTTCAATTCGATAATTCTAGAAATATGAAAATGGATTCGCCCCTCCCGCATATGCCGCTTGAAGTGGCCGCTTCGAAATTCGCCGCGCTTGGATCGGAACAGCGCTTGCTTGTGCTGCGCACTTTGGTGCGGGCCGGGCCGGATGGTCTGACCATCGGCGAGCTTGGCGAAAAATCGGGCGTCACCGGATCGACCCTGACCCACCATCTGAAAATCTTGGCTCAGGCCGAACTAATCACCCAAACCCGCAAGGGCCGCAGCATTCTATGCGCTGGCGCGGCCTATGATGAGGTCCGCGCCCTGTCGGAATTCCTGCTGACCGAATGCTGCGCCGATTGTTCCAAGGAAGG
The DNA here is from genome assembly GCF_900302505.1 of Pseudoprimorskyibacter insulae. GTDB lineage: Bacteria > Pseudomonadota > Alphaproteobacteria > Rhodobacterales > Rhodobacteraceae > Pseudoprimorskyibacter > Pseudoprimorskyibacter insulae. Next base: position 440,918 of record NZ_OMOJ01000002.1, on the reverse strand, counting down.
ACATGACCATGGCTGACACAGCCGCGCCGGGCCGGGGCTGGCCCAAGATTGACAAAGCATGGGCCGCCACCGCACTGACGCTGGTCGCGGTGGCCGTGCTGGACATGCCCGCCCTTTGGCCAACGGTGGAATTCGCAATCGGAGCCATCTGGCACACCCTGCCCTTCATCGCCTTCGCCGTTCTGGCCGTCGCCTATCTGAAGGCCAGCGGGGCCGAGACCCTGCTTGCCAAAGCCTTTGAGGGCAACGAGGCCCGGATGATCGTAATGGCTGCCCTGCTGGGTGGGCTGTCGCCCTTCTGTTCGTGCGAGGTGATTCCCTTTATCGCGGCCTTGCTGGCCGTCGGTGCGCCGCTCAGTGCGGTCATGGCCTTTTGGCTGGCGTCGCCGCTGATGGACCCGGCGATGTTTCTTGTCACCTCAGGCACGCTTGGCTGGGATTTCGCCATGGCCAAAACCGTGGCCGCCGTGGGCATTGGCCTGCTGGGCGGGCTTGGCACCATGGCCTTCGCCACCAGCCCCGTGTTCCGCGACCCATTGCGCGAAAAGCCCAAGGTGGGCGGATGTTGCGGCGTCAAGAAGCCCTTCAGCGGTGCGCCGGTCTGGCGGTTCTGGACCGATGACGCCCGTCGCGCCACATTCCGCGACACCGGATTGGAAAACGCACTGTTCCTGCTGAAGTGGCTGACGCTGGCCTATGTGCTAGAGGCCGTGATGATCCGCTACGTGCCTGCCGATTGGATCGCGGGCGTTCTGGGTGGCACTGGTGTTTGGCCGATCATCCTTGGGGCCTTTGTCGGAGCGCCCGCCTATCTGAACGGCTACGCGGCGGTTCCGCTGGTGGATGCGCTGTTGACACAAGGCATGTCGCAGGGCGCCGCCATGAGCTTTGTGATCGCCGGGGGCGTCAGCTGTATCCCCGCCGCTGTCGCGGTCTGGGCGCTGGTCAAACCGCGCGTCTTTGCGGCCTATCTGGGCTATGCCATCCTTGGCGCAGTGCTGGCCGGGGCCGCGTGGGCGGCAATCGCCTGACAAACCTGCCCGCTGCGTCACAAGATACCGCAGCGGGCGACTCGCGCCTTGGGCGATAGACTGCGGCGCAAAAGACACCACCTATGCGCGAAGGCTGATCTAAACTGATCTAACGCATGCAAATCTGTGTCGTTTTTACGGGCTCTTCCTCTTGCGCTGCGTTGCCCTACTTATGACAATCCGGTAAACGCCCAGAAACCTCAGAGTTGCAAAAGGGCCGGAAATACAATGTATCGCGTCTGGAATTTTCTGACCAACTATTCGCTGCTGCTGATCATCGGCGCTTTGATCGCGTTGGGATGGGCGAACACAAACCCCGATAGTTACCACCACTTCGTCGAATTTGTGATCTGGGATCACGCGCCGATTGGCCATCTGCATGATGGGCATCGCACGCTGACCCTACATTACCTCGTCAACGATGTGCTTATGGCACTGTTCTTCGCCATCGCGGCGAAAGAAGTTTGGGAAGCTGTCATCCTTGAAAACGGATCGCTGCGCGGCAAGAAAGCCGCAACGCCGCTGTTTGCAACGCTTGGCGGCATGATTGGCCCGATCAGCGTTTACCTTGGTCTGGCAATGATCATGGGCTCGACGACCTATGACGCCGTCGCGAACGGCTGGGCCATCCCCACGGCGACCGACATCGCGTTTTCCTACCTTGTTGGCCGGATCGTGTTCGGCGCAGGCCACCCCGCCGTGCGTTTCTTGCTGTTGCTGGCCATCGCCGACGACGCGGCTGGCCTGATCATTCTGGCGATCTTCTATCCGTCGGCTGAACTGGCACCGGAATGGCTGCTGCTGTCGCTGGCTGCCGCCGTCGCCGTCTTTGTGCTGGCCAACTGGCTGCCGCGCTACCTGGACCGTGGCAACCAAGACCGCCCGAACTCGACCTGGATGCGCAAGTACCTGTCGTTCTGGCCCTACCTGATTGCCGCTTGCGCCAGCTGGTACGGGTTCCAGGAATCGGGCATCCACCCGGCGCTTGGCCTGCTGCCGATCGTTCCGACCATCCCGCACGCCGACCGCGCCTTCGGCATCTTCAGCGCCGCAGAAGAACACCTGCACGACCTGCTGAACATGATCGAGCACGCGCTGAAGCATCCGGTTGAGATCATCCTGTTCTTCTTTGGCCTGCTGAACGCCGGTGTCGAATTCTCGTCGATGGGTGATGCGACATGGCTGGTTCTGGCTGGTCTGTTGATTGGTAAACCGATTGGTATTCTGATCTTTGGCTGGATCGCCGCGCGGCCGCTGGGCCTTGGCATCCCGCAAGGCATGCGGATCATCGACCTTGTCGTGATCGGCTTTGTGGCAGCCATCGGCTTTACCGTGTCGCTGTTCGTGGCTTCGGTCGCCTTCGACGCCGGTCCGGTTCAGGATGCGGCCAAGATGGGCGCGCTGTTCAGCTTTGCCGCTGCGATCATATCGATCGTTGTTGGCAAGATTTGCCGCGTGGAAAAGCACGAACTCTGATCCAACCGACAGAGTGAGCATAAAAAGGCCGGCGCCCCGTGCGCCGGCCTTTTCTATTCCCCCAAACCGTGGCTTTTGTTTCCGAAACGGGCCACAATAAGAACAAGTTTGCCGAATAATACCGGATTAAGGCTACCTCGTTAACGAGTCCTATGAGCGGTTTCAGGACATTCGGATGCTAGAGTTCGACACAGTCAGCAAGTCCTTTTGGACAGGCAAACAGCGCAAGGTCATTCTGGACCGCGTGTCCTTTCGCGTGAACATCGGCGAAAGTCTGGGCATTCTTGCGCCGAACGGCACCGGCAAAACCACCCTGATCAAGATGATGGCCGGGCTGGAAAAGCCCGATGAGGGCGAGATTCGCACCAATTGCCGGGTATCCTTTCCGCTGGGATTTATGGGCGGTGTTGTGACCCGCCTGTCGGCCCGCGAAAACGCCCGCTTTATCGCGCGGCTTTATGGGCTGGACCCCGACTATGTCGAGGCGTTCTGCCGGTGGCTCTGCGGGCTAGAGGAATATTTTGACCAGCCGATCGGCACCTATTCGTCGGGGATGCGGGCGCGGTTTACCTTCTCGCTGATGTTGGCGCTGGATTTTGACATGTACCTTGTCGACGAAGGCATGCCCGCTTCGACCGACGTGGAATTCAACCGCAAGGCCGGGGAAATTCTGGCCGAACGTCTTCGGACAACGACAATGATCATCGTGTCTCACCAACCGGAGATCCTTCAGAAATTCGCCCGCAAGGCGGCTGTATTGATGAACGGACAGCTCCATATGTTTGACACCCTTGAAGAAGCGAAACTGCTCTATGACTACGAAACCCAAAGCTAAGAAGTTTCGCATTCGCCGCCCCAGCGCCACTTCAGCGCCAGAGCCGAAGCGTGACACCCCGGAAACGGTCGCCGCCGAACAACCGGCAGCCCCCGCAGCCAAAGCGCCCGAGCCTGCACAAGCCCCCGCAGCGCCGCCCGCAGCGTCGCAGCCCCCCGCACAGCCGACGCCGCAACCGGCTGAGGCCAAGTCGGACATCGGGTCGACCGATCTGGCAGTCATTCAGCGCGAGGGCCTGACGGGTCGCCAATTGCGCATGGCCCGCCGCGTTGCGCAAAAGCACGGGCTTGACCCGCAGACCGACTACGAGGCCGTCCAGCAATTGCGCGCCAAGGGCATCGATCCGTTCCAACGGTCCAACATGCTGGCGCTTGTTGTGTCGGACGATCCCGAAGATCAGGCCGATAGCGCCGCCGGGCGCATACAACTGCCGCAGCGGATCGACCCGAAAAAGGTCGGACTGCCTTCGACCGAAACGATGAAACCGTCCGAGCGCCGCTCGCATGAGATCATGGAGATCCAGCGCGATATCGCCCGTCGTCGCCGCAAGAAATCCATGCTGCTGCTGACGCGGTTGGCGTTCTTTGTGATGCTGCCGACGCTTCTGGCAGGGTATTATTACTATGCCGTGGCCACCCCGATGTACACGACCCGCGCCGAATTCCTGATCCTCAAGAACGATGGTGGCGGTGCCGGTTTTGGCGGTCTTCTGAGCGGCACGCAATTTGCCACCAACCAAGATGCCATCGCGGTGCAGTCTTACCTGCAATCCAAGGACGCCATGCTGCGTCTGGATGAAGACGAAGGCTTCAAAAGCCATTTCAACCAAGATTGGATCGACCCGATCCAGCGCCTGAGCGACGATCCCTCGAACGAGGAGGCGTACAAAGCCTATAAGCGCAATATCGAGATCGGTTACGACCCGACCGAAGGCGTCATCAAGATGGAAGTCACCGCCGCTGACCCGGAACTGGCGGCAGAATTTTCCCGTGCTTTGATCAGCTACGCCGAAGAACGCGTTGACCAGCTGTCGCTGCGCAAGCGTGCCAATGCCCTGACCGATGCCGAAGAAGGCTTGGAGGAGGCCCGCGTAGCCCGTCTGGACGCACAGGAAAAGCTGGTTCGAATGCAGCAGGAAGGCGCGATCATTGACCCGCAGGGCCGGATTGCCGCCCTTCGCGGCCAGATCAACAACGTCGAAGTGCAGCTTCAGGAAAAGCGGCTGGCCTTGCAGGCGCAGCTGGACAACCGCCGCCCGAACGCCGCCAAGGTCGAAGGCGCGCAAGGTGACGTGCGCCGTCTAGAGGCCCTGCTGAAAGAACTGAACACCCAGATGACTTCGGCCTCCCAAGGCGAAAACTCGCTGGCGGAAACGGCTGTCCAGATCCAGCTTGCGCAGGCCGACCTTGCCACGCGTGACATGATGCTTCAGGCCGCGCTGGAAAGGCTGGAGACCGCCCGCCGAGATGCCGATAGCCAAGCCCGCTATCTGACGACCAGCGTTGTGCCCGTTGCCTCGCAAGACCCAAGCTATCCACGCAAATTCGAAGACACGCTGCTGGCCTTCCTGATCTTCTCAGGCATTTACCTGCTGCTGTCGCTGACCGCGTCGATCCTGCGCGAACAGGTGTCGTCCTAAACAAAAAAGGTCAGGGGACACCCTGACCTTTTCGCATTGCCCTGTTCGGCCATTCAGTCGGTGCGCATCCGTTCGACATAGGCGCGCAATTCTTCGGCCTCTTGCCGGGCATCGCGCAGACCTTCCATCGCGGCGGCCAGTTCGGCTTCGGTCTGGGCCAGTTGGTTGGTCAGTTCGGCCTCGCGCTGCTGCAAATAGGTGATGGCCTGATCGCGGGTCTCTTCGGCCTCGTGCAATTCCTGGCTCATCTTTTCCAGCTGGTTCACGTCATCCTGACTGACACGCGAAAATCGATGCACCAGCCAATTGGCGAACCATCCCACGCAAAACGCAATGAAAAGCACAATCGCGGTCGCGACGATGAATTTAGTTCTGTCCATTGTCGGTGCTGTCCTCGGCCGGTTGTGTGGTCTCTTCGCCCGTTTGCGCGTCGCTTTCAAGTGCGGATTCGGTGTCGGCCTCGGGTTGAATCAGCCGGAACTCGATCCGGCGATTGGCTTCGCGGCCAGCATCGGTGCCGTTGTCGGCGATGGGCTGCGCCTCACCAAAGCCGACTGCGGTGTAGCTTGAGGTCAGAACGCGGCGTTCGTGCAAGGCGTCCAGAACCGCCTGCGCACGGCTTTGGCTAAGCTGCTGGTTCATGGATTCGCGGCCCTGACTGTCGGTGTGGCCGCCGATCTCAAGCGGGATCTCCCCGCACTTGGTCAGCAGTTCGGCCAGATCGTCCAGAATGGCGTCGGCCTCAGCGTCAAAGGTCGCCGCGCCCGGTTCGAACGAAATCTTGCGCGCGCCGATGATCTCGACGATGGATTTCTCACATTCCTCAGGCGTTGGAATGCCAAGCAGTGGGTCCAGCCGCTCCTGATAGGTGACGTCGATTTCAAAATCGGCCCCATCTGGTAATTTTTCGGACAAAAGCCCGGCGATTTCGGCGTTGGCGCTTTCATTTCCGGTATTGCCGCGAAGTTTGATCGTATCAGGCGTGACCACAACCGCCCCATTGGACAAACGGGCCAACGCCTCTAGCCCCGCCAGAACGCGGATCGACCAACCGGCATCCATGCCCTCTTTGACCTTGGTCGCCGCGCGGATGTTTTCCGAGCCGAAACGAGCGCGGGCGAAGCTATCGGTGGTGACGCGGGCCATTTCGCTATTCACCACACCGCGCATTTGCACATTGCCTTCGGGGCTAAGGCTGGCCACGAATTCAACCGGGCCTTCCGCGCCGGCCTCGGCGGGCGGCTCAGGCAGGACTGCGGTCAGAACAAAGGCATCGGGCAGCGCATTGTCCAACCCGCCCACAACGCGGGCATAAAGATCAGGGTCCGTGCCTTGATTGGCGACAAGGCTGATATCGGCGTCCGAAATGGTGACCGATCCGCCGCCCAGTTCGGCCAGCGCCGCGATAGATAGCTCAGACGCGTCGGGCCAGCTACGCGATGGGGCACCCAGCCCGATCAGGCAATCGGCCTCACCCTGCAAACCGGCCTTGGCCGCCGCCGCCAGAATGCGCTGGCGCGAGGCTTCGGTCCCGGCAGAGCACGCATCAAAACGCGGGCCGTCTTCGTCGATGACAAAGCGCATGGTAAAGGGCGTGATCACCGGGCGCGGGGCGATCAGATCAAGATCGACCGTTACCCCTTCGGGCGTGCGGCGCGTCAGTTCGGCTTCGATCCGCTCTTTGTCTTCGGCGCTGTCGGTCATTGCCGTCACATCGACCGTCGTCGCCGAAACCGAGATTTTGGAGCGCGGCAGCCGTTCGATTGAGATCATGGCGAAATCAATTGCGTCCTGCCATGTCTCGGGCTCGGGGAAGTCGGCGGTTTCCAGAAAGTCCTGCACCGGGACAGATTTGCCCACACGGCGTTCGATCTGCGCCATCAGCGCATCGCGGTCCATGCTGGCGGGCACCAGACCAATCAGCGACAGACCGGCATCGTTGCGCAAAACCTCAATCGAGAACCGCGGCGGCGTCAGCCCGGCGCTTTCTTCGACGTTCATCTGGTCCAGCACACGGGCCGAATCTACGGCGCGGCCTGCGGCGGTCAGCGCTTGAAAACGGGCAGCCTCATTCGGCGCGGTGCCGTTCAGATAGACCTGAAGCCCATCCGTATCCACGCCAGCCCAAGTGATAGCATCGCGGTCCAGTTCGCTGCGGACGGCTGTCTTGCTGATATCCTCCACCAATAGCGAAGAGACGTAAGCAGCAGCAACCGCCATGGTTCCGGCCGACAGGAAGGCGACGGGGACCAGCAACTTGAGTGACAGGCGCATGTGTGACCCTGTTTTGTATCTTTCGGGACGTGATACGCCGCTAAGCGCTTTGGTTCAATCACGCCAGACAGGCGACGGCGAAAAACAGCACAGGCAGCAATCCGGCGTCCCGATTGCTGCGGAACAGCATCAACAAACGGTTCGTGTCGTTCAGCTCCAGCCGGTTCAATTGCCAGACCATGTGCCAGCCCATCGCCCAAGGGCCGATCAGGCAAAGTACCAATTGCAGAATTTCCCCGCTCGGCGCGGCAAGGATGATCGCAACCCCCATGAGCGTGACGGTGATGACCAAAAACCACCGAAGCCATTTCGGCGTGGCATCGCCAAACAATCGCGCCGTGGATTTCACCCCGATCAGGGCGTCGTCTTCTTTGTCTTGATGGGCGTAAATCGTATCATAGAACAGCGTCCACGACATGCCCGCCACGTATAGAACGACCGCAGGCCATTGCAGCGACCCTGTGTGCGCCGTCCAAGCCAGCAACGCGCCCCAGTTGAAGGCGATACCCAGAAACACCTGTGGCCACCATGTGAACCGCTTGGCAAAGGGATAGATCGCCACCGGCACCAGCGCGACAATGCCCAAGACAATCGCCATCGGCTTGAACGTCAGCAGAATCGCAAAGGACACCAGTGCCTGCAAAACCAACCAGATCAGGGCCTGTTTCACCGTAACTTGCCCCGATGGGATAGGCCGGGATGCCGTGCGGGCGACGGATCCGTCAAAGTCGCGGTCGGTGATATCGTTCCACGTGCAGCCCGCGCCGCGCATCAGAACCGCGCCAATACCGCATCCGACGAAAATCCACGCGTCATACAGGCTGGCCTGTCCGTCCATCACCATCGCCAGAAACAGCCCCCACCAGCAGGGCAGCAGCAGCAGCCAAGTTCCGATGGGCCGGTCAGCGCGGCTGAGACGTAAATAGGGGCGTGTCCAGCGCGGGGCGTATTTGTCGACCCAATTGCCTTTGACAGCATCGGCCACCTGGCCCTCTGGTGTTGCGGCAGGTCCGGTCATATGTTGCGCCCCATGACAGCAAAAACTCGTTTGTATGTAGATCAGCCCTTGGGGCCAGCACAACCTGTCCCTCTGACGCGGGACCAGGCGCATTACCTGTTCGGCGTAATGCGATTGGGCCAAGGCGACAAGGTTGCCCTGTTCAATGGCCAAGATGGCGAATGGCAGGCCGAAGTGGCCGAGGCAGGCAAACGGGGCGGCGTACTGGTCTGCGCCGAACAGTCCCGCCCGCTGCAATTGCCGCCCGATTTGTGGCTAATCTTTGCGCCGATCAAGAAGGCCCGCACCGATTTCATCGTCGAAAAGGCGACCGAGATGGGGGCCGCGCGCATTCTGCCCGCGCAGACCGAATTCACCAATTCCGAACGCATCCGGCAGGACCGTTTGCAAGCCCATGCCGTTGAGGCCGCTGAACAATGCGGCGGCACCTTTGTGCCTGAGGTGGCGGACCTGACCAAGCTGGACCGCCTATTGGCCGATTGGCCTGAAGACAGGCGCTTGATGTTCTGCGATGAGGCCGAGGTGGGCGCATCCAAAGTGCTGGGCGATGCAGGCCCCGGCCCATGGGCAATTCTGATCGGGCCCGAGGGCGGCTTTTCCGAGGCCGAACGCCGCCGCATCACCGCCTTGCCGCAAACCAGCGTTGTCAGCCTTGGCCCGCGCATCCTGCGCGCCGATACCGCCGCCGTTGCAGCCATGACAGTCTGGCAGCAGGCTTTGGGAGATTGGGGATGATCCGCCCCGAAGCCGCCCAAACCCTGCGCCGCTGGTCCGAACCCTTGATCGGCGCGGGCGTGGCCTTGCTTGGGGTCTATTGGGGCTTTTTCACCGGCGGGGGCCTGCTGCATTACATCGGCTATGCCGTCCTGCTGCTGGGGGCGGTGATGGTCTATTCCGGCGTGCAACGCGCCCGCTTTGCCCAAGGCGGAGGTGGCCCCGGCTTGGTGCAGATCGTCGAAGGCCGAGTCAGCTATTTCGGCCCCGAAACCGGGGGTGTAGTGGATCTGTCGGACCTGCGCAGCCTGACGCTCAATTCAGGGAAACAGCGTTGGGAACTGCGGCAAGAAGGGCATATGCCGCTTTATATTCCGCTAAAGGCCGAAGGGGCCGAGGCCCTGTTTGACGCCTACGCCACCCTGCCCGGCATTCGGATTGAACATATGTTGGCGCAGCTTGAGGCGGGCGGCGATCACTCGATTGTCATCTGGCAAGCTGGCCCTACAACTCCGAAGGCTCGCCGCCTGCATTGACACCTGCGGCAAATGTGACCATCCCTAACGTCGTAACGAACAGATCGGAGCTTACGCATATGTCCATCCCTCAGTCCGGCGGCGGCCCGATCGAACGGCATGAACAACTGGCCGAATACCTGGCCTCGGGGTGCAAACCCAAGGAAGATTGGCGCATCGGCACCGAACACGAAAAGTTCGGCTATTGCCAAGACACCCATCGCCCCCTGCCCTACGAAGGCGAACGGTCGATTCTGGCGGTGCTGAATGGGCTACGCGACCGCTATGGCTGGGCCGAAGTGCGCGAAGGCGGCAAGCTGATCGGCCTGACGCAGAACGGTGCGAACATCAGCCTTGAGCCGGGCGGCGCGTTGGAACTGTCGGGCGCACCGCTCGAAACCATCCACCAGACCTGCGATGAGGTGAACGAACACCTGCGCGAAGTCAAAAGCATTGCCGACGATATCGGCGTGCGCTTTATCGGTCTTGGTGCGGCCCCCGAATGGTCGCACGAAGAAATGCCGCTGATGCCCAAAGGCCGTTACAAGCTGATGGACAACTACATGCAGACCGTCGGCACCGCTGGCCGATCGATGATGCGCCGCACCTGCACCGTTCAGGTGAACCTAGATTTTTCGTCCGAGGCGGACATGGTGCAGAAAATGCGCGTAGCCTTGGCGTTGCAGCCCGTGGCAACCGCGCTATTCGCCAACTCGCCCTTCTTTGAGGGCAAACCCAATGGCATGAAATCCTACCGGTCTTGGATCTGGCGCAATCTGGATGACGCCCGCACCGGCATGTTGCCCTTCGTCTTTGAGGATGGCTTCGGGTTTGAGGCGTGGGTTCAGTACGTTCTCGATGTGCCGATGTATTTTGTCTATCGCGACGGCACTTACATCAACGCGCTTGGCCAGTCGTTCCGCGATTTCCTGAAGGGCGAACTGCCTGCCCTGCCCGGCGAAACGCCCACCCTGTCGGATTGGGCCGATCACCTGACCACCGTCTTCCCCGAAGCCCGGATGAAGAAGTACATCGAAATGCGCGGGGCCGATGGCGGCCCGTGGCGCCGGTTGTGTGCCTTGCCCGCGCTGTGGGTCGGCCTGACCTATGACCAAGAAGCGCTGGATGCCGCGTGGGATCTGGTCAAGGGCTGGGACGCCGAAACCCGCGAAGGACTGCGCGTCGCGGCAGGAGAACAGGGGCTTCACGGCAAGGTCGGCAATATCTCGATGCATGATCTGGCCCGCGAGGTCGTGGCAATCGCCGATCTTGGCCTGCGCAACCGCGCCCGGCCCGGTGCGGGCGGTTTGGTGCCCGACGAAACGCATTTCCTGAACGCGCTGAAAGACAGCCTTGAATCGGGCAAGACCCCGGCGGATGAGCTGCTGGAGCATTACCACGGCGATTGGAACGGCGATCTGTCGAAGATCTACAAAGCCTATAGCTACTAAGATCAAAGGCCGCGCGATGCGGCCTTTTTCTTTAGGGTAGAACCAGTTGCGTGAATTGGTCGATGGCCTGATCCGTCATCGACCAGTCCGCTACCAAGCGGCAGGTCAAAGGCGCGTCCGCCTCGCCTTCCAGCGTTCCGCCCCACAGGTGATACATCGCCCCGCCGCCCAAGGCACGTTGGTGCCATGCGCGGGGCCATTCCACGAACAGCATATTGGCGCGCGGTTCATTCAGGAACCGCACTTGGTTGTTCGTGCGCAAGGCCCCCGCCACACGCGCCATATTGGCATTGGCACGGGCTGCCAGATCGCGCCACAGATCATCGCGCAGATAGGCCGCCATCTGCGCCGACAGATAGCGATGCTTAGACAGCAAATGCCCACCCCGCTTGCGGCGATGCTCAAAACTGGCGGCGTGGTCGGGGTTGAAGAAAATCACCGCCTCGACCCCCATCAACCCATTCTTGGTGCCGCCAAAGCTGACGACATCCACGCCCGCCTTCCACGTCATCTCGGCAGGCGTACAGCCAAGCGCGACAACAGCATTGGCAAACCGTGCGCCATCCAGATGCACGGGCAGGCCATAGCCTTTGGCGATCTTCGCAAGGGCGGCGATTTGACCGACCGAATAGAGGTTCCCCATCTCGGTCACATTGGTCAGCGACACAGGCCCCCGCGCAGGCCCATGCACGCCGCGATTGCCTTCGCCCTCAATCGTTGCGATCAGCGCCTCGGGCGTGATGATGTCATCCCCCGGCACAAGAGTCAGCTTGGCCCCGCCGGTGTAGAATTCCGGCGCGTTACACTCGTCTTCGTGGATATGGGCGACCGAGCTGCAAAAGATCGTCTGAAAGGGCTGGCAAATGCTGGAAAGTGCCAAGACATTGGCCGCCGTGCCGGAGGTCACCAGATGCACCACCGCCTCGGGCGCTTCGAACAGATCGCGGATGCGCTGGCGCACCTCGTCCATCAAGGCATCGGCACCATAGCCCATGGCATAGCCCTGATTGGCCTCGGCCAAAGCCGCAAGAACCTGCGCCGGAACCGGACCGGAATTGTCTGAAGCAAAAAACATGGCGCGCCCTTTCTGGCCGCGTCAGAGCGGCTCGTCGATAATGTGGTCTTCCCAGTCTTCCTCGTCCACCTCAAATTCGGGGACGGTGCGATCCTGCATCGACACGCCCGCGCGGTGCACTGTGTCGGGATCGCCCGAGATTAGCGGGTGCCAGCTATACAGCGGCCGCCCCTCGGTCAACAAGCGATAGGCGCAGGTCTGCGGCAGCCAATAGGCGTGCTGGGCAATGGTGGCCGGTGTCATCACGATGCATTCCGGCACGAACTGATGCCGGATCTCATATTGCGAACAGCGGCAGGTCGAATCGTCAAACAGGCGGCAGGCCACACGGGTCAGCGCGACCTCGCCGGTTTCTTCATCCTCAAGCTTGTTGAGGCAGCACTTCCCGCACCCGTCGCAAAGCGCCTCCCATTCCTCGGGCGACATCTTGGCCATGGGTTTGGTTTCCCAGAACTTCCGGCTCAGACCAGTGCGTTGGATCGGGTCGCTCATAGCGCGGCCAGAATGCTGCGAGCCTCGGCGCAATCGGCGTCCATTTGGGTGATCAGCGCATCCAGCCCGTCAAACTTCAACTCCGGTCGCAGGTATTGCACCAGACCAACCGACAGGGTCGCGCCATATAGATCGCCCGTGAAATCAAACAGGAAGGTTTCAAGGTTGGCTTTGTTTTCGCCAAACATCGGACGCACGCCAAGGCTGGCCGCGCCGTGATAGCTGCCCTTGTGCGGGCCGTCCTGCACATCGACCAACACGGCATAAACGCCATGTTTGGGCGGATGCAGCCCGTCAATCGACATATTCGCCGTGGGATAGCCCAGTTCGCGCCCGCGCTGTTCGCCGCCGATGACGCGGCCTTCGATCCGGTGCCAATGGCCCAACATCGTCGCCGCATCGCCCGGACGCCCATCGCTCAGCGCTTGGCGGATGTTGGTCGATGACACGCGCCCGGCCTCGCCCTCAAGGATGCGGGCGATGGTCACACCAAAACCCATATCTTCGCCGAACCGCACCAGATCTTCGGCGGTGCCCTTTCGGCCACGCCCAAAGCAGAAATCAGCGCCCACGACCACATGGCGCAGGCCCAGACCATCGCGGATGACACCCCGCGCAAACCCTTCGGGGGTCAGACCCGCCAACGCCGCGTTGAAGTTCATCTCATAAAGCCGCTCAACCCCCAGCTTGGCCAGCCGAGTGGCCTTAGCCTCACGGCTCATGAGCCGGAACGGCGGCGCATCAGGCGCGAAATACTGCCGGGGATGGGGCTCAAAGGTCATCACGCCAAGCGGCGCATCCGGCGCGGCCTTGCGCGCCAGTTCGATCACCGACCGATGGCCCAGATGAACACCGTCAAAATTACCGATGGCCGCGCTCGCGCCGCGGTCCTCGGGTTTCACGTATTGATAGTCACGAATGATGCGCATGGCCAAAGGCCTAGCGGCCCCCCGCGACCGGTGCAAGCCCAACCTGAAAGAACGCAGCGCCGCCGCTCATCTTTCACATTTGTGACAATGCAGGATGGCAAACCGACCGCCCCAGTCAACAAGGATATGGCAGGCGGGACGGTGGGCGCCCCGCCAATAGCTCAGTCGAACTTGCGCGACGGAGCCAGAACTTTTGCCTCGCCGATCAGCACCTTCTTGCCATTGACAGAGCAATGACAATCCAGCGTCACCCGGCGCTTGGCGTGGTCAATATCGATGACCTTCACCTCAGCATAAACCACATCACCGGGCCGAACGGGGGCCAGAAACTTCAGCGACTGGCCCATGTAAACCGTGCCATGCCCCGGAAGCTGTTCGCCGATCACAGCCGAGATCAGACCAGCCGTCAGCATCCCGTGGGCGATACGCCCCTCAAAGATCGTGTCCTGGGCATATTCGTCATCAAGGTGCACCGGATTGCGGTCGGTGGACACCTCGGCAAACATCTCAATATCCCTGTCCGTAATCTGCTTTCGCAAATGACGGCTCATGCCCATTTCGATGTCTTCGATACAGATCGTTCCGCGCGGCAGGTTGTCCAACATCCCAGTCTCCCGAAGAACGCCCCGGCAATTTTAAGGCGCTCGATTGCTCCATTACGCAATTTTGTTACTTTGCGACTGCAGCAATTTCAAGGAAAATCTGTGTTACCTAAGGTAGCCAATGGTATAAGTCGGGGCGGATTTCTGCTGATCCAGATAGGCCGACAACTTGGCCGGATCAGGCTGACGATCCGTTCCCGTCTCATCCTTGGCCAGCCCGCCACTGATGAACAAAACGTCGATATCCTCGCCCATCGCGCCCGCGACATCGGTCAGAATGCCATCGCCAATCGCCAGAATGCGGCGGTCATCGGTGGGCTTGCCGATCTCGGCCAAACGGCGGCGCGCCAGATCGTAAACCGGCGGATGCGGCTTGCCAAAATACAGGCTTTCACCACCCATTTCCGTATAAAGCGCCGCCAAAGCCCCCGCGCACCATTCCCGCGTTTCGCCCCGATCCACTACCAGATCGGGGTTCGCACAAAGCAAGGGCAGCCCCTTGGTTTTGGCCAGCAAGAATTCAGGCCGCATGACCGACGGATCGGCAAAGGGATCAAACGGGCCGCAACACACAATGCCCTCGGCCTCTTCCAGCGGAACCTGCTCAATCTCAACCGGGTTCTCGATCAACGACAGCGGCTCAAAGAACGGCAGGTCGTGCTTTTGCCCGATGAACCAGACCTTTTTGCCGATCTCCCCTCGGAACATGGCAGACCGGGCCGAATCGCCACTGGTCGCGATGGTGTCATAGGCATCCGCCGGCACGTTGAACCGCTCAAGCTGTTTGGCCACCTCATGGCGCGACCGCGGCGCGTTGGTCAACAGGCACACTGTGCCCCCCTGCGCCCGGTAGGCCTGAAGCGCCGCAACCGCCTCAGGATAGGCCGTCACCCCGTTGTGCACGCATCCCCAAAGATCAACGAACAGCGCGTCGTAATTGGAGGAAATCTTAGCGAGTGTTTCGACGATCTGGGTCATGGTCGGCCTTTCTGATGCCATGGCGGTCGGTGCCTGAAGGGTATCGTCAAAGCGTGACAAAGGGTCAACAGGCTTCCCCCCAAACAAAATGGGCGCCCGCAAGGTTGCAGACGCCCATCGAAATGTCTGTGAAACCGGATCAGAGAGTCAGGTTCGGGATAATCTGCTTCTTACGGCTCATGATGCCCGGCAGAACAACGGTGTCGCCCGAAACGGTGGCGCCAAAGCTCTTCTCGGCCACGGTCTTCACCAGATCGTTCGGAACCAGCAGCGTTGCTTCCTCTTTCAGGATGTCCACCACGAACAGCAGAACCTGATCCACACCATCTTCGGCCTCAACGGTCTTGAAGGTCTCCATCAGGCTGTCCTTGCGGTCCAGCGGGATCTGCGGCGCAGTGGTTTCCAGAACCGAAACGCGGAATTTCTTGCCGCCCACTTCGTATTCTTTCGAATCCATGCGGATCAGCTCGGCATCCGAAAATGCCGAAACGTCCGACTTGGCCGCAAACATCTCAGCGGCGTACTCGGTGACATCCACACCCAGTTCAGCGGCCAGCGCGGCCACGACTTCGCGGTCGCGGTCGGTGGTGGTGGGCGACCGGAATTCCAGCGTGTCGGACAGGATACAGGACAGGGCCGCGCCCTTGATCGCTTCCGGCATCTTGGCGGCGTCATCGCCCATCAGGTCGTACATGATAGTCGCGGTGCAAGCCAGCGGACGGATCGTAATATCGATCGGGCCTTTGGTTTCCAGACCACCAACCAGCTTGTGGTGGTCGATGATCGCGCGGATATCGGCGTCATTGATATCGGCGGGCAATTCCGCCGGGTTGTTGGTATCAACGATCACAACCGGGGCACCGGCCTCAACACCGCTGATGATTTCCGGCTTATCGAGGTTCCAACGGGTCAGAACAAAAGCGGCTTCGGTATTCGGCTCGCCCAGCAGCGCGGGCTTGGCAGCTTCGCCCTTTACTTCGTTCAGGTACCAGGCCCAGACAATCGGAGACCCGGTGCTATCGGTGTCAGGCGATTTGTGGCCGAAAACAAGCGTGGTCATGTGCATATCCTCAAACTGTCAAATGCGGCATTTTCCGCGCTTATATGCAGTGCAGCATTGCTTGTCACCTGCCCAAAAAGGCCTGCGACCATGGGTCTAGCCCCCACATCTTCACCTTTCCAAAAATCCTCCGGAGGGGAATTGGCCGCAAGGCCAAGGGGAGGCAGCGCCTCCCACACCCGCCTGCCGATCCGGCAGGCTGATCCTGCGCGGGCCGCAAGGCCCGCACAATTGGCTTACTGTCCCAGCTTGGGTGACGCGCGGTTCAGCACCAGATCGGCATCCGAAAACCGGAAAGGCGAGCGAACCCCCGGCACGCCATCGGGCGCGATCTGCATCCCGCGTGCCTGGACCTGCGGGTCATTGAACACATCGGCCATATCGTTGATCGGCCCGGCGGGCACGCCCTCGGCCTCGCAAGCCGCCAAAAGATCCGCCCGCGTGCGACGCAGGGTGGCCTCGGTCAACAGGCCGATCATTTCCTCGCGGTTGGCAATCCGGTCGGCATTGCTCAGAAATTCGGGTGCCTCGGCCATATCGGGCAGGCCCAGCAACCGGCAGAGGCGCTGATACTGCGCATCATTGCCCGTCGCGATGATGATATGGCCATCCTTGCAATCAAACACCTGATAGGGCGTCAGATTCGGGTGATAGTTCCCGGTCCGCCCAGGCGGGGTGCCTGTGCTTAGATAGTTCATGGCCTGATTGGCGGTCACGGACACGGCGCAATCCAGCAGCGCCATATCGATGTGCTGGCCTTTGCCGGTCTGACTGCGCTGGTGCAGGGCCGCCAGAATGCCTGTGACCGAATACAGCCCCGTGAACAGATCCGTGATCGCAACCCCCGCCCGCTGCGGCTGCCCATCGGGATCGCCGGTGATCGACATCAGCCCAGACATGCCTTGGATAATGTAGTCATAACCCGCGCGATGCGCGTAAGGCCCATCCTGACCAAACCCGGTGATCGAACAGTAGATCAGGCCGGGGTTCACCTCAGACAGGCTGGCATAATCGAGCCCGTATTTCTTCAGCCCGCCGACCTTGAAATTCTCGATCAGGATGTCCGCACCGCGCACCATATCGCGCAGCTGCTGCTGGCCCTCGGCCGAGGCCAGATCGACCACAACTGATTGCTTGCCGCGATTGCACGAATGGAAATAGGCCGCCGTCCGATCATCTTCGCGATCAATAAAGGGCGGGCCCCATTTGCGGGTGTCATCGCCCTGCACTGCCTCAACCTTGATGACCTCGGCCCCAAGATCGGCCAAGGTCTGACCGGCCCAAGGGCCAGCCAGAATCCGCGCCAGTTCGATGACCTTCAGACCCGCCAAGGGGCCATTGGGCGCGGCTACCATCAGGCGCCGAGCGCCTCATCCAGAAGCGCCGAGAAGTCGGCGTAGTTCATGTTGGATTGCTTTTTGCCATCCACGATGAATGACGGGGTCGAGGTGATATCGTCCCGCTGAGCGTTTTCCTGATACCAGCCAACCAGCGCGCGCAGCTTGTCGCCATCGGTCAGGCAGGCCTCTAGCTCGTCCTTTTCGATTCCGGCCAACAGGCCGATTTTGCGCAGCGCGTCAGCAATCGCCGCGTCCGATCCAGCACGCGCCCAGTCGGATTGGGTTTTGTAGATCATATCGGTGATGCCAAAGAACTTTTCGGGGCCACCGCAGCGGGCGATCATCGACGCCCACATGCCGTATTTGTCGAAATAGACTTCGCGGTACACGAACTTGATCTTACCGGTGTCGATGTAATTGGCCTTCAGATCCTTGAACACGGTCTTGTGGAAGTTGGCGCAATGCGGGCAGGTATAAGAGGCGTATTCAATCACCTCTACCGCGGCGTCCGGGTTCCCGAGGACCATATCCTCAATGACGGGGGCTTCGGCGTCCTGCGCGAATGCGGGCAGCCCGCTAAAGCCGGCTGTTCCTGCTGCCATCAGGGCGACAAAAGTCCTGCGATCCATATGCGTGATCCTTTTTCTGTGCCAAGCGGTCTGCTTAGCCTTTCTTCTTAGATATGAAATTCAGCGTCAGTCGTTCAAGCGCGGCTTTCAACTCTTCGCTTTGAACGCCGTCTGACGCGGCTTTGGCTTCGGCGACCGCTGCGGGGTTTGGCGCGGTTTGCGCCGCCCCCGGACGGTGTTGGAATGAGGCGCGGCCTTCGGAAAACCCGGTGGCCGATGTTTGTGTGATGCGCACGCGGGTGATGGCGTTATATCCATAAACTGCGTTGATTTTGCCGCGCAATTGTTCCTTTTGCATTTCCAGCATCGGCGCATTGGCCCCGGTGGTCAGCACGGTCAGCGTGGCCCCAAACCCGCCGCGCCCATAGCTGACATCAACCGGGCGCGACACACCGGCGAAATCATCGCCCACGATCTCGGCCCAGTGGGTCAGAACACGCGATTGTGCAAAGCCGCGCGTTTCGCTGGCCTTGCGGATCTGCTCTTGCAGCAGGCCCGAGGTTCTGGTGAACCCATAGGTGGTTGATCGCCGCGTTGCCATCACTTGAATCCTTCTCTGAAACGCTATTCTAGTGAGGCCTGCGACGGGCGCCAGCCCGGAGTTGCCAGAACTTTGACAAGGATTTTCACTCTTGCGTGAACCTGTGCGCGCCATTGATCTGCTGGACTGGTACGACCGCCACGCGCGGGCGTTGCCTTGGCGCGTTGGGCCTGCGGCGCGCAAGGCTGGCCTGCGCCCTGATCCCTATCGCGTTTGGCTGTCGGAAATCATGTTGCAGCAAACCACTGTTCCGGCAGTGAAATCCTATTTCCTCGACTTCACGACCCGCTGGCCCACCGTGCAGGATCTGGCCGCCGCCCCCGACGAAGAGGTCATGGCCGCATGGGCCGGGCTTGGCTATTACGCCCGTGCCCGCAACCTGCTGAAATGCGCGCGGCTGATCGCCGGTGATTTTGGCGGTCAGTTCCCGACCGATCTGGACACGCTGCTAACCCTGCCCGGCGTTGGCCCCTATACCGCCGCCGCCGTGGCCTCGATCGCGTTTGACGTGCCTGCCACCGTGGTTGACGGCAATGTCGAACGGGTCATGGCCCGCGTGCACGATGAACACACGCCCTTGCCTACTGCCAAGGCGATCCTGACGGACTACGCCGCCGCGCTGACCCCGCAGGACCGGCCCGGCTGCTATGCCCAAGCGGTGATGGATCTTGGCGCGACCATCTGCACCCCGCGCAATCCGGCCTGCGGGCTATGCCCTTGGCGCAAAGGCTGCGCCGCGTGGGATGCGGGCACCGCCGCCGAGCTGCCGAAGAAAGAGCCGCGCAAGAAAAAGCCCACCCGCCTTGGCATCGCCTATCTGGCGCGGCGCGTGGATGGCGCGTGGCTGCTAGAGCGCCGCCCCGACAAGGGGCTGCTGGGCGGCATGCTGGGCTGGCCGGGGTCCGATTGGAACGACGCGCCCAAAGAAGACCCGCCGATCCGCGCTGAATGGAAGGCCCTGAACACCGAGGCCCGCCACACCTTCACCCATTTCCACCTACGCCTGACGGTGAAGACCGCGCTGGTGCCCATGGACCGGACGCCGCAACGCGGGGAATTCATCGAATTGTCAGACTTTCGCCCCGCAGATCTGCCAACTGTTATGCGAAAGGCCTTTGACCTGACGCAAAGCAAATAACGCCGCGCCGCCGCATGGTGGGCGCAGACCGAACCCGGAGCCACGATATGACCAAGGCCCAGCCCCCGAAAACGCCCCTGCCCTATTGGCTGTCGCTGTTGCTGATCCCATCGGTTTGGATCGGCGCGGTCTTGGGCGGATGGTGGGTTCTGACCACGCCCTTGGTCGCGTGGTATCTGTTTTCGGGTCTTGATGCGATCTTGGGTGCCAACACCAACAACCCCGATACCGAGGTGCCGGACAAAGATCTGTACTGGTATCGCGCGATCACGCAGATCTGGGTGCCGCTGCAATGGGTCAACCTGTTCGGGCTGATCTGGTACGCGACGCATGTGGCCACGCTTGGCCCGTGGGAATTGGTCGGGGTGTTCTTTGGCATGGGCGTGATGACTGGCACAGTCGGCATCGTCTACGCGCATGAGCTGATGCACCAACGCAATCGGCTGGAACGCTGGCTGGGCGATATGCTGATGGCCATGGTGCTCTATTCGCATTTCCGGTCAGAACACCTGCTGGTGCATCACCGCCATGTCGGCACGCCGCGTGATCCGGTGACCGCCCGTTATAACGAAGGCTTCCACCGCTTTTATCCGCGCGTATTGTGGCAATCGCTGGTGTCATCGTTCCGCGCGGAACAGGCGATGCTGGCCCGAAAGCAATTGCCGTGGCACAATCGCCGCAACCCGTTCTGGCGCTACTGGGCGCTGCAACTGGCGATGTTGGCGCTGGCCTTTGGGATTGGCGGATTGCTGGGGCTTGGCCTGTTTGTTCTTCAGGCGGGTGTTGCTATTTGGCAGCTGGAGATCGTCAACTATGTCGAACATTACGGGCTGACCCGCAAACACCTTGGCGACGGCAAATATGAACATGTCCTGCCGCGCCATAGCTGGAACGCCGATCACACCGCGACCAACTGGCTGCTGATCAACCTACAGCGCCATTCGGACCACCATTACAAACCCGACCGGCGGTTCCCCTTGCTGCAAACCTACACCGCCGAGGACGCGCCGCAATTGCCCTATGGCTATCCGCTGATGACCATGGCCGCGATGGCCCCGCCGATCTGGCGCCGGGTGATGAACCCGCGCGTTCGGGCATGGCGCAAAACCTATTACCCGGAAATCACCGATTGGACGCCTTACAACAAGGCCACCAACCCGGCCCCCCGGACGTAAAAAACCGGCCGAGGCTTCCGCCTGCGACCGGTGTCAAACTGGAACAAAACTTTGGCTGGGATCAGCCGTTCACGCTGTCCTTCAGGGCCTTTGCAATGGTCATCTTGACCACTTTGTCGGCTTCCTTCTTGAACTGCTCGCCCGTGGCGGGGTTGCGGACCATACGCTCAGGGCGTTCACGGCAATAGATCTTGCCAACGCCCGGCAGGGTCACTGCGCCGCCAGCGGCGACTTCGCGGGTGATCAGCGCACAGATCGCGTCCAGTGCAGCACCAGCGGCTTTCTTGTCCGCGTCCATCTCTTCGGCCAGAGCGGCAACAAGCTGGGTCTTGGTCATGGGTTTCGCCATTTCATGGTCTCCTTAATCTGCCCCTCTTGGGCCTCTTCCCGCATATTTAACGGGATATCGCCTGCTAACACAACAAATAGTGTTTTCCCACAAGGCGAAAACATGGATTTTGAGGCGTTTGCGTTGCGTCAAAGGAAAGCAGTTTCATCGAAACTCCTCAGCTTGCGACTATGGATACGTTCAAGCGGCATTTCGCGTAGGTTTTCCATCGCGCGGATGCCGATCATCAAATGGCGGGCAACCTGCTTGGTATAGAACTCAGACGCCATGCCCGGCAGCTTCAATTCGCCGTGCAGGGGCTTGTCAGATACACAAAGAAGCGTTCCATATGGAACCCGGAACCGGAAGCCATTTGCGGCAATCGTCGCGCTTTCCATATCCAGCGCCACGGCGCGGCTTTGCGACAGGCGCTGCACCGGGCCTTGCTGATCCCGCAGTTCCCAGTTGCGGTTGTCAACGCTGGCCACGGTGCCGGTCCGCATGACCCGCTTCAGGTCATAGCCATCCAGTTCGGTTTCCGTCGCCACCGCCGTTTCCAACGCGATCTGGATTTCGGCCAACGCCGGGATCGGCACCCAAACCGGCAGATCATCGTCCAGCACTTTGTCTTCGCGCAGATAGGCATGGGCCAACACAAAATCCCCAAGGCTTTGCGAACTGCGCAGCCCGGCGCAATGGCCCACCATCAGCCAAGCATGCGGGCGCAAAACCGCGATGTGGTCTGTTGCCGTTTTGGCGTTAGACGGGCCGACACCGATATTGACCAGCGTGATGCCCGACCCGTTGGCCCGCTTTAGGTGGTAGGTCGGCATTTGCGGCATCTTCACCGGGATCGGCAAAGGCTCATCTGCCTTGGTGATCTCTTGGTTGTTGGTGCTGACAAAGCTGGTGTAGCCGCTGTCGGGATCGGCCAGCTGCGACCGGGCGTAGGCCTCAAACTCGCTGACATAGAACTGATAGTTGGTGAACAGAACGTGGTTCTGGAAATGCTTGGGGTCGGTCGCGGTGTAATGCGCCAACCGCGCCAACGAATAATCCACGCGCTGCGCGGTGAAAGGTGCCAGCGGCAAGGCCCCATCGGCGGCGGGCTGCGCCAAGCCGTTGACGATATCGTCATTCGTGGTGGTCAGGTCCGGCACATCGAACACATCGCGCAGCGGAAAGGCCGCCGCACCTTCCTGCGGCACCATCACTGTCGGGTCGGCGGCCACAGCAAAATGCACCGGCATCGGCGTGTCGGACACGCCCACCTGCACCGGCACATTGTGGTTTTCGATCAACAGGCGAAGCTGCTGGGTCAGGTAGTGTTGGAATAGGTCAGGCCGGGTGATTGTCGTGGCATAGGTGCCGGGGTGCGACACGTGGCCAAAGCTGAGGCGGCTGTCGACGCTGGCAAAGCTGGTCGTGGCAAAGCGCACCTCGGGGTAGAACGCACGGTAACGCACACCGGGATGGCCTTTGCGCATCGCCCCAAGAAACGCATCGCGCAGGAACGCCGCCGCATCGTGATAAAGCGCGATCAGGGCCTCGACCGCCGCTTCTGGATTGTCGAACAAGCGCGGGTCTTGCGCCTGTGGGGTCACCAGATCCAGATTGACGAGCCGATCCTGCATGTTAGCCTCTTTCGCTTAATGATTGCGCAAACGTTGGCAGGTGTGGGGCCAAGGTGCAAGCCGCCGCAAAGCGGCAAGCCCCGATAAACACCGCGTCAGCCGGACCTAAGCCCGGTTTCCACCAACATGCCCCGCCGCTTGGCCTCATAATAATAGCCCTTGGCGTACCACATAATCGCCGTGTCGTGGTTTCCGTCCGACAAGAGCCAAGCCCCGCGCAGGTATTTGACGCCGTATTGCAGGTTGACCGACGCATCCAGCAGATCATCGGGCTGACCGGAAAAGCCCATGGTGCGGGCGGTCTGCGGCAGGATTTGCAACAGACCGTAGTAGGGGCCATTGCGTGCCCATGGACGGTGACTGCTTTCGCGAATGGCCAACCGGTGCACCAAGGATCGGGGCACCTCATGGTAGTCCGCCCAATAGTTGATTTGTCGTCGCAGCTCGGGCGTTTCATTGGGATGCAGCGCCGGATTGCCCCCACTATCGCTGGGACGGTCGCGCCGCCCGCCACATCCGGCCAGCGCCGCCATAGACATCAAGATCATTGCCCGCCGTGAATAATGCGGCATCCACTCAACCCTTATGCGTTTGTCGTGGCGCATGGATGGCGCAACACACCCGCTTGCGCTAGTGCGGAATTCCGGGCCATGGCCAATTGGCCGGTTTTCGCCGTCGGGGCTTGCCAAATGCCGGTCCGCGGGCCACCTCTGAGGGATGACACGACATCTACTTTGCCTCGGATATGGATACAGCGCTCAGGCGCTGGCGGCGCGATTGCAGCCCAAGGGCTGGCACATCGCTGGCACGGCACGCGACGAAACCAAGCGCGATGCGCTTGCGGCGGCGGGAATCACCCCAGTAGCTTGGACCGGCGATGCAGTGGCAGAGGCGCTGACGACAGCCACCGATCTGCTGATCTCGGTCGGCCCGGATGAGGCGGGCGATCCATCGCTTGCCCTATGCGGCGATGCGATCCGGCAGGCCGCGCCAAATCTGACATGGGCGGGCTATCTGTCGACCACCGGCGTTTACGGCGACCATCAGGGCGGCTGGGTCGATGAGGATACCGCGCTGACCCCCGCCACCGTCCGAGGCAAGCGCCGCGTCGCGGCTGAGGCCGAGTGGCAGGCCATCCCGAACCTACCGCTGCATATCTTCCGGCTTGCGGGCATCTATGGGCCGGGGCGCGGCCCCTTTGCCAAGGTCCGGGCCGGAACCGCGCGGCGGATCATCAAGCAAGGGCAGGTCTTCAGCCGCATCCACGTCGAAGACATCGCCCGCTATCTTGAGGCATCGCTAAACGCCCCAACCCCCGGCGAGGCCTATAACCTATGCGACGATGACCCCGCCCCGCCGCAGGATGTGATTGCCCATGCCGCCGATCTGCTGGGCCTGCCCTGTCCGCCGGGCATTCCGTATGAAGAGGCCGAATTCACCCCCATGGCCCGCAGCTTTTACGCCGAATCCAAACGTGTTTCGAACCAGAAGGCCAAGGACACCTTTGGCATTGGTCTAGCCTATCCGACCTACAAAGACGGGTTGGCCGCCCTGTTGGAACAAGAACGGGCTTAGGGCGTTCATCCAAGATAGAGTTCGTCATTGAGGCCCACATGGCACCGGAATCCTTGGAAGATCTGTTGGACGCGATGGAGCCTGAGGTTGGCGATGCCGCCGTATCAGTGCGCGATATCCTGGAGCGGATCGGCGACCGGTCGTTTTCCCCGGCGATCCTGATTCCGGCGCTTTTGCTGGTCTCGCCGCTTTCGGGCATTCCCGGCACGCCAACGCTGGGCGCGTTCATCATCATCCTGATCGCCCTGCAAGGCGCGGCGGGGCGCAAACACCTGTGGCTGCCCCGCTTCCTGATGCGGCGCAGCGTGTCCTCGGTGCGGATGCTTCGAGCGGTGGACTTTCTGGAACGCCCGGCCAAATGGGTTGATGGCTATACCGAAGGCCGCAGGCTGATCTTCCTGACCGTCGGCCCATTGCGCATCTTGGCGCTGCTGATGATCGCCGTGGTCGCGGCTACATGGCCGTTTCTGGAATTGCTGCCGATGGTCACATCCATCGGCGCAGGCTGCGTTTCGTTGATCGCCTTTGGGCTGATGACCCGCGACGGGGTGTTCGTGCTGGCAGGCTACGCCCTTTTGGCGCTGTTCTACGGCGCGGGATTCGGCATGATCGCCGAATGGATGGCCTAGGCGCGTTTGTCCGCGATCGCAGTCACGTTCAGCACCTCAAACACCTTTGCCTCAATATCCGCCGCGCTTAGCTTGGCGACGGCGTACATGTCTTCAGGGCTGGCTTGGTCGATGAAGATATCCGGCAGGACCATGGACCGGAACTTGAGCCCCGTGTCGAACACGCCCTTTTCCGCCAAAAGCTGGGCCACATGGCTGCCAAAGCCGCCAATCGCGCCTTCCTCAATCGTGATCAGCGCTTCGTGATCGCGGGCCAGTGACAGGATCAGATCTTCGTCCAAGGGCTTGGCAAAGCGGGCATCGGCCACGGTGGGCGTGATGCCCTTGGCCATCAGCGCCTCACGCGCTTCGATGGAATGCGACAAGCGCGTGCCAAAGGACAGGATTGCCACGCGGGCGCCCTCGGCCACGATGCGGCCCTTGCCAATCTCAAGCACTTCGCCCCGTTCAGGCATATCGACACCCGTGCCTTCGCCGCGCGGATAGCGGAAGGCGATGGGCCCATCGTCATAGGCGGCGGCGGTGGCGACCATATGCTTCAGCTCGGCCTCATCGGCGGCGGCCATCACCACCATGCCCGGCAGGTTGGCCATGAAGGCGATGTCAAAGCTGCCCGCATGGGTCGCGCCATCGGCCCCGACCAGCCCCGCACGGTCAATCGCGAACCGCACCGGCAGGCGCTGAATGGCCACGTCATGCACAACTTGATCATAGCCGCGCTGAAGGAAGGTCGAATACATTGCGCAGAACGGCTTCATCCCACCTGCGGCCAGACCGGCGGCAAAGGTCACGCCATGCTGTTCGGCGATCCCAACGTCAAAGCACCGGCTGGGATAGCGTTCGGCAAACAGGCTAAGCCCGGTGCCATCGGGCATCGCCGCCGTAACTGCGCAGACCTGCGGATCGTCGGCGGCAACCTGCAACAAGGCATCCGAAAAGACGCTGGTATAGCTGGGCGCATTGGTTGGCGCTTTTTTCTGCTCGCCCGTGATGACGTTGAATTTGCCCGTGGCATGGCCCTTGTCGTCCGCCGCTTCGGCGGGGGCATAGCCCTTGCCCTTCTTGGTCATCACATGGATCAAGATCGGGCCGGTCGCCCGCTGACGCACTGTGCGCAGCACCGGCAGCAACTGATCCATGTCGTGGCCATCAATCGGTCCGACATAGGAAAAGCCCAGTTCCTCGAACAGGGTGCCACCAACGGCCATGCCTTTCAGCATTTCCTTGGCCCGCTTGGCCCCTTCGCGGAAGGGTTCGGGCAAGAAGCCAATCGCACCTTTTGCGGCGGCCTTCAGATCCTGAAACGGCGCTTCGGCGTAAAGACGGCTGAGGTAGTTGGACAAAGCGCCCACCGGCGGGGCGATGCTCATTTCATTGTCGTTCAAAATGACGATCAGGCGCTTTTTCAAGTGGCCTGCGTTGTTCATCGCCTCAAAGGCCATGCCCGCGCTCATGCTGCCGTCGCCGATGACGGCAATCGCATCGCCATGCCCGGTGTCGCAAGCCCCGCCCAGATCACGCGCTACGGCAAAGCCCAAGGCCGCGCTGATCGAGGTGCTGGAATGCGCCGCGCCGAACGGGTCATAGGGGCTTTCGCTGCGTTTGGTGAAGCCCGACAGACCGTCTTTCATGCGCAGGGTGCGAATGCGGTCGCGCCGCCCGGTCAGGATTTTATGCGGATAGCTTTGGTGCGACACGTCCCAGATGATCTTGTCGCGCGGGGCATCGAACACCGCATGCAGCGCGACGGTCAATTCCACCACGCCCAGACCCGCGCCCAGATGCCCGCCCGTCACCGACACGGCGGAAATCGTTTCCTGCCGCAGCTCATGCGCCAATTGCGTCAGTTCCCCATCGGAAAAGCGCTTCATGTCCGCAGGGGTGTTTACACGGTCCAGCAGGGGCGTCTTGGGGGTATCTTGCATGTCCTCGGCGGCTCCGCTGATCGGGCGGGGCAGCGCAGGGCGCCCCGTTGTTTGTCTCTAGCTGCTGCGCGAAATAACGAACCGCGCCGCCTGCTTCAAGGTTTCGGCGTCATCACCGTAGGGGGACAGGGCGTCGCAAGCATCTTCGACCAATTGCGCTGCGCGGTTTTTCGCCTCGTCCAGGCCCAGCAACGATACAAAGGTTGCCTTGCCGGCATCCGCATCCTTGCCCACAGCCTTGCCCACCGTGGCGGCATCGCCTTCGACATCCAGAATGTCATCAGCAATCTGAAAGGCCAGCCCGATGTTATCGCCGTAAACGACGAAAGGCTCAAGCGCCTCTCCGGCCATCACGGCCCCTGCTGTCGCCGACCAAACGATCAAGGCACCGGTTTTGGCCCGTTGCAAGGCGGTGATCTGGGCCAGCGTCAGCGGCGCATTGGCGGTTTCTGCCGCGATGTCCATTTCCTGACCGGCCACCATGCCCACGCGAATGCCCGAACAGCCCGCAAGCCGCGACACCAGTCCAACGCGCTGCTGCGCCGAGCAATCGGTTTCGGCCGCCAGTTGAAAGGCCAGCGTTTGCAGCGCATCGCCCGCCAGAACTGCGGTGGTTTCATTCCATTTGCGGTGCACCGTCGGCTTGCCCCGACGCAGGTCGTCATCGTCCATGCAAGGCAGATCGTCATGCACCAGCGAATAGGCATGCATCGCCTCAATCGCGGCGGCAGGGGTGGCCGACACGTCGCGGGGAATACCGAACAGCCGCGCGCTTTCCATCACCAAAAACGCCCGCAGCCCTTTGCCGCCCTCAACCGCATAAAGCATCGCCTGCGCGACATCCCCATCCAGCCCGGCCAGCGCGGCAGCAATCCGCGCCTGCGACATATCCTGCGCCCGCGCCAATGCCTGCTGAAACGGCAGCGCCGCTGTATCGCCCATAGTCGTGGCCGACATTACAGCCCCTCGACCGGCGTCGTTCCTTTGGGTTGCCCATTGCCGTCCAAGGTGATCGCGGCGACCTTTTCCTCGGCTTCTTTAAGCTTGGTCTCACACCGTTTCTTCAACGCCGCGCCACGCTCATAAAGCGCGATGGAATCCTCAAGCGGGACATCGCCGCGTTCCAATTGACCAACCACGCGCTCCAACTCGGCCATGGCCTGTTCAAAGCTCATTTCTTCTACGGGTAGGTCGGTCATCGTGCAGCCTCAATCAATGCTTCAACATGGGCGCGGGTGCTTTGCGCCAGCGCCTGCAAATCATACCCCCCCTCCAAAGTCGAGACCACCCTGCCGCCACAAAGCTCTGCCGCCAATGCGCAAAGTTGATCGGTCAGCCAAGTGAAATCCTCGGTCTGCCAGTTCAGCTGGGCCAAGGGGTCGTCGGCATGGGCATCGAAGCCCGCCGAAATGATGATCAAGTCCGGCGCAAAATTGCGCAGGCGGGGGAAGACTTGGGCCTCATAGGCCGCCCGCATCACGGTGCCGTCAGACTCAGGCGCAAGCGGGATGTTCAGGATATTGCCATGCGGGCCGGTTTCCTCGGGCTTGCCGGTGCCTGGCCAAAGCGGCATCT
The DNA here is from genome assembly GCF_900302505.1 of Pseudoprimorskyibacter insulae. Lineage (GTDB taxonomy): Bacteria > Pseudomonadota > Alphaproteobacteria > Rhodobacterales > Rhodobacteraceae > Pseudoprimorskyibacter > Pseudoprimorskyibacter insulae. The sequence continues at coordinate 412,340 of NZ_OMOJ01000002.1, read as the reverse complement.
GCTGGCTTGTCACCACCAAGGCGCGGGGTTCGTTCCACAGCAGATCCTGCGTGCCGTTGCCGTGGTGCACGTCAAAATCCACCACCGCGACGCGGTCCAGCCCATGGTGGTCCAGCGCATGTTTCGCCGCCAGCGCGGCATTGCCAAACAGGCAAAACCCCATCGGAATCGCTGTTTCCGCGTGGTGGCCGGGTGGGCGAATGGCGCAAAAGGCGTTGCCCACCTCGCCTGCCAGAACCATATCCACGGCCTTCAACACCGCCCCCGCCGCGCGATAGGCGGCCTCAAGGCTGCCGGGCGACATATGTGTGTCGGCATCCAATTGCTGAAAGCCCCCGCCGGGCAGTTTGCTGGCCAACATCTGCATGTAGCTGGCCGGATGAATGCGTTGCAGATCATCATCCGTGGCCAAAGGCGCAGTCACCCGCATCAGGTCCAGCGATTCCAGCGCGTGCAGCACATGTTCCAGCCGCGCGACCCGCTCTGGGTGGCCATCGGGCGTCACATGCCCAAGGCAATCTGCATGTGTGATCAAGGCTGTGGTCACGGCTGGTCCCCCCTCTTCTTCTCTTGCTTAAATACGCAAATCCCGATCAGTCAGGGGCGAGCATGTAGCCAGCGCCGCGCACCGTCTGCAGATAGCGGGGCTGTTTCGGGTCGGCCTCGATCTTGCGACGAAGCCGGGTGATCTGAACATCCACCGCGCGTTCCTGCGCCTGTCCGCGATCACGGCCCAAATCCTCAACCAGCTTCGTCCGGCTCACCGGCTCTCCGGGCTGGGCGGCGAAGATCCGCATCAGCTGGCTTTCGGTTGCGGTCAGGCGGACCAAGTCTTCGCCCTGCCACATCTCACCGCGCTCAATATCATAGCGGATCGGGCCAAGCGTCAGCAGCTTGGGCGTAGCCGCCTCAACCTGCACGTCGGGCATCCGGCGCAATACGGCATTGATGCGCAGCAACAGCTCTTTCGGTTCAAACGGTTTGGCAAGATAGTCGTCGGCCCCGGCCTCAAGCCCGGCAATCCGGTCCTCGGTTTCGGCCTTGGCGGTCAAAAGCAGGATCGGCGTGCGGCGGGTTTCGCGCAGAGATCGGGTCAGGCTGATCCCGTCTTCACCCGGCATCATCACATCCAGCACGATCATGTCGAAATCCAGCCCGGCCAGAATCCGTCGGGCATGGGCGGCATCGCGTGCCGCGCTGACAAGAAACCCGTTGCGGATCAGGAACTTTTGCAACAGCCCGCGAATCCGCTCATCGTCGTCTACGATCAGAAGATGCGCATCCTGCTCGCTCATTCCCGACCCTCCCTCAGCTCAAGATAATGACGGCGCAGATCCGTGTCCATCATCGCCTCAAGCACCTTTTTAAAGCCCTGGACGGCCTCGGGGCCGGCACTGCGATAGGCGTCGCGCATCCGGGCGCGTTGGGCATCGGACAACCGGCGCTCCAACTCATTGCCCGCTTCGGTCAGAAACAGATTGCGTTCGCGCTTATCCACGCGGCCCACATGGCTTTCGACCAGCCCGTCATCGATCAGCGTGCGCAGGACGCGGTTCAGCGACTGTTTGGTGACGCCCAAAATCGACAGAAGGTTGTTCACCGTCGTTCCCGGCGCGGCATTGATGAAGTGCAGGGCACGGTGATGCGCCCGCCCATATGACAGCTCTGCCAGAATCCGGTCAGGATCGGCGGTGAACCCGCGATAGGCAAAGAACATCGCTTCGATGCCCTGACGCAATTGTTCATCGGTCAGGAACAGCAGGCTTTCACTGCCCCGCCCGCGCCCGCTGATGCCATCTGTCATGTGTTTTACTCCGTTTGCCTCAACTTATGTCAGCCTTGTTGACATTCCAAGCCTGAACTGGTAGCGAATCCCAGATTTTGCGCAACTTTATGACCGAACCGGCCTTTTCTAGCGCAACTTTCGAAAAGCTCAAGGAAGGAGAGCGCAGATGACTGGATACGACGATCGCGACGGGAAAATTTGGATGGACGGCCAGCTGGTGGATTGGCGCGACGCCAAGATCCACGTCCTGACCCACGCGCTGCACTATGCGTCGTCGGTCTTTGAGGGCGAGCGCTGCTACAACGGCAAAGTCTTTCTGTCGCGCAAACATTCGGAACGCCTGCTGAAGTCGGGCGAGATGATGGATATGGCGATCCCCTACACGGTCGATCAGATCGAAGCGGCCAAGCAGTTGGTTCTGAAGGAAAACGACCTGACCAACGCCTATGTGCGCGTGGTTGCATGGCGCGGCGCTGGCCCGGATATGGGTGTCTCATCTGCACGGAACCCGGTTCGCATGGCCGTGACCGCATGGCAGTGGGGCGATTACTACGGCGACGCCAAGATGAAAGGCGCCAAGCTGGACATCGCCAAGTGGAAACGCCCGTCGCCCGAGACCATTCCCACCGCCGCCAAGGCCGCCGGTCTGTACATGATCTGCACAATGTCCAAGCACGCCGCCGAGGCGAAGGGCTGTTCAGACGCGATGTTCTTTGATTATCGCGGCTACGTGGCCGAAGCGACCGGCGCGAACATCTTCTTCGTCAAGGACGGCGAAGTGCACACGCCGCTGCCCGATGCCATCCTGAACGGCCTGACCCGTCAGACCGTCATTGGCATGCTGAAAGACCGCGGCATCACCGTGCACGAACGCCACATAATGCCCGAAGAGCTGGAAAGCTTTGAGCAGTGTTGGCTGACAGGCTCGGCCGCCGAAGTGACCCCGGTTGGTCAAATCGGCGACTACAACTTTGAGGTCGGCGCGCTGACCAAGGAAATGTCGCAGGCCTACGAAAAGCTGGTTCGCGAATAAGCTAGCTTGCGTGCCGCCGAACCGCCCCCGGCGCGGTGGCACGCAACATCGCCGTGTTGGACTGAATCAACCCGTTCAATTCGGAAATCCGGGCAAGCCGTTCTTCGATCTGGGTTTGGCACAGGTCCAATTGGTCCACGATCCCGCCCAAGGCATCGCCGCTATCGGTTAGTGTCGCGCTTTCGATTTTGCACATCATCCGCGTCGAACTAAGCCCGGTCACATAGCGCTTCATGTCCAACACGCTGCGGGCCAGATGCCCTGTCTCAAGCTCCACCAGCTTGAGCGCCGTCGTCGCCCGTTCACGGTATTCATCCGCCTGCCGCTGCATAAATCCGGTTTCCGCCGGGATATCGACATGGTGACTGCCCGTCGCGGTTTGCGATCCGAACCGCTTAATCATCTCAAGCTGCAAATGCGCGACGTAGCATAGGAACTGCCCCGTCAGGATCGAATCGCGGATGCGAGCGAATGGGCTGTTCTGACCGCTGGAAAACGCCTGCACCCAGTTCGTCATTTCATCCAGCATCGCCCCGTAGTTCACCGAAATCGCGCTGATCGGGCCGCCTGCATTTTCCAGCCGAGACGCCAGAATGCGCATGTTCATCGGAACCGTGCGAATGGCTTTGAACGCATCCAGCATATCCAGCGTTTCGGCCTGAATCTGCATGATCGCGTCGCACATCATGTTGAACCGATTCTGTTCTGAATTCAGCGTCTTATCCAGACGGCTGGCGCGTTCTTTCAGCTCAGTCGCCAATGCGATGGATTCAAACACCCGGTAGTTGACAAACCCCGCCTCGCGCAGGCGTTTCAGCAGCAACTCGGCGCTATCCTCAGGCACCATTCCGCCCTGTTCGGCGCTGCGCACGTCGTCATAGATACGGATAACCTTTTGGTGCAATTCGCTGGTCGGTTTGATGCGCACCGACATATAGCCGCCATCCACCGGCGAGGCGACGGCGAACACCCAATAATGCCGCCCATCGCGCGACCTGTTTTTGACATAGGCCCCAAGCGCATAGCCTTCCTGAAGGGTTTTCCACAGCAGGTAGAACACCGCCTTGGGCATATCGGGATGGCGCACCAATTTATGCGGCGCCCCGCGCAGCGTATCCCAATCAAAGCCCGAGACGCGCCGGAACACGCCGTTGCCCGCCTGAATGATGCCGCGGTCGTCTGTACGGCTAAAGAACATCTCAGCCACGTCAAAGGGCACCTCGCCCACGCGCACCTTTTCCGAGACCTGATCGACGGTCCGTTCTTTCATCGCGTCACCTTTCCAATTGCTGACCGGCACACTCTGCGCACCGGACCTTAGCAATTGATGAAAGGTCAATTTTTAGCGATTGGCCGCGCTTCGATCACGACAAAGGCCTGTGCCCAGGGGTGATCGTCGGTCAGGGTGACGTGGATGATTGCCTCATACCCCGGCGGCGTCATGTCCTTCAACCGTTCGGCGGCCCAGCCCGTCACCTGCATCACCGGCTGGCCCGTGGGCAGGTTGCTGACGGCCATATCTTTCCACGAAATCCCCATGCGCAGACCCGTCCCCAACGCCTTTGAACACGCCTCTTTCGCGGCCCAGCGTTTGGCATAGGTGCCCGCCACATCGGCGCGGCGATCGGCCTTGCGTTGTTCCACCTCGGTGAAAACGCGATTGCGAAACCGGTCGCCGAAGCGTTCCAGCGTGCCGGCGATCCGGTCGATATTCGCAAGGTCAGTTCCGATGCCCAGAATCATGTCAAAGGTCCGCGCTTCAAGCCGTGACTACTCTTCGCCCCGAACCGGGGGCAAATAGAGGTAGTCCACCTCAAGCGCACCGGTCCGCCAGCTGCCATCCAAAACCTGTGAAAACGCCTGACCTTCGGCATGGGCAGCCTGCGCAAACACGGCAAAAACGACGTCGGCCCCGCCGGATCGCGCGTCTGACAAGTCAGCATGCAACGGCAGATCCGCCGCCAGACCTTCCATAAGAACCGTCCGCATCCCATCAGAATCTGTCCCGTAATACAGCGTTTCAGGCGGAGTTGCCTGAACACTGTCCAGCTTTCGCGCGGCGGCCTTGGTCATCAGGCCCGCGCCTCGTCCATCAGGCGGCGCATTTCGGCAATCGACGGGGCCAGCCCACGAAAGATCGCCTCGCCAATGATGAAATGACCGATGTTCAGCTCCATCACCTCGGGGAATTCGGCAATGGGTTTGACCGTATCATAGGTCAGGCCGTGGCCCGCGTGCACCTCAAGGCCCAGCGAATGGGCATAGGCCGACATCTCGCGCAGTGCGTCTAATTCGCGGTCGCGGTCGTCAAACCGGCCTTCGGCATGGGCGTCACAGTAGCCGCCAGTATGCAGTTCAATCACCTGCGCCCCGATCCGCGCGGCGGCTTCGATCTGGCGCTGATCGGCAGCGATAAAGATCGACACACGGCACCCGGCTTCGCGCAAGGGGGCAATGAAATGGGCCAGCTTGTTTTCTTCGCGGGCCACTTCCAGCCCGCCTTCGGTCGTCCGCTCTTCACGCTTTTCCGGCACGATGCAAACCGCGTGCGGCTTGTGACGCAGGGCGATGGCCTGCATTTCATCCGTCGCCGCCATTTCGAAGTTCAGCGGCACCGACAGAACCTCCATCAGCCCATCGATATCGACATCCGAGATATGGCGGCGATCTTCGCGCAGATGCGCGGTGATGCCATCGGCCCCGGCCTCTTCGGCGATTTTCGCCGCGCGCAGCGGGTCAGGATAGGCCCCACCGCGTGCATTGCGCACGGTGGCCACGTGGTCGATGTTTACCCCAAGCCGCAGCTTGCCAAGATACGCCATGTTCGTGTTCCTTTGGTCTTTCGCGCCGCAGATTAGTCAGCGCGCGGCTTGCCGTCAGCCGTTTTCTTTTTCTTGAGCGAGGCCAGCTTGGCCTTCAGCAGCCCGCGCCGCCGCTTTTGATAGGCCCGCAGCAATGGCACCGACAGGTAATATGCGATGGTTCCGCAGATGATACCGGGCAAAATGCCCCCGATCAGATAGGGGAAAAACACATCGTGGTAAAAGACATCCAGATCCCGCCAGTTCGCCACGTCATCGGTGAAATAGGCCTTGAGGTTCTGTAGAACGCTTTCACCGGCGCGAACGAATTTGGTGACAAGGTTTCCATGTTCAGCGGGCGGGCGGTCAAGCCCCATCAGCAGATACCCGGTCTTGAGCGAGATAACCCCGATGGGCACATAAGTCAGTGGATTGCCGAAGAAGGTGGCCAAGAGGGAGGCCAGAATATTGCCGCGCATCACTGTCGCGATCAGTCCGGCGACGACAAAATGTAACCCATAGAGCGGCGTGAATGAGGTGAAGACCCCGGCAAATATCCCGCGCGCGATCTTTTCGGGCGTATCTGGCAATCGCCTGAGGCGGTGCTTGACGTACATCGCCGAACGCCGCCAGCCACCACGAGGCCAGATCCCTTCCCATACGATCCGCCAAACGGGTCGCCGGTCTCGGCGTTTGAAAACCACTCTCAGACCTTTCTGGACCTATTCCGCCACTTTAGGAGATGTCGCCAGTGCGGGGTCGCGCAAGCGGTGAACCGCGGCCACGTCGCTTTCGGCCTCAAGGGCCGAAATGACGGAGTGCAGATGCTCGGCGTCCCGCAGTTCGACATCCATCTGCAAGCGGAAGAAATCCGGTTTTCGATCAATAAACTGCAGGTTCGAGATATTGGCCTTCTGCTCTCCGATCAATGTGCAAATACGTCCCAGCACACCTGCATCGTTGCCGATGGTCAATTCGATGCTCACATCATAGGCACGCGGGTGATTCCCCGAGGCCCAATGCAGGTCCATCCAGCGCGAAGGCTGGTCTTCGTAGGCAGCCAAGGCCGCGCAATCAATCGCGTGAACCTCAACGCCCTTGCCGCGCCAGGTGATTCCCACGATCCGTTCGCCCGGCAACGGCTGACAACACGGCGCACGATCAAAGCTTTGTCCGTGATCAAGCCCGATCACCGCACGCTTACGATCGATTTCTTCGGTCTCATCGGGGACAAGATCGGGGTAGACAGCGTGCACGACCTCATGCGCAGTCAATTCGGCGCTGCCAAGACGGGCCAACAGCACCTCTTTGCTTTCAAGCCGCAGGGTACGCGCCGCTTTTTCCAGCGCCTTGTCCGAGGCCTTTTTGCCCACATGATCAAAGGCCGATCGCGCCAATTCACGGCCAAGCCGAATGAACCGTTCACGATCCAATTCGCGCAGTGACCGGCGAATGGCGGTCTTGGCCTTGCCGGTGGTTGCGATGTCCAGCCAGGTCATCTGCGGCGCTTGGCCTTCGGCGGTGATAATCTCAACCGATTGACCATTTTTCAGACGCGTCCACAGCGGCACGCGCAGCCCGTCCACCTTGGCCCCAACGCAGGCCGAGCCAATCCGGGTGTGAATCGCATAGGCGAAATCCAAGGGCGTGGCCCCACGCGGCAGTTTGACAACATCGCCCTTAGGTGTGAAGCAAAACACCTGATCCGAATACATTTCAAGCTTCACAGCTTCCATGAATTCGTCGTGGTCTTCTTCGTGGTTGAACTGTTCGGTCAGCGACGCAATCCAGCGCGCCGGATCAACGGCAAAGGGGTTCTGCGCGCGCACGCCGTCACGGTATGACCAATGCGCGGCAACGCCGGTTTCGGCAACTTCATGCATCTGTCGGGTGCGGATCTGCACCTCAACGCGCTTGCCATCACGGCCAGACACCGTGGTGTGAATCGACCGATAACCGTTCGATTTCGGCTGACTGACGTAGTCTTTGAACCGGCCCGGCACGGATTTCCAGCGCTGGTGAATAACGCCGAGCGCCCGGTAACAATCCATTTCGTTTCGGGTGATGACGCGGAACCCGTAGATATCGGACAAGCGCGAAAAGCTCAGGCCTTTTTCCTGCATCTTACGCCAGATCGAATAGGGCTTTTTCGCCCGGCCAAAGACCTCGGCCTCGATTTGGTTGTTTTCCAGTTCGGCCCGCATGTCGGACGTGATCCGGTGGATCACATCGCCGGTTTCCTTTTGCAGCGTGATGAACCGCCGAATGATCGAGGCCCGCGCCTCGGGGTTCAGCACGCGGAAGGCCAGATCCTCAAGCTCTTCGCGCATGGACTGCATGCCCATCCGCCCCGCCAGCGGCGCGTAAATGTCCATCGTTTCACGCGACTTCTGGATCTGTTTGTCCGGTCGCATCGCCTTGATCGTCCGCATATTGTGCAGACGGTCGGCCAGCTTCACCAGAATCACCCGCAGATCCTTGGACATCGCCATGAACAGCTTGCGGAAGTTTTCGGCCTGTTTGGTTTCGGTGCTCGACAGCTGAAGGTTGGTCAGCTTGGTGACACCATCGACCAGCATGGCCACCTCTTCGCCAAAACGCGATGAGATTTCCGAATAGGTTGATTTGGTATCTTCGATGGTGTCGTGCAGCAGCGCGGTGATGATCGTTGCATCATCCAGTTGCTGTTCGGTCAGGATGGCCGCCACCGCGACAGGGTGGGTAAAATACGGCTCGCCCGAGTGGCGGAACTGCCCCTCGTGCATGTCCCGCCCATAGTCATAGGCCGCGCGGATTAGATCCGCGTTGGTCTTTGGATTGTAGTTACGGACAAGGGCAATCAGGTCTTCTGCGGCGATCATGCCCCGTTGCTCCGTTCAGATCAGCCTTGGCTCTGCGCTTCCATCAGCGCGCGCAGCAGCTTTTCTTCTGACATGTCGTCTTCTGCCGGTTTGTCGCTTTCGGCACCCATCAACAGGGCCATCGCGTCATCTTCCGGCTCGTCGACTTCGATCTGGGTCTGGTTCGATTCGATCAGACGTTCGCGCAGCTCATCCGCCGACTGTGTTTCTTCGGCGATTTCACGCAGAGCAACGACCGGGTTCTTGTCGTTGTCGCGGTCGATGGTCAGCGCGGCACCAGCCGAGACTTCGCGGGCACGGTGCGCGGCGAGCATCACAAGCTCGAACCGGTTCGGGACCTTGTCAACGCAATCTTCTACCGTAACGCGGGCCATGGGTTACTCCGATTTATCTGGGACGTCTTTCAGAAAGCAAACACCTAAACGCAGCCTTGTAAAATTACAAGACGCGATTCACAGGGGCACCACCTCGTCAAGCATTTTTTGCGGCAGATCGTCAAGCATTTGCCGCACGGTGCGGCCCAAAACCGGGTGCGTCCAGTCAGGGGCGATGTCATTGAGGGGAATCAGTACAAAGGCGCGTTCGTGCAGTCGCGGATGCGGCAGGATCAGTTGATCCGGCGCTTCAACTTGCTGTTTTGCCGGGTCCAGCCTGCGCCAATGGTCGAACACTTCGCGGCTCGGTGACACCTGCTGCCCAAAGGCGATCAGGTCCAGATCCAGCGTCCGCATCCCCCAACGCACCGTGCGCATGCGCTGGTGTTCTTGTTCGACCTCATGCAACACTGATAGCAGCTCTTGGGCTGTTCCAGACCACGACACCGAGAAGGCCGCATTCACGTAATCCGGCCCTGCACCGGCCGGGAAACATGGCGTTTGGTAATAAGTGCTGACCTTTCGAATCGAAACGCCGCGATCGGCGACCGTTTTGATTGCACTTTCAACCACTCTTTCGGGTGTAAGCGCTCTCCAATGCATATTTGACCCAACGGCAACTAGTAATTCTTGATCCGAAGGTACAGGATGCATATGATATTTAGGGGGAAAACCTTGCGACATTTGTCAGATACTATAAATTCTTGATCCTCAGATCCGCCGCATTTCACTCACGGAAACATTTGGCGGAATGCTTTGATTGGAAGGATGATTGATGTTTTACAAAGACGAACGGCTTGCGCTGTTCATCGATGGCTCAAACCTATACGCAGCCGCCAAGGCACTTGGGTTTGACATCGATTACAAGCTCCTGCGTCAGGAATTTCTGCGCCGGGGTAAGATGCTGCGCGCGTTCTACTATACAGCCTTGTTGGAGAATGATGAATACTCTCCGATCCGGCCGCTGGTAGATTGGCTGCACTACAACGGCTTCACCATGGTCACGAAGCCGGCCAAAGAATACACGGATAGCCAAGGCCGCCGCAAAGTCAAAGGCAACATGGACATCGAACTTACCGTCGATGCGATGGAGCTGGCACCGCGCGTCGACCACATCGTTCTGTTTTCGGGTGACGGCGATTTCCGTCCGTTGGTCGAAAGCCTGCAACGGCAAGGTGTTCGGGTGTCGGTGGTTTCGACAATCCGCAGCCAGCCGCCGATGATTGCCGATGAACTGCGCCGTCAGGCTGACAACTTCATCGAACTGGACGAACTGAAAGAAGTCATCGGTCGTCCGCCGCGTGAAAACATGCCCGAACGCAACCTTGAGGCTGCGACCAACGGGTGACCATGGATCAGGGCATGCCGATGGGGGGCATGTCATCTGAAAAATGCGAAAAGGCCCGCATCATCTGCGGGCCTTTGTTCATTTCCGGCCAACTCCGCGGCGCATGTTGATGTCGTTGTGCAGCTCGATCACCTCGTTTGGCCAGGTGCTTTTGATATAGGCCAGAACGTTCATAATTTCGTCGGGCGTCAGAACCTGCCCAAATCCCGGCATCCGCGATTTGTAGTCGCCGCCGACCACCAGCTCGGTGCCAAGCGCCACGATCTGAAGCAACAAAAAGTCATCATGGTGCCACGTGTGCCCTGACACATCATGCGGCGGCGCAGGCATCAGCCCGTCTTCGCCCGGCGACTTCCAGTTCTGTTCTCCGGTCAGATCTACTTGATGGCACGCTGCGCAATTTTCTTGGTAAACCGTCAGCCCATTGGCGACCCGTTCAGCATCATCATATGGCAAGACACCTGCTGCGGATACGGGTGTCGCCATTGCCACGGCTGCGGCAAATGCCATCGTCTTCATTCTGTAGCCTCTACCTGTTATTCGCGTACTGCCCCACCCGGATTACATTAAGGGCAAACTTGCCCTGAGAACAGAAGCCGCTTAGCTACGTCTTAACGTCACAGGAGCATTCGATGACCAAACCCGCCTTGTCAATTCTTCTAGCCGCCCCGCGCGGATTCTGTGCGGGGGTCGACCGCGCGATCAAGATCGTGGAAATGGCTTTGGAGAAATGGGGCGCGCCGGTCTATGTGCGGCACGAAATCGTGCACAATAAATTCGTGGTCGACGGCCTGCGCGACAAAGGCGCGGTTTTTGTCGAACACCTGTCTGACTGCCCCGACGACCGCCCGGTGATCTTTTCGGCCCATGGCGTGCCAAAAACCGTCCCGGCAGAGGCCGCGCGCCGCGAAATGGTCTATGTCGATGCCACATGTCCGCTGGTCAGCAAAGTTCATATCGAAGCCGCACGCCACCATGCCGACGGCTTGCAAATGGTGATGATCGGCCACGAAGGCCACCCCGAAACCATCGGCACCATGGGCCAACTGCCCGAGGGCGAGGTGCTGCTGGTCGAAACCGTCGACGACGTTGCCACGCTAGACGTGCGCGACCCGGCGCAACTGGCCTTCGTGACGCAAACGACGCTAAGCGTGGATGACACCGCCGATATCGTCGCCGCGCTCAAATCGCGGTTCCCTGCCATCGTCGGCCCGCACAAAGAAGACATCTGCTACGCCACCACCAACCGCCAAGACGCGGTCAAAGCCGTCGCCCCACGCGCCGATGCGCTGCTGGTGGTTGGCGCTCCGAACTCGTCCAACTCCAAACGTCTGGTCGAGGTCGCCCGCAAGGCCGGGTGCCAATATGCGCAGCTGGTGCAACGCGCCACCGACATCGACTGGCGCGCCCTGGACGGCATCACCAGCCTTGGCATCACCGCAGGCGCATCGGCCCCCGAAGTGCTGATAGACGAGGTGATCGACGCCTGCCGCGACCGCTATGACGTTACAGTCGAACTGGTCGAAACCGCGCAGGAAACGATCGAGTTCAAAGTCCCCCGCGTGCTGCGCGCCTGACCTTGCCCTTTGGCGGGGCGCACTAGATCCGATGAAACGCAAGCTGCCAACAGGTTCGCCATGACCCCTATTCCACGCCCCGCCCTGATCCTGGGCCTTGCTGGCTTGCTGCCATTTCTGTGGGGTGCGGCCACGCAGTTGTCGCCGGATCTGGCCGACCATAGCATTCGTCTGCTCGGCCCTCGGTTCACCGGCCCCTATATCGGCCTGTTCTATGGCAGTGTCATTCTGTCCTTCATGTCCGGCGTGCTTTGGGGATTTGCCACCCGGGCCAAGGGACGACAGGCCGCCATCGCCTATACGCTATCGGTTATCCCCGCCCTTTGGGCGTTCTTCATGACGGGCGGCGGCCCCACCTCGGCGGCGACCAACCTGATCACCGGCTTTCTGGGCCTTTTGATGATCGATTGGCAGTTCTGGCGCTGGAACCTAGCGCCACACTGGTGGATGCCACTGCGCAGCGCCCTGACCGCCGTCGTCGTCCTCAGTCTGGCCATCGCCATTCTGTGACCCCTTGACGCCCCGCCCGGCGCGTGGTTCTGACCGCGCATGCCCGAACTCTACGCATATACCGACGGAGCATGCTCCGGTAATCCCGGCCCCGGCGGCTGGGGTGTCCTGTTGCAAGCCACTGATGGCGACAGCGTTCTGAAGGAACGCGAACTCAAAGGCGGCGAAGCCACCACCACCAACAACCAGATGGAATTGATGGCCGCCATCAGCGCACTCGAAGCGCTGGAGCGCCCCAGCACCATCACCGTTGTGACCGACAGCGCCTATGTGAAAAACGGCGTCACCGGCTGGATCTTCGGCTGGAAGAAAAACGGCTGGAAAACCGCCGCCAAGAAACCGGTCAAAAACGTCGAACTTTGGCAACGCCTCGATACCGCACAGGCCCGCCATCAGGTCACGTGGAAATGGGTCAAGGGCCACGCTGGCCACCCGGAAAACGAACGCGCGGATGAACTGGCCCGCGCAGGCATGGCCCCGTTCAAAAAATAAGCCGCGCCGCCTCAAAGGCCGCGTCCCCTGCTTCTTCTCTTTGATAAATACCGCTGGGGGTGAATGGCCGCAGGCCAGAGGGGGCAAAGCCCCCTACCCCGGCCTAGGCAGGTCAGACCGCGTTTATTTCCGCTGGATATAGGTCTTCCACATCCACAAGACCGCCAGCGCCCCCAAAACCGCCCCGACAAGCCCGGCAAACAGGCCCGTCACCGCGATCAGAAACCGGATCACCAAGCCGCCGATCACGGCCCCCACGATGCCGATCACAACTGTGGTGATCACATCCGCCTCGACCTTCATGATCCGCGTGGCAAAGAACCCAGCTGCGGCCCCGACGATAATCAACCAAACAACGCCCATAATTTCCCCCTATTTGCGCCAGTGGAACGGGACAATGATCAACGCCCCAACCGAGGATGCGATGGCGTTCAGCCCCGGCGAGGCAAAGCCGATCCCGAACATCAGCCTAAGGAAATAGGCCAAGAACGCCCCCCCGACGCAAATGATAATCGAAGCCAGCACGCCGTTATGGGTAAATCCGCTGCGCTCGGACGCATAGCCGACAATGCCCGCGATTACGATTGTTCCGATCATCACTGGAAACATGGCCTAGCCCCCGAACTGTGCGCCCGCCGGAATCGCCAGCCCGCGCAGAAACGTTTCCCGATCCTGCGCCCCTTTGCCTGCGCGTTGCAAGCGGGTGATCTCAATCGCGCCCGAGCCGCAGGCCACCGTCAGCGCATCGTCCAACACCTGACCGGCAGCGCCCGCCCCTTGGGCAAGGCGCGATCCCAGCAGTTTGACCCGCTCGCCCTGATACTCGGTCCAAGCGCCGGGGAAGGGCGATAGCCCGCGGATCTGGCGATCCACCACTTCGGCGGTCTGGGTCCAATCAATCCGGGCCTCAGCCTTGTCGATTTTCTTGGCATAGGTGACGCCCGCATCGGGCTGCACTTCAGGCGTCAAATCCGGCAGGCGATCCAACGCCTCAACGATCAAACCCGCGCCCATGGCGCTGAGGCGATCGTGCAATTGCTCGGTTGTTTCCTCGGCCCCGATCGCCGTTGCCTCGCGCAGCAGTACTGGCCCTGTATCCAGACCCGCCTCCATCTGCATGATGCAAATGCCGGTCTCGGCGTCGCCTTCCAAAATCGCGCGATGGATCGGCGCGGCCCCACGCCAACGCGGCAAAAGCGAGGCGTGGATGTTCAGACACCCCTGCGCGGGCGCATCCAGAACGGCTTGGGGCAGCAACAGGCCATAAGCCACAACCACCGCCACATCGGCATTCAGCGCGGCGAACGCGGCTTGTTCATCCTCGCCCTTCAAACTCACTGGATGGCGCACATCAAACCCAAGCTCAAGCGCGCGGGCGTGAACGGGGGTTGGGCGTTCCTTCTTGCCACGGCCCGCAGGGCGCGGCGGCTGGCAATAGACGGCGGCGATCTCATGCCCGGCGCCTGCCAAGGCATCCAGCACTGGCACCGAAAATTCGGGCGTTCCCATGAAAATGACGCGCATCCTGTGTCCCCTTTTGCTGCGCCCCGGTCCTACCGCAGGGCAAAGCGCAAGGGAACAGGCTTAACGGCCCAGCTTCTTGGCTTTGCGCAGAAGGATGTCGCGCTTGGTTTTCGACAGGTTGTCGAAATACATCTTGCCGTTCAGATGGTCGATCTGGTGCTGAACGCTGGTCGCCCATAGGCCGACGAAATCTTGCTCAACCACCTCGCCTGCCTCATTCATAAAGCGCACCGTCACGGCGCGGGGGCGGGTGATCTTGGCCGACAGGCCCGGCAAATTGGGCGAGGCTTCTTCGTGATCGCGCGGCTGAACCGAAGCGTGAAGCACTTCGGGGTTGGCCATACGCACAACCTTGCCCCGTTCCTCCGAGGCATCGACCACGGCCAAACGCTGCATCACGCCGATCTGCACGGCGGCAAGGCCCACACCGGGCATCGCCTCCATCGTGTCGATCATGTCGGTCCAGATGGCGCGGATCTCATCCGTGATCGCCTCAACCGGTGCGGCAGGCGTGCGCAGGCACTTATTGGGCCACGGCAGGCAGGGGCGGACGGTCATACGCGGGCACGCTCACGCTTTAGCTTTTGCATTTTGCGGGTAATCATCTGGCGCTTCAGCGGCTTGAGGTAATCAATGAACAGCTTGCCGTTCAGGTGATCGATCTCGTGCTGAACACAGGTCGCCCAAAGGCCGTCAAACTCGGCCTCTTGCGGATTGCCGTTCACATCCATCCAGCCCACGCGCACGATCTTCGGGCGCTCAACCTCGGCGTATTGATCCGGGATCGACAGGCAGCCCTCTTCGTAGACATTCTTTTCGTCCGAGCTTTGCAGAACCTCGGGATTGAACATCACCATCGGGCGCGGCGCTTCTTTGTCGTCCTTAACGCAATCCATCACGATCAAGCGTTGCGTCACCCCGATTTGGGGCGCAGCAAGGCCAATGCCCGGCGCGTCATACATGGTTTCCAGCATGTCGTCGGCAAGCTTGCGCAATTCGTCCGAAAGATCCGGGATAGGATCACAGACTTTTTTCAAGCGCGGGTCGGGATGGATCAGAATAGGGCGTTTCATGCCCTCCACTTAGGCGAAGTGCCAGCGCCGCGCAATATCTCGCCCCCTTGCACACCCCGCCTATTCGTATAGCGTCCGCCTGCTATTCGAAAGGAAAGACCCCATGACCAGCCGTTTTGATGAAATCATCGACCGTGTCGGAACCCATTCTTCGAAATGGGACAAGATGGAAACGATCTATGGCGTGTCGCCCCAAGACGGCCTTGCCATGTGGGTGGCCGATATGGATTTCCGTCCGCCGACCTGCGTGCAGACCGCGTTGCAGGATGTGTTGAACCATGGGGTTTACGGCTATTTCGGCGATGATCGGGACTATACCGCCGCGATCCAGTGGTGGATGCAGACCCGCCATGGCTGGTCCATTCAGCCTGAATGGATCTTCTCAACCCATGGGCTGGTGAACGGCACGGCGCTTTGCCTTGATGCCTTCAGCAAACCCGGCGACGGCGTTGTGCTGTTCACGCCCGTGTACCATGCCTTTGCCCGCACCATCAAAGCATCCGGCCGCACTGTGGTGGAATGTCCGCTGGTTCTGGAAGACGGCACCTACCGCATGGATTTCGACGCCTATGACACGCAGATGACCGGGTCCGAAACCATGGTGATCCTGTGTTCCCCGCACAACCCCGGTGGCCGCGTCTGGACGCGTGAAGAATTGCAAGGCGTCGCCGATTTCTGCAAGCGCCACGACCTGATCCTTGTGTCGGATGAAATTCACCACGATCTGGTGATGCCGGGCAACCATCACACGCCGATGACCTTGGTCGATGACAGCATCCTGGACCGGCTGGTGATGATGACGGCCACGACCAAAACCTTCAACATTGCGGGCACCCATATCGGCAACGTGATCGTGCCGGATGAGGCACTGCGCGCGCGTTTTGCCAAAACGATGATGGGCATGGGCATTTCGCCCAACAGCTTTGGCATTTTCGCCGCCACTGCCGCCTATTCGCCCGAGGGCGCGGCGTGGGTCGATGAGCTGGTGTTGTACCTCGATGAGAACCGAAAGATCCTTGATGCAGGGCTGAACGCCATTCCCGGCGTGCAATCCATGGCGATGCAATCCACCTATCTGGCGTGGGTCGATTTCGCCGGCACCGGGATGGAGCAAGCCGAATTCGCCCGCCGGGTCGAAAAGGACGCCAAGATCGCCGTCAACCACGGCGGCACCTTCGGCACCGGCGGCGAAAGCTATCTGCGCTTCAACTTCGCCACCCCCCGCGCCCGCATCATCGAGGCAGTCGAGCGGATGCAAAAAGCCTTTGGCGATTTGCAGTAGCGTCATAAACATCGCGTAACGGGGCGCGGCCCCTATTGGAGACCAAGATGACCTCGTTGCGCGACGCCCTGCCGGTTTGGGCCAAGATCGGCATTCTGTCCTTTGGCGGGCCTGCCGCGCAAATCGGGCTGATGCACCGGATCGTCGTCGATGAGAACCGCTGGCTGACGGAACGTGAGTACCTGAACGCGCTGTCGTTCTGCATGTTGCTGCCGGGGCCAGAGGCGATGCAGGTTGCCACCTATTGCGGCTGGAAAATGCACGGGGTGCGCGGAGGCTTGACGGCTGGCCTTCTGTTCGTGCTGCCAGGCGCGTTTGTGATCCTTGCGTTGTCGATGCTTTATGCGCTGGTCGGCGCCGTTCCCGCGTGGGAAGCGGTGTTTACCGGCATCAAAGCCGCCGCCATGGTGATGGTGTTCGAGGCGTTGGTGAAGGTGTCGAAAAAGGGGCTGAAGGCGCGGGCGCATTGGATCATTGCGGGCTTGGCCTTCCTCGCACTTTTCGCATTTGCGCTGCCCTTCCCCTTGGTGGTTCTGGCCGCTGGCCTGTACGGGCTGGCCATGGGCGGCGAGGCTGATCCTGCCAACGCGCCCGTGACAGTCAAGCCCACAGACACCCTGCGCACGATCCTGATCTGGCTGGCGATCTGGTGGCTGCCGATTGGCGCGCTGGCCTTTGGGCCGATGCCGATCTTTGCCGAGATCGGCGTGTTCTTCTCAAAGCTCGCAACCGTCACTTTCGGCGGGGCCTACGCGGTTCTGGCCTATATGGCGCAAGATGCTGTGCACGCCAAAGGCTGGCTTTCCGCGCCCGAGATGATCGACGGCCTCGGCCTAGCCGAAACCACCCCCGGCCCGCTGATCCTTGTGACGGAGTTCGTGGGCTTTCTGGCGGGAGCCCGCGCGGACGGGGCCTTGAACCTTTGGTTTGGAACGTTCGCAGCCGTGGTCACGTTATGGGCCACCTTCGCGCCCTGCTTTCTGTGGGTCTTCGCAGGTGCGCCCTATATCGACTGGATCGCCTCGCGCCATCGATTGCGGGCCGCGCTGGCGGCGATCACGGCGGCGGTTGTTGGCGTGATCCTGAACCTGTCGATCTGGTTTGCCATCCACACGCTGTTCACTGAAACATCGGATCTGACCGTCGGCTGGATGCAGGTTCTGGCGCCGGACGTGGCCAGCCTCAACCCTCTGGCCGCCATGCTCGCACTGGTTGCGGGAATCTTGCTGCTGTGGATGAAGCACGGCGTCCTCCTGACACTGGCCACTTGCGCGGTTTTGGGGTTTCTTGGCGGCGTTCTGATCTAACTGTGCACCTACGCAGAGCATTTGCGCGGCTGTGGCGCTTTTCCCAAGTGGGATTTCGGCTAGGTCTAGGGCAGCAATGACAGGAGGCGGCGATGGGCCAGCTGGTGAACGGCAAATGGGAAGACATCTGGTACGATACCAAATCGACCGGGGGTAAGTTCGTGCGGAGCACAGCCGGTTTCCGCAATTGGATCACCCCGGATGGCAGCGCCGGGCCTTCGGGTCAGGGCGGGTTTCAGGCCGAAACCGGGCGCTATCACCTATACGTCAGTCATGCCTGCCCATGGGCGCACCGCACCTTGGTATTCCGCGCGCTGAAAGGGCTGGAAGATCACATCACGGTGTCGGTCGTGCATCCCGACATGCTGACAGACGGCTGGACCTTTGCCGATGATTTCGACGGGGCCACGGGCGACACGCTCTATGGTAAGAAATTCCTGCGGGACATCTACCTCAAGGCCGATCCGGGCATTTCGGGCCGCGTGACCGTGCCGATCCTGTGGGACAAACAGCGCGAAACCATCGTGTCGAACGAAAGTTCGGAAATCATCCGCATGTTCAACAGCGCCTTTGATGGCATCACCGGGAACACGGCGGACTATTGGCCCGAGGCCCTGCGCGACCAGATCGAAGCGATCAACACCCGCATCTATGACACCGTGAACAACGGCGTCTACAAAGCTGGGTTCGCCACCTCGCAAGAGGCATATGACGGCGCGGTTTACCCCCTGTTCGACAGTCTGGACTGGATCGAAGGGCTGCTGGCCGAGAACCGCTATCTGACCGGTGATCACCTGACCGAGGCCGACTGGCGCCTGTTCACCACGCTGATCCGGTTTGATCTGGTCTATCACCAACACTTCAAGTGCAACCGCAACCGGATCGTCGATTTCCCGAACCTGTGGGGATATTTGCGCGAACTGTACCAAGTGCCGGGCGTCGCGGACACCGTGCATTTCGACCATTTCGTGCGGCACTACCACTATAGCCACGACACGATTAATCCCAACCGGATCATTCCGATCAATCCGCGCCCCGATTTCAACGCACCGCACGGGCGCGGCTGAGCTTAGGCGCGGGTCGCGTAATGTTCCACGATCGCGGCCAGATCTTCGGGCGGGGTGTAGGACGGCACATAGGCACAGGCGTTGGCGCAATGCCGAAAGATTGCCGCATCTGAAAAGAAGGTGGCGTTGGTGACAAAAATGATCCGGGCGTCTGGCTGACGATAACTGGCGAAGTCGGACACCGACATTGCGCCATTGTCGGCCAGCCCAAGGTCTAGCACGACAACCGCAAACGCATCTTCGCGCAACGCCTGAAACGCGGTCTGTTCCGACGTGGCCAGCCGCACCTGCGCGCCGAAACGCGATAGATGACGGGCCCACAAGGCCCCCAGTTCGGGCTGCTCTTCTACGATAAGAATGTTCATGTACCTGATCCGGGTGGTGTTGGCCCACCTCTTTGAACAGATGACCTGCAAATCAATAACATTCCGTTAACATTAACCGGACATTAAAAGAACGTGCGACAACGCCGCGTATTTGGCGAAAATATGCCGCCCCGTCATGTGGATGTGACTTTGCCAAAGCACGCCGGATTGGTAATGTGCCCCAAACGTATAGATCTTAGGGGCTTTTCATGCGGGCACTGGCACTTATTGCAGCACTGACATTGGCAACACCTTCCTTGGCTCAGGTGCCCTGCGGCGGCAGCTTTTCGTCCTTTGTGGCAGGGCTAAAAAAGGAAGCCGTCCAAAAAGGTCACAACAGCGCGACCGTAGACCGGTTTTTTGCCTCTGCCCGCCAAGACGGCGCCACGCTTAAGGCCGACCGGGCGCAAGGGATCTTTCAATCGACCTTTGTCGACTTTTCCCGCAAGCTGATCAGCCAGAACCGGATCGACGGGGGGCGGGCGAACCTGCGCAAATACGCCTCGATCTTTGATCGGATGGAGCGTGAATACGGTGTTTCGCGCGGGGTTCTAACCGCCTTCTGGGCGTTTGAAACCGATTTCGGCGCGTTTCAGGGCAATTTCAACACGCTCAATTCGCTGGTCACGCTGGCCCATGATTGCCGCCGCCCGGAACTGTTCCGCCCGCAGATCTTTGCCGCGCTGGAACTCTATGAACATGGCGATTTCAGCCCGACCCAAACCACGGGAGCTTGGGCGGGTGAAATCGGGATGGTGCAGATGCTGCCCGAAGACATCCTGACCAATGGTGTGGACGGTGATGGCGACGGCCATGTCACGCTGAAAACCTCAGCCGCGGATGCGCTGTTGTCCGGGGCCAAAATGCTCAAAAGCCTTGGCTGGCGCGCGAATGAGCCGTGGCTGCAGGAGGTGGTTCTGCCGGACAATCTGGATTGGTCACTGACCGGTCTGGAAACCACGCGCTCTGTTTCGGACTGGGCGCGATTGGGCGTGCGTCCGCGCAGCGGGTCGTTGGGCGCTAGCAACCTGCCTGCCTCGGTCATCATTCCGCAGGGGCGCAAAGGCCCGGCCTTTATCGCCTACCCGAACTTCAATGTGTATTTCGAGTGGAACCAGAGTTTTGTCTATGTCACCACCGCAGCCTATTTCGCCACGCGCCTAGAAGGTGCGCCGATCTATGATGCGGGCAACCCTGAACCGGGTCTAAGCAGCAACCAGATGAAGCAACTGCAACAGAAATTGTCCGCGCGCGGCTATGACGTTGGTAAAATTGACGGAATCCTTGGCGCAAACACCCGGGCCGCTGTGCGCGACGTGCAAGCAAAACTCGGCATGCCCGTCGACGCCTGGCCAACCCCTGCCCTGCTTAACCGCCTGTAATAAGATCAAAACATAAATGACAACTTATACGTTGAACGGGTTCGTTCTGTCCTATGACAGCAACGATACCTTGATCGGTGTCGCGCCAACGCAGGCGCATATCGTGGCAATGAACGAACACAACAGCCACCTAAGCTATACGGTGGGCATGGCCCCATCGGGCGAGCTGCCATTCGTCTATCTGGGCCTAGGCGAAATCGCGTCGATGACCATCGACGACTACGGCACCTTGCAAACCTATCCCGGCACCTTCGCCGATTACCGCCTTGGTCAAATCAGCGGCGGCGGCTTTAGCGGCGTGATCCTGTCCGTCGACAACGTAAATGTGATGAAGTCCTACGTCTTCAGCCTTGGCGGCGACCAGATCGGGCCGTTCAATTCAGTTGCCGATGTTCAGGCCTTCAACAAGTCCATTTCCAGCGCAGGCACGGCCCAAGGCAGTTTTGCCCCCAGCACGCCCATATCGCTTCAGGATCTGACAAACCCGATCATCACCGAGAATGACACCTTCTGGGCGCTTCAGGAAAAGACCTATGCCACCGGGCAGGGCAACGATCATGTCACCTACAACGACGGATTGGTCACTGTGAACGGCGGCGCGGGGTTTGATACTGTCATGCTTTATGACAGTTATGAACTGTCCGGCTATACGCTTTCGCTGACCGAAGGCGAGCTGACCCTATCGCGCGGCAGATGGGATGCGCTGACCATCACAAATGTCGAAGCGATTGAACTGAATTATCAGAACTTCGCCGGTGATCCATCTGTCCTGACCTATAGCTACGATGACCTGCGGATTAAGGCCTCCGCCGCCCCGGTTCAACGCAACGGCACGGATGCCGCCGATAGCCTGACAGGCCTTGATGGTGATGACACGCTAAACGGCAACGGCGGCAATGACACGCTGGATGGTGCCGATGGCAAAGACACGCTGAATGGCGGCGATGGCGACGATATGATCTATGGCGGCACCTCGGCCTATGATCTGCGCGATCTGGTCTATGCCGGCGCGGGCAACGACTATGTCGATGGCGGCTATGGCAACGACCTGATCTACGGCATGGACGGCAATGATACCCTGCTGGGCGGGTTTGGCGTCGATGAGCTGATCGGCCAAGGCGGCGATGACGAATTGTCAGGCGGCGCGTGGTCGGACCTGATCTTTGGCGGCGCGGGCAATGACTTCATCAACGGCGGCTTCGGCTATGACCGGGTGAATGGCGGCGACGGCGCGGACCGGTTCTATCACTTGGGCGTGGAAGGGCACGGATCGGACTGGCTTCAGGACTATAGCGCCGCCGATGGTGACGTTCTGGTCTTTGGCCAGTCGGGCGCGACCAAGGCCAACTTCCAGGTCAACCTTGCCAACACCACGGGCGCAGGTCAGGCCGATCTGCAAGAGGCGTTCGTGATCTACAAACCAACCGGCCAGATCATCTGGGCTTTGGTGGATGGCGCCGCCGAAACCAGCCTGATGGTCCAAGTCACAGGGGCGGAGGCGTTCGACCTGCTGGCCTGAGCCTTAGGCCACCATCGCGGCGGCCTTGCTCAGATCGACCGAAACAAGCTGGCTGACGCCCTGTTCCTGCATCGTCACCCCAAACAGCCGGTCCATCCGGCTCATGGTGACGGCGTGGTGGGTGATGATCAAAAAGCGCGTTTCGGTCCGGCGGGTCATTTCGTCCAGCAAGTCGCAGAAACGGGTAACGTTGGCATCGTCCAGCGGCGCGTCAACTTCGTCCAGCACGCAGATCGGCGCGGGGTTGGCAAGGAAGACCGCAAAGATCAGCGCCATCGCGGTCAGCGTCTGTTCCCCGCCCGACAGCAGCGACAGGGTCGACAGCTTCTTGCCCGGCGGTTGACACATGATTTCCAGACCGGCATCCAGCGGATCTTCGCTTTCGACCATCACCAGATTGGCCTCACCCCCGCCAAACAAGTGCGTGAACAGCAGCGAAAAGTTGCTATTTACCTGTTCAAAGGCGGTCAGAAGGCGTTCACGCCCTTCGCGGTTCAGGCTGGAAATGCCGGTGCGCAGGGTCTTGATCGCCTCTTCCAGGTCGGCCTTTTCCGAAACCAAAGTATCGTGTTCGGTCTGAACCTCTTTGGCGTCCTCTTCTGCCCGCAGGTTCACCGCGCCCAAGGCGTCACGCTGGCGCTTTAGACGGCCAATGTCATTTTCCAGCCCTTCGGCATCGGGCATGTCATCAGGATCAACCGCCAGCCGTTCCAACAAGACGGCGGGCTTGGTGTCTTGTTCCTCAGCGATCCGCGCCTCTGCACTGCGCACCGCTTCGCGGGCGGCTTCGGTCTTGGCCTCGGCCCGCGCCCGCGCTTCTCGTGCTTCCGACGCGATGCGGTCCCCATCACGGGCCGCATGGTCGGCATCGCGCAGGGTCGTTTCGGCCTCGGCCAGCTTATCGGCGGCGGCGCTGCGGCGCTCTTCGGCGGTTTCGATCGCCTCGGACAGTTCTTCGCGCTTTTCGGCCAGTTCGGTAGGCACTTCCAGCGCTTCGGACAGCTCTTCCTCGGTCGCCTCGCGGCGTTCCATCAATTCAGAACTGCGCTTTTCGGCGGTGTCCAAACGGTGGCGCCAGCCGCTCAGTTCCTTGGTCACGCGCTGCGCACGGCCAGTCCGCGCATCGCCTTCGCGGCGAATTTCGTCATGGGCAGACCGTTTGGTCATCATCATCATGCGCGACGCTTCGACCGTGACCTTCACCGCCTCAACCTGATCGCGGGCGGCGTCGAGATCCGGCAACTCCGACACGCCGCGTTCCGCCTCAATCATCTGCTGGCGGGCAAAAGTCAGTTCATCATCATAGCGTTTGACGGCCATGGTCAGGCTTTCCAGCCGATTGCGGGCCATGTCG
The DNA here is from genome assembly GCF_900302505.1 of Pseudoprimorskyibacter insulae. Taxonomy (GTDB): domain Bacteria; phylum Pseudomonadota; class Alphaproteobacteria; order Rhodobacterales; family Rhodobacteraceae; genus Pseudoprimorskyibacter; species Pseudoprimorskyibacter insulae. The sequence goes on along the minus strand of NZ_OMOJ01000002.1, from coordinate 388,685 downwards.
CAATCGGATTCGGCCTTGTTCAACGCGCGGGTGGCTTGGGTGACCTGTTGATCGGCCTCACGCCGGGCTTCGCGGGCCTCTTTGTCGGCACGGCTCAGATCGGCCAAACGGCGCGTCAACGACTCATGCGCGGCGCGGGCAGCATCCGATTGCACGGTGGCCCGCTCCAATTCTTGCTTCAACTGTTCCAGCCGGTTCACCTGCTCAAGCCGCATCGCCGCCGAGGAAGACGCATCCTTGGCCCAAGCGCGGAACCCGTCCCAGCGCCACATGTCGCCCTCAAGGCTAACCAGCCGCTGGCCGGGCAACAGCTGCGCTTGCAGCGCGTTGCCGACATCAGGATCAACCACCCCGATTTGCGCCAAGCGCCGCGCCATCACCTGCGGCGCGGTCACATGCAGCGCAAGCGGCGTCGCCCCACCGGGCAAGGCCTGCGGCGCGTCATAGGCAGGCAGGCTGGCCCAGCCGGACGGGCCATCCTCAATCGGGACTTCGGGCATCCGCAGATCATCGGCCAAGGCTGCGCCCAACGCCTTCTCAAAGCCGGGCGCCACGCGCAGGGCATCAAGGATCTGGCCACCCTCAGCCGTGTCCCGTTGCAGCAAGCGGGCCAGCGCCGAAACCTCAGCCCGTAGCGCGTTCGCCTCGCCATCCGCCTCAGATCGCACGGCGCGGGCGTCGGCCTCTCGGGTTTGCACCTCGGCGCGGGCGGCTTCGGCCTCAACCAACAGGGCCTCGGCGCGTTCGGCCATGTGAACGGCGGCCTCTTGCTTTTCCTCAGCCTCTTCGCGCAATTCCAACGCTTGATCGACCGCCTCGCGCGCGCCTTCAACAGCGTCCCGCGCCTTGTCCGATTCAAGCGAGACCTTTTCGTGCCGCGTCCGGCTATCGGTCACAGCCCGCTGCGCCGATTGGTGACGGGCGGCCAAACGGGCCACGTCTTCGGTCAGGATCGCCAGATCGGATTCACGTTCTTGCAGAACCGAGGCCGCATCGCGGGCCGCTTCGGCGGCTTCGGCAAGCTTGTCATCATGGCCTTCGCTGGCCTTGGCAAGTTCCCTCGCCTCCCACTCAAGCCGTTCGATGGTTTCGCCGGCGTCGCGATTCAGACCCGATTCACGCTCAATATCCTGCGACAGTTGAACGATGCGGCGTTTCAGCGTGTCGATGGTTTCCTGCGCCCGCGCCTCTTGTTCTGACATCGCGTCCCGCTGCACCACAAGCCTTTGTAGCACGGCGGCGGCAATCGCTTCTTCCTCGCGTAGCGGTGGCAAGGTCTGTTCCAGCGCTTCGCGTTTTTGGTTAGCCTCCCGCGCGGCACGTTCAGCCTGCGCCGTGTCCTGCACACGCTGGCGCATGACGTTTTCCGCCTCAGCCCGGACCATGTCGGCCTCACGCCAGCGACGATAAAGCAGCATCGCCTCAGCACGGCGCAGTTCTTCGCCAATGGCGCGATAGCGCTGCGCTTGGCGGGCCTGACGGGCCAATTGCTGTAACTGGGCGGCCAGCTGTTCAATCACATCATCGACGCGCAGCAGGTTGGCTTCGGTGTTCTTTAGCTTCAGCTCGGCCTCATGCCGCCGCTGATACAGCCCCCCGATCCCGGCGGCATCTTCAAGAATGCGGCGGCGGTTCTTGGGTTTGGCGTTGATCAGTTCTGAAATCTGCCCCTGCCGCACCAACGCGGGCGAATGCGCCCCGGTCGAGGCATCGGCGAACAGCATCTGAATGTCGCGGGCCCGGACGTCTTTGCTGTTGGCCTTATAGGCGCTGCCCACATCCCGCGTGATGCGGCGCACAATCTCAAGCTGGTCACTATCGTTGAACCCAGACGGCGCGACCCGATCGCTATTGTCCATCGTTAGGGCAACTTCGGCATAGTTCCGGGCCGGGCGGGTGGCGGCACCGGCAAAGATCACGTCTTCCATCCCGCCGCCGCGCATGGCGGTCGGGCGGTTTTCGCCCATAACCCAGCGCAGCGCCTCCAGCAGGTTCGACTTGCCGCAGCCATTCGGACCAACCACGCCCGTAAGCCCGTCGGCGATCAACAGATCGGTCGGGTCTACGAAGCTTTTGAAGCCTGTTAGCCTGAGCTTGTTAAATCGCACGCGGGTGCTGCCTCTGATTCCGGTGACCGCCATTTTGGAAAGTGGGCCGCCTGAGTGTCAATAAATGCGGCGATTATTTTGTCGGTCAGCGTCATTTATCCACAAGATATTGCGATAGGCGCATTCTCGATTGACAGCAATCCTGCCCTTTTGGCTAGTGTTCCGCCAGCTATACCATGAGGTGTTCCATGATCACGATCCGCGCGGCATCACCGAAAGAACCGGAGGCCTTGGCGCTTTTGGCCGCCAGCCATGCCTTGATGCAATCGCTCTATTCCCCCGAGGAATGCCACTATCTGGACGTCGATCAGCTTTGCGTGCCGTCGATTACGCTGTTTCTGGCTGAAGAGGACGGGGTCACGCTTGGCTGCGGCGCGATCGCTCGCAAAGACGGATATGCCGAGTTGAAGTCTATGTTCACGACCCCAGAGGCGCGCGGCAAGGGCGTTGCCAGCCTGATCGTCGATCAGATCGAAGCCACGGCGCGGGGCGAATCCATCCCGGTTCTGCGCCTTGAAACAGGGCATGTCCTGCACGCCGCACACCGCCTGTATGAGCGTCACGGCTTCACCCTATGCGGCCCGTTTGGCAGCTACAAGGCCGTTCCGGCCAGCATTTTTTATGAAAAGTCGCTCGGCTAGAACACCGTAAATCATTATTTTAAAAAGACGAACCGTGCACTCCGGGCGCGGCGGTGGAACATATTCAAAATTTGGCATTTACATTCTGGTTTTGGAATGTCAATTATATTCCATCATTGGAATGTAAATCCGGAGGCCGCCATGGCTGACATCTACAAAAAACCGGCGGATCAATATTCGCCCCTGTATTTCCTCGCATCACTGGGCGCAGGCGGTGTGACTGTTTCGTTCTTCATGTTCTTGATGTTCTGGGTGCCGCACCCCGGCCGCCCCGTGCCGATCTTTGAAGACGTTGCCGCAGCCTTCGCAACGGGCGGCACGGCCCTTCAGGCTGCGATTATCATCGCCTATATCGGGATCGCCGTTTTTGCCGTCCTGAACGTCAAATCCCTGCTTTGGAACCTGTCGGCCCTGTCAGCCTTCAAGAAGACCGAAAGCTATCAGAAACTGCGCAACTCGAACGCCGAATCCACGCTGATGGCCCAGCCCTTGGCCTTGGCGATGACCGTGAACGCGATGTTTATCGTGGGCCTTGTATTTGTTCCCGGCCTGTGGACGGTGGTTGAGTATCTCTTCCCACTGGCGATGATTGCCTTTGCGGCCATTGCTTGGCTTGCCTTCTCGATCCTGGCCGATTTCCTGGGCCGCGTGCTGTCGAAGGGCGGATTGTTTGACGTCACCGCGCACAATAGCTTTGCCCAGCTTCTGCCGGCCTTTGCCATCTCGATGATTGCCGTGGGCTTCTCCGCCCCCGCCGCGATGAGCCATTCGCCAGCGACTGTTGGCGTTAGCCTGATCGCCTCGACCCTGCTGGGTGTTGCCGCGATCATCTACACCCTGCTGGCCTCTGCGACGGCCTTCACCTCGATGCTGCAACACGGCACCGCCCGCGAAGCCGCGCCGACCCTGATGATCATCGTCCCGATTGTCACGGTGCTTGGTATCATGCTGCTGCGCCAGAACCACGGCCTGCACACCACCTTCGAAGCCCATGGCACCGATGCCGACACAATGATCCTGCTGGCCCGCCTGCTGGCGATCCAAGTCACCTTCCTTGGCCTTGGCCTGCTGGTGCTGCGCCGTCAGAACTACTTTGCCGACTTTGTGACTGGCATCAAAACCTCGCCCGGCTCTTACGCCTTGGTCTGCCCTGCCGTGGCCCTGTCGGTGATGATCCACTTCTTCGTCAACAAGGGCATGGTCGCCACTGGCATGATCGACAAGTTCGGCACCGCCTATTGGGCCGTGACCGCGCTGGCCCTGATCTCTCAGGCGATTGCGATCCTGCTGGTCCTGCGCCTGAACAGTCAGCACTTCACCCGCCAAAAGGTCGAAGCCAAGGCCGTTCCGGCCGAATAAGACCAACTCAAATCAAACCAAAACCGCGCCTTTCGGGGCGCGGTCTTTTTTGTGCTGTCCCTTGCACGGGCGCGGCCTGCCCCATAAACCTGTTCGGGCGCACACAGGAAAACGCTATGCCCTTTCACAAGGTTCAGCCCGAAAAACTGGCCACTGCGGTCACCCGGCAGATCGAGCAGTTGATCCTGCGCGGCATTCTGCGGCCCGGCGAACGCCTGCCTGCCGAACGTGAATTGTCGGAACGCTTGGGCGTCAGCCGCCCATCGCTACGCGAGGCAATCTCGGACCTGCAAGACCGCGGGCTTTTGACCAGCAAGGCCGGATCAGGGATCTATGTGGCTGATGTTCTGGGCTCGGCCTTTTCCGATGCGCTGATCAAGCTTTTCGCCACCCATGAAGAGGCGGTCTTTGACTACCTGTCCTTCCGCCGCGACATGGAAGGGCTTGCCGCCGAACGCGCCGCCCGGTTTGGCACCAATACCGATCTGGAGGTGATCCAGACCGTGTTCAACAAAATGCAGGCCGCCCATTCCAAGCGCGACCCTTCGGATGAGGCGCAGCTAGACGCCGATTTCCATCTGGCGATCATCGAGGCCAGCCATAACGTCGTCATGCTGCATATGATGCGGTCGATGTACCAGCTGCTGCGCGAAGGCGTGTTCTACAACCGGTCGATCATGTTCAAACAGCGCATCACCCGCGATGCTCTGCTGGACCAACACGCCCGCATCAATGACGCCTTGCAGGACCGCGACCCCGAAGGCGCCCGCGCGGCGGTTGAGGCGCATTTGGACTACGTCGAACAGTCCTTGGCCCAAGAACAAAAAGCGGCGCAGAACGAAGAAATGGCCAAGCGCCGCCTTGAGTACGAAAAGGCCCGATCCTAACCGCCCGATCCTATCCGATAGAGGCGCGCGGCCACTGATCCGACATAAGAACCGTCCGGCCATCAGGCTGCACAATCCGCACATGATGGGGCCGCATCAGGCGCGGCTCGGCCACACCAACCGAATGGGCGATGGTTTCCACCTCATGAATGACACCCTTGGCATAATTGGCCACGCGCTGTTCTTTCGCTTCTACCACCAGCCCCTTTTGTAGTCGCGGATCATGCGTGGTGATCCCGGTCGGGCAGGTGTTCTTGTTGCACTTGAGCGCCTGAATACACCCGAGCGAGAACATGAACCCGCGCGCTGAGGTAACAAAATCCGCGCCCACCGCCAGCGCCCAAGCCACATCGCCGGGATTGACCAGCTTGCCGCTGGCCACAAGGCGGATGCGGTCGCGCAACCCATAGCGCTCGCGCAACTCGGCGGCCATGGGCAGGGCTTCGCGGATCGACATGCCGACCAGATCCATCAATGGCATGGGCGCCGCGCCGGTTCCGCCTTCGCCGCCGTCTATGGTGAGAAAGTCAGGCGCAGATGCAGCCCCGCGTTCGTCAATCGCGTCGAACAGCCCGGTGATCCCTTCGCGCGACCCGATCACGGTTTTGATGCCAACGGGCTTGCCCGTCACCTCGCGCACATGGGCGATCATATCCAGCAGGTCTTCCCAGTCATCGACCTCCACATGGCGGTTGGGCGAAATGCTGTCCTGTCCCACCGGAATGCCCCGAATGGCCGCGATTTCGGGCGTGATCTTGGCCCCCGGCAGAATGCCGCCCTTGCCGGGCTTGGCCCCCTGCGCCAGCTTGATTTCGAACATCCGCACGCTGTCATGGGCAGCCATCGCGCGCAGTTTGTCATCATCCAAACCGCCCTCGTCATTGCGCACACCGTATTTGGCCGTTCCGATCTGAAAGACGATGTCGCACCCGCCTTCCAGGTGAAACGGCGACAGCCCGCCTTCACCGGTGTTCATCCAGATCCCCGCCTTGGCGCAACCACGGCTTAGGGCGCGGACCGCAGGCATAGACAAGGCCCCATAGCTCATGCCCGAAAGATTAAAGAACGATTTCGCCGTGTAGGGAACGCGGGCACCGGCCCCGATGACGCGCGGTTCGCTGCTGGCAAATTGGTCGTCAATCGGCGGGAAGGGCGCATTTACAAACAGGGCCGTGCCGGGGATCGACAGGTTTCGCGTTGACCCGAAGGCCACCATATTTCCGCGCCCATCGCTGGTGTGATTGACCCAATCGCGCTGCGCCCGGTTGAAGGGCAGCTCTTCGCGGTCCATGGCAAAGAAATACTGCCGAAAGAATTCGCCCAACGTGGTGAACAGGCTCCGAAACCGGCCAAGCACCGGATAGTTGCGGCGGATCGCATCCGAGGTCTGAACCCGGTCAATGACAAACAAAGCAAGGATCGCCAGCACAGCGGCGCCAATGGCCACAGCAAAGCACAACGCAAGAATTTCCAGAATATACATGTTGTCCCAGCCCCGGATCTACATATTCGTTGATTTGCATCAATTCGTTCTACAAGGTTGTCGCTACACTACCCGGCGTACCAAATCCGGCAACCCGGTTCAGTGGGAGGAGACCATGAAAAACTTTTTGCTCGCAGCGGCTCTGACGCTTGCATCGCCCCTTGCAGCACAAGAGGCCATTACCTTCGAAACCGATCAATCCTTTGACGATGTGGTCTTTGGCCTGGAAAGCGCCATCGTCGACAAGGGCCTTGTCATCGACAGTGTCAGCCACACAGGCGATATGCTGGAACGCACCCGCGCCGATGTCGGGTCGGATGTGGTCCTGTTCACCAACGCCGAGGTGTTCAGCTTCTGCTCGGCTGCGGTGTCACGCCAGGTGATGGAGGCAGATCCGATGAACCTGGTGTTCTGCCCCTATGACATCTTCGTCATGGTTCAGCCCGAACGGCCCGATGTCACGGTCATTGGCTTCCGCAATTTCCCCGAAGGCCCGATGCAGGCGGTCGAGGATCTGCTGACCGATATCGCCAAAGCCGCCATCGGCGAATAACCAAAACCGCATAGAAAAAGGGCCGGGGATTTCCCCGGCCCTTTGCTATTAATGGACGACCGCACCATCCGGCTTCGGTCGGTTTGAGGCCCCCAGCTTTTCACCGATCAACAGACCATCCGACCCAGCCGTCACCGGCACCACGTCGCCGTCTTTGATGTCACCAGCCAGCAGCATTTCCGCCAGCGGGTTCTGAAGCGACCGTTGGATCACCCGCTTCAGCGGACGCGCCCCGAACACCGGGTCATAGCCTTCTTCAGCCAGCCACTTATGCGCACCGTCATCCAGCGACAGTTCGATCTTGCGGGCGGCAAGCCGCTTGAGCAGGCGGGCCATTTGGATATCAACGATCCCGTCCATATCCTTGCGCTGAAGCCGGTCGAAGATGATCGTCTCATCCAGACGGTTCAGGAACTCGGGGCGGAAGTGTGCCCGCACTGCGTCCATTACATCGCGCTTGGCCTGCGCCGCATCCCCGCCTTCCGGCAGTTGGCTCAGCGCTTGCGACCCAAGGTTCGACGTCAGAATGATCAGCGTCTGCTTGAAGTCCACGGTCCGGCCCTGACCATCGGTCAGAACACCATCGTCCAGCACTTGCAGCAGCACGTTGAACACATCCGGGTGGGCCTTTTCGACCTCATCGAACAAGACAACCTGATAGGGCCGACGCCGCACCGCCTCGGTCAGAACACCGCCTTCGTCATAGCCGACATAGCCCGGAGGCGCGCCGATCAGACGGGCCACCGCGTGCTTTTCCATGAACTCCGACATGTCGATACGCACCATCGCGTTGTCGTCGTCGAACAGGAATTCGGCCACGGCCTTGGTCAGTTCGGTTTTCCCCACGCCAGTCGGCCCAAGGAACAGGAACGACCCAAGCGGACGGTTTTCATCGTTCAGCCCGGCCCGCGCACGGCGCACCGCATTGGCCACCGCCCGCACGGCCTGATCCTGGCCGATCACCCGCTTGTGCAATCCGTCTTCCATCCGCAGCAGCTTTTCCCGTTCGCCTTCCAGCATCTTGCTGGTCGGGATACCGGTCCAACGCTCAACCACCTGCGCGATCTGCTCAGGGCGGACGGCCTCTTCGACCATGACGTCGTTTTCGGCCTGCTCGGCTTCACCCAACTGGCGTTCCAGATCCGGGATACGGCCATACTGAAGCTCACCCGCTTTGGCGAAGTTGCCTTCACGCTTAGCGGCTTCCAACTCAGCGCGCGCGCGGTCCAGCTCCTCTTTCAGTTCGCGGGCCGAGGCCAGCTTGTCCCGCTCAGACTGCCATTTGGCGGTCATTTCAGCGGATTGATCCTTCAGATCGGCCAGTTCGCGCACCAGCTTTTCCAGCCGGTCCTTGGACGCAACGTCGTCTTCCAGTTTCAGCGCTTCCACTTCGATCTGCATTTGCAGGATCTGACGATCCAGCGCGTCCAGCTCTTCGGGTTTGCTGTCCACCTCCATACGCAGGCGGCTCGCGGCCTCATCCATAAGGTCGATCGCCTTATCCGGCAGGAAACGGTCGGTGATATAGCGATGCGACAGGGTTGCCGCCGCCACCAGCGCCGAGTCCGAAATCCGCACACCGTGGTGCAGTTCGTACTTTTCCTTGATCCCGCGCAGGATGCTGATCGTGTCTTCGACCGTTGGTTCCGTCACCATCACAGGCTGGAACCGTCGGGCCAAAGCCGCGTCTTTTTCCACATGCTTGCGATATTCATCCAGCGTGGTCGCGCCGACGCAGTGCAATTCCCCCCGCGCAAGCGCAGGTTTGATCAGGTTCGCAGCATCCATCGCGCCATCGGATTTGCCTGCGCCAACCAGCGTGTGCATTTCGTCGATGAACAGGATGATTTCACCAGCCGCAGCTTCGATTTCCGACAGGATCGCCTTGAGGCGTTCCTCAAATTCGCCGCGGTATTTGGCACCGGCAATCAGCGCGCCCATATCCAGCGCCATCAGGCGCTTGTTGCGCAGGCTTTCCGGCACGTCGCCATTGATAATGCGCAAGGCCAGACCTTCGGCAATCGCGGTTTTACCCACGCCCGGCTCCCCGATCAGAACGGGGTTGTTCTTGGTCCGGCGGCTAAGCACCTGCATCGCGCGGCGGATTTCTTCGTCCCGGCCAATGATCGGGTCGATTTTGCCTTGCTCAGCGGCTTCGGTCAGATCGCGCGCATATTTCTTCAGCGCCTCATAGCCGTCTTCGGCACTGGCGCTATCGGCTGTGCGGCCCTTGCGAATGTCGTTGATCGCTTCATTGAGCTTTTGCGGCGTGACGGCCCCTGCCTCCAGCGCCTCTTTCGCGGGGGATTTGACCATGGCCAGCGCCATCAGCACCCGTTCCACCGGAACAAAACTATCGCCCGCTTTCTTGGCGATGTTTTCGGCCTCAGCCAGCACTTTGGCGGTGGTGTTGTCCAGGTAGACCTGACCCGCGTCACCCGACACTTTGGGGATCTTGGCCAGCTTGGTATCCAGCACTTGGCGCACGCGATCCGGCGCACCGCCAGCCCGCGAAATCAGGTTGCTGGACAGCCCCTGATCGTCATCCATCAATGCCTTGAGAACATGTTCCGCGCTCAGACGCTGATGGCCTTCGCGCATGGCGATCGTCTGGGCCGCCTGAATGAAGCCGCGCGACCGCTCCGTGAACTTCTCCAAGTTCATGGTGTATCTCCTTCCATAAAGCGCCCGATTGTACAATTTGGCGGCGCCCGCTTTGCGGCACGCCCCGGTGTCGGGCCTCGGTCAAAAGATGGGCGGCAAACACCCCCCTTTCAAGATGTTTAGGGTTAATTTGAATGATTTTTTGAATGTGTCGCACACGTAACAATTGTGCGGATTCGGAAACAATCACGCGTGATGTGCCGAATTCCCGAAGCTTTAAACACCATAAAATGTCCAAGGCCATATTTCCGGGCAAGATCATTCAAATTTGCGCCTTCATCGCTGGTTAACACCGAAGACCTACGAGTTCTGGCAGGAGGTGCGTCTATGCTGATCAAGGAAATTGAGGTGAGCGACCTGTCTCACAATGACGCCGAAATCGGGGTATCCCACGCGATTGTTGCGTTCCTGACGGAAGACTCGACCATTCATATCGCCTGCAAGGCGGCCAACCTCTTTGCCCGTTCGACCGAGGTGATGCGCAGCAGCTTAATCCGCGATGCCGTTCGGCAATTGCGCCGCATGCCGGAATTCCGCGCCGGGCACCGTGATTTCCGCTTTGCACCAGGGCTGGTCTGACGGGCTAGGGTTGACAGAAAGCCACGTAACAGGGACAACGCCACGATTTCATCCAAAATTCGGGGGTTGCCATGTCTGACGACAGACTAATCGTGGCGATGGACGTGCCACACGCCGTCGCAGGGCTGGAACTTGCTCAGAAACTGGGCAACGCGGTGTCGTTCTATAAAATCGGTCTGGGCATGTTGACCGGCGGCGGCCTTGCCCTCGCGAATGAGCTGAAGGCCGAACACGGCAAACGCATCTTTCTGGATATGAAGCTGTTCGATATCGGTGCCACGGTTGAGGCTGCGGTACGCGGTCTTGCGCAGTTCGACATTGATTTCCTGACCGTGCATGGCGACCCGCATGTGGTCAAAGCCGCCAAACAGGGCGCGGCCAAATCCGACATGAAGATCCTTGGCGTTACCATCCTGACCTCGCTCGACCGGCAGGATCTGGACAACAGCCTGATCCGCGAAGGCGACATTGCCGATCTGGTGGTCGAACGCGCAGGCCGCGCCTTTGACGCCGGTGCCGATGGTGTCATTGCATCGCCGAATGAGGCCGCGCTGATCCGCGCCCTGCCCGAGGCGGCGGGCAAGCTGATCGTGACCCCCGGCGTGCGCCCCTTGGGGGCCGACAAAGGCGACCAAAAGCGTATCGCAACACCGCGCAGCGCGATTGAAGCAGGCGCAGATCACATCGTCGTGGGCCGCCCGATCTGGCAGGCCGCAGACCCGCGCGCCGCAGCCAAGGCAATCATTGCCGAATTTCCCTGACAGATTTTATCCACAGGCGGGGAACTTTCCCGCCTGTTCCGGTGTTCATCCTTCGAACCGAGATCGAAAGGTGCACCATGCAACTTGGCGAAATCACCTACAATCCATCGCAAGGCGCGTTTGAGGCGCTGGCAACACATTCAACGGACACGCGTTGCGACCGCATCGCCTGCCAATTTACCGCCCCTTTGAACACACCGCTTTTGGTGACGATCCGCGCACTTTTGAAAGACGCGCGCCGTCAACGCAAATCCACCGATATCGTTATGTCCCGCCGCAAGGCCGCTTGCTCGTCCTTTGCAGCTGTCCCTGTTGGATCACCTATGTGATCTGACGCCTGCAACGAACCCATCCTGTCCCGGGTTCGTCACTGCCGGGATGAGCCTGCCTCATCCCGGTTTTTTCTGTCGCGATGTCCCAGATACTGCGCCAACTGATCGCGGAAATGCGGGATGGCATCGTCACGGGCGATGAATTCGGCCGGGTCCATCAACGACCATCCCCGCCCCTCATTGCCAAAGACGATTCGTGCCTCGGCCCCCGCGGGCAAATGGACGACGAAAAACCAACTGATCTGCCCGTCCCGGTCGAGCCGATTGGACCAAACGATCTGATCCTCGCTCAGCGCCAAACCGATTTCTTCCCGTGCCTCACGCAGGGCACAGGTTGCAGGCGTTTCGCCGTCTTCCCGGCCACCGCCGGGAAAATCGAGCATGTCGGGATAGGGAATGCCCGGTGTGTCATCACGGCGCAGCGCAACGATCTGATCGCCGATGAACACGATTAACTTCGCGCCGGTGAAATCGCCTTGCTTTGCCGCTGGAGTTGCACCGTCCATCGCCTTATCCTTGCCTTGCCCAAGATACGCGGAACGATCCATGCCCGCCCTTTGCCGCGACTGCCTGTCCGAATTTGAAACCGGCACCCGTTGCCCCACCTGCCGAAGCCCCCGCGTCGTCAGCCATGACGAGCTGTGGTCGCTGTCCATCGCACATATGGATTGCGATGCATTCTACGCAAGCGTGGAAAAGCGCGACAACCCCGAGCTGGCCGATAAACCCGTCATCATCGGCGGCGGGCGTCGGGGGGTGGTCAGCACTGCCTGTTATGTCGCCCGAATTCGCGGCGTTCGGTCGGCCATGCCTATGTTTCAGGCACTCAAGCTATGCCCCGATGCGGTGGTGATCCGCCCCCGGATGCAGGCCTATGTCGAAGCCTCGCGCCAGATTCGGCAGATGATGGATGAGCTGACGCCCGTGGTCGAACCCCTATCACTGGATGAGGCGTTTTTGGATCTGACCGGAACCGCGCGTTTGCACGGCCATCCCCCCGCTGTGATGTTGGCCCGTCTGGTGCGCCGCATGCGCAGTGAACTGGGGCTGACCGGGTCTATCGGGCTGAGCCATAACAAATTTCTGGCCAAGATCGCCTCGGACCTCGACAAACCGCACGGGTTTGCTGTGATCGGACAGACCGAAACCCAGGCCTTTCTGCGGCCCAAGCCGGTGCGGATGATCTGGGGCGTAGGCGGTGCCACCCAAGAGGCGCTGGACCGCGCGGGCATTCGCACCTTCCAGGACCTGCTGCGCTGGGACAAGGCCGACCTGACCGCCCGGTTCGGCGGCATGGGCGACAGGCTTTGGCATCTGGCCCGTGGCCAAGACAAACGCAGGGTCAGCGCGCATGAGCCGATGAAGTCTATCTCAAATGAGACCACGTTTTTCGAAGACACGGGCGACCCAGATATCCTTGACGGCCACCTGTGGCGCATGTGCGAAAAAGTGGCCGACCGGGCCAAGGCCAAACAACTGGCCGGGCGGGTGGTGACGCTCAAACTAAAGCGCGGCAATCATAGCCAGATCACCCGCCGCCAGTCGCTTGGGGACGCCACGCAATTGGCCGACCGGATTTACCGCGTGGCGCGGAACCTGTTCGATCAAGTGGGCGATCAGGGGCCCTATCGCCTGATCGGGGCAGGCATTTCGGATCTGGTGGCCGAAGGTATTGCCGACCGCACTGGCGATCTGCTGGACCCGAACGCCGGGCGGCGTGGTCAGGCCGAACGCGCGGCGGACAAGATCCGCAACAAGTTCGGCCCCGATGCCATTATCAAAGGTCGGTCGTTGCGATAGGGGTCACGACCCGCGCATCATCAAGTCGTCTTCGGCATCGGCAACGGCGACGCCCAAAGCCTCCATCCCGTTTTCCAGATGGTCGGGCAAATGCGGCGTTCCGATCAAGTAATCGGCGGTTGGCGTGCTGGCTTCTTGCTTGGCAGTGGCGACGGCTTCGTCCCATTCCTCGGCATCAAAGCTGCCCCGCCCGATCCACATGATCGCAACAAGCGCGACGGCCTCATCTTCGTTCAGTCCGTCGATAAACGCCCGCATTTCGCCTTCGGCGCGGTGCAATTCCCGGCCCATCAGAATGATCTGGGCCACCTTGCTAGAGCTGATATCCTTCATGTCGCGTCTCCTTCCAGTCGCAGCTTACTTTGCGATTGGCGGCGCGTGGCGTCTTTGATCCTGCGCAAGTGCCCATGCTCAGGCGAAGATGCGGTAGTACAGCCCATCGGGCAGGAATTGCCCCAGCCGGAAGACCCAGGAAAACGGCGCAGGAAAACTGCGGCTGAAATTGTCCGTGGTCATATGTTCAAACATCAGCCGCGCGGCCTTGTCTGGGCTCATCAGCATCGGCATTTTGAAATCGTTCTTGTCAGTCAGACGGGTCTTGATAAAGCCCGGATTGGCCAGTTGCACCTGAACACCTGTACCGCGCAGGTCGCAATGCAGACTTTCGGCCAGTGACATAACCCCGGCCTTCGACGCGCTATAGCCAATGGCACCGGGCAAGCCGCGAAACCCCGAAAGCGACCCGGTCAGTACGAAATGCCCGGCATCACGGCCCACCATATGCGGCACCACGGCCCCCGCGACGTTTAGCGCCCCTAGGAAGTTCACCTGCGCCATGGTGGTCACGTAGCCGGCGTTCCAGTCCTTGCCGTCAACCGGCCAATAGACCCCGGCCAAGTGCACCACCCCGTCCACCTGCGGCAGAATACGGGCAGCGGCATCCGTGACCGCCTGTTGATCCGTCACATCCAAGGGCGAAACCTCGGCCGGACCGGGCAGACCATCCGCGACCGCCCGAAGGCCATCTTCGCCCCGCGCCGACAGGATCAGCGACACGCCCGACGCGCTCATGACGCGGGCCAGCGCGGCCCCCAGCCCCTCACTCGCCCCGATCAGCCAATAGGACTTGCCCGCCCATGTTTTCACGCCACTTCCTTCCGTCGCATCGTTGCCACCAGTTCCCCGACCTTCAGGCCGTATTTACGAAACTGACTGCGGTTCACGATGGTTCCATTGGGCGCCAAATACATCCAGTCGCGCACATTCAGCACATGCCCGCCTGCGTCTTCCTCTAGCCGGATACGATAGTTCAGACAGGCCGCGCTGCCCGACTGACGGCCCTGCCCCGCCCCAACCAGATCGTCGGCGGCGGCTTGCAGGGTGCCGTCGTCGTTCAGATGCAACTGCCAAACGCGGGTTTGGCTTCGGCCGCTGTCATAGGCAAAGCGTTCTTCCATGATCCCATGATTGCCATTCCAACGTGCGTGGAAATCCCCGACGAACCGCGACACCACGCGCCCGGTGGGGCCATAGATCACCCCTTCGCATAGAATCGGCCCGCTCAGATCGCGGCGCAGGTCAATGGCCTGTCCGGTTTTAGCGTAATCCTCGGGCCGCTGCGCATGAAAGCCAGCGAACCGCCCAAAGGCCGCAAATGCAGCCAACATCATCCCCGCGCCAAGCGCGATCCAAAGCAATGTCATGCCATCCTCATTCGGCTTGAAAGCACCTTCATGAAATCTCTTCCGCTGGCGGCTCGGGCCTTGTGCGGTAGGGCGCGCCCTTCAGCTTCAGCCGCAGCGCCTGCCAGTAGATCAGCGCCAGCACCCGACGCGACCCAAACGGGCGGCGCAACAAGGACCACAGCACCGATCGGTTCGTCAGCGGTTTGCGCGTTCCGGTCAGGTTGGCACGCATCCCGCCGTGCGAGGCGTCAAAATCGATCCAGATGCCGATCTTGTCGGGTCTGATATCAAAGCGAAACACGTATCCGCCCTCAATCGGCTGGAACGGCGAGACGTGGAACAGCTTGGCCGCGCAGAGCCGATCTGACGGGCCAATCGCCCCGCCATCGGGTCGCCGGCACAGATAGGAATGCCGGTCGCCAAAGGTGTTCGACACCTCGGCAATCACGCAGGTCAACGCGCCCGATACGTCATAGCACAGCCAAAAGCTAACCGGGTTAAACACATGGCCCAGCAGGCGCGGCTGGGTCAGCAGCTCGATCCGGGCGACGGGAATGCCTGCCTCGGCCAGCACCTCACGCACCCAATCCGCGCCGCGCCCTTGCCCGACTGCACCGCCATGATCCCGGTCTTGGACCGATGCCAGATTGCGGCGATTGCGGGAAAACAGGAATGGTGCCTTGGCTGATGCGTCTACATCGAACAGCACATAGTCAACCGAATAGCGGAACGCGTGCGACAGATCCCCATGCCGCCCGTGCCATGTCGTTCCGCTGATGTGATCGATGCCTGTCATGCTGCCGCCGCCATGCGGTGCCGGTCGAGAATGGCCCGTGCCACGTCAACCGCGCTCGATAGCCCATCCTCATGAAAGCCGTTCTTCATCCAAGCGCCGCAGAACCACGTCCGGCGCAGCCCGTTCATCGCCGCCATCTTCTTCTGGGCGGCCAGCGCCCCCAGATCAAAGACCGGGTGGCGCAAGGTGCATTCGTCATAGATCAGGTCTTCGCGAATGGGCCGGGTGCTGTTCAGCGTCACAAACATCGGGTCGCTTTCCGGGATGGGCTGAAGGCAATTCATCCAATAGGTCAGATCGATTGCGTTCATCTCTTTCCGGGCGGTTTCGGTGTAGTTCCACGACGACCAGCACCGCTTGCGCTTGGGCATGACCGAAGCATCGGCATGCAGCACGATCTTGTTCGGCTGATAGGCAACTGCGCCCAGTGACTGCGCTTCATGCGCGGTCGGATCGCTCAGCAAGGCCAGCGCGTCATCGGAATGGGTGGCGAACACCACCTCGTCAAAGGCTTGCCAGTCGCCGCCATGCGCGCGCACCTCGGCCTTGCCGGGTGACCGGCGCACCCCTGCAATCGGGGTTCCGGTGCGAATGACAACGCCCTGCCTGCGCATCTGCGCCTCTAGCCGCGACACATAGGCGGCCGAACCGCCCTTGACTGTATACCACTGGTGCTGGCCCTCGTGGCTCAGCAGGGCGTGGTTTTCGAAAAACCGGATCAGGGCATAAGCCGGAAAGTCCAGGATCTTTTCGGTCGGCGTAGACCAGATCGCCCCCGACAGCGGCAACAGATAGTAGTCGCGGAACCAATCGCCGGTTCCCAGCTTTTCCAAGAACTGGCCCAGCGTCAGGCTTTCATCCCGCGCCATGTCCAAGGCTTGGGCATTGAACCGCAGCACATCGCTCAGCATCCCCAGAAAACGCGGATTCACCACATTGCGCTTCTGCGCGAACACCGCTTTCAGATCACGCAGACCATACTCCAGCCGCCCGCCCTGCAAAGACGCGCCAAAACTCATGTCGCTTTTGACCACCGGCACATCCAGCGTTTGGAACAGCCGGGTCAGGTGCGGATAATTGGCATAGTTGAACACGATGAACCCGGTATCCACCGGCTGGTCACCATTGCGACCCGCAACGATGGTCCGCGCATGGCCGCCCAAGCGCGACTCGGCCTCAAACAGGGTGACGTCATGGGCCTGCCCTAGCATGGTCGCCGCGCCCATGCCTGAGATGCCGCCTCCGATGACGGCGATCTTTCGGCGTGGGTCTGGAAAGGATTCAAAGGGCATTCGGGGCCGCTCCTGTCATAGGTGTTCTATCTCTTTACGGCTCAACGCCCGGATTGGATGCATCACCCACCAAAATATTCTGAATTTGGCATGCTGCGGCGCGGCGTGCACCTTTGTCCCCGGTCGTTACAGTTTGGTGACTATGGGAAACGGCGCGGGGCGGAAAATCCGGCCAAACGGTCGGATTCATGGTTCTGGAATGAAAACCGCCGTGGTTTACCCTTCCCTTAGGGAGACGCGACATGACCGATACAATTCGATTCACACTGGATGGCCAGCAGGTCGAGGCCTGCAAGGGCGATACCATTTGGGAAGTGGCCAATGGCCGTGGCCTTGTGATCCCGCACTTATGCCACAAACCTGCGCCGGGCTATCGGCCCGATGGCAACTGCCGCGCCTGTATGGTTGAGATCGAGGGCGAGCGGACTTTGGCCGCCTCCTGCATCCGTGAACCCAGCGAAGGCATGGTTGTCACCACCCAGTCGGCCCGCGCCAAGAACGCCCGCAAGATGGTGGTTGAACTGCTTCTGGCAGACCAGCCCGAGCGGGACGCCGCGCATGATGCCTCATCCCATTTGTGGGACATGGCCGAAGCGACTGGCATTTCCGAGAGCCGTTTCCCGACGCTAGAGGCCGAACGCATCCCTCTGTTGGATGACAGCCACGTGGCCATGCGCGTCAATCTCGATGCCTGCATTCAATGTGGTCTTTGCGTGCGCGCCTGCCGCGAAGTGCAGGTCAATGATGTGATCGGCATGGCGGGCCGTGGCCATGACGCCTATCCGACCTTTGACTTTGCCGATCCGATGGGCGCGTCGACCTGCGTGGCCTGCGGTGAATGTGTGCAAGCCTGCCCGACCGGGGCCTTGATGCCCGCGACGGTTCTGGACGACGCGCAGCAAGGCGACAGCGCTGACTATGACAGTGAGGTCGAAAGCGTTTGCCCGTTCTGCGGCGTCGGCTGCCAGATCAGCCTGAAGGTCAAAGATGGCCGCGTGAAATACGTAGAAGGCATCGACGGCCCGGCCAACGAAAACCGTCTGTGCGTGAAGGGCCGCTTTGGCTTTGACTATATTCACCACGACCACCGCCTGACCAAGCCGCTGATCCGCCGCGAAGGCGCGCCCAAAGGGCTGAACGTGGATCCCGGCAATTGGGGCGAGGTGTTTCGCGAAGCCACATGGGACGAGGCGCTGGATTTCGCCGCCAAGGGCCTGAAGGGCCGCGGGCGCGAGGTGGCGGGCTTTGGCAGTGCCAAATGCACCAACGAAGAGGCCTATCTGTTCCAGAAATTCATCCGACAGGGCTTTGGTCACAACAATGTCGACCACTGCACGCGGCTGTGCCATGCATCCTCCGTTGCGGCATTGATGGAGAACGTCGGCAGCGGGGCCGTTTCGGCCACGTTCAACGAGATTGAGAACGCCGATGTGGCCATCGTTATCGGCTCGAACCCGATCGAGAACCACCCGGTTGCGGCGACCTATTTCAAGCAATTCGCCAAGCGCGGCGGCAAGCTGATCGTGATGGACCCGCGCGGCACGGCGCTGAAACGCCACGCCAGCCACATGCTGCAGTTCCGCCCCGGTGCCGATGTGTCGATGCTGAATGCGATCATGCATGTGATCGTCGAAGAGGGCCTTTACGATCAGGGCTATATCGACCGCTTCACTGAGAATTGGGAGGCCGAGAAGGCGCATCTGGCCCAGTTCACGCCCGAGAAAATGAGCGAGATTTGCGGCATCGCGCCTGAGGTGCTACGCGACGTGGCCCGGACCTTTGCCGGGGCCAAGGGTGGCATGATCTTCTGGGGCATGGGCGTGTCGCAACACATCCACGGCACGGATAATTCGCGCTGCCTGATCTCGCTTGCACTGATGACGGGCAATGTGGGCAAACCGGGCGCGGGCCTGCACCCGTTGCGCGGTCAGAACAATGTGCAGGGCGCGTCGGACGCCGGTCTGATCCCGATGTTCCTGCCCGATTACCAGACGGTGACGGATGACGGCGTGCGCAGCGCATTTACCGAAGTTTGGGGCAGCGGCGACTTCTCGGCTGAAAAGGGTCTGACCGTAACCGAAATCCTGGATGCCGTGCATCATGGCGACATCAAAGCGATGTATGTGCTGGGCGAAAACCCGGCCATGTCGGACCCCGATGTCGAACATGCGCGTGAGGCGCTGGCCAAGCTTGATCACTTGGTGGTGCAGGATATCTTCCTGACCGAAACCGCGAACTATGCCGATGTGATCCTGCCCGCCTCGGCCTTTGCCGAGAAATCGGGCACGGTGACCAACACCAACCGTCAGGTGCAGATGGGCCGTCCCGCTGTACC
Source organism: Pseudoprimorskyibacter insulae (assembly GCF_900302505.1). GTDB lineage: Bacteria > Pseudomonadota > Alphaproteobacteria > Rhodobacterales > Rhodobacteraceae > Pseudoprimorskyibacter > Pseudoprimorskyibacter insulae. The sequence continues at coordinate 369,410 of NZ_OMOJ01000002.1, read as the reverse complement.
GCCGCCGGGTGAGGCGAAGGAAGATTGGTGGATCGAGGTTGAACTGGCCAAACGCTGCGGCTTGAATTGGGCCTATGAAACGCCTGCGGATGTATTCGCGGAAATGGCGCTGAACATGAAGTCGCTTAGCAATATCACGTGGGATCGTTTGGCGCGCGAAAACGCGGTGACCTATCCGTCGCTTTCGCCCGAAGATCCGGGCCAGCCGATTGTGTTTGGCGATGGCTTCCCGCGTGATGGTGGCCGCGCCAAATTCACGCCCGCCAGTGTGATTGCACCGGATGAGGCGCCCGACGCCGATTACCCGATGATCCTGACCACGGGCCGTCAACTGGAACATTGGCACACCGGATCCATGACGCGTCGGTCAGCGGTGCTGGACGCGGTCGAGCCTGAGGCGAACTGTTCGCTTCACCCCTCGACCCTGCGAAAGCTGGGGGTTGAGCCGGGCGGCATGGTACGATTGACCACGCGCCGCGGCTCGGTTGAGGTGATGGCGCGGGCGGACCGCGCCATATCACCGGACATGGTGTTCCTGCCGTTTGCCTTTGTGGAGGCGGCGGCAAACATCCTGACCAACCCGGCCTTGGACCCCTATGGCAAAATCCCCGAGTTCAAATTCGCGGCGGTGCGGGTCGAGGCGGCACAGGCGGTGGCGGCGGAATAGCTGCCCCTAGCCAAGCAAAGTGATCGTTGAGGTGCCCGCCTTGTTGCGCAAGGCGTGTACCTCGGCCAGCGCCGGGTCATTGATCCACGCCTTGGCATCATCTGCGCTTGGAAAGGTTAGTACACCCATTATCGTGGGCAACGGCGCCTCCCCTTCCAACTGAGCAAGGTCGCCAGACACTTGCAAAAAGGCCCCACCATGCACCGCCATGGCATCGGCTGCTTTGGCGCGGTAGGCCATCAGCGCGTCTTGGTCAGAAATGGTCAATTGAACAACTACATGGGTCATGAAACTCTCCTGTTTTGGTGACAACCCAGATTTATCCAAGCCCGACACATGCGAAAACGCGTGAGTTTGCATCCCGCACATGCGATACTGCACGGCATGGAAAGCAATTGGGACGATCTGAAAGCGGTGCTGTTTCTGGTCCGCCACGGCACCTTGGCCGCTGCGGGCAGCGCTTTGGGCGTGGCCTATACCACCGTGGCACGTCGGGTGGAGCGGATGGAGAAGGCGGTCGGCACCCCGCTGTTCGAACGGCTGACCGATGGCTACCGCGTGACCGAGGCGGGCCGCGAGGTGGCCTATCACGCCGAACAGATGGAACAGCAGCATATCGCGCTGGAACGGCGCTTGGCCGGGCAGGACCAGCACCTACGCGGCAGCCTGACCGTCACCGCGCCGCAATTGCTGATCGCTGCGTGTTTGGCCAAACCCATCGGGGCCTTTGCCGATGCCCATCCCGACGTGGATCTGACGATCCGCGCAACGAATGATCTGCTGGACCTGAACCGGCGCGAGGCCGATCTGGCGATCCGCGTCAGCAATGATCCCGGCGATACGCTGACCGGCCTGCGGTTGGCCGAGCAGGCCCAGGCCAGTTTCGCCACACCCGACTTGGCAAACCGAATTGCCGCCGATCCCGCCGCTTGCGTTGAGTGGGTCATGCATGTTTCGGCCAAGGGCCCGCCCAAACCTTCGCTTGCCAGCCATCCCAATGCGCGGGTGAAGCTATGGCTGGACGATATGGTCGCCATTCTGGGGGCCGCGCAGGCGGGACTAGGCGTGGTGCGCCTGCCGATGTTCCTGGGCCGGTCCACACCGGGTTTGGTGCAAGTGCCGATCCTGCCACCGCAGCCCTATATCCCGATCTGGTGCGTCGCCCATCGCGACGTTTGGAAAGGCGGCAAGGTCCGCGCCTTCCGCGAGGCATTGGTCGCCTATTTCCGTGAAAACCGCGATCAATTCACCTGATTTTCGGGCGGGCCCGAAGATGCGATCAGGATTTCTTCTGTTGGTAGCGCACACATTGACGTGGCGCAAAGAAATGACGGAACGTCTCGGCTGACACAACCCCATTGCACGACCATAGTAGTGGCAATTCATTTATAGGGGGAAAGCCCATATGTCAGACGATATCGTCATTCTTGATGGTGCACGCACCGCAATCGGCACCTTTGGCGGCGCATTTGCCAACACCCCGCCGATTGAGCTGGGAACGGCGGCAGCCAAAGCCGCGCTGGAGCGTTCTGGCGTCGAGGGCGGGCAGATCGGCCATGTTGTGTTCGGTCACGTCATCAACACCGAACCGCGCGACATGTACCTCAGCCGGGTTGCCGCCATGCAGGCCGGCATTCCCGACACCACCCCGGCGATGAACGTCAACCGTCTGTGCGGATCGGGTGCTCAGGCCGTCGTGTCGGCGGTTCAATCGCTGATGCTGGGGGATGCCGACTTCGCACTGGCAGGCGGCGCCGAGAACATGAGCCGCAGTCCCTATATCGTGCCGGATCAGCGCTGGGGCTCGAAAATGGGCGATATCCGCACGCTTGACATGATGCTGGGCGCGCTGAACTGCCCGTTTGGCACGGGCCACATGGGTGTGACCGCTGAAAACGTCGCGGCCGAGCATGACATCACCCGCCAAGCGCAAGATGCCTTTGCTATGGAAAGCCAGGAACGCGCCGCCAAGGCGATTGCCGAAGGGCGCTTTGCCTCGCAGATCGTGCCGGTTCAGGTGAAGGTGAAGCGCGACATGGTCGATTTCGCCACCGATGAGCACCCCAAAGCCACCTCGCTTGAGGCGCTCTCGGGCCTGCGCACCGTGTTCAAGAAAGACGGCACCGTGACGGCGGGCAATGCCTCGGGCATCAACGACGGTGCGGCGGCCATCGTGCTGGCCCGCGCCAGCGCCGCCGAAAAGGCCGGTCTGAAGCCCAAAGCGCGCGTGATCGGTTACGCCCACGCAGGCGTGCGCCCCGAAGTCATGGGCATTGGCCCGGTGCCTGCGGTCGAAAACCTGTTGGCCCGCACTGGCCTGTCGATCACCGATTTCGACGTCATCGAAAGCAACGAAGCCTTCGCCTCGCAGGCGCTGGCGGTGAACAAAGGGCTTGGGCTTGATCCGGCCAAGGTCAACCCGAACGGCGGCGCGATTGCGCTTGGTCACCCGGTTGGCGCAACCGGCGCGATCATCACCGTCAAAGCCCTGTATGAGCTGGAGCGGGTCGGCGGCAAACGCGCGCTGATCACCATGTGCATTGGCGGCGGTCAGGGCATCGCCGTGGCGATTGAGCGCCTGTAATCACCGCACCTCAATGTGCACGCGGGCAGATGTCCCGCGTGCATCGATCACCGACAGGGTTGAAAACCCGCGCCCGACCGGCGGCAACAGCAGCTCGGGACGGCGCAGACCGCTGGACACCACGGCCCCGTTCACCAGAACCGTATAGGGCGGCGTCCCATCCTTTAGCTTGATCGGCAGACCTTCGGGCATTTGCGCCACCCGCGCCCCATCGGGCGGGAAGGTCACCGCGACGCCAGCCACCAAATCGCGCGCAGCCCCGCCAAAGCGTTGCAGCGGCAGCGGCAGCCGCGCATTCGGCACCATCAGCGTATCTGCGGGCGGCGGCGGCAATGGCACAGGCTCGGCCCGCATCCGGGCCAGCACGTCGAACAGAACCGGCGCGGCCAGATCCCCGCCAAAGGCCCCCGGCACCGGCGTACCATCGGGCCGCCCCATCCAAACGCCCACCACATAGCGCCCGTCAAAGCCAATCGCCCAAGCATCGCGATGCCCGTAGGACGTGCCGGTCTTATAGGCCACACGCCCGCGCGGACCCGCGTTTCGTGGCGGCGTGACGGCGGCCATCATATGCCCGACCTGCCAAGCGGCCCGCGCGGAGAGTACGGAAACAGGCTCTAACACGGCCTGATCGGCCTCCCATCGCAGGGGCCGGGCCTGCCCTGCCTCAGCCAGCATGGCATAGCTTTGCACCAGATCGCTCAGCGTCAGCCCCACACCGCCAAGCGCAATCGCCAGCCCTGCCTGCCCCGAAGGCAATTGCGGGTCAGCCCCGGTTTTGCGCAGCGCCGCCATCAGATGCGCCGGGCCAATCGCGTCAAGCAACCGCACCACCGGGATATTGAGCGACAGGCGTAGCGCATCGACGACTCGCACATCGCCGCGAAACACCCCGTCAAAGTTCTGCGGAGCGTAGGTTCCGAATTGCACCGGCGTATCGGCGATCAGCGTTTCGGGATGCGCCAGCCCACGGTCGAACGCCAACCCATAGACCAACGGTTTCAGCGTTGACCCCGGCGACCGCGACGCCCGCGTCATGTCCACGAAACCGGGACGGCCCTGACCCTCATCATAACCGGGCGACCCGACGGCGGCCAGTACCTCGCCCGTGGTGTGATCGGCGGCCAAAATCGCCACGGACATGCGTGGATCGCGGCCAATCATCTGGGCCTGCGCCAACTGCTCGATTGAGGCTTGCAGCCCCGCGTCGATCGTCGTCTGCACATAGTCGCGCCCGCCCGCGATCAACCGATCTGCCAGATGCGGGGCCAGTTGCGGAAAGGCGATGCGCCCGCCCGGCACCGGATCACGCAGGGCCGCGCGGGCGGCATCGGCGCTAAGGGCATCACTGCCCGACAAACGCATAAGCACCCGATCACGCGCCGTAGCCGCCGCTTTGGGGTTGCGGTCCGGGCGGCGGGCCTCGGGCGCTTGTGGCAAGGCGATCAGAAAGGCGGCCTCCGCCGGGGTCAGGCGGCGCGGTTCTTTGCCAAGATAGGCCAGAGTGGCGGCGCGCACGCCCTCAAGATTGCCGCCATAGGGCGCAAGATGCAGGTACAGATCGAGGATCTGGGCTTTGTTCAGACGCCGCTCCAACGCCAAGGCCAGCCGGATTTGCCGCGCCTTGCCAACCCAGCGCCCAGTGCCGCCGCCATCGGCCAGCCGCGCAACCTGCATCGTCAGGGTCGACCCGCCCGAAACGATCCGCCCGTGCCGCGCCATCTGCCCCGCAGATCGCGCGATGGCCAGCCAATCCACTCCGTGATGGGTATAGAACCGCTTGTCCTCATAGGCGATCAGGCGGGCGATGAAGGTCGGATCGACGCCATCCAGCGACGTGCGCAACCGCCAGCGCCCATCCGCCACCAGATAGGGGCGCAACAGCACGCCATTGCGGTCCCGCACCTCGGTGGCGGTTTCATAGGCCAGAACGGGCAAGGGCGTGCGCCTGACCCAATCGTCGAACCCATCGCGCAGCACTGCCACGGACCACAGCGCGACAACGCAGATGATCCAAAACCGGGCCCGCATCACTCACCGATCACGACATCGCCCGAAGCCGTCCACGCGCGATAGGCCGGGCGGTACATGTCTTCGACCACCGCCGCAGGCACATGGAAAATCCCCGGCGACACGGCCCGCACCACAAAGGCCAGACGCATCGGGTCTGTCCCGCTCCAATCCACGGCGGCAAGGAACCGTTCGGCCCGGAATTCGGAATGTTCGGGCTGCGCCGTTTCAAGCCAGTCCATATCCCGCAGATCGCCCGACCGGATCAGGTTCGGGTTGTCGATCTCAAGACCCGCAGGCAATGGCACATCGACCATCAACCGTGCACCCGTGGCTTCTGCCGGGGTGACGGTGATGACCGCGACCATGCGGTCACCCACGGTGATTGGCCCCTCAATCGGCAGGCCCGTCATGTCATAAAGATCACGTTCGAGCACATAGCCGTAGCCGCCCCTATCGGTCGCGCCTTCCGGCACGCCGATGGTGGTCAGAGTCACATCGGTCGGGGCCTGCGCGGAATTGGTCAGAACCAGCGGATCAACCAAGGCCCCCTCAAGCCTGCGCACGAACGGGCCTTTGGCGGGCGCTCCATCAATCAGCAGGCCCGAGACCGCCGGATCTTGGACCATGGCATGCGCCGCCAAAAGCGCCCAGCTTTGATCTTGGGTCGACATGCCCGCCGCTTGGGCGGTCAGCCGCGCCTGAAGGGCCTGACGGTCAACCGCGTTGCTGCCCGCCTCAACCGCCAAGGACAATACGCCAGCCGCGTCGCGCAGGGGGCTGCCGTAATCGATACGGTATTCGCTGGCCTGAGGGGCCTGCCGCGCGACCCTGCGGGCCGCTTGGCTAAACAGCCGGTCCGCGCGGGTCTGATCGCCGTATAGCGCCAATGCCGCGCCCAGTTGGGCCTGCGCCATGGGCGTTGCCAGCGCCTCGGATCGGGTGTCGGCATAGTAGCGCAGGTCGCCCATATTGGCCTGCCCTTCGCGAGCCAGAACCATCAGCGCATAGGCGATATCCTCGCCGCCATTGTCGAAGTCCGGGGCATAGGCCACACGGTTGCGCAGGTTGTCCAAGGCCCGATCAAAGGCCAACTTGGGCACGTCATGGCCTGCGGCCCGTGCCCGGCTTAGAAAGTCAGTGACATAGGTGTCCAGCCAGAAATCCCCCGACTGCGCCTGCCACAGCCCAAATGCCCCGTTCGGCGCTTGCCGGGTCAGAACCTTGGTCACCGCCTGCGAGATCCGCAGATCCATCTGGCTCTGGTCGCCCATGCCCATCGCCTCGGCCACCGAGGACAAATACAGAAGCGGCATCGCCTGCGACGTCACCTGTTCGGTGCAGCCGTAGGGGTAGCGGTCCAGCGACGCCAGAAGCCCCGGCGCATCGAACCGCGCCAATGGCCCGGCCGAGATCACCGCCTCGGCACTACCCCGGCGCAATCCGGCGAACACGTTGTCATCCAGCGTGAAGGAGGCACCGGGCGCCAAGGCCACGCGCCGCGTTTGCGATACCGGTGGATCAAGCTGCCGAACGCCCAAGGCAACGGTCTTGGTCAGGGTCTGCCCGCCCGGCGCGGTCAGCACTACGGTGATGCTATGATCGCCCTCGGCCCCGGCCGTGATCGGCATGGCAAAGCGCAGCGTCTGGTCAGCCCCAATGTCAAATGAGGCCGGAACCGCGGCGGCATCCAGCGTCAGACCATCGGCGCGAACCGTCAGGCCAACTGCGCCCGCCGGACCATCGGTATGGACCAGATCCAGCAGCAATCGGCTTTGATCGCCCGGCGATAGAAAGCGCGGCAGGCTTGCCGTGACGACGATCGGATCACGGACCAGAACGTCTGCCTCGGCCTGCCCCACCGCCGTTGGGGTCCACGCGATGGCCATCAGGCGCACGGTGCCGTTGAACTCAGGCAGGTCATAACGAACTGTCGCGCGACCATCCGGGCCAACGGCAACCGGTCCCGAGAAATAGGCCACCAATTCTTCGGTTGGGGGCGGGCTTTCAAGGCGCACCTCGGCTGAGGCGTCGCCGCCCGACCGGATGGTGCCCATCGCCCCGTTCATCCCATCGATCAGGCGGCCATAGACATCGCGGATGTCCATGCCCAAGCGCCGCTGGCCAAAGTAATGACCCGAGGGATCGGGACTTTGGAAACCGGTCAGGTTCAGGATGCCCAGATCCACGGCAGCCACGGTGACATAGGCCGCTTCGCCCGGCGCGATGCCATCCACGACCACCGACGCCTCAAGCGGGCCGCGCGGCGCGGACTGCGTCGGCGCATCGAAGGACACGTTCAAGCGGCGGCTGCCCGGATCAATCGCGGCATGGGCCAACCCCAGCGCCCGCGACGGGTTCTGCCCTGCGGCAACATCCATCGGGCGGATCACGGTGGCCGTCACATAGGCCCCGCCGCCCCAATCATCCGTCACCGGCAGGACGATCAGGTTCTCGCCCTCGGTCACGTCCACGGCAGTCATGGAAATCAGCCGGTCACTGAGGACGGACACAAGCGCCTTGCCCGCATAGCGCGGCACCAAGCGCAGGGTCGCCGTGTCGCCGCTTTGGTATTTCGGCTTGTCCAGCGACAATTCCAACGTGTCGGGCGTGGCCGATGTATCGGCAGGCGCATACCACCCGGCGTAGAAGCCGACCGAACTGACGGCATAGGGGCCGTCGGCGGATTCAACCAACAACTCATAGCTTCCCCACTCCACTTGGCCCGATACCGTCACGGGCTGCGCGCCAAGCGTCACGTCGCCGCCCGCAACGCGGGTGCGGGTGGTGATCGGCTCCCATCGCCAATTGCCGTATTCCTGATACCACTGATACTGGGTGCGCACGCGATTGAGCGTCCAAACAGCCTGCATAGGTTGCGGGTCCAGCGACGGGCCAAAGCCCATCACTTCGAACTGCGCGGTTGTGCCTTCGGGTACCACGCCATCGGCCAGCGGCTTGATCCCGATCACCGGGCCGGACGGGGCGACCAGCCGTTCGATCCGCCGTTCCACCGGGCGGGCCGACCCTTCGGAAACGCGCACGAACACCTCAGCCTGATGCGGCTGGGCGGGGCCGTCCGCCTCAGGCAGGATCAGCGCAACGGATGCCTTGCCCTCAGAATCAGTTTCAATCGGGCCGGTCAGGGATTTCACGCGGGCGCTTTGGGCCGCGTCGTGTTGGCCAAAGCGATATCCCGGAAGGTCCGGCAGCGCCGTCAAAGACACCAAGCGGACCTCGCCCTCAACTGGCAGGGCCGCGCCCGGAGCGCCAAACAGATAGCGCACATCGATGGTCAGATCAGGCGTGCTAAGCGGGTTGATCAGGCCATCCGGCAAGGCCAAATCAAAATCGATCCGTTCGGGGATGAAATCTTCGACCAGAAAGCTTTGGGTGGCCAAGGCCGCCGCATCCAGATCCGCGAACAGCGCCAAGGTCCATTTGCCCCGCGCCGCCGTGGGCGCAATCGGCATGTCGAACACATGGCCTCCGGCAACCGGGGTTTGGCTGATATGGCGGCTGTATTCTACGCCATCAGGTCGGGTCAGGATCGCAGTCAGCGGCAGGTCATTCACCGCCGCCACACGCGGATCACGCACCAGCGCGGTGGCCCGAACACGTTCGCCCGCGCGATAGGCACCCCGGTCGGTTGAGACAAACACATCCACCGGCCCGGCGGGCGCGCGGCCTTCTACCCCGCGATCAGACAGATCAAAGGCCGGGTCGGTTAGCGACAGAAAGGCGAAATCATCCTGCCCGGCCTCGGCCATGACCATCGCAGGGGCAGCCCCCGCCGTACCGCGCATCAGGCCCGGATCAAACACCGCATAGCCCCGCGCATCGGTCTGGGCCGTTCCCAGAACGCGGTTTGCCTTGGACAACAGCGATACAGTCAGCCCTTCGAATTCTGTCGCGTCGGTCAGGTGGCGGGCAAAGACATGCAACCCGTCATTGCCTGCCATCGTGGTCAGACCGATGTCAGACAGCACAAACCACTGCGTTGCGCCCGGATCGTCATATGGGTCTTGCCCGTCGGCCAAGGCCGTCAGCGCATAGACCCCGGCTGGCAGGTCACGGATCGCCTGCCCCATCGGCAGACGGGTGACCATGGTTTGGTTCAGCTGGTTCTGCACCTCTCCAATGCCGGACCAGACATCCTCGGCGATTTCTTCGCTGAAATACTGTTCCTGCCAATAGGACAGCGGCCGCCCGAAATAGTCGTCCTGCACCGCGCGCAGCAGATTGCGGTCACTCACCCGGCGCAAGGTCAGGTTCACGCGGGTCAGGTTGACCGTCTCAATCGGAATCCCAGCGTCCGAGGTTTTCGGCAGAACATAGGCCCGACCCGAAAAGGCAACCGAGGGCGCACGGTCCGGCACATAGACTGTCAGCGGCACGTCCTTGATCAGCGCCTCGCCCGCTTTGGATGGCAGGCCCCGGCGGAAGGTCACGGTATAACGGTCACCATGGCGCAGGCCGGTCAGGCAAATCCGGCGCTGTTCAGCCTCAACCGCGATGGTGGCATCCGGCACGCGCACGAATGGCGTGTAATCCTGCCCCGAGGTGATCAGATCCTCGGAAAACACAGCGCAGATCCGAGGATCGGCCGTGTTCGACTCGACCTCATGTTCGGTGATGCGGAACCCGTATTTGGCTATCGCGCGATCCAGCATTTGGTCGACATCGGCCCGACCGCCCAAGGACTGCGCCAGGCGCAGCACCGGCACCATGGCGCGGCCATTCTCATCGGCCTCTAGCGCCTCAGCCAATAGCGCCAGCGCTTGCACCTGACCGGCGGGAACGGCTGCTCGCAAGTAACCGTTGATCGCGGCCCCAACCGCCCGTTCGCGATAGCGGTTGCGGTCGTCGCTGCGCGCTGCGCTGGCCGCCGAAGCCAGCGCCAGACGGGCGTATTCAACCCATTGGTCGGCTGCATCGGTTTGCGCCACCGCCGCGCCAATCCAGTTCATCGCGTTCACCACATTGCCGGCGTTTTCCTGATCGCGTGCACCGTCCAGCAGACGGTCCACCGCCCAATCCCCTGCGGAATGGCGCAAACCGATCTGATCGGCCTCATTCCGGGCGGTCTGGGCATAACGGGCCGGAATATCCGTCAGCCCCTGCCACCGGGTCTGCGCCTGTTGTTGCAGCGCAGTTGCGACCTCAATCACCGTGGCCGAGATCGCGCCCTCATATGGCACGCGGTCTGATACGGCGGTCTTGGGAAAACAGGCGTTCGATTTGGTGTTGAAGGTAAAGGCCGTGCACCGATCATCGGCAATGCAAACCGTCCGGCAGGCCTGAAGCGTGGTGTCGAACATCGGTTGTAGGTCCGAGCCGTAGAAATCGACGTTTCGCGAAACGATCAGCCGCCGGTCGGGCACCAAATCCTGCGCCGCAGCGGCACCAGACATCAAACAAGCACTTAAAATCAGAAAAATGACGCGGAGCATGATCGCCTCCCTCTCAATTGCGATCATGCTGCCATGTCAGCAGGAGTCGGGCAAGGTTCGGCTTTTTCGATCTTAAACACATGTTCACCAAAACACGGCACGGTCCCCCTGACAGGACGGAGCGGACGATGACCTTTGCAGACAAACTTGCGCAGGAACGCAGGGCGCGATTGGCGGCAGAACGCTTGCTTGAGCTGAAGCAGGCAGAGCTATTTTCCGCCAATAAAAAACTGGGCCGACATGCCCAGAAACTCAGCCATGAAATCGTCGAAACCCGCGCTGAGGTGGCGAATGTCCGGTCCGAAAATCAGCGGGTCAAATCCGACCTGAACGCAGCCAACCAACGAATCGAGGTGGTGGAGCGGCGGCTTTGGCAATCCATCGAAACCATTCAGGACGGCTTTGCCATCTTTGATGAAAACAACATGCTGATCGCGGCCAATCACGCCTATCTGGGCGTGTTTGAGGAGTTGGAGGAGGCGCGGCCCGGCATCACTTATCCCCGCATTCTGCAATTGCTGACCGAAGAAGGCATCGTTGATTGCGAAGGCGAACGCCCCGCCGAATGGCGCAACCGGATGATCAAACGCTGGCAGGCCCCCGCGCCGGAACCTGTCGTGATCCGGCTGTGGAACCAACAATACATCAAACTGATCGACCATCGCGGCATTGGCGGCGACGTGGTCAGCCTTGCGCTGAACATCACATCCAGCGTGCTATATGAACAGAAACTGCGCGACGCCCGCAGCAAGGCCGAAGCCGCGAACCGGGCCAAATCAGCCTTCCTCGCGAATATGAGCCATGAAATCCGCACGCCGATGAACGGCGTTGTCGGCATGTCCGAACTGCTGAACGACACCGATTTGACCGACGAACAGCAGCTTTATGTCGAAACCATCCGCAATTCGGGTGAGGCGCTTTTGGTGATCATCAATGACGTTCTGGACTATTCCAAGATTGAGGCCGACAGGCTGGACCTGCATCCCGAACCCTTCGATCTGGAAAAATGCGTGCATGAGGTGGTCACGCTGCTGCAATCCATGGCGCGGGAAAAGAACCTTGATCTGTTGATCGACTATGACATGTTCCTGCCCACGCGCTTTGTCGCCGATCCAGGGCGGTTCCGGCAGGTGCTGACCAATCTGATTGGCAATGCGGTCAAATTTACCGCCAAGGGCCATGTCCTGATCCGCATCGTTGGCGAACATCGCGCCGATGGCAATTGCGCCATTCACGTGACTGTCGAAGACACCGGAATCGGCATCCCCCAAGACAAGCAAAGCCTGATCTTCGGCGAATTCAATCAGGTCGATGACGACCGCAATCGCCAGTTCGAAGGCACGGGGCTTGGCCTGGCAATCACCCGCCGCCTGATCGAAATGATGGGCGGCGAAATCTGGGTCACCTCCGAGGAAAACGTCGGATCGTGCTTTGGCTTCCGTCTGACCCTGCCGATTGACGGCGAACAACCCGCGCTTGGCGGGGCATCTACCACCGAAAAGGGCCAGGTGCTGATTGTCGATCCCGATGAATGGTCTGGCGCGATCCTGAAGAAACAGGTTCAGGCAATCGGCTATGATCCGGTCTGTGTGCCCTCAATCCATCAGGCCCCATCGCTGCAACCGGCCTTTGCAATTGTCGATCAGGTCATCGTCAGCGGCCCGAAAGATGCCGAATACAGCCAGTTCCGCGCGCAATGGCCGGACACGCATCTTATCATCTGCACAAACGCCGCCCAAAGCCGCGCGCCCGAATTGGACGATCTGACCTTGCTGCAAAAACCGCTTTTGCGCTCAGCGCTGTTGTCGGCGGTTGAACGCGCGACGGCCAATATGCCCGCCCCGGTGACCACCCTGTTCAGCAGTCGGCGCCGGGCCGGGCCAGCCCCGGAACCCGTTGCGCCCGCAGCCCCTTACCGGCGCAAGGCCCGCCTTTTGGTGGCCGAAGACAACGCCACAAACCAACTGGTTTTCCGTAAAATGCTGGGGGATCGGCTCAATGATTTTGACGTGACCTTCGTCAAAAACGGGATTGAGGCGGTCGCCTCGTACAAATCCGACCCCCCCGACCTTGTATTCATGGATATCTCGATGCCCAAGATGGACGGCAAAACCGCAACCAGGTTGATCCGGGAATATGATCCCGATACGGGCACGCCCATCGTTGCGGTCACCGCCCATGCGCTGGACGGTGACGCCGATGGCATCCTTGCGGCAGGGCTGGATGACTACCTGTCAAAACCCCTGCGAAAGGCCGATTTGCTGGCCAAGATCGACCATCACCTGGGATGGTCGCCCGCTGCTCAGGTCGCGGGCTCGGCTCGGACGAACGCAGGCTTGTCCGGTTCGGAAAGATCCTGGCGATAGGCATAGCCGCCTAGGTCGAATTCAAGCAGCGACGCAGGGTCCGTCAACCGGCGCTGAATAATATAACGAGCCATGCTGCCCCGCGCCTTCTTGGCAAAGAAGCTGACGATCTTCGGCCCGCCCGGCTTATCCTCAAGGAACACCGGGGTAATGACCCGCAGGCCCAGCGGTTTCAGCGGCACCGCGCCGAAATATTCCTGACTGGCGCAATTCACCAAGACATCTGTGCCCAGCGCCTCGGCCTGCGATCGCAAGGCCTTGGACAGGGAATCGCGCCAATAATCGTAAAGCGATGCGCCGCGCCGGGTTTTCAGACGGCTGCCCATTTCCAGACGATAGGCCTGAATGGCATCAAGCGGACGCAACACGCCATATAGTCCGGACAGAATGCGCAAATGATCCTGCGCCCAAGCCATTTCATCGGCATCCAGAGATCCGGCCTCAAGCCCTTGATAGGTGTCCCCCGCAAAAGCCAGCGCCGCCGGGCGCACGACCTCTGCCGCGGGATCGGCCTCAAACGATTTGAACCGGTCGCGGTTCAGGCGGGCCAGATCGTCGGACAGATCCATCAGCGATTTCAACTGCGTCAGGGTCAGGTTCCGGGCCGTCTTGGCCAAACGCACCGCGTCTTCCTGAAAATCAGGCTGAGTCGGCGCGGTTTCCACCTCTGACCAGTCCAGCCGTTTGGCCGGTGAGATCACCACAAGCATCCTGTCCCTCCGAATTGTTTCCGTTGATGTAGTCTGTCCGGGCGCACAGGTCCAGATCGGCCACAATTAAGACACAATTGACCGAATCGCTTTGTTTCTGGGCGAATTTGGATACGATTTTCGCGTTCAATCATCATTTTTAAGGACGATTACCATGAAAATTTTCGCTATTGCCGCCCTATCGGCCATGTCATTGACGCAATTCGCCGGGGCCGCTGCGGCTTGGGAAAACACCTATACGCCGTACCCGTGGGACAAGGGCTGCGACAAGCACAACTGCTATGCGCCCTATACGTCCTACATGAACGGCCACTATTCTTATCTGAAATGCGCGGACCCGGCCAAGTTCCTGACCTACGTCAACGGCCATCTGAAGTGTGTGCCGCACAAGCACATCAAGAAATAAGACGACAGACCTAGGTCAGGTCTTCGATCAAAGACAGGAACGCCGGGCCAAACCGTTCGGCGCGGCGTTCCCCCAAAAGGCGCGTTATTTCATCAAGCGACCCCGGCCGCCGCTGCGCCACCTGCGCCAATTGCGACGCGGAACACGATAGCGGCTTATCCAATCCCGCCTCACCGCGCATCAGGCGCGACTGCGCTTCCATCAACTGATCGTACAGCGTTCCGGCCTCTCGCCCGGCCAATTTGCGCCGGGTCGGGTGCATGTCCTGCGTGGCCCCAACGATCACCGACAGGAAGGCATCGCCGTAGCGTTCCAGCTTTTTCGCGCCAACCCCGCTGATCCGGGCCATGTCGTCCAAGGTCGCGGGGCGCTTTTCGGCCATTTCGATCAGGGTCTTGTCCGGGAAGATCACATAGGCCGGGGCGCGGGCGGCTTCGGCCAAGGCACGCCGCTTGGCCTTGAGCGCCGACAGCAGCGGCGCGTCTTCGTCGGACACCATCGCCTTGACCGCCGGGCGGTTCTTGGCGCTGCGGATGCTATCGCGGCGCAGGGTGATGCTGTCTTGGCCGCGCAGAATCGGCAGGGCGGCATCGGTCATCACCAAGGCCCCGTGCCGTTCCGGGTCCGGGCGCATAAGGTCATGGCCCATGATCTGGCGGAACACGGCCTGCCATTGCGGTTTGCTCAGGTCCTTACCGACGCCAAAGGTCGGCAGCGTGTCATGCCCCCGGTCCCGCACCTTGTCGGTGGCTTTGCCCATCAGAATGTCGATCAGGTGACCCGCGCCAAAGCTTTCTTCGGTCCGCAAAGCGGCGGACAGGGCTTTGCGCACGGCCTCGGTGCCATCGAACGTGTCAGGCGGGGCGTCACACAGATCGCAATTGCCGCAAGTGGTATCGGTTTCGCCGAAATAGCCAAGCAGCGTTTTGCGGCGGCATTCCAGCGACTCGGCCAGACCCAGCAGCGCGTTTAGACGTCCGTGGTCGGCCATACGCCGTTCGGGCGGGGCCGCGCCTTCGTCGATCTGCGACCGGCGTAGACGGATGTCTTCGGGGCCAAACAGGGTCATGGTTTCGGCAGGGCCGCCGTCGCGACCCGCGCGGCCGATTTCCTGGTAATAAGCCTCAATCGACTTGGGCAAATCGGCATGCGCGACCCAGCGGATATCGGGTTTGTCCACGCCCATGCCAAAGGCCACCGTGGCGACAACGATCAACCCGTCTTCGGTGGCAAAGCGTTCCTCGACGGCGCGGCGGTCGTCTGCCTCCATCCCGCCGTGATAGTGGCAGGCCGCATGACCGTCTTGCCGCAATGCCTGCGCAATGCCTTCGGTCTTGGCGCGGGTGCCGCAATAGACGATCCCCGATTGCCCTTTGCGGGCCGCCGCGAAATCAAGGATCTGACCGCGCGGGCCGTCCTTGGTGGCAAATGCCAGATGGATATTGGGCCGATCAAAGCCACGCAGAAAGGTTTGGGGTTGCTGACCGTCGAACAGGCGCGACACAATTTCGTCCTGCGTTTCGGCATCCGCCGTCGCGGTGAACGCGGCCAAAGGCACATCCAGCGCCCGGCGCAATTCGCCTATTCGCAGGTAATCAGGGCGGAAATCATGGCCCCACTGGCTGACGCAATGCGCCTCATCCACGGCGATCAGCGAAACGCCCGCCTGCGCCAGCATCCGCTGTGTCCCGCTAGAGGCAAGCCGTTCAGGCGCAAGGTACAGCAGCTTTAGCTGGCCCGTGTGCAGTTGATCCCAAACGGCGTTGTTTTCGTCTTCGGTGTTGCCCGAGGTCAGCGCCCCGGCGGCAACGCCCGCCTCTCTCAATCCGCGCACCTGATCGCGCATCAGGGCAATCAGCGGAGAGATAACCACGGTCACGCCGGACCGGATCAAGGCAGGCAATTGAAAGCACAGGGATTTCCCGCCGCCCGTCGGCATGATGGCCAAGACATTGCGCCCTTGCGCCACGGCATCGACGATTTCGCCCTGTCCGGGGCGAAAGGCATCAAAGCCGAAGATATCGCGCAATAACGCGTCAGCCGTCAGGTCGCGGGGCATAAATGGGCCTGTTTGTCACAAGATCTGCTCTTGCTCAGACAATCCCACACGACGGGTAGTTGTACAAGGCCAGCTTAGTAGAACAGACCGGCGTTGTTGGTCAGCACGATACGCAGCGCATAAAGGCCAATCAGGAACACCAGCGGTGCAAAATCCATCCCGCCCATCGCCGGCAGAACGCTGCGAATACGCGAATAGATCGGCTCAAGTATGCGGTTCAGGCCATCCCAGATCTGCCCGACCAGCGGCTGACGCAGGTTCAGCACCTGGAAGTTGATCAGCCAGCTCATGATCACATGGGCGATCACGAAGAACCACACAATGTCCAAAACAAGCATGAGGATCTGAAACAACGATTGCATAGGAGCTGGCCCTTATTTGATGGCATTTGAGCCAACAGGTAAGGGTCGCTGCCCGAAAGGGCAAGAGTGCCGCGAGGTCTTGGTTGACGTTTGGGGAATGCTGCACCAGCAAAGGCCACAAAGGAGATAGCCCGTGTACCCTTTCATTCGCATGTTCTACGCCATGGCCGGTTCGCGCAAACTGCCGCCCCTCGCCCTGACCGATATCCATTCGTCTGACCACATCTGCATGCCTTGGGATCTGGATCTGTGGAACGAATTGAACAATGGCCGCACGCTGACGATCTACGATCTGAACCGCATTCCGCTGGCTGTCCGCACCGGGTTGATTGGCGTTTTGAGACAGGAAAAATGGGGTCTGACCATGGCCGGTGTCATGGTGCGCTATCGCCGCCGCATCCGCGCCTTTGACCGGGTCACCATCAAAGGCCGGGCTGTGTGCTTTGACGACAAGTTCATGTATCTGGAGCAGTCCATGTGGCGGCGCGACGGCGAATGTGCCAACCATGCGGTGTACCGCGCCGCCGTCACCAGCGCGCAAGGCATCGTTCCCCCGGCCAAGGTTGTCGAAGCGCTGGGAATGGCTGATCTGAACCCCGACATGCCCGTATGGCTGCAAAAATGGTGCGAAACCGAGGCGCTGCGCCCCTGGCCGCCTATGCAGGATTAACTTGCTACTGAACATGTGATCGGGTCATACCAACTTCGGGGATACGGAGGGACGCATGGCCGAGATTTCACAACGCAGGCGCATCTGGGGCTGGATGTTCTTTGACTGGGCGCAGCAGCCTTATGCGACGCTTGGCCTGACCTTTGTGTTCAGCCCGTATTTCGCCGCTGTCGCCGCCGGGTATTTCCTGGCCTCAGGCCTGAGCGAACAAGCCGCCAACGCACAGGCGCAAAGCCTTTGGTCGTCGTCCCAATCCATCGCCGGGCTGTTCATCGCGCTATCCGCGCCCTTGCTGGGGGCCTATGCCGATGCGGCGGGGCGCAAGATGCCGATCTTCTGGGCGCTGGCGATCGTCACCGCCATCTGCGCCTTTGGCCTGTGGCACCTGCAACCCGATGGCACCGGGCTGATGATGGTTCTGGTGCTGTTCTGGGTGGGTTTTATCGCCTCAGAAAGCGCCTTTAGTCTGAACAATTCGATCCTGCCGTCATTGGCCAACACCGAAGATGTGGGCAAAGTCGGCGGTTCAGCCATCGCTTTTGGCTATTGGGGCGGTGTTCTGGCCCTGTTTATCGTTCTGCTGCTATTTGCCGAAAACGAAAACGGCGTCACCCTGATCGGGCAGCCCCCGCTGTTTGGCCTTGATCCCGAAGCGCGGGAAGGCACTCGGTTTACCGGGCCGTTCATTGCGATCTGGTGGGTGGTGTTTCTGATCCCGTTCTTTCTGTGGACCCGCGATGCGCCCAATGCCGCCCGGTCGCGCCCGTCCTTTGGGCAGGTGCTGCGCAATCTCGGCCAAACGATCAGACGGGTGTCCAAGCGCAAATCCTACCGCAATTTTCTGCTGTCCTCGATGTTCTATCGCGACGCCCTAACCGCGCTTTATTCCTATGGCGGGATCTACGCCAAGCTGGTGCTGGGCTGGGAAATCGTTCAGATCGGCATTTTCGGCATCATCGCCGCCATTGCCGCCGCTGTTCTAAGCTATGTGGGCGGCATTGCCGACCGCCGCTTTGGGCCCAAGCCGGTCATTCGGTTCTGCGTGATCGTCCTGATTTTGGTCAGCGCCATCATCGTCGGCATGTCGCGCACGCAACTGTTTGGCATTCCGCTGGCCGAAGGATCGGCCTTGCCGGATATCATCTTTTATGTCTGCGGGGTGATTATGGGCGGCGCGGGCGGCGTTCTGTATTCGGCGTCGCGCACGATGATGATCCGCCACATCGATCCGAACCACGCCGCCGAAGCATTTGGCCTGTTCGCCCTGACCGGACGCGCCACGGCGTTTCTGGCCCCTGCGCTGATTGCGATCTTCACAACGACGACGCAAAGCAATCAGTTGGGCTTTCTGCCTGTGATCCTCCTTTTCCTGCTGGGGTTGTATCTGCTACGATCCGTCAAAAGCGAGGGAGATCGAGCAGATGATCCGACCCATATTAGTCATTAGCCTATGCGCCGTTTTGGCGGCATGTGGCGGCGGCAAAGCCGTTGAACCTGCTGCCCGTGTGGCTGGTGTGCTCAGCACCAAGAACGCCAAAGAACTATTCGGGCATGTCCTGCAAGGATCGGCGCAAAAGGCCGAGTCCTTGGGATCTTATGCCAAGGGCTGTCTGGCTGGTGCCGAACAACTGCCCGAAACCGGGCCGACATGGCAGGCCATGCGCCTGAGCCGGAACCGCAACTGGGGCCATCCCGATACCATCGACCTGATCAAAGATCTGTCCGCCAAAGCCGCCAAACAGCCGGGTTGGAGCGGGCTTTATATCGGAGACATCAGCCAGCCGCGCGGCGGCCCGATGCTGACCGGCCATGCCAGCCACCAGATCGGTCTGGACATCGATATCTGGATGAAACCGGCCAACAATCTGACGCTGAGCGAAACCGACCGCGAAAACGTCTCGTCGGATTCGATGCGCCGCGCCAACGGGGCCTACACCAACAGCAGTTGGACCCGCGCCCATCACGAGATCCTGAAAGCCGCCGCACAAGACCCGCGCGTTGCCCGGATCTTTGTCTTCCCCGGCGCCAAGGTGCAGATGTGCAAGGATGAAAAGGGCGACCGCGCTTGGCTGCGCAAAATCCGCCCGTGGTGGGGCCACCACTATCATTTCCACGTGCGCCTGAACTGCCCCAAGGGCATGAAGAACTGCGTCGATCAAGCCCCGCCCCCCGCCGGGGATGGCTGCGCCGATGCCGACCAGTGGGTGTATGACATTCTGAACCCCAAGCCCGTTGACCCCAACGCGCCCAAGCCCAAACCCAAACGCCCGCTGACACTGGGGGATCTGCCCGCACAATGCGCATCCGTCCTGTCCTCGCGCTAAGCGCGGGTCTGGCAGCGGTTCTTGCCCTGATCGGCCATGCCGATGAGGGCGGGCTTGCGCAGCTAGACAGTCAATACACGTGGCGTGACCCCGATCCGGGGCATGGCGGCTTTTCCGGGTTGGAAGTGGCCGACGATGGCGTCAGCTTTGTCACCATCGGCGACCGCGGGATCTATGTCGAAGGCCGCCTGATGCGCGGCCAGAACGGCAAGATCACAGGCGTCGTGTCGGACCCGATCCAGCCCCTGCGCGGCCCGGATGGCAATCTGATTTCGCCAGACAGCCAGAAGGATTCCGAAGGGCTGGCCATACGTAAGGACGGGCGGCGCTATGTGTCGTTTGAAAACGTTCACCGCGTCTGGGCCTATCTGACGCCGGAGCGCGCCGCGCAGATGCCGCGCCCTTGGGCCTTGTCCGACTTCCCGCCCAATTCGTCGTTTGAGGCCCTGGCCGTCGATGACCGCAACCGGCTTTATGTGATCCCCGAACGGTCCGGCATGCTAACCCGGCCTTTCCCGGTGTTCCGCTATGACAATGGCAAATGGACGACCCCCTTTGGCATTCCACGCCGCGACAATTTCCTGCCTGTCGGGGCAGACATTGGGCCGGATGGGCGGCTTTACCTGCTGGAACGGGTGTTCACCGGATTCAGCTTTCAATCCCGCGTGCGCCGCTTTGATCTGGGCGAAACGGCCCTGACCAATGAGGCAGAGCTGTTCCGGTCAAGTTTCGGCCAACATGGCAACCTAGAAGGGCTGGCCGTTTGGCGCGACCAAGCCGGACATATGCGCCTTTTGATGATCGCCGACGACAACTATCACTTTCTTCAGCGGACCGAGTTCGTCGAATACGTCGTGCAGGAATAGCTTGCATTGAATCGGCAACAGGATTAATGCCCGCGCGTTCCCCATTCCGGGGGACCATGTCGCCGCTACCATGAAAAAACGGGCTATATCCATGAACCGCACGTACCTTCCTGGCATTCTTGCCATGGCCGCCATTGTCGTGGCCTCCAATATCCTCGTTCAATTCCTGATCCTTGACGGTCTGCTGACCTGGGGCGCGTTTACCTATCCGCTGGCCTTCTTGGTCACCGATGTGATGAACCGCGTCTACGGCGCGCCCGCCGCCCGCAAGGTTATTCTGGCCGGTTTCGTGACCGGTATCATCTGTTCGCTGATCGGCACGCAAATCATGCTGCAAGGCGATGGGTACGAATATGCGGCCGTGGCGCTGCGTGTGGCCGTGGGGTCCGCAACCGCCTTCCTGATTGCCCAGATGGTCGACGTTTTTGTCTTTGACCGCCTGCGGAACGGGACTTGGTGGCGTGCGCCGCTGGCGTCCACCCTGATCGGATCGGCACTGGACACCGCCATCTTCTTTACGCTGGCCTTTTCGCAATCGGTCGCCTTCTTTGGCGAGAACGCCGATATGGAAATCAGCTGGGCGTGGGAGGCGATGCCCTTCATGAGCGCAGGCCCCGAAGCCCCGCTTTGGGTGTCGCTGGCCGTGGCCGATTGGGGCGTCAAGCTGGCGCTTGCCTTGATCGCGTTGATCCCCTTCCGAGTGATCGTTTCTTGGGCAACCTCGCGGACGGCAACCGCCTGACAAAAAAAGTGCTTTGCGATTTCTGAATTGCGTGCCACGCTGTTGTTAACGTCAACAGATGAAAGGAGGTGATCCAGTGTCGAGAGAAGCATTGGAGAGAGGTGTTGGAACAGTTCGGGAGCTTCGCTGTTAGGGCAGCCCCTTCAGGGCGGTTGACGCCCGGATTGGCCAAGGCCTAACCAGCCTCGCCTCCTCAGATTCTCGAAGGGCCGTCTGATCTGGACGGCCCTTTTCGTATTGAAGTACTAGATCCACACCATGCTACAGATTTCAGACACCATCGCGATTCAGGATTGGGAACTGACCGAACAGTTCATCCGCGCCTCTGGCCCCGGCGGCCAGAACGTGAACAAGGTGTCCACGGCGGTCGAACTGCGCTTTGAGGCCGAGCGGTCCCCATCCCTGCCCGGCCCGGTGAAGAACCGCTTGCGCCGCTTGGCGGGGCGGCGCTGGACCAAGGAAGGCGCGATTGTTTTGCAGGTCGATGACACCCGCAGTCAGGCGCGCAATCGTGATTTGGCGCGGGAACGTTTGGTTGAGCTGATCCAAAAGGCGCTGGTGGTGCCGAAACGGCGTATCGCCACAAAGCCCACGCTTGGGTCAAAAAACCGGCGGATCAAGGCGAAAAAGATCCGCGGCGAAGTGAAGGCCATGCGCGGTAAGGTGGATGGCGACTGAGCCTGTGGCTGATACGTGAGGGGCGCTGCCCCTCACACTCCCCGGGAATATTTATGGTCAGAAAATACTAAGGGCGCTTGTGCGCTATAGGCTGGCCATCGCCCTGCGTTGCAATGCGTTTGATGGCCTGATCCAAGGGTTCATAGGCCACCGCCATGTGATGGGCGTTGGCATGTATCAGCGTTTGCGGATCGACCAGAATGGCCACATGGCCGCGCCAGAACAGCAGATCGCCGCGCTGGTAGGTGCCGTCTGTGACATCCGCGCCCAAGGCTTCGGCCTGTTGATCGCTGTCGGCAGGACAAGACATGGCGCTATTTTCCAGCGCCATGGACACAAGGCCGGAACAATCTATGCCAAAAGCCGAATTTCCGCCCCAGAGGTATGGCACGCCAAGCAGGCTTTCTGCCACGGCAACGAAATCCGTGCTGGGCATATCGCGGTGCCGCAGGTGGCTGGCGACGGCGTAGAACCCGTGATCGGTGACGGCGAATTTGCCGTCATGCGCAGTGATCGTTAGCTGCGCGCCGAGGCCCAGCGGCATCGGTTCAGGCGATTTGATATCTGGGGCGCGAAACAGCAGCGTCTGGCGGGTCGCGACCACATGCGTGCTGCGCGCCACCGGTCCAAGCGCGGCGTGCGGGATATAGCCGACATGGCCCGACGCTTCATCCCGTGCGAAGCACCGCTCGCCCTGTTTGTCCAACACACGCACCGTGCGCCCATATTGCACCTGGCGGTCCAGATCGGGCGTTGTGGCGCTTCGATGGATGGGCGCGACGGGGGTTGTCACGCACATCAGCATTCCATCCGTATAGCGCTGCGCCGTGACTGTCCCGCGCAGAGTGCTATGCGCAACGAACCCGTTGGCGAACGTGGTGCGTGGGTCGGTCATACCGCGTAAAGCGACCGCAACGCGGCGAGGATGGCGCGCGGACCTTGGCCAAAGCCGCCTTTGCTGCGACCCGGTGCTGGGGTGGGTTGCCATCCATAGATGTCGAAATGAGCGTAGCGCGGCGTATCGGTTACAAAGCGGCGCAGGAACAGGGCCGCCGTGATCGCGCCGCCAAACCCGCCCGATGGGGCGTTGTCAAGATCGGCGATGCCCGGTTCGATCAATGCCTCATACGGCGTGTGGAATGGCATGCGCCAGACCGGATCGGCCTGCGCTGCGGCGCCCGCCTCTAGCGCAGTGGCGAAGGCTTGGTCATCGGTGAAATAGGGGGCCAGATCGGGGCCAACGGCCACGCGGGCCGCGCCCGTCAGGGTCGCCATCGACAGGATCAGATCGGGCTTATCCTCATCCGCCAGGGCCAGCGCATCGGCCAGCACCAAACGCCCTTCGGCATCGGTGTTGTTGATTTCAACCGTCAGACCCTTACGGCTATTGAGGATGTCTTGCGGACGGAAGCTATTGCCGCTGACGGCGTTTTCCACCGCCGGGATCAGAACGCGCAGCTGCACTGCCAGCCCGAGCGACATAATCATATGGGCCAGCCCAAGCACGTTGGCCGCGCCGCCCATGTCCTTTTTCATCAGACCCATCGACGCGCCGGGTTTGAGGTTCAGGCCCCCGGTGTCAAAGCACACGCCCTTGCCGACGAGGGTGATTTTTGGCCCGGTCGCGCCCCAGCGCATATCCATCAGGCGCGGGGCGTCATCGCTGGCCCGGCCAACGGCGTGGATCATCGGAAAGTTCTGATCCAGCAGGTCATCGCCGCGCGTCACGGTGAGCGATGCGCCAAAGGCGTCGGC
The DNA here is from genome assembly GCF_900302505.1 of Pseudoprimorskyibacter insulae. Classification (GTDB taxonomy): domain Bacteria; phylum Pseudomonadota; class Alphaproteobacteria; order Rhodobacterales; family Rhodobacteraceae; genus Pseudoprimorskyibacter; species Pseudoprimorskyibacter insulae. The sequence goes on along the minus strand of NZ_OMOJ01000002.1, from coordinate 345,758 downwards.
CATTTCCGCGATATGCGCCTCAAGCTCGCTCGGCCCCATGTCAGAGGCGGGGGTGTTGATCAGATCGCGAATACGCTGTTCGGCGGCGGCGGCAATCTCAATCCCTTGGGCGTCGACGCCGTCCGGCGCGATAAGGCCCGCTTTGCTGCCGGACTGCGCTTTGTATTTGTCGAAGGCATAGCCCGTCAGCAACCAACCAAGGCATTCCTGCGCGGCCACATCCTCGGGCAGGCCCGATGCGATGCGGTAAACATGCGCGCCCAGCTTCGCCGTTGCCGCAGCCAGCGGAAATCGCACGCGAGCGCGTTGCGCGGCAGTGCCGTATCCTGCGACCGCCGCGATGGGGGCGCCGTCACCGCCCGGAATCAGCAGCGCTTCGCCCAAGGCGCCAGAAAACCCCGAAGCCTCCAGCCATTTGTCCCAATGTTCTGGCTGCTCCTCGTGAAACGCCTCTAACCCGTCCGAGGGGATCACATGAAGTGGAAGCGATGCGGGGTCAGCGGCGGCGAATGTCAGGGGCATTGCGGTCCTCAATCAGAATATGCCGCCAGCCTATCGCGGCCACCCGCGCCCGCAAGGTCAAAACGGGTCATCCTGATGATCCCAAACCGCGGAAATGGACGCCTGACCCAAACGGATCATCCGCGCCAAGATCGCGGCCAAGGCGATTTGATCGCGCGTGCCGATCTTGGCCAAGGCATCCTGCGTGACCTGAACCAAGGTCGTCATGCCCAATTGTTCCGCCGTTGCACCCACAATCCGGCAATGCCGCCGCATCGCTTCATCGTTCTGGTCGCGAAAGCCCTTTTCCGCCTCGGACAGCCGCACGGCCAGATCTTCCATCGTGCGGCAAATGACATTTTCGGCAACCGCAGTGCCGTATTGCGCATTCAGATAATGCAAATTCATCGGATCGAGCGACGCGCACTCACTCACCGGTAGGACCGTAACTTGTTCCACGAAAACTCCCTTTCTCACCCGAGAAACAGGTTTGACGCGAAGGATTTCAGAAATGGTTAGGGCCAAGGGGGTTTTTCTCTCGAAATGTGCTAAGTTTTTGCGTATCCAACGCGACCAGATAACCAAACCCGGAGGACGACATGCAGGCCGCTCGCCCACTGCCAAACTATCTGATCCAGCGCTACCAAGGCTGGAAGGCAACGACATACTCGGAAAACAGCGCGTGGTATCGCCGTTTGGCGACAGAAGGCCAGCGGCCGCGGGCCATGGTGATTTCCTGCTGCGATTCGCGCGTGCACGTCACGTCGATCTTTGGCGCCGATCAGGGTGAGTTCTTTATTCACCGCAATATCGCCAACCTTGTACCACCCTATGAACCCGATGGCGATCACCACGGCACATCGGCGGCGGTAGAATATGCCGTCACCGCACTAAACGTGTCGCATTTGATTGTTTTGGGTCACTCCAGCTGCGGCGGCGTTCAGGGGTGCCTGGACATGTGCCAAGGCAAAGCGCCCCAGCTTGAGGAAAAGACCAGCTTTGTGGGCCGTTGGATGGACATCCTGCGCCCCGGCTACGAAAGGGTCAAAGACAGCCATGCCGAGGCCGACCAAGCGCGTGCGCTGGAGAAGGAATCGGTGCTGGTGTCGCTGTCCAACCTGATGACCTTCCCCTTCGTGAAGGAGAAAGTCGAAAGCAGCGCACTGACACTGCACGGGCTTTGGACAGATATCGGCGAAGGCAGCCTGGAATATTACGACACGAAGTCGGGCACCTATCAGCCGGTCTGATTTCAGGCGCGTAGCTCGGCGGTCAATCCGCCGGGGTTCATCGTCACGATCGGACGCCCAAGCCGTTGCGCCAAGTCGCGCAGCGGCACACCCAGCCCTTTTCCGGTGCAAACGGGCTGGCCTGTGTCAGACGACACAAGCACAAGACGCCCATGTCGGAAGCCGATGGAATATCCCTTGGCGGCCAATGCCTTGCGCAGATCCGGCCAAGACGTCGCGTTTTCGATGACCGGCACAAGGAAAGTGCGCAACAACACCTGCGTTTCAATATCAAGCGGCGCTGGCAGGCTGGCGGCCAGATGCGCGTCTCCGAATGTCGCTTCGTGCAGTGGGTGAATGCTCATTGTACCTACTCCTCTAATACGAATAGGGTCCGTGCGCTTCTGGGCGAAATCTGGGCCTGATCCGCGCAATTTGCGGCAAATGCCACATGATTGCGCCAACAAATGCAAAGGAGGCCGGTTTCCGAGGAAACCGGCCCAGCACCTTTGGAGCAAGTGAGCGATATTCTGGGCCTGCAAGGATGCGGAGCCGCGACAGAATCAGAACGCGTGAGGTGGAGGTACGCCAACCGATCTGACTTCAGCGCCACAGATGCACCCTTGCAGCGTAGTTTCAGTGTCGCGCACAATCGCAAATAAAGCACGCCTTCAAAGGCGCAATTTAATTCGCTTTAGTCATATCGAACTATCCAAAGAGATAGGCCGATATGACTTATTGGTCTAAGCGCTGTTTTATCAGCCCTTTTTCAGAACCTCACGGCCCAGCAATTCGGCAATCTGTACAGCGTTCAGGGCCGCGCCTTTGCGCAGGTTGTCACTGACGCACCACAGGTTAAGGCCATTTTCAATCGTGCTGTCCTGACGAATCCGGCTGATAAAGGTGGCGAAATCGCCGACGCATTCAATCGGGGTCACATAGCCGCCGTCTTCGCGCTTATCGATCACCATCAGGCCCGGCGCTTCGCGCAGGATGTCGCGGGCCTCGTCTTCATCAAGGAAGTCCTCGAATTCGATGTTCAGCGCTTCGGAGTGGCCAACGAACACCGGCACGCGCACACAAGTCGCGGTCAGCTTGATGCTCTTGTCGAGGATCTTCTTGGTTTCCGCGACCATCTTCCACTCTTCCTTGGTGGAGCCGTCTTCCATGAAAACGTCGATATGCGGGATCACGTTGAAGGCAATCTGCTTGGTGAACTTCTTGGCCGGTTTATCATCTGTCGGGTTGTAGACCGCTTTGGTCTGATCCCACAGCTCGTCCATGCCTTCTTTGCCTGCGCCCGACACCGACTGATAGGTCGATACGACAACGCGCTTGATGCGGGCGCGGTCGTGCAAGGGCTTCAGGGCCACCACCATCTGCGCGGTCGAGCAGTTGGGGTTGGCGATGATGTTCTTCTTGGAATAGCCGTGCACTGCTTCGGGGTTAACTTCGGGCACGATCAGCGGGACATCCGGGTCATAGCGATAGAGCGAGCTGTTATCGATGACCACGCAGCCTGCCGCCGCGGCCTTGGGTGCAAACTCCTTGGTCGCGGTCGAGCCGATGGCGAACAGCGCCATATCCCAACCGGTGAAATCGAATGCCGCCAGATCCTGGGTCTTGATGGTCTTGTCGCCAAAGCTGACCTCGGTCCCCAGCGATTTGCGCGATGCAAGCGCAGCAATTTGATCTACCGGAAACTCACGCTCTGCGAGAATGTTCAACATTTCGCGGCCCACATTCCCGGTGGCGCCAACAACGACGACCTTGTAGCCCATCAGGCTCTCCTTTTCGCATGTACCGGCACCACCACTGTGCGCGGGTTGGCGCGGTGCATACCGCAGCACCAAGGGTTAAGAAAGGGTCGATTTGGCCGCGTAGCATGCCGAAAGTGACCCAACGGAAGGCCAGCAGCCGTTTCTTTGCCAAACTTTTGGCACCAATCGGTAAAAAACTGCCAATTTTTGCAGATGCAGAAATTCCATACTTGTTTAATGATTGAGCAAGTTGCTACATAGTCATGTCGAAGATGACAGCGCCAACATTGTTGAGTTTTGTTGTCATATTTTAACGATATCGCCTTTTAAGGCCACAGAAGAATAAACAATAAAGTTTGGGTTTTCAAAATGCTGTACGCACTCGCTACCAAGCTTTCGCGGCATCAAAAACGGGTAATTTTCGCCCTGATTGACGTGATTGGTGTGCCTGTAGCTATGTTTTTCGCGCTGCTGCTGATGTCCCCCATCGGCTCCGCAACCACACATTTCGCCGAATCGATTCCCCTGATGATTGCCATGTCGCTGGTCGCGACGGGCGTTTCCTTTCAGCTTGGCCTCAACGCAATCAAGCTGAATGCCTATGAAATCCGGGGCGTCACCCGCACTGCCGTTTTTGCCGTGGTTACCGGCCTGACAGGCGCCGCGCTGAATATCTTTCTGGATCCGCAGCTATTGCCGGGCGTGTTCACAATCTTTTCGCTGATCTTTCTGGTGACCGCCGTCGCTTGGCGAATTGCTCTGCGCCACGTCACCACGTGGATTTACCGAAACAACAGATCGCGGATGCGGGTGCTGGTTTATGGCGCGGGCCAAACCGGCCAACAGTTGATCGCCGCCCTACGGACCGACGACGCGATTGTTCCGGTCGCTTTCGTAGACGACAACCCGACGCTGCAATCGACAACAATCCTTGGCCTGCGGGTCTATGCCCCCAGCAGCATCAAGGAACTGATCGCTGACAAAAAGATCGACCGTGTGGTTCTGGCGATGCCGTCCCTTGGCCAGCCGCGTCAGGCGCGGATCGCCCATGGGCTGCGCGAACTGGGTTGCCAAGTGCATGCTTTGCCGTCCTTTGCCGATCTGGTCAGCAGCAGCGATTTGGCAGGTCGCACCGCCGCTGTGGATCTGGATGACCTGCTTGGCCGAGGCCGCCTTGAATCGGAACTGCCCAGCGTCAGCCATGCCTACAGTGGCCGCAACATTCTGATCACCGGGGCTGGTGGATCCATCGGGTCGGAACTGTGCCGTCAGTTGATCGCCTGTCGTCCGAACCGATTGGTGATCCTCGATCACTCTGAACTGAACCTGTACAACATCGACAAGGAACTGCGCGATATCGCCAACGGTATCAAGATCGTTCCGGTTCTTGGATCGGTGAACGACAAGGACATGGTGCGCCAGACCCTGTCGGACAACACGATTGACGTCGTTCTGCACGCAGCCGCCTATAAGCACGTGCCGATGGTGCAGCTGAACCCGATTGTCGGCCTGAACAACAATGTCTTCGGCACCAAAACCGTGGCCGATGCAGCCCGTGAAGCCGGGGTCGAACGGTTCATTCTGGTGTCATCCGACAAGGCCGTGCGCCCGACCAATGTCATGGGCGCGTCCAAACGTTTGGCTGAGTTGGTGGTCCAAGACCTGTCCACCCGCAGCAAAAACACCCGGTTTTCCATGGTTCGTTTCGGCAATGTTCTTGGCTCGTCCGGGTCGGTTATTCCGCTGTTCAAGGAACAGATCGCGCGTGGCGGCCCGGTGACCCTGACACATGGCGAAGTCACCCGGTACTTCATGACCATTTCCGAAGCGGCGCGACTGGTTCTGCTTGCAGGCTCGTTCGCCCGTGGCGGCGATGTGTTCGTTCTCGATATGGGCGACCCGGTTCCGATCAAGAAACTGGCCCGCCAGATGATCGAAGGCGCGGGTTTCTCGGTCAAGGATTCCAGCAATCCAAGCGGCGACATCGAAATCAAGGTCACTGGCCTGCGCCCCGGCGAAAAGCTGCACGAAGAACTGTTGATCAGCTCCGACATGTTGACGACGCCGCACAACAAGATCCTGCGCGCGCAGGAACACTATCTGTCTGAGCTTGAGATCGCCAATGCGCTGAAAGATCTGCGCCGCGCGGTCGAACAGCGCGACGAAGATGGCGCAATGCAAGTTATCGGCCGTTGGGTCGAATCGTCCGAAGACGAAACATCGGTCCAAATGGCCTGAGTCTTTGGGGCGCGGATCAATCGCGCCCCGGAATCTTCTCTCGCATTCCTGACATATCCCAGTTTTCGATCGCCTCCATTGCCTCTTCGGCGGTTTCGACAAATCGGAACAAGGTCAGGTCTTCGGGCGAAATGGTGCCAGCCTCGCGTAGGGCATCCCAATTGATGATCCCTTCCCAGAACTTCCGCCCAAACAGCAAGAAGGGCACGCGGTTCATCCGTCCGGTCTGGATCAACGTCAGCGATTCGAACAGCTCATCCAATGTGCCAAACCCGCCCGGAAACACGCAGATCGCCCGCGCCCGCATCAGAAAGTGCATCTTGCGAATGGCGAAGTAGTGGAAGTTAAAGCACAGGTCCGGCGTCACGTAGGGGTTCGGCGCTTGTTCATGCGGCAGCACGATGTTCAGCCCGATAGACCGGCCACCCGCCTCTTTCGCACCGCGATTGCCTGCCTCCATCACGCCGGGGCCGCCGCCCGTGACGACGACGTTTTCACGCCCGCCACTTTCCATCGACAGCTCAGTCACCTGATAGGCGAAGTCGCGGGCCACATCGTAGAAATGCGTCAGCTCGGCCAAGGTTTTGGTGCGGGCGGTGTCTTTCTTGGCGGGTTCAGGAATGCGCGCGCCGCCAAACAGCACGACGGTTGATTGCACGCCCGCCTCATCCAGCATCAATTCTGGCTTCAGCAATTCCAATTGCAGGCGCACGGGCCGAAGATCTTCGCGGCACAGAAAATCGTCATCGGCAAAGGCCAGCCGGTACGACGGCGCACGGGTTTGCGGTGTGTCGGGAACGTGGGAGGCGGTATCAATGTCGTGGTGGGCGTCGCGAAGAATGCTGTGGCGGTCGTCGGTCATGAAAAGCGTCCTGTCATATGTCGCTTTATGCGTAACGGCTCTGGCCGCAATAGGCCAGCACGCCGCCACGACACCCGCATTGCGCCGCTTGCCCGCGCCTTTTATACGGTTGGGAAATTGTAACCCGAGGAGACCCCATGTCGAACGCAGCTCTGGAAGCCGCCATCGAAGCCGCCTGGGAGGCGCGCGACACGATTACCCCCGCCACCACCGGCGAAACCCGCGAGGCCATTGAAGAAACGCTGAACGCGCTGGACAGCGGTTCGCTTCGCGTTGCGGAAAAGCAGGCCAACGGCGATTGGCACGTGAACCAGTGGGCCAAGAAGGCCGTTCTGCTGGGCTTCCGCATCAAGGACATGGAGCTACAAGCCGGCGGCCCGCAGGGTCACAGCTGGTGGGACAAGGTCGACAGCAAGTTCAAAGGCTGGGGCGAGGCCGAGTACAAAGCCGCTGGCTTCCGCGCCGTGCCGAACGCCGTCGTGCGCAAATCGGCCTATATCGCCAAAGGCGTGGTTCTGATGCCGTCCTTCACCAACCTTGGCGCCTATGTTGACGAAGGCACCATGGTCGACACATGGGCCACCGTCGGTTCCTGCGCACAGATCGGTAAGAACGTGCACCTGTCGGGCGGCGTTGGCATTGGCGGCGTGCTGGAACCCATGCAGGCCGGCCCGACCATCATCGAAGACAACTGCTTTATCGGTGCGCGGTCTGAAGTGGTTGAAGGCTGCATCGTCCGCGAAGGTTCGGTTCTGGGCATGGGCGTGTATATCGGCCAGTCGACCAAGATCGTTGACCGCGAAACCGGCGAAGTGATGTACGGCGAAGTGCCGCCCTATTCGGTCGTCGTGTCCGGCTCGATGCCGTCGAAGAACGGGATCAACCTGTACTGCGCCGTGATCGTGAAGCGCGTGGACGAAAAGACCCGCTCCAAGACCGGGATCAACGAATTGCTGCGCGACTGATCCGCAAAGCATTCAGCGAAAAGGCGGCCCGTTGGCCGCCTTTTTTGTATACTGCTTTGTTATTGCGGGTTGCCAAACCACTTAGTGTAGATCGCGCCGTAAAGCCCACTTTCCTGTATCTTCAGCAACGCCTGATTCATCGGCTCGCGCATCGGGCTGCCGGATGGCAAGGCAATCCCGTAGTTTTCCGCTTTGAACACCCGGTCCACCAGATAGGCCTCAAGCCCCGGATGGGTCATCAGGTAGTATTGCAAAAGCGGCCCATCAAAGAACACGGCATCAGCATCGCCCTGCTCCATCGCTTGGATCATGTCGTTGAACGTGCCAACCGTCCGGTGCCGCACGTCCCGCGCACTTAGGAAGGCGCTGGCGGTCGACCCTTCGGTGGTCACCACCTCTTTGCGGTCCAGATCATTGATGGAATCGATCTGATTGTTCAGCGCCCCCACGGTCAGCGCCGCAGTGATCTGCGCCACGAAAATCGACACGATGAACAGGCTGGACACCACCAGCATCACGGCAAACACTCGCCCCAAGGGCGACCGCGGCATCCGTTCTTCGAACCCGCCATTCACCACAAGGTTCAGCGCCCACCAGAAGGACGGAAACATCGCCTCGTCCAAGGGGCGGTCAAAATAGGGCTGGCGCTTGCGTTCGAACACCCACATCAGCATCCCGCCGCCCAGCAGCAGGACAAAAGCCAACAGCAAAGACACCACAATTTCGCGCGTCAGGATCAGCGATAGAATGCTGGCCTGTTCGGCTTTGCCCGCCACCAAAATCTGCAATCCGCTTTCAAAAATCGGCTGGGTGAAATCCATCCGAACTTCGCGGTCTGCTGTGATCGAGATATTGGCAACCGCCCCGTCTACCGTCTGGTCCTGCACTGCGGACAACATCGCCGGAAAGGTGTCTTGCATCTGAAATTCGATGTCGCGGCCAATCTCGTTGCCGATGGCCTCCATCAGATCGATGCTAAACCCGGTCACCCCGCGATTGTCGGCAAAGGCAAAGGGCGGGCGATCCACGGTCGCAAACACCAACGGCGCATCTTGCGACGCGGCGCTATTCGCCACCAACATCCCGATCAGGACGGTCAGAACCTGTAGTAAGCGCAAATGGCCCCCCTTCCTCCGAAAGCAATTGCTGGAACTTTCCTTATGGGTCTGACAAACAAGGCGCAACGAAAACCAAGGGGAACAGGTGCCTCAATGCCCAAGAAACCGTCACAACAAAAGGTTTATACGCTTCTTGTGCAAGTTGGGCGCAGGGATGGGGATGGCCTGCCCGATGGCTGCACCGGGGCCGGGCTGATGTGCTACTCCAGCGGAATTGATGAGGCCGAGGCCGTGCGCGAAACCGTCGCGATCCTCAAGCAGGCCGACATGGCCCCGCTGGATGTCACCGGCTATGGCACCCGCGAAGAACGCGAGGCCCAAGGCCATGACATCGACGATGATGAGGCCGAACTGATGCAGCGCGCGTTGGAAGAAAACTCGGTCATCGTGGCCCAAGTCACCCCCTTCTTCGGGGATAAGGCATGATTGATCCCGTCGATCTGACCGCCCGTTTGGTGCAATGCCCCTCGATCACGCCCGAGGAGGGCGGCGCATTGGTTCTGCTTCAGGACCTACTGACCGAGGCGGGGTTCACCTGCACCCGCGTCGATCGCGGCGTCACCTCGAACCTGTTCGCCCGCTGGGGCAACAAGGGCCATGCCCGCAGCTTTGGCTTTAACGGACACACCGATGTGGTGCCCCTTGGCAACCCCGATGACTGGACGATGGCCCCCTTCGGCGCCGAGATCAAAGACGGCTTCATGTATGGCCGTGGCACCACCGATATGAAATCGGGCGTCGCCGCATTTGCCGCCGCCGCCGTGGATTTCGTCAAGGACACGCCACCCGATGGCGCGATCATTCTGACCATCACCGGTGATGAAGAGGGCGACGCCACCGATGGCACCGTTGCCCTGCTGGATTGGATGGACGCCGAGGGCGAACGCATGTCGCATTGCCTCGTGGGCGAACCCACCTGCCCCAACCACATGGGCGAGATGATGAAGATCGGCCGCCGCGGCTCGCTCACCGCGTGGTTCACCGTAACCGGCGTGCAGGGCCATTCCGCCTACCCGCACCGCGCCAACAACCCGCTGAACGCCATGGCCCGCCTGATGAACGGGCTGGCCAGCCACGAATTGGACCAAGGCACCGACCATTTCGACGCCTCAACTCTGGCCGTCGTCACCATCGACACCGGCAACCCGGCAACCAACGTGATCCCGGCCAAATCCAAGGCCACTGTTAACATCCGCTTCAACGATCTGCACACCGGCCAAAGCCTGTCAGATTGGCTCCGGTCTGAGGCCGCCGCGATTGACGAGGTTTTCGGCACCAAGACCGACGTGACGATCAAGATCTCGGGCGAAAGCTTCCTGACCCCGCCGGGTGAGCTGTCGGGCATGGTCAGCCGCGCCGTTCAGCATCAAACCAATGTCACGCCTGAACTCTCAACCTCGGGCGGCACCTCGGACGCGCGTTTCGTCAAGAACCACTGCCCCGTGGTCGAGTTTGGCTTGGTCGGCAAAACCATGCACCAAGTGGACGAACGTGTTGAGGTGGCCCAGATACACCAGCTCAAGGCGATCTACACGCAAATCCTGCGGGACTATTTCGCATGACATGGCAGATCCGCGAAACATCGGATCTGACCGACGCGCACGCCCTGCGCCGCACCGTGTTCATCGAAGAACAGGCCATCGCGGAAGCCGAGGAATGGGATGACCTTGACGATCAGGCCATCCACCTCGTCGCCTACCAAGGCGAAACACCCCTCGGCACGGCTCGCCTGCTCACCTCGGGCAGCACCGGCAAAATCGGCCGCATCTGCGTCGCCAAACCGGCACGCGGCACCGGCCTTGGCGCGGCTCTGGTGGCCGAAGGCATCCAACGCCTCGCCCAGATCCCCGGCTTGACCACCGTCCGCCTCTCGGCCCAAGTCTACGCGACGGGCTTCTACGAAAAGCTGGGCTTCAGCGTCATCAGCGACCAATACGATGACGCCGGAATCCCCCACCACGACATGGAACGCCCCTTGTGATCCGCCCCACGCTGGTGGTGATGGTCAAGGAACCCCGCGCAGGCCGCGTCAAAACCCGCCTTGGCCGCGACATCAGCCAAACCGCCGCCGCTTGGTGGTTCCGCCATCAATGCACGCGCCTGCTGCGCCGCCTCGACGATCCGCGCTGGCACCTATTCCTCGCCGTCTCACCGGACCGCGCAGGCCTCACCAGCCGAAAATGGCCCGCGCACCTGCCGCGCCTCCCGCAAGGCCAGGGCGATCTGGGCGACCGAATGGCCCGCATCTTCCGGAGCCTGCCCGGCCCCACCGCCATCATCGGCGCCGACATCCCCGGCATCCAGCCCGATCACATCGCCCGCGCCTTCCGCGCACTTGGCCAAAACGACGCCGTCTTCGGCCCCGCCCATGACGGCGGCTATTGGCTAATCGGCCTCAAACACACGCCCCCCGCCACGCTGTTCCAAAACACCCGCTGGTCCACGGAACACGCGCTGACAGACACCATCGCCACCCTTCCCGGAAAACGCATCGCCCTGATCGACACATTGCGCGACGTCGACACCGCCGCCGACCTTCCCCGCATTTTCTGACCAAAAATATCCCCGCCGGAGGCAAACCCCGAGGGCAAGGCCGTAGGCCGCCCCCCGAGACATCATGCGCGTGCGTCAGCACGCACATTTGAACAAATCCACATGACGGCAACGCAGACCCGTGCTAGGCAAATCTCATGACACGGATCCCCTCACGGGACGAAATCCTTGAATGGATCTCGGCCCACCCGACACTCACCGCGAAACGAGACATCGCCAAGGCATTCGGCATCAAAGGTGCCGACCGGATTGAGCTGAAGCGCATCCTGCGCCAGCTTGAGGCCGAAGGCCATCTTGAAAAGCGCCACAAAACCTATCGTGACCCGGACCGCTTGCCGCCGGTCTCGGTGCTGCAAATCAAAGAACCCACGCCCGACGGCGATCTGTTCGCCCGTCCGCTTGAATGGCATGGCGAAGGGGTCGAACCGACAATCCTGGTGATTCCCCGCGCCTCAGACCCGGCTTTGGGCGAAGGCGACCGCATCCTTGGTCGCCTGACATTGGTCCATGCCGAAGATCACAATTATGAGGCCCGCCTGATCCGCCGCATCGGCACCAACCCGGCAAAGGTGGTCGGCATATTCCGCAAAGGGGCCGAAGGCGGGCGCATCGTCGCCATCGACAAAGGCCCGGCCAAGGAATGGAGCGTCGCCGAAGGCGCAACCGGCGGCGCGAAGGACGGCGAATTGGTCGAGGCCGAACAGGCCGGCCCCAAGAACCGCCTCGGGCTGGCCAAAGCCCGGATCGTGGCGCGTCTGGGCGATCCATCCGCGCCGCGCGCTGTGTCGCTGATTGCCATTCACCAGCACGGCATTCCCGACGATTTCCCCGATGATGTCGTCGCCGAGGCCGACAGCATGAAGCCCGCAGGCCTCAGCGGGCGCGAAGATCTGCGCGACCTGCCGCTGATCACCATCGACCCGGCCGATGCCCGTGACCACGACGATGCCTGCTATGCCCATGCCGATGACGACCCCAAAAATGCGGGCGGTCATGTCATCTGGGTTGCGATTGCCGATGTGGCGCATTACGTGCGCCCCGGCTCCGCCCTAGACCGTGAGGCCCGCAAGCGCGGCAACTCCAGCTACTTCCCCGACCGGGTGGTGCCGATGCTGCCGGACCGCCTGTCGGGCGACCTGTGCTCGCTTCACGAAGGCGTACCACGTGCCTGTATCGCTGTGCGTATGCAAATCGACGATGACGGCAATAAGATCGGCCATCGCTTCGTGCGCGGGCTGATGCGGTCGCCCGCCTCGCTCAACTACCGCGAAGTGCAAGAAGGTATGGACGGCGCGCCTAACGACAAGGTCGCGCCCTTGATGGAGGACGTGATCAAGCCGCTCTATGCCGCCTATCACGCTCTGCGACGCGCCCGTGATCGTCGCCAGCCGCTGGATCTGGACCTGCCCGAGCGCAAGATCATTCTGGACGATGACGGGCAGGTGCAATCGGTCAACTTCTCTGAACGGCTGGACGCGCACCGCCTGATCGAAGAGTTCATGATTCTGGCCAACGTCGCCGCCGCCGAAACCCTGAAGGCAAAGCGCACGCCGCTGCTGTTCCGCGTGCACGAAGAACCGCCGCCCGAAAAGCTCGATTCGCTGCGCGAAACCGCGCAATCGGCGGGGTTCAATCTGGCGAAGGGTCAGGTGCTGAAAACCGCCCACCTGAACCGTCTGCTGCATGACGCCGCCGGGTCGGATGAGGCCGAGCTGATCAACATCTCGACCCTGCGCAGCATGACGCAGGCCTATTATTCGCCCGAGAATTTCGGGCATTTCGGCCTTGCCTTGCAGAACTACGCGCATTTCACGTCGCCCATCCGGCGCTATTCCGATCTGATCGTGCATCGCGGTTTGATCAAATCGCATGATTGGGGCAAGGACGGTCTAAGCCCCGAAGACATCGACAAGCTGGACACCACGGCGCAGCACATCTCGGACACGGAACGCCGGTCGATGATGGCCGAACGCGACACCACCGACCGCTATCTGGCCGCCTATCTGGCCGACCGGATCGGGGCCGAGTTCACGGGCAAGATCAGCGGCATCGCCAAGTTCGGGCTGTTCGTGCGACTGGATGAAACTGGTGCCGATGGGCTGGTCCCGATGAGCGCCGTGGGCAACGAGTATTTCCATTTCGACCGCGACAACGGCACGCTGATGGGGGCCGACAGTGGCCGCATTATCAGCCTTGGCCTGCGCGTCACGGTTCGGTTGTCTGACGTCACGCCGGTGACCGGTGGCATCGGGCTAGAGCTGCTTGATATCGAGGGTGAAGCCCTGCCGAAAGGGCGCGGCGCGCCTCGGTTCAACCGCTCGGGCAAGTCGGGAAAAGGCAGCCCCAAGCGGAAATTGGCGCGGGCCAAAAAGAAGGCCTCCAAGACCACGGCGAAGGTCAAACGCACCCGCCGCTAAGGGTGTCAGAACGCCCCTGGTAACCATCTGTTTTCAAACAATTGCTGCGCAGCATTTTTCGTCCAATGCTGCGCAGAATCCGCGCAGAAAATCCCTCCGACCCACGCAAGAATGCCGCAACGCAGCATCGAAAAATGCTGCGCCTATTTCTGCAAATCCTCCTCGACACATTCGGCACGGCCTGTCACCTTTTGACAGCAGCCAAAAGCGATCCAGATGTCCCGCACCGCCCGCCTGTTCCAATTGATGCAAGCCCTACGCAGCATGACGCCGCCCGTCACGGCGCAGCAGTTGGCTGATGAAACCGGCGTGTCGGAACGCACCCTGTATCGCGACATCGACGCCTTGCGCGGGCTGGGTGCGAATATCGAAGGCGCGGCAGGGTTTGGGTACACCCTGATTGAAGACGCGGCCTTGCCGCCGATGATGTTCAACGACGAAGAAATCGAAGCCTTGGTTCTGGGCCTGCAAGAGGTGCAACAGGTCGGAGACCCCGCTTTGGCCGATGCCGCCCACGCCGCCCTTACCAAGCTGCGCGCCCGACTGCCAGACCGTCAGGCGCACCGCCTGAAACACGCGATTCTGTCCGCCCGCCGGTTTGAGCGCCCGCCCGCGCCCACCGTTGACGCAAGACTGCTGCGCCGCGCGGCATGGGACGAAGTACAGGTGCGGTTTCAATACAGCGACAAGTTCGGCCAACCGTCCGAGCGCGAGGTTAAACCGCTTGGTGTGGTATTCTTCCAAGCCAGCCACTGCCTGCTGGCGTGGTGCCTGTTGCGCCAAGATTTCCGCGCCTTCCGGCTGGACCGTATGTCGGCGCTTGAGGTGACAACCACCAGTTTCCGCCCAAAGCGGGTTGCGATGCTGCGCGACTACCTAAAGATGATCGGCGGATAGTTGCGGGCCATCGTTCGAACAGGTTCTCAGATTGTGCGAAGCGGGTTACCCTTCCCTTAATGATAATCTGACAGGACACTGTCATGAGCAGCACATCTTTCTTTGCCGCCATCGCGGTTCTTTTTGGTTTGACCTCTGTCGCGGCTGCCTCGGTTGAGGTGTCGGCACGCCCCCAAGCGCGGCCAGTTGACGAAATCCAAACCGCGCAAGTCACGGTACAACGCTCGGCCCGGCCGCGCATTCGCCCGGATGTATCGTTGCCCGCCCCGGTGCCTGAGGTGACCAAAGTTGCCTCGAACCCGGCAGGCTTTGGCGCGTGGGTCAAATCCTTCCGCCGCAAGGCCCGCGCCGCCGGGATCACTGACCGGACCTATGATCTGGCCTTTCGCAACGCCGCCTATGACCCCGACATCGTGCGCCGCGACCGATCGCAGGCAGAGTTCACCAAGATCCTTTGGGACTATCTGGACAAAGCCGTGTCTGACACGCGCATTCGCAACGGCAAGGCCGCGCTGCGCAAATACCGCACCCTGCTGGACCGGATTGAGGCCAAGTATGGCGTCGACAAAGAGGTGGTCGTTGCGGTCTGGGGGCTGGAATCGTCTTACGGTGCGATCCGGGGCAGCACGCCTGTGATCGGCGCAATGGCAACGCTCGCCTATGACGGACGCCGCGCCAAGTTCTTTGAGAATGAACTGATTCACGCCCTGCGAATCCTTCAATCCGGCGTGGTGTCCGCATCGCGTTTTACCGGCAGTTGGGCGGGCGCGATGGGGCATACGCAGTTCATGCCGTCCTCCTATTCGGCCTTCGCGGTCGATTTTGATGGCAAGCGGGGAAAAGATATTTGGTCGGACGATCCCACCGACGCGCTGGCTTCAACCGCCGCTTATCTGTCACGAAATGGCTGGCGCAAAGGCACCCCTTGGGGGGTGGAGGTGAAGCTGCCCAAGGGCTTTGATTACCGTCTGGCCAAGCGCAGCATCAAGCGGATGCCGTCGGATTGGGCCAAGCTGGGCATCACCGATATGTCGGGCAAACCGGTGCGCGATTACGGGTCAGCATCCGTTCTGGTGCCCGCCGGATCGCAAGGCGCTGCCTTTCTTATTTTCAAGAATTTCAAAGTGATCGAGACGTATAACACCGCCGACGCCTATGTGATTGCGGTGGGACATCTGGCCGACCGTCTGCGCGGCGGCCCCGGGATCAAAGCCAAGTGGCCGCGCGGCGACCGGGTGCTGACATTCGCCGAGCGTAAGGAGCTGCAACGCCGCCTGAAGGCGCTTGGACTCTATTCCTACAACATCGATGCCAAGATGGGCCCGCTGACGATTGAAGCGGTGCGCGCCTTCCAAATGAGCCGCGGCATGACGCCCGACGGATATCCTTCGTTACGAATTTTGCAAAAACTGCGTTGATCCGCCTGCCTTTCGCGCATAAATGCGCCCTCTGCCGGGGGCAAACGTGCCCGGCGTTGAGAAGTGGGCGAAAAAATGCTAGCTTTTCAGGTAGGCCCAGCGTCGGGGCACAGGCGGCGCGCAACCAAGGAGGACTATGTCCTGTCTCTTTCCGCAGACACGGCGCACGCCGTTCAGACGGGCGCTTCCATGACAGGAACCGCACCCGATGGCGCAGCAAGCAAGCAAACGCTTGACGCAATTCTGTCCATTCTGACTGAAAACAAAGCCGAAGACATCGTGCAGATCGACCTGCGCGGCAAATCGGCTATTGGCGATTTCATGGTGATCTGCTCGGGCCGGTCATCGCGTCAGGTGGCCGCTCTGGCCGATAAGGTCGTCGAGGATCTGAAGCGCGATCGCGGGGTCTTCTCGAAGGTCGAAGGCAAGGAAACCGGCGATTGGGTTCTGATCGACGCGGGCGACGTTATCGTCCACGTCTTCCGTCCCGAAGTGCGAGAGTTTTATCAGCTCGAAAAGATGTGGCTGCCCGCAGGGGCGACCCCGACCGCCTAAGAATGCGTGTCCATCTATGCGTCGTGGGCCGGCTGCGTTCCGGCCCCGAGAAGGATTTGATCGACGACTACCTGGATCGGTTCGACAAATCAGGCCGGTCTATGGGGCTTGGTCCAGTCACCGTTACCGAAGTCGAAGACAAAAAGGGCGGCGGCATGTCCGCCGAGGCAGCGCTGCTGCGCAAGGCCCTGCCCAAAGGCGCGCGCATCTGTGCGCTGGATGAGCGGGGCAAGCTGGTCACCTCTCCTCAGTTCGCGAATCGGATCGCGCAATGGCGCGACACCGGCACCAGCGATCTGGCCTTTATCATTGGCGGCGCGGACGGGATCGACCCGACCTTGCGGGCCGAGGCCGATATGCTGCTGAGTTTCGGCAAAATGGTCTGGCCGCACATGCTGGCTCGCGTCATGCTAAGCGAACAGATCTACCGCGCGGCCACGATCCTTGCGGGCGGCCCCTATCACCGCGTTTGATCAGCTGTAAGCGATCCACAGCAGGACCAGCCCAAGGATCACGCGGTAGATGACGTAAGGTGTAAAGCTGACCGACCGCAGCAGCCGCATCATCAGCCACAGCGCCCCAAGCGCCGACACGAACGACAGAACGGCGGCAATCGCACCGTCCCTGGCCGCCGCCGCATCCGCCGTTGCCGCGACCTCCAGCCCCAAAAGCGTGGCAGATGCGATGATCGTCGGGATCGACATCAGCATGGCCAGCTTGGCCCCGTCCTGACGTTTGTAGCCCAAGTGACGCGCAGCCGTGATAGTAATGCCCGACCGCGAGGTGCCCGGGATCAGCGCAATCGCCTGCCACAGCCCCATGACAATCGCGTCGCGCATCGTCCAATCGGCATCGCGCTTGACCTCGGCCCCGGTCCGGTCAGCCCAAAACAGTACCAGACCGAAAATCAGCATTGTCCAGCCGATCACCGCCACAGACCGCAGCGCGTCGTCCAGACCCGTTACCTTCAATGCCAAGCCTGCGACAATCACCGGCACCGTCGCCACGATCAGCATCAGCGCCAGTTTCGCACCCGGCGTATCGGCCTTGCCCCGCAGCAATCGCCCCAGTCCGATGATGGCGTCCCGCACATCGGCCCAGAAAAACAGAACGACGGCGAACAAAGTGCCCAAATGCACTGCGACATCGATCACCTGCCCCTGGTCTGTATGCCCGGTCAATTTTGGCAAGAGAATCAGGTGCCCAGATGAGGAAATGGGCAAAAATTCGGTAACGCCTTGAATTAGGGCAAGAATAGATAGGTAGAGAAGGCTCATTGGGTTTGCCTGTGCAGAAATTTGTGCCACTGGTATAAACCAAGCAATTTCAATCGGAAGGGCGGATTTAGGTCCACTTCGGACTATAAATTTTCGATTATTTCCCCAGAACCTTGCAAATGCAGAGAAACTTTCTCAATATAGGTCAGCACGACTGACTTTTCTTTCTTTTCGCGTTCTCGTAATAGAAGCGCTCAGACCAGATTCCGGGAGTGACGCAACATGGCGAAACAGCCGATGCTGAAATTCGTACAGATCAACCGCGACATGCCGTCCAAGCGTGCCGCCGAAGACCGTAAACAGGACTTCGATGAGATCTATGCCGAGTTTGCAGCTGCCAAAGCCGAAGAGCAAGCCAGCCGCTGCAGCCAGTGCGGTGTGCCGTATTGCCAAAGCCACTGCCCGCTGCACAACAACATTCCCGACTGGCTTCGCCTGACCGCGACCGGCCGCCTGGAAGAGGCATATGGCGTCAGCCAGGCCACCAACACCTTCCCGGAAATCTGCGGCCGCATTTGCCCGCAAGACCGTCTGTGCGAAGGCAACTGTGTGATCGAACAATCGGGCCACGGCACCGTGACCATCGGCTCGGTTGAAAAGTACATCACGGACACCGCGTGGGAAAAAGGCTGGGTTCAGCCGATCGCGCCGGTTCAGGAACGCGCCGAAAGCGTTGGCATCATCGGTGCGGGCCCCGGCGGGCTTGCCGCCGCGGACATGCTTCGCCGCGCGGGCCTTCAAGTCACCGTATACGACCGGTACGACCGCGCAGGCGGCCTGCTGACCTACGGCATTCCGGGCTTCAAGCTGGAAAAAGACGTGGTCATGCGCCGTGTTGAGCTGCTCGAAAAAAGCGGCGTGACCTTCAAGATGAACTGCGCCGTCGGCGAAGATATAACATTCGAAGAAATCCGCAGCACCCATGACGCGGTGATCATCGCGACGGGCGTTTACAAATCGCGCGATCTTCAAGGCCCCGGTTCGGGTGCCACGGGCATCGTCCGCGCCATCGACTATCTGACCGCGTCCAACCGCGCGTCGAACTTTGGAGACACCGTGCCCGAGTTCGAAAGCGGCGAGCTGAACGCAAACGGCAAAAAGGTCGTCGTGATCGGCGGCGGTGACACCGCGATGGACTGCGTGCGTACCGCGATCCGCCAGGGCGCCGAAAGCGTGAAGTGCATGTATCGCCGTGACCGCGCCAACATGCCCGGCTCGCAGCGCGAAACGCAGAACGCCGAAGAAGAAGGAGTGGTGTTCGAATGGCTGACCGCCCCCAAGGGCTTTACCGGTGATGCCGTCGAAGGCGTGATGGCGCAGAAAATGCGTCTGGGCCTTCCCGATGCATCGGGCCGTCAAAGCCCGGAACTGATCGAAGGGTCGGATTACACCGAACCGGCGGATCTGGTCATCAAGGCCCTGGGCTTTGAACCCGAAGACCTGCCGACGCTCTGGGGCTGCGCGGAACTGGAAGTGACCCGTTGGGGCACCGTGAAGGCCGAATTCACCAGTGGCCGCACCGCCCTGCCCGGCGTCTATGCCATTGGCGACATCGTGCGCGGTGCATCGCTGGTTGTGTGGGCCATCCGCGACGGTCGCGATTGCGCCGATGCCATTCTGGCCGACCTGTCGGCCAAGGCCGTAGCGGCCGAGTAAGGAGCAGCGATGCAGCGAACCGGAGGATGCATGTGCGGCGCGGTTATCTTCACCGCACGCAATGTGCCCAGCACGGCAGGCATCTGCCATTGCCCGATGTGTCGCCGGTGGACCGGCTCGGCCCTGATCGGCGTGACGGTTCCTGCGGACAAGGTGGTTTGGCAGGGCGAACACAACATCGCCCGCCTGCAAAGTTCCCGCTGGGCCGAACGGGCCTGGTGCAAACAATGTGGTTCGAACCTGTATTTCAGGGTCACAATGGAAAGCGAATGGTCGGGCAATTACGAACTGCCCATGGGACTGTTTGACGATCCCAACGGGTTCGAGATCACGAACGAAATATACTTCGACCACAAACCGGACAGCTACAGCTTTGCCGGGACGGATCGGACCCAACTGACCCGCGCGGATTGCGTGGCCAAGTTTCCGGTGTTGGACGAAGACGGCCCGCTTAAGGCGGGCTGACCCGAACAGACCTAATGGAACGCCCGCACGGGCGGTCTAGCAAAGATTTCACCGCCGCACCTGCGGCACTGCATGGAGGATCAAAGCCATGACCACATTCGACGCAAACTGGGCAGCCGAAATGGAAGCCAAGCGCAAATGGCTGGCCGAGAACGGTCTTTACTCGGAAGAGGAAGAGCATTCGTCCTGCGGCGTTGGCCTTGTTGTTTCGCTGGATGGCAAGCCCAGCCGTAAGGTTGTTGATGCAGGCATCACCGCGCTGAAAGCCATTTGGCACCGTGGCGCTGTTGACGCCGACGGCAAAACCGGTGACGGCGCGGGCATTCACGTGCAGATCCCGGTGGCCTTCTTCTACGACCAGATCGACCGCACCGGCCACAAGCCGCGCATGAACGAATTGATGGCCGTGGGTCAGGTCTTCCTGCCCCGCACCGATTTTGGCGCGCAGGAAACCTGCCGGACCATTGTGGAAACCGAAGTTCTGCGCATGGGCCACTACATCTATGGTTGGCGCCACGTTCCGGTGAACGTCGATTGCCTGGGCGAAAAGGCAAACGCCACGCGCCCGGAAATCGAACAAATCCTGATCTCGAACGCCAAAGGCATCGGCGAAGAAGAGTTCGAGCGTGAACTCTATGTCATCCGTCGTCGCATCGAAAAGGCCGCGGCTGCCGCTGGCGTGGGCCAGCTGTACATCGCGTCGCTGTCCTGCCGTTCGATCATCTACAAAGGCATGATGCTGGCCGAACAGGTTGCGGACTTCTATCCCGACCTTCAGGACGAACGCTTTGAATCGGCCTTCGCCATTTATCACCAGCGTTATTCGACCAACACTTTCCCGCAGTGGTGGCTGGCCCAGCCGTTCCGCATGCTGGCGCACAACGGCGAAATCAACACGCTGAAAGGCAACGTCAACTGGATGAAGAGCCATGAGATCCGCATGGCTTCCTCTGCCTTTGGCGATCATGCTGAAGACATCAAGCCGATCATTGCAACCGGCGCTTCGGACTCGGCCGCGCTTGACGCCGTGTTCGAAGTCCTGGTCCGCGCGGGCCGCAACGCGCCCATGGCGAAAACCATGCTGGTGCCGGAATCGTGGTCCAAGCAGGCCAACGAACTGCCGCAGGCGTGGCAGGACATGTACAGCTATTGCAACAGCGTGATGGAGCCGTGGGACGGCCCCGCTGCGCTGGCCATGACCGACGGTCGTTGGGTCTGTGGCGGTCTGGACCGCAACGGCCTGCGCCCGATGCGCTATGTCGTGACCGGTGACAACATGCTGATCGCAGGTTCGGAAATCGGCATGGTTCCGACGGATGAGGCGACCGCCCGTGAAAAAGGCGCGCTTGGACCGGGCCAGATGATTGCCGTCGATATGAAAGAGGGCAAGCTCTATCACGACGTCGAAATCAAGAACCGTCTGGCCGCAAGCCAGCCCTTCAGCGACTGGGTCGGCAAGATCAACGAACTGGACGATGCGCTGGCCAAGGTGAACGAAGCCCCGATGTTCTCGGGTGCTGAGCTGCGCCGCCGCCAGATTTCGGCAGGCTACACCGTTGAAGAACTGGAACAGATCCTCGCGCCGATGGCCGAGGACGGCAAGGAATCCATCGCCTCGATGGGTGATGACACGCCGTCGGCTGTGCTTTCGAAAAAGTACCGCCCGCTGTCGCATTACTTCCGCCAGAACTTCAGCCAGGTGACCAACCCGCCGATCGACAGCCTGCGCGAATTCCGCGTCATGAGCCTGAAGACACGGTTTGGCAACCTCAAGAACGTGCTGGACGAAAGCAGCGCCCAGACCGAGATCCTGGTTCTGGACAGCCCCTTTGTCGGCAACGCACAGTTCGAAGACCTGAAGACACATTTCAATGCCGATTGCGTTGAGATCGACTGTACCTTCCCGGCAGGTTCGGGCAACGGCGCACTGCGCGAACACCTTGAGCGGATCCGCATTGAGGCCGAAGACGCCGTGCGTTCGGGTGCTGGCCACCTGATCCTGACAGACCACCACGCCGATGCCGACAAAGTTGGCATGCCGATGATCCTCGCGACATCGGCGGTGCATTCGCACCTGACCCGCAAGGGCCTGCGCACCTTCTGTTCGCTGAACGTGCGTTCGGCGGAATGTATCGACCCGCATTACTTTGCAGTGCTGATCGGAGCCGGTGCCACCGTGGTCAACGCTTATCTGGCCGAAGATTCGTTGGCCGACCGTATCAACCGTGGCCTGCTGGACATCTCGTTGACAGAAGCGGTCAGCAAGTACCGTGAAGCCATCGATCAGGGCTTGCTGAAGATCATGTCCAAGATGGGCATCTCGGTCATCTCGTCCTATCGCGGCGGTCTGAACTTCGAAGCTGTCGGCCTGAGCCGCGCCATGTGCGCCGAGTTCTTCCCCGGCATGATTTCCCGCATCTCGGGGATCGGCGTTTCGGGCATCCAGACCAAAGCCGAAGAGGTTCACCGCCTCGGGCTTGGCGGCGGTCAGGACGTTCTGCCGATCGGCGGCTTCTACAAGGCACGTAAGTCGGGCGAAACCCATGCTTGGGGTGCGCAGACCATGCACCTGATGCAGGCGGCCTGTGACAAGGCGTCGTTTGCCCTGTGGCAGCAGTATTCGAAAGCAATGCAGGCCAACCCGCCGATCCACTTGCGTGACCTGCTGGCCATGAAGCCGCTGGGCAAGCCGGTTCCGATCGAAGAGGTCGAAAGCATCACCTCGATCCGCAAGCGTTTCGTTACGCCCGGTATGTCGCTTGGCGCCCTGTCGCCCGAAGCGCACAAACTGCTGAACGTGGCCATGAACCGCATCGGCGCCAAGTCCGACTCGGGCGAGGGCGGTGAAGATCCGGCACATTTCGTACCGGAGCCCAACGGCGACAACCCCTCTGCGAAGATCAAGCAGGTGGCGTCGGGCCGCTTTGGTGTGACCGCTGAATACCTGAACCACTGCGAAGAGCTTGAGATCAAGGTCGCGCAGGGTGCCAAGCCGGGTGAAGGCGGCCAGCTGCCGGGGATGAAAGTCACCGACCTGATCGCGCGTCTGCGTCACTCGACCAAAGGCGTGACGCTGATTTCGCCGCCGCCGCACCACGACATCTACTCGATCGAAGATCTGGCCCAGCTCATCTATGATCTGAAGCAGATCAACCCGACCGTGAAAGTAACTGTCAAGCTGGTGGCATCTTCGGGCGTTGGCACCATCGCCGCAGGCGTGGCCAAGGCCAAGGCCGACATCATCCTGATCTCGGGCCACAACGGCGGCACGGGCGCATCGCCTGCGACCTCGATTAAGTATGCAGGTCTGCCGTGGGAAATGGGCCTGACCGAAGCGCATCAGGTTCTGGCAATGAACAATCTGCGTTCGCGCGTTGTGCTGCGGACGGATGGTGGCCTGCGCACGGGTCGTGACATTGTCATGGCTGCGATGATGGGTGCCGAAGAATACGGCATCGGCACCGCCGCCCTGATCGCGATGGGCTGCATCATGGTCCGTCAGTGTCAGTCGAACACCTGCCCGGTCGGCGTGTGTACCCAAGACGCGGCCCTGCGTGCCAAGTTCACCGGCACCGCGGATAAGGTCGTCAACCTGATCACCTTCTACGCACAAGAAGTGCGCGAGATTCTGGCGTCGATTGGCGCACGTTCGATGGATGATGTCATCGGCCGTGCTGACCTGCTGCGTCAAGTATCGCGTGGCTCGGATCACCTGGATGATCTGGACCTGAACCCGCTTCTGATCCGTGTCGATGGCTCGGACGATATCGAGTACAACCGTGACCGCCCGCGCAATGCCGTGCCGGACACGCTGGACGCCGAAATCGTACGTGACGCGGCCCGCTTCCTGAGGGACGGCGAAAAGATGCAACTGTCCTATGCTGTGCAGAACACGCACCGCACCGTGGGCACGCGCACCTCGTCGCACATCGTTCGGAACTTTGGCATGCGCAACGCGCTTCAGCCGGATCACCTGACGGTCAAGCTGACGGGCTCTGCCGGTCAGTCGCTGGGGGCCTTTGCGGCGCCGGGTCTGAAGATCGAAGTCTCGGGCGATGCCAACGACTATGTCGGCAAAGGCCTGTCGGGCGGCACGATTGTCGTGCGTCCGCCGATGGCTTCGCCGCTGGTGGCATCTGAGAACACGATCATCGGCAACACCGTGCTTTATGGCGCAACCGATGGCTTCCTGTTTGCAGCAGGCCGCGCGGGCGAACGTTTCGCCGTCCGTAACTCGGGTGCCAGCGTGGTTGTCGAAGGCTGCGGATCGAACGGTTGTGAATACATGACCGGCGGCATGGCCGTGATCCTTGGCCCCATCGGCGCGAACTTTGGCGCGGGAATGACCGGCGGCATGGCGTTCCTGTACGATCCGAACGGAGAGGCAGAATCGCTGATGAACATGGAATCGCTGGTGACCTGCCCGGTCACCACGGACCACTGGACCGAGGTTCTACGCTCGCTTGTTCAGCGTCATGCGGATGAGACCGGCAGTCGCAAAGCGCTGGATCTGCTTCAGCACTGGGACGAAGAGCTGCCGAAGTTCTTGCAGGTCTGCCCGATCGAGATGCTGAACAAGCTGGACAACCCGATCGGCATCGAAAAAGAAGCCATTCCGGCGGAATAAAACACCAAGGGCGGCCCAAGTGGCCGCCCTTTTTCTGGTCCGCACAGGTCCGTGTGCGCCTCGGCACCAACTCCCTTAATAATTGATTAACCTTTTTATCGCCGCAAACCTTGCGCTATTTTGGCTCGTTTGCAGCCTATGCTTGTAGCATGCTCTGATTTACCTCCCTAAACAGAGCGAGCTTTGCTCATGTGTATGTAAGACCTTAACAGGCCTGTGCGATCTCCAGCGCACAGGTCTGTTGTCCTTTCGACCCATGATTGTTTTCCCCGCCGCCAACCCGGTCTATAGTTCGACAAACCGAAGATTGGGCAGGTACAGGCAAACATGGCCAAAGCGGCAAAGAAGAAGCGCAGCAAAAAGCGCTTCAACCCGGTTCGATGGCTCACCAAATGGCTGGCGCGTCTTGTCGCGCTGGTGGTTGCCTTGGTGTTGGCCGTTATCCTGTTGTTCAGCCTGTTTAACCCGCCGACCACTTACTACATGTCATCGGAAAAGCTGCGCCTTGGGCAGATCGACCATATCTGGGTGGATGCCGATCAGATCGCCCCGGTGATGTTCCGATCCGTTGTCGCCGCCGAAGATGCCAATTTCTGCACGCATTGGGGCTTTGACGTTGCCGCGCTGAAGGCCGCGATCGAAGACGGCGGGGCGCGGGGTGCCTCAACCATTTCGCAGCAAGTGGTGAAGAACGTCTTTCTGTGGCATGGCCGCACCTACACCCGCAAGGCACTGGAGGCGATCCTGACACCGGTCGTGGAAGGTCTTTGGTCCAAGCGCCGTATTCTTGAGGTGTATCTGAACGTGGCCGAATTTGACGAAGGTGTGTTTGGCGTCGAAGCCGCGGCCCGTCACTATTTTGGCGTCGGGCCAGAGGCGCTGTCGCCAACGCAGGCCGCCCGTCTGGCGGCCATTCTGCCCGCCCCGAAAACGCGATCTGCCAGCAACCCCAGCAGCTATGTGCGCCGCCGTGCGGCCAGTATCATCGACGGCGCGGCCACCATCCAAAGGGATGGCCGCGCCGCTTGTTTCGAATAGGCCTCAGACCACCGAGAAGCCCGCATCAAGCGCGTTGATGATCACGTCTACCTCGTCGGCGGTGATCGTCAGCGGCGGCGACATCAGGATGTTGTGCATCCCGATCCGCACCATCGCGCCCGCCTCATAGGTGGCGTCCTGAATGCGGGTCATCGTGGCCCCGTCCATCGGCGTTTTGGCCGCCGAATCCGACACAAGCTCGATCCCGGTCATCAGGCCATGGCCACCGCGTACATCACCGATGAAGTCGTACTTTTCCGCCAGCCCCAGCACACCTTCATAAAGCTGCGTTCCGCGTTCGGCGGCATTGGCCTGCGTGTTCAAACGCTTGGTTTCCGCCAATGTCGCCACAACAGCCGCCGAGCCAACCGGATGCGCCGAATAAGTGTAGCCGTGATAGATGCCGCCCTCTTCGCCCGAGGATTCGAACACGTCTGCCACGGCCTCGCTGAACATGGCCGCGCCCACCGGGAAATACCCCGAGGTGATGCCCTTGGCCGTGCTCATCATATCGGGCTTCACGCCCCAATGCCGCGCGCCCGAGCCATGGCCCGTCCGGCCAAACCCGGTAATCACCTCATCCGAGATGAGCAGAATGCCGTGACGGTCGCAGATATCGCGCATCAGCGGCATGAAGGTTTCGTCCGGCACAATCACGCCGCCCGCGCCCTGAATCGGCTCCATGATCAAGGCCGCGATGGTATTGGCCCCCTGGAAGGCGATCTCATCTTCCATCGCACAGGCAATCGCCT
Source organism: Pseudoprimorskyibacter insulae (assembly GCF_900302505.1). Lineage (GTDB taxonomy): Bacteria > Pseudomonadota > Alphaproteobacteria > Rhodobacterales > Rhodobacteraceae > Pseudoprimorskyibacter > Pseudoprimorskyibacter insulae. The sequence continues at coordinate 319,430 of NZ_OMOJ01000002.1, read as the reverse complement.
GCGCCAACGCCGCGCCGTCGCGTTCGTTGAACGGGTTGCGATAGGTGTAAGGCGACGGCAAGTGGAAACATCCCGGCAACAGCGGTTCGTACTTGGTGCGGAAGCGGTTGTTGCCATTCACGCTGGCCCCGCCGAAATGGGTACCGTGATAGCCCTTTTTCAGCGACAGGAACTTGGTGCGCGTCGGTTCGCCGCGCAGGCGGTGGTACTGACGCGCCAGTCGCAGACAGGTTTCGACCGAATCCGATCCGCCCGAGGTAAAGAACACCCGGCCCATGCCATCGTCGGCAAAGTATTCGCGCACGGCAAGGCTCGCCTCAATCGCGGTGGGGTTCGTGGTACCGGCAAAGGCCGAATAGTAGGGCAGATCGTAAAGCTGCTTGCTGATCGCCTCTTTGACCACGTCGTTCGAATAGCCAAGGTTGACGCACCAAAGCCCGCCAACCGCATCCACCACCGAATGCTCGTCAATATCGGTGATCCGAACGCCTTCGGCCTTGGTGATGATCCGCGGCGGGTTTTTCTGTTGATCGCCGGGATGCGCCATTGGGTGCCACAGGTGGCGTGCGTTGTTCTCTTTCAGAAAGTTGTCGTCTCGCATAGGGCGCTCCTTTGATATTGAGACCACCGAACCCGTTCTGTGCGACGCTGTCCAGCCTGCAACCGACATTGTGGGAAACTTTGCGCCCTCCATGGACACAGCCGCAGCGGCGCATTATCTCTGGCCCACCATGGCTAAACAAACGACAGATCCCAATTACAAAGTCATCGCCGAAAACCGGCGTGCCCGTTTCGATTACGCAATCGAGGACGATATCGAGTGCGGCATCATCCTGACCGGGTCCGAGGTGAAATCGCTGCGCGAAAACACCTCGAACATTGCCGAAAGCTATGCAGCAGTGGAAAACGGCGAATTGTGGTTGGTGAACAGCTATATCGCGCCCTATGACCGCGCCATGTTCAGCCACGAAGAACGCCGCCGCCGCAAGCTGCTGGTCAGCCGGCGAGAACTGGCCCGCCTGTGGAATGACACCCAGCGCAAGGGCATGACCATCGTTCCGCTGGTCATGTATTTCAACCATCGCGGCAAGGTGAAGCTGAAGGTCGGCATCGCCAAAGGCAAGAAGAACCACGACAAGCGCGAATCAGAGGCCAAGCGTGATTGGAACCGCCAGAAACAGCGGTTGCTGAAGGAAAGCCACTGACCCCGTTTTAAGTCGCATTTGCGTGGTTTCCGTCCCACCGGACTTGCCACGCATGGCCGCCGGATGTAGGCAAGGCCGAACGTTTAACCCGCGGGGGTTCCATGGCTTATGATGATCCCAAGACGCTGGTCTCGACCGAATGGCTGGCAAAGCACCTGAAAGACCCCGATTTGCGGGTCTTGGATGCATCGTGGTACTTGCCCACGATGAACCGCAATCCCAAGGCGGAATATGACGATGCGCATATTCCCGGTGCGCGGTTCTTTGATATCGACGAAATTTCCGACCTGCGGTCCGACTTGCCGCACATGATCCCTCCGATCGAAAAATTCATGAGCCGCTGCCGCGCCATGGGCGTAGGCGATGGCCACCAGATCGTCGTGTATGACGGCATGGGCATCTTTTCCGCGCCGCGCGTGTGGTGGATGTTCAAGCTGATGGGTCAGGACAATATTGCCGTGTTGGACGGCGGGTTTGCCAAGTGGCAGGCCGAAGGTCGCCCGATCGAAGATCTGCCGCCGATGATCCGCGACCGCCACATGACCGTGCGCCGCCAGAACCACATGGTGAAGGACGTCACGCAAGTGTCTGCGGCGTCCAAGCTGCGCGACCATGAAATCATTGATGCGCGGTCCGCCGCCCGGTTCCGTGGCGATGCGGCCGAACCGCGCCCCGGCCTGCGGGCGGGCCACATTCCCGGCGCGCGAAACGTCTATTACGCCGATCTGCTGAACGCAGATCAGACCATGAAGGACCCTTTGGCGCTGAAAGCGGTGTTTGAATCCGCCGGCGTCGACCTTAGCAAGCCGGCAATCACCTCCTGCGGGTCGGGCGTCACCGCCGCGATCCTCAGCCTTGCCATGACCTGCTTCGGCAAGTCCGACCATTCGCTTTACGACGGGTCTTGGGCCGAATGGGGGGCCTTCCCCACCCTGCCCGTCGCCACCGGAGACGACTAATGTTTGAAACCCTCAAAGAACTTCCGGGCGATAAAATCCTCGCTCTGATGCAGCTGTATCGCGACGATCCGCGCGAGGCCAAGATTGACCTTGGCGTCGGCGTGTACAAGAACGCCGACGGCGTGACGCCCGTCATGAAGGCGATCAAAGACGCTGAAAAGCAGCTGTGGGAAGCCGAAATCACCAAGACCTACGTGGGCCTGATCGGCGATCCGGCGTTTTCGGACGCGATGATCAAGCTGGTTCTGGACGGCGTTGTTGAGCGGAAAGCCGTCGCTTCGGCAGCAACCCCCGGCGGCACCGGTGCCGTGCGTCAGGCGTTTGATTTCGCCCGCATGGCCAACCGCAATGTGCGCGTGTTCGTGTCAACCCCGACCTGGCCGAACCATCTGTCGATCCTCAAGCACATGGAGATCGAAACGGTTCCCTACCGCTATTTCGACGAAGAAACCTGCGGCGTGGATTTCGACGGTATGATGGCCGATCTGGCCGCTGCAAAACCCGGTGATGTGGTTCTGCTGCACGGCTGCTGCCACAACCCCACCGGTGCCAACCTGAACATGGCCCAGTGGCAAGAGGTCGTGGCCCTGCTGCAAAAAACCGGCGCGACCCCGATGATCGACATCGCCTATCAGGGCTTTGGCGACGGTCTGGATGATGACGCTGCCGCAACCCGCCTTGTGGCCTCGTCGCTGCCGGAAACCATCATCGCGGCCTCGTGCTCGAAGAACTTCGGCATCTACCGCGAACGTACCGGCCTGCTGATGGTCGTGTCGCAAGACACCAGCCGCACCGCCATCAACCAAGGCACGCTGGCCTATCTGAACCGTCAGAACTATTCGTTCCCGCCGGATCACGGCGCGCGCTTGGTCACCATGGTTCTGAACGACGACGCACTGCGCGGCGATTGGGTCACGGAACTGGAAGAAACCCGCCTGTCGATGCTGACCCTGCGCCAGCAGCTGGCGGACGAACTTCAAGCCAAGACCGGCTCGAACCGCTTCGGCTTTATCGCCCAACACCGCGGCATGTTCTCGCGGCTTGGCCTGTCAGAGGCCGACGTGCTGAAGATCCGCGAAAGCCACGCGATTTACATGGTCGGTGATAGCCGCATCAACATCGCAGGCCTGAACAGTAAGACCGTTCCGGTTCTGGCTGACGCGATTGCGCAGGTCGTCAAAAGCTAACGCCGTAGGGTGGGGTTTCACCCCACCGCCACCAAGAACAAAGGCCGGGCGATTGCCCGGCCTTTTGCGTTACACCACCACGTCCATGCGGGTTTGTTCCCCAACCCCGAACACACGTTTGTATCGCGCAATTTCTTCCGCTGGGCCCATGGCCTTGTTCGGGTTGTCCGACAGTTTCACAGTGGGCCGCCCATTGGCCGAAATCGCCTTGCAGACAAGACTGAACGGCGCCAGCCCATCATTCGGCGCAAGGCCCCGGAAATCATTGGTCAGCAAAGTGCCCCACCCGAAGGACGCACGCACTCGCCCCTGAAACTGGCGGTGCAGTTCAACGATCTTCTGTTCGTCCAACCCATCCGAGAAAATGACCAGCTTCTTGGTCGGATCCTCGCCCCGGTCCTTCCACCATTTGATCGCCGTTTCCGCACCTGTGGCGGGATCGCCGCTGTCAATGCGAATGCCGGTCCAACCCGCCAGCCAATCCGGCGCACGCTTCAGGAACCCTTCGGTGCCGTAGGTGTCGGGCAGAATGATGCGCAGATTTCCGTCATGTTCTTCGTGCCAGTCGGCCAAAACGTTATAGGGCGCATGCGCCAGCGCCGCGTCATCCTCGGCCAGCGCGGCATAGACCATCGGCAGTTCATGTGCGTTTGTGCCGATCGCCTCTAGGTCGCGGTTCTTGGCGATCAGACAGTTGGACGTGCCGATGAAATTGTTGCCCAGCCCTTCCAGCATCGCCTGCACGCACCAATCCTGCCACAAGAAGGAATGGCGGCGGCGCGTGCCGAAATCGGCAATTCGAAGGTCCGGGATCTGGCGCAGATGTTCGACCTTTTCCCAAAGCTTCGTCATGGCGCGGGCATACATCACCTGAAGCTCAAACTTGCCCATATCGTTCAGTACGGCGCGGCCCCGCAGCTCCATCAGGATCGCAAGCGCGGGGATTTCCCAAAGCATCACCTCGGGCCAGCTGCCCTCAAACGTCAGCTCATACTGATCGCCGACGCGTTCAAGTTCATAGGGGGGCAGGCGCAGGTTTTCGAACCACTCCATGAAGTCAGGGCGGAACATCGACCGCTTGCCGTAAAAGGTGTTCCCGCGCAGCCAGGTGCTTTCACCCCGCGTCAGCGACAAGGACCGCACATGATCCAACTGTTCGCGCAATTCGCCTTCGTCGATCAGCTTGGCCAGCGGAACCGAGGCGGTGCGATTGATCAGGCTGAACGTGACCTGCGTGTCTGGCTTGTTGCGAAAGACCGACTGACACATCAGCAGCTTGTAAAAATCCGTGTCGATCAACGACCGGACAATCGGGTCAATTCTCCACTTATGGTTCCAAACGCGGGTCGCGATATCAACCATGGGCAAGCCTCCTGTAGCGCCCGACGGTTAAAACAGGGCGCTAACGCGCTGACAAGCGGCGCAAAAGGGATTTTTGGCGAAAAAACCACTGTAAAGTGATGGTTCGCGGCGACGATTGGAAACCGGCACCACCGTCAGACGATCTTGACCCCGGCTTCGGCCATGCCAGCTATCGCCGCCGCCAATGATCCGTCCAGATCAATCGCTCGGCACAGATCGGTGCGCACGGTCACATCGAACCCCAGTTTGGCCGCATCCACCGCCGAGAAGTTCACACAGAAGTCCGTGGCGAGCCCGACCATCGTCAACGTGATGATCCCGCGGCTGCGCAGATATCCCTCCAGCCCCGTGGGCGTTTTGTGATCGTTCTCAAAGAAGGCCGAATAGCTGTCGATCTCGCGCCGAAACCCTTTTCGGATGATCAGATCGGCCGGGTCAATGTGCAAGCCGGGATGAAACTGCGCCCCCTCGCTGCCCCAAACGCAATGATCCGGCCAGAGCACCTGCGGACCATAAGGCATTTCGGTCAGGTCAAAGGGCGCGCGCCCCTCATGCTGTGACGCGAATGAACTGTGATCGCCGGGGTGCCAATCTTGGGTCAAAACAACCGCGCCCGCCGCAAGCATCAGCGCGTTGATGCCATCCACAATCTCGTCGCCGCCCGCCACGGCCAAAGATCCGCCGGGGCAGAAATCATTCTGAACATCAATCACGATCAAAGCGTCGGTCATATGGATCTCCTGCAATGCTTGAACAAAGCCTATCCCACGCCCTGCCCGCGTCAAGCAAGCCCTGCGACGGCAAATCCCCTTGCCCGGTGGACGTGACAGGCGTAAGGCGCAAATTATGTTTACAGTCTGCGCTCTCTATCATTTCACCCGCTTCGACGATCCCGCCGCGCTGCGCGGCCCGCTTCTGACGCTCTGCCGCGATCAGGCCATCACCGGCACCTTGCTATTGGCCAAGGAAGGTATCAACGGCACGGTCGCCGGCCCCAAGGCCGGGATCGACGCGCTCATCGCCCATATCCGCGCCCTGCCCGGCTGCACCGATTTCGAATACAAGCTGTCGACCGCCGAACAGCGCCCCTTCGCACGGATGAAAGTCCGCCTGAAGAAAGAGATCGTCACCATGGGCCAGCCCGATGTCGATCCGCGCGCCACGGTCGGGCATTACGTCGATCCCAAAGACTGGAATGACCTGATCCGCAGCCCCGATGTGGCCGTAATCGACACGCGCAACGATTACGAAATCGCCATCGGCACCTTCGAAGGCGCGATTGACCCGCACACCGCCACCTTCCGCGAATTCCCCGACTGGTGGGAAAAGAACAAAGACCGCTTCCACAACAAGCGCATAGCCATGTTCTGCACCGGCGGCATCCGCTGCGAAAAATCCACCAACTGGCTGATCCAGCAAGGCGTCGACGAGGTGTTCCACCTCAAGGGCGGCATTCTGAAATATCTCGAAGAGATGCCCAAAGAAGACAGCACCTGGCAGGGCGAATGCTTTGTCTTTGACGGGCGCGTCTCGGTCGGGCACGGGCTAGAGGAAGGCCCGCACCTTCTGTGCCACGCCTGCCGCCGCCCGATCCTGCCGCACGATCGCGACCACGCCGATTACGAACACGGCGTATCCTGCCACCAGTGCATCACTGAAACCTCAGATGAGGACAAAGCCCGCTTCCGCGAACGGCAAAAGCAAATCGCGCTGGCGGCCGAACGCGGCGAACGGCACCTGCACGCCGACGTCATCGACGACGCAGAAATGTAAAAACAAAGGGGGCCGCCGCGCCCCCTTATGTATTTTCTGACCTTAAATATCCCGGGGAGTCGGTGCCGAAGGCATCGACGGGGCAGAGCCCCCAAACCCCGCTGACCGTCCCGCAAACAGGATGCTCAGCATGATACCGACGTTCAGCACGTTCCACGCGATGCCGTTCAGAAACGCCCATTGGTAATTGCCTGTGACATCGTAAATCCAACCGGACATCCAACCACCCAGCGCCATCCCGGCGATGGTCATCATCATCACAAAGCCAATCCGCGCACCGGCCTCTTTTGCGGGCAGGTATTCGCGCACGATCACCGCATAGCTGGGCACGATCCCGCCCTGCGACAGGCCAAACACAAGGCTCACCACATAGAGCGAGGCAAGCTCGCCCGCAGGCAGGTACAAGAACAGCGCGACGGCCTGCAACGCCGACCCAATCAAAAGCGTCCGTACCCCGCCCAGCTTATCGGCCAACATCCCCGACACCACGCGCGACACCACGCCGCCCAGCAGCATCAGCGACAGCATCTCGGCCCCGGCGGTCGCGCCAAACCCGTAGTCCACGCATAGCGACACGATATGAACCTGAGGCATAGACATGGCGACGCAGCAGCTTACACCGGCAAGCCCCAGCAACCATTGCAGGCGCACCGGGCTTAGAACCGCGCGGCGCGGGCCAGTGGGCAGGGCTTTGGGCGCATCGGCCAGTTCCGTCACCCGTCGGCGCAGCAGCACCGACATCGGCATGACCAAGACCACCGTCAGAACCGCCAGCGCCATATAGATCCAGCGCCAGCCCTCGTCTCCGGCCATCCAGCCCAAGACCAGCGGCCAGAATGCTCCGGCCAGATAATTGCCCGAGGCGGCAATCGCCACGGCTATGCCGCGCCGCCGCTGAAACCATTGCGAGATGTCTGAAATCAACGGCCCAAAGCAAGCCGAGGTGCCAAAGCCAATCGCCAGTTGCGCCGCCGACAGGGCAACCAAGGACGGGCTGTGCGACGCCACCACATAGCCTGCGGCCATCAATCCCGCCGCCAGAAACAGCGATACAGCCATCCCCCAGCGATCCACCGCGCGGCCAATGATCAGGTTGCCAATGGCAAAGCCGATCATCGTCACTGCATAGGGCAAGGAACTGACCGCGCGCCCTGCGCCAAACTCGGCCTGTACATCCGGCATGACCACGATGATCGACCACATGCCGACATTGCCAGTGATGGCAATCAGCAAGGTCAGCGAAAGCCGCACCCAGGAATATCGGCTATCGAGTTCAGAGATCTGTTCCATGGCGAAAAGCTACGCTTCGACTGGCCCGGATGGACAGAAAATTCTCTGTACCGGTACAATATTTTGCCCGCGCCCTGCCCCTTGCGCAGGGCCACGCGGTAGCGCTATCCAAAGCGCAACACCGCGCGAAAGGCCGCCTTGATGACACAGTCCAGCATTGATCGTTTCACTCTGGAAAGCAGCGGGGCGACCCTGTCCATTCTGTCGCTGGGTGGGATCACCCAAGATTGGCAGGTGGCCGGGCGGCATGTGGTTCTAGGCTACACCGATCCCGCATCTTACCTGACGCACCCCGGCACTTTGGGGGTTCTGGTAGGGCGCATTGCCAACCGGATCGGTGGCGCGGGGTTTGATTTGGACGGCACCCGCTACCAATTGGCCGCCAATGAGGGCCGCAACCAGCTGCACGGCGGGCCGGACGGCTGGCAGCGGCGCATCTGGCAGGTCGACCCAGACGGCACGCGTGCATTGCGCCTTTCGCTGACTTCGCCCGATGGCGATATGGGCTTTCCGGGGCAGGTTAAGGCCGAGGTGATCATCGCACTCGATGGGCATACGGTGACCTATGACATGACCGCCACGCCAGACCGGCCAACTCCGATCAGCATGGCCAATCACAACTACTACAACCTGTCCGAAGAAGGCGAGATTTGGGATCATAGGCTGACCATTGCCGCCAATGGCTATACCCCCACGAATGACGAAAAGATCCCGCTGGGCCATGTCGCGCCCGTGGCTGGCACGCGATATGATTACAGCACCCCCCGGACGCTACGCGCGAACGATCCCGATCTAGGCGTTACGGATGTGAACTTTGCGCTGACCGGCGCGGCCCCGGCCTGCACCCTGCAAAGCCCCGATGGTATGCGCCTGACGCTGACCACCGATCAGCCGGGATTGCAGATCTACACTGGCCAAGCGCTGCGCCCCAAGGCCCCGGCCCATGGCGGTCAGTCCCACGCCCCCTGCACCGGACTGGCGATCGAGGCCCAGGGCTTTCCCGATGCGGTCAACCAACAATCGTTCCCCAGCCAGATCTGCACGCCCGACCGCCCGTATCGGCAAATCACCAAGATCTGTATCAAGGCTGACGTGAACAGCGGGGGCGTTTGATCTGCGTCAACGCAGCCGAGCCAGATAAATTCCATTTCATAGATATCTTATTCGAAACGAAAGCGGACGCCATGAACGACAAAGCGCATCCTGCCGCCCCCACCAGCCAGCTGGCCCATTTCCACATCACCTTCTTCGCCTCGGTCATGGGGTTGGCGGGGCTGACACTGGCCACGCACCGGGCCGAATTGCAGTTTGGCTGGTCGCATACCGCATCTGATGCGTTCTTGTTGGTGACGCTGATTGATTTCGTCCTGATCAGCGTTCTCTACATGATGAAGGCCCTGCGCTTCCCCGGTGCTGTGGCCGCCGAATGGAACCACCCGGTCAAACTGGCGTTCTTTCCGGCCATCTCGATCTCGCTTCTGTTGATCGCGACGGCGCTGCGCAATGGATACCCGCAAGCCGCCAATGCCGTTTGGATCACTGGCGCCGCCATCCAAGGCGTTCTGACCATCGCCGTCATCTCGGGCTGGATTGGACGCAGACCGTTTCAGCCCATGCACATTTCACCCGCGTGGTTCATTCCGGCGGTGGGCAACGTGGTTGTGCCGATTGCGGGCGTTGGCCTGGGCTTTGTCGAGCTGAGCTGGCTGTTCTTTTCGGCCGGGCTGATCTTTTGGATCATCCTGCTGACACTGGTGATGAACCGCCTGATCTTCCACGATCCGCTGCCGGGGCGGCTGTTGCCGACGCTGGTCATCTTGATCGCCCCGCCCGCCGTTGCCTTTGTCGCATGGCTGCAATTGAACGGCGGACAGCTCGATACGCTGGCACGCATCCTGTACTACGGCGCGGTGACCTTTGCGGTAATCGTCGCGGTTCAGGCGCCGGGCTTTGCCAAGCTGCCCTTTGCCCTGTCTTGGTGGGCGCTTAGCTTCCCCGTAGCAGCCCTGACCATCGCATCGTTCCGCTTTGCCGAGCTGACGCAATCCTCGCCGCACCTGTGGCTGGCGACACTGTGCCTGATCCTGTTGGTGGTCATCGTCGCCGCCCTAGTGGGCCGCACGATCCTTGGGGCGATCCGCCGCGAAATCTGCCTGCCTGAATGAATTCTTAATTCTTAGAACGCTAGACCGGTCCCCACCCTTGGGGGCCGGTCATTCGTATATGTCGTTCAAAACTTCGTGCAATCTTGGGAAAACTGGCCATTATACTTTCAGCATTTTCGCAAGACCATGAAAATACAAGATTTATTCTATTCACTATTCGGGAGGGAACAGCATGGCCAACGCAATCGACCATGACAACACAACCACATCTGACATTCTAAGGCCGATTGAAGGAAATCGGATTTGGTCCAACGGGCCGGTGACCTACAACATCGTTCAGCTTAACAACGCGGATGAGTTGAACACGTTCAATTCCCAAATGCCGGCCAGCACCTCGATGACCGAAGACATGCCCAGCTATTGGGCAACTGATCTGGAACTGTCGCTGAACATCGTGAAGGCCTATATCGGCCTTGATCTTCAAATGTCGGAAGATCTGAACGCGACTTATCTAGTAGGTCAGGAACGCAACGATCAAAGCCTTGGCGCGGCGAACACCCCCGAAGATCCCGTCGACGATTATCGCCCGATCATGATGTTCAACATCCTGACGACCGAACACACGACGCAGCCGGAAATTGGCGGCGGCAGTGACCGGTTCCAGACCATCGTACACGAAGTGCTGCACACGCTTGGCATCAACCACCCGCATGACGAAGGCGGCGGCACCACGCTTGGCACCGGGGCCACGTCAGACGGCGAAAGCATGCAAGACCCGTATCGCTGGCATCAGACGATCATTTCCTACACCTCGGCACCCGACGCCCCCAGCCACGGCGCGCAAGGAGCGTTCGAATTTGGCCGATCTGTCACACCGATGGCGCTGGACATCGCCGCGCTGCAACGCATGTATGGCGCGAACACCACGACCCACAACACCGCGACAACCTACACTCTGACCGACGCGGGCAGCGCAGCACTGGATGTAGATGGCAGCGATGGGTCGGTGTCCGTTGGCCGGGCCTATTATGGCATCTGGGACACCGGCGGCACCGACAGCATCGCCTATGATGGCAGCGCGAATGCGTTGATCAACCTCATGCCCGCGACCTTGACGCTAACTCCCAATAGCAAGGTGACCGACCTGATTTCGCAGGTCCAGAACTCGGGCGTGTTTAACTATATCGACGCCTCAACCCAAACCGAATTGACGAACACCGCAGCGCAGGCGGGCGGGTTCTTTTCCTCGGTTCTGACCGAAACGGGCAAGCGCCTGCCCGGCGGTTATTCGATCGCGCAGGGCGCGCAGATCGAAAACGCATCCGGCGGTTCGGCTGAGGATCTGCTGATCGGCAATGATGGCAACAACAACATCAAAGGCAACGGCGGCAGTGACTTCATCTTTGGCGGTGACGGTGTCGATACCTTGATCGGCGGGGACGGCGATGACTTCATCTACGGCGGCGCGTCAGAATCCGACCTGCGCGACGTGGTCTATGGCGGGGCTGGCAACGACTATGTCGAAGGCGGCTACGGCAATGATGAACTGCGCGGCGACGAAGGCAATGACACGCTGGCGGGCGGCTTTGGGGCCGACACGATGATCGGCGGCGACGGCGACGACCAAGTCACAGGTTCGGCCTGGGGCGATGTGCTGTTTGGCGGCGATGGGGCCGACTTTATCAACGGCGGGTTTGGCTATGACCGCGTGAACGGCGGCACCGGCGCGGATCAGTTTTTCCATATCGGCAATGCCGGTCACGGGTCGGACTGGATTCAGGACTATAACGCCGCCGAAGGCGATGTGCTGTTCTATGGCACCGCGGCCAGCAAGGACGATTTCCTTGTGCAACGCGCCAGCACTGACGGCGCAGGCACGGCCAGCACACAAGAGGTGTTCATCACGCACAAGACCACAGGCGTCCTGCTGTGGGCGCTGGTCGATGGTGACGGTCAGTCGTCGCTAAACGTCAAGGCCGGGGCGGACCTCTTCGACCTGCTGGCCTGATTACAGGCCAGCCTCGGCTTCGATCTGGGCGCGGGATTTCCGCTCGCGCTCAGTTGCCGACTTCAGCTGCCCGCAGGCGGCCATGATATCCTCGCCGCGCGGGGTGCGAATGGGCGAGGCATAGCCAGCCTTATAGATGATATCGGCAAAGGCCTCGATCCGGCTCCAATCGCTGCGCTGATAGGGCGAACCGGGCCATTCGTTGAACGGGATCAGGTTGATCTTGGCCGGAATGCCTTGGATCAGCTTCACCAGACGTCGCGCATCGGCGTCGCTGTCGTTCACATCCTTCAGCATCACATATTCAAACGTGATCCGTTCCGAGTTGGACAGGCGCGGATATTCGCGCAACGCGTCCAGCAGGGTCGTGATGTTGAAGCGCTTGTTGATCGGCACCAGCTTATCGCGCACCTCATCGGTGGTGGCGTGGAAGCTGACGGCCAGCAAGCAACCGATTTCTTCGGCAGTCTTGGCAATCTCGGGCACCACGCCCGATGTCGACAGCGTGATCCGGCGGCGCGACAGGGCGATGCCTTCGCCGTCCATCGCAATCTTCATCGCATCACGCACATTGTCGAAGTTATACAGCGGCTCGCCCATCCCCATCAGAACGATGTTCGACAGAAGGCGCGGCCCGTTTTCACCCGTTCCGGTGCCCGGTTCCGGCCATTCGTCCAGATCATCGCGGGCCAGCATCACCTGACCGATGATTTCACCCGCCGTCAGGTTCCGCACCAGTTTCTGCGTGCCGGTGTGGCAGAAGGAACAGGTCAGCGTGCACCCCACCTGAGACGAGATACACAGCGTGCCGCGATCGGTTTCGGGGATGTAGACCACCTCAACCTCATGGCCGCCCGCGATCTTGACCAGATATTTGCGCGTGCCATCGGCCGACAGCTGTTTGGATACGATTTCAGGCAGGGCGATTTCGAACTTGTCGTCCAATTCGGCGCGATAGGCCTTGGACAGGTTCGTCATGGCGTGGAAATCGCGCACGCCCCATTGATAGACCCACTGCCAGATCTGACCGACCCGCATTTTGACCTGCTTTTCCGGTGTGCCAGCCGCCAACAACGCATCGCGCAGGCCATCGCGGGTCAGGCCCACAATGTTCACCTTTTTCGCATCCGGCAGTTTGCGCGGAATGGTCAGAACGTCCTGAGTGATGGGCGTATCAGCGGTCATGACAGTCATCCTTCGAAAGAAGCACGCTCCATACAGGATTCGTGCGCGTTTGCCAAAGGCGTTTTGCGGACAAGGTCACCCCTGCCCGCTTCGTGCGTTTCATCTGTCCGGCCCGTCAGCGGGGCGGATTACTTTTTGCAGCGCGATTCGGCTTCGTCGATGGCCGCCGTCACACCCAAAAGCGAGAATGTGTCCTTGGTCGCAGTGCCCTTGCTGGACAACGCGGTCACCACCGCCGACCGGCCACGCTTCATCGAAGCGATCAGCTTGGCGTCATCCTGCGGCGTGGCGGGCCAAGCCCATTCGCCTTCGGTGAAAAGCTCAAACTCATTGCCATCGACGTTCACGTTGACCGTTGACCCGGACGCGAATGGATAGCCGCCGGTAAAGGCCAGCTGCCCGTTGACGCCCGCTTCGGGACGGTAGAACACCATCAACAGGATATCGCCACGCGTTACGGCAACAACGCGGCCTTCCTTGGTGTTCACGCTTTCCTTGTACGTGGTCACGGCCCAGCATTCTTTGGGGTTTTCTTCTTCGAAAACGCTCCAATCCGTGATGTTGTTCACGCGGTTCGAACTGTCATCCTGCGCCAATGCACCATGTGCGCCCAGTGCCAAAATGCCAGCGGCAGCAACCCGCAAAACGAAAGAAGTCATATGTCCAGCCTCCAGCTGTCCTTCGCCTCAAATACCTTGGCCGCGCCTGCCCGTTCGGACTTGTTCTGCGGCTTGGCCAAATTTAACTCGACTTGCGCAGTTTAGCCTGAAATATCACCCCCGTAAAACACCCATTGGCAACAAATCGCCGCTTTGTGAGGGCCTATGACACAAACTGCTGCTCCGATCTGCGAAGTCTGGCGCGGTCCGCTTGCGGAAAGCGTCCATCTTGGCCATGCCGTGATCTGTGATGACACCGGCCAAATCATCGAAAGTTGGGGCAATCCCGATGCGGTGGTCTATCCGCGCAGTTCGTCCAAGATGCTTCAGGCGCTGCCACTTGTGACCTCGGGCGCGGCGGATGCCTTTGGGCTGACATCGGCGCAACTGGCGCTGGCTTGTGCATCGCACGAAGGGGCGCCGCTGCATGTCGATGCGGTGTCGCGCTGGTTGGCAGATCTGGGACTGGCCGAACCCGACCTGCGCTGTGGGGCGCAGCCCACCCGCGACGCTGCGCTGAAACGCCAGATGATCAAGACCGACGACAGCCCTTGCCAGTTGCACAACAACTGTTCCGGCAAGCACGCGGGCTTCCTGACATTGGGCAAGCACCTTGGCGCGGGCCCCGAATACATTGACCCGGATCACCCGGTGCAGGTTGCCTGCAAAACCGCTTTTGAGGAGGTGACGGGCCAGGACACGCCGTACTTTGGCATTGATGGCTGTTCCGCCCCGAACCACGCCACGACCATGCACGGAATGGCCCGCGCAATGGCGTTCTTTGCCTCGGCGCATAAGAAATCCGGCACCATGGCCAATGCCGCCGCCCGCCTGACCGCCGCGATGATCGCCAACCCGATGCTGGTGGCTGGCGAAGGCCGCGCCTGCACGGAATTGATGCAGGCCACCTCCGAACCGGTCGCCCTGAAGACCGGGGCCGAGGGGTATTTCATCGCGATCCTGCCAGAACGCGGCATTGGCTTTGCCATCAAGGCCGCCGATGGTGCCACCCGCGCAGCGGAATGCGCGACGGCGGCCCTGCTGGTCCGCCTTGGCGCGCTCGATGCAGACCACCCGGCCACGCTGCGCCGCATGAACACCACTGTCACCAATTGGCGCGGGGTCGAAACTGGCTCGATCCGCCCTGCCCCCGGATTGATGTGAGGCCCGCCATGACCCCCGAAGAAATCGCCAAGCTGCCCTACCGCAAATGCGTCGGTGTGATGTTGGTCAATCAGGACGGCCATGTCTTTGTCGGCCAGCGGCTTGATAACGACACACCCGCCTGGCAAATGCCGCAAGGCGGTGTGGACAAAGGCGAAGACCCGCGTGACGCCGCCCTGCGCGAACTTTGGGAAGAAACCGGCGTTCTGGCCGAGTTTGTGACGGTTGAGGCCGAAACCGCCGATTGGCTGCCATATGATTTGCCGCATGACATCGTGCCGCGCATCTGGAAGGGGCGCTATCGCGGGCAGGAACAGAAATGGTTCCTGCTGCGCTTTCACGGCACTGACGATCAGGTCAACATCGCGACTGAACACCCCGAATTCAGCGAATGGCGCTGGTTGCCCGCCGCTGATCTGGTGGACAATATCGTGCCCTTCAAACGCGAGGTGTATGCCCGCGTTCTGGATGCGTTCAAAGACCGGCTGTAACCTCAGTAGTCCTTTTCAAAGAACACCCCAACGCTCGACCCACCGTCCGAGCGTTGGCCCACTTTGGCCGTCACAAAGCGCGACAAATCAAGGTTCAGGTTCAACTCGGCCTTGCCATCGGCGCGCACCGTGACGTCTGAATAGACGTTTTCCGAAATGTATTTCCCGGCTTTCACGGCGGCTGTGCCATCCTCGGCCGTGGTCACATCCAGATCGTCCAGACCAAACCCCTTGCGCAGTTTTTCAAGCGTCCCGACGCCGCCCTTGCCCGCCAGTGTCGCCACAGCAGACGCCAGTTGCAGCGCCTGGAAGGGCGACAGGTTGGTCAGCGATTTGTCAAAGATCAACAGCGCCAGAACTTCTTCTTCGGGCAGTTCGGGCGAGGATTGGAACGACACCGCCGGCGCGCTGGCTTGGCCAGACACGATGATGCTGATGGTGGTTTCGGACTTTTCGGTCCGCGCCACCAATCGCAACGTCGGATCGAACGACCCAACCAATTGCGCCGAACCTTCATCCAGTTCGAACCGCTGGGTCAGCAGATCAAGCCGCCCCCGGATCAGGTTGAACTGGCCATTTGGCAGGATATTGGCCGTGGTGCCTTGGATGCGCAAACGCCCGCCCAGTTCGGCATCAAGCCCCCGCCCACGCACGAAAATCCGCCCCGGCGCGTTCAGCAAAACATCCAGACGATAGGCCACCCCGGACCCGCCGTTGCCCGTGCTGACGCTCGGTGTTTGGGACAATCCCGCGCGGGCCAGCGTCTGTGCCGCCCCTGCGGGCGTGCCGACATGCGTGATATCCGGGATCTCGCCCAAGGCGGTGACGGTGGAATTGGGAACGCGAATTTCCGCCTCCGCCAGGTTCAGCTGGCCCGTGATCGCCGCATCGCCCGCCAGAGGGCCACGCACAAAGATCTCGCCCGCCTCTAGCCGTGCATCCAGCAGATCGGCGCGGCGCACGATCACATCGGTCAGACGCGCGGTCAGGTCGGCCTGCATGGCGCCGGTCAAACCCACGGTGCCGTCAACGGTCATGCGACCGCCGGGGGTGATGCCGCTGGTGACGGCAACCTGCGCCGATCCGCCCGCCAAAGTGATGGTCGCGTTCAAATCCGCCAAAGCCACCGCCAAGGACGGGGCCGATAGCCGCGCCCCTGTCGTGCGCACAGTGCCCGTGACATTGGCAGGCGCAAACCCGCCCGACACGGCCAGATCGAACAGCGCCACCCCAGACAGGCGGCGCGGCGCGATATAGGGGTTGGCAAAGCCCAGAGGCGCAGAGCCGTTCGCCGTCAGCGCAATAGGCGCCCCGCCACCGAATTGCGCACCAACCGTCGCTGCCGTGCCATTTGGCCCGGTCACATCCGCAGCGGCGCGATAGCCGTTGCCGGTCTTTGTCAAAGTGCCCGTCGCCGTCGCCGCGCCGGGGAAGTCCGGGGCAAACAGCCCGACATTGCGCAACCGCGCGTCAAAGCGCAGCGCTTCGGGCGTGCCGGTCACTTGCACCGACGCATTGGCGTTGCTGGCTTCAGCCGGATCAAACCGCAGCACGCCGTCTTTCAGCGTCAGATCCGCCGAAATCACGGTGCGCCCGGCCATCAACTGGCCAACGGCGGCATCGCCAGTGGTGAAATCCTGAAGCGCGCCGGTCACTTGCACCGCCAGACCGGCATCAGTGGATTGCGTGCCAACGGCCCGAAGATCGGCGGCCCCGCGCAGTGGCGATACTGCGAGGGCTGAATATTGCGACAGGCTGGCCAGCGCCGCCCTCAGATCAAAGCGCAGGGGCGTATCGCCGCCCATTGGCACGTCCGCCTGACCCGAGACTTCCAGCCCTCGCGCCGTGCCGGTGATATCGCGCAGCGTCAGCGGTGCGCCGGATTCAAAGGTCAGATCGGTCTTGAACGTGGCATTGGGGCCAATGGCCTGCGCCACGGCGGCATCCAATAGCTGAATGCCGGACAGCGTGGCCTCAACCGGGCCTTTGGCAAACGCCAGCCCGCCCTTATCCGTCTGGCCGTATTGAATGTCAGCCGTCACAGCCGCCTCGCCCAATTGCGCCTCGGCGGTGCTGATGTCATTGGCGGCGACGGCAAGCTTCAGCGTCTGCAAAGCGGCATCTGCCAGCAAGGTCAGATCAGCGCCGCGCATCGTCACCGTGCGGTCCGGCAGGGCAATGCGCACCGGCGCATCGCCGTTGCCAATGTGCCCGCGCGTTTCCAACCCGGTCAGTTGGTTGTCAGCCCCGAGCGTGACCTTGCCGGTCAAATCGGCAGAGCCTGCACCCGCCTGCGCCTCGGGGATCAGATCGGCGATGTCGTTCAGGGTGAGGGCGTAATTAAGCTGCGCCTGATCGGTGGCCAAGGTGCCATTCGCCGCCAGCGTCACCGCATCCGACCGCAGATCAAGACGCGGCAGGGCCAACCCTTGGCCATCGCGGCGGGCATCGACCGCCAGATCGACCGTTCCGGCCATCAGCGCATCGGCCTGCGCCTGCCCAACGGCCAGCCCGTCGCCCTGCCCAGTCAGTGACAGATCGAATGCGCCCGTAATCGGAACGATTTGCCCCGACAAATCCAGCGTCGCCGCGCCGGTCAGATCTTGGCCAGACAGAGCCGAGAAGCGCGACAGGTCATCGGTCTGAAGATTGGCGGCCAAATCCACGATCACGCCGCTTTCGTGATCGGCAATCGATGCTGTGCCGCGCAGCACGCTGCCCGCCGCAATCAGCACAAAGGACGGAATGTCGAAGGGCGCATCCTTGGTCTGCACCAATTGCACCTGCCCGGAAATCGCATCGCCCAAGGCGACCGCCAAATCGGGATTGGCCAGCTTGGCACCGGTCGCTGCATAGGTCAGATCGGCGGTCACATGACCCGGCTCAATCGTGCCGGTGCCATCCAAAGTCACTTGGTCAATCTGCGCCTGTTCCGCGGAAAGCCCGTCAACGATGACAGAGCCGGTCCAGCCCTGCCCTTTGCCCGCGTCGAAGGACAGATCAAAACTGGCCTTGCCAATCTCGGCCTTGCCCGCGAAGGGCACGCGCACCGGCCCGCCGGCGGCATCGGCAATCACACCGGTCACATCGACCAATTCCGGCATACGGTCGGCATCAAGCCGCACCGCGCCTGTCACATCCAACTGAGCACTGCGCAGCGCCAGATCCTCTACCGTGATCCGGCCATCTTCGGCCTTGCTATAGCGGGCCTGAATGGTCGATTGCCCGGCAAAGAAGGGGCGTTGATCAGGCTGCAAAAGCGGCTCTAACGCACCGGAAAGGTCAACCGTGATCGCCTGCGCAGCGCCGGTCAATTCGGCGCGGACAGTGCCAGACAGGCGCGGCTCGCCTGCGGTTTCAAGCGCGATTTGCGCCAGAAAATCGGCAATCGGCGCGTCGCCCTGCACCGTCAGGTTCAGATCCGGGGTGCCGGGGATGTTGAGCGCGTGGGCCGCGATGCCGTCGGCCTCTTCTTCGAAGGTCAGGCCAACCGTCAGGTTGCGGGTGTCAGGATCATAGGCCACGCGTGTATCAAACCGGCCCATCCGCCCATCCACGCGGGACGATGCCAGCGTGATATCGGCCTTCTGCCCTTCCAGAAGCGCCGCACCATCAAGGCTTAGAACTGCGGGCTGGCCCAGCACGGATTTGCCCAGTTCGGCCCGCCCGATGGACAGCTTTTCCACCGAAATTGCCACCGGCAGTTCAGGAATGCTAAAACTGCCCGCCTCGGGCGACGGGGCGGCGGGCTGCGCTGTTGGCATGCGCGGCATTAGGATTTCGGCGGCGGAAAGTTCGGACACTTCGACCCGCCCGCGCAGCAAGGCACCGCGATTCCAGCGCAGCACCACGTCATTGACGGTCAGCCAGATGCCACTGTCATCGGCCACGGTCAGCTGTTTCAAGGTGGCGTTTGAACTCAGCGCGCCCTCAAAGCCGGTGATCCGCACCTCACGCCCAGCGCCAGACAGCGACTTTTGCAAAAGATTGACCAGAAAGCCCGCGTCATCCTGCGCGACCGCCCGCAAGGGCATCGACACCAGGCCAACAACAAAAAGAAAAACCGTCAAAAAACGCATCAGAACGACTGCCCCAAACCTACGTAGAAGGCCACACCGCTAAGCGATTTGCCCCCCGATACGGGCGCGGCCACATCCAACCGGATCGGCCCAAGCCCTGTGTTATAGCGCACGCCAAGCCCTGCGCCGCTGTGCCATTTGCCGTTTTGGCCGGGGGTCGGGCTATCGCCGACGAAACCGGTGTCATAGAAGGCCACCAACGACAGCTTTTCCGTCGTCTGAACGCGCAATTCGCCGGACAGGCCGATAAAGCCAAGCCCGCCCGAGGTGCGCCCGCCTGCTTGGGTCACGCCAAGTGACTGATAGCCCTGACCGCGCACGGTACCGCCGCCGCCAGAATAGAACAGGAAATCCGGCGGTGCATTGCGCGTGTTCGGCCCCACGACCGACCCAAGCTGCAACCGGCCCGCCAGAACGAACCGGTCCTGTGCGCCGGGCGCGTAATATCCACGCGCATCCGCCGCCATGCGTAGACCGCTATCCGTGCCTTTGATCCCGGCAAAGGGCGTGGCGTTCAGTTTCAGGTAATAGCCCTGTTTCGCGTTCAGCTTGTCATCGCGCTTGTCCAGCGTGCCGGACAGGGGCAGCGTCAGCATCCGAAATTCACGCGATCCAAAAGCATCGCTGACCTGTTCGCCGACCAGCCCGACGCCATAACTGACCTCAAGCGTGTCTGAGATCTGACGCAGCATTTCTACTGAGGCTTCGACCCGTTCCGCGTTATAGGCCGGATCGTCGGTAAAGCTGTAACCAAGCGTGCCGGTCAGCGTGTTGTCCGGGTGAAAGGTGCCGGGACGCGACAGGCTGACCTTGGCCGAATAATCCAGCCCTTCCAGATCGCCGGTGATCCCGGCCAACTGGCCTTCGACGCGGAACCGTTCGGCCCCACCAAACAGGTTGCGATGCATCCAGAAGGTGGTCATCCGCCCGCCTTCGACAGTGTCATATTCAAGCCCCAACCCGATCCGGCGCGGCTTGCGCTCAGACAGTTCGGCATTGATATCGAGGGTCTGACCTTCGGACACCGCCTCGGCCTCGGTCAGAGACACGATCGAGAAAACGCCCGTCCGACGCAGGCGGTTTGCCGACTTATCGACCGCCTTGGGATCAAACACCTGACCCGTGGGCAGACCGGCGATTTCGCGCACGCGCTTTTCGCGGGTGCGGGTCGTGCCGCTGATGTTCAGGTTGCCGAAGGTGACGCGCGGGCCGGGGCTGACCTCGAGGTCGACGTCAAGCTGGGCCTGACGGTGGTCGGCCACGATGGACTGACGTGCAATATCGGCCTTGGCATAGCCTTGGTCGCGCCAGGCCGAGATCGCCTCTTGTGCGCCCGACTTGATGTTGCCCAAAGCCGCAATTTGGCCAGATGTCAGCGCCTCGGGGGTGGGCTGTCCTGCGGGCATCGGGGCCACGCGGGTCCGGCCAAAGGTGAATTGAATGCCGGGGTCGACGTCCACCTTGATCGTCTGCACGGTTGCCGGTTCTTCGAAGGCCGAAATCGCCGCAGCTTCGCGCCCATCCACAAGGATCGACACGCGCGGCTGATAGTAGCCACGATCATAAAGCGCGGCCAGCAAACGGGCATAATCGGCCCGCGCCGCGGCGACCAGATCCTGACCGCTGGTATCCCCATCGGCCACCAGTTCCTGCGCCCCAAGCGCGCCCAGCAGATCACTGCGAAGATCGTCGCCGCCGCTGCCAACGGTCAATTCGATATTGGCCGCCTGAACCGCACCGGTCAGCCCAATTGCCAGCCCAAAGGCCAGAACACGCGCCGCCAAAGGAAACCGAGTCAAAGTCATGCTAAAAATTTGCCCCTTACCGCGCGATCGTGTCTTTTGTGACATCTAGTCCAAAGCCTGAGCTATCACAGGCCGAAGAACAAGATATCCACATGCGCCGCGACGTTTTACGGCGGCGAATCGCTTATTCTGTGCGTTTAAAATCCTGCCCATCTGGTCGCAATGGCGATTGACGGCCCAACGCTGCGTGGTACCACTTTGCTATGCTGGCGATTTTTCTGAAAACCCTGCCGTTTTTCGCCCTGATCGGTTTGGGATACATGGCGGGACGGACCAAGTTCTTCTCTGAGGAGGCAACCGCCTACCTTACCAAGTTCGTGTTCTATTTCGCCCTCTCGGCGATGCTGTTCCGGTTTTCGGCCACCCTGTCATTCAGTGAAATCTTCGACGGATGGCTGGCGGCGGCGTATCTGTGGGGGACAGCCTTTACCTATGGCATTGCCATGGCGGTTTCTTTCATGCGGCGGCTTGATACATCTACCGCCGCGATTGAGGCGCAATGCGCGGCCATTGGAAATACCGGCTTTCTGGGCGTACCAATGCTTGGGCTGTTGCTGGGCCAGCAGGCGGTTGGGTCCATCATTCTGGTGCTGGCGATTGACCTGATCGTGTTCTCATCGCTGCTGGTGATCCTTGTCACCGGATCGCGCCAAGGCAAAATGGACATCACCATTTTTCGCACCGTGGCTATTGGCCTTCTGAAAAACCCGATGATCGTCTCGATCTCGCTTGGCCTTCTGGTATCGAGCCTTGCCATGCCTTTGCCCGAACCGGTGACTGAATTCGTGTCGATCCTAGGCAGTGCGGCCACCCCCGGTGCCTTGTTCGCCATTGGCGCGTCGCTGGCGTCGAAATCGGCAGAACGGCTTGAAATCGCGGGCTGGCTGAGTTTCTGCAAGCTGATCCTGCACCCGTTGTTCGTCGCAATCGGGGCGTTTCTGCTGTTCCCGGTCGATGATTTCAAAGCGGCCGTCATCGTGTCGGCGGCGTCCCTTCCGGTGGCGGGGAACGTCTTTATTCTGGCCCAGCACTACGGGATCGCGCCACAACGCGTGTCTGCCTCGATCCTGATTTCCACGGCGATCAGCATCGGCACCGTGTCGCTTATCATCGCTTGGGTCACCGGAGGATAACCATGACCGCGCTTTTTATCGACGCCGACGCTTGCCCCGTCAAAGCCGAGGCCGAGCGGGTCGCAACGCGCCACCGCGTGACCATGCATCTGGTATCCAACGGTGGCCTGCGCCCATCGTCCAACCCCTTCGTGCAAACCGTGGTCGTGCCGGACGGCCCGGACGTGGCCGATATGTGGATCGCCGAACGCGCCAAGACGGGTGATGTGGTCGTCACCTCTGACATCCCGCTGGCGGCGAAATGCGTGGCCAATGGCGCCCGCGTGCTGCGCCCCAATGGCGACGCCTTCACCGAGGCGAACATCGGCCAGCAACTGGCCATGCGCGACCTGATGGCCGACCTTCGTGCCGCTGACCCCTTCCGCCAAGGCGGTGGCCGTGCATTTTCCAAGGCCGACCGATCTCGATTTCTAGAAGCATTGGAGCGTGAAATGCGCTTCGCGAAAAAGTAGGATTTCCATGACTATTGATGCCGTCGTTTATGACCTTGGCAATGTGGTGCTGCACTGGGCACCCGAAGTCTTTTATGACGCCACCATTGGCAAAGACCGCCGGATTGCGCTGTTCGATGCGCTGCCCCTGCATGAAATGAACGACCAGATCGACCGCGGCGCGGATTTCCGCCAGACGGTTTACGACTTTGCCGATCAGCACCCCGAATGGGGCGACGAAATCCGTATGTGGCACGACAATTGGCTGCAAATGGCATCCCCCGCGATCCCTGAATCCGTCACCCTGCTGCGGGCGCTCCGGGCCAAGGGAATTCCGGTGTTTGCGTTGACCAACTTCGGCGTCGGCACGTTTGAGGTGGCCGAAAAGGCCTATCCCTTCCTGACCGAATTCGACAAACGCTATATCTCTGGCCATATGAAAATGGCCAAGCCCGACCATGATATCTTTGCCGCGCTTGAGGCCGATTGCGGCGTCGCGCCGGATCGGCTTTTGTTTACCGACGACCGTCACGACAACATCGCCACCGCCAAGGCACGTGGTTGGAACACCCACCTGTTCGAAGGCCCCGCCGGGTGGGAGGCCTGCCTGAAACGCCACGGCTTGCTGTAGAAAAGGACAACGCTATGGACCAGCCCGACATCATCCCCTTTGCCGAAGGTCAGGCAAAATTGGACTGGCGCGGGCTGGTCGATGCGCTGGACGCCGGGCACACACGCCCCAAGGCCGAAATCACCGACAGTTTTCTGTACCGGGGCGATGATACGCTGCTGAACCGGGCCGCGTGGATTGATGGGCTGGGGCTGGCGGTGAAATCCGCCACGATCTTTCCGGGCAACAATGCGCTTGGCAAACCTGCGGTCAATGGCGGGATGTGTCTGTATTCCGACCAAGACGGCACCTTGCAAGCCATCGTCGATTTCCACCTAGTGACCAAATGGAAAACGGCAGGCGATAGCCTGTGTGCCGCGCTGAAACTGGCGCGGGCCGATAGCAAGCGCATCCTGATTGTCGGCGCAGGCACCGTCGCCCGGTCCTTGCATGAGGCCTATTCAGCAGGCTTTCCCGGCGCGCAGTTTCGGATCTGGAACCGCACTGCCGCACGGGCCATGGAACTGGCCCAAACCCTGCCCAATACCGAAGCTGTGACTGATCTGAAAAAGGCCGTGGAGCAGGCCGATATCATCACCTGCGCCACCATGAGCACCGAACCCGTGCTGCGCGGCGACTGGCTGCGCCCCGGCCAGCATATTGATCTGATCGGCGCATACCGCCCCGACATGCGCGAAGCCGACGACACCGCCCTGACCCGCGCCCGGATCTTTGTCGATAGCTTCGACACGACGATTGCCCATATCGGCGAGCTGAAAACGCCGCTGGACCAAGGGGTCATCACCCGCAGCGATGTTCTGGCCGATTATTACACGCCGGGCGCGTTTCGCCGCGAAGATGACGATATCACCCTGTTCAAGAATGGCGGGGGCGCTCACCTAGATCTGATGACCGCCCGCTATATTCTGGACCGCTGGCGCGCTTAGGCAGGCACGGCCTCGGGGCGGTTTTCCTTGATCGGCAGGTGTACGATGGCACTAAACGCGCCCACGGCCACGCCGATCCACCAGACCGCATCATAGCTGCCGTACATGTCGTACATCCGGCCACCCAGCCACACGCCCATGAAGCCGCCAAGCTGGTGGCTAAAGAACACGATGCCGTAAAGCGTGCCCATGTAGCGAAGCCCATACAGATGCGCGACAAGCCCCGAGGTCAGTGGCACCGTTGCCAGCCAGAGTGAGCCCATGACAACCGAGAACACGATCACCGTCATCGGCGTGATCGGCAGCAGGATGAACATCGCCGCTGCAATCGTCCGGCCCGCATAGATGCCTGCCAGCAGATATTTCTTGCTCCAACGGTTGCCCGCCCATCCGGCCAGCAAAGTGCCCGCGATGTTGGCCAAACCAATCAGCGAGATCGAAACCGCCCCAAGCGCCGAGGTCGTGGTGATCCCGATCGAATGCAGCACCCCACCGGGCAACAGCGGGCCGCACATTTCAGTGACCAGCGCCGGGAAGTGCGCGGTCATAAAGGCCAACTGATAGCCGCAGCTAAAGAAGCCAAGGAAGATCATCGTATAGGACGGATCTTTGAACGCCTTTTTCAGGATATCGCCCATGGTTTCCTGAAGCTCGGCCTTTGACGCCACAGCAGGTGCGCGCATCATCGGCAGGGTCAACAGCGTCAGCAGGATGGCGGCGGCAAAGGTGATAAACACGTTCTGCCAGCTCATGAAGGTCAGCATCCATTCGGCCACCGGCGCACCAAACACCTGACCTGCACTGCCCGCAGCCGTGGCAATCGCAAGGCTCATGGACCGGTGCTTGGGGTGCGCGGCGCGGCCCACAACGGCCAAGATCACGCCAAAGCCAGTGCCCGCGATGCCAAAGCCCACAAGGATTTCGTGGAACTGCATCGCCTCGGGCGTGATCGCAAAGGCCGAGAACACAAGCCCCAACGCGTAGATCACCGCGCCAAGAATGATCGCCAACCGATCGCCCATTTTTTCGGCGAAGGCCCCAAAGATCGGCTGACCAATGCCCCAGGCCAGGTTCTGGATCGCAATGGCAAGGCTGAATTCCGCGCGCGGCCAGCCAAATTCATTGGCGATGGGGATCTGGAACACCCCAAAGCTGGCACGCACCGCGAAGGCCACCATGACAATGATGGCGGACACAATAAGGACGGGGGTGATAAGAGGCGCGCGGTCTTGCATTTGGGGGGTCTCCTGTTCGCCGCGCCACATTAAGCACCGGATAAGGCGCGTCAATTCACCGTTTGTGATACGGTGCGTCACGGATCGGAATGAATTGAGAACCGGCGCCTGTGCGCAGAAGGGTGTTTTGCGTATTTAAGAAAGAGAAGAAGCAGGGGACGCGCACAACATCGCGGCCTTGCCCTCTACACAAGCGGCGCCGGGCGCGGTATGGCGAGACATGGAATCCTTGCCTCAGATCTATGCCCGCCTTGTGGCAGATGGCGCCCTGACGCCAGACCCCGCACAAGAAGCGGTCCTGCCCGAGTTCGAGCGTATTCGCGCCGCACTGGCCGAACCCGTCAAGCGTGGCCTGTTCCGCAAAGCGCCAGAGCCGCCCAAAGGCCTGTATCTGTGGGGCGGGGTCGGGCGCGGCAAATCCATGTTGATGGATATGTTTGTCGATGCGCTGACGGTGCCGGTGCGCCGGGTGCATTTCCATGCCTTTATGCAAGAGATCCACACCGGCATGCATGAGGCCCGCAAATCCGGGATCGAGGATGCCCTTGCCCCGGTGGCCAAGCAGGTGATTTCTGAGGTCAAGGTTCTGGCCTTCGACGAAATGCAGATCACCGACATCACCGATGCGATGATCGTGGGCCGCCTGTTTGAGGCGCTGTTCAAGGCCGGGGTTGTGGTGGTCACCACGTCGAACCGCGTGCCGGATGACCTGTATAAGAACGGTCTGAACCGGCAACTATTTCTGCCGTTCATTGACCTGATCAAACAGACCCTCGTGGTGCACGAGCTGGTATCGCCGCATGACTACCGTCAGGACCGGATTGCCGGATCGCCGGTCTATTTCACCCCTGTCGGACCCGAGGCGCGGCGCGAGATTGACTCGATCTGGGCCGATTTGACCAAGGGCCATCAGGAACAGCTGATCCTGACCGTCAAAGGCCGCCAATTGGTGCTGGAACGGTTCCACAACGGGATGGCCCGCGTGCCGTTCTATGATCTGTGCGGGCGGATGCTTGGCCCCGGTGATTATCTGACTTTAGCCGAAAACGTGCGCGTTCTCATCCTTGAGGATATCCCCCGCCTCAGCCGTCAGAACTTCAACGAAGCCAAGCGCTTTGTCACGCTGATCGACGCGCTCTATGAGGCGAAGGTCAAGCTGATCGCCAGTGCGGCGGCGGTGCCTGAGATGCTGTATGTCGAAGGCGAAGGCACGTTCGAATTCGAACGCACCGCCAGCCGGTTGCGCGAAATGCAGGATGCCAATTGGGGGCTTGAGGGCTAGCCCTATTTTTCGATCCGGTATTTGGCATGGCATTGCCGGCAGGATTTGGCCAAGGGACCAAGCGTGCCGCGAATGCCATCCAGTGACGCCGTATCGATCTGTTCTGCCGCTTTGACCATATTGGCCGATTTCACCGCGAAGTCGTCCCACTGTTTCCAGATCACAGGCAGCGCTTCGGACTTGGGGTCTTTTTCCTGCGCTTCGAACAAGGGGACCACCTGCGCCCCTGCGGCGATCAGGGCAGCCTTGGCCGCCGCGGCCTGCGCGGCATCATAGGGCGTGCTGCCCTTGGCCATATTGCCCAGAACACCCGTGGCGTCCTTGATCGTGACCATCACATCCATACGGGCCTTCACAGCCGCATTGCGCACACCGCCATGGGCGAAGGCCGTTGTCGCCAAGGCGGCGATGACCAAGGTCGTTGTGATCAATCTCATATGCGGTGCGCTCCTCTTTCGGGGGAGGGTGGCATAGCGAAAGAGCGATGCCAAGCGACTCGACTCCGGCAATACGACTCGAGTAGAACAAATACAGAACAATCTGCCAGTGTTCCGATGCCAAACCGCCGAATCCTTTCCATCTGGTTCCCACGACTGGGGGCCGAACGGTTGATCCGCCGCAATCCGTTGCTGGCCGATCAACCGCTTGCCGTTGTCCGCGACACAGGGCAGATGCAGGTGGTGTGTTCTGTGTCGGATGTGGCGTCTGCCGCGGGGGTTCATGTGGGCCAGCCGCTGCGCGATGCCCATGCGATGTGCGCCAATTTGGTGACACGCCTGCACAACCCCCATGCCGAGGCGGCGTTTCTGGGGGTTCTGCACCGCTGGGCCGGGAAGTTTTCGCCGTGGATTGCCCAGCAGACCCCCGACTCTCTGGTGATTGACCTGACCGGCTGCACCCATCTGTTCGGCGGAGAAGAGGCGCTTTTGGCCGAGGTGGATGGCGATTGTGCCGGGCTGGGCCTGACCGTGCGGATGGGCGTGGCCGATACGCTGGGCGCGGCTTGGGCGCTGGCGCGGTATTCGGGGCAATCGGGCGCATCGCACCGCAATGGCGATGCCATCGACCAAGAGGCGCGCGCCACCCGTGCCCGTGCGGGCAAGCGGCGGCATTGGGAACGTGGCGGGGCTGCCCCCGTGGCATTTGCGCGGCCCGGCCCGCATGGGCGCATCGCCCCGCCGGGGCAAACCCATGCCGCGCTAGCCCCCCTGCCCGTCGCCGCCCTGCGCCTGCCTGCCAAAACATCCGAAGATCTGGCCCGGCTTGGCCTGCGCCGGATCGGTGATCTGACCGGCCAGCCCCGCGCGGCGCTGGCGCGGCGGTTCGGCCAGGATCTGGTGCTGCGACTGGGCCAAGCGCTGGGGTCAACGCCCGAACCGGTCAGCCCTGCCGCCCCACCCGACCATTTCGCCGCCCGGCTGAACCTGCCCGAACCGATTGGCCTGTCGGATGATCTGCTGGCGGCGCTGGACAAAATGCTGCCCCGCCTGTGCGACCGGCTCAAGCAACGCGGACGCGGCGCGCGAACCCTGCGGCTTGAGGCTTATCGCTGTGACGACACGATGCAATGGCTGACCGTCAGTCTGGCGCGGCCCGCCGATACGCCCGAGCGCATTCACCCCCTGCTGGCGATGAAGCTGGATGAGGTAGAGGCCGGTTTTGGCATCGACATGCTGCGCCTTGAGGTGATCCGCCACGAACCGCTGCACGCCCGCACCATGACCGGCCATGCCGGGGCGCTGGGGGATGCCCGCAAACGCCAGACCCAAGCCCATGTTCTGGACGAT
This sequence comes from Pseudoprimorskyibacter insulae, assembly GCF_900302505.1. Taxonomy (GTDB): domain Bacteria; phylum Pseudomonadota; class Alphaproteobacteria; order Rhodobacterales; family Rhodobacteraceae; genus Pseudoprimorskyibacter; species Pseudoprimorskyibacter insulae. Next base: position 290,733 of record NZ_OMOJ01000002.1, on the reverse strand, counting down.
CTGATCGGGCGGCTTGGCGCGCGGATCGGGCTAGAGGCGATCACCCGCCGCCATCCGGGGCAAAGCCACCTGCCCGAGAAATCCGCGCAGGTTCTGGCCGCCGCCTGGTCAGAACCCGCGCCAGACTGGCCCGAACGCACGCGGCCCCGGCCCTTGCTGCTGTGGCGGTCTGAGCCGGTTCAGGCCCATGACACCCCCGCCCCGCCATCCCAGTTCCGGTGGCGCGGGCGCAGCTTTGACGCGCTGGCCTGCGAAGGCCCGGAGCGGATCGCGCCCGAATGGTGGCTGGACGACCCGGACTGGCGCACCGGCCAGCGGGATTATTGGCGGGTGGACACCGATCAGGGGGATCGGCTGTGGCTGTATTATGCCCATGGCGCAGCCCTGTCGTCCGGCTGGTTCTGTCAGGGAAGCTTTGCCTGAACGCTTGCGCATGGGGCGGGCCGGGAAGTGCGTATTTATAAAAGAGAAGAAGCAGGGGGGGACGCGCCACATCGGCAGGCAACCGCGCCTTTGGCGGCGCTATCCAAGGGGGCGCCAGATGCAAACCTCTTGATTTAAGGCGCATTCGGCGCAACTGTTTTCTTATGAACAGCATTACGCCCTTTCCCTCAGGCAGCCAGACATCGCAGGTCGCGTTTCACCGCACGGAACTTGCCGTGATCCTATCGCTTTACGGGCGCATGGTCGCCGCCGGTGAGTGGCGCGACTACGGCATTTCCAGTCTGCGCGACGTGGCGGTGTTTTCGGTGTTCCGCCGCACCGCTGAAAACCCGCTCTACCGGATCGAAAAGCGCCCCAAGCTGCGCAGCAAGCAAGGCCAATACGCGGTGATCGGGGTTGATGGGCAGGTTCTGAAGCGCGGCGCAGATCTGAAAACCGTGCTGCGGGTGCTGGAACGCAAACTGATCCGCGCCGTGGACTAACGCGCCCTCAGGGCGGCGCGGCCTTCCGGCCCTTCGGGTGTCAGCAAAGGACGCAGCAGCGCCAGCGGGTGGCGGCGCAGGGTCAGGCGCATGGCGACGTAATCTTCGACGATCTCTTCGCCCTCGGTCATGGCAGGCAGATGGGCGGCGGGTTCGTCAATCGCCTCTCCGTCGATATCGCCTGCAAATAGCGGCAAGGGTTTGTCGGCCGTCAGCGCCTTGGCCTGCCAAAGCGCATCGCGGCGGTTCAGGCCCATGGGCGCAAAGACATCCGCCTCGGCCAGACGGGCCAGAACGGGCGGCGGCGTGCCTGCCCGGCGCCAGACATCGCGCACCGTCTGATAGCCGTTGCCCCGCGCAGCCGTCATCCATGTGGCGTCTTCTTCGCGCAGTCCCTTGATCTGGCGGAACCCCAGCCGCAGCGCCAGCCCGCCCTGCCCGTCCGGTTCCATCACATTGTCCCAGAAACTGTCGTTGATCGACACGGGCAGCACCGTCACCCCATGTTCCCGCGCATCGCGCACGATCTGCGAAGGGGCGTAAAAGCCCATTGGCTGCGAGTTCAGCAAAGCGCAGGCGAAAACCCCCGGATGGTGGCATTTGATCCAAGCGCTGGCATAAACCAGCAGCGCAAAACTGGCGGCGTGGCTTTCGGGAAAGCCGTAGCTGCCGAAGCCCTCAATCTGGCTGAAACAGCGTTCGGCAAACTCCATGTCATAGCCATTGGCCCGCATGCCGCGTAGGAACCGTTCGCGGAATTCGCTGACATTGCCGTGCTTCTTGAACGTGGCGAGCGAGCGGCGCAAGCGGTCCGCCTCGGTCGGGGTGAAGCCCGCGCCGATGATGGCGATCTGCATCGCTTGCTCCTGGAACAGCGGCACGCCCAGCGTTTTTCCCAGCACCTCGCCCAAAGCATCGGAGGGAAAGCTGACCTGTTCTTCGCCGTTCCGGCGACGGATGAAGGGATGGACCATATCGCCCTGGATCGGGCCGGGGCGGATGATGGCCACCTCGATCACCAGATCATAGAAGCAGCGCGGTTTCATCCGCGGCAGAAAGTTCATCTGCGCCCGGCTTTCGACCTGAAACACCCCCACGCTATCGGCCTTGCAAAGCATATCATAGACGCGCGGGTCTTCGGGCGGCAGCGTGGCCAGCGTATGCGCCTGCCCGTGATGCAGACGCAGCAGATCAAAGCTTTTGCGGATGCAGGTCAGCATCCCAAGGCTGAGGACATCGACCTTGAGGATGCCAAGGCTGTCGATATCGTCCTTGTCCCAGCAGATGACGGTGCGGTCCTCCATGCTGGCGTTTTCGATCGGCACCAGTTCATCCAACCGCCCTTCGGTGATGATGAACCCGCCCACATGCTGGGACAGATGGCGCGGGAAACCGATGATTTCATAGACCAGCTCCATCGTCTGGCGCAGACGGCGGTCGTTCGGATCAAGGCCGATTTCGCGCATGCGCTGCGCCTCTAGGCCCTTGGCGCTGAAGAAGCCCCACAGCTGCGATGACATCGCCCCTATGGTATCTTGGCTAAGGCCCATGGCGGCGCCCACCTCGCGGATGGCGCGCTTGCCGCGATAGTGGATCACAGTTGCACAGAGGCCCGCGCGGTGACGGCCATAGCGCTCATAGATGTGCTGGATCACCTCTTCGCGGCGTTCATGTTCGAAATCCACGTCGATATCGGGCGGCTCATCCCGTGCCTCAGACACAAAGCGCTCAAACACCATGGTGCCGATTTCAGGGCTGACCGAGGTCACGCCAAGGCAGAAACACACCACCGAATTGGCCGCCGACCCACGCCCCTGGCACAAAATCCCGCGATCCCGCGCAAAGGCGACGATATCGCGGACGGTCAGGAAATAGGGCTCATAGCGCAGCTTGCCGATCAAGGTCAGCTCATGCTCCAACATGGCGCGCACCTTGTCGGGGGCACCATAGGGATAGCGCCACTTCAGCCCGGCCCGCGCCAAACGGGCCAAACGCTCGGTCGCGGTTTCGCCCTCGGCAATCTCAGACGGGTATTCATAGCGCAGGGACGACAGGCAAAAGGTGCACCCCTCGGCCAAGGCCCACGCGCGATCCACCGCATCGGCATGGGGACCAAGCAAACGGCGCATCTCGTCCTCGGACCGCAGGCGCTGTTCGGCATTGGCCAGCGCCGAGACGCCAAGCTGATCCACCCGGCAACCCAAGCGCACCGCCGAGAGCACATCCGCCATCCGCCGCCGCCGCCCGTGGTGCATGATGGGCATGGCCGAGGCGATGGTCGGCACCCCAAGCCGCGCGGCCAAACCCGCCACACGATCAAACCGCGCCGCATCCTGCCCGTCATAGGCGGGCGACAGCACCAGATAGGTTTGCCCAGCAAAGCGGCGCGCCACCCGTTGCGCCCTTGCCACCCATCCACCCGCGCCGCCCGGCCCCGCCTGATCTTGTGGCGACCCGTGGAGGAGCAAGCGCAGCCCGCCCGGCGCCAACTCCAGCAAATCCTCAAGCCGCAGGTCGCAATCGCCCTTGGCGGCCCGCAGCCGCCCCTTTGACAACAGACGGCACAGACTGGCCCAGCCCTGCCGGGTGGCCACCAAGGCCGTCATCTGCATCCCGCAGGCCAGCACCAAACGCGCGCCCGGAATAAGGCGCGGCGCGATCATCTGCGCGGGCCGGGCCAGCCCTTTGGGGCAGGGCGGCCCAATCAGGCCCTGCGCTGCCTCAAGATCCTGCCGGTCTTGCAATTCGCGGGCAATCACCCGCCCCTGCGTATAGGCCCGCACGATCCCCGCAACCGAATTTTCATCGGCAATGGCCACCGCCCCGATCCCCAGAAGCGAGGCACGCTCCATATACTCCTCGGGGTGGGATGCCCCGGTGAGGAAGGTAAAGTTGGATAAGGCCGACAGTTCTGCATACATGGTGACTCGGTAGTATATTCACGTTTTGTTCCTTTTCCGAGTCCCCTGTTTCTTCTCTTTCTTAAATACGCACAGACCACCTTGGCCGCAGGCGCGACGACGCGGGGTTAGGCCCGACGCTGTCCTGCTTCCTCTTGCAGCGCAGCAGAAGCAAGGCCACAATCAGGGCAAACACCTCAAGGGAGGATCCCCGATGACAACGACCGAGGCCACCGCGCTCGGCACCCATCACCTGCCCCAGACGATTGAGCCGCGCAATCCCGGGATGGCGCTGGATCTTGACTGGGTGATGCAGGCACGGGCCAACCGTTCTGCAATTGAACGCCGCGCTGCCAGCTTGCCGGCCCGCCGGTCTGTGAAGAAAGACAACCAAGCCGCGTGGCTGTGCCGGGCGATATCCTGCATCGACCTGACCACGCTTGCGGGCGATGACACGGCGGGCCGCGTGGCACGTCTGTGTGCCAAAGCACGCCAGCCGGTGCGCGCCGATCTGTTGGCCGCGCTGGGAATGGAAGGGCTGACCGTAGGTGCGGTCTGCGTCTACCACGACATGGTCGAACCCGCAGTTGCCGCGCTTCAAGGCTCGGGCATTCCGGTGGCGGCTGTGTCTACCGGTTTCCCGGCAGGCCTGTCGCCGTTCCACCTGCGCGTGGCCGAGATCGAGGAAAGCGTAAAGGCTGGCGCGGCCGAGATCGACATCGTGATTTCCCGCCGCCATGTGCTGACCGGCAATTGGCAAGGGCTTTATGACGAAATGCGCGCCTTCCGCGCGGCCTGCGGCGATGCCCATGTGAAGGCGATCCTTGCCACGGGCGAACTCGGCACGCTGCAAAACGTCGCCCGCGCGTCGCTGATTTGCATGATGGCCGGGGCCGATTTCATCAAAACCTCGACCGGCAAGGAAAGCGTCAACGCGACCCTGCCCGTCAGCCTTGTGATGATCCGTGCCATTCGCGATTACTATGACCGCACCGGATACCGCGTTGGGTACAAGCCTGCAGGCGGCATTTCCAAAGCCAAGGACGCGCTGGTGTACCTGTCGCTGATGAAAGAGGAACTGGGCGACCGTTGGCTGCGCAATGACATGTTCCGCTTTGGCGCGTCGTCGCTGCTGGGCGATATCGAACGCCAGTTAGAGCATCAAGTGACCGGGGCCTATTCCGCCAACTGGCGGCATGCGATGGGATAAGGGATGCAGAACAACCCCTATATCCTGCTGTTCGGCGTCTATATTGCCCTTTGGCTTGGGGCCAAGACATGGCGACAGAACAAGCTGAAACGGGCCGTGCGCGACTTGCCGACAGCGATGCGCCGCCTTTTGGGCCCTGAGCCTGACTTCACCCCGCCACCAAGCGACCGCCTGCCCGATGGTTTGGCGGATTTCGCCCGCCTCTATCGCCGCACAGAATTGATCCGTCGCAGCATCCGATGGATCGCAGGCCTGTGGCTTTTGTATTCGATCTTCCTCGTCCTGAGAAAGCAGTTCCTATGACCGTCTCCGAGATTTACGAAACCATGGATTATGGCAAAGCCCCCGAAAGCGCCGCCGATGCGCTGGCGTGGCTGGTGGATCAGGGCGACCGCTTTGGTCAGTTCATCGACGGGGCCTTCACCCCGCCCGGCGAGGTGTTCGAAAGCCGCAACCCCGCCACGGGCGAAGTGCTGGCCCATCTGAGCCAAGCAACCAAGGCCGATGTGGAGGCCGCCGTTGCCGCCGCCCGCAAGGCCCAACCCAAGTGGGAGAAGCTGGGCGGGCCGGGCCGGGCGCGATATCTCTACGCCCTTGCACGATTGATGCAGAAACACGCCCGCCTGTTCGCCGTGCTGGAAACGCTGGACAACGGCAAGCCGATCCGCGAAAGCCGCGATATTGATATCCCGCTGGCGCAGCGGCATTTCTACTATCACGCGGGCATGGCGCAACTGATGGAGGCCGAGCTTCCGGGCCGTGCGGCGCTGGGGGTGTGCGGGCAGATCATCCCGTGGAACTTCCCGCTGCTGATGCTGGCGTGGAAGGTCGCCCCGGCCCTTGCCATGGGCAACACGGTGGTTCTGAAACCGGCTGAGTTTACCTCGCTCACCGCGATGCTGTTTGCCGATCTGTGCCGTCAGGCCGGGTTGCCGAACGGCGTGGTCAACATCGTTACCGGCGATGGCGCCGTGGGTGAAATGATCGTCGCCTCGGACGTGGACAAGATCGCCTTTACCGGCTCAACCGAGGTGGGCCGCAAGATCCGCGAAGCGACCGCTGGCAGCGGCAAGGCCCTGACGTTGGAGCTGGGCGGGAAAAGCCCCTACATCGTGTTTGACGACGCCGATCTTGATAGCGCGGTCGAAGGTCTGGTTGATGCGATCTGGTTCAATCAGGGGCAGGTTTGCTGCGCCGGGTCGCGCTTGCTGGTGCAAGAGGGCGTCGCCGATGCGTTCCTGACCAAGCTGAAGCGCCGGATGGAAACGCTGCGCATTGGCGATCCGCTGGACAAGTCGATTGACGTGGGCGCGGTGGTGGACCCCGTACAGCTTGAACGTATTCGCGGCATGGTCGCAGGATCAAACGGCGAGGTGTTCCAAGCGCCCTGCCCGCTGCCCGAGGCCGGGTGCTATTACCCGCCGACGCTGATCACCGGCCTGCACCCCGCCGACACGCTGATGCAGGAAGAAATCTTTGGCCCCGTTCTGTGTGCCACCACCTTCCGCACCCCGTCCGAGGCGATCGACGTGGCGAACAACACGCGCTACGGGCTTGCGGCCTCTGTTTGGTCGGAAAACATCAATGTCGCTTTGGACGTCGCGCCCAAACTGGTCGCGGGCGTTGTCTGGGTGAACGGCACCAACATGTTCGACGCCGCAGCGGGCTTTGGCGGTGTGCGCGAAAGCGGGTTTGGCCGTGAAGGCGGATGGGAGGGGCTGACCGCCTACACCAAATCCGCAGCCAAGCCCAAAGCGCTGAAACCCATTGCCCCGTTCAAGGGCGACCAGACCGAGCCGCAACCCGTGGACCGCACCGCCAAGCTGTATATCGGTGGAAAGCAGGCCCGCCCGGACGGCGGCTATGCGCGGGATATCTACGGCAAAACCGGCACCTTGCTGGGCCAGGCCCCCATCGGCAGCCGGAAGGATGTGCGCAATGCCGTTGAGGCGGCGCAAGCAGCCAAAAGTTGGGCGGGCAGCACCGCACATCTGCGGGCGCAGATCCTGTATTACATCGCCGAAAACCTTGCCGCCCGCGAAGGCGAGTTCGCCGCACGCATCAACCAGATGACCGGCGGCAAGACCGGCGCGAAAGAGGTCGACGCCGCTGTTACCCGCCTGTTCAGCTATGCCGCTTGGGCCGATAAGTTCGACGGTCAGGTCCGCGCCGTGCCCTCGCGCACCGTGGCCTTGGCCATGCGTGAACCCTGCGGCGTGATCGGGGCTTTCTGCCCGGATGATGCGCCGCTTCTGGGGCTTGTCTCGCTCATGGCGCCGGCCATTGCGATGGGCAACCGCGTGGTGCTTGTGGCGTCAGAGCCGTTCCCGCTGGTGGCGACGGATTTCTATCAGGTCCTGGACACCTCTGACGTGCCCGGCGGCGTGGTGAACATCCTGACCGGCAGCCATAAGGATCTGGCCGTGCCAATGGCAAGCCACATGGATATCGAGGCTGTCTGGAGCTTCTCGGGCGCTGACATCTCAGCCAGCATCGAAAAGGCGGCGGCGGGCAACCTGAAACGCACTTGGGTCAACAACGGCCAAGCGCGGGATTGGTTTGCCGCCGAGGGCGAAGGCCGCCCCTTCCTAGAGGCCGCGACCGAGGTCAAGACCGTCTGGGTGCCCTACGGCGCATAACGGCGCATTCCCGGCCTTGCCGCGCAAATCCGTAGCCTTGGCCGGGAATCTCTGCAACACTTGGCCCGAGACCATTATCGGACTCGGGCAGGCATTTGAGCAGGGAGGCATTCATGACATTTCGGTTTTTCGCAATTGCAGCATTGTTGGCGGGGTGCAGCTACATCAGTTCCGACACCGTGGAACGGATCGCCAATATATCGCCGCTGAAGGCCGATCCGGGCGATTACACCGTTCGCGCCACCCTGCCCGAAGGCTTGGATGTTCAACCCGGCGGCGCGGTTCTGTCGGTGGCGGCACAGCGCAATGACACCCATGCCGCCAGCCGCGAAATCTATGTTCTGCAACGGCTGGATGCGGGCGCGGGAACAGTGCAATTTCGCATCGCGCCGGATGATCTGCCACGCCTGAAAGCGCAGCAAGCCCTGATCGCGGATTGGAGCGATGCACTTGGCGGGACCGGCATCGCGCAATTCTCGGTTGATGTGAAAGGGTGCCGGGTTGGGGCCGGGCCGAACCTAGATGACACCATGTCCGTTTCGTTGATTTCCGCCTCAGACGGCAGTACGCGCCAGATCGTTCCACCCACGGCTGTGCGCAATGTCCTATTGACCGGCGGCAACGACCGTTTGCTGCTTGATCCCTGCACATGAATTCGCCAATCGCCCAGTTGTTGTGCGACTACTGGTCAGGTGAGTCATAAATTCGGCATTTCGCATGGGTTTCGGCAGGCCTCCGCCGAGGCCCGAAACATTTCATTAAGGTTCGGCCGTTCAACCTGAGAGCATGGTGTGCGGCGATGGCGTCGCATCTTCGATTGAGATGGTTACCGATGGCCCCGAACTTCTACCTACACACTCCGCTGGAGCCTGACTTTCTGTTCTTCCAGATGAAAGAACGGCTAGAGGCGCCCGGCCTTCTTCAGGAAATCCGCGCCTTGGATGCGTTGGCCCAAAATGCCGACGATCCGGCGCTCGAGGATCGCAAATTTCTGGTGCCTTTGCTGATCCGCAAGATCACCAAGACTCTGGCAGAACGGCATGACGCGCTGAACGGGCTTTTGCCCGGACCCGAGAGTTTTGGGATTCACAAAACATCAATGGCACCGGATGCGTCCGAGCTGATCTGGCGCACGGTCTGGCCGGATGCCAGTGGCGACGGCCCGATCGACCGTCGCCTTGTGGCCGTGCAGACCGCAGGCAAGGCGCTTATGACCATTGAGGCGTGGCTGGACCGCATTCGCACGTTGTATTCCGCCCCGCCGCCAGCGCTGGCCTAAAGCGTTGCAGCCAACCGGACGCCTTGGTTGATCGCGCGTTTGGCGTCCAGTTCGGCGGCCAAGTCGGCCCCGCCGATCACATGCGGGGTGACGCCCGCCTCAATCAACGCATCGGCCAAGGCCCGGTTCGACAGCTGGCCCGCACATAGAACGACCGTATCGCAAGGGATCACTTCGGGCCGTTCGCGTGCTTCGCCATATGTCACATGCAGCCCCTCGGCGTCGATGCGTTCGTAGTTCACGCCGCCTTTCATCGTCACGTTCTTCATCTGAAGCGCCGTGCGGTGAATCCAGCCCGTGGTTTTGCCCAGCCGCTTGCCCGGCTTTTCGGCCTTGCGTTGCAGCAAGATGACCTCACGCGCGGGGGCGCTGGGTTGCGGGCCTTCGGGGGCCAAGCCGCTGCGATCTTCGGACGGGTCAGACACGCCCCATTCGCGCATCCAATCGGGCAGGTTTTCGGTCGGGCTATCGCCTTCGTGCACAAGGAATTCGGCCACGTCAAAGCCGATGCCACCCGCGCCAATCACGGCCACGCGCTTGCCCACCTCAACGCGGTGGCTCAGCACGTCGATGTAATTCACGGCGTGTTCCACCTGACCGGGGATTTGCGGATCGCGCGGCGACACGCCGGTGGCGACAATCACCTCATCAAAGCCGGTCAGATCCTCGACCCAGACATGCTTACCCAATTTCAGCGTCACACCCGTTTCAGCGACCATTGCGGCGAACCAATCCACCAGCCCGTAGAATTCTTCTTTGCCCGGCACCTGCTTGGCCATGTTCAGCTGGCCGCCAATTTCCAAGGCCGCATCGAAGACGGTCACGCTATGTCCGCGCTGCGCGGCGGTGATGGCGGTGGACAGGCCCGCAGGCCCGGCACCAACAATGGCAATCGTCTTGGGTGCCGCGGTAGGCTCCAGCGCCAGCTCAGTCTCAAAGCACGCACGCGGGTTCACAAGGCAGGAGCTGATTTTGCCGCTGAAGGTGTGATCCAAACAGGCTTGGTTGCAGGCGATACAAGGCGCGATCAGATCAGCGCGGCCTGCCGTCGCCTTGGCGACGAAATCGGCATCGGCAAGGAACGGACGCGCCATGCTGACCATATCGGCGCAGCCATCGGCCAGAACGCCTTCGGCCACGTCGGGCGTGTTGATCCGGTTCGAGGTGATGACAGGAATGCCCACCTTGCCCATCAGCTTTTTCGTCACCCACGCAAAGGCGGCGCGGGGCACGCTTGTGGCGATGGTGGGAATACGCGCCTCATGCCAGCCAATGCCGGTGTTGATGATCGTCGCGCCTGCCTTTTCAATCTCTTGCGCCAGTTTCACGACCTCCTCATGGGTCGAGCCATTGGGCACCAGATCAATCATCGACAGGCGATAAATCAGGATGAAATTCGGACCCACGGCTTCACGCACACGGCGGACAACTTCGATGGGCAGACGGATGCGGTTCTCATAGCTGCCGCCCCAGCGATCCGTGCGCTTGTTGGTATGGGTGACGATGAACTGGTTCAGGAAATACCCCTCAGACCCCATGACCTCGACGCCATCATAGCCCGCCTCTTGGGCACGCACCGCAGCAGTCACGATATCCGCGATCTGCTTTTCGATGCCCTCTTCATCCAGCTCTTTCGGCGGGAAGGGCGAGATGGGGGATTTCACCGGGCTGGCCGACACACAATCGGGACCATAGGCATAGCGGCCTGCGTGCAGGATCTGCATCGCGATCTTGCCGCCCGCTTCGTGCACGCGGTCCGTCACGACCTTGTGGTTGGCAATGTCCTGATCGGTGAACAGCCCCGCCGCACCGGGGAATACGCCGCCTTCACGGTTGGGGGCCATGCCGCCGGTTACGATCAGGGCAGCCCCGCCCTTGGCCCGCGCGGCATAGAATTCGCCCACGCGGTTCCAATCCTTGGTTTCCTCAAGTCCGGTGTGCATTGACCCCATCAACACGCGGTTTTTCAGCGTGGTGAACCCAAGGTCCAGCGGGGCAAGAAGATGCGGATAATGCGACATGTGCGGCCTCCCATAATTGGAGGGCAGCACATACCATCCCTGCCCGCCTGTCACCGGGCAACGCTGCGTCACACCACCGGGACGCAGCGAAAGGGCCGCCCGAAGGCGACCCTTGTCAGATTATTCGAACACTGCGCCCGGATTATCGAGGCTGTCCGATCCTTCGAATTCGATCTGATCGGCCCCCAGCACGGCAACCGCACGCTCAATCGACCGGGTCTGATCGATCAGGGCGTCAACCGCCGCCATAATCAGCGCTTCGCCTTCCTTGTTGCCACGCTCCAGCATCATGTCATAGCTGAAGCCCGCCTCGGCCGCCGATTTCATCTGCGACATCTCGATCATCGTTGCGTTCAGCTTGTTGGTCAGCTCGGCATCGACGCCTGCATCCGCAGCGGCAACCAGCGACGAAAGCGAAGTGCCGGACACAATCGACCCGTCAACGCGGATATACTCACCCACATAGACGTTCCGAATGCCAAGCGCATCGTAGTAGTGGCTGTTGTGCGTGTTGTCCGAGAAGCAGTCATGCTCTTCCTCGGGGTCGTTCAGCATCACGCCCAGCTTCATGCGCTCGCCCGCTTGTTCGCCATAGGACAGCGAACCCATGCCGGTCAGAATGGTCGCGATCCCGGCGGTTTCGTTTTCCGTCAGCGCGGTGCGGGCGTCGCCGCCATCCACCCACTGAGCGGCCATCCATTCCAGATCGGACACCAGCAGATCGGTCGCCGCTTTCAGGTAAGCGCCGCGACGATCACAGTTGCCGTTCGTGCAGGCGTCGCCCCCGGCGTAGTCTGTCCAAGGACGGCTGCCCGCGCCGGCTGCGTGACCGTTCAGATCCTGCCCCCAAAGCATGAACTCAATCGCGTGGTAGCCGGTGGCAACGTTGCTTTCGACCGCGTCGGCTTCGTGCAATGTGCTGGCCAGCAGTTCCGGCGTGATGTCGTTTGCATCAACGGTTTCACCCGACAGGGTGAATTCGGGCGTCGCGACCACGTTCAGAACGGCGTATTGGTTTTCGTCCGTCGCGCCGCCATAGGCCGCATCCACATAGTCGATCAGACCTTCATCCAGCGGCCAGGCATTTACCTTGCCTTCCCAATCATCGACGATTGCATTGCCGAAACGGAACACTTCGGTCTGCTGATAGGGCACACGCGCCTGAAGCCATGCGGTCTTGGCCGCTTGCAGCGCTTCGGCAGAGGGCGCGGCGATCAGGGCATCCACAGCGGTCTGCAATGCCGTCGCGGTGGTCAGGCTGTCCTCATAGGCGGCCTGCGCGATATCGGCATAGGTGTCCAGCACGGCGGCTTTGTCGGCCAATGCCGGGGCTGCGGCCAAAGCCGTCATGCTAACGGCAAGGGTCAGGGTCTTCATTGTCTCGTCCTTTTTGGTTGGTTAGTGCAGCAGCGCAGCGGAGGGGCAGGCGCGGCTGATTGGGGTAGAAATGTACTGCGACATCTGGCGCGCGGTGTGGCCCACCTCGCCCGCGATCAGGGTCAAGTGTTCGGCATAGGTCGCACCAATCATCAACGTCGCGACCAAGGTGGCGTCGTTGAACTGCCCGGCCTCGGCCAGCCTAATGAAGTGGATGAAAACGCTTTCATCGGCGCCGAGGCACGAACACTGAACCGAGTGACGCACCAAGGGCCGATGCGCATGAAGCATCAGCGTCGTCACCAGCGCCTCAAACGCGGCAAAGGCGCGTTCGGCCTCATTCGGATCAAAACAGCGGGCGAAGGTGTCAAAGACGGTGGTCCGCCCCTGATCGCCGTCGCACCAGCACCGCAATTGTGTGACCAACGTCGCTTCCCATCCGGCCAAATGATCCAAGGATCCGACCGCGACGCCCCCGGCGTCTATACGTGTCATCTGGGTCATTTGGTCAGGATCAACTTGCCAGCGCGGGTGATCCGCAGGGTGTAAATCTGGTCGTCCAGCCGGATCTGCGCCTGAGTGCCATTGGTGATAAGCGTGCGAGCGTCATATTGCTCGATCGCGGCGGCCAGCGGGCTTTGATCAGGGGCCGGAGTCGGAGTGGTCATGAGCGTCATGGAATCCTCTTTGACTGTCTATGGCCGGTTTGTCCGGTCGGTTGGTTGCGCTCGTTTGGTCCGGGCTCCCCACTTGGGTGGCTGGGCATGGCCTATTTGTTGACTGTAATTGTCAGCTTTGTCAATCCCGAGTTTTTTACTTAGTTTTTATCCCGTAGTCTTGCGCGGATCCCCAGTATCGGTGTAGGCGAAAGTATTCTGACTTCTTTTGTCGGATAAAAGGACGTGATATGACCCTACACCGCACCGCCATTTTGTGCCTGACCCTGACTGCCGGGGCCGCCAGCGCAGAACAGCTCGCCGATCTGCATCTGAACATCGTGCCCCGCACCGATGCCGAGGCTGCCCGAATCGCGTCAGTCATCGCCCCGACAACGGACTTCACCCAGCCTGAAAAGTTCGAAGACAACTCAGCAGGCGCTGCCACCGTGCGCCCGCGCGCCAATGCCGATGCCTTTAGCCAAGCTTCTGGCAACATGAGCTTTGAGCGGGAATTGGATTTCAAACTGGGCAACGGGCTGTTCAAGAAGCTTTGGGTGTCTTCGCCCTCTTCGACGCTGGCATCAGACGGGCTTGGCCCGCTCTATAACGCGCGGTCCTGCCAACGCTGCCACCTCAAGGACGGGCGCGGCCACCCGCCCGAAACCGCCGATGACAGCGCCGTTTCGCTGTTGATTCGCGTATCGGTCCCCGCCCCCACCGCCGCCGAGATCGAAGGCTACTTTGCCACCATGCCCGACCCGACCTATGGCGGGCAGATTCAGGACTTTGGCATCGCGGGCCACCCGGCTGAGGCGACAGTTAACGTCACTTACTCTGAGGAGGCGGTCGCGCTCTCGGATGGGGAAGTTGCCCATCTGCGCACCCCCACCTTTACGCTGACCAACCCCGGCTACGGCGCGTTTCGCGATGACCTGATGATCAGCCCCCGCATCGCGCCGCAAATGATCGGGCTTGGGTTGCTAGAGGCGATTCCCGCAGCCGACATTCTGGCCAACGCCGATCCCGATGATGCGGATGGCGACGGGATTTCAGGCAAAGCGCAAATCGTCATGTCGGCGGTTTACGATCAACCGATGCTTGGCCGGTTTGGCCTGAAGGCGGGTAAGCCCAGCATCTGGGAACAATCCGCCGGGGCCTTTGCGGGCGATATTGGCATTTCAACCACGCTGCACCCCGCAGGTTACGGCGATTGCACCGAGGCGCAAACCGCCTGCCGCACTGCCCCCGATGGCGCGACCGAGGTCCATGACAACGCCGAAATCGGCGACGACGGCCTGACCCTCGTGACCTTCTACAGCCAGAACCTTGGCGTTCCGGCACGGCGCGATCTGAACAACACCCAAGTGCTGCGCGGCAAACAGGTGTTCTATGAAACCGGCTGTATCGACTGCCACACGCCCAAACACGTCACGCACCGGCTGGAAGACCAGCCGGAACAAAGCTTTCAGCTGATTTGGCCCTATTCCGATCTGCTGCTGCACGACATGGGCCCCGGCCTTGCCGACAAACGCCCCGATGGTCGCGCCGATGGTCAGGAATGGCGCACGCCGCCGCTCTGGGGCATCGGCCTGACTCAGCAGGTTTCCGGCCACAGCAATTTCCTGCATGATGGGCGTGCCCGGTCCTTGCTGGAGGCTGTTCTGTGGCACGGAGGTGAGGCCGCCCCCCATCGCCAAGCCGTGATCGATATGCCAAAACCCGACCGCGACGCGCTTATTCGCTTTCTGGAGAGCCTTTGATGCTACGCGCCCTGCTGCTTTGCCTTCTTCCCGCAACGGCCTTTGCCGGCGTGGATGAGGTGATCGACCAACATATCCTGCCCGGCTACGACAGGTTCGCCGCCGAAACCAACGCGCTGGCCGACGCCGCCGCATCCACCTGTGATATGGCGGCGCTGGCCCCGGCCTATGGCGCGGCGTTCGATGCGTGGATGGGCATCAGCCATATCCAGTTCGGCCCGATCGAAGAGGACGGCCGTGTGGTTGCCATCGCCTTTTGGCCCGACCCCAAGAACCGCGTGGGCAAGGCCCTGTCGCGCCTGATTGCTGATGCAGACCCGATCATCGACACGGCTGAGGGCTTTGCCGAAGTCTCTGCCGCGGCCCATGGGCTGTTCGCGCTGGAACGTCTGCTGTTCGACCCGCAGGACAACCCCGACTACGCCTGCGCCCTGACCCGTGCCGCCGCCCGCGCCTTGGCCGATAGCGCCGACGAAATGGTTGCCGAATGGCCCGCCTTTGCCGACCAGATGCGCACGGCGGGCGCGCCCGGCAACATGCGCTTTCTGTCGAACCAAGAAGTGCTGGGCGCGATCTACACCTCGCTGATGACGGGGCTGGAATTCACCAAGGACCAACGTCTTGGCCGCCCCTTGGGCACCTTTGACCGCCCCCGCCCCACAATGGCCGAGGCCCGGCGCTCTGGCCGCAGCCTGCGCAACGTCGTCCTCAGCCTTGAGGCAACCCGCGATCTGGCCTTCGCCCTGAGCGCCCAACCCGCCCCCGACACCGCACTGGCCTATGACCAAGCGCTGGAGATGGCGAACGCGCTTGAAGACCCGACCTTCGAAGGCGTTGCCGATGTGTCAGGCCGTTTCCGGGTCGAAGTTCTACAACATCAGGTTCAAACCGTCGTTTCCGTCATCAGCGACGAAATCGGCCTGCCCATGGGCCTGAGCGCTGGGTTCAACGCATTGGACGGTGATTGATCGTGACCACCCGCCGCACATTTCTGGCTTCGGTTCTGGCGTCCGCCAGCCTGCCATCGTTGACTTGGGCCGCCGCTGGGTCGCCCAGCCATCTGACCGCCGCGCGTGACGCTTCGGGCGACTATGCGCTCTATGGGTTGACCGAGGATGGTGCGATCCGTTTCCGCGTGCCCCTGCCCGACCGAGGCCATGCCGCCGCCGCCCACCCGACCGCGCCCGAGGCCGTGGCCTTTGCCCGCCGTCCGGGGCGGTTTGCGCTGGTGATCGACTGCGCCGATGGCACGGTTCTGCACAGGCTCGATTCGCCTGACGGCATGCATTTCTATGGGCATGGGGTGTTTTCTCTGGACGGTCAGACGCTGTTCACCACCGAAAACCACATCGCAACCGGAGAAGGCCGGATCGGTATCTGGGACCGGGCCGCAGGCTACAAACGTCTGGGCGATTTCCCCTCGCACGGGATCGGCCCGCATGAGATCGCCCGGATTCCTGGGCAAGAGGTGCTGGTTGTCGCCAACGGTGGCATCCTGACCAACCCCGATGAAGGCCGCGACAAGCTGAACCTTGAGACCATGCAGCCGAACCTTGCCCTGCTGGACGAAAACGGGACGCTGCAAACACTGGCCGAGGTGCCGCGGGACATTCATCAAAACTCGCTGCGCCACATCGCGGTCGCGCCGGATGGTCTGGTGGCTTGCGCGTTGCAATGGCAGGGCGATGTGTTCGACAGCCCGCCTTTAATGGCCCTGTACCGCGCCGACACCGGCCTGCAATTTGTCGACATGCCCGACGACATTCTGCGCCAGATGAGCGGCTATGCCGGAAGCGTTGCCTTGCTGAACGCAGGTGAAGGCATCGCGCTGACCTCGCCCGTGGGCGGCACGCTGACGCTGTTCGACCGCGACGGCCAAGTCCAAACCCAAACGCGGCATGCCGATATCTGCGGTGTCGGACGGGCAAGTTTTGGCGGGCTGGCCACCGATGGCGCAGGCCGTGTGTTCCGCATCGCCGACGGCGCGGCCACGCCAATCGCCCGGCACGGCCTTTCATTCGACAACCACCTGATCCCGATCGGCTAAGGGTGCGGCGGCACGAAACACCTAAGGCGGTCTGACCGACCGCTTATTGGCGATGCAGGCTACGGTATCACGTAACCAAGCAACCGAATCCCCAAAAACCAAAAAAGTCCCTAAGGCCAAAACCTTTGGGACTTTTCATGGTGCCCAGAAGAGGCCTACTGCAACACGCTTATCCTTTGATTTAAAACAGATATTCACACCAATGCAAGCGAATGTGTAGGCCATTGTGTAAGCAAAATCTGAGGTGATCCAAGGCGGACTGATGGGTCCGATCCAACAGTTTCGGTGGCCTTTTCCTTGGCTAGCAATCATGTGACGACCGCGAAGATGGGCTATGCTGCTCGCCCTGTGTCCCAGTGGGACATCCCTTGTTAAGGGACACCACACAAGTAATTCGAAGGTATCCTCAAAGAGTCACCACTTCACGTCCCTGAGAGTTTCTCATCAAGGCCGTTCGAAGTGACCAGTGTCGAGAGCTTAATGTTCCCGTGGTTCTGCTCACGACCCACCCTCTCTCACATATGTTCCCATACGACCCTACAAAGGAGACCCTTCAGGGACCGTCGTAATGTCCTCCAACACGTCCCCATCAAAGTCTTCCGCCAAGGCTTCAGCTTGCTCTTCCTGTTCGATTTCTGTTCGAATTTTCCACAAGAACCGACTTTGAAGGATCCGTTTGGTTGTCGCTCTTCCGTAACTCAACAGCATGAGTGCCGCGATATCCGGGGCGTCTTTTAGCTTGCTGCCAAACAGTTTCGAAAGCCTTTCGGCCCAACGGGTACCTTCGTCTTTCAACCCTTCGTCTTCGTCAATCACGCCCCTATAACTTCCGTTCTGGTCGCCCTTGGAGCACTGCACGGCTTGTTCCCAAGACAGTCCCAGTAGCCTGTTCTGGGAATACTTCATGAGCTTCAACTGATCGCGAATCTTGCGCATTCGCCCGACGGTCGATTTGCTTGACCCCGTGGCTTCCGCGATGGCTCTGACTGATCCACCAATACCCATGACGACCATGTACCAAGCCTGCCTGTGCTTGTCGTCCAGAGTGGTGTTCAGCTTGTCTTTCGAGTTCTCACGATTGGCCTCCAGAATGGCCTGTTCGGAATCCTTGGCTTGTGAAACCTTGACGGGAACCAAGACAGGCTTTCCTGTGGCTTCGGATAGCTTCCGGTAGGCTTCCAATCGGTGATGACCGTCAAGAACGACCCAACGACGACCCGTCCACCAAACGAACAGCGGATCTAGTGTTCCGTTCCCTTGCCGGAGCGTCACGAGCAAATCGTCTACCCATTCGGGCAATTCCCTCTCTCTCATCTGAAACGCCCCTCGCTCTGTTTTAAGAACGTCAAGCGGCAGCACAGTGGGGGAAGGATCCGGGGGCACCAACCCGACCTTATGGTCAACAATCAGTGCTTCTAGCGATAGCGCTCTGGGGTTCTTCAAGATTAGAGGCCTCATAGGGAAAGGGTCGCCCGGATGGCCAGACCCGTTGCAGAATATATGTTCTCTTTTTGTTCCTAACCTGCAACCTTTTACACCCGTCAGTCTGGGTGCAAACCGGATACGGATTTCAGCTTATGCGGCGATAGAAAGGACGATGGGGGGAAACTTGCAATGCACTCTAAAGGATAAGGGGTCACGAAAATGCGACCCAAAAACATTCCCGTTATGCGGCGAACTTATCCTCACCGACTTGTTCAGCATGGCCCAGCGCGGCAAGGCTTTGAAGGAGCGGTGCAATGCGCGTGACGCGGGTGTTCTTGAAGCGTCGGGCGATTTCGGTCGGGGTGGCTTCGCCCATTTCGGAAAGCGCCTCCCGCACTGCGGCGATCTGATCGGGCAATAGCTTGGGAAAGGCGGCTTTATCGGATGTGGCCACCGCAGCGAGTTCCATATCGTCGGTTTTCGTGGTCTGAGCAGTTTTGCCATCCGGGTTCTGGTAGTCGGGCCGCAGCCAGCGAATAAGGCCACGGGCCTCTTCCTCGGAACGCTCTTTGTTCAAGGCGACCAAGTTGAAAAGGATCTCGTCGTCGGACAGGTCCACTGGCCACCCATAGGCATCCGCCACGGCGGCATCGATGCGGTCATGAATATCTTTCAGGATACCAATCAAACCCTGATCATAAATTTCCTTGTTTTTGCCTTCGATCACCTCGCCCGCACGGAGCAGTTCCAGCACGTTGTACATCTGGGTCAGGGTCGGTTTCAGGTGCTGCGCCTGTTGCCGCTTGCGGTGCGCATCCAATTCCTCGCCCAAAGCGCGAAGGGTGGCGCGTTGCGGATCGGTAAGGTCAGGGAAGGGGAACGGGTCGATACAAAGCGATTTGTTGTAACGCGGTCTGTCCTCCAATGTGCCACCGCTGCCAAGCGCCCAAGTGACATGGAAACGGCTAGACAGCACTGAAAGCGCCGCAGCGTCTTCAATGCCGAATGCAATAAGCATGTTATCCGGCAATACAGATGCATCTAAAAATTGAAAGACGCGGTGCTTTGTCGTTTCAACGGTTGCAATGTAGCGCAGCAATCCTGCCAGTGCGGGCCTTAGGTCTCGTCTTGGCTCACCGTGCACCCACCAATTTTTCCTATAGCTTTCCCGGTTGTTTTGATCCCGCTCCGGCTTCACGTTGTCCAAGACATGTTGATAGACGGCAGGGTAGGTCTTCTTCACCTCTTCCTCGGTCAGGCCGAACAGGTCAATGACCATGACATCACGGGAAATGGCGGTCAGATCGCGGCCATTGCGATATTCGCGGATGTGCTTTTCCAGCCCCGGAATCGTACCAAGGCCCAGTGCGGCAGCTTTTGCACGGGTCACAATGAAGCCCGCGCCATGCAGCTTAACGCCGGGAGACGACAGACCAGCATTGGCCTTCAAAGGCTTCGCGCTGCCGACATCCGCCCCAATCTGCAAGTTCGCAAAGATCTTTCCGATCTGCGTGGCAAAGCTGACAGCGCGGCCATCCGCCTCGTTCCGCTCCTTGGTTTCCGTCTCCACCGTCTTCAACTGCCCAGCGCGGTTGCCCGCTGCTGCCACGGTCATGGCGATCCGCACCGCCGCGCCGAACTGGGTATCGACCCACGGGTGATCCGGGATGGCAAACAACAGCGACAAGGGCTTTTTCGGATCGTTCAGGTGCGGTTCCAGCACACGCCTATTGAACGTCTGGCGCAAGGAATTGGTGGTAATCAGCCCAAACCTGCGACACCCCTTGCTGGTTTTCGCGTCCCATCCCCGCGCCTGCAACGCGGCCTTTTCCCACCAGAACATGACCAGATCCGCACTTTGCGGCATCTTGGGGTAGGCTTTCCACAACGCCTCAACATAGCCGTCACCTAGGTCACTGCGCAGGCGGCTAGCCCCAATGAACGGCGGATTGCCGACGATGAACTCTGCATCCGGCCAAGTGGTCGCGCGGGGCTTGGCATAGTCATACACCTGAATGCGGGCAGACGGGTCTGGCACCTCTTCCCCTGTCACCTGATGGCGCATTGTGGTGATCCCATCCCAGCGCGTTACAGGGTGCCCTTGCTCATCCATTCGCGGCTTGCGGCTTTCCCATTCAAGTACGGCATCACGGCATTGGATATTCTTGAAGTCCCTCAGAACGGGTTCAGATGGCGCAGCTTGTCCGTGTGTTCGGAAATGCCACTGAAGATATCCGATCCATAGGACCAGTTCTGCCACGGCAGCGGCCCATGGGTTCAATTCGATCCCTAGAAACTGGTGCGGGTCTACAGTCATGCCAGACAGGCCCAACATACCCTGATCTTCGCCAAGCTCTTTCATCAGCGCCGTAACTTCACCTTCAAGGCGCTTCATCATCTCAAGTGCGACGTAAAGGAAGTTGCCCGATCCGCAGGCCGGATCCAGCACCCGAACCGAACATAACTTGTGGTGAAATTCATGCACCAAAGCCAATGCGTCTTTGCTCTTGCCATCCGCCATGAGCCTTTGCACACCCGTCTGCACGTCCCTCCAATCGGCCCTGAGCGGGTCCATAATCGTTGGGGTAATCAGGCGCTCCACGTAGGCCCGTGGCGTGTAGTGCGCCCCCAGCTTATGCCTTTGGCGTTTATCCAAAGCACGTTCTAGCAGCGTCCCAAAGATCGCAGGCTCTACTTGCCGCCAATCGGCGTTGGCCGCTTCGATCAACAGCGACAGTTGCACTTCGTTCAAGGGCAGCGCCGTGGCATCCTTGAAAAGCCCCCCATTGAACCGCTTCAAGTCCGTCATAAGAACCTGAGAGAAGCCGCCTGAATTCATAACCTCCCAAAGGCCCTTCAGCGTTGGTTCAGCGTGTTGTGGGTGCCCCCTAAGTTCCTTCAGCTTATTTGCAAAACTGTCCTTAGGGATTAGCTCAACATCCTCTGCAAACATCGTAAACAGGCATCGCATCAGAAAATTGGCTACGGTCTCACTATCATGGCCCTGCGCTTCGAAGCTGCGGCCCAGTTGAGCAAGATGGTCTGCAATCTCGCGTGTGACTTCTGCCGCCTTAAGTGCCGGATTGAGCGATGCTGGGTCTGTCCAGATTGTGTGCAGCAATTGGCGGGTTTGTTCGTTCCGCAGATCTTCCAAGGTAATCCTGTAACGGTTCCCATCAGGAAATTGGGCATAGCCTTGACCCTGCCCGGAGAAGTCCGCGTACAATTCAATTACATGCCCAACATCAACAACCATGAGGAAGGGGGGCCATCCATCTTCCTTACTGACGGCACGGGCGTAGCCATCGGCTTGGTTACGCGCCTTGAGCATCGTATCATCCCACTTGGCCGACCCACGCCTGCCATGTCCCACATGCGTCCTTGGCGCTTGTTCGTCTGTCAGTAGAGTAAGCTGGTCATCAGGTTCAGATGTGGCGTCAGAGCCTTGCTTCGCTTCAAGCACAAAGCAGCCTTTTCGATATAAGTCGATCCGGCCACGGCGCGTCTTACCAGTATGTGTGAAAGTAACGGGGCGCTCGAAACGGTATGAGTTATTTTGACCGTCACTCGTCGCTGGCAAAGGGCGCGGCACTCCAAGTAAATCCGTCAGTTCGCTGGCGAATGCTTGAAAATTAGCCATCTCATTTCCGCCGGATGCACTCCAACGGTCGATAAAACCAGCAATTAGTGACAATGCGAAAATCCACAAAAGTGCACACGTAATATCGCGAAACGCTAATAGAGACTTTTGTGTTTTTCAATCTTTAGTTGTTATCTTTGCAGCCACCTCACGGCGAATAGGGTGCCATCGCCTTGACCAGTGCATCCCGCTTCTTTCGCCGCCGTAGGAGGCATCCTGCCCAGCGCCGTAAGAGTGACCCTCAATAGACTTCGCAGTCTCAGGGAAAATC
The DNA here is from genome assembly GCF_900302505.1 of Pseudoprimorskyibacter insulae. Taxonomy (GTDB): domain Bacteria; phylum Pseudomonadota; class Alphaproteobacteria; order Rhodobacterales; family Rhodobacteraceae; genus Pseudoprimorskyibacter; species Pseudoprimorskyibacter insulae. The sequence goes on along the minus strand of NZ_OMOJ01000002.1, from coordinate 268,579 downwards.
TCTGCGGCCCTCATGCGGTTTTTCATGTTGTGGCGCAACGAATATGCGGTGTGTTTGGTGTCCTTGGTGAAGCGCCTCAGACGCGATTGGAGGGCGCTGGACAGGCGATCCATTCCCCCCGCAGAGGCATAGCGCTGGAAAGCGAACTCGCCTCTGTGCGGCCCGCTGTGTGCGTCCTGTGCTGCTTTCAATGCCAAGCCAACCAAAGGGATCTTGCGTTCCGACCAAGTGGTCTTCAACGTCCGGTCCTCATGAAGTTGGATCACCAAGTGCGGGATTGGGTCGTCCAAGACGATTTCGTTTCGACGCAGCATTCGGATTTCACTTGGCCGTGCGCCTGTGTGATCCAAAAGGGTCCAAATTTGCCAAAGATCAGGCTTGGCCTTCAACGTTTCGTACATTGAGCGAATGACATCATCGGGCAAAGCCTCTCGCTCTTTCTGGCGAGACGTTACCTTTTTGGGCATCTTAACGCCTTTGAACGGGTTTTCGCCGCCCGCATCCAGTTCACTAATCGCAAAACTGATTACCGCGCTAATATCGTTCCTCTCCCTTGTCACCGTCGATGGTGACACGCCTTGCTGTAGGCGGCGATCACGCCAAGCCCGTGCATCTTGGCGGGTCAGTTCGGACACCAGCTTGTCTCGCCCAATCACGCCTATGAGATTCCGCTCACTTCGACGGAACCTCGCTTCCTGCTTCTTTCGCTGCTCCGGGATCGGCTTCGCATTCTCTTCTAGGTAAACCTTGAAGGCATCCGTAATGGTAGGTTCGGGCAATTCGACGGGAACGCCCTCAAGCAAAGCACCTGCCACCGCGCCAACCTCAGCTGGTACGTTCAGGAACTCCCCCGTGTCCGAATCTTGATATGGGTCCAACATTCGGTCAGCAACAAAAGACCGCCAAGTGTGCTCGTTGTCGTCGCGGCCTTTCGAGTGAGGGTCCGCTCCCCAGACCTTTAGAAAAGCCACCAACGCCTTTTGCTCTTCTGCCGGAGACTTCGAAGTTACACCAACCTTGGCCAACTGAACGATGTGTTCAATCTCTTGATGGTATTGGCCGTATAGGGTGATGGATTCTTGAAAGGTTCTTCCAAGGACACGATTGAACTCTGCTCGACCAATCATAGTCACTAGGGCCGCTGGAACCCGACGGCGATAGAAGTATTTGTTCCGAACCGCATCTAACTTAAGGTACTTCACGGTCAAGTTCCGCATCAAATCACCTGCTTTGTGTAAGCAAGCGTGTATGCAATGGCGTTATAAGGGGTAGAAAAACCTATAAATCTCAACAAGTTAGTCGAAGATTTATGGTGCCCAGAAGAGGACTCGAACCTCCACGTCCTTACGGACACTAGCACCTGAAGCTAGCGCGTCTACCAATTCCGCCATCTGGGCACGGGTTGGTGAAGCGAGCGTTTAAAGTTGCCGGAGGGGAGTGTCAACGGGATTCCACAACTTTTTTCGCGCGACAATCCAATCTCTTGTTCACAACCAGTTTGAGGGCTATTCAGGGGCCAACAAACGCTAGGAGTGTTCACGATGTCCAAGCTCGTAACCATTTATGGCGGCTCCGGCTTTGTCGGCCGTTATATCGCGCGCCGCATGGCCAAGGAAGGCTGGCGCGTGCGCATTGCCACACGCCGTCCGAATGAGGCGCTGTTCGTAAAGCCGTATGGCGCCGTCGGCCAGGTTGAGCCTGTGTTCTGCAACATCCGCGACGACGCCAGTGTTGCCGCCGTGATGCGGGGCGCGGATGCCGTCGTGAACTGCGTTGGCACCTTCGACGCCAAAGGCAAGAACAACTTCGACGCCATCCAGAACGAAGGCGCGGCGCGGATCGCACGTCTGGCGGCAGAAAACGGCGTTGCCAATCTGGTGCACCTGTCGGCCATCGGCGCGGATGTTGCCGCCGAGAGCCAGTACGCCAAGACCAAGGGCGAAGGCGAAGCGGCCATTCTGGCGGCCTTCCCCGGCGCTGTTATCCTGCGCCCCTCGGTGATCTTCGGCCCCGAAGACGGGTTCTTCAACCGTTTTGCCTCGATGTCGCGGCTTGGTCCGGTTCTGCCGCTGGTTGGCGGCGCGACCAAATTCCAGCCGGTCTATGTGGATGACGTGGCCAAGGCTGCGGTCAAAGGCATTCTGGGTCAGGCCGAGGCAGGCATCTATGAGCTGGGCGGGCCCGATGCGGCCAGCCTGTCGGAACTGATCGGCGAGATGCTGACCACGATCCGCCGTCGCCGCGCTGTTCCGAACCTGCCGTTCTTTATTGGCGGCATCATGGCGTGGTCGCTGGATCTGGCGCAGACGCTGACGGGCGGGCTGTTCACCAACGGCATTCTGACCCGCGATCAGCTAAAGCAGCTGCGCCACGACAACGTTGTGACCGGCAACACCAAGACACTGGCTGATCTTGGGATCGAACCTGTGGCGATGAACGCGGTTCTGGACAGCTACCTTTGGCGGTTCCGTCCGACGGGCCAGTACGACGCGATCAAAGAATCCGCAGCCAATCTGCGCACGCACGGCTGATCTTGGCCGAACGCCTGAAGTGTCAAACCCGCGCCTTTTCATGAGGCGCGGGTTTTTCTTTGGCACCTGTCGGAATTGTAGGCCACCTTTGGCCATTGCCCTGACCAATGGCACAAATCCACGGCAAAAATACCCGCTGGCATTGAATTTGCTTCGGTGCGGGATAGACTTTGTCCCGCGTCGCTGGAGATCATCATGAACCGTTGGATCGCCTTTCTGCCCACACTGGAATTCAGCCTTCGCCGCGCCTTTTGGTTCACACTAGGGGCGGTGGCGCTGATCCTTGGGGCAATCGGCGTGGTTCTGCCGGTCTTGCCAACCACCCCGTTCGTGATCCTAGCCGCCTTCTGCTTTGGTCGCAGCGTCCCGGCCTTGCAGATCTGGTTGGAGAACACACAAACCTTTGGCCCGTTGATCGCGGATTGGCGCGAACATGGGGCCATCGCCCCGCGCATCAAAGCGCTGGCGGTGGCGATGATGGTGTCAGCCTTTGGGCTGAGCCTGGCGATGGGGATGTCGGCCAAGGTTCTGACGATCCAAGGCCTGTGCTTGCTAGCGGCGGCAACCTACGTGCTGACCCGCCCGAACGGCCCGCTTTAGGCTTTGGGGATGCCCTTGGCGCGCTGATCGCGTTTTTGCGCGGCCACACGGAACGGCGCGTTCGGGCCGCCATAACCATCGTACCCTGCGACCCGCTGGATGATCTCAAAGAACATGCCTTCGCCAAAGGTCCGGGAATAGACCTGATAGAAGGCGCCGTTTTCATCCATATCGAACAGGATGCTGCCTGCTTTCATCTTTGCCAGCTCGTCCTCATCAATGTCGAATCGGGCGGCCAGATCGTCATAGTAGTTGTCCGAGATCTTCAGCGGCTCAAACCCGAAGCGGCGCAGCGACTGTGACGTGGCAAAGATATCATCCGTGGCAAAGGCGACGTGCTGCACCGCCGATCCATAGCTGTCGGCAAGGTGACGGCCCGCAAAGGTGCGATGCGATTCGGCCCCGTTCAGCGTCAGGCGGAAATTCCCGCCCGGCCCTTGGATCGCCTGACTGCGCACCAGCCCGTCCGGGTCAACCACATCGACCATGGGCGAACGCTTGGTATCGAAGATCGAGGTGTAGAACAGCGACCAAGACAGCATCTCGTCGTAGTTCATGGTCTGCGCCAGATGGTCGATGCGCTTCAAACCCGCCGAGGCACGGCCCGCCGGTGCCACGGCGTTGAACTCGGTCGTCCAGATCTGGCTGAGGTCGGGCGAAGAATCGATGAAGTGCATGACGCTGCCGCCCACACCGCGCACCGCAGGCACCGGCAATTCACCCGGCCCGATAGGCTGCGAAAACGGCTCGGCGCCCATGGCTTCGGCGCGTTCGCGCGTGGCCTCGGCATCGGTGACTTGCAGACCAACGTCGCAAACCGACGTGCCGTGCATCACAAATGCGCTATGGGCAAAACCGGTCGGGTCAGTGTTGATGACAATTCGGATATCGCCCTGTTCCCAGACCGAAACTGCCTTGGCGATGTGCTGGCGCGCGTGCTGAAAGCCCATGCTGCGCAGCAGGTTCCCAAGACGTTCAGACCCGGCAGTATCGGTGGTAAATTCGATAAACGCGACGCCATCACAGACCACAGGCGCGGGCAGGGAAGGGCCGGGGATTTTGAGCGCGGGTTCGGCGCGGCGCACCTGATCCATCAGGTTGACCAAGGACCGGTGCCCATCGACCGCAACCAAACGCGGCGTGCCGCCCCGGAACTGGTCATTGAAAATCTCAAGGCTAATCGGGCCAGAATAACCCGTCGCCATCACCGCCCGCATAAAGCCGGTGACGTCCAAATCGCCCTCACCCGGCATATTGCGGAAGTGGCGCGACCAATACAGCAGATCCATGTCGATCTTGGGGGCATCGCCGAGTTGAACAAAGAAGATCTTATCGCCGGGAATGCTGCGGATCGTATTCGGGTCGATGTTGCGCGACAGCGTGTGGAAGCTATCCAAGATCAGGCCCGCGTTCGGGTGATTGACACGGCGCACAATCTCCCATGCGTCGCGATGGTCGGACACATGCCGCCCCCATGCCAGCGCCTCATAGCCAATGCGCAGATCGCGCGTGGCGGCGATTTCGGCCAGCTCGCGCAGATCGTCGGCGGCGCGATCAATCCCGCCAAGCGCCTGCGGATGCGTGTTGGAACAGATCAACACCAAGTCCGCGCCCATTTGCGTCATCAGATCGAATTTGCGCTTGGCCCGGTCAAAGGCCTTGCGGCGCATCGGGTCTGGCAGGCCTTCGAAGTCGCGGAAGGGCTGGAACAGCGTGATTTCCAAACCGATATCACGGACCAGATTCCCAACGTCGGCGGGCGATCCGTCATAGGCCACGAAGTCCTGCTCAAAAATCTCAACCCCATCGAACCCGGCGGCGGCGATGGTTTCAAGCTTTTCGCGAAGGTTTCCCGGAACAGTTACCGTAGCAATCGAGGTCTTCATGGCAGGGCCTCCAAATGTTCGACGCGGTACAAAGGTAGTCACTATTGAACGATCTGGTTAAATTTGTCAATCTGCGCCCGACTCTTGAAAGATCCGCCATGACCGAACCGCAGCGCAAAACATCTTGGAAACAAGACCCGGACGCCGTGCGTCAGGACATTCTGAGCGTGGCCATCCGCGAATTCGGCGAACATGGCCTGTCTGGTGCCCGCGTCGATGAAATCGCCCGCAAGACGCGCACGTCCAAGCGGATGATTTACTACTATTTCGTCGACAAAGAGGGCCTCTATCAGAATGCCTTGCAGCGTGAATATGACCGACTGCGCGATGACCGCGCCGCGCTCAAGCTGGATGCCCTGCCCCCGATTGAGGCGTTGCGGAAGCTGACAGAGTTCATGTTCGACTGGCACCGGGTCAATCTGGATTTCGTGCGGATGGTCGTGATTGAAAACGCCCTTGGTGCACGCCATCTGAGGCAGTCCAAAACCATGGATGGGCGCGGCGCGGCGGTGACTGGCCCCTTGCAAGACCTTCTGACGCGCGGAGTGGACGAAGGTGTGTTCCGCACCGGTGTCGATCCAGTGATCCTGCACATGACGATGACCGGCGTCAGCTTTTACAACACATCCAACCGCCACACCTTCCCGCTCATCTTCGGGGAAGAGGTCCGCTCAGATGCGCAACAGGGCGCCCTGAGGGACGCCCTGGTTCGTATGGTGTTCGGCCTTGTTCTGAAACCCAAGGCCTTTGCCAAAACCGTTTAGAACGGCAAACCGACGTAGTTTTCCGCCAGCGAGCTTTGCGCCGCCTCGGACGAGAACAGGTACTCCATCTCGATCTCTTGCAGGCGCTGATCGTATTCGATGTTGTCGGGGAAGGTGTGCAGCATGGTGGTCATCCACCAGCTAAAGCGCTGCGCCTTCCAAACGCGGGCCAAGGCCTTTTGCGAATACTGTTCCAGACCGGTGTCATCGCCGTTCAGGTAGTGATCCATCATCGCGTGGTACAGATAGTAGATGTCCGACGCGGCCGAGTTCAGGCCACGTGCGCCCGTCGGCGGCACGATATGCGCGGCGTCGCCAGCCAGGAACAGATTGCCATAGCGCATCGGTTCGGCCACGAAGCTGCGCAGCGGGGCGATGGATTTTTCGATCGACGGGCCAGTTTCCAGGCGGCCCGCAACCTCGGTCGGCAGGCGGCGCTTGAGTTCGTCCCAGAAGGCATCGTCCGACCAGTCTTCGACGTTATCGGTCAGCGGCACCTGAATGTAGTAACGGCTAAGCACTTGGCTGCGCAGCGAACACAGGGCAAAGCCGCGGTCGTGCTTGGCATAGATCAACTCATCGTTCACCGGCTTTGTGCGCGACAGAACACCCAGCCAGCCGAACGGGTACACCTTTTCGTATTCTTTCAGAACATCCGCCGGGATCGACTTGCGGCTGACCCCATGGAAGCCATCGGCGCCGATGACATAGTCACAGTCGATGCGCTTAACCTCGTCACCTTGGCGGTAGGTCACATGCGGTTTGTCGGCCTTCAGATCGTGCAGCTTCACGTCCTCGACATTGTGAATGACGATGCCATTCATCTTGTCGCGAGCTTCATAGAGATCACGGGTCAGTTCGGTTTGGCCGTACACCACAACCGAGTTGCCGCCGGAATACTTGTGCAGGTCCACGCGATCCATGATGCCGTCATGGGCGATATAAAAGCCTTCGTGGATCTCGCCTTCGCGGTCCATCCTCTCGCCGCACTCGGCTTCGCGCATCAGCTTGGCAAAGCCATGCTCCAACACGCCCGCGCGGATACGGCCCAGCACGTATTCACGGCTTTGTCGCTCCAGAACGATGGTCTCAATACCTTTGAGGTGCAGCAACTGCGACAGCATCAAGCCCGATGGGCCACCGCCGATAATGCAAACTTGGGTTTTCATGTAAAACTCCTCCATGTTTTTGCCAACCTACGCGGGGCAGGCCAAATTGGAATGGATGGAGTCGCCAGAGTTTTGTACAAATCGAACATGGAGGCGGCGCGATGACCACGATTCAAACCTACAATCTGTTCGGCGAGGTGGGCGATCTGCCTGACGTTGTGCATTGCGAAACGATCGAGGCGCGATCGCGCCTGCACGACTGGGAATTCGCGCCACACCGCCACGCGCGATTGCATCAGGTTCTTCTACTGCAATGCGGATCGGGCCGGATGACGATGGACGGCGAACCGCTGGATTTAGGCGAAAACAGTGTCGTGAACGTGCCAATGGGCTGCGTTCACGGCTTCAACTTCACCCCCGGCACCACGGGGCATGTTGTAACGCTGCCCGTGGAAATCCTTGATGTGGTGCTGCATCCGGCGGAAGGCTTGCGGCAAGTGTTGGCCCGCCCCGCCGTGGTATCCGCCCGGCCAAACGTGGTGAACACCATCGAACAGATCAGCATCAACTTCGCCCGCCGCGACTTTGCCCGCGCGCAGGTTTTACGTTCTTTGACCGGATTGCTTCTTGGACAGATCGCACGAGATTTGGCAGGCGATCAATCGCCCGCTGAACAGGGCCAAGACCTTCTCGCCCGCTTCCAATCCCTGCTCGAAAAGCACTACCGCGATCATTGGACGGTGGCCGATTACGCCAAGGCTTTGGCCAAAACGCCGACCCATCTGTCGCGCCTCACACGCACGGCCACGGGCCAACCCGCAACGGCCCTGATCGAAGAACGTCTGATCCGCGAGGCGCGGCGCAACTTAGTCTATACCAACCTGCCAGTGTCCACGATTGCCTATGAATTGGGGTTCAAAGACCCGGCCTATTTCAGCCGGGTGTTCACGCGGGCGACAGGAATGCCGCCCAGCGCGTTTCGGTCAAAATCCGCGCGCCCTTAGGCGGCGCATTCCAGCAGCAAGGTGCCAGCGGCGGTGTTCGAGATCGGAATATGATAGTTCCGCGTGATCTCGGTCACGTTGTCGCCCAGCGCACCGCGCATCATCATCCACATCAGGAACTCGGTGCCCTGTGCGCCTGCCTTCTCCACCAGCTCCATACGGGTGATCTTGGTCAGCTCTTCGGGGTTCGAAACGATGTTCTCAAGGCAATATTGGTCGAACTCTTTGTTGATGAAGCCCGCACGCTCGCCGTCCAACTGGTGGCTAAGGCCACCGGTGCCAAGGATCACGATCTTCGCATCCTCAGGGAACGAACGCAGCGCCTTGCCCAAGGCCTTACCGAAATCCAGCGCACGCTTCAGCGTGGGGATCGGGTGCTGCACGGTATTGGCCGAGATCGGCACAGCGCGCGGCATATCGGGGTTGTTCGGCGCCCCCGGCCAGAACAGCTGCATCGGCACGACAAACCCGTGATCGACCGCCAGCTCCTGGCACGAGGTGATGTCAAACTCATCCGATACCATCGACTCAATGATATGCCAGCTCAGTTCCGGCGCACCGGGGAACGGATCAAGCGAGGGCAGGCCCCAGCCTTCATCTTCGTTGCGATACTCATGCGCCGCACCGATCGCAAAGGTCGGCATCCGGTCAAGAAAGAAGCCAAGGCCGTGATCGTTGTAGATGTTGATCACATAGTCGGGCTTGGTGTCTTTGATCCACTGGTGAACCTTGGGATAGCCATCGAAGAACGGCTTCCAATAGGGATCATCATACAGTTCTTTTTGAATTGCGTTGCCCACCGCCGGAATATGCGAGGTGGTGATACCGCCTAGAATTTTCGCCATGGTCCGCTCTCCTCACGCTTGGCTTTGCAGGAAGTCTTGGAATTCCTCGGTGGTGCGGCCGGTTTGCAGCCCGCCCACGTCCTGCACCGACAGTTTGAATATGCCGGCGAACTTGGCGAGGTAATAGATATTGCCCCCCGCGTTGATCATGCCCAGCACGTCGCGATTGCGGCAGGCCGTCTTTTGTTCGTCGTTCAGGCCGTACTTCTCCATCCAGCCTTCTTCATCGGCCTTAAAGCCTTCGCGGTTCTCGGCTTTGTTGAAGTCGTAACACATCTTGTTCAGCGCATAGCCTTTCATCGCCTGCTTGCCGTCAAAGATCGTCGTGCCCGGAATCTCGATATGATAGTGGTGTCCAGGTAGGTCTGTCATTGTGTCCTCCTACTTTCTGAACGCTTTGTGCAACGCGCTGAAAGACGCGGGTTTGACATAGATCAAGTCCCCCCTGCCCCGCGCATATAACGAATAGATGTGACGGAAAACTTATACTAAACCAGACCGACCTTCGCGGAATTGCCCATATAAACATGGCCATTCTCAGGATAATGCAAAAAGGGCCGCGCCCTGGCGCAGCCCTTTCCAAGCAATTGTGAATACAAATCTGATGGCCCCACAGGCGCTTTCGGAGACCTCAGCGCGCCCAGTAAAGGCGCATCGGGTTGTCCACCAGCAGCTTCTTCTGCTGCTCTGCCGTCCGCGCAATCCTGGGGATGTAATCCACCAGCGCGCCATCGTCCGGCATATGCGTTTTCATGTTCGGATGCGGCCAATCGGTGCCCCACAACACGCGATCATCAAAGCGATCCACGATAGCCTGATAGAACGGCACCACATCGTCATAGGGGTATCCGGCTTTGGTCAAACGCTCAGGGCAGGTGACCTTCGACCAAATGGTCGGCACGTCTTCCATCAGCTGGATAAAGCGCTGAAAATCGGGGTGATCCACGCCCTTGGTCACGTCCGGGCGACCCATGTGATCAACAACGATGGTCGTCGGCAACTGCTTCAGGAAAGGCGTCAATTCCTCAAGATCGGCGGCTTCGAAATAGACCACGATGTGCCAATCCAGCTTGGCGATCTTCTCGGCGATGCCAAGAAACACCTCTTTCGGCGTCGCATCAACCAAACGCTTGACGAAGTTGAACCGAACACCGCGAACCCCGGCTTCGTCCATATCGCGCAGCTCGTCCATGGTGATATCGGGGCCAACGCTGGCAATCCCGCGCGCCTTGTCACCAGCAGTACGGCAAGCATCCACCATCGCGCGGTTGTCCTTACCGTGGCAAGTCGCCTGAACGATCACGTTCTTGTCGAAGCCAAGGAAATCGCGCAGCGCATAAAGCTTGTCCTTGCCCGCATTGCAGGGCGTGTACTTCCGCTCGGGCGCATAAGGGAATTCCGGCGACGGGCCAAACACGTGGCAATGCGCATCCACCGCGCCTTTGGGCAGGATGAAATCCGGCTTCTTGGGGTTGGGGTGGAATTCCAGCCAATCGGCATCCATCACTTGTACTTCGGTCATCGTCTTACTCCGCAAAAACCACGCCATCCATCAGCTTGCGCGCTGTGCGCAAAATGGCGGCCGAGGTCGGGGTTCCAGTTTCATCCAGCTTGGCGATGACAGTCATCTCGCCCGTGGGGTGTTCAATCGCAAGGCTGCGCGTATCGCCCTCGCCCACAACGGCCATCTCAGCCGCGGGCGAGCCCTTGAGCAAACAGGCCGTCGCCACAGACACTGCGCCCAACACGCCAATCGTCTTGTGGCAGCGATGCGGAATGAACGTCCGCGTGCCAATCGCGCCGCCGCCCTTCGGGGCGCTGACCATCGTCATCTTCGGCACCGATTTCTTCTCGACATCGCCAAGGTTCATCATCGGCCCGCACGCCAGACGGATCGCCTCAAGCTTGGCACGCAGCGGCGCGTTCGCCTCAAGCTCTTCGGGCGTCTCATCGCCCGAAATGCCCATATCAGCGGCCCGCATCACCACGCAGGGCATACCATTGTCGATCATCGTCACCTCGACGCCCTCGACAACATCCACCGCATTCCCCGTCGGCAACAGCGCCCCGCAGGACGACCCCGCCGTATCGCGAAACTCGATCGGCACAGCGGCTGAACTGCCCGGCACGCCGTCGATCTTGGCCTCGCCCTTATAGCGCACCACACCGCCCGGTGTCTGAACCTCGGCCACCGCCACTTGGCCCGTGTTTTCCATATAAATCGTCACGGGCGTCACATCGCCCTTGGCCTGAACCAACCCGCGCTCAATCGCAAAGGGGCCAATCCCTGCCAGAATATTCCCGCAATTCTGCGCATCGGTGATGATCGGCTGATCCACGAAGGCCTGCAAGAACAGGTAATCCACGTCCACGCCCGCGCGCTCTGACGCTTTGACCACCGCAATCTTTGAGGTCAGCGGATCAGCCCCGCCCATCCCGTCGATCTGACGAATATCAGGCGAGCCCATCATCCCAAGCAAAATCGCATCCCGCGCCGCGACATCTTCAGGCAAATCTTGGGCCAGAAAATATCCGCCCTTTGAGGTGCCGCCCCGCATCCACATACACCGAATACCGGCCATCCCAGCCTCCTTTTCATCTTTCCCCCAAATACCTCTGGGGGGTGTGGGGGGCAAAGCCCCCCACCCGGTCGGATCGCGCCAGCGATCCGAACCCAATCAGATGTACTTCAGGCCTTTCTCGGCCAGACGCCCACGCATGTTGTAGATATCAAGGCCCAATTCACCCTTCGCCATCCGAACGCGCTTGTCCTCTTCATTGGCTTCACGCTTCTGCGCTTTGGCCAAGACATCTTCCGCCTCTTCGCGGCGCACAACACAGACACCGTCATCATCGGCAACGATGATATCGCCTGCATTGATCAGCTCATTGGCGCAAACGATCGGTACGTTGACCGATCCCAGCGTCTCTTTCACCGTGCCTTGGGCATAGATCGCCTTGGACCACACCGGGAAATTCATCTCGGTCAGATCCATCACGTCGCGCACACCTGCGTCGATGATCAAGCCCTTCACACCGCGCGATTGCGCGGATGTCGCCAGCAAGTCGCCGAAATAGCCATCCTCACAAGGCGAGGTCGGCGCCAGAACAAGGATATCGCCCGCCTGACACTGTTCGATGCTGACATGCACCATCCAGTTGTCATTCGGCGGCGCTGAGATGGTCACAGCCGAAGCCGCCAGACGCGTGCCGCGATAGATCGGGCGCATGTAGCTGGCCAGCAGGCCCTTGCGGCCCTGCGCTTCGTGCACAGTGGCCACACCGCATTTGCCCAAGGCTTCGACAACGGCGGGGTCGGCGCGTTCGATGTTTTGAACGACCACGCCCGCTTTTCCGATCAAACTGCTCATTCCAGTTCGTCCACGGTACGCGGGAAGATGGTCTGGAAGCCTTCGGCGTAACGGCTGTCACGGCCGCCCGACTGCCCGCCCGAGTTGCGGCGGAAGTGGTTGCCACGGTTCTCAGCGACGTTCTTGTAGAAGCGCCACAGGTGCTCTTGGCCCTGCATGCACTGGATCGCGGCCCATTTCTTGTCCCAAACCGGGGTGATGTCGAGGAAGACCGACGGCTTCCATTCCATCTGCTCGGTCTGGTGCGGCTCGAACAGATACAGCTGCGGTGCGCCCAGAACTTTCTGGCCGGGGTTGTGGCCCCATGCCTGCGCGACCATGCGGGCCTCCAGCGCGAAGTCGGTGGTGCGCATGTGGTCGGTGTTATAGGGATCCCACTTCGAGTGCGAGAACATGAACTTGGGCTGCACTTCGCGGATGATATCAACCATCTGGTCCAGCGTTTCGCGACCCAGATCCAGCGGATAGTCGCCACGGTCAAGGAAGCGGATGTCGTTCACACCCAGCGCGGCGGCAGCATTTTCAGCCTCGACGCGGCGTGCGGTTTTCACCTTGTCCAGCGTCATGCCTTCCTGCTTCCACAGTTTCGCGCTTTCGCCGCGCTCACCGTAGGACAGGCAGACAACGGTCACTTCGTAGCCCTTGGCCTGATGCAGGGCGATGGCACCACCGGCACGCCAGACGAAGTCGGCGGAATGGGCACTGATGACGAGGGCGGTTTTCTTGTCGCTCATGGGGTCCACTTATGTCTTGGAACGGGCCGAACGGCCCTTTGAGGTTCGCGGGGAACATGGCGCAAGAGGCTGCGCTTGCCTATTTCGAATGAGGGTTCTAGCATAATTTTTGGCTATACCACCTACCCGGAGTCCTCATGCTGCGCATCCCGAACATCCGCCATATGCGCGTCTTTCTGGTGGCCGTTCAGACAGGCTCAATTTCGCTGGCCGCGCAGGAATGCCACCTGTCGCAGCCTGCCGCCTCGCAGGCCATTGCGGGCCTAGAGGCCGAGGTCGGCGCGCAGCTATTGGTCCGGCGCACCCGCGATCTGGTGCCGACGCCCTGCGGCGCAATGTTCGTCCGGCGGGTTGAAGCCGCCTTGCAACATCTGCGCTTTGGCGCACGCGGCGCGCAGCGGGCCGCCACCGGCGAGGCCCGGAAACGCGCCCATCCCTTCGACACACAAATGACGGCGGCGCAGCTTCGCGCCCTGATCGCAATCGCCAACACCGGCAGCTTTACGGTCGCCGCCATGCAGCTTGGCCTGTCGCAACCCACCGTCCACCGCGCCGCCCGCAATCTTGAGGCGCTGGCCGCCGTGCCCCTATTCACCGCCACCGCTGTCGGTGTTGAACTGACCGCATCCGCGCAAGCGCTGGTGCTGGGGGCCAAGCTGGCGCATTCGGAAATTCGCCAAGGCATTGAGGAAATCGGCACCGAACTTGGCCAAGATCGCGGCACCATCAACCTTGGCAGCATGCCTTTGGCCCGGACGTCCATCGTGCCGCGCGCGGTTCATGACTTTGTGCAATCGACCGAAGGCGCACAGGTTCGGGTCGTCGATGGCCGTTACCCGCAGCTGCTGCGCAGTCTGCGCGAAGGCGATCTGGACCTGCTGATTGGCGCGATGCGCAGCCCCTGCCCCGCCGAAGATGTGGTGCAGGAAACCCTATTTCACGACGATCTGGCAATCGTCGCCCGCCCCCAACACCCGCTGTTCCGCAAGGCTGAGGTCACGCTGGACGACACGCTAAACTATCCTTGGGTCGCGCCGCCCCGCGAAACACCGGCTGGGCAATACCTGTACGAAACACTGCGCATCCACGAACGCGCGGTCACGCCGGTGCGGGTTGTCTCATCCTCGCTGGTGTTTCTGCGCGGCACGCTGGCGCTTGGGGATTACATCACCATCATCTCACGTCACCAGATCAGCGTCGAAGAGGGTTTGGGCAAAATCCTACCCCTGCCCATCCGCCTAGAAGGCAACGCCCGCGCAATTGGTCTGACCTACCGGAGCAATTGGCGCCCCACCGCGACACAGAAGGATTTCATTGAAAAACTTCGCCGGGTCGCACTGGCCAGTCAGCGGGTCGAGGATGTGCCAAATGCAGCGGTATAGAATAATCCAATACTAGGCCGACCGTTTGAATTGGGTCTTTCGCCCCCCCAGCCCTTAGGTATTTGCAATCACCAAGGAGGCAGGCCCCTGTCACGTAACGCGCTCGATATCGGCTTTATTGGCTTCGGCGAAGCTGGGCAGGCATTCCTGTCCGGGCTGCGCGAGGAGAATGCGGGCCTGACCGTCGGGGCCTACGACATCAAGACCGATGATGATGCCACCAAGGCCGCAAAACTGGCGGATTATGCCGGTCACGATGTGCAGGCATTGACCTGCGCTGCCGAGGCCGCGAGCGCCCAGATCGTCTTTTGCACCGTGACGGCGGATCAGGCCGAACTGGCCGCCCAAGCCGCCGCCGCATCAGTGCTGAACGGCGGGCTGTTTCTGGATTGCAATTCCTGTGCGCCCGGCGCGAAACGTCGCTCGGCCACGGTGATCGAAGCCGCGGGCGGGCGCTACGTCGATGCGGCCGTCATGGCCCCGGTGCACCCTGCGCTGCACAAGACGCCGTTTCTGCTGTCCGGCCCGCATGCGGATGTTGCCGCCGAAACGCTGACCGCACTTGGCATGGTCACAACCATCGCCGACGATCAGATCGGCACGGCATCGACGCGCAAAATGCTGCGATCTGTTATCATGAAGGGGCTAGAGGCGCTGGTGCTGGAATCGGTTTTGGCCGCGCGCAAGGCCGGGGTCGAAGACGATGTCCTGGCCTCGCTTGACGCGACCTATCCCGGTTTCGACTGGCCCGCCAAGGCCGCCTATATGATGGAACGTGTCACCACCCACGGCAAGCGCCGCGCCGCCGAAATGCGCGAAGTGGCCCGCACCGTCGAAGACCTGGGCTTTGATCCACGCATGAGCCGCGCCATCGTGGACTGGCAGCACCAAATCGGAATGCTGGGCCTGCCGCCCGGCGACAACAACCACCACGCCCGCGCCGACGCCATACTGAAGGCACTGGGACAACTGGACTAAAGACCTGCGAACAGGAGCAACCAAATGGCAATCAAGAAAGACTACGAGGACATTCCGGGGACGTTCGTCTTCGATGCCGATCGTGGCCGGGAGGGGTATCACCTCAACCAGTTCTGCATCTCGCTGCGGCTTCAGAAGAACCGCGACGCGTTCAATGCAGATGAAGAAGCCTATCTCGACAATTGGCCGATGACGCCCGAACAGCGTGCCGCCGTGCTGCGCCGCGATTGGAACGGGCTGCTCGAACTGGGTGGCAACATCTACTACACCAGCAAACTGGCCGCGAATGACGGTATCAACTTCCAAAACCTCGCTGGCCTGATGACCGGCATGGGCGTGGAAGCGTACCGCGAAATGATGGTCAACGGCGGCCGCTCGATCGAGGGCAACCGCTATGCGTCGGAATGGGAAGGCAAGGAAGAAGAATAATGGCTAAGATTACTGCAGGCGTTGGCGTCAGCCACGTGCCCGCCATCGGCGTGGCAATGGACACCGGGATCACCGATCAACCCTACTGGCAGCCGGTTTTCAAAGGCTTTGAAAAATCGCGCGAGTGGATGAAGGAACAAAAGCCCGACGTTATTTTCCTTGTCTACAACGACCACTGCACCGCGTTCGATGCTTCGTGCATCCCGACGTTTGCCCTTGGCTGCGCGGCTGAATTCGTGCCCGCCGACGAAGGCTGGGGCCCGCGCCCTGTGCCGGTCGTGAAGAACCATCAAAAGCTGGCAAGCCACGTGGCTCAGTCGCTGATCCTGGATGAATTCGACATCACCATCATGAACGAGATGGAAGTCGACCACGGCCTGACCGTGCCGCTTTCGGTGATGTACGGCGAAGTTCCTCAGGATGGCGAATGGCCCGCGCTGGTTATCCCGCTGTGTGTGAACGTGGTTCAGTACCCCGCCCCCACCGGCAACCGCTGCTACAACCTTGGCAAAGCCATCCGCAAAGCCGTTGAAAGCTTTGACGAAGATCTGAACGTCGTGATCTTCGGCACCGGCGGCATGAGCCACCAGCTTCAGTACAAGCGCGCTGGCCTGATCAACCCCGAGTGGGACAATGCATTCCTTGATAAGCTGACCTCTGATCCGGTTGGCCTGTCCAAGATGCCCCACGTCGAATACCTGCGCGAAGCAGGCTCGGAAGGCGTTGAGATGGTCATGTGGCACGTGATGCGCGGCGCTTTGGATGACGATGTCACCGAAATTCACCGCCACTACCATGTCCCCGCCTCGAACACGGCGGTGGGTCATATCATTCTTGAAAACAAAGCAAAGTAAGAGGATCTCTTAATGCGCATTTGTGTTGCAGGCGCCTATGGCGCGTTCGGCATCAAACACCTTGATGCCCTGGCAGCCATTGAGGGCGTGACCGTCACTTCGGTGATGGGTCCGACCCAATCCAAGATCGACGCCCTTGCCGCAGAACGCGGCATCGGCCATGCCGCCACCTCGCTGGATGAATGCCTTGCCCGCGATGACGTGGACGCGGTCATTCTGGCAACCCCGACCCAGCTGCACGCCGAGCAGGCCATTGCCTGCATGAAGGCGGGCAAGCCGGTGCTGATCGAAATCCCGATGGCAGATTCGCTGGAAGATTCCGAAGCGATCTGCGCCGCGCAGAAAGAAACCGGCGTTCTGGCCATGGCTGGCCAAGTGCGCCGTTTCAACCCGTCGCACCAGTGGATCAAGAACAAGATCGACGCGGGCGAGTTGAAGGTTCAGCAGATGGACGTTCAGACCTACTTCTTCCGCCGTTCGAACATGAACGCCAAGGGCGAGCCGCGGTCGTGGACGGATCACTTGTTGTGGCACCACGCCTGCCACACCGTTGACCTGTTCCAGTACCAGACCGGCGAAACCGTATCGCAGGCGTTTGGCCTTGAAGGTCCGCACCATCCCGAACTGGGCATCGCCATGGACATGTCCATCGGCATGAAAACCCCCTCTGGCGCGATCTGCACCCTGTCGCTGTCGTTCAACAACGATGGCCCGCTGGGCACCTTCTTCCGCTACATCTGCGACAACGGCACCTACATCGCCCGTTATGACGATCTATTCGACGGCCGCGAAAACCCGATCGACCTGTCGGACGTGGCGGTTTCGAACAACGGGATCGAACTGATCGACCGCGAATTCATCGCCGCGATCAAAGAAGGCCGCGAACCCAACGGGTCGGTGCATGACGTGCTGGCTGCGATGAAGACCCTCGACAAGATCGAGCAGAGCTTCAACTGAGCAAACAAGGGCGCGCCACATCGGTGCGCCCTTACACTTTGGGCCTCCGCAACGCCTCAGGCCTCTTCGTCGTGAAACCCCGAGATTTGAAACGTGATCGAGACGCGGCATGCGCCGGGTTCGAACACTTCTTCCAGATGCCCTTCCATTTGCTGGGCAAAAGCCGCGATCAGTTTCCGCCCAAGCCCGCTTCCCGGTTCTGGCCGCGCCTGCTGCGCTCCGCCCAAACTGTTGGAAATCGTCAATTCGGCCCCCGCCCCCTGCATGCGTTTCAGCGACACCTTGATCCAAAGCCCGTGCACGGGATCAGGGCGCAAGTACTTCAAAGCGTTGGACAAAAGCTCTGAGGCGGCAAGGCTCATCGGGACGGCTTGATCGGGGTATAGCACAATCGGATCAAGATCATGTTCGATGCGAACATCGTTCTGGTCGCGCCCCGCGGTTTCCATGAATTGCGACACGATGGATTGTAGCAATTCATCGACGCGAACGCGTTCTTCGGTCGAGGTTTCGTAAAGCTTCTGATGCACCCGCGCGATGCTCATAACCCGGTTTTGGATGTCTGTCAGGGCTGACCGCGATTCATCGGAATCGGCCTTGCGCATCTTCATGTTCAGGATCGACGCGATCAGTTGAAGGTTGTTCTTAACCCTGTGGTGCACTTCCTTCAGCAACACGGTCTTTTCATGGATCACGTTATGAAGCTCGGCCTCATCACGCAGAACGCTGGTGGCGATCCGTTCCCATGTTTCGTCCATCTCAACCAGTTCGACGGGCCGCATCGGCAAATCTTGCGGCTCCAGAATGGACCTGTTTCGCGTGAACATCAGCATTCGGGCCCGCAAGTTCCGCATGGGACGGATCACCATGCGCTGCACGGCAAAGAACGCGACGCCAAGGCTGCATAGCCACATTGCCACCGGAAACAGCAACGAATTGACGATCCCGCCAACGCCGAACCACGCAAACGCGTCCTCTTTGGCGCGGGTGCCAAGCGCATAAACCGTCCCGTCGATGATCGGCACCGCCGCATAGATGCGCGCCTCACCATCCACCGTCGTTTCGGTAAAGGCCATGCGGCCAAACTTGGTCAGGTATTCCAGCGATTTTCCCTGCGGCAGAATTTCGACCAAATGCGCAAGATCCGCATTGCCTGTCAGGATTTCACCTTCGGAATTGAAGGTCAGAACGTCGAACCCTTCGTCATCCATTTGGCTGGGCAAAAGGTTGTCACGGTTGAAAAAATGTCCATGCCGGATAGAGACAGACACAAGCCCATCGTAGGTGTCGCCCTGAAAAACCGGAATCGCCACAACGACCGTGGGCACCTTCGAAATCGGCGCGTCCTTGATCACACTGACCCGGCGCGCTGGATCTGCGGCCATGTTTATAACAAACGGGTTCGACGACACATCCACGCCATTGCCCGCCGAGCCGCACTCAACAATCCCATCGCGATTTGTGTACCCAACAAAGGTCAGCGCCGGCGACAAGGTCAGGATTTCGCCCAGAAACGCCTCACAGCCGTCCGAGGTTTCAACAAGGCGCGGCAAGACGGCTGACACCGCCTCGACCACGCCAAGGGCCGTGCGGAACAGGGCAGACTCCTCCCCAGCCGCTTCTGCGGTTTGGGCAAGCAGGGTGGTTTCCAGCTTTCGGTTCGCCTCATCCAAAAGCAGCATGTTTTGGTTTACAGACAAAAGCCCAAGCGGAAGCAGAGCCACTGCAAGCAGGGCTCCGATCCGAAAGGTTAAGGTACGGCTTTTGTAACGAAGCGTTTTTATCAAGCGATGTTCTTTCGCACCGACAAGCCAGCCGTGATGACAGCAACAGTGGCATTGTCTGTCAATTCCATCGGCTCATCGTTGCTCATGTCCAGCAGTTCGACCAATTTGGCCCGGCCACGGTTCACGCGGCTTTTGATTGTTCCGATGGCCACGCCGCATGTTTCCGCCGCCTCTTCGTAGGTCAGCTCGGACGCGCCGATCAGGATCAATGCCTCGCGCTGTTCCAAAGGCAACAAGGCAAATGCCTTTTCAAAATCCTTCATGGCCAAGCGCCCGTCATGGCTGGGCTTTACCGACAAGGTCGCAGCAAACACGCCATCCACGTCTTCGACTTCGCGGTTGCTTTTGCGTTTGGCCGAATAGAACGTGTTGCGCAGAATGGTGAACAGCCATGCCCGCATGTTGGTGCCTTGCTGGAAACTGCCGAAATTCTTCCATGCCTTTACGATCGTGTCCTGCACCAGATCATCGGCCGCTGCCGAATTGCGCGTAAGGCTCATGGCGAAGGCCCGCATGCCTTGCAGGTGTTCCAGAATTTCGTCGCGTGGGTCTGCGGGACCGGGCACTTTACGCGTCATTCTCGGTGTCTCCGGCAATATCTTGCTCTTTCAATTGGGCAAGTAGGTCTAGAAACCTGTCCGGCACAGGCGCGTCTTCTTCCTCATTATGATACACTTTGCGTAGGTTCTCGTCGATCTGCCGCTCTAGCCGAGACCTTCTGTTTGAGTTGTCCATCCTAGCATCCCGCAATTTTTTACGATTTCTTTGCCTGTCACCGGAACCAACGCCGCTCGGGTGCGTTTGGTTCCAAGAAAAATTGATGATGAGGTCAAATAAATGCCGCAAGATACCGGGAAATCCTACCTGTCGTTGGCCGTTGCCGACCTGCTTCCCTATCTTCGCCGGTATGCCCGCGCTTTGACGGGCAGCCAAAAGACCGGCGACTCTTACGCCGCTGCGACGCTTGAGGCCCTACTGAGCGACCGCTCTGTTTTTGAAATGGGACTATCCAACAAAGTTGCCCTGTTCCGGTGTTTCCACACGATCTGGAGCAGCGCAGGCGCGCCGGTTGAAGTCGAAGAACACGGCATGGCGGAACGCGCACAGGGCCATTTGTCCAAACTGACCCCCAACACCCGCGAAGCGCTGCTTCTGCATACGGTTGAGGAATTCTCGATCAAGGATGTGTCCGATATCATGATTATCGACGAAGACGAAGCTGGCCACCTGATTGAAATCGCACGCCGCGAAATGGGTGATAGCATCTCTGGCCGGGTTCTGGTCATCGAAGACGAAGCGATCATCGCCATGGACCTTCAGGATATTGTCGCCGAGATGGGCCACTCGATCACGGGTGTTGCAAGAACCGCCGATAGCGCGGTCAAATTGGCAGGTATGGAACGCCCGGATCTGATCCTGTCCGACATCCAACTGGCTGATGGGTCGTCCGGGATCGATGCGGTCAATGACATCCTGAAAGCCGCAGGGGATATCCCGGTGATCTTCATCACCGCTTTCCCCGAACGCCTGCTGACCGGCGAACGGCCCGAACCTGCGTTTGTCATCACCAAGCCCTATTCCGAAGAGCAGGTCCAATCTGCCGTTAGCCAAGCGATGTTCTTTTCTTCGACCAAAGAACTGAGCCTTTGAAATTGCTGATCTGAACAAGCCAAGGGCGCCTTTCGGCGCCCTTTTGCGTTCTGTGTCACGTCGCTCTGTTTAGATGCGCGGGCTGCGTCCGCGAACCGCACCAGCGACCGCCGCGATCACAAACAGGATCAGGAACAGGAAGAACAGAACCTGTGCGATACCGGCCGACGCCGACGCAATACCGCCAAAGCCAAACAAAGCCGCAATCAGCGCGACAATCAGAAAAGTAACAGCCCAACCAAGCATAATAGCCTCCAATACAAGTGCCTAAGGAATGCGCCTTCATTCGGCGCGATCTGGAAAAACAACGTGCGCCGGGCCAAAAAAGTTCCGGCCATATTTTGACATTTCAAATGAAACCAATTTCGACCTGCCGCGTTTAATTGACAAGCCTTTTGGTAAATCAGGAGAATAAACATGGCTCGTACAGCGACATCAATCGCAAATGGCAAAGACGTTTCGGCCCAGGATGTCGAAGCCCAGATTGCAACGCTCAAGTCCGACATTTCGGAGCTGACCAAGGTAATTGCCGAACTGGGCAAATCACGGTCTACCGAGGTCGCAGCACAAGCGCGTCAAAACGCCGACGCGCTGGTCGCAAAGGGAAATGAGGTTCTGGCATCGGCCAAGACCACGGCGCAGGACGCAGCCCAAAAGACCGAAACCGCAATCAAGGAAAATCCGGGAACTGCGGTCGCCATCGCCACAGGCCTTGGGTTTCTGGCCGGTATTCTGGCGACCCGTCGATAATGTTTGACCGCATGAAAAATGCTGCGAAATCAACGCTCCGAAGGACAGCCTTCGGAGCAGCGGCCACTGTCATGCTGGCGGTCGGACTGGGGTTTCTAACCGCCGCGGCCTTCATTGCGCTGACCGTCTCAGCGGGCGTTATCACGGCCTGCGTCGTGCTTGGTACGGCTTATGCAGGAGGTGGGCTGATACTGGCTGCCTTCGCAGCGGCGTCACATAAACACAGGCCCGCAACACAGCCGACACACACCGCCGCAGCGGATTGGACCGGCCTCGCCGCCGCCTTTGCCCAAGGCTATGGCGCGGGGTCATCGGTCAAACACAGGCGGCACTGAAACGGACGGAAAGGATATGGGATGTTGAACGCTCTGCTGGCCATTATTACCGCGCTGCACCTGCATCCCAGTCCTGAACCGTCCAAGCTGCAAACGACAGGAACGGCGGTCTCCTATGTCCCAGATCAACTGATGAATTTCGAATATCTTAATTTGGACGCCTTGTTAGACGCACCCGTTTTTGACGCAGGACAATCCCGGATCGGCTATATCTCCGAAATCGTCATTGCGCCAAACGGCGATGTGACCGGATTGATCGTATCCGAATTCGCGCTTTTCCCGTTTCTTGGCAGAACCAGAGAATTGAACGACGGAGCCTACCGGCTTCAAATCGTCGGCGCGTCAGAAATGGTGGTGCACGCCCAGCTTTAGACCGTCAGACCAAACACCTGTCACGGGCGATCATCGCCGCATGCGTCCGGTTACGTGCCCCGAGCTTTCGGCTCAGCGTCTTGGCGTGCAGTTTGACCGTCACTTCCTGCAACCCGTAATCCTGCGCGATTTCCTTGTTCGACTTGCCCGCGCAGATGCCGCGCAACACGTCCAATTCGCGGCGCGTTAGCTGCGGATGGTCACCGTTCTGATCAGTGCCACGCATGAATTCGAACGGGGCGTATACTTCGCCGGACAGCATGAACCGGGCGGCCGAGATCAACGCTTTGGCGCTCAGGGTCTTGGGAATGAACCCGCTGGCCCCTGCGGCCAAAGCCGCCTGCGCCACATCTCTGGATGCCGAGCCAGACAGAATGGCAACCGGCTTGCCCTGATTGGCCTTTATCATCCGATCAAGGCCCGACAAGCCGTTCATACCGGGCATGTTGTAGTCCAGAAACACCAGGTCAAAAGCGCCTTCCGACACGGTGCGGGCGATCGCCTCATCTAAATTTGGCACGGTGCTGACGCTTTCGAATCCGCCAGAGGACAGATAGGCCGCAACGGTATCGCGCACCAAATCGTGGTCGTCTGCAATCAAAAGTCTCATTCAATCAGCATCCTATCAATAATCGGCGCCCCGTCGGACGGTCGCCCAGCCACTGAAAACAACCAAAACAATATTTCCGTCGCACCATTCGTAGACTCAACCAACCTTGGACAAAATACGGTCTATCTAAAGATAGTTCTATCCAGATTGAGAATTTACTCCATAAAATAGCCTTACGGTGGCGTTAAATGTTAGGTCGCATGGCTAAAACGTTTATTCTTGGTCCCATCAACTCAGTTCGAGCGATCTTTCCTGCCGGTCGGGTCGCACAGCGGTTGGCGGTGGTGTTTGCATCCGGTGTGATCTTGGTCACGTTGGGCCTGTTTGGCGTAGATCTTCGCCGCGACTTTCGGCAGCTGGAATCCGCCAATTCGGACAACATCCTTTGGGTTCTGTCCCAAACCGAGATCGAAATCACCAGCCTAGAGATGACCTTGCAGGTCGCGCTCACGCAGGATGAGCCAAATCTGAATGAGATCCGCAAAAGATTTGACATCCTGTACAGCCGGGTTGAAACCCTGTCGATCAGCGAACCTTACGCCGATCTGCGGCAGGAACGCCGGGTTGAACCAAACCTGGCCGCGCTGAATGCCTTCATCGACAAAAATGTGACGCTAATCGACAGCCCCGACGAAACGCTGCTTGCGCGACTGCCCGATCTGGCGGCGGACACCCAAACGGCACGTCAGTTGATCCGGGGCATCACCGCCGTCGGCATTCAGTCCTTTTCGATAGACGCCGCCGAACGACGAGACAGCCTGCTTCAGACCATTGTACGCCTGACGACCCTATTGGCCGCGCTGGTTCTGGTGCTCGTCGGAACGATTGTCCTGCTGATCCGCCTGAACCGCGCGATGCGGCGCAGTGCGCTGGCTCAGCGGCTGATCAGCGACCGGATGGAGTCGATTGTTGCCACGTCCCTTGACGCCGTGATCGTGATCGACCGCGACGGCCATATTATCGTGTTCAACGATGCCGCTTCGAAAATATTTGGCTACTCGCGCGCCGAAGCGATGGGGGCCGAAATGTCCGATTTGCTGATCCCGGATAAATTCAAAGCGGCCCACGTGGCGGGCATGTCGCGTTATCGTAAAACCGGCAAACGTCATGTCATTGGCAAAGGGATCGTCCAGCTTGAGGGTCGGCGCAAGGATGGGTCGATCTTTCCGGTCGATCTGACCCTGTCGCGCGCCCATACCGTGACCGGAGAGATCTTCGTCAGTTTCATCCGTGATATCTCGGATCGGGTACAGGCCGAAAACGACCTGCGCCAAGCCCGCGACAAGGCGATTGCTGGCGAGAAATCCAAAGCCGAACTTCTGGCGGTCATGAGCCATGAAATGCGCACGCCGCTGAACGGGCTGCTGGGCACACTAGAGCTGATCAATTTCGAAGAATTGCCGCCCAAACACCGCGCTTTCATGGAGATTATCCGCAAGTCCGGCAAGCTGCTGCTAGGCCATGTGAATGATGTGCTAGAGATTTCGCGGCTGGACGTGGGCAAGGTCGTTCTGAACAAACAATCCTTCGATCTGGTCGAGCTGATGGAGGATGTGATCGCAACGCAGACCGGGCGGGCCCGTGCGGGTGGCACTGAACTGGTTCTGGCACCGCCCCACCCCGATCTGCACCATGTTTATTCTGATCCCCACCGCCTGCAACAGGTGCTGCTGAACCTGATCGGCAACGCAATCAAGTTCACCCGCAATGGCCGCGTCACGCTTGAGGCGGAGTGCCTTCAGGGCCGCGACGAGGTGATGATTCGGGTGATCGACACCGGTATTGGCATCCCCGAAGAAGACCAAGAGCGGATATTTGGCGATTTTGAAACCATCGACACCGCCTATTCCCGAAGCAACAGCGGCACGGGTCTTGGTCTGGGGATTTCAAAGCGCCTGACCACCTTGCTTGGCGGCACAATCGGGGTTGAGAGCGAACCGGGCGAAGGCAGTGTGTTTTGGATCACCCTTCCGCTAATGCCCCCCGAGGATGAGGTCATCTGCCCGGTCACTCTGCCGCAACCAACCGAAGCGCTGACACCGATCATTGACCCGATAACGGTGCTGGTGGTAGAGGACAACGAAATCAACCGCTTTGTCGCCCGGTCGATCCTCGAACAAGAAGGCCATACCGTGATCGAGGCGCATGACGGCGCCGCCGGGATTGCCGCCGCCCAGGCCAATGACGTGGATTTGATCCTCATGGACATTTCCATGCCGGGCATGGACGGGCTGCAAGCAACACGGGCCATCCGCAAATTGAACTGCGCATCGGCCCTCGCGCCGGTTGTAGCGACCACGGCGCATGCCTTTCCCGATGAAATTGCTGCATTCCGCGATGCAGGCATGAACGACGTACTGGCCAAGCCCTTGTCGCGGGCAACCTTGCGCAAAATCCTTGCCGACACGTCTGATGGGTCGTCTCTCAGTGATCCGGCCCCAACCGCCCCCGCCAAAGCCGAACTTTTGGACGAAGAGCGACTGGAGGAAATCCGCGACGAACTGCCAGAAGAGATCTTGAATTCAACCATGATCCGGTTTGAACAAGATGCCACGGATTTCTTTGCGACCCTGCCCGACGAATTGGATGAACCCTTGGCCGTTCAGGACATCACAAAAGAAGCGCATAAACTGGCAGGCACGGCGGCGGTGTTCGGGGCCAAGCGATTCCGTCAAAGCCTGAACGATCTGGAATTAAAAGCCGACCAGTTGGACCCGGCGGCGCTCAGGGCGCAATTGCAAGACCTGAAAGAATGCTGGGCCGACACATTGGAAGCAATGGAAAAACATCCCCGATTTGTCACGCAGAGAGTTGACGCTTGCGAAGACAGCTGAACTGGGCTATACGCCCCTCAACAGCGGCGCGCGGGAAACCACGCTCCACCGGATAATGCAACGGGCCGCGCGCCCGTTTTTTTGTGTTTGGACAATATGACCGATCTGATCGCCAAAGCCGCAATGGACCGCCGTCTGGCGGAAATCGTCGGCCCCGTCATCGAAGACATGGGGTTCGAACTCGTGCGCATCCGCCTGATGGGCGGCAATACCCCAACGCTGCAAATCATGGCCGAACGGCCCGGCGGCGGCATCGAAGTGGATGAATGTGCCGACATCAGCAACGCCGTCAGCGCCGTGCTGGACGTCGAAGACCCGATCCTCGACACCTACACGCTTGAAGTGTCCAGCCCCGGCATCGACCGCCCTCTGACCCGCCTGAAAGACTTCGACACATTCGAAGGCTATGAGGCCAAGGTTGAAACCGCCGAACTGATCGACGGCCGCAAGCGGTTTCGTGGGATCTTGGCTGGGATCGAAGAGGATGAGATTCTGATCAACATCGAAGATCAGGGCCAAGACGTCACGGTCGGCTTGAAATTCGAATGGTTGAGCGAAGCCAAGCTTGTCCTGACGGACGAACTGATCCGCCTAATGCTGAAGGCGCGCAAAGACGACACGCCGGATAAAACCAAGTTTGACGATGTAATCGAGGCCGAAGGCCAGGACGAGGAGTAACGACAATGGCAATTACCTCCGCAAACCAGCTGGAGCTGCTACAGACCGCTGAGGCCGTCGCCCGCGAAAAGATGATCGACCCCGGTCTGGTCGTCGAAGCGATGGAAGAAAGCCTCGCCCGCGCCGCCAAGAGCCGCTACGGCTCCGAGATGGACATTCGCGTCAAGATCGACCGCAAAACCGGCCGAGCGACCTTTACCCGCGTGCGCACCGTGGTTGCCGACGAAGATCTGGAAAACTACCAGGCCGAAATGACGGTTGATACCGCCAAGCAATACATGGCCAACCCCGAAGTGGGTGATCAGTTCGTCGAAGAAGTCCCGCCCGTCGATCTGGGCCGCATCGCTGCCCAATCGGCCAAGCAGGTGATTCTGCAAAAGGTCCGTGAGGCCGAGCGTGATCGTCAGTATGACGAATTCATCGACCGCAAAGGCACCATCATCAATGGCGTCGTGAAGCGCGAAGAATATGGCAACGTGATCGTTGACGTAGGTCGCGGCGAAGCCATCCTGCGCCGCAACGAAAAGATCGGCCGCGAAAGCTATCGCCCGAACGACCGCATCCGCTGCTACATCAAGGACGTGCGCCGCGAAACCCGTGGTCCGCAGATCTTCCTGTCGCGCACCGCGCCGGAATTCATGTCCGAACTGTTCAAGATGGAAGTGCCGGAAATCTATGACGGCATCATCGAGATCAAGGCCGTAGCCCGTGACCCAGGTTCGCGCGCCAAGATCGCCGTTGTGTCCTTTGACGGCTCGATCGACCCGGTCGGCGCCTGCGTTGGTATGCGCGGCAGCCGTGTTCAGGCCGTTGTGAACGAACTTCAGGGCGAAAAGATCGACATCATCCCGTGGAACGAAGATGTGCCGACCTTCCTTGTGAACGCGCTGCAGCCCGCCGAAGTGTCGAAAGTGGTTCTGGACGAAGACGCCGAGCGTATCGAAGTCGTGGTTCCTGACGAACAACTGTCGCTGGCCATTGGTCGCCGCGGTCAGAACGTGCGTCTGGCCTCGCAGCTGACCGCGCTCGACATCGACATCATGACCGAAAGCGATGATTCGGCCCGCCGTCAGAAGGAATTCGAAGAACGCACCAAGCTGTTCATGGACACGCTGGACCTTGATGAATTCTTCGCTCAGCTGCTGGTTTCGGAAGGGTTCACCAACCTCGAAGAAGTCGCCTATGTCGAACTGGATGAACTGCTGGTTATCGACGGCGTCGACGAAAGCACTGCGGACGAGCTACAAACCCGTGCCCGCGAATTCCTGGAAGAACAGGCCCGCAAAGCACTGGAAGCGGCCCGCGAACTGGGCGCTGAGGACAGCCTTATTGAATTTGACGGCCTGACACCCCAAATGGTGGAAGCGCTGGCAAAGGATGGCATCAAGACGCTGGAAGACTTCGCCACCTGCGCCGATTGGGAACTGGCTGGCGGCTGGACCACGGTAAACGGCGAACGCTCCAAGGATGACGGCCTGCTGGAAGAATTTGACGTCTCGCTCGAAGAGGCGCAAAATCTGGTCATGACAGCCCGTATTCTGCTGGGCTGGGTCGACCCCGAGGAACTGGCGGCAGACGCCGAAGAAGACGTAGACGCCGACGAAGAAGACGGCGAAGACGTCTGATCCAGAAACCAGAGGGCCTGAAATGTCACGTGGCGGTCAAAATAGCGAAGGGGATGCCCTGTCGGAACGCAAATGCATTGCGACCGGCGAAACGGCTCCGAAGGCTGGGTTGATCCGCTTTGTGGTAGGCCCGGACACGCAGGTGTATCCCGATATCCTGGAACGTCTTCCGGGTCGGGGCATCTGGGTATCGGCGGAAAAGGAAGCACTGGAAACAGCGATTGCGAAAAAGCTGTTTTCCCGCGCAGCCAAACAACCGGTCAGCATTCCCGATGGTCTGCTGGCCGATGTGGAACGCCAATTGGTACGACGTGTTGTCGATCTGATTAGTCTGGCCCGGAAATCGGGACGGGCGGTTGCGGGCTATGAAAAGGTTAAAACCTGGCTCGACAAGGAAGAGGCCGAAGTCCTGATCCAAGCAACAGACGGGTCGGAACGTGGTAAAACGAAACTGAGCACACCGCATTTCGGAAGCTACATAGGCTGGCTTGCTGCGGAAGAGCTTGGGTTGGCCTTTGGGCGACAAACTGTGATACACGCCGCGCTAGGTGCTGGCGGACTCACGAAACGTGTTGTAGAGGAAGCCCAAAGATTAAAGGGCGTGCGTGTCGGAAGGTCCGACGCAGATGTCGGCGGCAAGGGCCGTCGGAAAGGATAAGAGAGCTTTATGAGCGATAACGACGGTAAAAAGACATTGGGTTTGCGCGGTGGATCCCGCTCGGGGAATGTGAAGCAAAGCTTCAGCCATGGGCGCACCAAGAACGTCGTGGTAGAAACCAAGCGCAAGCGCGTTGTGGTGCCCAAGCCGGGTGCCGCAAAGTCTGGCGGCGGTGGAAACCAGACCGGCGGTGGCCCTCGTCCCGGCGGCATCTCCGACGCTGAATTGGCTCGTCGCCTGAAGGCCGTTCAGGCCGCGAAAGCGCGTGAAGTCGAAGAAGCCGCACAGCGTGAAGCCGAAGAGAAAGCCCGCGCCGAAGAACGTGAGCGTATGCGCGCCGAGAAAGAGGCGAAGGAACGCGAACAGCGCGAGGCCGAAGAAAAGGCCCGTCAGAAAGCCGAAGAAGAAGAGCGCCGCCAGCGTGAGGCCCAAGAAGAGGCCGCGCGTGAAGCCGCTCTCAAAAAGGCTGAGGCTGCCAAACCCGCCGCTGCTGCTCCGGCAGCTGGCGCCGCCGCGCCTGCAGAACGTACGGCACGCCCCGCGCCCGGTGCGAACAAGCCCGGCCCGCAGGCTGCACAGCCGCGCAAAGCCGAACGTGAACGCGAAGAGCGTGGTCGCAGCACCCGTGGTCGCGACGATTCTGGCCGCCGCGCAGGCAAGCTGACGCTGAACCAAGCGCTTTCCGGCGAAGGTGGCCGTCAGAAATCCATGGCCGCGATGAAGCGCAAGCAAGAGCGTGCGCGTCAGAAAGCCATGGGCACGCAGCAACGCGAAAAGATCGTCCGTGACGTTCAGGTGCCCGAAACCATCGTTGTTTCGGAACTGGCGAACCGTATGGCCGAACGTGTGGCGGATGTGGTCAAATCGCTCATGCAGATGGGCATGATGGTCACTCAGAACCAGACGATCGACCAGGACACTGCCGAACTGATCATCGAAGAATTCGGCCACCGCATTCAACGCGTGTCGGATTCTGACGTTGAAGACGTGATCCAGACCGAAACCGACAAGGCCGAAGATCTGAAGCCGCGTCCGCCGGTCATCACCATCATGGGCCACGTTGACCACGGTAAAACCTCGCTTCTGGATGCGATCCGCAAGACGAAAGTCACCGCTGGCGAAGCGGGCGGTATTACCCAGCACATCGGGGCTTATCAGGTAACAACCGAAAGCGGCGCCGTTCTGTCGTTCCTTGACACACCTGGCCACGCGGCCTTTACTTCGATGCGCTCGCGCGGCGCTCAGGTAACGGACATCGTGGTTCTGGTTGTTGCGGCTGACGACTCGGTCATGCCGCAGACGGTTGAAGCCATCAACCACGCCAAGGCGGCCAAGGTTCCGATGATTATCGCGATCAACAAGATCGACAAACACGAAGCCAACCCGACCAAGGTCCGCACCGAACTGCTTCAGCACGAAGTCGTCGTCGAAGCCATGTCGGGTGAAGTTCAGGACGTCGAAGTTTCGGCCCACACCGGCCAAGGCCTTGATGAACTGCTGGAAGCCATCGCGCTTCAGGCGGAAATCCTTGAACTGACCGCCAACCCGGACCGCGCCGCACAGGGTGCCGTCATCGAAGCACAGCTTGACGTGGGCCGTGGCCCGGTTGCGACCGTTCTGGTTCAGACCGGCACGCTGCGTCAGGGCGACATCTTCGTTGTTGGCGAACAGTATGGCCGCGTCCGCGCGCTGGTGAACGACAAAGGCGAACGCGTTCCGGAAGCCGGTCCTTCGGTCCCGGTTGAGGTTCTTGGCCTCAACGGCACTCCCGAAGCGGGCGACGTGCTGAACGTTGTGGAAACCGAAGCGCAGGCGCGTGAAATCGCTGAATACCGTGCTCAGGCCGCGAAAGATAAGCGCGCCGCTGCCGGTGCCGCGACCACGCTGGAACAGCTGATGCAGAAGGCCAAGGACGACAAGGATGTTTCCGAACTTCCGATCCTCGTCAAAGCCGACGTGCAGGGCTCGGCCGAAGCCATCGTTCAGGCGATGGAAAAGATCGGTAACGACGAAGTGCGCGTCCGCGTTCTGCACTCGGGCGTTGGTGCGATCACCGAATCCGACGTCGGTCTGGCAGAAGCCTCAGGCGCGCCGGTCTTTGGCTTTAACGTGCGGGCCAACGCGCCCGCCCGGAACAGCGCCAACCAAAAGGGCGTTGAGATCCGGTACTACTCGGTCATCTATGACCTTGTGGATGACGTCAAAGCCGCCGCGTCGGGCCTGTTGTCCGCCGAGATCCGCGAAAAGTTCATCGGCTACGCCGAGATCAAAGAAGTCTTCAAAGTGTCCAACGTCGGCAAGGTTGCTGGCTGTCTGGTCACCGAAGGCGTCGCGCGTCGTTCCGCTGGCGTCCGCCTGCTGCGCGACAACGTTGTGATCCACGAAGGCACGCTGAAGACCCTGAAGCGCTTCAAAGACGAAGTCAGCGAAGTTCAGTCGGGTCAGGAATGCGGCATGGCCTTCGAAGCCTATGACGATATCCGCCCACGTGACGTGATCGAAATCTTCGAACGCGAAGAAGTCATCCGCACGCTGGATTGATCGCCTGTTGATCAAACGAACAAAGAAAGCCCCGTCAGATGATGACGGGGCTTTTTTCATGCCTCGGCGTAGATGACCTCAACGCCCCATTCTGCGCACTTGGCCCTGAGTGGTTCCGGCAGTGGCAAATCGGTGATCAGAACATCGACCTCAGACAATGGGGCGATTTTGGCGGGGGCATGGCGCGATATTTTGGAATGATCGGCCACCAGAAAAACACGGCGCGCTTGGCGAATGATCGTCTGGCTGACGCCCACCTCTTGGAAATCGAAATCGAGCAGGTCGCCGTCTTCATCCAAGGCCGAACAGCCAATCACCGCAATATCGAACTTGAAACGCGCCACCGCATCCTGCGTCAGCGGGCCGACCAATCCGCCATCTGACCGCCGGAGCGTTCCGCCCGTTAGCGTAATGTCACAATCGGGGTTTCTCACAAGAATGTTGGCGACGTTCATATTGTTGGTCACCACCATCAAGCTGCGATGAGCCAGAAGTTCCCGCGCGACGGCCTCAGTGCTGGTGCCGATGTTCAGGAACAAGGAACAGTCGCCCGGCACCTGCGCGGCGCAGGCTTTGGCGATGGCGCGCTTGGCCTCATCATTCATCGACTGTCGGTATTCGTACCCGATATTGACCGTGCCCGAAGGCAAAACCGCGCCACCATGAACGCGTTCCAAATGCCCGTTTTCGTCCATTTCCGCCAGATCGCGCCGGATGGTTTGAAGCGTGACACCAAAATGCTGGGCCAGATCCTCGACCTTCACGGCCCCTTCCCGCCGGGCAATATCCAGAATCTGCGTGTGCCGAAGCGATTGAGACATGGCGCGGCCCTCCTGCATTTTTGTTTAGACGCGCGGCAAGGCAACGCCAAGCGATTTTCTGATCGCAATGTTCGATTTATGGCAATAACGAACATTATAGAACTTTATCGAAATAATTTCTTGCGAATTTCGCAAAATTTATTAGTCATAACGCACATTTCAACCATTTGGGGCCCGCCATGGCACACCCACATGACGCATATGATCTGTTCATTATCGGCGGCGGTATCAATGGCTGCGGCATCGCGCGGGATGCAGCGGGGCGCGGTCTAAGCGTTGGGCTGGCTGAAAAGGGCGATCTGGCCTCGGCCACCTCCTCCGCCTCGACCAAGCTATTTCACGGCGGGCTGCGCTACCTTGAGTATTTTGAGTTCCGACTGGTCCGTGAGGCGTTGATCGAACGCGAAGTGCTGTTGCGGGCCATGCCGCATATCAGCTGGCCGATGCGCTTTGTCCTGCCCCTGCACAGCGGCATGCGCTTTGACAGCTCAACCCCCACATCGCGCCTGTTGCAAATGGTTATGCCTTGGATGAAGGGGCGCAGGCCCGCGTGGCTGATCCGGCTGGGATTGTTTTTGTACGATCACTTGGGCGGCCGTGAAATCCTGCCCGGAACACGCAGCCTATCGCTGAACGGCACGCCCGAAGGTGCCCCGCTACAAGACCACTACCGCCGCGCCTATGAGTATTCGGACTGTTGGGTTGAGGATGCCCGCCTAGTGGTCCTGAACGCCCGTGACGCCGAAGCACGCGGCGCAACCATCCTAACCCGCACCGAGGTCACTCAGGCGCGGCGAGAAGGCGACCTATGGGACGTTGAGGTAATGCGTAACGGCCAGCCCCAAACGATCAAGGCCCGCATGTTGGTCAACGCGGCAGGCCCTTGGTCAGCACATGTTTTGGGGGATATCGCCAAACTGCCAACCCGAGCGGGCATTCGGTTGGTGCGTGGCAGCCATATCGTCACGCGCCGCCTGTTCGACCATGACAAATGCTATTTCTTTCAGGGAACTGATGGCCGGATTATCTTTGCCATTCCCTATGAGGGTGATTTCACCCTGATCGGCACCACCGACACCGACCACGCAGATCCTGACCAGCCCCCGCGCTGCACCGATCAGGAACGCGACTACCTTTGCGCCTTTGCCAGCCGGTATTTCAAAACCGCGATCACGCCTGACGATGTGGTTTGGACCTATTCGGGTGTGCGCCCGCTATACGATGACGGCGCTGGCAGCGCATCTGCCGCGACCCGCGATTACACGCTGACGTTGGATGCAGACGGGCCGCCAATCCTGAACGTCTTCGGCGGCAAAATTACCACCTATCGCAAACTGGCGGAATCGGCGCTGCGGAAAATCGGGGCGTATCTGCCGAATGTCGGAACTGACTGGACCGCAGGCATTCCCCTGCCCGGTGGCGATTTCCCAATGGATGGGGTGCAGGCCCTGAGGGAGGCGCTGCGACAGGACTACCCGTTTCTGACCGCCCCTTGGGCCGCGCGTCTGATTCGTGCCTATGGCACCGAAGCGCGCTTGATCCTTGGTACGGCCAAAGCCGCCACAGACCTTGGCCAAAGTCTTGGCGCGACCCTGACCGCCGCCGAGGTCGATTGGCTGATCGACAAGGAATACGCCCAAAGCGCTGAGGATATCCTATGGCGGCGCAGCAAACTGGGCCTGCGCATGACGCCAGAGGACACAGACAAACTGGGCAACTATATCGCGCAGCGCCTTGCAACCAAGTCGCCCGCGACGGAATAATCACACCGAGGGAGGAGCGCATATGACATATATTCTGGCCATTGATCAGGGCACGACCTCGACCCGTGCAATCGTGTTCGGCGCGGATTACCAAGCCCTCGCGCAGGCCCAGCAAGAGTTCCCCCAGCACTTCCCCGCCAATGGATGGGTCGAGCATGATCCAAACGACTTGTGGACCACCACCCTGACCACCTGCCGCGACGCGATTGCCAAGGCCGGGATCGACGCCAGCCAAATCGCGGGTATCGGTATCACCAATCAACGCGAAACGACTCTGCTTTGGGACAAAACAACCGGCCAGCCGCTGCACAACGCCATTGTCTGGCAAGATCGTCGCACGGCGAACCTGTGCCGCAAACTGGAGCGTGACGGCCATGGGCCGATGATCTCGGACCGGACGGGCCTATTGCTGGACCCTTACTTCAGCGCGACCAAGCTGCGTTGGCTGCTCGACCATGTCGACGGCGCGCGGGACAAGGCCGCCGCCGGGCAGTTGGCCTTTGGCACCGTCGACACCTGGCTGATCTGGAACCTGACGGGCGGGCGGGCGCATGTGACCGACGCCACCAACGCCGCGCGCACGATGCTATACGACATCCGCAAAGGCCGCTGGTCCCGCACCATTAGCGATCTGCTTGAAATCCCGATGACCGTGCTGCCAAAGGTCCAAGACTGCGCAGGCGATTTTGGCACAACGGACCCGGCCTTGTTTGGCGGCGCAATCCCCATCCTTGGCGTCGCTGGGGATCAGCAGGCCGCCACCGTTGGTCAGGCCTGTTTCGCGCCCGGCATGATGAAATCGACCTACGGGACGGGCTGCTTTGCCCTGCTCAATACAGGCGAAGCGCCGGTTGTGTCCGAAAACCGGCTTTTGACGACCATTGCCTATCAGTTGGACGGCAAGCCGACCTATGCGCTGGAAGGGTCAATATTTGTTGCCGGTGCGGTGGTGCAATGGCTGCGGGATGGGCTGAAACTGATATCCAGCGCGGGCGAAACCCAGCCCTTGGCCGAACGCGCCGACCCGTCGCAGAACGTCATTCTGGTGCCTGCCTTCACCGGTCTTGGCGCCCCCTATTGGAACGCCGATTGTCGCGGCGCAGTCTTTGGCCTGACCCGCAACTCAGGCCCTGCCGAATTTGCGCGGGCGGCGCTGGAAAGCGTCGGCTATCAGACCCGCGACCTGCTAGAGGCGATGCAAGCCGACTGGGGCGCGGAGATGAGCAATCGGGTGCTGCGCGTCGATGGCGGCATGGCCAATAGCGATTATGCGATGCAATTCCTGTCAGACATCCTGAATGCACCGGTAGATCGACCGAAGGTGACGGAAACAACCGCCTTAGGCGCGGCATGGCTGGCAGGGCATCGCGCGGGGGTTTGGCCAGACCAAGACGCCTTTGCCGAAAGCTGGGCGCTAGAGCGGTCCTTTGCCCCGTCAATGCCCGAGGATCAACGGGATACCAAGTATCAGGCGTGGCAGCGCGCCGTACAGGCGACACTGGCGGTTTAGCCATCAAAAAAGGTGCGCTGAGTGGGCGCACCTTTCAGAAATCATTACATGGACCCAACCGCCGGAGTGAGATAGCGGCCAGATACCCTTATGCGGCAGCGTTAACCGGACGACCGGTGTACACTTGGGTGCCAACGCGGACGGAAAGACGGCCATCCGGCCAGCTTTTTTCCACGATGCCCTGAACCGAGATCCGGCTGCCAACTTCGATTGTCTTCAACATCTGTCTTCCTCCCCCGGAACACGTTGATCTGCACGACAAATTTATGACAGGACGGTGAACAAATCCATAATTCATTTGCGCATCGGCAGTAGATCTTTTGAGCATCCAAGGGGAAAAACGCACAAATATTAGCAGAACGGACAGATTGTCGCCTAAAGCCAATCGCGCAGGATTGGGATCAACGGCACGTCTGCGGCGGGCATCGGATAATCCCGCAACTCATTGACACGACACCATTTTAGCGCCTGGCCTTCGCGCGAAATCGGGGTTCCTTCCCACTTCCGGCAAGCAAATAACGGCATAAGAAGGTGGAAATCTTCATAGCTGTGACTTGCAAAAGTCAGCGGAGCGAGGCAGCTCGCCCATGTGTTGATTCCCAGCTCTTCTTCTAGCTCGCGAATCAGGGCCTGTTCCGGGGTTTCCCCCGGCTCAACCTTGCCGCCCGGAAACTCCCAAAGGCCCGCCATAGACTTGCCTTCGGGACGCTGCGCCAAAAGAACGCGGCCATCGCGGTCAATCAGCGCGACAGCCGAGACCAGTACAACCTTCACGAGCGATAGTCCGCGTTGATCGAGATATAACCGTGGGTCAAATCACAGGTCCAGACCGTGGCCTGACCCGTCCCAAGACCCAGATCCACGGTGATCGGAATTTCCTGTTGCTTCATGATCGCGGCGCCCTGCGCTTCGCGATACTCGGCTGACACCCAACCCTTTTCGGCAACCACGATATCGCCAAAGCGGATGCTCAGAAGGTCGCGGTCTGCCGCCGCGCCGGATTTGCCGATCGCCATAACGATACGGCCCCAGTTCGGGTCTTCACCGGCAATCGCGGTTTTGACCAGCGGCGAATTGGCAATCGCCATGGCGTGGGTGCGGGCATCGGCATCGGTTGCTGCGCCGGTCACGGTGATCTCAACGAACTTGGTCGCGCCTTCGCCGTCTTTCACGACTTGATGCGCCAGATCCAGGAACACGTCATGCACCGCTTGCGCGAACGCGGCATTGCCCGTGACATCCGCGCCCGACGCGCCCGTTGCCCCCATCAGCAGCGTGTCCGAGGTCGAGGTGTCGCTATCCACGGTGATGCAGTTGAAGGTCTTGTCCGCCGCGTCCGAAACGATGGCCTGCAAGTCAGCACGGCCAATTTTGGCATCGGTGAACACGTAAACCAGCATGGTCGCCATATCCGGCGCGATCATGCCCGAGCCTTTGGCCATACCGGCGATGCGCACGGTCTTGCCGTCCACCTCAACCTCGGCGCAAGCACCTTTGGGGAAGGTGTCGGTGGTCATGATGGCCTTGGCGGCGGGGGCAATTTTGCCCGCGTCCAGCGCCCCCACCAGATCATCGATCTTGGCGATGATGCGGTCATGCGGCAGACGTTCGCCAATCACCCCGGTCGAGCTGGTGAAGACACGGTTTGCAGGTAGGCCCGTCTTGGCGGCGACCGCCTCGCTGATGGCATCAACCGACCCTTCACCGGCACGCCCGGTAAAGGCGTTGGAGTTGCCCGAGTTCACGATAATCGCGGCACCGGCATCGCTGTCAGTGCCAATTTTCTTTTGACAATCCAGCACGTTCGCGGAACGCGTGGCCGACCGGGTAAATACCCCGGTCACCACGCTACCCGGATCGAGCATCGCCAGCATCACATCGGTCCGACCCTGATATCGCACCCCGGCTTCAGCCGTTGCAAAGCGAACACCATCAATGACGGGCAGGTTCGGAAAAGCCGCAGG
This sequence comes from Pseudoprimorskyibacter insulae, assembly GCF_900302505.1. Classification (GTDB taxonomy): domain Bacteria; phylum Pseudomonadota; class Alphaproteobacteria; order Rhodobacterales; family Rhodobacteraceae; genus Pseudoprimorskyibacter; species Pseudoprimorskyibacter insulae. Next base: position 231,237 of record NZ_OMOJ01000002.1, on the reverse strand, counting down.
GGCAAGGGGCGAAACGGATGTGATTTTGGCCATTTATTCCTCCAGAAGCTGGATGTTGCCGATCAGGGCGGTGTCGATCTGATCTTCGGTGACACGAGTGATATTGGCCGCGCCCGTCAGGTTGTCCAGATAGGTTTTCACGGCTTCTTGCTGAACACCATTGGCCAATTCGGCGCGAACGCTGTCAAGCGACGGGGCCTCTTGGACACGGGTTTCGTTCAGGATGATGACGTGCCAGCCGAATTGCGTCTGAACCGGGCCAGACACTTCGCCGGGCTTCAGCGTTTCAACGGCGGCCTGGAACGGCTCAACCATCATGCCGGGGCCGAACCAGCCCAACTCGCCGCCATTCGGGCCAGACGGACCGGTCGATTTGGCCTTGGCGGTTTCGGCGAAATCTGCGCCCGCTTTCAGCTCATCGACGATGGCTTGGGCTTCTTCTTCGGTTTCCACCAGAATATGCGAGGCGTTGTATTCAGTGCCCATCGCGGCGCTGGCGTATTGCGCGTCATAGGCGGCTTGCAGCGCCTCATCCGTCACGGCCTCAGAGGCGACCAGATCAACCACACCGCTGGCAATGGCGGCGCGGCGCTCGTTATCGACAGCCAGACGGACGCGCAGCGTTTCAACCGCTTTTTCGTCTTGCGACAGCAACTCCTGCTGGATCAGCTGATCCAGAATGCCACTATACAGCACCTCGGCAGGCAGCTGGTCATACTGTTCAGGCAGGGTCGAGCGAACAAGGATCAGGTGGCCAAGGGTGATGTCCGCACCGTTCACGGTGGCAATAACCGTGTTGGCGTTCGGCGCATCCTCGGCAAAGGCGGGCGCAGCAAAGGCCATAGCGCAGGCAATTGCAGAAATTTTCATGAGACGTTTCGACATCGGTGTCGTCCTTCTGGGCAGGCCGCGCGGTCGGCGGCGTTGACACGGGTCAGACCGACCCTTACATCGCGAAAGGCGCTGTAAGACCGATCATTGCCCTGTTTCATATGGGTGATACGAAGGACGGGCAAGCAGATGCCGCACACGATGATGTCAGACGTGAAAGAGAGCTTATGCTGGGTATCGGAAAACTCGCCACCAAGGTGTTCGGAACTGCGAACGACCGGAAAATCAAGGCGACCCGACCGCTGATTGCCAAGATCAACGATCTGGAAGCAACCTTCGAGCCGCTCTCGGACGAAGATCTACAAGCCAAAACCGTCGAATTCCGCGGTCGGCTGGAAAATGGCGAAACGCTGGACCAGCTTCTGCCCGAGGCTTTCGCCACCTGCCGCGAGGCCGCGAAACGCGCCTTGGGCCTGCGTGCCTTTGATGTGCAGCTGATGGGCGGGATATTCCTGCATCAAGGCGACATCTCGGAAATGAAGACCGGTGAAGGTAAAACGCTGATGGCGACCTTCGCGGCCTATCTGAACGCACTGACCGGCAAAGGCGTGCATGTTGTTACGGTGAACGATTACCTCGCCCGTCGCGACGCCGAATGGATGAGCAAGGTCTACGGCGCGCTTGGCCTGACCACCGGCGTCATCTACCCGCGTCAGCCCGAGGCCGAGAAAAAAGAGGCCTACGCCTGCGACATCACCTATGCCACGAACAACGAACTTGGCTTTGACTATCTTCGCGACAACATGAAGTCCGAACTCAGCCAGATGTATCAGCGCAACCACTATTTCGCGATTGTGGACGAGGTCGACTCGATCCTGATCGACGAAGCTCGGACGCCGCTGATTATCTCGGGGCCCAGCCAAGACCGCAGCGATCTGTACAAATGGATCGACCGCATCGTTCCCGAACTGCACGACGATCACTACACGATCGACGAAAAATCACGCAACGTGACCTTCACCGACGAAGGCAACGAATTCCTGGAACAGCAGTTGCGCATGCGCGGCCTGCTGCCCGAAGAGCAATCGCTGTATGATCCTGAAAGCACCACGCTGGTCCATCACGTGAACCAAGCGCTGTCGGCGCATAAGCTGTTCACCAAGGACAAGGACTACATCGTCCGCGACGGCGAAGTGATGCTGATCGACGAATTCACCGGCCGCATGATGCCGGGCCGCCGCCTGTCGGACGGTCTGCATCAGGCGATTGAGGCCAAAGAAGGCTGCAAGATTGAGCCTGAGAACGTCACGCTGGCCTCGGTCACCTTCCAGAACTACTTCCGCCTGTATGAAAAACTGGGCGGTATGACCGGCACGGCCCTGACCGAAGCCGAAGAATTCGGCCAGATCTACGGGCTGGGTGTGGTTGAGGTTCCGACCAACAAGCCCATCGCGCGGATTGACGAAGACGACCAAGTCTATCGCACCGCCCGCGAAAAATACGAAGCCATCGTGCGCACCATCCGCGAAGCGCATGAGCGCGGGCAGCCGATCCTTGTGGGCACCACCTCGATTGAAAAGTCCGAAATGCTCAGCCAGTTGCTGACGCAGGCCGAACTGAAGCACAACGTTCTGAACGCGCGTCAGCACGAACAAGAGGCGCAGATCGTCGCCGATGCCGGTAAGCTGGGCGCGATCACCATCGCCACCAACATGGCCGGTCGCGGGACCGACATCAAACTGGGCGGCAACGTCGAATTCAAGATCATGGAGGCCATCGCCGCCAATCCTGAGGCCGACCCAGAAGAGATCCGCACCAAGATCGAAGAAGAGCACAAGACCGACGAACAAGCGGTCAAGGACGCCGGGGGCCTGTTCGTTCTGGCCACCGAACGCCACGAATCGCGCCGCATCGACAACCAGCTGCGCGGCCGCTCGGGCCGTCAGGGGGATCCGGGCCGGTCATCCTTCTTCCTGTCGCTGGAAGACGACCTGATGCGCATCTTCGGGTCTGAGCGTCTGGAAAACGTTCTGTCCAAGCTGGGCATGAAAGAAGGCGAAGCCATCGTTCACCCTTGGGTGAACAAATCGCTGGAACGCGCTCAGGCCAAGGTCGAAGGTCGTAACTTTGACATTCGTAAGCAGCTTCTGAAATTCGACGACGTGATGAACGATCAGCGTAAGGTGATCTTCAGCCAGCGCCGCGAAATCATGGAGGCCACCGATTCAAACGAAATCATCCGCGACATGCGCGTTGATGTGATCGACGATCTGGTGGATCAATACATCCCCGCCAAAAGCTATGCCGATGAATGGGATGGCGAAGGTCTTTACGCCGCCGTGATCGAAAAGCTGGGCATGGATGTGCCGGTCATCGCTTGGGTTGCCGAAGAAGGCGTAGACGATGCCGTCATCCGCGAACGTCTGGAAGAAGAATCCGAAAAGTTCATGGCCGAGAAGGAAGAGGCCTTTGGCCCCGACACCATGCGCCAGATCGAAAAGCAGGTTCTGCTTCAGACCATCGACGGCAAATGGCGTGAACACCTTCTGACGCTGGAACACCTGCGCTCGGTCGTGGGCTTCCGTGGCTATGCGCAGCGTGACCCGCTGAACGAATACAAGACCGAAGCCTTCCAGCTGTTCGAATCGATGCTCGAAAGCCTGCGCGTCGACGTTTCGCAAAAGCTCAGCCACGTGCGTCCGATGACCGAGGAAGAGCAGCGCGAAATGATGCAGCAAGCCTTGGCGCAGCAGGCAGCCGCTGTTCAGGCAGCCGCAGCCCCTGCCGCCGCACCAGCCGCCGGTGACGCCCCGCAAGAGGCCCCCACCCCGCTGTTGGCCGGATTCGATGAAACCGACCCGACCACTTGGGGCAATCCGGGCCGCAACGACCCGTGCCCCTGCGGCTCGGGCAACAAGTTCAAGCATTGCCACGGCCGTCTGGCCTAAGGCGAAACCGAACAGGATCACGGGGGCGGATTGTCCCCGTGGTCGCACAAGTGCCCCGCTCTGAACAGATTCGGGCCACTGACCCGCCCTCTTTATGAATCAATGTCCCAACGTTATCGGAATCGATCCGAAGAGGTTGAGACATGTCTAAAGTTAGATCCGCAATTCTTGCTCTTGGCACCATGATGATGGCCTTGGCGATCGGATTCGTGATGCAACAATCCGCCCCGGTGGCAGATTCCCGCGAATACACGGTGGCTAGCTTTGTCCCAACCTCATCGGCTGTGACCGACGCCCCGGTTGAGGAAGCCGCGCAAGAACCGGTGATTCTGGCAGCCGTCACGCTGGACCCGGCGCCCGCGCCGACCGAGACGACCAAGCCTTTGGCCCCCATTGAGACCGCTGAAACTGCGGCACCGGCCTGCGACATCAGCCTGACTGCCACCGCCGCCCCGGCTGCCATGGTAACGTTGGCGCTGTCTGCCCCGTGCCAGCCCAACAGCTTTGTCACCTTCCACCATTCCGGCCTGATGTTCGACGCGCAAACCGACGATGCCGGCGCACTGACCGTTCAGGTGCCTGCCCTGTCCGAAGCGGCGGTCTTTATCGCCGCCTTCGATTCGGGCGATGGCGCTGTTGCACAGACTCAGGTGCCCTCTCTGCCCTTTTATGACCGCGTCGCCGTCCAATGGAGCGGCACCTCAGGCGTTCAGCTTCATGCCCGCCAGTTCGGGGCCGCCTATTGGTCAGCCGGTCACATCTGGAACGACAACGCGGGCGATCCTGTCACCGCATCAACGGGCGAAAGCGGCTTTCTGACCCAACTGGGCACGCCCCAGTCGACCACCGCGCTTCAGGCTGAAATCTACAGCTACCCCGCCGGAACCACCCGTCTGGAAGGTACAATCGCCCTGACGGTCGAAACCGAGATCACCGAAGCCAACTGCGGCAAGCCGATTGAGGCCCAAACGCTGGAACTGCGCGAAGGCGGTGCGCTCAGAACGCAGGATCTGACGGTCGAAATCCCGGATTGTGCGGCCACTGGCGACTTTCTGGTGTTGAAAAACATGCTCGAAGACCTGACAATCGCCCTCAACTAACAGGGTGTAGGCGGGCGCTTCATGAAAGCACTGCGTGCGGCGGGATACGCCGCATTTTTCTTTTTATGGGTTGCAACCGGGCTTGCAGCGCAGGACGTGAACTTGCGGTCGCACGATGGCGCGGTCGAAATCTCTGGCACCCTGCTTGGGTTCGACGGAGAGTTCTATCGCGTCGATAGCATTTATGGCGAACTGACGGTCGACGGGTCGGGCGTATCCTGCGAGGGGCCGGGCTGCCCGGATTTGCTCAACTTCGTGGCGGAAATGACGGTCTCGGGGTCGTCGACCATTGGTCAGGTTCTGATGCCCGCCCTGATCGAAGCCTTCGCCCTGCGCAACAACCTGCGCGCCGACCGTGCACAGAATGAAGACGGCCAATTCACCTATACCCTGTCCGAAAAAGACAGTGGCGATGTCAAAGGCCGGTTCCTGTTCCGGGTGACCAATACCGACGAAGGCTTTGCCGACCTGCTGGCCGATGAGGCCGACATCGTGATGTCCCTGCGCGAAATTCGCGAAACCGAAACGGTATTGGCCCGCGAGGCGGGCCTAGGTGATCTGCAAGGCCCCAACCGCAACCGGGTTCTGGCGCTGGATGCCATGGTTCCTGTCGTCGCCCCCGCCAATCCGGTCAACGCGATATCCTTGCACGATCTGGCGCGGGTTCTGGGCGGGCAAGTCACCAACTGGGCGCAACTGGGCGGCGAAGATGCCCCGATGACCGTCCACCTGCGCGACGAACGGTCCGGCATTTCCCAAGCGGTTGAAGACCGACTGTTGTTGCCCGCCGATCTGGTCTTATCCGCCACTTTGACGCGACACGGCACGAACGAAGCGCTGGCGCAGGCGATTGCCGATGATCCCTTCGGGCTGGGCATTGTCAGCTATTCCGAGATTGGCAATACCAAGCCACTGATTTTAATCGGCGAATGCGGCTTTTCCCTGCGCAGCACCCGCCGCACCATCAAAACCGAGGACTACCCGCTCACCGCGCCGATGTTCCTCTATATGCCCGCGCGGCGCCTGCCGAAACTTGGGCGCGATTTCCTGTCCTTCACCCGCAGCCCCGTCGCCCAAATCGTGATCCGCCGCGCCGGGTTCGTCGACCAAGCCCCCGAGGAAGTGCCAATCGACAATCAGGGCGACCGCCTTGCAAATGCCGTTCTGGTGGCCGAGGGCGACGATGGCCTTGCAAACCTCAAGCGCATGATTGACGTGCTGACCCCGATGAAGCGCCTGACCACATCGTTCCGGTTTGAGGCAGGCTCGGCCCGGCTCGATGCGCAAAGCCGGTCGAACGTGCAGCAATTGGCCCGATCGCTTGAGGCGGGCGAATATGACACCCGCCGCCTGCTGTTTGTCGGGTTCAGCGATGGCGTCGGCCCGGCTGAACCCAACTTGACCATCGCCCGCCGCCGCGCCGAAGCGGTGCGCAATGCCGTGCTTGAGGCCGCCGAGACCGCCAATCTGAACCGGCTGGACGTGGATATCGACGCTTTTGGCGAAGCCATGCCGATGGCCTGCGATGACACGCAATGGGGCCGCCAGGTCAACCGCCGGGTCGAGGTTTGGGTGCAGTAACTAGAGCAGCCCTTCAGAACGAAAACTCACCTCACGCGACCGCCCGATCACCAGATGATCGTGCAACACAATCCCCAAGGCACTGGCCGCGCGATCAATTTGCTGGGTCATATCGATGTCCGACGCGCTTGGCGTCGGATCACCCGACGGATGGTTGTGCACCAAAATCAACGCTGAAGCATCCAGCGCCAAGGCCCGTTTGACCACCTCACGCGGATAAACCGGCACATGGTCAACCGTCCCTTCGGCGACCGCCTCATCCTCAATCAGCACGTTTTTGCGGTCCAGATACAGCACCCGAAACTGTTCGCGCGACCGATGCGCCATGGTGGTCTGACAATAGCCAAGCAGCGCGTCCCAGCTGGACAGCACATGCCGCCGCATCACCCGCGCCCGCGAAAGCCGGTGCGCTGCGGCTTCAACGATTTTCAACTGTGTCACGACCGATTCCCCAACCCCTGCCACTTCAAGCAAGCGATCGGCAGGGGCCGAAACAGCGCCATTGAAATCGCCGAACTGATCCAACAGCGCCCGCGCCAAAGGCTTCACATCGCCGCGTGGAAGCGCCCCGAACAGCACCAGCTCCAGCAGCTCATAATCCGGCATGGCATCGGCCCCGCCGTCGCGAAACCGCGCACGCAACCGTTTGCGGTGATCCGCGATATAGGATGGCAACCGCTGCCCCGGCACCAAAACCGGCGTCCCTTCAAACAGCGGCAGCCCAGATTCGGCCATGTGCATCGAGTCGCTCATGACCACAGGCTGGCGCAAATCTGGTAAACAGGCCGTTAATGCCTAGAGATGTGTGTCATAATCCGACACCAACAGATGAACCGGCGCTTCATCCTCTTCGACATTCGAAAACCGGCCAATCGGCATTTCAAAGATGTTGTCGGTCAGATCGTCATTCACGGTCGACACCTCGCCAATCAGCACATCGCCGCCCTCGCCCCAGAACGCATGCCAATCGCCGGGGTTCAAGGTCACGCTTTCGCCCGGCTCCAGCTTCAGCAAGCCGCCCGCCTGAACCGTCCGCACAATCCCATCGACCATGACAGACACGGCCGATCCGCGATCCACACCGCCATCGGCTGACATCTTATACAGCTCAAGCACCAGCTTGCCGCCACCACGGTTGATGATGTCTTCGACTTTCACCTCATGCCGGTGCATCGGGCTCAGCTGATCTTTGCGGGAAATCATGATCTTTTCAGCATAAAGCATCGCGCTGCGCTTGCCCAAATCGGCGTTCAGCCCATTGCGCGTGGTGAACAGGAACAGCCCCATCTCATCAAACTTTTCCGCGCCATAGTCGGTGATATCCCACCCCATGCGCCGCTGCTTGATCTGGGCATGATCGTTGGCCTTGAACGCCTCAGGCGTCCAATAGGCAAAGGGCGGCATGACATACCCGTGCGAGCGGATGAACGCGTCGCTTTCCTTCAAAATCTCATTGATGCGCGACCGTTTCATCGCTGCCTCCCAAAACTGATTGCGCAAACATACAAAAGGACTGGTGCGCTGCCCAGCCCTTTCATCTTTCTCTTAAATACTCGGGGGAGCCGCCCAAAAGGCGGCGGGGGCAAAGCCCCTTAAAGAACGTAACGGCTCAGATCCGTCGATTTGGTCAACTCGCCCAAATGCTGATCCACAAACCCGGCATCCACGGTCACGGCCTGCCCTGGCTGATCCGGAGCCGAAAAGCTCAGATCCTCGAACACCCGTTCCATCACCGTATACAAACGACGCGCGCCGATATTCTCGATGCTCTGGTTCACCTCCGCGGCGATACGCGCCAGCGCGGCAATGCCATCGTCGGTAAAGGTCACCGTCACTTCTTCGGTGGCCATCAGCGCAGTATACTGACGGGTCAGCGCATTGTCCGTTTCGGTCAGAATGCGCACAAAGTCCTTCTCGGTCAGCGCCCGCAGGTTCACCCGGATCGGCAAACGGCCCTGCAATTCCGGCAACAGGTCCGAAGGCTTGGCAATGTGGAACGCACCCGAAGCGATGAACAGGATATGGTCGGTCTTCACCGGGCCATGCTTGGTCGACACGGTGGTCCCTTCGATCAGCGGCAGCAGATCGCGCTGCACACCTTCGCGGCTGACATCGCCGCCTCGCGCATCGGACCGAGCGCAAACCTTGTCGATCTCGTCAAGAAACACGATGCCGTTTTGCTCAACCGCCTCAAGCGCGGCAGTCTTGACCGCCTCATCATCCAGCAGCTTGTCGGCCTCTTCGCCGATCAACACCTCATAGCTTTCGGCCACGGTCATCTTGCGGCGCTGAGTGCGCCCACCCATCTTGCCGAACAATTCGCCCAGATTGAGCATCCCCATATTACCACCCGGCTGGCCGGGAATGTCGAACATCGGCAGCGGGTTCGATGTGTCCGCCACGTCCAATTCGATCATCGTGTTATCAAGCTCGCCCGTCTTCAGCTTGCGGCGGAACATATCGCGGGTGCCGTCGCGGGCATCTGTACCGGCAATCGCGTCAATCACTCGCTCTTCGGCATTATGGTGCGCGGCGGCTTTGACATCCTCGCGCATGTGTTCGCGCGTCATCGCGATGGCCGCGTCCACCAGATCGCGGACGATCTGCTCAACATCGCGGCCCACATAGCCCACTTCGGTGAACTTCGTCGCCTCAACTTTGATGAACGGCGCACGGGCCAGCTTGGCAAGGCGGCGGCTGATCTCGGTTTTCCCAACGCCGGTCGGCCCGATCATCAGGATGTTCTTGGGATACACCTCATCGCGGAGATCATCGGGCAGTTGCTTGCGCCGCCAACGGTTGCGTAGGGCCACGGCAACGGCGCGCTTCGCATCGCCTTGGCCAATGATAAAGCGATCAAGCTCAGAAACGATCTCGCGCGGGGTCAGGTCGGTCATAGGTTTTCCTTGTCTGTGCGGCTGCTCAACTCGGGGTCCGAGGTTCAGCCTTCAATCGTTTCGACGGTCAGCTTGCCGTTGGTGTAGACGCAGATGTCGGCGGCAATCGCCATCGCATCACGCGCCACGGTTTCGGCATCCTTGTCGCTGTCCATCATCGCGCGGGCAGCCGCGAGGGCAAAGTTCCCGCCCGAACCAATGGCGGCCACGTCATGTTCCGGCTCCAGGACATCGCCAGCGCCGGTAATCACGTACAGTTCGCGGCCATCGGTGACGATCAGCATCGCCTCCAGCTTTTGCAGGTACTTGTCGGTGCGCCAATCCTTGGCCAACTCCACGCTCGCGCGCTGCAATTGGCCGGGCGTTGCCTCTAGCTTGGCTTCCAGCCGTTCCAGCAGGGTGAAGGCATCGGCGGTCGATCCGGCAAAGCCGCACACCACGTCATAGCCACCGGGGGACAGGCGGCGCACCTTGCGGGCGGCGCCTTTGATGACGGTTTGGCCAAGGCTGACTTGGCCGTCACCGGCCACCACCACCTTGCCGCCTTTGCGGACGCCGATAATCGTTGTGCCGTGCCAGCCGGGGAAATCGTCGCTCATGGGGTCTCCTTTGTCTTGCACCCTATATGGAAGGGCGCGGCGGGGCAGACAAGGCCCGGAGCTTTTTGCGCAGGGTTTAGCCGAGGATGTCGCGGGCAATCCGGTCAAAGATCCGCGCGCCGATGGCAATCAGATCGTCGGGGAAATCGTAATCGGAATTGTGCAGCGCCGGATGCACCTCGCCCGATCCAAGATACAGCATCGCCGCCTTGGCCGAATGGCCAAACCGCCCGAAATCTTCGGACGCGCGCATGGGGCAGCCTTGCCCGTCCTGCGACATCCCCAGCGCCGCAACGGCGGCTTGCGCGATCTGCGTTGCCTCGGGGTGGTTTTCGCTGTGCAGGAACACGTCCTCATACTGCCAATTCACGACCAGCCCGTGCGCATCAGCCGCGCTTTGCGCCAACGCCTCAGCCGCTGTGCAAAGCGCATCCATCTGCGCATCCACCAGCGTGCGCAGGGTCACCCAAACCTCTCCGTCGCCGGGGGCAATGCCAAAGGCAGGTTCGCCCAGCCGGGCATGCGTCACGGTCGCCAACCGGAACTCCGCATCGCCCAAAGCGCCCCGCGATAGGGCCGCAAGCGCGGGCATCAGATCAGCCATCGCAGGCATGGGCGAGGTGCCATTTTCAGGCTCGGACGCGTGCGCCTCTTTCCCGCGAAAGGTGATCCGCATCCCACGCGATGCGCAGGCAATAGGCCCGTCGGTCAGCCCCACATGGCCCAGCGGCAGGCCGGGGCGATTGTGCAGCGCAAAGGCATAGTCTGGTGCAATAGAGTCGAAGTTCGCATCGGCAATCACATCCGCCGCCCCTGCGCCGGTTTCCTCAGCCGGTTGGAACAGAAGAACCACACGCCCCCGTGCAGGCCGCTGACGCGCCATCAAACGCCCCAAGCCCGCCAGAATGGCCATATGCCCGTCATGCCCGCATAGATGCGCCACACCGCGCGCCTCAGACGCATGCGGAACGCCCGACCGTTCGGCGATGGGCAGCGCGTCCAATTCGCACCGAAACAGCACCGTCGGACCGTCGCCCGCACCCACGAACACCGCCGCGACCCCATGGCCGCCAAGCCGGGTGATCACCTCATCCGCCAGCGGCGTCAGGGCATCGACAATCCGGCGGGCGGTCCCGGCCTCTTGCCCGCTAACTTCGGGGCTGCGGTGCAGATCACGGCGCAGCGCGATCAACTCGGCGATATCGGAATTGGTTAACGTCATGGCACCCCAAATGCAAAAAGGCCGCCCCTTCAGGCGGCCCCTTCTTACAGCATATTGCCCAAATCAGGCGATGCTTTCTTCGATCCAGCTTTGCAGAGCGGCCTTCGGCGCGGCACCTGCGCGGTTCGAAACGACCTGACCGCCTTTGATGACGAACAGCGCCGGAATACCGCGAACGCCCATCATGGCGGCGGTGTTCGGGTTCTGGTCAACGTCGACCTTGGCGATCTTGACCTTACCACCCAGTTCGTTCGACAGCTCTTCCAGAGCCGGACCGATCTGGCGGCACGGGCCACACCATTCAGCCCAGAAATCCACCACAACGGGGATGTCCGAGTTCTTCACTTCTTCTTCAAAGGTAGCGTCGGTGACTGCGACGGTGGCCATGTCGGTTCTCCTTGCGGCTTGGGCGCATCTTGTACGGGGGCAAAACCTAGGGAGCCGCCGGGGCAAGGTCAAGATATGCTCTTTCAACGGCGGCCATCACAAGATCGTGCGGTAGTTCCATATAAGTGGCCGTTGTCGTCCAGATCACACCAGTTTCAATGACATGCCCCGGATAGATCTGCGACAGGATGACCGCATACGCGCCCATTTGACGCAAAATTCCTTCCGGGCAATCCTCGGGGCGACCCGGAACTGTGCGGTTGGTTTTGAAATCAACCACCGTGACGCGGCCCGATTCAAGAATCACCCTGTCCAGAATGGCATGCATCGGGCCAAGCGGGCCAACCGGACCAACCACGGGCACTTCGGCCAGCGTATCACCTGCGAAATAGCGCGCCAGCGAAGGCGCGGTCAGCACCTGTTCCGCCTCCGCCAGCCAGGGCGCCAGCGCCTCGGGCTGCACGGTCGGATCAAGCTGCCGCAGAATAGCCAAGGCAGTGTCCGGCCAATCCGCCACCGGCACATCGGGTAGGGTTTCCAGCAACCCATGCACCATCGTGCCGCGGTGCATGGCGATATCGCCCAGATCCCCATCTGCCCCCGGCAGCGCCTTGGCACCGCCAAGGTTGGACGGCGTCAGGGGTTCGGCATGGGGCGGCATGTCAGGGATGGCGTGATGCAGGAAATCCGGCACATCGACCCGGCGCACGTCCGGCACCTCTGGCACGGTCATTTCAAGCCCGTCCCACAGGCCATTATCCAGCCTTAGCCCTTTGCCCTGCCCTTCTGGGCCGAACTGCATCAGATGTTCGGTCGCGCCCGAGGCCAGCATCCCGCGCTGCACCATCTCGTACCAGCTGTCGCCTTGCTTGCCCAAATCGTCATAGGCCCCGACGACCAGCCATTTCTCGGCCCGCGTCATCCCGACATACAGCAGCCGCGCCAGTTCTTGCTGTTCGGCGTCACGGCGGGCTTGGTTGGCTTGCTCCTGCGCCTCCGAGGCGTCATCGCCCGAAGCCGCCCAAAGCACCGAGCCTTCGGTTTTGAGCAGCGACCCGCGCCGCCGGTCCTGCTTTTGCGCGGTATCGGGCAAGATCACGATCGGCGCTTCCAACCCCTTAGAGCCATGCACCGTCATCATCCGCACCTTGTCGCCCGCGCTTTCCATCTGGCGCTTGATTTCCAGATCGTCGGTTTCCATCCATTGCAGGAACCCGGTCAGGCTGGGAACGGATGTTTGCTCATAGGCGATGGCCTGTTGCAGGAAGGCGTTGATCCCGTCCTCGGCCTCTTCGCCAAGACGGCCCAGCAGGCGTTTGCGCCCGTCGTGCTGTATCAGGATACGGTCAATCAGGTCATAGGGGCGCAGGAAATCCGTCTGGCCCATCAGGTCATCCAGCACCGCCATCACATGCGGGAAATCATCCCGCCGTTTGCGCAGCGCTTCCCATAGGAACGGCCCCTCGCGGCGGTGGGACAGGTCAAACAGTGCCTGTTCTTCCAGCCCGAATAGGGGCGAGCGTAGCGCCACCGCCAGCGAATAGCTGTCTTCGGGCGTGGCAAGGAAAGACAGCAGCGCCGCCAGATCGCGCACCGCCAGTTCCGACATCACCTTCAGCCGGTCGGCCCCGGCCATCGGCAGGCCCGCCTGCTTGCAGGCACGCATAATCTCAGAATAAAGCGTGCCACGGCTGCGCACGAGGATCAGGAAATCACCCGCCTGAACCGGCCGTGCGGCATAGGTGCCGCTGTGGCCGTTCTCAACCGGCATGGGATGGCCGCTATCTATGGTTTGCCGAATAAAGGCCGCCACCCGCCGTGCCAAAAGCACCGTATGGTGGTGATCGCCCACCAGATCGACGGGGTTCCACCAATCGTCATCGTTGTCCAACTTGGTCTTGTCGATCAGCGGCCACAGATCCACTCGCCCCGGCATCTGTTCCTTGAACGCCTTATGCGTTTCCTCCGGCACAAATCCAGCGCGTTGCAGCCCCTCAAAGGTCTTGTCCACCACGCGCAAGATCGGTTCTGCCGACCGAAAGGAATAGGCCAGTGACAACCGATGCAGCGGTTCGCCTGTCGGCTCCAACCGGTCGGCGAAATCGGCCTGCATTCGGTCAAATTCATCCGGGTCGGCGCCTTGGAAAGAATAGATCGACTGTTTCTTGTCACCGACCACAAAGATGGTGCGCACCTTGTCGGCCCGCGCCCCCTCGCCTGAGGTGAATTCCTGCGCCAGCCGCTGAACGACCTGCCATTGCACCGGGCTGGTATCCTGCGCCTCATCCACCAGAATGTGGTCGATCCCGCCGTCCAGCCGGTAGAGCACCCATTCCGCCACATCTCGATCAGACAAAAGCTCATGCGCTTTTTCGATCAGGTCGTCGAAATCGAGCCAACCCCGGCGCAGCTTTTCCGCCTCATAAAGCGGCAAAAACGCCTGCGCGAAACGGAACAGCACGCTGTCACCGCGGAAGGCCGACACAGCAATCCGCCGCAACCGGGCTGAGGCCACGCGGATCAGCAGATCATCCATGCGCCCGGTCATCCCGGCCATATGCTTGTTGCGCAGGGCCTTGGTCGGGAACGCGCCGACTTTCGGGCCGTAGGGATCTTTGGCCTTGCCACCGAACAGGCCCACATCCTCCAGCGCCAAAAGCCCCGCCAGATCGGCCTTCAGCCCCAGCAACTTGGCACCCGCCTTCTGGTCATTCGATCCGCTGCCATTCAGCAGCGGCACCAGATCAGCGATAAATTCAACTTCACCCTCGGGGAAGACATAGGAAAGGATACGCTCGATGCTGTCGCCGTCCTCGCCCAGCCCATAGCGTTTGCGCAGATCGTCTTCGGACACGCCCTCAAACGCGCGGCGGTTGCCGACAATTTCGGCCAGCATACCGCTTAGATCGACACTTGTATCCAGCGCCGCCATATCCGCGACCCAGCCCGCCTCGGGGCCTTCGGCCATCCGGTTCAGGATCTCATCGCGCAGGATTTCGGCGGTCCGGTCCTCGATCTCTTGGAACTGCGGGCTGACGCGTGCCTCAAGCGGAAAGCGCCGCAGCAAGGATGAACAGAACGAATGGATCGTCTGAATCCGCAACCCCCCCGGCGTTTCAATCGCGCGGGCAAACAGCGTGCGGGCATTGCGCAGGAAATCGCCGCTCAGATCGGCCTCAACGCCCAAGTCCAACAGGGCATCGCGCAGTTCTGCATCCTCCAGCATCGCCCATTCGCCCAAGCGCTTGAACAGGCGGTTCTGCATCTCAGAGGCGGCGGCCTTGGTGAAGGTCAGACACAGGATGTGTTCCGGCAGCACATCCTCTAGCAAAAGCCGCGCCACACGGTCGGTCAGAACGCGCGTCTTGCCCGACCCGGCATTCGCGCTTAGCCAGGTGGAATTGCGCGGAATGGCGGCTTCAATCTGGCGCAGGGTCGCCTCATTGCGGATCATGTCAGCACCTCGCGCTTGGCCGGTTGCGTGATGTCCCATTCGCCAAAGCGTGACAGGTGGTCATAGTCGGCAAGATCGTCTTCCTTGAACATCGCCCGCCGCGCGGTGAATCCCGTGTCCTCGGACAGATAGGTTTCGATCAGAGTTTCAAACTGCGCCCACACCTCAGCCGGGGCTTGTTTGTCGAAGGGGGCGAACACCTCGGACGGGGACGGGCCAAGCCCGATGTAAACGGCGCGATCCACATGCAGCGGCCCAAGGTCGGTAAACCCGCCCGCCTCGATCATTGCGGCCTCAAGGAACAGCTGCTTGTCATAGTAAAGCTGCTGCGCCTCGGACGGGGGATTGCCGGTCTTGTAGTCGTAGATATGCGCACAGCCACGGCCGTCGATGTCGATCCGGTCGGCCTTGCCCCTGAGCACAAAGCCAAGCCTATCGATGCGCCGTTCACCCGCCACTTCGAAATGGCGGGGGTTGGCGACATCGGCGCGGTGCGCTTCGGTGGCGACAAACCAATCGGCGACTCGATCAATCCGCGCCTGCCAAACGTGGCGGATGGCGGGCCATGGCACCTGTTCGGCCAGAACCTGCCCCGCCAGCCCGCGCAGATGATCAGCGGTCAGCGGCGCGGATTTATCGCGCAACTGTTTGCCAAACAGTTCCAGCACCTTGTGCAGAACCGTCCCCCGCAGCAGGAAATCGGGCGCCTTTTGCAGCGGGTCCAACGGCTGAAGCCGCAGCACCCGGCGGGCATAGATCGCGTAAGGATCGCGGATCAGCTTGCTGACATCCGTCACCGAGATCTGCGTCGGACGGGCCAGCGCGGGCGGGCAAGGCGACGGGCGGTCGGCCTTGGGGATCGGCACGGGGCGTTCAACCTCGGCCGCTATATCCAGCCAGCGCTGCCCGCGCGCCTGCATTTGCGCCATGGCCTGATCCCCGCCGCGCACTTTCAGACCCAGCATCAGGTTCGACAATCGGTTGAGCCAGCGGCTCGGCACCGTTTCGGCATCCGCGGATTTGACCGAGCGGGTCAGCCAGACCTCATGCGCGCCAAAGGCCTGCTGGAAGTCATGCGCCGACAGCCCGACACGCCGTTCGGGCAGCAATAGACCCGCATCCAGCCGCATTTTCCGGTTCAGCCACGGGTCGGCACCGGGCAGTTCGGGCCAGCTTCCTTCGTTCAGCCCGCCAAGGATCAGCAGGTCGGCATCCATCACCCGCGCCTCTAGCGTGCCCCAGATCAGGATATTGGGATGCGGCGCATCGCGGTCACGCACCTCGCCTCGGGCCAAAATCGCACCGAACAGATCGGTGTAATCGGCCACGTCCAGTGCGCCGCCATGCTCGGCCTCTTGCGTCAGTTCATCAACGGTTTCGCGCACCGCGCGGCCCGCATTCTGCGCCCAAAGTTCGGCGCTGGTGCCGCCGGTGCTGCCCGCCGCGATCTGTTCGGCCAGCGCAATGTGGCGCGTCACCCAGTCCCCAAGCGGATGGTCCCCTGCCCGCACCTCGGCGGTGAAACAGGCCGCCACCCAAGCGGCCCAATCTTCGGCCTTGGCCGCCGCGCCCCAAGCAATGATCTGCTCGGCACTCGGAAAGGGCCAGCCCTTGCGGCGGATGTGCAGTTCGAGGTTACGGGTGTGCAGCAGGTGAATGTTGCGATCCGCGCCGCTATGGGCCAGCGGATGTTTCAGCAAGGTCAGCAGCAAATCCGCTGTCAGCCCCTGACGCAGCAATTGCCCAACATGCCGCAGAAACCGCCCCGGCGGTGTCAGCTGCGGCGGCGTCCCGGCGGAATCGTCTGGCAGGATGTTCCACCGCGCCAAGGCGGACGTGACCTGCCGCGTCAGCATCCGATCCGGCGTAATCAGCGCCGCCCGCTGCCCAGTCTCAGCCGCTTGGCGCAACCGCATGGCGATGCAAAGCGCCTCTTCGCGCGGGGTCGGCGCGGACAGCAGCGTAACATCCGCCATCGCCTGCGGCAGGTCCGGCAGGCTTGGGCCATCCATCAGCCATTGGTGCGTGACCGGCGCAGGGCGCAGGGCCAGCGACATGACCTTATTGCGATCCGGCGCGGGGGCCGGGGCCGTGTGCCACGGGCGAATATCGGCCTTGGTCAGATCAAGCTGCGCCATCAGCCGGGCAAACCGGAACTGCGGGTGATCTTCGCCCGACAGGGCATCGGTCAGCGTGTCGAACACTTGTTGGGGCATGTCATAATCGAACCCCGGCAGAACCACCGCCCCTTGCGGCAGTCGCGCCACCGCCTGCATCAGCAAACCGGTCGATCCGCGCGACCCGGTAGAGCCCGCAAGGATCACCGGATCTTGCGGCGGGTCATCGCGCCAACGGTCCAGCATCGCCATGGTGCCAAGACGTTGCAGCGCGTCCTTATCCGGCGGCTCGCCCGATTGGTCAAAGAACCGCTGTACGATGCGGATAAAGGTCAACGCCCGTTGCCAGTGGCCCGATTGATCCGACACATCCAACGCCTCAATCGCCTCGGGCGGGACGCCTTCGATCTGCATCTCGCTCATCAAGCCGGCCAGCGATTCCGCCAGATCGTATAGCGACGACCGCGCCGCCAGCGTCGGGTCGGCATCAAGCAGCCGCCCGATTAACTCTACCAGTTCCAAGCGGCGACGTAGCGGCGACACCGGCGCAGGCAAACCGGCCAGATCACGCGGATCGGCCAAGCCGGTCAACAGGCTAACCTGCGGCGCAAATCCTGCGGGCCCTTCCGCCAAGACCTGCCGGACACGGCGCTGCATCCGCGTTGTGTTGACGATCAGCCGCACACGCGCCATGGCATGCGGTGGCTGGTCGGCCATGCGGGCGCGCAGCCCATCCACCAAGGCTTGGGCGAAATCCACGCCGGGCGGCAGCGCGAAAACCCGCGCGTTTCCGGTATTTTCAAACATCTGAACTCAACATCTTTTCGGCCAGTTCCACCCCTTCGGGCGATCCGACATCACACCATTGGCCGCTATAGGCCACGCCAAACAATCGCCCCCGCGCCTCAAGCGCGTCCCAGACCCGGCGCAGGGAAAAGATCGGGGCAGGCACCAGATCCAGCGCATCGGCCTTGATGATCTGAAGGCCGGAATAGACCATCCCCTGCCCCCAGCGCAGACGGCCATCCGCCCCCAGCGTGATATTCCCGTCACCATCATGCCCAAAGGTCTGTGCCTTTGGCACACACAGCATCAGCGCATCCATGCGCGACGGATTCCACGCCTTGGACAGTTGTGCCAGACCATTGGCACCCTTCCAAACCGCGTCAGTGTTCATGGTGAACACCGTGTGTGACGCCAGCAGCGGCAGCGCCCTGCGCAGCCCGCCCCCGGTATCAAGGATCTCTCCCGTCTCAACCGACACCGCAACATCGGTGCCGCGCAGATAGTCCTGAACCTGATCGGCGTGGTAATGGGCATTGGCCACACAGCGCAGCGGGCCGTAGCCCGCCACCTGATCCAACGCGTGCTGCAACAGCGGCTTGCCCGCCACCGGCACCAAGGGCTTGGGCCGGTCCTGCGTCAGGTGCCGCATCCGGGTGCCGAACCCGGCCGCGAAAAGCATGATCGCATCCGGCATCATGTGCGAAACGTCCTTAGGAAGTCCGGCGTTGGATCGGGCAAGGCGGGCCGCAACAGGTCTGCGATATCGCGCGTGGCGGGATGGTCCAGACAGATCTGCAAATCGGCCTGAACCCGGGGGATCAGGTCAAGGTAATGCGGTTTGCCCCGCGCCTGCGCCAAGCGCACGAAAATGCCCAGAATACGCAAGTTGCGCTGCGCGCCCAGAACGGCGAACGCCGCGCCAAAGGCATCAGCCGCGTGGCCGGTCCGGTCCAGAAACCGGCGGAAGGTTTCTTGCTGCACCGGCTGCGACACAACTCGCCGCGCATCCAGCAGAAGCGAGGCCAGATCATAGGCCGGATGGCCCAGCATGGCGTCTTGGAAATCAAGCAAACCGGCCCGTGCGGCGCCGTCCCGATCCGGCAGCCAAAGCAGATTTTCGGCGTGATAGTCCCGCATTATCATCACCGACGGGTCCGGCGCATGGCGGTGCAGCGCCTCGGCAAAGCGGGCTGTCAGATCGGCCTTTGCGCCTGCGGAACAGTCCGGCAAATAAAGGTCCACCCCCGGCGCAATCATATCGGCCAAGGTGTCAGGATCGGCAACCGGCAACCCCTGCGGCGCGGGCGCGGCCTGAACCTCGGCCAGGGCATCGGCGGCCACGGCATAAAGCTGCGCCTCTTGGGTCGGGGCCGCCTCGGCCAGCCGGGCGAACAGCCCGTCACCCAAGTCTTCGATCAACAGCAAGCCCCGCCCGGCATCATCCGCCAGAATGCGCGGCGCGCTAAGGCCAATGCCCGTCAGGTGGCGGGCGAGCCGGGCAAAGGTCGCCGCGTCGCCATCGGGGTCTTCCATCAGAATGGCGGTGCCTTGCGGCCCCGTCAGGCGCGTGTAGCTGCGCGACGACGCATCCTGCGCCAGCGGCGCGACGGTGGCCCCATCCCAACCGGCGGTTTGCAGAAAATCACGGGTTGCGGTCATGACAGCACCTTGTTCAAACGACCCGTCCAACGCGGATCGGACCAGTCCAGTTCAATCGACCGGCTGTCATCATCCCGCGCGGCAAAGCGCATGGTCAGGGCCGATGCCGGGGTCAGATCCTCAAGCCGGTCCGGCCATTCGATCAGGCAAATCGCTGTCTCAAACGCCTCATCCAGCCCCAGTTCCACCGCCTCATCCGGGCTGGACAGGCGGTACAGATCGGCATGCCAAACCTCACCCTTCAAGGTGTCATAGGTCTGGATCAAGGTGAAGGTTGGCGACGGCACATCCTCGGGCACCTCAAGCAGAGATTGGATCAGGCTACGGGCAAAATGGGTCTTGCCTGCACCGATCTCACCATGCAGCAAAATCACATCGCCAGCGGCCAAATCGCGGGCGATGGTGCGGGCAAGGTCGGCTGTCTGTTCGGGCGAATGGGAAATCACGGCGTGATGCATGGCGCGAAGATGACGCGTAACATGCCCGCCCGCAACCCCGTCAGAGCGCAACCTCACGGGCCTGTTCCACCTGCGGTTCTGCGGCCTGCGCAATCCGTTCAAACCGCACCATCGTGTTGCCGCCTTTGATCGGCGACACCCGCAGCCGCAAGGCACCATCGCGGCGGTGCATCACCTCAGACTCCCACGGGGCGCGGTCTGTGCTGGCTTGGATAAAGTCGCGCAAATCGGACCATGCTGGGTTCGGCGCGCTTAACAGCTGCCACTTACGGCTAATGTCGATGACGGTCATGTCCTGAAGGCTTTGATCCGGGTCGCAATCCCAGAGGGACGAAAACTGCTGATTGCACATCAGCATGACCCCGATCTGCGAAAAGATCGCGATAGCATCATCAAGCGCATCCAGCGCCGATTGCGATTGGTCCAATTCGGCCCTAAACCGCCGTGTCAGGCTGATTTCGGCGCTGATATCTTCGATCAGAAAGGCAATGGCCCCGTCGGGATGTGGCCGCCCCGTTACCTTGTAGGTCAACCCCGAGGGCATCGACCATGTTTCGCAATACCGGTCATCGGTGGCAGCCCGGACAAGATCAACCATATCCTGCCGCCAATGGGTATAGTCCTTGGGTTCAGGCATCATCCGGGTTTCACGCAACCGGTCGAAAAAGGAAAACAGGCTGGGACGTGCCGACAGGAATTCAGCCGACAACTGTGTCAGGTCAATCAGCGCCGGATTGAACAACGCCAGCTGCCGCTTGCGGTCAAAGATGGCCAGCCCGATGGGAAGATGCGCAAAGGTCTTGGCCAGTGTCTGAACAAAGTTTCGCTGTGCGGCTTCGCTTTGGACCTGTGCACTGATGTCATTGGCAAAGCACACGGTTTCCCCGGCATAATCGGTGGCCGTCACCTCAAACCAGTGGCCCGGCGCATCGTTTTGTTCTCCGATCAAGCGGCAGCGCAGGGTTTCACCCGGCGGCGCATCGGCCAAGCCCTCGACACCGCGCGGCAGCGTGCCCGGATCCACATGGCCAAGCGACGTGCACAGATCGTAATAGGCCGGATTGGCCCACAGCACGTTACCAGACGGGCCTTGCCGCCAAATCGGGTTCGGTGCGCTCAGCATTGCGGCGCGAAGCGGCTCCAGATCGCGGTGCGACCGTAGGTTCGCATGTCCGTCGCCAACGGGAACCTGCCCATCTGCCAGCGTCAGGCGCACAGCCTTGTCCGATACGATCATATCCATCTGCGCGGCGTCATCGCCCTTGGCAAAGACGGTCACTGATGTTTTGGGCGGGCGGGCCGGAAAATCGGGAAAGCGCCAGTTGAACAGGTTTGCCATTTCGGCCCAGCCGACTGGACGCAACGGATCAAGCCCAAGGCTGCGGGTCAAAGCGGGCGAGGCATCCACCAGAAAGCCATTGCGAAACACCATCGACGCATGTGACGTATCCAGCGGGCGCGCACCCCCACCACAAAGCACGGTCTGCCAACGTCTTTGAAACATGGCCCAAACCGGAATCCCGGCTAAAAACCCACCCAATAGGGCCACGCCCGGTATGACCTGCATTCAGCACCCTCGTGTTCGTTCTTCGAAAAGCGTGGGGCCAAAATGGTTAATGAATGGTTAACGCCTACGGCAGGAAAGGCAGATTTTCCCCGATAGGAGAGGCACTTGGCTCGGCCACAATCCGCGATTTTGGCCAAACCAGTTCAACTATGGCGCCGGTGCGATTGCCCTTGCCCTCGGACCGGGCAAACAGCGCCGAGCCGTTGGCAAAGCTAAGTTCAGCCCCGGATCGTTCGAGCAGAGTCTTGGCGATGAACAGACCAAGCCCCATACCTTCATATTCGGGCCGCTTCGAGACTTCACGTTCGGTTTTCCGTCGGCGCACAAAGGGGTCGCCAATCCGTCCGATCAAATGCGGCGGGAAGCCTTCGCCATCATCAACAATCCGGATCGAGATCACGTCATCCGTCCACATCGTTTCGACCCAGACCGACGATTCCGCGAAATCCACAGCGTTCTGAATGAGGTTCCGTAGCCCGTGGATCACCTCGGGACGGCGCAGGATTTGCGGCTGCGCCGGATCCCCGTCCGGGCCGGGCGTTTGTTCCAGCAGAATTTGGATGCCCCGCCCCTCATGCGGCTCGGCGGCCTCTCGGATCACTTCGGACAGGGGGGCGGTGCGCATATGCAGATCGTCTTTGCCAGCCCGCCCCATCGACCGCAGAATATCGCGGCATCGGTCCGCTTGGTCCCGGATCAGGCGCGCATCCTCTTGCAGATCGGGACGGTCGTCCAAATCCTCGATCAACTCGGCGCTGGTCAGTTTGATCGTTGCCAAGGGCGTGCCCAGCTCATGTGCGGCGGCCGCAACAACCCCGCCCAGATCGTTCAGCTTTTGCGCGCGGGACAGCGCCATTTGTGTGGCGGTCAATGCATCGCCCATCGAGTGCATTTCGACCGTGATGCGCCGCGAATAGATCGAAATGAACACCAGCGCGATGGTGATCGCGGTCCATTGGCCAAAGACGAAAATGTCGGGAATGCGCAGGACGAACCCCTGTTCCGTCCGCAAAGGCAGGTGAAACACCACCAGCAGCGAGATCAGCAACAAGGCGGTCGCCCCCAGAACCACCGTGGACCGCAGCGGCAACACCGCCGCCGACACGGTCACGGGGGCCAGCACCAGCACAGCAAAGGGGTTGTGCAGACCTCCGGTCAGGAACAGCAGGAAACACAGCTGAAGCAGGTCAAACATAACCATCAGCAGGTTTTCACTCTCGGACAGGCGCTTGTTTTCCGGGAAAACGAAGATGGCAATCAGGTTGCCAATCACCGAAACGCCGACGGCCAGATAGCACAGCCCCAATTCCAATTGCAGATTGTACAGCCGCTGCGCCACGATCAGCGCAATGATCTGCCCCGCGATGGCGACCCACCGCAGCAGGATCATCGTCCGCAGGCGAATCCAGTTGCTGCGCTTGTGTTCCCTGAAAAGACTAAGTTCGTCGCTAACCATCTGCGCCCATTCGCCCCTTGCATGACTTTGGGCAATTGTTAGGTGTGCCGTAGCAAACGATCAACGCTGAACTCGGAAAGGTATCCTATGGTCCGTATCGCCGCTATTTCGGCCTCTGTCGCGGTTGCCGCGCTTCTTGGTGGGATCTGGTACATATCGCGCCCCGCGCCGGACAGCGATATCTTTGCCCAGTGCCGCACCTCGCGCATTGCGGGCGGGGCGGAACAGATCGGCGGAGCCTTTACCCTGATCGACAAAACCGGCCAAACCGTGACCGACAAAGACGTCATCACAGAACCGTCGCTGGTCTATTTCGGTTATACCTTCTGCCCGGATGTCTGCCCGATGGACACCGCCCGCAATGCCGATGCGGTCGATGTGCTTGATGAAATGGGCTATTCGGTCACGCCGGTGTTCATTTCCATCGACCCCGATCGCGACACCCCCGAAGCGGTTGGCGATTTTGCGGGCAACCTGCACGAGAAAATGATCGGCCTGACCGGAAGCGCCGAACAGGTGAAAGCCGCCAGCATGGCCTATCGCACCTATTACAAGAAACAACCCGGCGATGATGAGTATTACTTGGTCGATCATTCGACCTTTACCTACCTCACACTGCCGGGCCACGGCTTTGTCGAACTGTTCCGCCGCGATGACACGCCCGAGCAAATGGCCGAGCGCACAGCCTGCTTCATTGATGCCGCTAAATAGCGGCGACGTTTGACGCTTTGCTGGCAGCAGGTTATGAGGATTTAGGGGAAACGCACTGTGGGAGGGCTCCACTTGGCTGAACGCGCACTTCAGGACATCGGAGAAGACAAATCCTTGCTGCTTGTCGATGACGACGAGCCATTCCTGAAACGGCTGGCCAAAGCGATGGAAAAACGCGGCTTTGACGTGGAAATGGCCGGGTCCGTTGCCGCAGGCAAAGCCGTCGCCACCGCACGTCCACCCGCTTACGCTGTGGTTGATCTACGGCTGGAAGACGGAAACGGGCTGGATGTGGTCGAAGTGCTCCGCGACAAACGCCCCGATAGCCGGATCGTCGTTCTGACAGGCTATGGCGCGATTGCTACGGCGGTGGCCGCGGTCAAGATCGGTGCGACGGATTACCTGTCGAAACCCGCCGACGCCACGGACATCACCAACGCTTTGCTGGCCAAGACCGACGATTTGCCGCCACCGCCGGAAAACCCAATGAGCGCCGACCGCGTGCGTTGGGAGCATATCCAGCGGGTCTATGAGCTTTGTGATCGGAACGTATCTGAGACCGCGCGACGGTTGAACATGCACCGCCGGACGTTGCAGCGCATTCTGGCAAAACGCTCGCCCCGCTGACGTTCCAGTTGTTGATCCAGCGGACGCGCTGACGCGCGGCGCGAAATCTCGGCCCCGCTATATGCGGGGCCTCGGCGTTTTTGGCGCCCGGATATTAGGCGTCGTGACTGCGTTGATCGGGGTTTGGCGTATTTGGAAAGAGAAGAAGCGCAGGGACGGTCACAGATCGTAGCGCTTGAGCACTTTGTCGACGATAAGGCCATTTTCCAGTTTGATGCCGGTTTTGCGCCCGTAGTCTTCGAAGCCGCGCGATTGGTAATAGATTAGCCCGCCTTCATTGTCGGCGCGAATATCGGCGTTGATCCATGTATAGCCCAGATCACGTGCAGATTTGACCGTCGCTGCGAATAGCTTTGAGCCGATCCCAAGACCGGTTCGGCCAATCCGGGCGAATGTTGCGATGCTGGCGGCTTCGGTTGGAAGCTCGTCAATCTCTTCGATCCATTGGAAACCGACCAAGTCTCCGCTGTCATCCTCGGCAATGTGCCACGACGCGCGACGCCCATTGGTGATCCGGCCGGCGATATAGTCCGCACTGACGGGCTGGGTATAGGCCGTTGTGCCGCCCACTTCGATCACATCGTTCAGAAGATCAGCGATGGGACGGGCATCCAAAGGGCCTGCGCGGCGAACAGTGATATCTGTCATTTCATTTGATCCAATAATTCCGCCACACGGGCGGTATAGTCATTTCGGGCCTCAACCGGCGGACGCAGAACAATCGTCAAGCCGTCGATCACCTTGGCATCGGGCCGCCCGAACAGGTTATCCGCCTCGTCTTCGGTGAAACCGGCGATTTGCGTCGCCTCCATCCAGGCGCTGATATTGTCGGCCTGCTTGATCGCGCGTTTAACCGATCCGGGGATCTTGGCGGGCAAGCCAAACCGGATATGAATGGCGGCAGTCAGACGATCATCCAGCTTGCCATAATCGGGGCCGACGGCGGCTTTGACCGGCGAGATCATATCGCCGATCACGTATTCTGGCGCGTCATGCAGCAGCGCGGCCAACCGCCATTTCACCGGCAATTCTTGGTTCAGTCGGATGAATAAATCAGTCACTAGAAGCGAATGTTCCGCCACCGAATAGGCAAAATCGCCCTTGGTCTGGCCATTCCAGCGCGCGACAAAGGCAAGGCCATGGGCGATGTCCTCGATCTCGATGTCGACCGGGGTCGGGTCGAGCAGATCAAGACGGCGCCCAGAGAGCATCCGTTGCCATGCGCGGGGTTGTTTGGCCATGCCGGTGTCCTGTGTTTTCCAATTGGGTAAAAGCCCGCCCGATATGGTGCAAGCGGGAATACCCCTATTCATCTCCCGGTTACCTCTTAAGTGCCGGATCGTTGCCGAATGACCCAGACAGTGCTAGGTGCGGGCCAACATCAGATACAGGAGCCGATCATGGGCCAGGACTATATCGTCAAGGACATCGCGCTGGCCGATTTTGGCCGCAAGGAACTGGACATCGCCGAAACGGAAATGCCGGGCCTGATGGCCTGCCGTGAAGAATATGGCGAGAGCCAGCCGCTGAAGGGCGCGCGCATTGTCGGCAGCCTGCACATGACCATTCAGACCGCCGTTCTGATCGAAACGCTGGTGGCCTTGGGCGCCGATGTGCGTTGGGCGTCGTGCAACATCTTTTCGACCCAAGATCACGCGGCGGCGGCCATTGCCGCAGCGGGCGTTCCGGTCTTTGCGATCAAAGGCCAAAGCCTTGAAGAACATTGGGATTATCTGGACAAATCGTTCCAGTTTGCCGACGGCCCGAACATGATCCTGGACGATGGCGGCGATGCGACGCTGTACGTTCTGCTGGGCGCACGCGCCGAAGCGGGTGAAGACATCATCCCCGTGCCGCAATCCGAAGAAGAAGAGGTTATCAAAGCCCAGATCAAGAAGCGCATGGCGGCCAGCCCCGGTTGGTTCACCAAGATGCGCGACCAGATCAAGGGAGTGTCCGAGGAAACCACCACCGGCGTTCACCGCCTCTATGAGCTGGTGAAGAAGGGCCAACTGCCCTTCCCCGCGATCAACGTGAACGATTCCGTCACCAAGTCGAAGTTCGACAACAAATACGGCTGTAAGGAATCGCTGGTCGACGGCATCCGCCGCGCGACCGATGTGATGATGGCCGGTAAGGTTGCCGTGGTCTGCGGCTATGGCGATGTGGGCAAAGGCTCGGCCGCGTCGCTGCGCGGTGCCGGCGCCCGCGTGAAAGTAACTGAGGTCGATCCGATCTGTGCACTTCAAGCCGCGATGGACGGGTTTGAAGTGGTTGTGCTGGAGGATGTGGTCGATAGCGCCGATATCTTCATCACCACCACCGGCAACAAGGACGTTATCCGCATCGAGCATATGCGCGAGATGAAGGACATGGCGATCGTCGGCAACATCGGCCACTTCGACAACGAAATTCAGGTCGCCAACCTGCGCAATCACAAGTGGACGAACATCAAGGAACAGGTCGACATGATCGAGATGCCCTCGGGCAGCCGGATCATCCTTTTGTCCGAAGGCCGTCTGTTGAACCTTGGCAACGCAACGGGCCACCCGTCTTTCGTGATGTCGGCCAGCTTTACCAATCAGGTGCTGGCGCAGATCGAACTGTGGACCAAAGGCGATCAGTACAAGAACGACGTCTACATCCTGCCCAAACATCTGGATGAAAAGGTCGCGCGTCTGCACCTTGCCAAGATCGGCGCGAAGCTGACTCAGCTGAATTCGGATCAGGCGTCCTACATCGGCGTCACGCCCGAAGGCCCGTTCAAGCCGGAACACTACCGCTACTAAGTGTTCCAAACGCGATTTCTTGGCCCGCCCGTCACAACCGTTGACGGGCGGGCTTTTTATTTGCCAGTATCTGACCGCGTTAAGATAGGTATGCTTACGACGCTCGCTTTTCCCTGAAATTCATACTCTGAGGCCAAAATGCTGGACCAATCGCGTATCGACGCCCTTCGCCATAGCCCCGTTCCCCCCGCAGGCCATCTGATCGACGGTCAGATCTGCGCCGCATCTGACGGGCAAGTGATGGACGTCATCTCGCCTTTGGATGGCACCGTCCTGACGACCATGGCGCGCGGGACCAAACAAGATGCCGATGCCGCGATTGCCGCTGCCCGCCGCGCCTTTGACGATGGGCGCTGGTCTGAACTGGCCCCGGCGCAGCGGCGCAAGGTCATGCTGAAATGGGCCGACCTGATCGAACAGAACGCGCTGGAACTGGCGGTTCTGGGGGTGCGCAACAACGGCACCGAAATCGGCATGGCGCTGAAGGCTGAACCCCTGTCTGCCGCCGGGTCGATCCGCTATTACGCCGAGGCGATTGACAAGATGACCGGCGAAATCGCCCCGACCGCACCCGATGCGCTGGGGCTGGTGCACCGCGAACCGGTGGGCGTGGTGGCGGCCATCGTGCCGTGGAACTTTCCGCAGATGATTGGTGCCTGGAAACTGGGGCCGGCGCTGGCGGCGGGCTGCACTGTGGTGCTGAAACCGGCGGAGACCGCTTCGCTTGCGTTGATCCGCATCGCCGAACTGGCGGTTGAGGCGGGAATGCCGAATGGCGTATTGAACGTGGTGACCGGCGAAGGGGCGGTTGTGGGCGAAGCGCTGGCAACCTCAATGGACGTGGATGTTCTGGTCTTCACCGGGTCTGGCCCGGTTGGCCGCCGCCTGCTGGAAAACGCAGCGCGGTCGAACCTGAAACGCGTCTATCTGGAACTGGGCGGCAAATCGGCGAACATCGTCTTTGCCGACGCACTTGACTTGAATGAGGCGGCAAAGGTTTCTGCCGCTGGGATCTTCCGCAACTCTGGCCAGGTCTGCGTGGCCGGGTCGCGCCTTTTGGTCGAACGATCAATCCACGACGAATTTGTCGAACTGCTGGCCCATCACGCCAAGGCGATGAAGGTCGGCGATCCGCTGGACCCAACCACCAATGCCGGGGCGGTCAATAGCCTGCGCCAGTTGGAACAGAACCTTGGGTTTGTGGCCGAAGCACATGAACAGGGTCGCACCATTGCGCTTGGCGGCAAACGCATCCTCGAAGACACCGGCGGCTATTTCATGGAGCCAACCATCGTCACCGGGGTCGAACCATCAGACCGCATCGCGCAGCAAGAGGTGTTTGGCCCGGTTCTGGCCGTCATTCCCTTCGACACCGAGGAAGAAGCCCTGCGCATCGCCAACGGCACGGAATTCGGGCTGGCCTCAGCCGTATGGACGGCCAACCTAAGCCGCGCCCACAAGATGGTGCGCCGCATCAAAGCGGGCGTTGTCCACGTCAACACCTATGGCGGATCGGACATCACCGTGCCGCTGGGCGGGGTCAAACAATCGGGCAACGGGCATGACAAATCGCTGCACGCGTTCGAAAAGTACCTCGACCTGAAAACCGCCTGGATCAAGCTTTAACCGCTTGAAAGCCGCCCCGGATCGGCCACCTTCGGCACATAGCTGGAGGAGGCGTCTGAGCTGTCTTTGACGTGCAGCCCGACAAAAGGCGCACGGTTCCGGGCAAAGACTTCGCGTTCGATCCCGTACCAGAAACTGGGCGGGTCGAACGTCGCGCCCGCGACCCCTGTCAGGCCGGGAAACACCTCTAGCTGCCAGAACACCGTTGTGCCGCAGGTCGTGCAAAACCGCGTGGTAAACGACCGGCCCGATTCCGTCTGGAACGTGTAATCACGCAAATCGCCTCGCAGCATCGTCACGTTCTCGGCTGCGAAATAGACCGACACGCCAAAGGCCGACCCGCTGCGCAACTGACAGTACCGGCAATGGCAGGCCGCCGCCTTGACCGGCTGGCCCTTGGTCTCATACCGCACCGCGCCGCACAGGCATCCGCCCTGATGAAGATCGTCTGACATGCGCACTCCTCCCCTCGCAGCATTGGGCAAACGATTGCACCCTGTTGCGCCGCTGTCTATCGTTTCGGCAATCATGAAGACGCCTCAGGTCAAATCCATTCAGTCACTGGCCCGCGGGCTTGAGGTGTTGCAGCTGCTGCAAACCACGGGCGGGCTTGCGCTGGCCGATCTGCACCGCCTGTCTGGCATCCCCAAGGCCAGTTTGCTGCGCATCCTCAAGACCCTGCTGGAACAGGGCGCAATTTGGCAGCGCATGGCCGACAACGCCTATATCCCATCCTACGCCCTGTCCGAACTGGCCCGCCGCATGGACCGCGAGTCCGAATTGGCCGAGGCCGCATCGCCCGTGTTGGAACGCCTGTCCGAGGCAGTGAAATGGCCGTCGGTTCTGGCCGTGCCGCGCGTCACCCATATGGAGGTGATTGAGACCAACGCATCCCGCGCGATGATCGACAATATCCCGCTGGGTCCGGTTGGGTTTCAGATCAACATGCTGCGGTCAGCCTCGGGGCGGGCCTATATCGCCAACTGCGAAGACGCCGTGCGCGAAGCCACGCTGGAACGCCTGCGCCGGTCGCGCCGCCCCGGCGATCGCTGGGCGCGTAGCCCGGACTACGTGGACCAAATTCTTCGCGACACGCGGAAGCGCGGCTATGCCCTGCGCGATCTGGATTTCGGAGGCGATTACGACAATCCGCGCCGCGCCGCCGATGACGCCCGCGACTCGCTTGGCGTGGCGATCCGGCTGGGCAGCCATGTGCCGGGGGCGATCAACGTCACATGGGCACGGCGCGTCTTTACCCGCGACGCTGCGATTGCCCATTTCGCCGAACCGGTTATGCAAGCCGCGCTGGACATCGCGCAACGGATGAACGAAGACATTACCGTTTCACCTGGTGAAATCTGACGCGCCGACCGATTGAGCGGTTGCGCCGCGCCCCCTAGCGTGACCCCAAACGCTGAGGGAGGACACGCGCCATGACCGGGCTGACCCGTGACGATATCGACCATATTCTAAAGCTGATCGACGGGTCGGACTTTGACAGTCTCAAGCTGGAAACCGGCGATCTGAAACTGGAACTGCGCCGCAAAGGCGCTGGCCCGGCTACGGCAGCACCGGCACCAAGCGCCCCGGCAGCCCCTGCTGCACCGGCGGCAACGGTTCCCGCGCCGGTCGTCGCCTCGGGCGGCGGATCAGAAGTGCCCGCGCCGCTGCTGGGCACCTTCTACCACGCGCCGAAACCGGGCGCGGCCCCGTTCATCAAAGTCGGCGACACCGTGACCGAAGACAGCGTGATCGGCATCATCGAGGTGATGAAGCTGATGAACCAAGTCACCGCTGGCGTGGCTGGCACCGTGACCGAAATCCTTGCCCCGAATGGCGAATTGGTCGAACACGGCCAAGCGCTGATCAAGGTTCAGCCGGTCTGACGCCATGACCCCGATCAAACGTATCTTCATCGCCAACCGCGGCGAGATCGCGGTGCGGATCATTCGCACCTGCCGCGCTTTGGGCATCGAAACGGTGCTGGGCGTATCCCAAGCGGACCGAGACAGCCTTGGCGCGCAACTGGCCGACCGGGCCGTTGTGCTGGGCCCTGCGCCGTCAACGCAAAGCTATCTGAAGGTTGGCACCGTGGTGCAGGCGGCGCTTGGCACCGGCTGCGATGCAATCCACCCCGGCTATGGGTTCCTGTCGGAAAACAAGGCACTGGCCGAGGCTTGCGCGAATGAAGGCCTGATCTTTATCGGCCCTTCGCCAGACAACCTTGACGCCGTTGGCGATAAGCTGACCGCGCGCACCCATGCCGAGAACGCCAAGGTGCCTTTGGTCCCCGGCGGATCGGTCGACACGGTGGAGGAAGCGCAAGCGCTGGCGACAGCCGTTGGCTTCCCCATGCTGATCAAGGCCGTCGCCGGTGGCGGTGGACGTGGCATGAAGCGCGTGGACCGCGCCGAGGATCTGCCCGCGCAACTGGATCTGGCGATTTCTGAGGCCGCCGCAGCCTTTGGTGATGGGCGCGTTTATCTGGAACGCTACGTGACCGTGGGCCGCCATGTTGAGGTGCAGATCCTGTCGGATGGCGAGGCGATCCTGCACGCCGGCGAACGCGATTGTTCTGTTCAGCGCCGCTATCAGAAAGTGGTCGAGGAGGCCCCCGCCCCACACCTGCCCGAAGCCATGCGCAAAGGGCTGCATGACGCCGCCATCGCCTATGCGCGGCACATCAACTACCGTTCGCTTGGCACGGTGGAATTCCTTGTCGATGTGGAACGGGGCGAGTTCTATTTTCTGGAAATGAACGCCCGTGTGCAGGTCGAACACCCGGTGACCGAAGCAATCACCGGCCTTGACCTGATCGCGCTGCAAATCGCAATTGCCGAAGGCCGCCCGCTGGGCATGACGCAGGATGACATCGTCCTGACTGGCCATGCCATCGAATGCCGGCTGAACGCCGAAGACCCGGACAATGGCTTTATGCCTTCGCCCGGCCGCGTGTCGCAGGCGTGGTTCCCGTCGATGCCGGGGCTGCGCGTCGATACGCATATGACGCCCGGCGCGATGATCCCGCCCTATTACGATTCGATGGTCGCCAAGCTGATCACCCACGGCACCACCCGCGATGAGGCAATTGCCACAATGCAAACCGCCCTGAAGGTTTGCGCGCTGACGGGCGTGAAAACCAACGCGGGGCTGCATGCCGCCATTATGGGCGACGAGACCTTCCAACAGGGCGGTGTTGATACCGCCTATCTGCCCGGCCTTCTGGCCCGCATCCAACAAGGGGGCAAAGCATGACCAATGTCACACTGATCGACACCACCGTCCGCGATGGCAACCAGTCGAACTGGGGCGCCACGGGGCTGGACACCGGCATGATGCTGCAAATCGCCCCCGTGATGGAGCGTGTGGGTTTTGAGGCTATCGACTTCACCACCTCGACCCATATGGCCGTGGCGGTGCGCTTCAAGAAAGAAGACCCGTGGGAACGCCTGCGCCTGTTCAAAGAGGCGACGCCGAACACACCGCTGTCGTTCCTGACCACGGGAATGCGCTTTATCAGCTGGGAAAAAGCGACCGAAGAGCTGATGGAGTTTGCCTTCCGCCTGCTGGTCAAGAACGGGATCAGCCGGTTCGCGGTGATGGACCCGATGAACAACGTGCCCGCCATGCTGAACATGGCCGGGATCACGCGTAAGGCGGGCGGCAATCAGATCGTCGCGGCGCTGACCTTTACGCTGTCGCCGCTGCATGACGATGCGCATTGGGTTGAGAAGACCAAGGCGCTGTGTTCTTCGGGCAAGTTTGACAAGTTGTATGTCAAAGACCCCGGCGGCCTGATTTCGCCGGAACGGGCGGCGGCGCTGTTCCCAGCGCTCAAGGTCGCGGCGGGCGGCGTGCCGTTGGAGTTCCATTCGCACACCACGATTGGCTTGGCCGCTTTTTCCTACCTTGAGGCGGCGCAGAACGGCGCGCCTTGCCTGCACACCTCGGCCAGTTCGGCGGCCAATGGCACGGGCCAGCCCGCCATGTCGCCCACCATCGCCAACCTGCGCGATATGGGGATGACGGTGGATGTCGATGACGAAGCCGTGGCCGAAATGGATGCCTATTTCACCGCGCTGGCGGCCGCTGAGGGCCTGTCGGATCGCGGCCCCGGCGACTATGACCGCCGCTATTTCCAGCACCAGATCCCCGGCGGGGTGATGGGCACGATGATGCGGCAACTGAAGGAAACCCGCCGCGAACATCTGCTGCCAGCAGTGCTGGAGGAGGTCGTGCGCGTTCGGGCCGAGTTTGGCTATCCGATCATGGTCACACCCTTTAGCCAGTTGGTCGCCACCCAAGCCATGTTGAACGTCACCTCGAACGAACGCTATCAGACCGTTCCTGATGAGGTGACGCGCTATGTGCTGGGCCGCTTCGGCACGCCCGCCATGCCGATGGATGCCAATGTCGAGGATCGAATCCGCAGCTCAAAACGCGCCAAAGAGCTTGAGGCCGAGGCCACCATGGGATCGATCGATGAGTTACGGGCCAAGATCGGCAAGCAGTATTCGGACGAAGAATTCCTGCTGCGTGCCACCATGCCCGCCGATCAGGTTGACGCGATGAAGGCCGCAGGCCCCGCCCGGCGCGGCTATGACCCGAAATCCAAACCTGTGATGGACTTGGTGCGCGAACTGACCGCGCGCAAAGGGCTGGGCCGCGTGAAGATAGAAAAAGCCGGGTTCAAACTCGAACTGAACGGAGGTCAGGCATGACAAACCAGATCAAGGCAGCCGTCTTTGACATCGACGGAACGCTGGCGCTGATGAACAAGGAACAGGGCACGTTCAGCGCCCTGACCGGCGCGATTGAAGCCCTGACCGCCTGCCGCGATCGTGGGATCGCCCCGGTGGCCTACACCAACGGCACGTTCTTCCCGCCGGCGCATTACTACCCCTTGCTGGCCGATGCGGGCCTTGTTCTGGACGAAGGCCATATCCTGACGCCCGCCGCCGTGGCGGCGCAGGCCTTGGCGCGCAAGGGCTATCGCCGGATCATGGTGATGGGCGGTGACGGAACCCGCGTTCCGGTACAAGACGCCGGGATTGAGGTGATCGACCCAACCTCCGATGCGCCCAAGGTCGATGCGGTTCTGCTTGGCTATACCCGCGATTTCGGCGCGGCCGAGCTTGAGGCCGTGGTTCAGGCCGTTTGGGACGGTGCCACACCCTATGCAGGCTCTGTTGCGCCCTATTTCGCATCGTCCAAGGGGCGGATGCTGGGTATTTCCGGCGCGATTGCCGCCGCTTTGGAGAACGCCACTGACACCAAGGTCACCGTCTTTGGCAAGCCCGAGGTCGCGGGCCTTCAGATCGTGTCAGACCTGACCGGCGCAACGCCCCGGCAGATGGCCGTGATAGGCGACGATCCCAAGCTGGAAATCCGAATGGGCCGCAAGGCGGGGGCGTTCTGCGTGGGCGTGACCACCGGCATTGCCGACACCGCCCTGTTCAACAGCTTCCCCGAAGGCGAGCGGGCGCATACCGTCCTGCCCGATCTAACGGGCCTGATGGACCTGCCCCAATTCGGAGGACGCAGCACATGACCGCGATTTGGCAAGCCAGCGAAGACCGCCTTGCAAACAGCCACCTGACCCGGTTCATCGCGTGGCTGGCAGACCGTGGGCACGCCTTCGATGGCTATCGGCCCCTGTGGGACTGGTCGGTTCAGGATGTGCCTGCGTTCTGGCAAGCGATCTGGGATTATTTCGACATCATCGCCGATGGCGACTGCCAGCAAGTGATGACCGATGATCCCATGCCCCGCACCCGTTGGTTCACCGGCACGCGGCTAAACTACGCCGAACATGTCCTGCGGCATGAAAGAAACGGCGACCCAGAGCGCACGATGCTACACCACGGGTCCGAACTGCGCCTGATGGGCACGATCAGCTGGGCCGAGGTCGGGGGCGCCGTGCGCAAACTGGCCACACGCCTGCGTGCCATGGGCATTGGTCCGGGCGATACGGTCGTCGCCTATATGCCCAACATCCCCGAGACGGTGATCGCCAAACTGGCGACAACGGCCATTGGGGCCACTTGGTCATCCGCCGCCCCGGAATTCGGGGCGCAGACGGTGATCGACCGCTTTAGCCAGATCGCGCCAAAATTGGTCTTTGCCGTAAACGGCTATCGCTATAGCGGCAAGGATTTTGACCGCACCGGCGACCTGACCCGCATCATGGAGGCGCTGCCGACAGCGCAGCATCTGGTGATGCTGAACTATCAACCCACGGCCCGCCACGCGCCCGATTGGGCGGGCGACATGCTGGCTTGGCCGGATATGCTCACCGGGCCAGACATCGCCCCCGAGGGATTTGAGTACACCCGCGTAGCGTCAGATCATCCGCTTTGGGTGCTGTTTTCATCTGGCACCACGGGCCTTCCGAAACCCATCGTGCACGGCCACCATGGCATTGTACTGGAACACTATAAATCCGCCGCCTTCCACTTTGAAATCCCGCAGGATGGCGCGCTGTTCTTCTATTCCACCACCGGCTGGATGGTCTGGAACACGCTGATGTGGGGGCCGCTGATGAATGGGCGGGCGGTTCTATATGATGGGCACCCGGCCCATCCCGATGCCAGCCTGCTTTGGCGCATTGCGGATGAGACCCGCACCACCACCCTTGGCGTCAGCCCAACCTATTTGCAGATCGTGCGCGGCCAAGGGATCGTGCCGAACAGCAAATACGCGCTTGAGGCGTTGCAATCGGTCATGCTGGTTGGATCGCCCGCCACGCCCGAGGTGTTTGACTGGGTGCTATCCGCCGTCAAACCCGATGTCTGGCCCACCTCGCAATCCGGCGGGACCGAGTTTTGTTCGGGCATTCTGGCAGGCTCGCCCCTGTTGCCCACCCATGCTGGCGAAATTCAGGCCCCTGCCCTTGGCACGGATGCGCGCGCCCTTGATGAAAGCGGGAAATCTGTTGTGAACCAAGAAGGCGAGCTGGTCATCACGCAAGCCATGCCATCCATGCCGCTGTTCTTCTGGGGGGATGACAATTTCACCCGCTACACCAGCAGCTATTTCGAAACCTACCCCGGCGTCTGGCATCATGGCGACCGCGTTTTGTTCAACGATCATGGCGGCAGCTTTGTGCTGGGCCGGTCAGACGCGACGCTGAACCGGTTCGGCGTGCGCATCGGATCAGCCGAGATTTACCGCACGATGGAGGCGATGCCCGAAGTTGCCGATAGCTTGGTGGTCTGCGTCGAAGAACCGGGCGGCGGCTATTACATGCCGCTGTTCGTACAGTTGCCGAATGGCAAGCGCCTGACCGACGATCTGATAGCGCAGATCCGCCAGCGGCTGAAAACCGAACGCAGCCCCCGCCATGTGCCTGACCAGATCATCGCCGCCCCGGCCATTCCCATGACGCTGACCGGCAAAAAGATGGAGGTGCCGGTGCGCAAACTGCTGCTGGGCCAACCGCTGGCCAAGGTCGCCAGCCGCGATGCCACGCGCAACCCGGATGTGCTGGATTGGTTTGCCGATTTCGCAACAGCCCACATAGCCAAGCGGGACGCGTCATGACCCTTCAGGCAATGTTCGGCCTTGCGGGGCGGTCGGCCTTTGTCACCGGCGGGGCAAGCGGGCTGGGCCGCGCCATGGCCTTTGGCCTGTCCGAAGCCGGGGCCGAGGTGACGCTGTTCGACCGAAGCGCTGGCGACCTGACGCGCACCATGGCTGATCTGCGAAGCGACGGGCACCATGCGATCGGCGTGCAGGGCGATGTGACGGATGCGCCGGGCTTGACCCAAGCGATTGCCGATTGTCATGGCCGCGCAGGTGCGTTGGATATCGTCATCGCCAATGCCGGCGTGTCCGAACGCACCCCCGCGCCGCTGCATGACCTGACGCCCGAGGATTGGCGACATGTCATCAACGTCAATCTGGACGGTGTGTTTCACACACTGCAGCCCGCGCTGCGGCTGATGGTGGACCAAGGCTATGGCAAGGTCATCCTGATCGGGTCGATGTTCGGACTGGCCGCCCCTGCGGGTCTGTTTCCGCGCCCCGCCTACGCCGCCGCCAAAGGCGCGATTGCCAATCTGACGCGGGAACTGGCCTTGGAATATGCGCCGTCGAATATTCAGGTGAACGCGATCCTGCCGGGGTTCTTTCGCACGCCAACACGCCCCCGCACCGAAGACGATGCCACCCGCATGGCCGCCTACACGCCCCTTGGCCGGTTGGGCCACGCCGATGAAATCAAGGGCGCGGCGGTCTTTCTGTCCTCGCCCGCCAGCGACTTCATGACCGGAAGCCTGCTGACGATTGATGGCGGGGTCTTGGCGCGCTGAAATCAGCTCCGCCCGGTGGCCACTTCGAACACCGCGCCTTCCAGCGCCGGGGTCGCCTTGACCTGACACATCAGGCGGCTGTTTTCGCGCGGCTCATTGCCCATGAATTCAATCGTGTCGGCCTCATTCGCCTCAGGCGCGGGCAAGGCCCCATCGGCGGCCTCGACCACATAGCAATGGCAAGTCGCGCACATGGCCGATCCGCCGCATTCCGCAATGATCCCAACAACGCCCGCGTCCCGCGCGGCATACATCAACGGCTCGCCCTCGGGGACGTCGATGTCGCGCCGGTTGCCCGACGCTTCGATGAATACGACATTGACCATGTCTCTGCTCCTCAGATGAATTGTTTGCCGCCGTCGACGATCAGGGTCTGACCCGTCACAAACCCGGCCAGATCCGACGCCAGATAAAGCGCGGCCCCGGTGATATCGCCCACCTCGGCATTACGTTTGAGCGAGGACCGATCCACGCCATAGCCCCGCGCGTCGGCGATATGGTCAAAGCTGGCATCGGTCAGGGTGAACCCCGGTGCCAGCACGTTGACGCGGATCTGATCACCGCCCATTTCCTTGGCCATCACCCGCGACATGGCGATCACCGCACCTTTTGAGGCGACGTAATGCATCCATTGCGGCGATCCTGAAAACACCGTGGCCGAGGCAACATTGACGATGGACCCACCGCCCGCCGCCCGCAGCAGCGGCGACACGGCCCGGCACATTTGCCAAACGCCCTTGATGTTGACGGCCATGACCTTGTCCCAGACATCTTCGTCAATGTCCTCAAAGTTGCGCCGTTCCAGACCGGCATAAAGCGCGGCGTTGTTGATCAGGATATCGACGCCGCCCATGGTTTGCTTGGCGGTATCGGCCAAGGCCCGGCAGCTTTCGGTATTGCTGACATCCACAGCCGCACCAAAGCAGGTGCCATGTTTCGACAGGTCAGCGGCGGTTTTTGCCGCGCCATCGGCGTTTATATCGGCAACCAGCACCTGCGCCCCGGCATCACAGAAATCCTGCGCAAAGGCCCGGCCCAAGCCGCCAGCGGCCCCGGTGACAATCACCCGTTTGCCCGCAAGGCCCAAATCCTTCACCATGCGTTGCCTCCTGTCAGTCGGTAGTTCGGAAATTCCGGGCCGCGGCCCAAGTAATGCGAGATCATGATCTCGGCCTTGATGGCGGCGGTCTGGCTTTCGGCCATGGCGCGGCCTGCGGGGGTCAGCATCAGGGGGTTTGACCGTTCGGCCAGCATCAGCACGATTTCCGACAGCGGCACATCGTACCAGCCGGCAATCGTGCGCATCCCGTGCGGGGTAGACCGCCAGCCCTTGTCGGCATCCTTGACCACGGCGTCATTGATGGATTTGGCGTGCTTGACCGTGTCATGCCCGTCGATGATCTCTAGCACCGCCGCGATATCGACGCCTTCGGGGCGCAGACGCTCAAGGATCTCACGCGCCATTTCAACGCCGTGCAGTTCATGGTCGCGCACCAGATCAAGCCGCGTTGGCCGCCGCCCGATGGCCTGCAACAGCAGATCCTCGGGGATCATTTTCCAACCGATATCATGCAGCAGGATCGCAGGCAGAACGACGCTTTCATCCGCTTCGGGCGTTTCGGCCAACAGCACCTTGGCCAGCGCATAGGCAATGATCGTGTGTTCGTCGTTGTTGCGCACGTCCAGGAATGGCTTTGCGGCGTCCCACAAGGGCAAATCGCGGGGTTCAAACACCTGTTCCGGGGTCATTCCGGCACCTCGTAGCTTAAGTACATGGTTTTGTATTCCAGATAGGATTCAACGCCGTAGCGCCCCTTTTCGCGGCCAATCCCGCTCTGTTTCATGCCGCCGAACGGCACGTGATGCGATGAGCGTTGAATATCATTGAGCCAGACCGACCCGGCCTCGATCCCTTCGCAAAGGGCCAGCCCCTTGGCCAGATCGCGGCAAAAGACAAAGCCCGCCAAACCATACAGGCTGTCATTGGTCAGGCGCAGCGCCTCGGCGGCGGTATCGACGGGCGTGATCCCGATCAGCGGGCCAAAGGTTTCTTCGCGCATCACCAGCATATCAGGTGTGGCATCGGCAATCAGCGTCGGCGGGAAATAGCACCCGCCGTCATAGCCCGCCCCCGTCAGCCGCGCCCCGCCCGTCAGAATGCGGGCGCCTTTGGCGCGGGCATCGTCGCTTTGGCGGATGCTGGTGGACAGGATCTTGTCATTGACCAACGGCCCCAGATCACCAACGCCACCAGCGGGCGCAACGGTCAGCGCCTTCGCCCTTTGCGCCAGCGCCGCCAGAAACGCGTCATAGACGGGGCGTTCCACGAAGACCCGGTTGACGCGATAGCAAAACTGCCCCGAATTGGCGAACCCATGGCGGCAGATCGCTGCGGCGGCCTTGTCGATATCCGCATCGGCGCAGACAATCGCGGCACTATGCCCGCCCAGTTCCAGCGTCAGGCGTTTCAACGTTCCTGCGGCGGCGGCAGCAATCGCCTTGCCCGCTGCGGTGCCACCGGTAAAGGCAATCTTACGGGGGATGGGATGTTCGACCAGCGCCGCGCCAATCCCCACCCCGGTTCCCGTCACCACGTTGAAACACCCCTTGGGCAGTCCCGCCTGATGGAAAATCTCGGCCAGTCGCAGGGTGGAAAGCGGTGTATCCTCGGCGGGCTTGGCCACGACGGTACAGCCCGCAATCAGCGCCGCGCCCAGTTTGAACATCAACAGCGTCACCGGGTAGTTGAACGGCGCAATCGCCACCACAACACCAACCGGTTCGCGCGTCACGATGGTGCGTTCCCCGTCCGCCCCACCAAGCGGCATGGTCGCAGACAGGCGCAGGCCTTCCTCGGCGTAGATGTCCAGCAGATCGGCGGAACGGGCAATTTCGGCCTGACAGGCGGCAAGGGGGCGGCCCAATTCGCGGTGCAGCAAAACGCCGACCTCATCGGCGTGCTGGCGCATCGCCTCGGCGCAGGCCTTTTGGATGCGCACCCGTTCGATCATCGGCACCTTGCGCCATAGGGCCATGGCCCGATCTGCCGCCCGAATGGCGCGGTCGGCATCAGTGGCGGTGCCGCTTGGCACGCTGTCCACCTCAGACCCGGTCTGCGGGTCGGTCACGGACAGGCGTCCGCCCTCGGCGGCCTCGGCCCATGCGCCGTCAATAAACATCTGCATCGTCTGTATCCTAAAGCACGTGAAGCATCAGGCGGGCGCGGCTGCGGGCCAGTTCCGCAGTGGCCAGTTCAAGGCCCAGTTCGGTTTCCAGCTTGGCCAATTCGCCTTCAAGCCGGTCGGCATAGGCATGGGGCGTCACGCCAAACCAATCGGCGGCCACACCGATCCCGGTGACTTCGTACCGCCAAAGCTTATCGGCATCGCGCACGATCCGGTCGTTCAGGTGGCGCGGGTCGGGGCGGGTGTCATGCCCGTCGATGATTTCACAAACGGCGGCGATGACATCTTCGGACCAGCCGGTCTGGCGCAGCACTTCGGCTCCCAGTCGCACGCCTTCGGCCTCATGCAGATAGCGCACATCCGATTGCAGCACATTTTCCGACCGGAATCCTTCGGCGATGATCCGATCCATGTCGATGGAATACCACCCGATGTCATGCAGCAGGATCGCCAAAAGGCAGATATCGCGGTCGGCATCCGTGTAGTGATCCACCAGTACCTTGGCCCAGGCGAAAGACAGCGGGATGTGAATGTCGTTCTTGCGCGCCCGCATGTAAGGCTCGGCTGCGGCCCAAACCGGGTCGTAGCGTTTCAGGTTCGTCGCATCGTCAGACATGGTGACCCCGTCGGTGGAAACTGGGGGGCGCCGAAGCGCCCCGCCTGCCTGTCTTATTCGTCCAGAATGGTGACGGTGCCGTCATTGCCATTCACCCGCACGCGCATCCCCGTTTTGATCCGCGACGAAGCGTTGCCAGTGCCGGTGACAGCAGGCAGACCGTATTCCCGGCACACGATGGCTGCGTGGCTCATCATGCCGCCAATGTCGGTGACGGCGGCGCTGATCTTGCCAAAGACCGGGGCCCATGACGGTGCTGTGACTGGGGTGACCAGGACTTCGCCCTTTTGCAGCTCGCCCAATTGGTCGGGGCTGCGCAGAACCCGCGCCACGCCTTCGACCACACCCGGCGATCCGGCCATGCCTTGCAGATCATCGCCCGCGGTATCGGCCTGCGCCCAACGCTGGATCGATTCCGAGGTGATGCCCCAAAGCATGATGGTGAACGGTTCGGTAATCACCTCTGGCGGATTGTTCAGCGCCGGGATCGGAGGCTGCGCGGCCAGCGTGTCGACGATCTTGCGGCGACGCTCAATCTCGGCGGGCCAATAGTCGGTCCCGGCCTTTTCGCCCCCCGTCGCCCATGCGCTGGAATAGTCCCACAGAACATCGCGCACTTCGTTGCGGTTCAGGTAGAACATATCATCCGGGTTCTGCCAGAAGCCCTGATCGGCCAGAAGCTGCGACAGTTCACGCATCTTGCGCCAGAAGACGCCCAGCGCCCAATGCTCGATATAGAAGTTGTGATCTTCCACATAGGGGAACACGGTGCGCGACAGGCCCAGTTTGCCATCAAAGACAGCCTGCGCCTCTTCGTCCATCATCTCGCGGTATTCGGCGGTGATGCGGTCACGCTCCGACAACAGCTTTTCGGTCGGGCGCATGATTTCATCGCCGTCCAACAGGCGCTGAATATAGTCGCGCAGATACCCCATCGGGATATCCAGATGGTCGATCCAGTATTTGTCGGACGAATAGAACCCGTTACCAGAAGTAAAGTTGAACCACGGATCTTGCGATGCTTTCCACGCATCAAGCCACTTCTGGCCATTCGGCGCAGCGGCAACGGCGGCCAAGGCATCGTCAACCGACCCGGTGTTCAGCGCATCGACCAAACCCAGCTCAACCGCCAGCTTGGCCAGCTTTTTCAGCTCATCATCCGGGCGGAACAGTTCGGAATCGACACCCTGCACCATCTTGGCAATCGCCTGATCGGGGATCGAGGGGAACTGTTCTTTGACAAAGCCGAAGAAATCCAGATAGGCGGCATAGCCAAGGTTCAGAAATTCAAAGTGATACTGCCAAGTGACATAGCACAGGTGGATCGCCTTATCGTAGGTCGCGAACAGATCGGTTGTCGGGTCAAGACCAACGCCGCCCTTAACCTTTTCCGCGTCCACCACGTCCGGCAGAGCCTCAAACGACAGGGCGTTCAACTCATCAATGGTGGCCAGAACCTTTTTCTTCCAGTTGGCCAGAAGACTATCCCAGTTCTGATAATAGTGGCCCGCACGGTCGAGGAATTCGGGAATACGCGCCTCAATCTTGCTCGGCTCCACCCCGATAGGCGAAAAATACACATAGCCATTCAGGATACGGTAATCGACGCCATTCGCGGGCGGCACCAGAAGGTGACGGGTGTTGTATTGGCCAAGGCACTTGGTGGCGAATTCAACCATGACACAGTCAAACGGCTTGAACGGCGTCGGCCAGTGCTGACTATTGCAGAACCAGAACTTCTGGTCCTCTGTTTCGCGGCGCGAGGGTTGGAATTGCATGTAGTAGGGATAGATGCTTTTCCAATCTTCCGCACCCTGCGGGGCGGGTACGTCATATGCGCTGGGAAACAGCGATGCTTTTACGTCCATTCTCTCAGATCCTCCCTGAATG
This sequence comes from Pseudoprimorskyibacter insulae, assembly GCF_900302505.1. Lineage (GTDB taxonomy): Bacteria > Pseudomonadota > Alphaproteobacteria > Rhodobacterales > Rhodobacteraceae > Pseudoprimorskyibacter > Pseudoprimorskyibacter insulae. The sequence continues at coordinate 188,419 of NZ_OMOJ01000002.1, read as the reverse complement.
GATTACTTTGTCCGGCCTCTAGGAACGCGCCCCGTAAGGGTTGTTCAGTGTCCCGACGATCGACATCATGCCGGTCGAATAGGACGACTTTGGTTTGTCTTTCTTTTTCTGAGACCAGATCGTTTCAGGCCGGCTTTGCAGCGCCAGAAGGTTTTCCCCGGCGGGCAGGTCGGCATCAATTGCCCATTCCACGTCTTGTGGGCATTTGTTCTGACGCTCTAACCGCTTGGCCAAACGGGCCACGGCCAGAACCTCTGCATCACTCAGGCAAGGCACTTTGCGGCGCGCGTCCTCCACCTCGCGCTCCACGGCCTCACCGGCGGCGGCGTCCCCCACAAGCTCGACATGCTTGTCCGAGATTTTGCGGTCGATGATTTCTTCCAGCACCTTTTCGACGCTGTAATTGTCCGGCGTCACAACGCCAGAAACCACCATTTCCCCAAGCCCCCAAGATGCATCAATGACGATCCGCGTGCGGTCGCCCGTGCCCGGGTCCAGCGTCATGGCGACGCCAGCGGCGCGGGCGTTAACCATCTTCTGAACGCCCACACTCATCAGCACATCGATATGCGGGATGTTGTTCTTTTCGCGGTAGGCCACGGCCCGCGTGGTATAAAGCGAGGCCCAGCAATCCCGCACATGGCTGACAACATCATCGGCGCCTTTGACCCACAGGTAGGTGTCTTGCTGCCCGGCAAAGCTGGCGTCCGGCAGGTCTTCGGCGGTGGCCGAGGACCGGACCGCGACGGGCATATCTTCGCCCATAGCGGCATAGGCAGTGCGAATGCCGGCCTCTACCTCATCCGGCAAACGGTGTGACCGGATGCGGATGCGGATCGCCTGCGCCGCGCGGTCCACGCTATCCAGATCTTCGGGATCAACGCCCGCAAGGTGCCGTGCGATTTCATCGCGCAGCCCATGGTGATCCAGCATCGCCGAATAGGCTTCGGTGGTGACAGCAAACCCCGGAGGCACGGCGACGCCCGCTTGGGTCATTTCCCCAAGCGAAGCGCATTTGCCGCCCACGCGGGCATGATCGGCAGAACCGATGTTCGAAAAGTCGAGTGTGTACAAATTGTCCCCCATACTCACCTGTCCCAGTCCACCATGACGGATGTCGGAACACGGAAAGTGATGTTTCTTAGGAAAGTCGCCTCAAACCCGTCAGCAAGGCGCAATGACGGGAAGCGTTCGGCCAATTGGCGCAGAACGATCTGCCCCTCCATCTTGGCCAGTTGGAACCCAAGGCAATAGTGAATGCCGTAGCCAAAGCTGAGGTGCGTGCGGGCGTTCTTGCGTTCGATGTCCAGCGCTTCACCGTTCGTGAACTGGCCTTCATCGCGGTTGGCCGACCCGGTCAGCATGAGCACTTCGGCGCCTTCCGGCAGCTCGACATCGCCAACCTTGGTGGCATAGCGCGCCTTGCGCCGCCAACCGACGACCGAGGGCGAATAGCGCAGGATCTCTTCCACCGCATTGGGGATCTTGGCCGGATCGGCCTTGATCGCGTCCCACGCGTCCTGATTGCTCATCAGCGTGATGATGGAATTGCCCATCAAGGTCGATGTGGTTTCATGCCCAGCGAACAGCGTGGAATACAGAACACCTGCGATTTCATCGTCGGTGATCTCGGCCCCTTCGGACTGAAGGCGCAGCAGGTCCGACGGGAAATCATCGCCCGGTTCTTTGCGGCGTTTGTCCAGCAGGTCGTGGATGTAGTTCCAATATTCCACCATCGCATGGGCGACGGGGATCTGCTCTTCGTCGGTCAGGTCCGACCAGGTCATGGCAACCCGCGCCTCGCCGTAGCGCTTGATCTTGGGCACGTCTTCTTCGGGGATGCCCATCAGCGTGAACAGCACATGGGCCGGCACCGGATAGGCGACCTCTTTCCAGAAATCGACGGGGCCGGTTTTGCCGGCCTCTTGCAAGACATCCAGATGGCGGGCGACGATTTGTTCGATCTGCGGCTCAATCGATTTGAACCGGCGGGGGCCAAAACAGCCCTGCGCGATCTTGCGAATGCGCGTGTGATCCGGGGGAACCCGCGCGGTCAGGCCGGAATAGGCGGTGAACCCGCCATCCTTCAGTACCTGCCGGCCCGCCTCGCACATCGGGCGCATCGGCTTTTGCGCGTTCTCGGATGAAAAGCACTTCCAATCGTCGAAAATGGCTTTGATGTCCTCATAACGGGACGCGACCCAATACCCCGACGGCTCATGATAAAACAGCGGGCTGCCTTCGCGGAAAGCGGCCCAAGTCGGATGGGGTTTGTTAAGGTCAAAAGGATCGTATGCATCCGCAGCGCGGATGGCATCCAAAGCGTTCATGATATCCTCCCATAGCCGCAATCGGCCCTTAAGAATCACCCTACCCTGCCCACTTTGGTTTTTCTTTGGCGCAGTCACGCCGCCTTCAAACCCTTGTTAAAGCGCGGAAAAGTGCCTGCACCTCAGATCCTTCGGGCGATGCGTCCATGGCTTCGACCGCTTTGCGGTATTGGCGGTATTGCCGCGCGACCGTGTCTGGCCGCCCCTGCGCATGAAAGACGCGCATCGCCTCAATGTTGGCGCTTTCGCTGGTCGGATCGAGCGCAAGCGCCTTCGTGCAATGGTCCAGTGCTTCGCGCAAATTCCCGTCTTCGCGCAGCAGCACCGACATGTCGCGCTGCAACTTGATCGCCATTTCGCGCAGCCACACCCGGCGGGGCAAACACCAATCTTCCTGATCGCTTTCCACATACTCAAGCGGAATGTCCTCAAACAAATCCCCGGCATAAAGCCGTTCCGCCGTGTGATAGATCTGAAGCGCCTCTTTGCGCTGGCCGCGTTTGACCAAGGATAGCCCGCGCCGACAGAGTTGTTCAAAGCTGGTGATGTCGATCCAACTGCCCTCGGGCGGGTTGAGGCGATAGAAATCGCCCGACCGCAACACGCTGTCCCCATGGCCGAGCGTCTTGCGCAACATCGCAATCGTGTGGTGCAGACGGGCGCGTTTGCCGTCCTCGATCGTGTCATCGGGCCAAAGCAATTCGGCAATCCGGTCGGCATGCGCCCCCTTTTCACCGCAGGTCAGCAGGTAGGCAAACAGGGTGCGCGTTTTCTTGGGGGCGCCGCCTTTCAGCTTCCATTCAATGCGTTCGCGCCCGTTCCGGTACACCCGCAGCTGCCCAAAGCAGTAGATCTGCCAAACGTCGGATTTGCGCTGCCCAATGGTCATACCGCGCGGCTTGGCGACCCATTCGGGATCTGCCCCATGGGCGGCAAACCGGTCATCGCGCATGAAAAAGCTGACATTGGCATAGTCCGGCACCACACGACCCAACAGGAATGACATCTGTTCGCCCCAAGGGGCCAATCGAAGATCGTCTGGAATCCAGTAGGGGTTGTCATATAGCCCCGACCGGGCCAGGAACTGACGATGGGCGCGAAAGGCTGCTTGGACCTGTTCTTCGATCAAAAGCTCTCGGTCATAGCGGGAAATGACGGTCAGCCCCATATCCTTGGCCAGACTTTCGGCCATCTGGCCCCATGTGCGGATATTACCGTTGCCCTGCACCATGTTCATCAGCCAGCGCATATCCACCAGCAGCGTCCCGGCCGCCCCAATCCGCGCCAGATGCGGGCGGAGAAGCGTGGCAAACTCCTCCGGCTCAAGGCTGCGTCCATCCAGCCCAAGATCCCCGAGGGTCAGGCGCAGGGTCGGCAAAATACGGCGCGCAAAGGTCGGTTCATTCGACACAACGATCACCGGGCGGCCATGACTGGGCACACATGTCAGCGCATCTTCCAGAAAGCCAAGGACGTTCGAATCGTCAAACAAGGCAATATTGAAGATGTTAAATTTTTCTAAACCACTGGTACTACGCGGATTTTCCCCGTTTTGCATCGCACAACCTATCGCCGAGACCGTCTCACTAGGAAAACGCCAAAGAAAAACCAAAGCAAGCGTTTTAGCGTGATTCTCATGATCGGCGTGAAAATCGCCATCATTGGGAGGACTACGATGACATCCGTTTTGCGAGGGCCCCGCGTGGGCTCTGCGGCTTTGGCGTGGCTTGCGGTTAATGCAAACTGACCTGTCAGCTGATTACGTGATTGTCGGTGCCGGCTCGGCCGGGGCCGTTTTGGCGCATCGGTTGTCTGCCGATCCTTCTGTGACCGTTTGCCTGATCGAAGCAGGCCCCGCCGACCGCAGCCCGATCATTCGCGTGCCACTGGGGGTGATCTGGCTAAACAAAGACCCCAAGCACAACTGGCTGTTCAAATCGACACCACAAGCGGCCCTAGACGGACGTGAAATCAGCGTGCCGCGCGGCAAGGTTTTGGGCGGATCATCGGCCATCAACGGGATGATCTACATTCGCGGGCACCGGGCCGACTATGACGACTGGGCCGCATTGGGTTGCACGGGCTGGGGCTATGACGATGTGCTGCCCTATTTCAAACGGTCCGAAGCCAATGCCGACGCAGGCCGGGACGATGCGTGGCACGGGCGCAGCGGGCCGCTGCACGTCGCCAATCTGCGCGATCCCAGCCCGGTCTCCCAAGACTTCATCGACGCCGCAAGCCGCGTGCAAATCCGCCCCTGCCCCGATTTCAACAACCCCGAACCCGAAGGCGTCGGCGTTTATCAGGTCACCCAAAAGGACGGCAAACGCCACTCTACTGCCGAGGCGTTTTTGAAATCCGTCCGCCAGCGCCCCAACCTGACCATTCTGACCGGCGCCGAGGTGACGGGCATCACGCTTGACGGCGCTCAGGCCACGGGGATCACATTGCGCCGCGACGGCCAGACCCAGACGATTGCCGCGCGGGCCGAGGTGATCCTGTCCGCTGGGGCCATCGGGTCGCCCGATATTCTGCTTCGCTCGGGCATCGGCCCCGGCGACCAGATCCGACAAGCAGGCGGAGCGGTGGCGCATGACCTGCCGGGCGTTGGCCAGAACCTGCAAGATCACGTCGACTGCATGATCATCTGCAAAAGCCAATCCACCCGACCGCATGGCATTTCCGTCCGGGCCTTGCCGCGCCTGTCGATGGATGCGCTGCGCTGGGTGACGGGCAATCGCGGTCTGTTGTCGTCAAACATGGTGGAGGCCGGCGGGTTTGTCCGCTCCTCCCCGACCGAGGATCGCCCCGACATTCAGTTCCACATCATTCCGGGCCGCAAAAGCCATCGCGGGCGGATGATCGAATATGGGCATGGCGTTTCGTTGCACACCTGTGTGTTGCGCCCGCACAGCCGGGGGTCGGTCACGCGCATATCGCAGCATGGCGCGCCGCAAATCGACCTTGGCCTGCTGCAGGACGACCGCGACACGATGCGCCTTTTGCGTGGGCTAAAGCTGGGTCGGTCCATTCTGGCGCAATCGCCTATGGCCGACCTTGGGCTAGAGGAAATCGTACCGGGCCGCGCCGCCCAATCGGATGAGGCGCTGCTGGCCCATATCCGCAGCCAGACCCGCACCGTTTATCACCCCGTTGGCACCTGCACGATGGGCACCGGGCCAGAGGCGGTGGTTGACCCGCGTCTACGCGTTCACGGCATCGGCGGACTGCGCGTGGTCGATGCCTCGATCATGCCGCTGCTGGTGTCCGGCAATACCAACGCCCCAACGATCATGATCGCGGAAAAGGCCGCCGACATGATCCTGGAAGACCGAAAAAACCTGAACAACCGGGCCGCTGCCTGACACGGCCCACCGCAATTACCCGCCGCAGAGCGGGGAACCCAAACTGTCCAACACACTCAGGGAGGAGTGCAATGAAACAGACCAAAACCCTAGCGGTGCTTGCCGCGCTACCCTTCGCTTTTGCCGCCAGCCAAGCGATGGCCGCCCCCAGCTGTGGTGCCAACACCGGCCAAGCCGCCAGCGGTGATCCGATCATCGTCGGCGGCATCCACGGCAACGCAGCACCCGGCGACTTTTCCGCCGCCACCGATGCCGCCGCCGCCTATTTCGCCTGTGTGAACGCCAATGGCGGGATCAATGGCCGCCCGATTGACTACCGGGTCGAAAACGACCAGTGGAACCCAGAACTGGCCGCTCAGGCCGCTGCCAAACTGGTGAATGACACCAAGTCGGTTGCCCTTGTCGGCAATGGGTCGTTCATCGAAATGGCCGTGAACGCGGGCACCTACAAAGACGCCGATATTATGGTCATGGCCTCGGCTTGCGCGATTTCGGAATGCTTTGAAACGCCGAACATCGTGTCGACCAACCAAGGCCCGCTTCCGTCCAACCTTGGCGCGGTGATGTATGCCCGCGAAGAACTGGGCGCGACCAATGTGGCCTGTATCGGCCTGAACATCCCCAACAACGGGATCTGGTCCTGCGAAGCCTCGATCAACTACATGAAGTCGCATGGCGGCGATGGGTCGATGGCGCTGCTGAACCCCGGTGCGCCGGACGTGAACTCGGCCCTGCTTGAGGCCGTGTCTTCGGGCGCGGATACCATCCTGATCAACCAGCCTGCCGGTCTGGCGCTGGCCATCCTGAAGGCCGCCGAAGAACAAGACCTGCGCGATGCCTTCAACTGGATCGCCCCGACACCGCTTTACGATCTGTCGGTGCCGGATGCGGTCGGTGAATACTGGCACGGCCACATCTATGTGAACGCTGAACTGGCCCCGTTCCAAGTAAATGGCCCGGATGCGCAGAACTGGATCGCCGTAATGGATGCCCATGCACGCCCAGAAGATCCGCGCGATACCTTCGCGCAGGCGGGCTATCTGTCGGCCAAGTTCTTCACTGAAACGCTGATGGAAATGGACCCGGCAGACGTGGATGACCGCGCCAAGGTGTCCGACGCCATCCGCGCAATCAAAGGCAAAACCTCGGACCTGATGTGCGGCCCGTACTATGTGGGCGACGCCGATTTCCACATGCCGAACCACGCGGGCTACATGGTGAAGATCGTCGAGGGCGGTTACGAAATCGTGCGCGAATGCTACGAATATGAAGCCGCCTATTTCGATCCGCACCACGCGATTGAAAAGGAAATGGGTCTGAAGTGATCCACCCCTAAGACAACACAACAGCATCGGCCGGGGCCTCCCCGGCCGGTCTGCGCTTTGGGAGGGGCGTAGGTCCAAATGGTGGAAAACAGATTGCTCAACTGGCTGCTTTACGTGGCCTTGATGGCGGGAACGCTGGGCTGGCTTGGGTCCGGCAAACCGTTCAAGATTGTCGGGTTGTTCCTGACCTCGGGCCTTGCGGTCGGATCGCTCTATGCGCTTGGCGGGATCGGCATGGTCGTGCTGTTCCGCGCGACCGGCGTGCTGAACTTTTCGTCCGGCGCGGCGGGGGCTGCAGGCGCGATGGTGGCGTGGCAATTGGGCCAATGGGGCCTGTGGGCGCCGTTGACTTGGGTCGCCTGCATTTTGGTCGCGCTGCTGATTACGCTGGCCTATGGCCGCTATATCGCGCCGCGTCTGGCGTGGCGCGAAACGGTGGTCAAAGCCGTGGCAACGCTGGGCTTTGCGCTGATCATCCTTGGCCTCGTCTCCTTTCTGTGGATCGACGATCCACGCTCCCTCACCCTGCCCACCGACAAGATCGGCGTGAAATTCCTTGGCCTGCGCGTCACCGCAACCCGGCTGATCGTACTGGGCGCGGCCATCGGCATCGTGATCGGCATCCACCTGTTCCTCAGCCGCACCAAGGTGGGCCTGCAAATGCGCAGCCTTGCCAATGATCGCGACCTATCGGCCCTGATCGGTATTCCGATCCTGCGGGTTGAGACCATCGCCTGGGGCATCGCGGGCGTGATCGCGGGATTCACTGGCCTGATGTTCGCCGATCTGATCCGGCTAGAGCCGACGGTCATCACCTTCATGGTCATCCCCTCAATCGCCGCCGCCATCTGCGGGCGTCTGGAAAATCTGGCAATTGTCCTGATCGGCGGGCTGTCGATGGGCGTTGTCGAAAGCATGCTGACCCTGTCCAGCACGCTGAAAGGCGCACGCCCCATCGCCCCCTTCGTCATCGCTGCGCTGGTGCTGCTTTGGTATCAACGCGGCGCACGCCTGACCTTCGGCGGGAGGGACTGAGCCATGAGACTTTGGCACATCACCCCTTCAGGCTGGGCAGGCCTGATCTTTGCGGCGCTGGCGTTCTTCCTGTTTCCGGCCTTGGCGGGCAACCTTTGGCTGTCGGTCTTTATCTCAACCGGGTGTTTCACAATTGCCGTCGCAGGCGTCAGCTTTATGTATGCGCGCCTTGGCATGGTCAGCCTGACGCAAGTCGGCCTGATGGGCCTTGGCGGTTGGGTTATGCTGCGGCTGAACCACGCCTACGGCTTGCCGTTTGAGGTCAACCTGATCCTCGCAGCCTTGGTCACCATGGTCTGCGGCTGGATCATGGCCCTGCCCGCCATGCGGATGCGCGGGCTGTATCTGGCGCTGGTCACCCTGATGGCGGCGGGCGGGTTGGAAATCCTGTTCGCCACCTATCAATTCCCCAATGGCGGTGACGGGTTCTGGGGCGTCAAAACAGGGTCCGCCGCGCCCTTCACCCGGCCTGCTCTGGCCACCACGCCCGAGGCTTATCTGCGATATGTCGTGGTCATCGCGCTGCTGTGTTTCCTTCTGATCGAAGCGCATCGCCGGATGAAACCGGGCCGCGCTTGGGCGATGATCCGGCGGTCCGAGGCTGCGGCCATGGCGGCCGGTGTGAATGTCACGTTCTATAAGACCTGGGCCTTTGGCATCGCCGGGCTTCTGGCCGGTGTCGCGGGCGGGCTGTTGGCCGGATCGCTTGGCCTGCTGGATGACGCGACCTTCCGCGCCTCTGAAAGCGTTCTGATATTTGCCTTGGCCGTCGTTGGCGGCGCGCGGTACTGGTACGGCGCTTTGATCGCGGCCACGCTCTATCGCATTCTGCCCGCCCTTCTGAACAACTGGGGCGTCGATGCGGACCTCAGCTTTGTGATCTTTGGCGCGGGCCTGCTGCATGCGGTCATCACCGCGCCCGACGGCATCGCGGGCCAGATCGCCGGAGCCCTAAAGGCCCGCAAGGCCGCGAAAGGAAGAGCATCATGATCGAGGTAAACGACGTCACGGTTCGCTTTGGCGGGGTGGTCGCGCTGAACGCGGTTCAGGCCAGTTTCAGCCAGCCCGTCAGCGGCATCATCGGCCCGAATGGCGCTGGCAAAACAACCCTCATGAACGTCCTGTCGGGCTTTGTTCAGGTGCATAGCGGATCGGTGATTTGTCAGGGGGTGAACCTGTTGTCGATGGCCCCGCACAAACGTGCCAAATGGGGCCTGCGACGGTCCTTTCAGAAAGAGGAAATTGCAAACGATCTGACGGTGCTGGAAAACGTGTTGGTTCAGGCCGATCACGTGCCGGGCAACACCGCCGATAAACTGGCGCAGGTGCATGACCTGTTGGCCTTTGTCGGGATGGCAGACAAGACCGATACACCGGGACGGTCGCTCAATAGCTTTGAACGTCGCCTGACCGATATCGCCAAATGCATGGCAGGCCAGCCGCGTTTGGTGATGTTCGATGAACCGGCGGGCGGCTTGTCGGTGGATGAAACGCAGCGGCTGGGCGATTTGATCCTGCAAGTCCACGACCGCACCGGCGCGCAGGTTCTGGTCATCGACCACGATGTCGAACTGATTTCGCGCATATGTTCTGAAACGCTGGTGCTGGATTTCGGCAAGCGCATCGCCTTTGGCCCCACCCGCGACGTGCTGGCCGACCCAAAGGTCAAATCCGCCTATCTTGGCACCGAGGAGGTCTGACAATGGCGCTTGATCTGGAAAAACTGCGCGTATCCAAGGGTGATCGGACGATCCTGTCCGACCTTGATCTGCACCTGTCGCCGGGGTCCGTCACGGCGGTTCTTGGGGCGAATGGCGCCGGGAAATCCGAACTGGTTCTGGCCATGGCCGGGATGCTGCCGATCACGGCGGGCCGGATGATGCTGGACGGTCAAGACCTGACCGGCAAAGGCCCGGATGCAATCCGCGCCGCAGGCATCGCCGCCGTGCCCGAAGGCCACCGCGTGCTGACCAAGCTGAGCGTTGATGACAATCTTCGTGCCGCGGGCAGCCTGCTGCGTGACGGGTTGGACCAAACGCTAGATGACACCTACGCCCTGTTCCCCGAACTGGCAGAACGCAAGGGCCAATTGGCGGGCACCATGTCGGGCGGGCAGCAACAGATGCTGGCGCTGGGTCATGCAATGATGTGCCGCCCGCGTTACCTGTTGATTGACGAAATGTCCCTTGGCCTTGCGCCCCTGGTGGTCAAACGGCTGATGCGCTTTGTCACGGATCTGAAGGACCGGGGCGTTGGCATTTTGCTGATCGAACAATTCACCGATATGGCCCTGTCGATATCCGAAAACGCCTTTGTGCTGCGCGGCGGGATCATCCGTTACAGCGGCCGGGCGGAAAACCTGCTGAGCGATCCTGCCCTGCTGGACCGCGCCTATTTCGGGCTGGAAGCCGCTGAACGCGGTGCCAAGCTAGAAGCGCATTAACCGGCAAACCTAAGATCGGCTGGCAGGTCGGCGGCGTTATAGCTGCGGGCCTGCCAGTCGGCCTCATCGTGGGTTTCGTCCTGCGTATAGGTTGCGGGAACGACCAACACCCGCAACCCTGCCCCTTTGGCAGACACCAAACCGTTGCGGCTGTCTTCCAGCGCGATGCATTGATCAGGTGGAAGACCGAGGCGCGACAGCGCCAGATCGTACACATCGGGCGCGGGCTTTTTCCGTGGCACCTCATCCCCGGCGGCGATCACGTCGAACACATGCGCCGCATCACGGCCCCAGCACGCCCGCGTCAGTGCATCGACATTCGCGCGCGACGTGGTCGTGGCCACCGCCAGTTTCAGACCCGCCGCCCGGGCCGATCCCATCAGCGCATCAATCCCCGGCCGCAGCGCCAAGCCCCCGCCGTGGATGATATCGCCGTAAATCGCCGTCTTCCGCCGATGCAACGCTGCGATCTGATCATCGCACGGGCCGGAACCGCAGGCATCGCGGTGATGCTGCATCCGCTCCTTCCCGCCCGTGACCTTCAGCAGCTTGGCATAGTCGGCCTGCGACCAATGCCAATCAAGGCCCGCCTCAAGGAAACAGCGATTGAACGCCGCGCGATGCGCCTCTTCGGTTTCGGCCAAAGTGCCATCCACATCGAAGATCAGCGCCGCCAGCATCATTCCGCGCCCAGCAATACGCCCGCCACCAGCGCCGGCAGCTCGGCAAAGTCCGAAAACGCCGCGTGATGCGGGATGAGCGCGACCGGCGTCTTCCGATAGCCTTCGGTATAAAGCAGGAACGGCACGCCCGCCCGCTGCGCGGTTTCGGCGTCCACTTCGCTATCACCGACATAGATCCTGGGCGCATCGCCCCCTAGCGCCTCATAGGCCGCATGTAGCGGCGCGGGATCGGGTTTATGCACCGGCAGACTATCGCCGCCCCAGATCGTGGCAAACCGTCCGGTCAGGCCAAAATGATCCAGCACCGCGCGGCAAGGGCGAATGGGTTTATTGGTACAAATCCCCAACGCAAAACCGGCCGATGCCAGATCGTCCAAGGCGCGTTCAACACCCGGATAGATCACCGTGCGCGTCACCGCCGCATCGTACCACGCCACGAACGCCTTATGCATTTCCGCCTGACGGTCATCGGGTACGTCCCGCGCCTTGCGCATCCGCTCCACGAACACCGCCGCGCCATTGCCAATAAAGGACCGCGTCTGATCAAGCGTGATCGGCTCTAGCCCGGCCTCTTGCAGCAAGCCGTTGGCGACGCCCTGAATATCCGGGGCGCTGTTAATCAAAGTACCGTCCAGATCGAAAACGATATGCGCCATTACACCTTGCCCTTCCATTTGATCGAACAGCCCATCGACGGGATCTGATCCGCAGGCCCGCGCCCGGTGTCTGCCACCTGCTTCATCGCCTCAAACAGTTCGCGCCGCATGTCCTCGTGCGCGGCATTACGGCCCGATGCATCCAACCGCCCGCGATACTGCAAGCCACCGTTCGCATTAAAACCAAAGAAATCCGGCGTACAAACCGCGCCATACGCGGCGGCAACACTCTGATCTTCGTCATAGAGATACGGAAAGACAAAGCCCCGTTCTTCGGCCAGCGCTGTCATATTGTCGAAACTGTCCTTCGGATAAGCATCGGCGTCGTTGGACGAGATAGCGACGACGCCGATGCCCAAGGACACCAGATCCCGCGCATCGCGCTGAATCCTGTCCAAAACCGCAAGCACGTAAGGACAGTGATTGCAGATGAACATCACCAATGTGCCCTTCGGCCCGGCTACATCGGCAAATGAAACGGTCCGCCCGTCGGTCGCGGGCAATGTGAAATCGGGCGCGGGCCAATCGAAGTCACAGACAGGGGGGGTGGCGGCCATAGAACTCTCCTCAGGTCAGGCCGCAGTTGCCGCGGCACGGATCGCCGCAATATTGCCGCCATAGACGCCAGGCTTGTCAACGCTGCCACCCCGAAACACCGCCGACCCGGCGACCAAAACATCCGCCCCGGCGGCCACGACCTTGGGCGCCGTGACCGGATCGACCCCGCCGTCGATTTGAATATGCACAGGACTGTCGCCAATCATCGCACGCAACTCGGCGATTTTGGCCGTCATGTCGATAAAGCTCTGCCCGCCAAAACCAGGGTTCACGGTCATCACGCAAACCACATCGGCCAGATCCAGCAAATGCGCCACCGCCTGCGCAGGCGTGCCGGGGTTCAGCGCGATCCCGGCCTTCATCCCCGCCCCGCGAATGGCCTGCAATGTCCGGTGCGGATGCGGTCCTGCCTCGACATGCGCGGTCAAAATATCGGCCCCTGCATCGGCATAGGCGTCGATATAGGCATCGACCGGCGCGATCATCAGATGCACATCCATCACGGTTTTCACATGCGGGCGGAACGCTTTCACCGCAGGCGGCCCAAAGGTCAGGTTCGGCACGAAATGCCCGTCCATGACGTCCACATGCACCCAATCGGCCCCTTGCGCTTCAATCGCGCGGATCTCGGCGCCGAAGTTGGCAAAATCAGCCGACAGGATCGACGGAGCGATCTTGATAGAACGGTCAAAGCTCATTCTGCGGCCTCCTTCGCGGTGGGGCGATCCACATCCAAACCGCCGCTGAACACGCGGCTGGCGCGGATATCCTCGGCCCCGATCCGCGACAATGCCGCCGCGTCCAACGGCCCGGTGCTCTCGGTGAACAAGCGATTGGCCTGCCGCAGCCGCGCCCGATCAAGCGCATTGCGGATAGACCGCGCATTGGCGAAATGCGGCTGCGCCCGGCGCAGCCCGATATATTCGGCCATGGCCGCAGACCCGGCATCGTCCAAGGCATAGCTTTGCTGATCCAACATGCCGGCCGCGATCTGCAAAAGCTCTTCATTGCTGTAATCGGGAAAGTCGATGTGATGCGCGATCCGCGACCGGAACCCCGGATTGGCCGAGAAAAACCTGTCCATCCGGTCGGCGTAGCCCGCCATGATCACCACCAGATCATCGCGGTTGTTCTCCATCACTTGCAGCAAGATCTCGATGGCTTCCTGCCCGTAGTCCCGCTCGTTATCCGGCTTGTAAAGGTAATAGGCCTCGTCGATAAACAGCACCCCGCCCATGGCCTTTTTCAGCACCTCTTTGGTCTTGGGCGCGGTATGGCCGATGTATTGCCCGACCAGATCATCGCGCGTGACACTGACCAAATGCCCTTTGCGCACATAGCCCAATCGGTGCAGCAACCCGGCCATCATTTTGGCCACCGTGGTTTTGCCCGTGCCGGGGTTGCCGGTGAACGACATATGCAGCGTCGGCGTTTCCTGCGCCAATCCCAGCTCGCGCCGGGCCTTATCCACCAACAAAAGCGCCGCCGTTTCGCGAATGCGCTGCTTGACCGGGGCCAGCCCGATCAGGTCGCGGTCCAGATCCGCCAGAACCTCGGCCACGCCCGAGTTTTGATACTCCGCCGCCAGATCAACGGTTGTTTTGGGTGCACCGGTCTCGGTCATTGCGCCTTGTCCTTCTTCTCTTTCCAAATACGCAGGGGGGTGCGGGGGGCATCGCCCCCCGCCGGTCGGATCGGCAAAGCCGATCCGAAACCAAGGATCAGCGGCTCAGGCTCCAGCCATATTTCTGTGACCGGCCTTCATAGTCGCTTCGATGCATGGCAAAGCCCGGCTCGCTGGCGGGGCGGTTGACGATAAAGCTCATCATCACCGTCTCAAACCCGCGCGTGCTGTCGAAGGCCTGAACACGGATATAGGCGTCGGGATGCGCCTTGCGGCAGTCCTCCAATTCCATCATCGCGCCCTTGGCGTCACGCAGATCGAACATCGGGTGGCCCCACATGTCCCAATAGGTGTTGCGCGGGTGCGGGTCGTCGGAAAATTCCAGGCTGACCGCCCAGCCGCGGCTAAGGATATACTCGATCTGAGCGGTGATCTGGGCATCGTCCAGATCGGGAAGAAAGCTAAAGCAGCCTTGAGTGATACGCATGTCTGTCTCCTGTTGACGGGGCCGGGCGGAACCACGGCCATGTTTGGTCCGGGCGGCGCGGGGCCGCCCGAATGGGATCACATCGCCGGGGTTTCCAGCGGCACAAAATCCGACGTGTCCGTCGAGGTGTAGTTGAACGAAATATTGCCCCAGGTATCGAGCGCAGCTTCCAGCGGCTTGCACCACTTGGCCGCTTCACGCAGCACTTCAGGGCCTTCGTTGGCAATGTCGCGGCCTTCGTTGCGGGCCAGCACCATCGCCTCCAACGCGACACGGTTCGCCGTTGCCCCGGCCTGAATGCCCATCGGGTGGCCGATGGTGCCGCCGCCGAACTGCAACACCACATCGTCGCCGAACAGGGTCAACAACTGGTGCATCTGGCCTGCGTGAATCCCGCCCGAGGCCACCGGCATCACCTTTTTCAGATCGCCCCAGTCTTGGTCAAAGAAGATCCCGCGTGGCAGATCCACCGTGTTATGGGTCTCGCGGCAGACGTTGTAATAGCCCTGAACGGTCAGCGGATCGCCTTCCAGCTTGCCCACGGCGGTGCCGCAATGCAGATGGTCAACCCCGGCAAGGCGCAGCCACTTGGCGATGACGCGGAAGGAAATGCCGTGGTTCTTCTGGCGGGTGTAGGTGCCGTGGCCCGCGCGGTGCATGTGCAGGATCATATCATTGTCGCGGCACCACTTGGAAATGGACTGGATCGCCGTCCAGCCAACGATCAGGTCCACCATTACGATGACCGACCCAAGCTGCTTGGCAAATTCGGCGCGGGCGTACATCTCTTCCATCGTGCCTGCGGTGATGTTCAGGTAATGGCCCTTCACCTCGCCGGTTTCCGCCGTCGCCTTGTTCACCGCTTCCATGCAGTACAGAAACCGGTCGCGCCAATGCATGAAGGGCTGGCTGTTGATGTTTTCATCATCCTTCATGAAGTCCAGACCGCCCTTCAGGCCCTCGTAAACCACACGGCCATAGTTCTTGCCTGACAGGCCCAGCTTGGGCTTGGTGGTCGCGCCCAGAAGCGGCTTGCCGAACTTGTCCAGACGCTCGCGCTCCACCACCAGACCGGTGGGCGGACCCGCAAAGGTTTTCACATAAGCCACAGGGAAGCGCATATCCTCCAGACGCGCCGCCTTGAGCGGTTTGAAGCTGAACACATTGCCGATGATCGACGCAGTGACGTTGGCGATGGATCCTTCTTCGAACAGGATCAGGTCATAGGCCACATAGGCGAAATACTGGCCGGGGTTGTTCGGCACCGGCTCGACCTTATAGGCCTTGGCGCGGTACTGGTCGGCGGCGGTCAGACGGTCGGTCCAGACCACGGTCCAGGTCGCAGTTGAGCTTTCGCCCGCAACGGCGGCGGCGGCCTCAATCGGGTCCACGCCCTCTTGGGGGGTGATGCGGAACAGGGCCAGAATGTCGGTGTCTTTGGGCTGATAGTCTCCATCCCAATACCCCATCTGGGCGTATTTCAAGACACCAGCGGCATAGCGCTTTTTCTGGTCCTTGATCTCGGTCGGATTGGTCATGTCGTTCATAGCACGATCTCCTGTTGGGCCTTACGCGGCTTTTTGCGTTGTGATTTGCGGATCAAGCGCGCCAGCGGCATAGCGGGCGGCCATGTCATCCATGGAAATTGGGGTGATGCGGCTGGCCTGACCGGCCGCGCCGAAGCGTTCGAACCGGTCACGGCAGAGCGCCTCCAGTTCTTTCATCGCCGGGATCAGGAACTTGCGCGGGTCGAATTCGTCGGGCTTGTCCTGCGCGATCTTGCGGAATTGGCCGGTCATGGCCATCCGGCAGTCGGTGTCGATATTGACCTTGCGCACACCCAGCTTGATGCCGCGCTCGATCTCTTCGACCGGCACGCCATAGGTTTGCGGCATGGCCCCGCCATGGGCGTTGATCAGATCCTGCAAGTCCTGCGGAACCGAGCTGGAGCCATGCATCACCAGATGCACGCCGGGCATCTTTTCGTTGATCCGGCGGATCGTCTCCATCGACAGGATATCGCCGTCGGGTTTGCGGCTGAACTTATAGGCGCCGTGGCTGGTGCCGCAGGCAATGGCCAGCGCATCGCACTTGGTGCGCAACACGAAATCCACCGCCTGATCGGGATCGGTCAGCAACTGGTCATGGCTCAACTTGCCTTCCGCGCCCGACCCATCCTCGGCCGCCGCTTCGCCGGTTTCCAGCGATCCCAGCACCCCCAGCTCACCCTCGACCGAGGCCCCCACGGCATGGGCGGCGCGGGTCACGCGGGCGGTGATATCGACGTTGTAGTCATAGCTGGCGGGGGTTTTCATATCCTCCTCAAGCGAGCCATCCATCATCACGCTGGTGAACCCGTGACGGATGGCCGACAGGCAGGTCGCATCGTTGTTGCCATGATCTTGGTGCAGAACCACGGGAATGGTCGGGTTCATCTCGGCCAGTGCCGTCACCATATGGCGCAGCATGATGTCCCCGGCATAAGACCGGGCACCGCGACTGGCTTGCAGGATCACCGGCGCGTCACATGCGGCGGCGGCCTTCATGATCGCCAGACCCTGTTCCATATTGTTGATGTTGAACGCCGGAACGCCGTAGCCCCTCTCGGCGGCGTGGTCCAAAAGCTGGCGCAAAGTAATCAGTGCCATTGTGCATCCTCCCTCAGGCTGCGTGGGCGGCGCTTTGCAAGGCCGCGATACCGGGGAGCGTTTTGCCCTCCAGCCATTCCAGAAACGCCCCACCAGCGGTGGAGACATAGGTGAATTGATCGGTCACGCGGGCTGCGTTCAGGGCGGCAACCGTGTCACCCCCGCCCGCCACGCTGACGGTTTGCCCGGTCTGCGTCAGACGCGCGGCCACCTGCGCCAGACCACGGGTCGCGGCGGCAAACGGGGCCAGCTCGAACGCGCCCAGCGGGCCGTTCCAGAGGATCGTCCGACACTCCTCCAGCACCGCGGCAAACGCAGCCACCGAGGCGGGTCCGGCATCAAGGATCATCGCGTTCGCCGGGCAGGCATTTGGCGCCACGACACGCGCTTCGGCGCTGGCTGAAAATTCGGTGGCGATCACCGCGTCGCTGGGCAGATGGATCGTGCAGCCCGAAGCCGCCGCCTGCGCGCGGATCTCGCGCACGGTGTCCACTTCGCCCGCTTCATGCAGCGACAGGCCCATGACCGCGCCATCAGCAAACAGGAAGGTGTTCGCCATTCCGCCACCGATGATGACGTGATCCAAGCGCGTCACGAGGTTCTTCAGAACCGCGATCTTGGTCGACACCTTGGCCCCGCCAACAATCGCCACAGATGGCCGGCTAGGTGCATCCAAGGCCGCCGACAAGGCCGACAGTTCCTCTTGCAGCAAGGGGCCAGCGAAAGACGGCAGCACATGCGCCAGACCCGTGGTCGAGGCATGGGCCCGATGCGCACAAGAGAACGCGTCGTTGACGTAGATGTCCCCAAGCCGCGCCAAGTCCCGCACGAATTGCGGATCGTTGGCCATTTCGCCCGCGTGGTAGCGCAGGTTTTCGCAGAGCAGCACCTGACCGTCTTTCATCCGCTCGGCCAGCGCCTCGGCTGACGCGCCGATGCAGACATCGGAAAAGGCAACCGGGCGGTCCAGCGCCTTGGCCAAGGCCGGGCGCAGCTTGTCGACCGAAAAAGCCGGGTCCAGAACATTGGCCTTGGGCCGCCCGAAATGCGTCAGGATGACAATCCGCGCACCCTGTTCCAGCAGTGGGCGCATTCCAGCGGCGAACCGGTCGATGCGTGTGGCGTCCGTCACCTGGCCGTCTTCGACCGGCACGTTCAGATCAGCCCGCACCAGCACCCGCTTGCCGCGCAGATCGACACCCGACAAAGTGCGAAACCGGTTCATGCCAGCAATCCCAAACGGGCGGCATTATCCGCCATGCGGCAGGAAAAGCCCCATTCGTTGTCATACCACGCCAGCACGCGCACCAATCGCCCATGCATAACCTTGGTCTGGTCGCTGGCGTAATTGCACGAATGGCTGTTGTGGTTGTAATCGATTGAAACCTTGGGCTCGGTCTCATAGCTCATGATGCCGCGCATGGTGCCGCTGGCGGCTTCGGCGACCAGCGCGTTGACCTCATCCTCGGTCACGTCGCGCGATGCACGGAAGGTCAGATCCACCGCCGAGACATTGGGCGTCGGCACCCGGATCGCAGACCCGTCCAACCGGCCCGCCAATTCCGGCAGGACCTCACCAATGGCGGCGGCCGCCCCAGTTGAGGTGGGGATCAGGTTCATCGCAGCAGCACGGGCGCGGTACAGGTCACCATGGCGACGGTCCAGCGTCGGCTGATCGCCGGTATAGGAATGAACCGTGGTCATGATGCCGTGTTCGATACCGACGGTGTCATTGAGAACCTTGGCCAACGGAGCCAAGCAGTTGGTGGTGCAGGACCCGTTTGAGACAATCACGTCCTCATCCACCAGATCGCGGTGATTGACGCCAAACACGACCGTCCGATCGACGCTTGTCGCCGGGGCCGAGATCAGCACCCGCTTGGCCCCGCGCGACAGGTGCACAGAGCTGGCATCGCGGCTGTTGAATTTGCCGGTGCATTCCAGCACAACGTCAACGCCGGTCCAGTCCAGCTCGGTCATGTCATAGGTCGATTGCACGTCAATCGGCCCGCGCCCCAGATCCATTGTGGACCCGGCGACTTTGATGTCGCCCTGATAGGGACCATGCACGCTATCATAGCGCAGCAGATGGGCATTGGTTTCAATCGGGCCGGTGGCGTTGATCCGAACGACTTCGATATCGTTGCGCTTGCTTTCCACGATGTGGCGCAGCGTACAGCGGCCAATGCGGCCAAACCCGTTGATGGCAACCCTGGTTGTCATGGGTCACATTCCTTTCTGAACGGCAGTTGTGGCCGCGGCCACAACGGCCTCGGCGGTGATTCCGAAATGTTGGTAAAGCTGGTCCGCCGGGGCAGAGGCGCCAAAGCCGGTCATGCCGATGAAGGCATCATCGCGGTCCAGAAACAGATCCCAACCTTGGCGGATGGCGGCCTCAACCCCGATGCGGGGGGCGGTGCCGCGCACATGATCGCGGTACTGGGCGTCTTGCGCGGCAAACAGCTCAAACGACGGGACGGACACCACAGCGGCGCGTATGCCCTGATCGGCCAGCGTTGCGGCGGCGTTCAGGATCAATTCAACTTCGCTGCCGCTGGCAAACAGGGTCACATCGCGCCCACCTTCCGGTTCCGACAGAACATAGGCCCCGCGTGCGCTTTGGTTTTCACCGCTCGCATCCTTGCGGATGCAGGGCAAACCCTGACGCGACAGGCACATGGCCACCGGGGTCCGGTCCGACGTGGCGGCGATTTCCCAGCATTCGGCGGTTTCAACCACATCGGCAGGGCGCATCACCGTCAGGTTC
This sequence comes from Pseudoprimorskyibacter insulae, assembly GCF_900302505.1. Taxonomy (GTDB): domain Bacteria; phylum Pseudomonadota; class Alphaproteobacteria; order Rhodobacterales; family Rhodobacteraceae; genus Pseudoprimorskyibacter; species Pseudoprimorskyibacter insulae. Next base: position 168,498 of record NZ_OMOJ01000002.1, on the reverse strand, counting down.
GGCATGGCACGCAGGCTGGCGATGGTTTCCACCGGCTGGTGGGTCGGGCCGTCTTCGCCTAGGCCGATGCTGTCATGCGTCAACACATAGGTCACCGGCACACCCATCAGCGCAGACAGGCGGATCGACGGGCGGCAATAATCGGCAAAAGCCAGGAACGTGCCGCCATAGGTGCGAAAGCCCCCATGCAACGCGATGCCATTCATCGCGGCGGCCATGCCGTGTTCGCGAATGCCGTAGTGGATGTAATCCCCCCGGAAATCCCCCGGCGTGACCGGCACCATGTCGCTGGTCATCGTGTTGTTCGATCCGGTCAGATCGGCCGATCCGCCGATCATGTTCGGCAGGGCGGCATTGACCACTTCCAGCGCCATTTCCGAGGCTTTGCGCGTGGCGACCTTGGGTTGTTTGGCGATCAGGTCGGCCTTATAGGCGGCGATGGCTTGCACCAGTGCGCCCTTGTCCGGCGCAGAAAGCGAGGCGCGGAAAGCCCCGGCCTGATCCGATGCCGTCAAGCGATCTGCCCACGCGGCCCGGTTGGCGGCTCCGCGCTGCGACACGGTCTGCCAAGCGGCGCGGATGTTGGCGGGCACCTCAAACGCGGGGGCGGTCCAGCCCATGGCGGCCTTGGCGGCGGCAATTTCATCTGCCCCAAGCGGAGCGCCATGCACTTTATGCGATCCGGCCTTGTTGGGGGCACCTTTGCCAATCACCGTGCGACAAGCAATCAGCGACGGACGTTTGTCGGCGCGTGCCGCCTCAGTCGCGGCTGCGATGGCGTCATTGTCGTGACCATCCACGCGCTGCACATGCCAGCCCGCCGCAGTAAACCGCGCGGCCTGATCGGTGGAGGTCGACAGCGCGGTCGCTCCGTCAATCGTGATTTGGTTGTCATCCCAGAACACCACCAGCCGCGACAGGCCAAGATGCCCGGCCATATCAATCGCTTCGTGGCTGATGCCCTCCATCAGGCAACCATCGCCCGCCAGTACGTAAGTCCAGTGATCCACCAGATCGTCGCCAAACCGCGAATTGTGCAACCGTTCCGCCAAGGCCATCCCGACCGAGGTCGCAATCCCCTGCCCCAGCGGGCCTGTGGTAACCTCAATCCCCTTGGCATGGCCGTATTCGGGGTGGCCTGCGGTGCGTGCGCCAAGCTGGCGGAACCGGGCCAGTTCCTTGGCGGGCATGTCGTCATAGCCCAGCAGATGGTGGATCGCATAAAGCAGCATCGACCCATGCCCGGCACTCAGAACAAAGCGGTCGCGGTCGGGCCAATCGGGCGCTGTGGGATCAACCGATACAAAGCGGTTGAACAGCACGGTCGCCACATCGGCCAGCCCCATAGGCGCACCGGGGTGGCCCGAATTGGCCGCCTCAATCGCGTCCATCGCCAGAACGCGAATGGCGTTGGCCATGGCGGTTTCGGTAGCCAGAATGTTGGTTTGATCGTTCATCAGATCGCCCTCACGCACGCTTGGATTCGCTGACAAGGCGCAGGATCATCGGGGTAAAGATCAGCTGCATCGCCAGATCCATCTTCCCGCCCGGCACCACCAAGGAATTGGCGCGGGTCATCCAGCTGTCATGGATCATCGACATCAGGTACGGAAAATCGATGCCGCGCGGGTTCTTGAAGCGGATCACCACAAGGCTTTCATCCGCCGTCGGAATCCAGCGCGCGGTAAACGGGTTCGACGTATCGACCACCGGCACCCGCTGAAAGTTGATGTCCGTTTCGGAAAACTGCGGACAGATGCAGTGCACATAGGCGTGCATCCGGCGTAGGATCGTGTCAGTCACCGCCTCGGTCGTGTAGCCGCGCTTGTCCTTGTCGCGGTGGATCTTCTGGATCCATTCCAGATTGATCACCGGCACGACGCCGATCTTCAGGTCGGCATGGGCGGCCAGATCGACATCATTGTTCACGACCGCGCCGTGCAGGCCTTCGTAGAACAGCAGGTCGGACTTTTCCTCAAACGGGGCCCAATCGGTGAAGGTGCCGGGCGAAGAACCGTACCGCGCCGCCTCCTCGTCGTCGTGGATGTAGTGGCGGGTCTGGCCCTTGCCGGTCTGGCCATAGGTGCGGAACACCTCCTCTAGCTTGGCCAGTTCATTGGCATCATAGCTGAAGTGGCTAAAGGTTTCGTCCCCGGCGGTTTTCCGGGCCTCAAGCTCGGCCTTCATGGCGGCGCGGTCATAGCGGTGAAAGGCGTCGCCCTCGATGGAAACGGTGTTCACGCCCTCGCGCCTAAAGATCTGGTCGAAGGTGCTTTTGACGGTCGTGGTGCCCGCACCGGACGAGCCCGTCACCGAGATGATGGGGTGTTTCTTAGACATGATGTGCTTTCAGATCAGGCGCGGAACAAACCGCGGTTTCCAAACAGCGCCGAGACCTCTTGGTCTGGCAGATCGTGATAGGTGGCGACGCGGTCCACGTGATCGGAGGCGCCAAAGACCAAGGGCGTGCGCGCGTGCAGGTGCGGCGGCACTTTGTCGAGGATGCGCTGCACGCCATCCGTCGCCTTGCCCCCGGCCTGTTCGATCAACAGGGCGATGGGCTGGCATTCATAGACCTGCCGCAACCGCCCATTGGCATAGCCATCGCGGCCGTCACCAGGGTACAGAAAGATCCCGCCACGGCTGATGATCCGATGGGTTTCGGCCACCAGCGATGCAACCCAGCGCATGTTGAAATTCCGGCCGCGCGGCCCGTCGATCCCGGCAAGGCAATCGTCGATATAGGCCCGCACCGTCTTGGACCAATGGCGGTAGTTCGAGGCATTGATCGCGAACTCTCCGGCGTCTTGCGACAGCACCATCAGATCGGGCGCTTCGACAAACCGGCCCGCGCTGCGGTCCAGAACAAAAAGGCGCACGCCTTCCCCGAAGGTGACCACCAACGCGGTTTGCGGGCCATAGATGAAATACCCCGCCGCCCGCAGCGCGTGGCCATTGCGCAGAAAGGTGTCATTCCCATCTGCCAACGCGGGCTGAAGGCTGAAAATCGTGCCGATGGACACGTTCACATCGATGTTGGACGACCCGTCCAGCGGATCAATCGCCAGCGCCAGCGCCCCGACCGGATCCAGCTGTTCGACGGTGTCACGTTCCTCTGAGGCGTACCAGCGCACGCCAACCTTGGCCATTTCAGCCATGAACGCATCGTCCGCGATCAGATCGAGCGCCTTTTGCTGGTCGCCATCCGTGTTTGCGCCGACGGCCTGCGCCAGATCCGCCCCAAGCGGACCCAGTGCAATTCGGTTCGACAGATCGGCCGCCACATTGCACAGCGCGTTTATGGCGGGCTGCAAATCGCCGGGGATCGCCCGGTCAGATTTTGGTTCGATAAACATTTGGACTGGCCTCCCTCCAAGTCCGAAGACAGGTTTTGAATAGCCGTCGCCAATCTGTTAAGAAAATTTCGAAAAACTGACTGCGGTGTAAATTTTTCTGAATGAGCTACACAGATCAAATCACCCTTCGTCAGCTCAAGGCGCTGAAGGCGGTGGCCGAACACCGGACCATTGTCGCCGCCGCGGATGTACTGAACCTGACAGGGCCTGCCGTTCATAACCAGTTGAAAAAGCTAGAAGAAGCAATTGAATCAGACGTCTTCGACCGCGAAGCGAAAGGCACCGGAACCCTGACACCGCAGGGTCAGGCGATGCTGCGGGCCTATGACGAAATCCAATCGACGCTGGCCCGTGCTTTCGCAGAAATTGAGGCATTGCGCGCTGGCACACGTGGCAGTTTGACGCTGGGCGTGGTCAGTACGGCCAAGTATTTCGCCCCCGCGATCGTCGCCCGACTGGCAAAAGAACTTCCAGATGTGCAGGTCAGCTTGAAAGTTGGTAACCGCGAGGAAGTGATTGAAAGCCTGCGGCACGGCGAATTTGACCTGTGCATCATGGGCCGCCCGCCCCGCGATCCGCTGGTTGAGGCCGAATCCATCGGGCCGCACCCCCATGTGATCATAGCCCCGCCCGATCATCCCTTGGCCGGTCGCCGCCACCTGCGCCCGCGCGAATTGGCCGCCGAACGCTTTGTGCTGCGCGAACACGGGTCCGGCACGCGCATTCTGACCGAACGCTTTCTGGCCGAGGTGGGCGGCGACGATACGATTGCCACAACGGAAATGACCTCAAACGAGACGATCAAACAGGCGGTCATCCATGGGCTTGGGATTGCGCTGATCTCGGCCCATACGGTGGCGTTTGAATTGGAGGTCGGGCGCTTGGTGCCGCTGGATGTGGTCGGCCTGCCGATCCAGCGGACGTGGTACGTCATCAGCCCGGTGAACCTGCGCAAGACGCTCATCGCCGAAAAGGTCAGCGACTGGCTGGTGCGGAACGCCGACAGCTATCTGCCACAAGTTGGGCTTTAGGCACATTCCCCCCAGCGGCGACTGGAAAAATCCTGCGATCCGGGCAAGGTGGGCGCATGACTTGTAGAATATGGAATCAGATTGGCCGGTGCCTGACGGTTTGTGCGGCGGTGCTGGCGCTTTCCCTGCCAGCGCGGGCGCAAAACGCGCCGCAACCGGCTTTGGCCATCGGGCTAAACGGCATTTCCGACTGGTCGACGCAACTGCCGATCCTTGACCTGATGAAAACAGCGCGGCCTTGGGTCGGCCATCTGCCGGGCCAATGGGGCGGGATTGATGCCGAAACGCTGGAACTGGGCGGTTATCTGGATGACGACGGCTGGCCGATCTTGATCCCCGATCAGGCCGAAAAGCTGGAAACCTTCATCCTGACCGATCAACCGCCCGAGGCGACCTATCTGACGGGCCGATATGTACTGACCTATGACGGGACAGGCGATATTGCGGTTGGCGGGCTGGCGCGGCGGGCGGTGGCCACCCCCGGCATGATCCGCTTCAGCTATGAGCCGGGCGAAGGTCTGGTGTCAGTCGTGCTGAAGGCGACAGATGCAGATGACCCGATCCGCAACATCCGCGTTGTAAGGGAAGAGCATGAAACCCTGCTGAAAGCCGGTGTTCTGTTTAACCCCGACTGGATCGCCCGCATCCAAGACATGCGGTCGCTGCGGTTTATGGATTGGATGGGCACCAACGCCTCGCCACTGACAAACTGGGACCAGCGGCCTAGGGTCACCGATTATACCTATGCGCGGCGCGGTGTCCCGCTTGAGGTGATGCTGGCCCTGTCCAATCAGATCGGGGCGGACCCTTGGTTTAATATGCCCCATCTGGCCGATGACGACTATGTCGCCGCCTTTGCCGAACAGGTGTATTTCGCGCTCGATCCGCGCCTTAAGGCCTATATCGAATATTCAAACGAGGTTTGGAATTTCGCCTTCGCCCAAGCCCGCGACGCCGATGAACAGGCCAAAGCGCTCTGGCAAGATGCTGAGGCCGCTTGGATGCAATATTACGGGCTGCGCGCGGCGCAGGTGATGGACATTTGGACCGATGTCTATGGCGGCGAGGCCGACCGACTGGTTCGCGTTTTCGCCACGCACACCGGCTGGCCGGGGCTGGAACGCGCGGCGCTGTTCGGGGCTGAGGCGACGGCAACCTTGGGCCGTGCCCCGGCGGAGGCGTTCGATGCCTATGCGATCACCGGGTATTTCGGCCACGACATCGCCAGCGATGAAAACGCCGGTCAGTTGCTGCAATGGCTGGATGACAGCGAAGCCAATGCCACCAAAGCGGGCGAGGCCGAAGGGCTGCGCCGCGTGGCCTTGCGCGAATATGTGCGCCAGCATCGGTTTGATGATGCCTTCCCCAAACTGGCGCTGGCCCTGCAAGAAGGTGCGGTTTCCGACCTGATCGAAAAGACCTTCCCCGCCCATGCCGAAGCTGCCGAAGCCGCAGGCCTGCGCCTGACCATGTACGAAGGCGGCACGCATGTGGTGGCAGCGGGCGATCTGCGCGAAGATGAGCGGGTAACCGCCTTTCTGACCGAATTCAGCTACCGGCCAGAAATGGGCGATCTGTATGCTTCAGTTCTGGAAGGGTGGCTGCGTGTGGGCGGCACCATGTTCAACGCCTTCGTCGATGTGGCGCCGCCGTCGAAATGGGGCAGCTGGGGCGCCTTGCGGCATCTGGCGGATGAAACCCCGCGCTGGTCGGCGCTGATGGCCTATAACGCCGCCGCCCCGACCCGCTGGGAGGCCCGCGATCCCGCGACGTTTGAGAACGGTGCTTATTTGATCGGCACCCCCGGCAATGACCAATTGGCAGGAACGGTGGAAGAAGACATCCTGATCGGCGGCGCTGGGAATGACAGGCTATGGGCGGGTGCGGGCAACGACCATCTGATCGGCGGTGATGGCACCGATCTGGCAACGCTTTACGGCACGCGCGATGATTACAGCTTTGTCCCCTACGGCGATCTGACACTGGCCAGTAGCCCATTTGGCACCGCCGTTCTGCACGGGGTTGAGCAGATTGCGTTCACCGACGCACCGGACGCGGTGATTGATCTAAGCGATCTGCTACAGGGCGCGGCGGACTGAGGCCACAGCGCAACACGTCCAGCGTGTGGCGGGAAACCTCCATTCTTTAGCCACAGTTCGCTGAGAAAACCCGGCAATCCGGCGCCGGTGCAATTCAGTTTGGCGTCACGAATTGATTGGACCAATGCCTGACTATTCCGCCCCCACCGCACCCGGCATCACATTGCCCGGACTGAGCGTTATCCTGCCCGCCAGCAATGAAGAGGCCCTGATCGGCACCTGCCTGTCGGCTGTTCTTGCTTCTAACTGGGCGGATGATGCGCCAAGCATCGAAGTCATCGTTGTGGCCAACGGCTGCCGCGATTGGACCGCCGGGGCCGCCCGCGCATTTCAGGACCGCTTTGCCGAACGGGGCTGGTCGCTGATTGTCGAGGATCTGGCACAGGGCGGAAAACTTCGTGCGCTGAACCATGGCGACCATCTGGCCAAAGCGCAGATCCGTGCTTATCTGGATGCAGATGTGGTCTTGGGGGCGGATGTGCTTCAACAGATCTATCAGGCGCTTTCCACCGACATGCCGCGCTATGCCAGCGGGCAGGTGCATATTCCCAAGCCCAAAAGCTGGGCCAGCCGCGCCTATCGCCGGATCTATGAACAAGTGCCGTTTATGACCCATGGCGTGCCGGGCTGCGGGCTGTTTGCGGTGAATGCCGCCGGGCGTGCGCGTTGGGGGGATTTCCCCGATATCATCTCGGACGATACATTTGTCCGCCTTAGCTTTGCACCGGATGAGCGGATCAAAGTGCCCGCCAGCTATGACTGGCCCATCGTTGAAGGGTTTTCGACGCTGGTTCGGGTGCGCCGCCGTCAGGATGCAGGCGTGTCCCAAATCCGCAAAGCTTATCCCCAACTTTTGCCCAACGACGACAAACCCGCCTTTCCCACCAGCCGTAAGATCGCGATGGCCTTGCGCGACCCCATCGGCTTTGCCGTCTATGCAGGCGTCTCGGTGGCGGTTCGGCTGACGCGGTCGCAATCCTCGGGCTGGAGTCGCGGACGATGAACGCGGTGCTGGCAAAGTTCCGGGGCGGATCCCTTTCGGCCCGCGCCTTGCGCAGCGCCTTCGTCACCGTTGGCGGGTTTGGCAGCAGTCAGGCATTGCGGCTGGCGTCCAACCTGATCCTGACGCGGCTTCTATTTCCCGAAGCCTTCGGCCTGATGGCCATGGTCACAACCATCGTCGTTGGCCTGTCGATGTTTTCCGATGTCGGCGTGACCCCGGCCATTCTGCAAAGCAAACGCGGCGATGATCCGCGCTTTCTGAACACCGCCTGGACCATTCAGGCCATGCGCGGCTTTGGCCTGTGGCTGGCGGCTTGTGCTGCGGCGTGGCCATTGGCGTGGTTCTATGACGAACCGCAATTGGCGCAGGTCCTGCCCGCCGCGTCCTTCGCGCTGGTGATTGCCGGGTTCAACCCGACGCGCATGGACACCGCCAACCGCAACCTTTTGCTTGGCCGTCTGACCGCGCTGGAAATCACCGCACAAGTCATCGGCCTGATTGTCGCCGTCACTTTGGCTTGGATCACCGGATCGCTTTGGTCGCTGGTCGTCTCGGGCCTTGTCAGCGCGGTTGCCTTGTTGGCCCTGACCACGCTGTATCTGCCGGGCGTTCACAACCGGTTCGATTGGGAAAAACCCGCCGCGCAAGAGCTGATATCCTTCGGCAAATGGATCTTTCTGTCCACCGCCTGCGGCTTTGTCGTCAATCAGGCAGACAAGATCATCTTTGGCAAATACCTGCCCTTGGATCAGTTCGGCGTCTACAACATCGGCTATTTTCTGGCCTCTTTCCCGCTAATGCTGGGCTTTATGGTGACGCGCAAGGTGCTGATCCCGATCTACCGCGAAACCCCGCCCGAGGAGTCACGCGCCAACTACGACAAGCTGTGCCGGATGCGGCGCTATGTAACCGGCCTGCTGATGGTGCTGCTGGCGTCTTTCGCCTGCCTTGGCGGTTGGCTGGTCGATCTGATGTATGATGACCGCTATGCCGCCGCTGGGGGCGTCGCCGTTCTGATGGCCTGCATGCATTTGCCGCAAATCGTGGTGATGACCTACGATCAGGCGGCGCTGGCGGCGGGCGATTCAAAACGGTTCTTCGCATTGGCCCTGACCCGTGCCACGCTGATGGTGGTGGCCCTGATTGTCGGGCTTGAAACCGCAGGTCTGATCGGCGGGATCGTGGCACAAGGGGCGGCGATGGTGCTGGCCTATCCGGTCGTGGTCTGGCTGGCGCGGCGCATGTCCGTTTGGGATGCCGCCCATGATGCGCTGTTCATGGCCATCGGCCTATCGGTCAGCGCACTGGCCCTTTGGATCAACTGGGATGTCGTCGCCTCACTTGGGTTGGCCGTTCCCTAGAAAGGCTTGGGCAAGATGCGCAACATTGGTGATTTTATCAAAAGATTGCCCGCTTTTCTGCGTGCCACCGGCGCAATCTGCCCCAGTTTTTCCGCTTTTGTTCGTTAGAGATGTCTTTTGATGCAGATTGGTAGAATGTGATGATTGTAGACCAAAACAGCTGGAAAGAATGTGACATCGCGGTCGTCGGACTGTCGGCAAGGCTTCCGGGCGTATCCAGTCTTGAGGCGTTTTGGACGGCCCTGTCCGAAGGCAAATCCTTTCTCCGCCCGGCAGCAAACGGCAATTTGAGCGCCCCGCTAGACGGGTTTGAACAATTTGATCCTGCGTTTTTTGGAATTTCGACAGACGACGCAGCCCTGATGGACCCGCAGCACCGCCAAATGCTGGAAGTGGCGTGGCAAGCGCTGGAATCAGCGGGCCATATGCCCGAATCCTTTGACGGTTCGATCGGCATTTTCGCCGGGTGCGGGCCGAACACCTATCTGGAAAAGAACCTTGCCAGCAATGCCGCGCTTTTGGCCAACAATGGCCAAACCGACCTGCGCCGCGTTGGAAATGACACAGATTTTCTGGTTGCCCGCCTTGCCCAATTCCTTGGTGCAACCGGCCCGACCGTCGGCGTGCAGGCGCTTGATGCGACCTCGCTGGCTGCGGTCCACTTTGCGTGCACCGCCTTGCAAGACGGCGCGTGTGATATGGCCCTGTGCGGCGGTGTCGATATTGACCCTGCGCTGACCACAGCCGGCAAAGGTGCAGGCGCAGGTGCGGTTGTTCTGCGACGCCTTGCCGATGCGGTTCAGGATGGCGACCAGATCTGGGGCGTCATCAAAGGGTCCACCCTATCGCGCGGCATCGCCGTGACCCCATCGGATATCGGTTATATTGAGCTCCAAGGCGGCACGGCCGATCTGCCAAACGGCATTGTGTCCAGCACATTGGGCGACATGTTCGGCGATCTGGGCGCAGCTGCTGGCGTTGCCGGTCTGATCAAGTCCTGCCTTGCGCTGCATCACGGCGCGTTCCCGATTGCGGAAACCCCCGCGTGGGAGGCATCTGGAAAACGCAGCGCCATGGTTCAAACCGTTGGCCGCGAAGGCGAACATGCGCGGGTCTTGCTTGAACAGGCGCCCGCACGACCCGCCGCCACCCCACCCTGCTGGAACCATCACCTGCTGACCCTGTCGGGCCGCGATGAGGCCGCGCTGCATGAAAACGCCCAGCGCTTGGCCGATTATCTACGCGCCAACCCTCAGGCCGATCTGGCAGATGTCGCTCAGACCTTGATTTCAGGACGCCGCGCCTTTGATCTACGTTTGGCTATCGTTGCCGATAGCGCTGACCAAGCGATCGAAGCGCTTGCCGCCCCGACCGGGCTGACAACAACGATGCACGCGCCGGAAACCATCTTTGTCTTTCCCGGCGATTTGGCTGGCGGATTGACCGTCGCCAATGAGCTGAACCAGCGCGAACCGATCTATGCCGACACCGTGAAGCGCGGGCTCGCGCATCTGTCCAAACTGACCGGCACCAAGATGAAGACCTTGCCGAGTGCGCAGGATTGCCCAGAGGCGCTGCGCCTGCCCTTGGCCGTTCTGACCGAGGTCGCGGCGGCGCGGATGTGGATGGGCTGGGGCATTGCCCCCGTCAACATGATCGGCCATGGCGTTGGCGAATTGTCGGCGGCCTGCATTGCGGGCGTGATGTCGCTTGAAACCGCTTTGGCGCTGGCGTTGGCTCAGGCCAGCTGCACCGCAGATCAAGGCATGGCGCGCTGCCGCGTTGGGATGACCCCCGGCGCGTTGCGTGACCGCCTGCCGGACGGGATTGACCTATCGGCGATCAACTCCATCGCGTCTTGCGATGTGATCGGCCAGGCGGATGCCATCGCGAAACTGGCCCAAGACCTGAACGCCGAAGGCATTGAGGTAGCATCGAACCTGACCGCAACCGGGCATTCCACCCGGTGGGCCACCACCAAACTGGCCACCGCCATCAAAGGCGCACCACTGGCCGCAGCGATGATTCCGATGGTCTCGGGTCAGACGGGCCAATTGCTGACACCGGCGCAGGCCACCGATCCGGCCTATTGGGCAACCCGCATCAATGCGCCTGTTCAATTCGCCAATGCGCTTGGCCTTGTGGCGAAAGACAACGCTTTGCTGCTGACAGTCGGCAGTGGCACAGATCTGGCGGACTTTGCAGCGGCCCATCCGGCGCTGCGCCCGACTCAAGCGATTGCCGGGTTTGGGGCCGAAGGCCCAGCAGATGCGCAAATTCTTGGCACCTTGGGCCAGATCTGGGCCGTTGGCGGCACCTTCGACAAGGGCCAGCTTTGGGATGATACCACACGCAACCGTGTGAACCTGCCCACCTATGCCTTCCGGCACGCGCCTTTCCTGATCGAACGGCAAGAGGCCGAACAAGCCGCCGCCGCGACTGAACTTCTCCGCATTGATGCGCCCGATGCCACCGCATGGCGTCCGGTTTGGCGGCCCCGGACTGCCCCGGTTGAGGTGGATCTGACCCGCGATGCCGCCGATCTGGAGCCGCAGACCTGGCTGATGTTCCTGGATGAGGCCGGGGTCGGCGCGGCCTGCTGTGCCCGTCTGCGCGACATGGGCCATACGGTGATCGAGGTCCATGTGGGCGATCTTTATTCGCGCACGGGCGATCTCAGCTATCTGGTTGCGCCCGAACATGGTCTTGAAACCTATGACAACCTGCTGCGCGATGCCCTATCGCGCGGGTTAGTGCCAAGCCGCATCGGCCATTTCTGGATGATTACCGAATCCGAGGATTCGCGCCCCGGATCCAGCTTCTTCCACCGGATCGAGGAGCAGGGTTTCTACGCGCTGTTCTATCTGGCCCAAGCGATGGTTCGTCAGGGACTGCCCGTGCCCGTTCAGATCACGTCGTTCAGCAATGGCGCGGTGCGTGTCCATGATGAGGCCCTGCCCTACCCCGCCAAGGCGATGATCACTGGCCCGATTGGCGTGATCCCGCGTGAATTGCCGCAAGTCACCGCCGCCCATCTGGATATCGAACTGCCCGAACCGCCCAAAGAGTCGATCTGGAACCGGACCAAGGCAGGGATCGCCTATCAGGCGCAGCGGACAACGCTGATTGATGCCCTTCTCGAAGAATTGCTGTCAGAGCCGCATAACGGCATAGCTGCCCTGCGCGGGCCCCGCCGCTATGAACAAAGCCTGCGGTCCGTCAAACTGCCCGAAGCCCCGCAAAGCGACGCCCCGCAAACGGTGCTGATTGCTGGCGGCTTTGGCCGGATCGGATATGCGCTGGCGCAGGATTTCGCCGCGCGCGGTGCCAATCTGGTGCTGCTGTCCAAATCCGCGATGCCCGAGCGTGACGCGTGGGATACGGTCACCGCCCCCGCGCTGAAACGGCGGATCGAAATGGTGCGCCAGTTGGAAAACGCAGGCGCAACCGTTCAAGTGTATAACGCCGATCTGGCAAACCCAGTTGCCCTGCAACAGGCCGCAGATGCCGCAACGCGCAGCTTTGGCCGGATCAACGGCGTCATCCATGCCGCTGGCACAACCCGCAAAGGCCCAATCGGTCAACTGACCGCTGGTGCCGCCGAAACCGTGTTTGCCCCAAAGGTTCTGGGGCAACAGACACTTGATACCGTCTTCCCGGACGGGTCCGTGGATTGGATCGGTCTGTGCGGATCTGTGGATGTCTTTACCGCCGCTGCCGGGCATGTCGACCGTATTGCCGCCGATGCCTATCTGAACGCTTGAGCGCAATCGCGGCAAGGCGGTCAGACCAAAGTGTTTTCCGTAGATTGGGGCCGCTGGGCCGATGATCCCGCGCATTCCGCCGATACCTTCGACAGCCCGATTGACGGCAGCGCCCTGCTGACCGCCCAGCGCAGCCCGAAATCCGCGCCCAGAGAGATGATCGGAAGCATCAAAGCCGACCATTGGCTGGCCAAGGGCTATGCCGCCCGCAGTGGAACCGCGCTTTTGCCCGGCACTGCCTATGTGTCGCTTGCCGCGCAGGCGATGATTGCGGACGGGGCTACCGGCCCGTTCAAACTATCGGATCTGCTGGCGCTGCGTCCCTTCCTACTGCCTGCGGGCCAAGATCGCGGAATCAAACTGCACCTGACCAAACGCGATGACGGAACCGCCTTGGATATTCTGGCCAGCGACCGCTGGAACGGGGAACCCTGCCATGTGCTGACCGCGCAAACGACGCTTGCCCCGATTCCGGCGCATGAACGCCCGGCCGGTTTGGATATCGCTGCAATCGCCGAACGATGCCCGAAGGCTGAAACACCGGCCCTGATGCAAACGGCGCATCTGGCCTATGGCGACCGTTGGTACGCGCCTGCAACAACCCTTTTCGGTGAAGGTGAAGCGCTGGCGCAGTTCATCACGCCTGAACAGGCCGCAAATGATCAAGGCTACGGCCTGCACCCCGCCGTGCTGGATAGCGCGATGGGATGGGCGCTTGCCCTGATTGACGGCTATTCCGAGGCCGATTTCTGGGCGCCGACGTCCTGCTCTGAGTTGCGCATCCACGGGCCGCTGCCAACCACGTTCTATAGCTGGGTGCGGATTGCAGATGCCGCCAGCGCAAGCGAAGATAGCGCCCGGTTTGATATCACCCTGTCCGACGAAACAGGCGCGGTTTGCATTGAGATCAGGGGCTACACGCTGAAACGGTTCGACAACGTGGCCGACCTGCTAAACGCCCCTGCGCCCGACCGCGCGGACGTGCGCATGGACGTGCCAGAGCCGACGATCCCGACTGCAGAAGAACGCTATCAAGAGGCGCTTTCGGCGGTTGGCCTGACCTCGGCAGAAGGCGCATCCGCCTTTATGCGGGCCTTGGCGACGAACTTACCAAACGTGGTCGTGTCTTCTGTTGATCCGGCCAGCCTTGCCGCGCATGAGGCCGCACGCGTGCCGGATGCCCCGCAAGCCACCGCCGACGATGCCGAAGGTGCCGCGACCCGCGCCATGCCGGAAAACGATATCGAGGCGCGGCTTCTGGCCTTCTGGGAACAACTGCTTGGCCTGCCCGACATCGGCGTCGAGGACAGCTTCTTTGACCTTGGTGGGCATTCGCTGATCGCGGTGCGGCTGTTCGCGTTGATCCGCAAAACCTACAAGGTTGAATTCCCGATTTCGGTTCTATTCTCGGCCCCCACCATTCGCGCCTGTGCTGATCTGATCGCCAAGCGGATCGGGTCGGACGGTGATGCCGGCGATGGCGTGGATCAGGCCAACCTGAAACACGTGGTTGCAATGCATGACGGCGCACCGGGACCGGGCACGCCCTTCTTCCTAGTGGCCGGGTGCTTTGGCAATGTGCTGAACCTGCGCCACCTTGGCCACCTGCTGGGCGGCGACCGTCCGTTCTATGGCATGCAGGCCAAGGGGTTGTTTGGCGGAGAAGAACCGCACCAGACCTTCGAAGACACCGCCCGCGACTATATCGCCGAGATGAAGCAGGTGCAGCCGCAAGGCCCCTATATGATCGGCGGCTTTTCAGGTGGCGGCGTGACAGCCTATGAAATCGCGCAGCAGCTGAAGGCCATGGGCGAAGAAGCCACTGTCACGGTGATCCTCGATTCCGCCCTGCCGCGCCGCCGTCCGCTGAAGGCGATCGACCGCGTGATGATCCAGTTGCAGGAAATCCGCCGCAAAGGCATTGCCTACCCCTATATCTGGATCAGAAACCGCATTCGCTGGGAACTGACCAAGCATCGCGGCACCTTCGAAGCCGCCGAGACCGAACATCAGTTCCACAACGCCGAGGTTGAGGCTGGTTGGGAAAACGCCGCATCTGTCTATGACGTGCAGCCCTATGATGGCCGCGTTCTGGTGTTCCGCCCGCCAATGACCGCCCATTGGACCGTGGCCGGGGGCCGTATGGTTGACCATCAGCGTTCCTATGTCTTCCACGACAATGATTGGGGCCAGTATGCCGCGAACATCGAAGTGCACGAAGTGCCCGGCGATCACGACACCATTGTGCTAGAGCCGAATGTTCGCGTATTGGCCGCCATCATGGGCGAAATCCTGAACGAAGCAGACGCCTCGCTTCAGAAAGGAAGCCCTTTTCGACCCTCCTCCCACCATCAGGCCGCGCAATAAATAATGTCCACCGTTCTTACAGTCATTCTGAACTACAAAACCGCCGATATGACGCTGGATGCCGCCCGCGCGGCGGCCCGTGCCATGCGCGGGATTGATGGCGCGATCACCATAGTCGACAACGATTCAGGCGATGGGTCGTACGAAAAAATGTGCGCCGCGATTGAGGTGTGCGACTGGTCCGAAGGCACGCCCATCCGCGTGCTGGACGCGGGCCGCAACGGCGGGTTCGGCGCGGGCAACAACTTTGGCATTCTGGCGGGCCTGCCCGATGGGTCGGCCCCGGATTATGTCTATCTGCTGAACTCGGACGCTTTCCCGGACGAAGGTGCGATTCACGCGTTGCGCGATTATCTGGATCGCAACGCAGATGCGTCCTTGGTCGGCAGCTACCTGCGGTATGAGGATGGAACGGATCATGTGTCGTCCTTCCGCTTTCCAACCATTTGGTCCGAATTCGTGGAATCCGCCAAAACCGGCCTGATCACGCGCCTGTTTGGCCGCCACACCATCTGGATGCCGATCCCCGATGCCAGCGGCCCGGTCGATTGGCTGGCCGGTGCGTCGATGATGGCGCGCCAATCCACGTTGGACGAAATCGGCCTGTTCGATGAGACGTTCTTTTTGTACTTCGAAGAGACCGAGCTGTTTTACCGCGCCAAACAGGCCGGGCATCTGGCGCATTTTGTCCGCGAAAGCCGTGTCATGCACAAAAGTGGCGTCTCAACCGGCATGGATGTATGGGACCGCGTGCCAGCCTATTGGTACAACAGCCGTTGGTACTATTTCAGCAAATGCCGTGGCCGCGCCTATGCCGTGTCAGCCACGGGCTTTCGCCTGCTTGGATCACTGGTTTGGCAATTGCGCCGCCTGATCCAAGGCAAGCCGCGCATCGACCCGCACCGCTTTTTCCGCGATCTGGTGCGCCATGACTTGGCCGCCATGGTCAAACCTGTTCCTGCCTCGACTTTTCCCCGTAAAGCGTAATCCCGGAGTGTCCCAATGCCTTTGTCTGCCCAAGTGATCGGAGACCACCCGCTTGTATCTGACTGCCGCGATGTTCTTTTGGACAAGGGGTATTCTTTGGACGACACCGGCGCGGATTGGGTCTTTGTGATTGGAGCGGCCAAAGGCGACCTGCCTTCTGCCGCCAAGGGCGTCATCGCCTTTCGCCAAGGGCTGGCCCCGGCGCAGGATGATCCCAATGCCGCCTGTTGGGCGCTGATCGACGGTGCGTCGCAGCATGGTTGCACTTGGGTGCAACTGGATAGCAACGGCGCGGCCGAGGCGGTGTTGCTGCAAGACCGGTTCGACATCACCCCCGAGGATACTGCGCTGACCCTGACCGCCCGCGCCCATGAGGCCGGCAAAGACAGCTTTGCCCGGCTTCTGATGCAGCTGGAAACCGGAACGGTTGTTGCATCGCCCATTCTTCAGGGTTCAGACGAGGGGCGCACCACCCATGCACGCCCCGCTGCTGCTGGGCTGCTGGATTTTGCCCACCCCGCCGAGGATCTGGCGCGGACGGTGCGCGGTCTCGATATGGGCGGATTTGGCCGCCCGCTGGGCTGGGCCAAGCTGCTGACCGCTGAAGGTGTCTTGCTTGTTGGCGCCGCGCAGGCCACCGAAGACACCGGTGCGCCCGGCACCGTACTTGCCGCCGATGCGAATACGCTGACCGTGGCTTGCGGCGATGGCGCGATCCGACTGTCGGACCTGCACGGCGCACTGCCCGCCGTTGGCACCGTCCTGCCCGAGATCACCACAGAATTGGCGGCCCAAGCGCTGGCCGCCGCGACCACCGCCGCAGCCCATCAGGCGCAGATGATTGACCGGATGGGGGCCTTTGAACCCGCGTCCCTTCCCGACACGCGCGGGGATGCCGCAGGTTGGCACCAACTGCCGCTGACCATTGGCCCGTCGCCTGACCTTGCGCTGATCGCAGGCTGGGCCGCAACATGTGCGCAGACCGAACCTTCGGACATTGCCTTGCTGACCCCGGCGCTGAAATCCGCCGCCGAAATCGGCGTTCTGGCAGGCTGGACCCCTGTGCGCGTGTCCAAAGCCAACCCGGATTTGGCGCAGGAACTGACCTTTGCCGAGCAGTCGCTTGGCTTTGCGATTGACCTGATTGCCAGCGTTCCGGGGCTTGAGGCACCGGACACCCCGCAGATTGGCCTGTCGCTTGGCGCGGGCCCCGTTCCGGGCTGTATCCTGACGCTGGAACTGAGCGATGCGCCGGTGCTGCACGTCGATGCCGACCGGATGGATCTGGCATTCGCCGAAGTGCTGGCCGCGCGCCTGAACCACGCTTGCGCCATTGGGTCCAATGATCTGCCGCAGGGTGAAATTGCCAAGGTTCTGAACCATTGGAACGCCACCGACGAAGACTATGACCGCGATCTGACCATGCATCGCGCGTTTGAGGCGCAGGTTGCCAAGACGCCCGACGATGTCGCGCTGATCTTCGAAGACACCGCCCTGACCTACGCCGAGCTGAACGCCCGCGCGAATCAAGTGGCCCATGTGCTGCGTGACATGGGCGTTGGGCCGGACAAGATCATTGGCCTGTGCACCAAACGGTCCGTGGATCTGCTGGTCGGCGCTTTGGGTATCTTGAAGGCGGGCGGCGCTTACCTTCCGATGGACCCGGCCTATCCCGCCGACCGTCTGGCGCATTTCGCCAAGGACAGCCAAGCGCCTGTCATCATCTCGCAATCGGTGCTGGCCGAAACGCTGCCCGATCACGAAGGCGAAACCCTGTTCATCGACACCGATCCGCGCATTCCTGCCGCCCCGTCGGGCAACCTGCCGGACACCAGCGAGCCGCATCATCTGGCCTATCTGATCTACACTTCGGGATCGACCGGCCTGCCCAAAGGCGTGATGATCGAACACCGCAATGTCATCAACTTCTACCTCGGGATGGATGACCGCGTGGCGCATACGCCGCCGGGAACCTGGATTGCCGTCACCAGCCTGAGCTTTGATATTTCGGTGCTGGAACTGTTCTACACCACCGCCCGCGGCTTCCGCGTTGTGCTGACTTCGGACGAAACGCGCGCGCTGATTTCGCGCGGGCCGTTCCCCGGTGACGTGCCGGTCGCCGGGCCGGATGGCATCGTCCCCACGCCCGACCTTGAGGCGGACGATTTTTCCATCGCGGCGCAGATCTTCCGCCATGGTGTGACGCATTTGCAGTGCACCCCGTCCATGGCCCGCATGATCGCGCTGAACGACGAAGCCCGCCTTGCCCTGACCCGCGTGAAACACATCATGCTGGGCGGCGAACCCATGCCCGGCGCTTTGGTGGAAGAATACGAAAAGATCACCTCGGCCAGCATGGAAAACATGTACGGCCCAACCGAAACAACCATCTGGTCGTCCACCCAGACCGGCAGTTCGTCGGAAAAGGTGGTGAACATCGGCCTGCCCATCGCCAACCAGCAACTTTACGTGCTGGACGATGCGCAGCAGCCCGTTGGCCTTGGCATCCCCGGAGAGCTTTGGATCGGCGGCGATGGCGTGACACGTGGCTATTGGCAGCGCGAGGAACTGACCGCCGAACGCTTTGTGCCCAACCCGTTCCACCCCGGCCGCATGTACCGCACCGGCGATCTGGTGCGCCGCCGCATGGATGGCCGGATCGACTTTATCGGGCGCGTGGATTTCCAAGTGAAACTGCGCGGCTACCGGATTGAACTGGGCGAGATTGAATCCGAGATCGAAAAGAATGAAGGCGTGACCCAAGCGGTGGTTGTCGCCCGCGAAGACACGCCGGGCGATATGCGTCTGGTCGGTTACTACACCACGGACCGGCCCGTGGATCATGCGACGCTGCGCAATGCGATTGGCGCGAACCTGCCGTCTTTCATGATCCCCAACCACTTTATTGAGCTGGACGAATTCCCGCTGACCCCGAACAAAAAGGTCAACCGGGGCGCCTTGCCCGCCCCGGCTTCGACAGAAAAGGCTGAATTGCCGGTGGTCGATCTATCGCAGGCCCGCACCGGGGCCGAAGCCGTGGCGGCGGTTTGGGGCCAAACCCTTGGATCTGCCGACGAAGACTTCTTCGCAGCTGGCGGCGATTGGGAAAAGGCCCTGCGCATTTGCCGGACCTTGCAGACCGAACTGAACCTGCCGCGCCTGTCACTGGTCGATCTGTTCAGCACGCCCATGCAATCGGCGTTTGCCTGCCGCGTTCAAACCTTGCTAGATGCCCGCCATCCCGCGCCGGGCCATCAGGCAAATCGCACAACCGTTCTGGCCGCCAACCGCGATGACACCATTCGCCGTCGCCGCGCCATGCGTCAGGCTTTGGCGGGGTAACATATGCCATTGGATGGGCTAACCCGGCTGCTAAGGGCCTCTGGCGACCACATGCCGAAATGGCTATCGGTCGCGACTTCCGATCCTCAGGATGCGGATGATAGCGGCCTTTACCCTGTTGAAAAGGCGTCTATTTCCCGCGCAATTGTTCGCCGCCGTAGTGAATTTGCCGCCGGACGCACCGCTGCGCGTAAGGCGCTGAACAAACTTGGCTTGCCTGATGTGGAAATCCCCATGGCCGAGGACCGATCCCCGGTTTGGCCGCGCGGGTTCACCGGCAGCATTTCGCATACCGATACCGCCTGTATCGCCGTGGCCGCCCATGATCTGCACGTCCGCGCGATTGGGATTGATCTGGAACCGGCCCAACCCATGGGCTTTGACCAAGACGGGGCCGTCTGTTCCAGCCGGGAATTGGCGCGGATGCCGCATGACCCGGCCATCGCTGAACGGATGTTGTTTTCGGCCAAGGAAGCCGCCTACAAAGCGCAGTTCATGCTGAGCCGCACGCTGTTCGGCTTCAACGGGCTCGAACTGAGCGCAACAGACGGCACGCATTTGCACCTGACGTTCCAGCGGGCCGTTACTCCATTTGCCAAAGGCGAGCGGATTACGATTCGGCAGTGGCACAATGATGCCATGATCTTATCCTTAGCCGTTTTGCCATCGCGCGGCCCGCTGCCACGCTTTGCTTGAACAATTGGCCAGCATCTTGCGCATTGATCAGAATTTTTACCCAAGCTGCTGCAATTGCGCCATTTTAAAGGCTGATTGGGACGATATAGAAATGCTCTGTTTCCGAATCCGCGCCGGAATCAGATGGCGAAAATGTGGCGGAGGCTCTAAATTGTGTCACGAAAGAGGCGTTATTCAGCCCAGATCAGATCGACCTGCTGCTGACGGACACTCTCTTTTCGAACGCATTGGGGGCCACTTTGCGGGAGCATTGAGATGAATCAGTTTCAGTCCATTGGGGAAGTATTTTCTGCCCTCAAGCGTCGTTTTTTCCTGATCCTTGCCGCTGCCGCACTTGGCAGCATCGCAAGCGTGTACATGGCTCTCAAAACCGAAAAGCTGTATCAGGCCGTCGCGGTCGTTCAGATCGAAGGCGCGGAAATTTCCGATAGCCTTGGTGGTCAGGGCAGCGCTTCGTCTGATGCCGCGCTGCGTGTGCGTTTGATCGAACAGCGCCTGATGTCGCGGGACAATCTGGAAGCGGTGATTGAAAAGCTGGGTGTTTATGCCGGTGAAGACGGCTTTACGCTTAGCGATAAGGTCGTCGCTCTGCGCGAAGCTGTGACCGTTGAACAAATCCTGACCGCCCAGCAGGCGTGGCAGCCCAACCCGATGCCGTCGGGCCTGACCATCATGGCGCAAAGCAATGATCCGCAGATGGCCGCAGATCTGGCCAATGAATTTATGGCGAACGTGATCGCCTTTTCGCGTGAACGCACTGCATCGCGTGCCCAAAACACCCTAAGCTTCTACCTTCAGGAAGAGGCCCGCACCAAAGCGCAGCTTGACGCGCTGTCGGATGAGCTGGCCGCGCTGAAGACGGAAAACGCCGACGCCCTGCCCGCCGGTCAGGCCGAGTTGCGTAAGCAGCTGACCGACCTGCGCGATGCGGAACTGAAGGTCGAACAGGAAATCGTATCGCTGCAAAGCAACTCGGCCCGTCAGCGTCAGGGTTTGGTGGAACAGCAGGTTGGCCTGCTCAACGACCAGAAATCCCTGCTGAACACCCGCATGGCCGAAATTGAGGCCAAATTGCTGGCCGCCCCCGCCGTTGAACGCGACATCGCCGCCAAGGAACGCGATCTGCAAGCCCTGCAAAGCCAGTACGCCGCGCTGAACGTCCGCAAGGCTGAGGCAGAGATGGGCCAGATCCTGGACGATCGTCAGCAGGGCGGGCGCTTTGACGTGCTGGAATCGGCCATCACCCCCGAAGACCCGATCAGCCGCAGCCGCAAGAAGGTTGCCATGATGGGCTTTGTCGCCTCGGTGATCGGCGGGCTTGGTCTGGCACTGGCGCTGGAAATGCTGAACCCGGTCATCCGCAGCTCGGCCCAGATGGAACGGTCCATCGGTCTGCGCCCGGTGATCGAGATCCCGACCATCCAAAGCAAGGCCGACAAACGCCGCATCGTGTGGACGCGCGTCCTTGGCCTGCTGGCCGTATTGGCCAGCGCAGGTGTCGCGTTGCGCATCGCTCAGGATAAAATGGGTGGGCTGACGTTTCTGCCGTGGGTCGCGGCAGATCAGAACTAATCAGTAGGTGTAACGTTCGACTTCGGCGCCTTCGGCCTTGTTCAAAACCGTGCCCAGCAACGGCACGTCCGGGCCAAGGCGCTGTTCGACTTCCTTGATCTCTTTGGGTTTGGTCACACCGCCCCCCACGACCAGCAAAACAGCGTCAAAATTGTTCCGCATCGCCAGCACGTCATCAAAGTACAGCGCGGGCGGCAGGTCAAACAGCATCACATCAGGCTGATAATGGCCTTCGATCTTGTTGAGCAAGTCAGCCGTGGACCGATCGGCCAACAGCTCAGATGCATAGGATTCCTGGGTGTCGTTGAGGCCAAAGCACAGCTTGCGGCCAGCGTGGATCGAATTGCGACCCATGCAGCGCAGATGATCCTGAAAATCGGTTTCCCCGCGCAGCATCGCCCCGATGGACCCCGGCTCAGACTGGCCAAACACCGCCGCCATGGACGGTTTGCGCAGGTCGAAATCAAACACCATCGTCCGGCAATTTTCCTGCCGTGACAGGCTAATGGCCAGATTGGCGGCAACAAAGGTCTTGCCGCAGTTCTTGGTGGGCGAGGTCACAGCCACGCGCGACCAGCCTTTATCGGCTAGGGCCTGCAACAGACGGGTGCGCAGCACATCGAATGTCGCATGTGATGGTTCACGGCGGGCGGCGGTGATGATCCGCTGGCGTTCCAAGTGCTTTTCATCCACCGGGAAGCTGCGCAGCGCTTCCCACGCGGCCTCAGAATCTGCGGACGCAGACACCTTTGCCGGAGCGGCCAGTTTGGGCGCAGGTTCGGCGGCCGGTTCTTCGGCCTCGGTTTCCGAAATCGCGGCTTCGGTTCGCTGAAGCTCAGCCTCCAGCTTTTTGCGTGTCAGGGCCGCGATCTTCAAACGGCGACGTGCCGCGATCAGGCGTTCCTTGGCCTCGTTCAAGGCGTCTTCTTCGGCGGCGGCGTCCTGTTCGGCCTTTTCGGCAGCGACCAGAAGCGCCTTGGCTTTTTCTTCTTTCAGCGTGCGGGCCCGCGCGACTTGGCTTTGGCGCGTCTGCTCGGCGGCTTTTGCCTCGGCCTCGATCTTGGCGCGTTCGTCGGCCAGCGCCTTGGCTCGCGCCTGCGCTTCGGCTTCTTCGCGGGCGGCTTGTTCGGCCTCATGCTGTTTGCGGGCGTCTTCGGCGGCACGCGCCTTTGCTTCGGCCTGAAGGCGTGCGGCCTCTTCGGCTTGCGCACGTTTGGCCGCTTCTGCTTTCAGGCGCGCTTGTTCTTCGGCCTCTTCAGCCTTGGCGCGTTTGATGGCTTCGGCCTTTTGACGGGCCAAAGCGGCGGCTTTCGCCTGTGCGCGTTCCTCGGCGGCCTCGGCTGCTTGGCGGGCCTGCTCCTCTGCGGCACGACGTTCTTCGGCACGGCGGCGGGCAGCGGCGGCGGCCTTGCGGCGCTGCAAATCGGCCTTGGCTTGCGCAGCCGCTTGTTGCCGAGCCTCTTCTTCCTCGGCTTGCCTGCGGGCTTCGGCCTCGGCTTGCCTGCGGGCTTCGGCCTCGGCCTGACGCATGGCGACGCGCTGCTGACGAGATTCTTCGGCGCGGCGGCGTTTTTCAGCGACGATCTGTTCGCGGCGTTCTTCTTCACTCACAACTGGGCGCGACTCTGGGGCCAGCGCAGCCGAAGAGGCGGCACCCTGCGTTTTCTTGCGTGTGAATTTACGGCGTTCACTCATGCGTCGATACTCAACCTCAAAGCGGGGATAATTCCCGCATCCGGCACTTGTTTACCTAAATTGACCGGGGCGCAAAACGCCCCAGACCTTATTGGACAACGCAGTTAATACGGAACTTTCTGTCAGGAATAAGTCGATTCCGAGAGTATTGTTGACGCACTGCGCCCGTGCGTCAAAACCCGAACAGATTGGCCTTGGTGATCGCCTCTTCGATGAACTTGGCCTTGTCCGCCTCAGGCGTCCAGCCCAGCATTTGCTTGGGCTTGTCATTGACGAAGGGCGAATAATGCGCCCGGCTTTTCCAATCAGCCAGCGACGGGCTAGGCACATCCTTTCGGCCCAGCGCATGCTTCTTCAGCACCTGTTTCACCAGATCGATCGCGTAGAACGCGGTCAAATTGCCCGAACTGACGCGGATACGCGCACCCAGTTCCGATTGAATCGCGTCAAAGTAGTCGCGTGCGGTCATCATCGGATCGCCGACAAGGTTGAAGGATTCGCCCAGCGCCGCGTTATTGTCGATCATCCGCACCAAACCATCGACCACGTCATCAATCAGGACGAACGGCAGAATGTTCTGCCCCTTGCCCCAAATGCGGACGGCCCCGGCCCCGTGCCAACGGCCTATGCCCCAATGTTGCAGCGGGCCGCCTTCACCCACCACGATGCCGGGCCGCGCGATGACCAGCGGCAGACCGCGCGTCTTGTGCATTTCCAACAGCTTGCGTTCACATTCGGCCTTCGACCGGGCGTAAAGATTGCGCTTGGTCATATCCTCACCAAAGCCCGTGGCCTCAGTGATATTCTGCGATGGGTCCGACATATCGTAACTGGCAATGGTGCCGGTATAGATCAGCCGTTTGACCCCGGCCTTTTCCGCCGCTGCCGCAACGCGCAGGGCGACACCCACGTCATTCTGAAGCGCCTCGCCCCAGGTTTTGTCCAGCGACTTGGCAAGGTTGAACACCACGTCCACGCCCTGCATGGCCTGCTCTAGCCCGTCCTTGTCATGCAGCGACACGCCAACGGTTTCAACATTGTCCGGCAAGTCGGGGAACGGCCCGCTGCGCCCACGGCTAAGAACGCGAACATCGCGCCCATCGGCCACCAAGCGGCGGGTCAGCGCGCGGCCAATAAACCCCGTGCCGCCGATCACCATCGCCGTCGGGCGCGGGTCGCGGGTTTGCACAGCAGGGGCCGCTTTGGTCAGCGCTTCGGGCGGCAGTTTGGCGAGCGCGTCATCCAGCGCCTGCATTACGGCGGTGACATTGGCCCCGGTGAAACGCGGGTCGGGCTTGGCACTGTTCAGCCCGCCATAAACCGCATCGGCCATGCCCAAAAAGCTAAGCCCATAGGGCGATTTGCGGTTCAACGATGCAATCTGCACCGCCGCATTGCGTGTGCCTTCGCGGAAATGCTCCCATGCCATGGCCAGCTGCCTGCGCAACGGGTTCACCACCAGATCCGAGGCGTTTTCGCGGTCCACCACCAGCGTATCCGCCGCATAGTCAAACCGCGCCCGCGCCGACGATCCGCGCAGCGTCACAGACCGGTCATCGACGGTTTCGACCAGCGAAATGGTAAAGGTCAGGTCCACATCCCCAGCCTGCGCAAAGATGCGCCAGCTTTGGTTGCGGGTGTCCTTGCCGGGCAGGTCAATCGGCTTGCCGATCTCAACGCTTTGGACCGTGACCTCTCCGAACAGGTCAACGGCAAAGGCCATCAGGTGCGGCCCCAATTCAAGCAACAGGTTCTTCGGCTCGCGCAGCAGCCAAAGCCCAAACGGCCCCGACCGCAGCGGCGCAAGCGGGAAGCACCAGTTGATATCCGCCCCCGAGATGCGGCCAAATTCGCCCGCTTCGGCCTTGTCTTTCAGCCGCACATAGGATGGCATCCCAAGGAAGTTGTGGCCCGCGTGAAACCGTTTGCCCGATGCTTCGGCGGCGGCGGCAATGGCGCGGGTGTCCTCGGCGCTTTCGGCGACGGGCTTTTCGACCAACACATGCAGCCCGCCCTCAAGGCATTGGATAGCAAGCGGTTTGTGCAGATGCGGCGGCGTTAGGATATGCACGGCATCACAGACACCGGCGGCAATTAGATCCTCGACCGAGCCATAGGCCGCGACGCCAAACCCATCGGCCAGCGCCTTGGCCGCGCCCATGGAGACATCGCAGATCGCCGTTAGCTGCACGCCCTTGGTGCCGCGAATGGCGGCGGCGTGCCAACTGGCGATATACCCGGCCCCGATCAGGCCAATACGGATGGGTTTACTGGTCATCCTGAAAATCCTTACTTGTATTCGATGATGCGCATCTGCGCGCGCCGCAACCTGCGCCAGTGAAATCTGGCCATTCCGATCAGGTTGGGAAATTTCCATAGGGTCAGCAAAGCGGCATGGCGCTGTGCCTCGGATTTCGGCAGCCCTTCGCGGCCTAGCCCTTTGGCTGTGCGCAGATAGGACACCGCATAAAGGCCCAAGATCAGCGCCGGGATCACCCATGTGATGAACGCGCCGACAAGGGCGACAAACGGCAGGATCGCGCCCCACAGCATCACCCGCCGCCGTTCGCGGACAAAGTAATCGGGATGCAGATGGCCGACCTGTGCAAAACCATGGCCGGACCGCACTGCCCGCTGCCACCATTGGCCAAAGCTGGTCATGTCGGCGTCATGCCGCGTCATTTCCTGCGGGATACGCTCCAACCGCCAGCCTGCCTTGCGCAGACGGGTACAGAATTCGTCATCCTCGGCCGCGATGACGGTCGGATCAAAGCCGCCCACCGCCTCAAAGGCATTGGCGCGGACCATCATGTCACCGCCGCATGCGTCGATCGGGCCAGCGGGGCGGCGCCATTCGAAATCACACAGCTGGTTATAGATCGTCTTGTCGCGATAGATCTCAGACCGCCAGCCGGTGACAACGCCCAGCCCATCATCCGCCGCAAGATGTGCGGCGGCCTTGGCGATATAGCCATCCACGACCGCGCAATCACCATCAATGAACTGCACCAACTCTGGCGGCGTGTCGCTATCGGCCAGCGCCTGAAACCCGGCATTGCGGGCGCGGGCGGCGGTAAAGGGAATGGTCATATCCAGATTGACGATCAAGGCCCCGGCCTTTTCCGCCTCGGCCAGACTGTTGTCGGTAGAGCCTGAATCCACATAGACCACACGCCGCGCCTGCCCCTGAACAGCGGCAAGCGCATTCACAAGGCGTTGGCCTTCGTTCCGGCCAATCAGAACAACATCAACCTGCATGGCTTGCCCCCTTGGGCCGTTTGGGCAGATCGCCCTGCCCGCTTGCATAACCGGTGAACAGGTCAGACAGCCATGCGGTTTCTTTGGCGATGTCGAACTCCTCGACCACTTTAGCACGGCCCGCCGCGCCCATGGTCCGGCGCAGATCAGGCGATTGCAGAAGCGTTTTGATCGCTGCCGCCAGCTGCGGCGCGTCCCCCGGCGGGACCAGAATACCCGACTGGCCAGAGACGACCAATTCCGGCACGCCGGCGATTTGCGTTGTGACAACAGGCACCTGCGCGGCCATCGCCTCCATCAAGACTACGGGTACGCCTTCGGCAAAGCTGGGTAGGACAAACAGATCTGTCTGGGCCAAAGCCTCGGCCACCTCGGACTGGGATTTGTAGCCTACGAAGGACGCGATATCGGTCAAACCGCGCGCCGATGCGTCCGCCTCAAGCGACCTACGTTCAGGCCCATCGCCGATAAAGGTGACCTTCAACCCCGGCACAGCATCGCGCAGCGATTGAAGCGCCTCTAGCAGAACAGGCACGCCCTTGACCCCAGCCAAGCGCCCAACAAACAGCAGATGCGCCCCGTCATGGGCAGGTGCCGCGCTATACCGTGCCGGATTGACGCCGCAATGCACGATATGCAGTTTTGACCAATGCTCTGGCCCGGAAAAACACATGACCTGAGAGCGGCAGAAGTCACTGATACAGGCGACAAAGGCCGCGCGGGCCACCTTTTCGTCGATCCGCCAGTGATCCGGCGCAAAGAAGATGTCGGGCCCGTGAATCGTGAAACTATAAGGCAGACCGCTTAGGGCGTTGACCAGCATCGCCACGGTGCACGACGCTTTGGCAATGTGGTTGTGCAAATGCTGGACGCCCTCGTCCTGCAACTTGGCCGCCAGAACGCCTGCCTCAAGGAAATAGAACATTTGATAGGCGCGGCCCCGGATGCCCTTGGGCGCGGTCCGCCACGCCAATCGAAGCGCATTCAGGTAGCGCCCCGGCGTTTTCATCCAGCGCAGATGCGCCTTGATCAGTCGCTTGGGGTTCTTGGCGGTTTGCAGCACTTGGAACGTGCGGGCGTGCTCTTCGCGCTGTTCCGGGCCGACCAGATGTTCCGGCCCGGTGCGCCGGATCGAACAGGTCAGCACCTCATGCCCACGATCCCGCAGGCCCGCGACTTCGCGTTGGATAAAGGTGTCAGACGCGCGGGGATATTCGCCCGTCAGGTATGCCAGTTTTGGCAGGCTCATGAACGGCCCCCCTTAATCGAATGTTCCATAAGCTGCTCAAATCCGGCGGAATCGGCGCCGCCCAGCACGGCACGCAACCGGGCGTTCGGATAGGTCAGCGGCATGACGCGGGCGCGCAAGGTGGGTTCGCACAGAAGGCCCGGCAGATGCGATTGCACAGGTTTCAGCAGGCGCGACAGGCCAAGCCATATACGCCAAGGCATCGGCAAAACGATCTTGGGCCAGCCGCCCACCTTGCGATGGGCCGCCAGAAACCGCAGACGGGTCGGCAGATCGTCATCCACAACGTTCAGCGGCTGCGCATGATCGGGGTCGGCCATTGCGGCGGCAATCAAGGCATTGGCCAGATGCGTGACATGGGTCAGCGGCACCTCACCATCCGATGCGATGACCATGTGAACCGGGCCAAAGGACGGGCCGGAATGGGCATGCCACGTGCGCCCCGCACCATAAACCGCGCCAGCCCGCAGCATCCAGACCGGATGGCCCGACGCGGCGCAGATCGCCTCTTGTTGCAGCTTGGCGGCGCTATAGGCATCGCGGGCGGTTTCGACCCGTTGCAGGGCGGAATCTTCGGTCAATGGCGCGTGCGCAGGCAGGGGCATCGCATCATAAACAGAGATTGAGCTGACCAGAACGATCGGCACATCAACCGGCATCGCCGCCAGAACGTTGCGCGTGGCGGTCAGGGTTTCGGCCTCATGCCGGGCCGGATCATCGCCCAGATGCGCAGCGGCGTGGATGACGGCATCAACCGGCAATGCGCTGGCAAGACGGTCCTGCGCATCCTTGGCCGCCAGATCGCAAACCAGCGGCGTGATACCG
Source organism: Pseudoprimorskyibacter insulae (assembly GCF_900302505.1). GTDB lineage: Bacteria > Pseudomonadota > Alphaproteobacteria > Rhodobacterales > Rhodobacteraceae > Pseudoprimorskyibacter > Pseudoprimorskyibacter insulae. The sequence goes on along the minus strand of NZ_OMOJ01000002.1, from coordinate 139,893 downwards.
GGGTCCACCTGCCACGCCTCGGGAATGTCCCGCCGCGTGACGGCGACGACCTTCAAACCGGCCAAACGCGCGGCCACAACAGTCGCCCGCCCGATAAAGCCAGCCGCGCCGGTGATTAATACAGTCTCTATTTGGCCCATGGCATCGGCTCCACGGGATTGCAGCGCGTGGTCATCGCTTGCGCGCCCGACATCTCGCCCGCGGTTTGCATGGCCAAGGTCACCTCGGTCATGTGGAGGGCGAATTCATTGGTCAAACGGCAGGGGCGATCTTCGACCAAGGATTGCAGCATCTCGGCCGGGCCGAGCATAAAGTTCATTTCGGCCGCGCCCCAACGGGCCACTTTGGGATGGGTCGGACCGGCCAGCTTAACCCGCTTTTTCAGCGGGCTTTCCAGCAGTTTCCGGCGAATGGTCATACGCTTTGAGAATCGCACCTTAGCCGAATTGTCCCATGCCGCTTTGCACTGCAACACACCGCCATCGCCAAAGACCCGGATCTGGTGATCATGCGGCGCAACGATGGAACAAGTCAGGCGCGTCACCGGGCCGTTTTCGAAAAACAACGTGGCAACCGAAAGATCCGGGGCCATTGCGCCCTTGCCGATCTTATCGGGGATCGTTTCAGCCGAAGCGGCCACAACCGTGCGCACACTGCCAAACCACGACATCAGCCAGCCAAGATAATACCCGGCATGTTCCAACGTGCAGCCAACGTTAAACTCATCCTCATAGGGCCAGGGCGCACCGGTTTCGGACAGCCACTTGCGATAAGCAGCTTGCGGCACAAACCCGTCGTCCAATTCGGCGTAAATCGCGCGAGGTGTGCCAGCAACGCCGGTTCGGATCGCATGGCCCAGCGTTTGCGCCGCCTCGCCCAACAGCGAACAAGGTGCCGAGGCCAGCATCAGCCCCTTGCCCTCGGCCAGATCATACAGCGTTTTGGCCTGCGCCACCTCCATCGCCAACGGTTTTTCGGTATAGACGTGATGGCCCGCCTCAAGGCAGGCGCGGTTCACCTCATAATGTGCGGAAGGGTTGGTCAGGTTCAGAATGACGGCATCAGGCGGCAAGCCATCCAACAACGCCTCATAGCTCGGCTTGGCCGGAACCTTCCAGTGGTCGCAGAACTGCGCCAGCCGTGCAGCATTGATGTCGAACACACCATGCAGTCGAATGTCGGGAAAGGTCGCGAGCGACCGCATATAAAGATCGGCCACAAACCCGCAGCCAATGATGGCAATAACGCTCATTCCGCCCCCGTCGTGGATCGCGCCGGTCGCTGATGAGAAAAATATCGCATGGATCAACCTAAAAACAATCTACCTGATGCCAGCCTTGCACCAGAAAAAGGTGACGACAATCAGGCGATTCCGCGCTTTCCTTGCACTGGCTTGGGGATTTTCCGTGGCTATGCGATAAAACCGCATCGGTTTACCGGTTTTTTGGCAAGGCCCCGAATTTGCCCGTTTGTTCGTCTACACCCTTCCCCAAGTACAAGGCGACGATTCAATGCGATTCATTTTTGATACCACTGAGATTTCCGTCAACGTGCCGGATCAGGCGACGTTGCTGCGCGAGGTGCGCGACCGATTCCGGGCCAAGGCAGGGTTTGCCCTTGCCACGATCAACCTTGATCATCTGGTGAAGCTGCGCAGCTCGGCCTCATTCCGCGCGGCCTATGCCGCACAAGATCTGGTGACGGCAGATGGCAACCCTATCGTTTGGCTGTCCCGGCTGGCGGGCAAGGATATGTCACTGGTGCCGGGGTCGGATTCGATCCTGCCGCTATGCCGTGTCGCCGCCGAAGAAGGCGTGACCCTAGCCCTTGTTGGCAGCACCGAGGCGTCATTGTCTGCTGCGGCGGACTACCTTCAATCGCAGGTGCCGGGCCTGACGGTTGTCGCCAAGATCGCCCCGCCCTTCGGCTTTGACCCAAACGGAGAGGAGGCCGCCGCGATCTTCGATAATCTAAACCAATCGGGCGCAGGTCTGTGCCTGATCGCCCTAGGCGCACCGAAACAAGAGCTATTCGCCGCCGCTGGCCGCCAGAAATCGCCCACAATCGGGTTTGCCAGCATTGGCGCGGGGCTGGATTTCTTTGCCGGAACACAAACCCGCGCGCCGGAATGGGTGCGCAAGTTTGCGATGGAATGGCTGTGGCGGGCGCTGTCTAGCCCCAAGCGGCTTGGCCCACGGTATCTGAAATGTATCGCCATTCTGCCCGGTCAGGTGATACGGGCAGTATTCATGCGGTTCAGCCAAGGCTGACGCGCAGATAGTGATTTTTCGGATTTCATGATGACACAAGAACATTCCGCGACCGTTCCAGATTGGTCCCGCGAGGCGATCACCCGGTTCTGGGATCCCGCGCCGAAACTGCTGCGATCCATCCGTCGCTATCAGTCCTGCAAACAGCGCGGAACGCTGGGTTTCCTTGCCTCACGCTATTGGGCGCTGAACCACCGGTTCTGGTCGGTCATCACGCAGTGCGAAATTCACCTGAACACCCAAATCGGCGGCGGGCTTTTGTTGATCCATCCCAATGGGATCGTCATTCACCCGGATGCAAAGATCGGGGCGAATTGCCTGATCTTCCAACAGGTCACCTTGGCCGGACCCGTCACCCTTGGCGGTCATGTCGATCTAGGGGCCGGTGCGAAAATCCTGAACGGCGTGACCATCGGCGATCATGCCGAGGTGGGCGCGAACGCGGTGGTGACCAAAGATCTGCCGCCCCGAGCCGTTGCCGTTGGCGCCCCTGCCCGGATCATCGGGCAGCGGTAATTAGAAAAACACCGGCCTGTCGGGGCGTTTGCCCAGCACCCAGTCATAAACTTCAAGCACTTGGCGCGCCTTGCGATCCCACGTCAAAAGCGCATGCACGCGGTCCCGCGCGGCCTGCCCCATTGGCCACAGGGCCGCCGGATCTGCGGCCATCTTCTCTAGCTCAGCGCGGAAATCTGCGACAATGCCCGCACGCGTGCCGCACGGCACTTTGACACCGACGCCCGGCACCACCAATTCGCCCGGCCCGGCGTAATCGACGATCAACGGAACCACGCCCAGCGCCATCGCCTCTAGCACGACACCGCCGCCGAATTCGCGGATCGACGGGAAGGACAGAACCTGCGTGCTGGCCAGCACTGATTGCACGTCTTTGTGATCCATCCAGCCATGGAAGGTGACGGCGTGGTCAATGCCCTGATCCCGCGCCATCGCCTTTAGGTCATCGCCCATTGGACCGTCGCCAATCATCTCGATCGTCATACGGCGATCGCGCAGCAGGGGGGCGGCGGCCTCCAGCAACATATCCGGGCCTTTGTACGGCACCAAACGCCCCACAAAAGACGCCCGAAGCGGGCCATTGGCCGGGGCGGCCTGAAGGCTGAACCGTTCAGGATCAATTGCGTTTTCAGGGATATAGACCAGTTTCCGGGCGCATTTGGCGGGCATTTCCGACGCTGTGTGCTGCGAGCCGACGATGATCGCGCTGGCATTTCGGGCCGTCGCGGTGCGTCCGGGCAGCAGTTTATAGGCGCTGCGGATATAGCTGAGCCATTCCTTTTCGCGCCGCCGTTCTGCATCAAACCCTTTGGGCCATGGCACACCGCCATTCAGCGGCCCCATGACAAACGGCACGCCCACGCGGCGGCATTTGCCTGCGATGCTGCTGGAAATCGTCGGGCTAAGCGGTGTCACCCGATGCACCAAATCATAATCGCCGCGCCGGATCGCAGGGCCGAATTGCTTCCAGATCAGGCGTTCAAAGTAGACATAGCTGATAGCGTTGATCGCCTGGATCGTGGTCCAGCCCTTGCCTTCGCCCATGCGCAGCTTTTCGGCCAGTTTCCACATCGGCTCGGCCAGCTTTTCGGAGTCGATGGCGGTGAAATCACGCCCTTCGATCAGGCCTGCCCGCAAGATCGCATCGCGGTTGCGGATCTGGGTGACGATGTGAACATCCGCCACCTCGCGCAGCGCATTGGCCAAGGACCACCCGACCAAAGGCACACTGACCCATTCGGGATTCGCAGCTTCGGCAATGACAAGAACGCGGGGCTTTCGAATTGCGGGGGACGTCATAGAACGGATTGCCACTTCAATTGAACAGCGGGGCCTTTGGCCACGCGATGTGCCTTCAAAAACTCGGCATACCCAAGAAGCGACCCGGCAAACAGCCAGGTCAACGGAGTCAGGGTGGCGTTCGGAATCATATCAATCACATTAATGGCCAAAAGCAACGTCATAGGTGGAACAAAGGGCGATAGGGGGATGTCATGGCGGCGCATATATTCGCGCCATAACAGGAAGATCGGCATCAACAAAAGCCCGAATTCAGCGATAAACCCGACCCAGCCGAACACGCCGATCGTGATGATCCAGCGCCCGTCGGTCACGGTCAGCAATTTGCCCGACAGCCCATCATAGACCTGGTTGCGGCCCCAGTTGCCCCAACCGAAAAGCGGGCGTTGGTCTGATCGGGCCAGCAGGGTGTTTTCATTGTCAAAACGGAACTTCACCGACCCGGCGCGGTCTTCGCTAATCTCGGCAGCTTTGGCGATGATCTGCGTTTCAGGCACAATGCCTGCGCCTTTCATGGCCGGATAGCTGATGGCGATGATGGCCAATATCGCCGCCGCCGTCATTTGCAGCCGCCCATTCAGCAACAAAACCAAAGGCACCAGCAGCAAAGCAAAGGCCAAAGACCCAAGCGATTTGGCCAAGAACAGCACCACGAACAGGTAAAGACCCGCCAGCAAGTACCAATTGGGCGAATTGGCCCTGTCCATCTTCCAAAGGCCAAAGGCGGCGATACAGGCCGTCAGACAGAAGAACGCGACCCACAGACCGTGGTACAAAAAGACCACGGGCCGATAGCCGCCAAAGCGGATGGATTGGCCGAAATCGTGCTGATAAAACCCGTAGATCCACATGTTGAACTGCGGTGACAGCCGAGTTTCAACCAGCATGAACAGCGAATAGACCAGCCCCATGATCATGAAGGTCTTAAGCAGATCCTTATGGGACTCGGCGCTGCGCAGATGCTGGCGGGCCATCAGGAAGGGCAAGATCAACAGCATCTGCTGAATGACCATCGCGATCCCGTCTTTGATGCCCAGCCCCTTGATCATGAACAAGGCGCCATAGACCGTGACTTGATCGTTGGTCAGCGTCGTCACGATTGGCGAAAAGACGAAAATTAGCACCAGAACCCGGCCAAGGGTCGATGTTGGCAACCATTCGAACGGCGGATCAGCCCGGACCAATAACGTAATACAGGCGGCAAGCGCCGGGATCGTGTGCTTGGTCAGCGGCGGAATCAGCGGAAAGTCATAGGCCGTCGGCGGTTCCGGCAGAAACAGATAGCCCACCAGGATCGAGAGAATAAGCGCCCTGCCCGGTTCGTATTTACGAAACAGGTAAACCGTGACCACGGGCCACAGCAAAAGAACCAGATTGGCCAAGGCATTGGGCATCTTGGCGGCGTCACTCCTATTCGGGGCCGACTGGGTCGGATTCGCCTTCTATCGCAGACAATCAGGGCAATGTCGTGGAATGCAGGACAAATTCACGTGTATCGGCGGCAAAACCGCCTCGTTTAACGGTCGTTTAACCACGCTGCGTCAGTTTTGCATCACCTAAGACAAGGCACCCGTGACATGCCGCTTGATGATAGCGATCAGGATATCGGCCAACTGGCCGTTGGGCTTTGGGCCAACACCGGCGCGGGGCGCATGCCTGCGGGCGTTACGCTCGACACCGATCTGCGAGATGCCTGCGACCGGGCCGTCACCCTACGCAGCCACGCGCGGCAGGTGTTCGATTTTCACGCAGCGTTTTCCGATTTCCAAACCCGTGTCGAAGATTGTCTGACCTCAGACCAAGATGATGGATCATCCGTCGCGCTGCTGCGCCTTCGGCATCAAGGCACGCATTCCGGGCATGGGCGATACGGCGCCCCAACGAACAAACGCGCCTTGTTCCGATCTGTGTTGGAGCTGCATCTTGATGGCGCTGACCTGACTGCGGCGACAATCCTGCTCGACAACACTGCCCTGCTTGGGCAGGCCGGTTTGGATGTGCGGCATATGGCGAATGCGGCCCCGGCCTCAGCGTTGCAACCGGATCGGATGGATTTCCATGACAGCAGCCCATGGGGCGGTGTCTTGGCCGAAGTGCTGACAACGGCGATGGATGGCGATCTGTCCGTTCTACATCGCGGCTACGATCCCGCGGTCGAACTGCTCTACCCCGGTCAGGCCGCCGCTGGCCCGCACCAGGCCGAACGGTTTTGGCTATCGCTTCGCGCCGCGCTTCCGACGGCAACGTTTCACGTGAATACATCGCTGGGTCAGGAAGATGCGTTAACCCCGCCGCGTGCTGCAGCGTTTTGGTCCCTATCCGGGCAGCATGACGGTTGGGGACGGTATGGCGCACCCAGTGGCGCGGCCATTCGCATCAACGGCGCAACCTTCGCCGAATTCGGCCCCCGCGGCCTGCGCCGCGAGTGGACCATTATTGATGACCTTGCGGTCTGGCGTCAAATCAGCGCGTTTTCGACCGCCAACTGTCTATCCAGCGGCTGAACCGTCCGCGCTTTTCGGCGAATGAATCGCCCGCCGCCTCAAAACTGTCGCCGACATCTTCCAGCACCGGGTCGATGCGGTTGCGGCGGAACCTGCGCCAGCGCGACCAGATCGCCCAGACAATCGCGAAAAACACGGTCAGGATGATGATGTTCAGCCACGGAATGATATTCAGATCGGGCCGGTCCACCGCCTTCACCCCAATTGCGTTGGGGAAGATCGTCAGGAATTCATTGCGCCAGCCGTAATGCGTCACAACAACCCACTGGGGCGCACCCGAGGTCGATACAAGCGATTGCGCCTCGGCCTGTAGGTTCGAGGTGTCGAACTTGAAATACGGCGGCCACCCCCAGCCCGTATCCTCATTCCGGTAGACCATCACATTACCATCGGGCGTGCGGGTCTGAATGAAGAACACATCGCGGTTGGCACCCGCCGCCGTGCCGGCATCCGGCGCGGCCCAGAAGATCGAGTTTTCGCCAAAATCAATCCGGCGGTTTTCGGTGCCGACAATCTGCGCCACGTCATGCTGCGGCAGCGTATAGTGGAAGAAGGCCGCCACCAGCCCCCAGAACAGGATTGCAAAAATCCATTTCACATAGGTCATGACCGTCCTTTCAGTGAAAATTGGTCAGATAGACGATAAGCGCCACAAGGGCGAGCGGAACGATATACACGCCCAAGATCAGCTTGCGCCGCAGGGACCGGTCGTATTCCTCAAGCCCCTCTCGGATATAGGTATCACGGTCGCCGGACAAACCCTCTTCGTCCCAAGCGCGTGAAAGTTTTCCGCGCCGGACAGCACGCGAATAAAGCGACACCGAAACATAGACCACGGTCAACGCGATCAACGCCATAATCAGCAATCGGGCTAAAGCAAGCATTTCACGTCCTCCTGACTGCGCCCCAAGGGCCAACACGGTCGATCAAATCATCCGGCTCGGGTGCCTCCATCGGGGCATCATGACCAAATAGCGCGGCACGGGCCCCGGCCTTATCTGCCAGATATTCCCGTTTCAGGAAATCGGCCACATAGGCGCGCTTCGTGTCGTTCCACGTGGAATAGAGCCTATAGAACAGTTCTTTGTGGCAGATGAAAAGCTGCCGAACGTCCTTGGTTGTCAGCTCGGCCAGCAAGCGATTGACCAAGGCCGCATCCGAATGGTCCGACGCCCGAAGCGAATAGAAATACGCCGGATGATCGGAGGTGATGCGCGGCCAAGCCCCGGTGCCTTCAGCCCAACGCAGCAGCGCATCCAGCCCATGCCATTCCTCGGGCAGTTGGCCCGCGACCTGACGGGTGATCCGGCGCATATCGCTGCGCGTCGCCCCGGCCAGATCAATGCCCAGATCCTGCGCCACATCGACGACGATGAAATCCATCTTTTGACGCAGAATATCGGCGGCATTGATCCCGCGCGACCGCACCAAGGGTTCGGCCAGATTGTTCCGCTCAAGGAACATGGCCAAACGGTTGCGATCTTGCAGGCCGATCACCCGGTCAATCGGCACATCGGTCACCTTATCGCCCGCGCAGATCAGCGCAGGCTCTTGCGGACCGCGAAACAGGTACAGACCGCCAAAATGCGCCGTCCAGAAATTCGGCAGATCAAACTCCATATGTTTGAGCCTTACCGGATTGCGCACAATGTCCCCCGTCCGCTTGGAGAGCGAGATCATCTCAGCGATCAGCACATCATCGAACCACGCATCTTCGCGCGATTTGAACTGATCAACCTTCTGGCCCAGCGCAGTGGCATCGCGCACCGTGCCGCCGACCGTATCCGCCTCAACCGTCAGCTTGCGGATAGCGAACAACCGGCGCGGCGTATCGGCCATGAACACGGAATTGAGCAATTCGCCAATCACCACGTCCCGTGCGGTCAGGGCAAACAACTGGCTTTCGTTCGTCTCAATGAACCGCCGCAGAATGGACCGGCTGGCCGAGAACTGGGCATTCAGCAATGGCGCGGTTTTCTGGCGAGTGGTCAGCAAGATGAACTGCCGGTTCACCCCATTTTGGTTGAGGTAGAGCGGGTCATCAAACTCATCCCCGATTTCCGGCGAAAAGCCCGAGATGTCGATATGGAAATCGGTCAGACCAGTCGTCTTGCCCGTCAAGTGCTGAAGCGCCCGATTGTACCGCTCCACCAACGCGGGGCTGGTGACAGGGATCAGGTTGCCAAACATCAGGCCAGATTGGATGAGGCGTTGCATCACTTCCCTCCCAGATACCGGCGCTTTGCCTCTTCCTGACGGCCAAAGTCGCGGACCATGGTTTCGATGGCGACCTCGTCAGATTTATCGGCATAGCGGAATTCGCTGTCGGCGTAGCGGTTGATTTCTTGCAGAACCATGTCGGCGGTGATGGGCTTGCGCAGCTCTTCGATCATCGCGGTTTTGGTGGCGTAGTCTTTGGTCAGGAACAGGTCGGGCTGCTCCATCCATTCGTCAGGCAGTTCGAAATCCATCGCGCGAACCTTCACCGCATCGGTGATGTTCTTGATCGCGCGACCGGTGAAGCGCTCATCCGCTTGTTGGATCGCTTTCAGGTAGGCACCCATTTTCGCTAGCGTGGTCAGATCGCCGACATCGTCTCTAACACGGTCGAAAACGGCCAAAAGCCCCGCCTCTTGCGGGCGATTGTGGGTTTCAAAGCTGCGAGCGACGGCGCGCTTGATCTCTTGCGCGGCCATCAAATCGTGATCGCCCAGCGGGATGTTGTGCTTTTTGCCCATCAGCAAGGACAGAATGTCGATGTAATCCTCGCGGGTTTGTGGGCCATCGACCAAGAATCGCGCCCCGGCCCGTTGGCGCAGCGCATCGTCCACGTTCTCGGGGTAGTTCGAGAACATGCCAAAGGTACAATTGCCGCGCACAACGGTATTGGCCCCGGCAAATGCCTCCATGAACACGGCGGTCACCTCTTGCTGGCCAGCGCTGGACTGACGGTCCCCGCGTTTACCGGCGATTTGATCGATATCGTCGATGGTGCCAAAGCCGATCACACCGGGATCAAGCACATTTTGCACAAACGCCTTCGCGTTCTGGCCCGATTTGCCCTGATAGCTGTCGATATTGTCGATGCCGAAGTTCTGATACCGGAACGTGTAGCCCGCGACCTGACAGTAATCGTTGATCAGCCCCGCCATCATCTGGATCAGAGTGGTTTTGCCGGTGCCCGGCTTGCCATCGCCCATGAAGGTAAAGATGAACCCACCCAATTCGGCAAACGGGTTCAGGCGGCGATCAAAATCATAGGCCATCAGCATCTTGGCCAAACGCATCGCCTGATATTTTGCGATATGGTTGCCCACAACCTCGGTCGGTTTTTTGAACTGCATGGTCAGGGTCGTGCCCTTGCCCTTACGCGCAGGGGTATAGCCGCGCAGGGTCAGATCATCGGCCTCAATTCGGAAAGATCTGTCACTAAACCAGCCCAAATCGTCTCTGAGCCCTATTTTCTCCATCACTTGATCGGCGAAGGCAATCAGGGTCGCCACCAGCCGCGCATCGTCGGAGGCATGTTTGGCAATGTCCTGATCCAATTCCCAGAGCAGCCCGTGCAACATCAACGGCGCGTTGTCGGTCAGAACTTCTTGGACGTCGCCAACCTCAACCGATGCCTCTGACGCATGCGGCCCCATCAAGAAGGCCAGCACATTGGCAAACACATGACCGACGGCCAGCGCCTCTTGTGCCAGAAGGGTCGAAAACGCGACTTTGCGATCCGCAGGCAACGATCCTTGCAGGTTGGCGCGTTTCAGATCGGCAAGGCCCGTTGCCTCGCTCATCGTTTCACCAATGGCCAATGCAACGGACAAAGCCCGGCGCAGGGCCTGAATGGCAGTTGCCTGCACGGGAGAGACAAGCGGATCATCGTCATCCGCCGCTTCGATCCGGGCGATGATCTGTACGCCTTCGGGTCGCGCGGTCTGACGTGTGGCCAACCCCGGTGTTGTCGATCGGAACCGCCGGGTTTGCACAATGCCGGGCGAACGCACCTCAGCGGTTTGGGCCACCGGTTTGCCAATACGCGGCGCGTGGTCAAAGCCAGCCAACATAGCCGCAGCCGCTGCGTAATGCGCACGAATGTCTTCTTCGCGCAGTTCCATCAAATCGCTTGTCAGGCTCATAATCGCGCCCTTCCTTTAGAAATCCATCAACCTTTGCGTCGGACGCCCCGTCGCAAGGCAAGTGCAGGCTCAGTAACTCAGAACCCGGCCCGTATCGCTGACCACGAATTTCCGCACTGATGCAAATCCGGGCGGGTTCAGCTCGGCCAATTGCTGAAACGGGCGTTCCGGCAAGATGATGGCCCGATCCATCCGGGTCGCGCCCAGATCGGCCCCGCGGCCCGAGAATGGATCGAGCGCGAAGACCTCACGTTCGACCGTGCCGAACCAACCGGACCGTTCGCTTTCGACCCGTTCGCTTTCCAGCGTCTCTTCTGTCCAGGCCAATGCCCAATCTTGGCCAACCGGCGCGTCGGCCTTTTCCAGAACTTCACGGATCGGGCCGAATTGTTGGGTGTAGCTGTGCGAATACATCGGCCCGATGTGGAACCGACGCAGCCGTTTGGGGTGCAGATCGTCGAAGCTTTCATCAAAGCCCTTGGCGATGGTCAGCAATTTCAACCCGCCAAGCGCTTGCCCCATTAGATGCGCCTGCACTTCGGGCCAGCGACGTTGATCCTTGGGCAATGCAACGCGGCCTGTGTCCTGCAATTCCATCAGGTAAATGGTCGGCAGGTTGACCTGGCTGTCATAAACCGCCCAATGCACCAGATAGGTGCGCCGGTCGCCAACGCCGCTTAGCCATGTGACTACTGGATCATTCTGCGCCCAGAACAGGTGTCCGCGCTGCAATTCCTCGTAATAGAGCCGCTGCGACAGGGCAAATTGCAACCGCGTCGGGATTGTCTGTTCCCCGATGATCGTTTCAACCATCTGGTCTTTCAACGCCTCAACCGAAGGCATCCCCGCCAAATGACGATCAGCCTGTTGCGCATCATTGGCCATAACCAGCAGTTCATTGAACACCGGGAAACCGCTTTCGGTGGTGTCCATATTGAGCGAGCCGAAGAATTGCCCGGTATCGCGGCCCACCAACAGGTACTTCATGCTGAGCGCCTTGAACGTATAGGCAATGCCGCGAATGTAGCGGTTCATCACCGCGACTTCTTCTTTGGTCAGTGCGCCTTCGGCCTGAAGAACGGCAGCGACTCGACCCAAATGGGCCGTAATAGACTCGAATTTCGCAAAGTAGCGCCGACTGGCAAAGGTATCGGTGATACCCCGATGATCGGCGGACGGATTGTTCATGCGTTTGCCTTTCGACGCTTTTTGAACATTGCAAACCCTACGGCGAGCGCGGCAACGCCAAACAGGAAGACCATGCGAGCCTGCAAACTGTATCGGGCCTCGACCACGTCGCCGACGATTCCAGCCAAGCCAAAAAGTATGGCCGCGATGACCAACGGGTGCCACCGCTTGCCTGAAAACAACGCGCGCCAGCCTCCTGCCTTGTGAGCTTCAAACAGCGAAAAGATCGCAGTGAAACCCACAAGGGACGCGCCGACTGAAGCCAGATCAATTGCCATAGAGGTTCTTGTCGTGCTTTTCGACGATCTTGGCGAACCGGCGGGCAAAACGTTCATCCGCCTTGGCCTTTTGTTCCAGAATGTTCCGGGCAAAGACCATATGACCTTCGTGCGCTTCCAGCATGTCGGCCATTTTCTGGTTCGTCGCCGAGCCAATCGCCGCCATCGCGGTCTGCGCCTCTTTGTCGGTCGCGACGCCGATTTCGTTGATCCGGTGCGCGACGTCCTGCTGCTGCGCCGTCTTCAACGATTTGGTCAGGGCATCATACAGAACCACACGCTGTTTCGTGTCTGTTTGCAGCTTGTTAATCAGCACCATCTGCGTAGCGGCTTGGTTCTGAAGCGAGTCGATCCAGGTTTTGCCCTTCTCGATGTAACGTTCCAACGTCTGGCTTTTGGCCAGTTTCACCTGCTCTTGCTGCACCAGTTCGTTGTACTTGGCGTTCATTGCGGCAAGCTCAGATTCAAGCGCGGTGCGGGCTGCCGCGTCTTGTTCCACGGCGATCTTGTTTTCCAGCGTGATAATCGCCGGGTCCATGCCCGCGATTTCAGCCTTCACAGCTTCAAGTTCGGCCACAGTGGTTTCACGTTCGGTCAAGGTTTCCGACAGGTTCGCCTCAACCTTGGTTTTCTGGTCGGTCAGCAGGTCCAACTGACCTTCGAGCAAACGAACGATGACGTCGGACTTGGCGATCAAGTCTTGCAGTTTGTCATCAATGTTCGCCGTCTTGATCCGGTCTTGGCGCATCGAATCCGATTTGCCCTTTGAAAAGATGCCGACAAAGCTTTCCCAGCCCGTCTTGGACCGCATGTCGTCGAAATCTTTCGAAAACGCGGCGGTCACATCGTCGAGGCCCATAATCAGCTCGGCGATGTTCGCGTTCATCACGTCGGTATGGGCATGAACGTCTTCCAGCGAAGCGTTTTCGATATCGATGCTGACATCATCGCCGGCCTTCATCTTTGAGCGCGCGGTTTCGATCCGGGTGGTGAGTTCGGTAATCTGTTCCTGCGCGGCGGCAACTTGTGCCTGTGACTGACGAACCTGTGTTTCAAAATCGGCCATGGGCCACCTCCTGTCTGAAAGTCTTTTCAGAGATATGGGTAATGTTAATCTGCTTTACACCGGGCATATGCGCGGATTTGGGGGAACTGTGGCAAAACTGCAAAGGGTTGAAAAGTAGGGATTCACTCCGCCTATCGGGGAAAACGTGGCCGCATAGGTCACATGAGCAGCATATTGGTCATCGCACTGCGCGGCAAAGCCAACCCGTCGATCACATCGAAATGGTGGCGCGCCGGATCAACCACCATTGGCACCTTCCACGCCTCAGAAAGCCAGCGCGACTGATCCAAGAAAACGGGCCGTTCATCTGCCCCAACCCAGACCAGCGACGGGATATCAGGGGCCGGTTTCATCGCCGGACTTTCGTCAGCGGCGGAAGCCTCGGTCATTTTGAAATCGACATTCATCGCAGTGTGGATCAGCGGACGCAGATCGGTGACGGGCGAAATTGGCATCACCAGTTCGATACGGGCCCGGACATCGTCTGGCAGCAGGTCATCCTGCGTCACACGTGAAACAAGGTGGCCCCCGGCCGAGTGACCACATAGCCGGATCGGCCCCGACACCGTGGCGGCAATTGCAGTAATCGCGGACGCGATTTGCAGCGAGATCTGGGCAATGCTGACATCAGGGCAAAGATCATAGCTTGGCATCGCGACCGTCCAGCCCCGCGCCAAGGGGCCCGCCGCCAGATGCGACCAGAAGTGTCGGTGGAACCTTATCCAATATCCGCCATGGACAAAGATCACCAACCCCCGCGAATCAGACTCGGGACGGAACAGATCATAGGCTTGCCGATCCGAAGGCCCATAGGGCGCGCCCAAATCAGCCCGACCAAGATCTGCCATCCGCGATCTGAACTCGGCGGCCTGCTGTTCCCACCTTGGAGGGTAGTCGGCGGCGCCAGGGATATAGGCCGCATTTGAATAGGCGTCGTCAAAATCCATGGCGCGACCTCCGTCTGCTGGAAGACACTGTAGCCCTGTCCTAGACACCGGCGCAGCGTCGTGGTGAGAATACGCCAACCTTAATGGAGGAGCCTGCTTTATGTCCAAGCAAACCACCGATCTGAAATCACTTCTGAAAGACCCGACCCTGCTAGAGACCCGCGCCTATATCAACGGCGAATGGGTTTCTGGTGACAGCACGTTCGAGGTGACCAACCCCGCGCGGGGCGATGTGATTGCGCAAATCGCCGACATGACGCGCGACGACTGTGGCCGCGCGATAGATGCGGCGTACAAAGCCCAAAAAGACTGGGCAAAATGGACCGGGAAAGAACGGGCGCAGGTTCTGCGCAAATGGTTCGACCTGATGATGGAAAACCAGGACGATCTGGGCACTATCCTGACCGCCGAACAGGGCAAGCCGCTGGCCGAGGCCAAGGGCGAGATTGCCTATGGTGCGTCTTTCGTCGAATTCTTCGGCGAAGAAGCCAAGCGCATCTACGGTGAATTGATCCCCGGCCACCAGCGCGACAAGCGCATTCAGGTGATGAAGCAACCGATCGGGGTCGCGGCGTCGGTTACGCCGTGGAACTTCCCCAACGCGATGATCACCCGCAAAGCCGCACCTGCGCTGGCGGCGGGCTGTGCCTTTGTCGCCCGCCCCGCGGCAGAAACGCCGTTGTCGGCCATTGTTCTGGGCGTTCTGGCCGAACGCGCGGGCATTCCTGCGGGCGTGTTCAACGTGGTGCCATCGTCGCGGTCGTCGGACATCGGCAAGGAATTCTGCGAAAACCCGAAAGTTCGGAAACTGACCTTCACCGGGTCCACCGAGGTTGGCCGCATCCTGCTGCGCCAAGCTGCCGATCAGGTGATGAAATGTTCGATGGAGCTGGGCGGCAACGCGCCGTTCATCGTGTTCGATGATGCAGATCTTGATGCCGCTGTCGAAGGCGCGATCCTGTGCAAGTTCCGCAACAATGGGCAGACCTGTGTCTGTGCCAACCGGATCTATGTGCAGGCCGGTGTCTATGACGCCTTTGCTGAAAAGCTGGCCGCCGCTGTGAAAAAGATGAAGGTAGGCGACGGGCTGGAAGCCGGCACCGATCTTGGTCCGCTGATCAACACCGACGCGATCACCAAGGTGCAGGAACATATCGCCGACGCAACTGCCAAGGGCGCAAAGGTCATTCTGGGCGATGGTCAGCCGACACAGGGTCCGGGCAACTTCTTGCCGCCGACCATTGTCACGGGCGTGACCCAGGATATGGCCGTGGCCACCGAAGAAACCTTTGGACCGCTGGCACCGCTGTTCAAGTTTGAAACCGTGGACGACGTGATCGAAATGGCCAATGACACGATCTTTGGTCTGGCCTCCTACTTCTACGCCAAAGACCTTAGCCGCGTGTATAAAGTGGCCGAAGAATTGGAATACGGGATCGTGGGTGTGAACACCGGCATTATCTCTACCGAGATGGCACCGTTCGGCGGAGTCAAGCAATCCGGCCTTGGCCGCGAAGGCAGCCATCACGGCATCGAGGATTACCTCGAAATGAAATACGTCTGCCTTAGCGTATGAACAAAAAGGGCGGCCAACTGGCCGCCCTTTTCACATGAAACAATCCAGATCACGCAGGGTTGGACGAAACGCCAACCTGTGCCGCGCGGATCAAACGGTCGTGCAGCATAAAGCCTTCGGTCGAAACCTGAATGATGTCGCCGGCCTTGGTGTTCGGAACCGGCGCTTCGAACATCGCTTCATGCATCTTGGGATCAAAGCGGTCGCCAACCTGCGGCGCGATCACTTCGATGCCGTGCTTTTTGAACACGTTCAGCAATTCGCGCAGGGTCAGTTCAACACCTTCCATCAGCGCCGCCGAAACGTTCTCTTCTTCGCCTGCGGCCTGAACGGCACGTTTCAGGTTATCGTAAACCGGCAGCACATCACGCGCCAGTTTCGAGCCGCCGTATTGTTCGGCTTCGCGGCGGTGTTTGTCCGCACGCTTGCGCGCGTTTTCGGCCTCAGCCAGCGCACGCATGAATTTATCATGGTATTCATCGCGTTCGGCGCGCAGCTGTTCCAGCTCCAACGCTTCGCCATCGATTTCTTCCATCTCACCCGCGTAGGCCTCTGCTTCGGCGGTTTCTACGTCATCCAGAAAATCGTCGTTTTTCGGGTCTGCCATTCTTCACCTCTAACCGCGTTCGGCCAGCAACCTGCCGACCAGCTGCGCCGTGTAATCAACTATCGGTACGATCCGCCCGTAATTCAGACGCGTGGGTCCGATGACCCCGACCGCACCGATGATCCTTCGGTCAGCGTTCATATATGGAGAGACCACCAAAGAGGAACCCGAAAGTGAGAAAAGTTTGTTCTCTGACCCGATAAAAATGCGCACACCCTCGCCGTCCTCGGCCAATTCGAGGAACTCGGCAATGTCCCGCTTGCGTTCAAGATCGTCAAACAACTCTCGGACGCGTTCAAAGTCCTCTTCCTCGGGCGTTCCCGACAAAAGATTCGACCTGCCGCGCACAATCAAACGTTCGCCTTGCACGCCTGCAGTTTCCCAAATCGCGGTGCCATTTTCGATCAGCTCTTGCGCCAGCTTGTCCAGCTCTTGGCGGCGCCGCGCGATTTCGGCCTGAATGACGCCGCGCAATTCGGACAGGGTCCGCCCTTCGATGAAGGCGTTCAGGAAATTCGCCGCCTCGCGCATCGAACTTGGTGTCTGGCCAACCGGCGGCGTGAACAGGCGGTTCTCAACATGGCCGTCGGCAAAAACCAAAACGACCAGCGCCCGTTCCGCGCCAAGCGACACAAATTCAATATGCTTGATCGGGGCTTCATGCTTGGGCGTCAGAACCAGCGACGCACCCTGCGTCACGCCCGACAAAGCCGTGCCGAGCTTATCAAGCAAACCGGTAACATCATTGCCACGATTGCCAACAGTCGCATCCAGTGCCTGACGGTCAGAGGCATCCAGATCGCCGACCTCCAGCAACCCATCAACGAACATGCGCAAACCCATCTGCGTAGGAATACGCCCGGCTGAAACATGCGGGCTATTTAGCAGGCCCAGATATTCCAGATCCTGCATCACGTTGCGGATGGTCGCGGCGGATACCTTTTCGCTCAGCGACCGTGTCAGGGTACGTGACCCGACCGGCTCACCGCTTTGCAAATAGGCTTCGACCACGCGGCGAAACACTTCGCGCGACCGATCGTTCATTTCGTTGAGTATGTTGGTCCTGTCAGCCATGGTCTCTGCTCTGTCAGCCTAGGACTTAAATGCGGTCCGTGCAAAAGGTCAATCAGGGTTGCGCCTACACCAGCTGGCCATATATCCCGGCGGTGCCAGTTTACAGGGATTATACCATGCGACCTTCAGGACGAGAACTTAGCCAAATGCGCCCGGTTTCAATTGAAACCAATGTGACCAAGCATGCCGAAGGATCGTGCATGATAAAGATGGGCGACACGCATGTGCTGTGCACCGCCACCATCGAAGATCGCGTGCCGCCCTTTATCAAAGGCTCGGGCCTTGGCTGGGTGACGGCGGAATACGGAATGCTGCCGCGCTCGACCTCGTCGCGGATGCGCCGCGAAGCTGCCATGGGCAAGCAAGGTGGCCGCACGGTTGAGATTCAGCGCTTGATCGGCCGCGCCCTGCGTGCAGGCGTTGACCGCGTTGCGCTTGGCGAACGCCAAATCACCGTCGATTGCGATGTCATTCAGGCCGATGGCGGCACGCGCTGCGCCTCGATCACCGGCGGTTGGGTCGCGTTGCGTCTGGCTGTGAACAAACTGATGAAAGCGGGTGACGTGATTTCCGATCCGCTGATTTCGCCGGTCGCAGCGGTCAGCTGTGGGATTTATGCAGGTCAGGCCGTGCTGGACCTTGATTACCCCGAAGACAGCGATGCGGGCGTGGATGGCAACTTCATCCTGCGCGCAGATGGCCAGTTGATCGAAATCCAGATGTCAGCTGAAGGCGCAACCTTCTCGCGCGATCAGATGAACCAGCTTTTGGATCTGGCCGACAAGGGCGTGTCCGAACTGGTTGAGCTGCAATTGCAGGCGACGAAATGACCCGTAAGTTCACCGGCGATACGCTTTTGGTGGCAACGCACAATCAGGGCAAGCTCGATGAGATTGCCCATTTACTTGAGCCTTTCGGCGTCAAGGTTGTCGGCGCCAAGGAAATGAACCTGCCGGAACCGGACGAGACCGAAACCACCTTTGTCGGCAATGCCCGGATCAAAGCGCATGCCGCCGCAAAGGCGACCGGACTTCCGGCGCTGTCCGATGACAGCGGGATCGCAATCGATGCGCTGGATGGCGCGCCGGGGGTTTATACCGCCGATTGGGCCGAAACCGGCAGTGGCCGCGATTTCGTGATGGCCATGACCAAGACCCATGACAAACTGGAGGCGGTCAACGCCCCCTACCCGCGCACGGCTCAGTTCTGCTGCACGCTGGTTTTGGCTTGGCCCGATGGTCACGACGAGGTGTTCCCCGGCGTGATGCCCGGCCAACTGGTTTGGCCAATGCGCGGCGATCAGGGCCATGGATATGATCCGATCTTCCAACCGGACGGCTACGACATCACCTTTGGCGAAATGGACCGTTGGGAAAAGAACAAGATCAGCCACCGCGCCGATGCGTTCCGCAAATTCGTGGCAGGCTGCTTTGATTGAAGATTGGCGGAACGGCGGGTTCGGGCTTTATCTGCATTGGCCGTTCTGCGAAGCGAAGTGTCCCTATTGCGACTTCAACAGCCACGTGTCGCGTCAGATTGACCAGACCGCGTGGCAGGTCGCCTATCTTTCCGAAATTGAGCGTGTTGGCGCATTGACCAAGGACCGGGTTTTAAACTCGGTCTTTTTTGGTGGCGGCACACCGAGCCTGATGAACCCGGATTTGGTGGATGCCATTCTGGAAAAAATCCGTGACACGTGGACCTTAGCCAATGATCTGGAGGTAACGCTTGAAGCCAACCCCGGATCCGTCGAGGCAGGCAGGTTCAAAGCCTATTCCGAGGCTGGTGTGAACCGCGTGTCGATGGGATTTCAGGCTCTGAACAATCGCGATCTGCGGCGTTTGGGTCGAATCCACACAGTTGAGGAAGGCCGCCGCGCTTTTGACATTGCGCGGTCCACTTTCAAGCGCGTCAGCTTTGATCTGATCTACGCTCGCCAAGAACAAGCGCCTGAGGATTGGCGTGCTGAGTTGACCGAAGCGCTGAACATGGCGGTTGATCATCTATCGCTGTATCAGTTGACGATCGAACAAGGCACGGCTTTTGGCGATCGCTACAACGCGGGCAAATTACGCGACCTGCCAAACGATGATGCCGCGGCTGAAATGTACGAGATCACGCAAGAGGTTTGCGATGCCTTCGGTATGCCAGCTTATGAAGTGTCAAACCATGCCCGGCCAGACGCGGAATCTCGGCACAACATGATCTATTGGCGGTACGGAGATTATGCCGGCATTGGACCGGGTGCGCATGGACGCCTGACTTTGAACGGCAAGAAACATGCGACTGAGGCATTTCGTCAGCCCAACCTATGGCTGGAACGTGCGCTTGGCGGCAATGGGGATAGTGTTGTCGGGGCGCTGACGCCGCAAGATATGGCCGGCGAATACCTGATCATGGGGATGCGTATCAACGACGGGATAGATGTCACTCGCTTTGAAGCCTTGGCCGGACAATCGATCAATCAGGATGGGCTGCGCGATCTTCTTGATTGGGGAATGGTAACCGCCACCCCAAATGAAATCAGCACCACACGGGCGGGCCGAATGGTGCTGAATGCTGTGATCGAAAAACTGATGCCAGATCAGTGACCGCCGCTTAGGCGCATGCAAACATCATCGAGCTGATCCAGGCTATGATAGCGGATCACAACACGACCGCCCTCCCCGCCTGTATCATGCTCAATTGAAACGCTCATCCCCAAGGCTGCGGACAGATCCCCTTCCAAAGCGCGGGTGTCTGCATCTTTTTCCGCGGGAACAGAACGGGAAGCACCAGACTGCGTCGGAGCCTTTTTCGGCTCTGTTTCGCCTTTAACCAGCTTCTCAGTTTGACGAACCGATAGAGCCTCAGCCACAACTTTCTTGGCCAACTCAATCGGGTTTTCAGATGTAATTAGCGCACGCGCGTGGCCTGCGGACAGCTTGCCAGTTTCGACCAGGTCTCGAACTTCATCCGGCAGGTTCAAAAGTCGAAGCAAGTTCGCGATATGGCTACGGCTTTTGCCCAGCGCTTCGGCCAGCTTTTCCTGCGTATGTCCAAACCGATCCATCAGCTGGCGGAAGCCCGCCGCCTCTTCGATGGCGTTCAGGTCAGCCCGCTGAATGTTCTCGATGATCGCAACTTCAAGAACTTCTGTATCATCAAAGTCGCGCACGATGACAGGCAGTTCATGCAATTGCGCCATTTGGGACGCGCGCCAACGACGTTCACCGGCGACGATCTGGAATTTTCCCGGCGCATCAGGATGCGGTCGAACAATCAGCGGCTGGATCACGCCTTTGGTTCGGATTGAATTGGCCAGTTCTTCAAGCTGATCCTGAGTGAACTTGCGGCGCGGTTGGTTCGGGTTTGCGACAATATCCTCAATGGGAATGCGGCGATCCGGCTGTCGCGCCTGCTCTGCCCCGCCTGACGCTTCGGTCGGCGCGGCCTCAACATCTGCCATAAGGGCCGATAGCCCACGACCCAGTCCGCGACGTTGGTCTTTTTTATCTGCCATTTATTCGACCTTCCTGTTTGTCGTTTATTGTTTATGCCGCAACCGAAGCGTTTCTGCGCATCAGCTCTTTGGCCAGATTTCTGTAAGCGGCCGCACCTTTGGAATTGGTGTCATAGCTCAGAACCGGCATTGCGAAGGACGGTGCCTCGCTGACTCGGACATTTCGCGGGATGACTGTTTCAAACACGAGATCCCCAAGATTGTCGCGGGCATCAGCCTCGACCTGTTGCGACAGATTGTTGCGCGCGTCGTACATTGTTAGAACGACGCCTTCGATCCGCAAATTGGGATTTGCGGTCTGGCGCACCTCGCGGATTGTCAGCATCAGTTGTGACAACCCTTCCAACGCAAAAAACTCGCTTTGCAGCGGCACCAGAACGGCATGTGCTGCGACCATCGCGTTGACAGTCAAAAGGTTGAGAGACGGCGGGCAGTCGATCAGAATAAAGTCGAACTGGTAACGGTCCATTGCAACCTGCCGAAGTGCGTCATGAAGAAGGAAGCTGCGCTTTTCGTTCGCCATAAGCTCCATATCCGCGGAGCTGAGGTCCACCGTAGCAGGAACAAGTTTAAGGCCGTCAATCTGAGTGTTAAGAATAACCTCATCAAGATCGACGTCTTCCAGTAGCAACTCATAAGTCGTCATCTGACGGTCATCGACCTCGATACCCAAGCCAGTCGAAGCGTTACCTTGAGGATCAAGGTCAACGACCAAGACGCGACAATTCTGCTCCACTAGCGCGGAGGCCAAATTAATCGTCGTGGTGGTCTTCCCGACGCCGCCTTTCTGGTTCGCAATCGCGATGATTTTGGGAGCCGCAGACCTGCTAAGATCAGACACGTTCAATGCCTCCGATTTCGAGGATGGTGGAGTTACTGCTTGTTTTGCTTTTATGCGGATTCAGAGTGAATCGCCATTTTTCTTTGGCGGCTTCAACCTCTTTTTCCCAGGTCTCGCCTTTTTGAAACAGCGCAACCCCGGACTCCGCCATGTGGTGATCCGCGAAGCTAAGCAAAGTATCGAGATCGGCCAATGCGCGGGCGGAAACCACGTTTGCATTGATTGTTTCGACAGCTTCAATCCTCTGAGCCCAAATCGTTGCTTTTAATCCCAGCTCTCGCTTTACGGTTCTGAGAAAAGCGCATTTTCGTTGATCGGATTCTATCAGGTGGAACTCAGTTGCTGGGGAGAGTTCCTTAGCCAATACCGCGCACACCAAGCCGGGAAATCCCGCTCCACTGCCGATGTCTAGCCAGATAGCCCCGGGATTTTGTTTCACGTGAAACACTTGGGCGCTATCGACAATATGACGGCGCCAAAGGTCACTTACAGTAGATGGACTGACCAGATTTATTTTTCTAGTCCATTTTCTTGCGAGAGTTTCATAAAAACGAAGGCTGTCATATGTTTCACGTGAAACATTCAGGCCCGAAACAATCTCTTCCATACTACGCAGTCCGCCGCTTTTCACTTCTCCGTACACGTCCAATCAGCAGTGTTATGGCTGCTGGCGTCATACCTTCAATTTTACCAACTTGAGCAATCGATTCTGGTTGCAAACGAACAAGCTTCGTCTTCAGCTCATTTGATAGCCCTTCAACAGTCGAAAAATCGAAACCCTGTGGAATCCTCAAATTCTCGTCACGGCGCAGCGCTTCTACATCTGATTTTTGCCGGTCTATGTAATTTGAATACAGGGCGTCCTTGGCCACTTGATCCAAAACACTTAAAGAAAACTCCGAAGCCTCTTTAACCAAATTCAAGATTTCTTCAACACCAACATCTGGAAGAGCCAGAAGTTGGAATGCTGATCTACGCGTCCCATCTTGGTTCAACCGAATACCAACAGCGCCAACCTCTTTCGGTGTAAACGACTTTCCTTTTAACAACGCGGTGGCGTTGCCAAGGTTGGCATGCTTTTCTTCAAACGCAAAGCGACGCCGTTCGGAAACGCATCCGAGATCAATCGCTTTGGGCGACAAACGCTGGTCGGCATTGTCCGCCCGTAGCGACAATCGGAATTCCGCCCGAGACGTAAACATTCGGTACGGTTCCGTCACTCCGCGTGTGATGAGATCATCGACCATCACACCAATATAGCTTTCTGATCGACTAAAACTAATTCTATCGCGCCCCAAAGCACGTGCCGCCGCGTTCAGCCCAGCAACAAGGCCTTGAGCGCCCGCCTCTTCGTACCCCGTCGTGCCGTTAATTTGGCCCGCCAAATACAGTCCGCCCAAAGCTTTCAACGACAAATCGCTATTCAATGACCGCGGATCGACATAGTCGTATTCGATGGCATATCCCGGCTGAAGAATGACCGTCTTTTCCAGTCCCTCAATCGACGCGATGTATGTTTCCTGTACATCAACAGGAAGCGAAGTTGAGATTCCGTTGGGATATACTGTGTGGTCGTTCAGACCCTCAGGCTCTAGAAAAACCTGGTGCGAGGTTTTATCGGCAAATCGCACAACCTTGTCTTCAATCGAAGGGCAGTATCGCGGACCAATACCTTCGATATGACCGCCGTACATAGCAGAACGATCCAAATTCGCACGGATAATTTCATGCGTTTTCTCATTGGTGTGCGCGATCCCGCAGTTCACCTGCGCGCAGACAGGTGCGTTGCTCAGGTAAGAGAACATGCTGGGAACGTCATCTCCGGGCTGTTGCCCAAGAATATTCCAATTGATCGTGCGGCCGTCCAACCGCGGTGGCGTCCCAGTTTTCAAGCGACCCATCTGCAGATCGAATCCGCGAATTCGCTCGGCCAATGCGATCGAAGGTCTATCTCCCATGCGCCCACCAGGGTAAGATTTTTCTCCGATGTGGATGGTACCGTTGAGAAAGGTGCCCGTGGTCAATACAACTGACGCAGCATGTACCTCGGCACCATCGCTTAAAACGACGCCCGTTACACGATCACCCTTTGATATAAGATCAGAAACTTCGCCCGCCATAATCGTCAGCCCTTCTTGGGCCTCTAACTGACGGCGCATTTCGGTTTTGTAACGGTAACGATCGGCTTGGGCACGCGGCCCTTGAACTGCTGGTCCTTTGCGGCGGTTCAACAGTCGAAACTGGATCCCTGCGTAATCAGCAACAACTCCCATGACTCCACCCATGGCGTCAATTTCACGCACAAGATGCCCTTTGCCCAAACCACCAATGGCCGGGTTACAGGACATCACGCCGATGCCGTCCAACTTCAACGTAATCAATGCAGTCCGCGCGCCCATGCGTGCCGACGCGCTTGCCGCCTCCGCTCCTGCGTGACCGGCTCCTATCACGACGACATCGAAGTCATTTTGTTTCACGTGAAACACTCCTATTTGCCCAAGCAAAAACGCGAGAATATCTCGTCCAACAAATTCTCAACGTCTATTCGGCCGACCAGCATTTCCAAGCGCCGCACCGCAGTGCGGATTTCTTCCGCTGCCAAATCGTACAGATCCGGGCCCGATTCGACCAACCCGATTCCGGCTTGCAAACTATCGACAGCCGATGACATAGCGACGCGCTGCCGCTCTCGCGTAATCAAGCCAGCAGATCCCGCGCGGTGAGAAAGAACGGATTGCAAGTTTGCAATCAATTGATCGACCCCTGCCCCGGTTTTTCCGGATACCCCACAAAGCCCCGCATCATCTTTGGCCTTCAAAAGCAAATCGCCCGCTTTGGGTTCAAAAACCGGCGACGATCCTTCCTCAACTAAGAACACACGTATATCCGCAGCCATCGCACGGACCTCTGCCAAACGCACACCAGCGGCTTCAATCACATCTTCGGTTTCGCGCACACCCGCCGTGTCTAAAATGGTCACGGGCAAACCGCCCAGATCCATCCGCACTTCGATCACGTCGCGCGTCGTTCCCGCTATGTCAGAGGTAATCGCAGCTTCACGCCCCGCCAACCGGTTCAACAACGTCGATTTACCCACGTTGGGCGCCCCGACAATTGCCACTTCAAACCCATCACGAATGCGCTCAGCCGCAGAATAGCCCAATAGCTCTTGGCGAAGGTCCGAAACAACGCCCTCCAACAAACCCATTACCTCAGGCGACACATCAACCGGAACGTCCTCATCCGCAAAATCAATCGTCACTTCGATCAATGATGCTGCGCGGATTAAGGCCTCTCGCCACTGGTCAACCTTCTGACCAATGGCACCAGACAATACCCGCTGCGCCTGCAACCGCTGAGACTCTGTTTCTGCGTCAATCAGATCTGCAAGCCCTTCGACCTGCGTCAAATCCAAACGTCCGTTCTCCAAAGCGCGGCGGGTAAATTCCCCCGGCTCTGCCAACCTTGCACATGTGTTCCCCAACTCACGAAGCACTGCAGATACGATTGCTGTGCTACCATGAAGTTGAAATTCTACAACGGGTTCCCCGGTAAAGCTCGCCCCCTGCTCGAAGCACAGAACCAAAGCCTCATCCAACATAGCACCGTCCGAGCTGCAAACTGTGCGCACGCCCGCACGCCGCATTGGTGGCAAATCACAGAACTTCGACGCAACAGAAAACGCGTCCGCACCCGAGATGCGCACGACAGCCACTCCGGCCTTCCCACGAGCCGTGGCAAGGGCAAAAATCGTATCCATCGCGGCCTCCGGCTACGCGTGTCAGGTATTCATAGAATCAAAGAATTCAGAGTTGGTTTTGGTCTGTTTCAGCTTGGAAATCAGGAACTCAACCGCATCTGTGGTGCCCATTGGGTTCAGAATGCGGCGCAGAACGAAGGTCTTCTGAAGGTCGACTTTATCAACCAGCAGATCTTCCTTACGCGTGCCGGACTTGAGAATATCAAGCGCCGGGAAGACGCGCTTATCTGCGACCTTACGATCAAGCACGATTTCCGAGTTACCGGTGCCTTTGAATTCTTCAAAGATCACTTCGTCCATCCGGCTGCCGGTTTCGATCAGTGCAGTCGCGATGATCGTCAACGATCCGCCCTCTTCGATGTTCCGCGCTGCGCCAAAGAAACGCTTCGGGCGCTGCAGCGCGTTTGCGTCCACACCACCGGTCAAAACCTTGCCCGATGACGGCACAACCGTGTTGAACGCACGACCAAGTCTTGTGATCGAATCAAGAAGGATCACAACATCTCGTTTATGCTCGACCAGGCGCTTGGCTTTTTCGATCACCATTTCCGACACGGCGACGTGACGGGTTGCCGGTTCGTCGAAGGTCGAGGAAATGACTTCCCCCTTCACCGACCGCTGCATGTCGGTCACTTCTTCAGGGCGTTCGTCGATCAGCAGAACGATCAGATAGCACTCTGGATGGTTCTTTTCGATCGAGGACGCAATGTTCTGAAGTAGAACCGTCTTACCGGTCCGCGGCGGTGCCACGATCAACGATCGCTGGCCTTTACCAATCGGTGCAACCAGATCAATGATCCGCGCCGAGCGGTCTTTGATGGTCGGGTCTTCGATCTCCATTTTCAGGCGTTCATCCGGATAGAGCGGCGTCAGGTTGTCGAAGGCGATCTTGTGGCGCGCGCGCTCGGGATCTTCGAAGTTGATTTGCGTCACGTCCATCAGGGCGAAGTAACGCTCATTTTCTTCGGGGGCTTTGATCGCTCCATCAATGGTATCACCGGTGCGGAGCGAGAATTTGCGGATCATGTCCGGCGAGACATAAATATCGTCAGGGCCCGGCAGATAGTTTGCTTCGGGCGAACGCAGAAAACCGAACCCGTCCTGAAGCACTTCCAAAACACCGTCACCGAAAATGTCCCAGCCTTCATCTGCACGTTCGCGCAGGATCTGGAACATCATCTCGCCCTTACGCATGGTCGAGGCATTTTCGATCTCAAGCTCTTCGGCCATCGCCAAAAGGTCTTTGGGGCTTTTCGCTTTCAGATCGGCAAGATTCAGGCGTTCTTCGGACATATGCCCTCCTCGCCCATCTTCGGGCGTCATCGAAAATACTAAACAGGAAGTGCTTTGGCCCGGACGGACCAGCGTTCGCCGTATAATCTCAACACCCTTCTGAGTCAATCGGCCTCAGAATTTGACGATCACCGACAGGACGATCACCACCATGAACAAGGTCGGCAGTTCGTTCATCATCCGGTACTGTCGGCCCGTTTTCGATGCCGTTCCCTTAGCAAAGACTTTGCGTTCCTTCGCAGCCCAGTGGTGGAACCATGTCATCGCTAGAACGGCTGCGCCCTTGGTCCACGGCCAAACCCAGTCCCAGCCGACGATACCGGGCGTAAAAACCATGATAAGCCCGCAGACCCACGCCACAACCATTGCTGGGTTCATGATGAAGCGCAGCAGCTTGTGTTCCATCACTTGCAGCGTCTCATCCAGCTGATCGCCGCGTGTTGCGCGTTCAGCGTGATAGACAAAGAGTCGGGGCAGATAGAACAGGCCAGCCATCCAGGACAAGACTGCCATGACATGCAGGGCTTTTACCCATGGATAGGCGATGATCAGGATATCAGACATGGTGGGCTCCTTAGACCTGAACACTCATTAATAAAAAATTATATAAAGAAAAAGATGATGATGTCTTAGGTGGGACCAGAGTCTGTGGATTAATGAATCGTTAACGAAGTTATCAACGGACTGTTTCGCTGTGGACAAACAGTAGGGCTGTTTGCCCGGTTTTTCGATAACGAATTTTTTTCATATACATCATATGTTTAACGTGACGCTAAGTTGCATCAGTTTGTGGATAACTTTGTTGGCGAAAGGGTGCACTCGAAAGATCCTAGCCTCTGCTCGCTTATCCTCCTAACAGCCCGAACAATGACCCTGATCCGGTGCGCGACTCAGGTGGTTGTCCTCTGCTTGCAAAGACGGGCCGTTTTCCCCAAAACGATCAGATAGTCTATCTGCAGGGTTATGAACGGACCTATCCACATGTCTCAGACCATCATCTTGGCGTCTGGTTCCGAAATCCGGGCGCAATTGCTGCGGAATGCGGGTATCGCGTTTGACGTGATCAAGCCACGCGTGGACGAAGACATGATCCGCGACGCGCTGATTGCCGAAGGTGCCTCGCCCCGCGATGTGGCCGATGCTTTGGCCGAGTCTAAGGCCGCCAAAGTCAGTGACAAGAACCCTGATACGCTTGTGCTGGGCTGCGATCAGGTGCTGGACTTCCAAGGTCAGATCTTCAGCAAACCTTCCTCGCCTCAAGATGCGTTAACCCAGCTTCAGGCGTTGCGCGGTCACCGGCACAGCCTGCTGTCTGCGGCGGTGCTCTACCATGACCGGAAACCGATCTGGCGTCATGTGGGCCAAGTGCGGCTTCAGATGCGCAGCGCCAGCGACACATATTTGAACGGGTATATTGAACGGAACTGGGACAGCATTCGCCATTCCGTCGGAGCCTATAAACTGGAAGAAGAGGGCGTCAGGCTGTTTGCTCGAATCGACGGGGATTATTTCAATGTCCTCGGGCTGCCATTGGTAGAGCTTCTTGGCTTCCTGACCGTAAGAGGAGACATTGAAGGATGAGTGAAACAAGAGTGCCCTTGGCAGGTGTGATCGGATCGCCGATTGCGCATTCAAAGTCCCCTCGGCTGCATGGCCATTGGCTGCGAACACTGGGAATTCGCGGGCACTACATCCCGATGGAGATCATGCCCGACGATCTGGAATCTGCCCTGCGGATGTTGCCCAAACTGGGCTTTGTCGGTCTCAACGTCACCATTCCCTATAAGGAAAAAGCGTTAGAAATCGCCGATCTGGTGACAGATCGCGCCACCCTGATCGGCGCTGCGAATACGCTGATTTTCCGTCCTGACGGTCAGATTCACGCCGATAATACAGATGGTTACGGGTTTATTCAGAACATTCGCCAAACCCTCCCCGATTGGAAAGCCGACGCCGGAACCGCCGTTGTGCTGGGCGCAGGCGGTGCGGCGCGTGCTGTGCTTGCCTCGCTTCTGGATGCAGGCACTCAGCGCATCATTCTTTCGAACCGCACCCGCATTCGGGCGGATAACCTGAAAGACGAATTCGGCAAGCGTGTCGAGGTTGTGGATTGGGTGCATGTCGGCAATGCGATCGAAGACGCGGTTCTTCTGGTGAACACCACGTCTTTGGGCATGGTCGGCAAGGCCGAAATGCGCATTCCGCTGGATGGCCTGCGGCCCGGCACCGTGGTGTCAGATCTGGTTTATACCCCGATGATGACCAAACTGCTGCAAACCGCCAAGGACAAAGACTGCCGTATCGTGGACGGTGTCGGTATGTTGCTGCATCAGGCCGTGCCGGGGTTTGAACGCTGGTTTGGCGTCCGCCCTGAAGTGACCGAAGATCTGCGCCGGGTGGTTTTGGGGTGACGTTCAAGCTCGGCCTGACGGGATCCATTGGAATGGGCAAATCCACCACCGCGGCAATGTTTGCGGCGGCGGGGTGCGCCGTTTGGGATGCGGATGCGGCGGTTCATCGCCTTTATGCCAAAGGCGGCGCGGCGGTTGCCCCTATGGCGGCGGCCTTCCCTCTGGCGATCCGGGATGACAGCGTTTCACGTGACGCGCTGCGCACCATCATTCAGGCCGATCGCACCGCCCTGCCCCGGATTGAGTCCATCGTTCATCCGCTGGTGCGCGATGATCGCGCGGCGTTTGCAGCCGAAACCAAGGCCGATATCGCCGTTTTCGACATCCCTTTGCTGTTTGAAACCGGGTCTGAGGGCGAATTTGACGCTGTGGCTTGCGTGTTTGTTGGGCCGGACGAACAGCGCAGCCGTGTCATGGCGCGCGGCACGATGTCTGAGGCGCAGTTTGAGCAGATCTTGGCCAAGCAAATGCCGATTGAGGACAAATGCGCCCGGTCAGACTATATCATACCAACCGACACACTTGAGGGTGCACAGGCTGCGGTGCAGGACGTGCTGAGCCAGATCAAAGGCAGGGTCTGATATGCGGGAAATCGTTCTCGATACCGAAACCACGGGGTTTGATCCCGAACAGGGCGACCGGATTGTTGAAATCGGGGGGCTGGAGCTTTTCAACCACGTTCCGACGGGGGCCACGTTCCACGAATATATCAACCCCGAACGGTCCATGCCGATGGACGCTTTCAAAGTGCACGGCATTGGCCCGGATTTGCTCGAACCGCCGCAACCGCCCGCGCCCGGTGCGGTATTGCTGCGCGATAAGCCGGTGTTTGCCAAGGTTGGGCAAAAATTCCTCGATTTCGTCGGCGATGCTAAGCTGGTGATCCACAATGCCAGCTTTGACATGAAGTTCCTGAATTTCGAACTGCGGCGCATGGGCTTACGGGAACTGCCGTGGGATCAGGCGCTTGATACGCTGGCCATTGCGCGCAAACGCTTTCCCGGCTCGCCCGCGTCGTTGGATGCCCTGTGCCGCCGGTTCGGAATCGACAACACGTCACGTACCTTGCACGGCGCGTTGCTTGACTCGGAAATCCTGGCGGATGTGTATCTTGAGCTGATTGGCGGCAAACAGCCCGATTTCGGCCTGTCGACTCAATCGTCGGGTGCCGCTGGTTCGGCGGGCGATCAATCCACATGGCGCCCTGAAAAGAGGGCAAACCCATTGCCGTCCCGGATCACGGACGAAGAAAAGGCGGCTCACGCCGCCTTTGTCGAGAAGATGGGGGACAAAGCGCTGTGGCGCAAAGTCTGATCAGGCGTCTGCCTTGACCTCGCCTGCAGCCGTTGCAGCCTGACGGCGCAGCAGTTCGTTGCGGTACAGCGCCATAAAGTCGATCGTTTCCAGGTTCAGCGGCGGGAAGCCACCGTCGCGGGTCACGTCCGACACGATGCGGCGCACGAACGGGAACAGCATGCGCGGGCATTCGATCAGCAGATAGGGGTGCAGCTGCTCTTCCGGGATGCCTTCGATGTTGAACACGCCAACATAGTCCAGCTCCAGCAGGAACAGGTGTTCGCCGTTCGACTTCGAGGTCGAGTCGACTTTAAGCTTCAGCACAACTTCGTACTGGTTGTCGGCCTGACGCTTCTTGGCATCCAGATTGACCTGGACTTTGACGTCGGGCTGCACTTCACCGGTCGCGCCTTTTTGCGACAGGATGTTTTCGAACGACATGTCGCGAATGAACTGAGCCAGAACATTCATCTTAACCTGAGGCGCCTGCGGTGCAGCGGCCTGTGCGTTTTCGTTTTCGGCCATCTAAATTTCTCCCAAGAAATGTGGTCGCATTTGGCTTTATCAGGTCACAGGCCCGGTCTCAATGCTTCGTCCAGCCAGAAGGCCCGTCGCTGGGCTTTTTGGCCGTTTCCACCTCTTCGTAAGATCCATCGATCACATTCGGATCGCGCGGTCTGTGTGTGTCAAACCCGCCGCGTTGGCCCATTTCGAACTGCTGAACCCGGATACGTTTGCGCAAATGTCGGTAGATTGCTTCGCGGACCGGCGGCATCAGAAGCGAGAATCCGACAAAGTCGGTGAAAAACCCCGGCGTCAGCAACAAGGCCCCGGCCACAAGGATCATCGCGCCATCGGCCAAGGGCCGCGTCGGATCATCCAGCCGCGAAAACGACGATCGTAGCCCCTTCATCGCCATCGCGCCCTGACTTCTGACAAGTGACGTGCCAATAATCGCCGTAATGACAACGATCAAAAGCGTCGGAAATAGCCCGATTAGGCCGCCAACTTGGATAAAAAGGGCGATTTCGATCATCGGCACTGCGACGAAGGCTAGCAACATCCACATCTTGGTCTCCTTTCGCGGGTCGCATAGTAGACTTGAACCCGCCTAGCCCCTACATAGTTGCAGAGCGCCGTAGTTACCACGTGTGCAACAAGAGGTATCAATGAACTCGCCTATTTTTCAGCTTCTGGCCCTGGCCGCTGTCGCAATTTTCCTGATCCTGCGCCTGAAAAGCGTGCTGGGAACACGTGACGGCTACGAAGAGCCTCCGGTCGTCAAACCGGTTGAACGTCGTGCGCCTAAGCCCGAGTTTGAAGTAATCGATGGTGGCCCGGACCGCGATATCATCGACCATGTGCCCGAAGGCAGCGACGCCGCTGATGCGTTGGCCCGAATGAAACGCGCTGAACCATCCTTCAATGTGGGTGAATTTCTGGGCGGGGCGCGCGGTGCCTATGAAATGATCCTGATGGGGTTTGAACGCGGCGATCTGGCCGAAATCAAACCGTTTCTGGATGAAGACGTCTACGCCACCTTTGCCGAGGTGGTTGAAGCACGCAACGCGCAGGGCCTGACGATTGAGGCCGAATTCATCGGCGTTCGCGAAATGTCACTGGCCGATGCGACCTTTGACGATGCAACGCAAACGGCTGAGGTTTCGGTCAAATTCATTGGTGAGCTGACCTCGGCAGTGCGCGACAATGCGGGTGAAATCATCGAAGGCAGTGCGACACAGATCAAACGTCAGAAAGATGTCTGGACCTTTGCCCGCAGCATGGGCGCGTCCGATCCGAACTGGCAGCTTGTCGCCACGGGCGAATGATCAGATCGCTTTGGGCTCTTTTGTTGCTGGGGTTAGTCATGGCGGGATCAGAGTCCGAAGCGGAAACCGAACACAGCTATTCGATCCTCGGGTTTGAGGATCTGAACGGGTGGGAAGATGACGATCACAACGCCGCGCTTGAGGTGTTTCGCAACACCTGCGCCGATCTGTCAGAGCCTGATTGGTTAACGCTTTGCGCTGCCGCACGCGATTTGGACGACGGCAAGCAGTTTTTTGAACTGTTTTTCCGCCCGGTTCTGGTGTCCGACGGAAGTGAAGCGCTGTTTACAGGCTATTTTGAACCCGAACTTGACGGATCGCGTACCCCAACCAGTCGATACAAATACCCGATCTACCGCCTTCCGCCCGAAGCGCGGGATGGAAGCTGGATCAGCCGTCGCCAAATCATGACATCCGGGGTGATGGACGGGCGTGGGCTTGAAATCGCATGGGTCGACGACCCGGTTGAGCTGTTTTTTCTTCAAATACAAGGGTCTGGACGTATCCGCCTGCCCGATGGTGGGTTTATCCGCGTGGGCTATGGCGGCAAAAATGGGCACCCCTACCGATCTGTCGGCCAAGAACTGGTGCGACGCGGGATCTATGAGCCTCATCAGGTGTCCGCACAGGTGATCAAATCCTGGGTCCGACGCAATCCGCGCGATGGGGCCGAACTGCTGTATCACAACCCATCGTTCGTGTTCTTCCGCGAAGTGAACCAAGTTCCCGCACATCTGGGGCCGCTTGGCGCGATGAACCGTTCCATCACCAAGCTGCGGTCCATCGCTGTTGATCCGCGTTACACGCCCTTGGGCGCGCCGGTTTGGATTGAAAAAGGCGGTGACAATGCGATGCGCCGCTTGATGGTCGCGCAAGACACAGGGTCCGCGATCAAAGGCGCGCAACGTGCCGATATTTTCATGGGAACGGGTGATGCAGCGGGCCGCACCGCTGGCCGGATGAAAGATCCCGGCCGTATGGTCGTTCTGATGCCGATCCAACGCGCCTATGCTTTGTTGCCGGAAGGCATTCAATGAGCCGGCGACGCCTTAGAAAAGAAGACCTTGAACTTTGGGAACTGGTCGCCAAATCGACGGACCGTTTGCAAAGGCGGTCCCCTTTGGCCAAGCGCGACCCCGACGAAATGCCCACGCAATTTGAAGCGCCTGCCGCCGATCCGGCCCCCCTGCCCCGGTTTCGTGTGGGCCAAGTCGCCAAGCCCAAGCCGGAATCAACCGCAATGCCGCAAACGGTGTCGCAGCAACTGGCCACCTCAGGCGTGCACATGGACAAAAAGGCCTTTGGCCGGATGCGTCGCGGCAAATTGGTGCCTGAGGCGCGGATCGATCTGCACGGAATGACGCTCGATCAGGCGCATCCGGTGCTAAACCGCTTTATCCTAACCTCGCATATGCGGGGGTTTCGGCTGGTTCTGGTGATCACCGGCAAGGGCCAACGCGATGATCCGCATGACCCAATGCCCTTGCGGCGCGGCGTGTTGAAACGGCAAGTGCCGCAATGGCTCCGGCTGTCGCCCTTGACCCATGTCGTGCTGCAAGTCACCGAAGCGCATATCAAACACGGCGGGGCTGGTGCCTATTACGTCTATCTGCGGCGGGGTCGCTAGGCCGGAGTTTCGCCGAAAATCGCCGACTTGTGCTGATCCAGATAGATCTTCAGCCATGGCGTAAACGCATCGGGCGTTTCCTCGATCTGCTGTTCAAGCTCTGACACTGACACCCACCGCACAGCTTGAACCTCATCTTGGTTCAACGAGATATCCAGCGTTTCGGGCGCGATGGCGGTGTAAATCTCAACCAATTCGTGTTCGATCATGTCGCCGCCCACATCGGCGCGGTATTCCACCTGCTGGCGATGGATCAGATCTAACCCGGCGATCCCCAGTTCTTCCTGTAGCCGACGATTTGCACAATCGAGGCTGGCTTCCCCCCAATGCGGATGGGTGCAACAGGTGTTCGCCCATAGGTTCGGGGTGTGATACTTGGCCGCCGCCCGTTGTTGCAGCAGGATCTTGTCACCACACAAGACAAAGACCGAAATGGCCATGTGTTTCAGGCCCTGCTGATGGACGGCAAGTTTGTCCATCGGGACAAGCGTGCCGTTCACCCAAGCAGGGATTTCAGTTTGGTTTGTGTCAATGCGCGAATTCATGCCGGCTTCATGTAAATTTTTGCCGGGTTCGTCAATCCGCCTACGTCTACCCGCCCATTGGTCGCAGGGTTTTGAGCGCAAAATCTGTTGTTTGAGACCGTGACAGCCCTTAGGTTCCGCTTCGGAGACGTGTCATGGGAGTTTACACATGAAACTGACGATCGCTACTGCACTGGCAGTTGCATCCCTCGCCACAACTGCCTTCGCAGAAGGTGACGCCGCGAAGGGTGAAAAGACATTTAAGAAGTGCAAAGCCTGCCACGCCATCACGAATGGGGATGATACCATCGTGAAAGGTGGCAAAACTGGCCCCAACCTGTACGGCGTTATTGGCCGCACCGCAGGCAGCTATGCCGATTTCGGCTATGGCGCTGACTTGGTGAAAGCTGGCGAAGCCGGTCTGGTCTGGGACGAGGAAACCTTTGAGGCCTATGTCAAAGACCCCAAGGGCTTCTTGGCTGAATACTTGAACGATGGCGCAGCCCGTTCGAAGATGTCGTTCAAGCTCGCTAAGGGCGGCGAGGACGTCTACGCCTATCTGGTCAGCGTCGCCGAGTAATCGCAACCGACCGACAAAAACAAAGGGCGCTTCGGATCGAAGCGCCCTTTTTCATGTCTGATGCAATCAGTTGGCTAGGTTCTGAACCTGCGCCGACACGCCAATCGCGCTTCCGATCAGGCGGAAGATGGTCTGCGCCTTGGTCACCGGTGATTCCGTCGCCAGAACCGTATCGCCCGGATTGATGTGGAATTTCCGCGCGGCAAACAGCCCGTCCGCCGTCGTCAGATCCAGCGTGAACACGACCTGCGTCATATTCGGGCCTTTCAGGTCGCCGCGCAGTTGCTTGCTGCTGTATTCACGAAGGATCAGAACGCCTTTTGGATCGGCACGGAAATCCGAAAGCCCGCCCATAAGCGACAGCGATTCCAGAGCGGTCAGGTGCGTTTTCGGGAAGTAGATCAGGTTTTCGATGCCGGATGCGCCAAGCGCGGTAAAGCTGCGCTCATCCTCTTCGACAACGACCTTGTCGCCGCCGCGCAGCGTGGTGTTCTTGGTCGCGCTGGCCAACAGATCGCTGGCCGCGATTTCATAGGTTTTATCGCCCCGGATCAGCCGAACTTGCGGATTGCGCAGGCTATTCGAAATCCCGCCGCCTTGGGAAATCAGGCTAAGGATCGAATAATTGCGGTTCGGAAGCGGATAGGTGCCGGGCTTGTTCACGCCGCTGACCAGATCAACCGAATTGATGATGCCGGGTTGGGCGGACAGTTGCACCTGAGCCGACGGAACCACCGGCTGCAACTTTTCCTGAATGGTTTGACGCGCGGTGCTGGCCGTCAGACCGCGGATATGGACCTCATCGACATAGGGTACAAAGATTGTCCCTTGATCCGAGACGATAAGCCCCTTCATGTCGATGACCTTCTGATTGCTTTGCGTCAGAAGCGAATTTTCCTGACTGTCCCAGATCACCAGATCGACCATGTCGCCCGATTGGATAATCGGCGTCGATGCACCGGCCTTGCGGTTCAGCCAGCCACGCTGCCCTGCCCATCCCGTCAGGGGCCAGTCGTTCAGATGCGGAACAGTCGCGCGGGTGACAGCGACCACTTGGAAGGTCGGCAGATCTTTGTCTGCTTCTTTCAGGATTTCGGATTGAAGCGCCGCGCCTCGCGGCAAGCTACAGGCAGACACCAGTAGCACCACTGCAAGGAAACCGAGAATACGGCGAAATGCGAAATCAAAAGACATCGTCGTGTTCACTGCGGACCTCAAGATATAGTCACCCCTTCGATGTCATGTCACAATGGGTGCGCGTGGGGCAAGTCCAATTGTCTCTGGAATGGCACTTATCGCGGAAGTGAGGCAGATGGATCGAATTCTGGTGACCGGCACCACGGGCAATGTTGGAACCATGGTATTGCCCGCCTTGCGGGAAATTGCGGCCACGGTTGCCGTGACGTCGATCGGGCGTGATGCCGGGGTCTGTGATGTCTTGTGGTCGCCGGGCGATCCTGTCCCGCAGGGGCTACGGGCCGATTGCGTGATTGCGCTTTGGGGGGTCACGCCGGGGCCTGATAAGGATTTGATGGATAACGTAAAATTGGCGGCCTCTGCCCAAAGCTTGGCGCAGCAGGTCAGCGCAACGCGCGTGCTTCATTGTTCCAGCGCGGCGGTTTACCGACCGTCTACCGACCCGGCGACTGAGGCAACGCCCGTTGATCCCCAGAACGACTATGGCCGCGCCAAGGTCGCGATGGAGGAGGCGGTTGCCAAAATGCCCGGACATCACTGTTGTTTGCGGATCGGCAACGTTGCCGGGGCCGATAGCCTGTTTGCCGCCATCAAGCGCGGCGCGTCTTTGACTTTGGATCAATTTGAGAACGGACACGGACCCGAACGCAGTTATATCGCCCCCACCGATCTGGCACGGGTTCTTGCGCATTTGGCAACAATGCCAGCTGCTCTGCCGCCGGTGCTGAACGTAGCCGCGCCCAAGGCCACGGCGATGCAGGCGATTGCCGATGCTGCGGGCCGGACCGTGCATTGGCGCCCTGCCCCCAATGGCGCAAATCAGATCGTTGGATTTGACACCACGCTCTTGCAAAGCATCTGCCCTTTGCCCGAAAACAGTACCGATGCGGATTGGCTGGTTCAGGACTGGCGCAAGCGGGAAATTTAAGATGACACCTTTGAAACGGGCCTTCGACTTGGCCAGCGCTGTGTTTCTGACAGCGGTTCTTTGGCCCCTGATCGTGGGCGTGGCCCTTGCAATTCTGATCCGCGATGGTCGCCCGATCTTGTACCTGTCGGAACGGATGAAGACCCCGGATCAGGGCTTTACCCTGTGGAAGTTCCGCACCATGACGACGGATCGCAACGACAGCGGCGTGTCTGGCGGCGATAAGGTCAGCCGCATCACCGACACAGGCCGGTTTTTGCGCCGTTATCGGCTGGATGAAATGCCCCAGCTTTGGAACGTGTTTCGCGGCGACATCAGCTTTGTCGGGCCGCGCCCGCCATTGCGTCACTACGTCGAAAAGTTCCCCGAGATTTACGGCCCCGTTCTGCAAAGCCGCCCCGGCCTGACCGGCCTTGCCACGCTGGCCTTTCACCGGACCGAAGAACGGCTTTTGGCCGAATGCCAAACGGCGGAAGAAACCGAAGAGGTTTACTGCCGCCGCTGTGTGCCGCGCAAAGCGCAACTGGATTTGATTTATGCCCGCCGCCGCACGGTGTGCAGCGACTTCAAGCTGATGGTTGCAACGGTGTTCCGCCGCATCTCACTTCATCACAGACGCAAAGCCTGAGAGCTGGCGTAGCCTGCCAAATTGCCGATCCACTGACGTGCGCCCAGAATTTGGCCATTTGCACCAACCAGATAGCGGTTTTGCAGGTCTGGGCCATCACCTTTGCAATCGGCGGTCATCAAGGTGGCGGTCGTGTTCACCATTCCGGCGATAACCGGCATTTTGGACCCGCGCGTCACGCGGCATTGGTAGGTGTAGGCGTAGGTGATGTCTTCACCGTTCAGGAACCGAATGGTGTAGGGCGCGACGCCGGATTGTTTGGACCCAACCAGATCGCTCAGCTTCGCGGCATCCGATGACATCAGATCATCGCCAAGACCACGGGTTGAGGTGATCATCCCGTTCAGAAACGTTATTGTCTGACGTTCTGACGTGGCGAAGGTGGAATAGGCGCCGTTCTTGGCGATCTCCAGCAACAAAGCCTGGGCTTTGCGGTTCTCGATCTCGACCAAAAACACCGGCTGCGTGGTGGCGCCAAGGGCCTGCGCAATGGCCTGCGGGGGGATGACCGTCGGCTGTTTGGCCGCGCGTTTGCCTTTAAAGGCCGCTGTGGCGGTTGCACGGAACAGCTTCATCCCGGCCACGTCTTCGCTATTGCCGCACCCGGCCAGAAGCGCAGCACAGACAACGGACATCAGCCCGATTTTCTTGAAGGACCGGATCATCGCCAGAACTTACCCCACTGCTTGTCCAACTCGGGCTGGTGATAGTCGCGCACTTGTTCGTAAAGGCGGTCATTGACGCTCAGACGTGCGCCGCCGTCGCGTGTAAGCGACTGAATCTGTACGGTATTGCGTTGACGTGATGCGGTGCCAAGCACCCATTGCATCGGAATGGCAATGCGAATGCCTTTGTCGAACGACCCTTCGCCAAAATCCTCGAACGAGGCATCGGTGAAGGTGGCATAGGCGCCAACGCGCCAGCCATTGGCAAATTCACGGTCAAGCGACAGGGTCGCGCCGACATCACCGGCCAGATATTGGCCAACATCCACTTGCCCGTGGAACCCATTGCCAAAGGCATAATAGGCCGAGGCATGGCCGGTGAAGGTTTCATAGTTGCGGAAGCCGAACATCTGATCGAAATCGCGTTGCTTGACGTAGTTCAGCTCGACCCCAAGGGCCAGCGGGCTGTTGACGCGCTTCCACAGAAGTTCGGTCGACACGCCGCCATACATCTCTTCGAGGTAGCCAACGGTAAAGCGGCTATAGAGGTTCGGACCGGGGCGCCCATAGGCCGACATGGTCAGACGTTCGATCGCCGGATCGCCTTGGATCGAATACTTGGCGTAATCCGTCCGCACGCGGGGCAGGTTGGATTTGTCGTTTCGGTTGCTTTTGTCCAGGTTGCCGCCGACCTTCTTGGTGATCGAACCGGACAGGCGCAGATTTGGGGCCACCCAGAAATCCGCCTTCAACCGCGCCCCGAAATCGGCACGCACCGGGCTGTTGGGGTCAAAAACGCTCAGCTTTGTGTAAGGGGCGAGGGACCAAGTGAATTTCGGATAGATGCCCTTTTCCACCGGCGGCGCCAGTTTGAACGCGTCGCGTACCACCGTCTTTTGCAAGATCGCCTTGGCCTCAACATGTTCGAGGCGCTCGATATCGGTCCGCTGAAGCTCAACCCCGGACATGGCGCTGCCATTCACCGTCGGAACGATGACAAAGGTTTCAACCGAGGCAGGCATCGCACGGGTCATCGCGCGGGCGGTCCGGCCAATCGCTTCGGCCTCATTGCCATAGCGCGGGTTGCGGATGCGGACGACGGCGCGCTGCGCCTTCAGGTCCAGCCCTTCCAGTACCAAGCCTTCATTCGCCAAACCGGCCTTCAACGCTT
Source organism: Pseudoprimorskyibacter insulae (assembly GCF_900302505.1). Classification (GTDB taxonomy): domain Bacteria; phylum Pseudomonadota; class Alphaproteobacteria; order Rhodobacterales; family Rhodobacteraceae; genus Pseudoprimorskyibacter; species Pseudoprimorskyibacter insulae. The sequence goes on along the minus strand of NZ_OMOJ01000002.1, from coordinate 100,180 downwards.
GGAAGGTGGCATCACGCTTGCCAGCCTCTTGCGTCCAGCCCAGATCCTTGGCCGCGCCAACCGGGCGCACCAGAACCGGAACCGGCGCTTTTTCCAGCCCGCCGGGGATCTTGGCCGAGCGCAGATCGGTCGCGAACGTCACCTGAGCGCCGAATTGGTTGCCATAGGCGTGGTACAGCGACAGCTGCGTGCCGCTTTTGAACGTGTAGTCCAGACCAAAGTTCCAAGGGCTGGTGCCGTTGAACTGCGCGTCTTTGCGTTCGGTCGTGTAGTTGTCCGACGAATATTCCGCCTTGACGGTCATCCGGTCATTCACGGCCCAAGACACACCACCAAAGGGCGCGAAATCGCCGCGGAACCATCGGTCATAGGTGGGGATGCCGCCCTGACCCAACAGCTCAGCCGTGCGTGTGCCGGTCTTGCCAATCGCCCCATGGCTGCCAAGCCGGCCCCAACCAACGCCACCTGTCACGGTGATCCCTTTGGCAAAGGACTTGGTCGCAACGACGTATTCGCCGCCATAAAGGCCGGTTCCGATGAAATCCTGAAGGCCAATCGTCACCGCCGGGCGCGATGCGGTTTCTGTCAGCAGGTTATAGCGCAGGTCAAAACTACGGTCATAGTAGACGCCTTTGACGCTGGCGGGGCTGGTATAGTTGGACAGCCCGCTATAGCGGAACGCACCGGACAGGCGCGGGGTGATCTGAAACCCGATGGTCGTGCGCTGGGCGTCGCCCACCTTTGAGATCGTGGTCGTCAGGGTGGCGTCCGGGCTTTCGTTCGCCGTCGGCATATCCACAAGTCCGGGTGAACCATAGAGGTTATAGCTGACCCGGCCCTCCGGCATCGCCGGAGACGCAAGAGCCAGAACAAGCGCAATGCCGCTGACCGAGGATCTTTTAAGTACTTTCCCAGAACGGAAAAAATCTAACATCTGCCCAGTTCCCTTTGAGGGATTTTCTTATCTGCTACGCGAACAGGCGCCTTCTGTCTATATTTGGGAAACATTGCCACAAATAGTTTTCCACAGTGTTGCCGATTTCTGATCAGCAATTAACCGGACATTTTGAATTGTTAAGGCCCCATAAACGCTTGGCGGCGCAGGTTTGCCTCGGGTGGCAGAAAGGGGTGAACTATGACAGCGGGCAGCAATGTGCCGCCGATAATCATCAAGCGTAAGAAGGTCGTTGCCGGTGGCGGGCACCATGGCGGCGCGTGGAAAGTGGCCTATGCCGACTTTGTCACCGCGATGATGGCTTTCTTCATGTTGATGTGGCTTCTGAACGCAACAACCGAAAAGCAACGCAAAGGGATAGCTGATTACTTCAGTCCGACGATTGCCGTATCGCGGATGTCGGGCGGCGGGGATGGCAGCCTTGGCGGGCATTCGGTTTTTTCCGAAAACACTTTGCCGCGTGTCGGAACCGGCGCTTCCAGTTTGCGACCTTCTGTTGAAGACAAGGCACGGGGTGTCGACGCTCAGACAGCGGGAGAAGGAGAAGAGGAGTTTAAAACAGTAGAAGAGGCACTGATGGGGCGGGGCGGTGATGCGCTGTTGGAAGACAACCAATTGCGCCACGTTCAAACTCGGCTAACCGACGAAGGGCTGATCATTGAGTTTTTTGACGCCCCCGGCTCGCCCTTGTTCACCGACCAAGACAAGCCGACAGATCTGATGCGCGGCCTGTTGCGCGCCATTGGCCGCGTGGCGGACGGGTTGATAAACAAGGTTGCTGTCGAAACGCATGTCAGCGCGGAACCGGTTGTTCTGACCAGAAACACGGTTTGGGCATCTTCTGCGCGGCGGGCTGAAATCGTGCGTGAACAGCTTCGCATATCGGGCTTGGATGAAGATCGGATCGTCCGCACAACCGCGCATGCCGACAAGGAACTTGCCAACTACAACCCTATGTCCGTTCGCAACAACCGTGTTGAGATCGTCTTTCTGAGGGAGGGGTACTGAGCCGATTTGCGAAAATTTGAATCGTTAGGGCGGCATTAATTGAGCGTGCGTAACTGTGGTCAAAGATTTGAACCATCAGAAAGGCGTGTTCATGACAATTTCTTCGTCGCTTAACGCAGGTGTGGCCGGACTTGCATCAAATGCCAGCCGGCTCGCCGCTATTTCAGACAACATCGCGAATTCGGCCACGCATGGCTACAAACGGGTCGAAACTGATTTTCAGTCGATGGTCATGTCCTCGCGCGGCGGCAACTATGCGGCTGGCGGCGTTCGGGTCGAAACCCAGCGCCTGATCGATCAGGGCGGTTCGCTGGTGGCGACATCCAATGCGACCGATCTTGCCGTGCGCGGGCGCGGGTTTCTGCCTGTGGCCAAGGCAACGGATGTCGAAGGCGGTAATGGTGCCAGCCAGATGTTCCTGACGACCACCGGATCGTTCCGCACCGATGCCAGCGGGTATCTACGAACGCAAAGCGGCCTGATGTTGCTGGGCTGGCCTGCTTTGGCGGATGGCACCGTGCCGACCTATCCGCGCGATACGGTTGATGGGCTGGAACCCGTGCAAATCAACGTCAACCAATTTTCGGGCGAACCGACGACCCGGATGACATTGGGCGTGAACCTGCCCGCGACAGAAACATACGCTGGTAGCACCGGTGACCCGTTGGAACTGTCGGTCGAATATTATGACAACCTGGGCCGGTCAGAGAACGTTAAAATCACCTACACCCCCACCGTTCCCGACAACGGTACCTCAAACGAATGGAACATGGTGCTGGAAGATACGGCGCGTCCTGGTGAAATCATCGGTGAATATGTTCTGAGCTTTGATGCCTCGCGCACCTCTGGCGGGACTTTGGCCAATGTCTCAACCACCTCGGGTGGGACATATGATCCGGCCACCGGATCACTGATTGTCGAAGTCGCGGGCGGCCCGATTGAGATTAATATCGGAAAACCCGGCGAAAGCAGCGGCTTGACCCAGCTTTCAGACAGTTTCGCGCCGCTGAACATCTCCAAAGATGGCTCGCCCGTGGGGAATATGACCTCGGTCGAGGTGGATGAGGCGGGCGTTGTCTATGCCTTCTTTGACACCGGCATCACACGCCCCATCTATCAGGTGCCGTTGGTGGATCTGCCCAATCCAAACGGCATGGTCGCCTTGGATAAGCAAACCTACATGCCCTCCCCCGAAAGCGGCAGTTATTTCCTTTGGAACGCAGGTGATGGCCCAACCGGTGACATTGTCGCCTTCGCGCTTGAAGAAAGCGCAACAGACGTGGCCAGTGAACTCACCGACATGATCCAGACGCAGCGAGCCTATTCGTCGAACGCCAAAGTCATCCAGACCGTGGATGAAATGCTGCAGGAAACGACGAACATCAAACGATAACCCTAAACAGATCGGAGGGCCGACATGACTTTGTCAGGTGCCATCAACAATGCCGTCGGAGGGTTGACCGCCAACACCCGTTCCGCGGCGATCGTGTCGTCGAATATCGCCAACGCATTGACCGAATCCTACGCGAGGCGAGAATTGGTCGTGTCCTCCGATGCAACATCCACGCATGGGGGCGTGCGCGTGAACGGCGTCTTGCGCCACGTTGACCCCGTTATTCAGGCGCAACGCCGCATTGCCGATGGTCAATCCGGTCAAGCGGGCGATTTACAAACCTTCCACACCGAGATGGAGCGGATCTTTGGCCAGATCACCGATGAAACGTCTTTGTCCGGGCGGCTCACTCAATTTGAAACGTCCTTGATCACCGCCGCCGCCGATCCGTCATCAAACCAGCGGTTGACCAACGTGGCCCAAGCGGCAACTGCGCTATCGGACAAGCTGAACGCCGTAGCCAAACGCGTTCAGGATGTCCGCAGCGAGGCTGAATTTACCATCGCCAACCTGACCGATCAGTTGAACGACAATCTAAAGGTGGTTGAGGATCTGAACAAACGGGTCTCAGCCGCGCTGCACACCGGCCAAGATGCCTCTGCGCTTCTTGACCAGCGTCAACAGGCGGTTGACCGCATTTCCGAATTGGTGCCCATTCGCCTGCTTCCCCGCGACCGCGATACGGTGGCGATTGTCACCACCGGCGGCGCAATCTTGCTGGACGGAAACGCGGCGGAATTCAGCTTCACCCGTGCCAATGAAATCACTGCGCAGATGACCGCAAAAGATGGCGCGCTGTCGCCCCTGTCAATGAATGGACGGCCCGTTAATATGGGCGGCTCCGGACCCTTCGCAGGCGGGCGGTTGGCGGCGCAATTTGAAATTCGCGACCAGCTGGCACCAGCCACCCAGACCCGGCTCGATGCCCTTGCGTTGGATCTTGCTGCGGCTTTCGGCCCCGGCGGCGTGGATACAACAGTTCCACCTGGACAGGCAGGCCTGTTTACCGACCTTGGCAGCGAAGCCGTTGCAGCAAATGAAACCGGTCTTGCCGAACGATTGCGCCTGAATGTCGCCGTCGCGCCGAACGAAGGGCAACCGTGGCGCCTGCGTGCGGGGCTTTTCGCGGCATCCCCCGGTGCAGCGGGCGATGGCGCATTGTTAACCGCCATGCGGGATCGTCTGAATACGGCGACAAGCCCGGCCTCTGAGAACTTGCCGCAGATATCTCAAACTCTGTTCGTCCGATTTGCGGAGGCGATGACCGAAGTCGCCGATGCGCGTGTCGATTCAGATCGATCTCTGGCGTCGATCAATGCGCAACGGACCGCCCTGAAAGAGTTGGAATTCGCAGGCGGCGTCGATAGCGACGCCGAGTTAGAGCGGCTGATGATGATCGAACAGAACTACGCCGCCAATGCGCAGGTCATTTCTGTCGCCAACGATCTGATCCAACGACTTCTAAGTATTTGAGGGTAGCCGATGTTGACCATAGGAGACTTGGCACAATCGCTTGTGTCCCGCGCAAACCAAATGCGCCTGAAAACCCAGATGAACGACCTGTCGCAACAGGTGACCACCGGCCTGCAAACAGATCTGGCATCACATTTTTCTGGCAACCTCATGACCATCGCCTCAATCGAAGCCACGTTGAATCGGGCGGAGGCGTTTAAAATTGCCAATACCGAAACCAAGGCGATGGCGGATTCTACGCAGGCGGTTTTGGAAACCGCGCAAACCTTGACGGACAATCTGACAACAGATTTCCTGAACGCGGATCTGTCGACGGCCCGGTCTGCACGCAATGCAATTGCCGCAACGGCGGAACAGACATTTTCTGCTTTGGTGTCACAGCTGAACACCCAAGTTGGGGGGCGTTCGCTATTTGCAGGGGTGGCAACGGACATGTCGGCGCTGGCCGATCCGAATGCCATTGTTCAGGCGGTCAAATCCGAATTGTCCGGCGCGACGACTTTGTCTGATGTTCAGCAGCGCCTGGCCGATTGGTTCAACGCGCCGGGCGGCGGGTTTGCAACCTTTGCCTACAAAGGGGCCGACCAGTCACGCAGCCCCTCGGCGTTAAGCGACACGGAATCGGTTCAACTAGACCTACGCGCGGATCATGTTGTGTTCCGAAACATCCTGCAGGCGACCGTCATGGGCCAACTGGCGGGCGATCCGGATATTGCCGCAACGGATGAGTTACAATCCGCCATGCTTTCAGCGGCGGGCAATCAGCTTTTGTCGGTCCAGACCCGGCTGGTTGAGCTGCGGGCCGAACTGGGCGCAAGCCAGGAACGGATTGAAAACGCGATGGCCCGAAACGCGACCGAGGTATCAGCGCTTCAAATGACACGAAATGCCCTAATCGGGGCCGATCCATACGAAGCTGCGGGAAAGCTGAACGCGGTGCAGTTCCAACTTGAAAGCCTATATGCAATCACGGCCCGGAATTCGCGCCTGTCGTTGGTGGAGTACTTGCGGTGACGGTGTTGCGCTGGATTTTACCGCTGTTTGTCGCGTTATGGGCCTCGATCGGAAATGCGCAGACTGTTCGGATCAAGGACTTGGTCGAGTTCGATGGGGTCCGCGCCAACGATCTGGTCGGCTATGGCCTGGTCGTCGGTTTAAACGGGACTGGCGATGGGTTGCGGAACGCGCCCTTCACCGAAGAAATCATGTCCAACATTCTTGAGCGGTTGGGTGTGAATGTAACGGGCGAACAATTTCGGCCCAAGAATGTTGCGGCCGTTCTGGTGACTGCGGAATTGCATGCCTTTTCGCGGTCAGGCAGCAAAGTTGACGTTACGGTGTCTGCAATCGGCGACGCCAAGAGCCTTCTGGGCGGCACGCTGATTATGACGCCGCTTAATGCTGCGGATGGTCAAATCTATGCGGTCGCGCAGGGAACGGTGATTGCAGGCGGCGCCGAAGCCGAAGGCGACGCCGCCCGCATTGTAAAGGGCGTGCCGACGTCTGGCGTTATTCCTGCAGGTGCGCGGGTCGAACGGGAAGTTGAGTTTGACTTCACCCAAATGACCCGCATACGCCTTGCGCTGCGCGAGCCGGATTTTACCACGGCAAACCGGATCGAACGCGCGATCAATCAGACCTTTGGCCGCCGCGCGGCGCTGATGACGGATGCGGGCACCGTTGCCCTTGATCTGGGCAAAACGGGTCTGGCTAGTCCGGCGCATGCCATTGTGCGGATTGAAAACATCGCCGTCCAACCGCAGCAAAGGGCGCGGGTCGTCGTCGATCAAAGGTCTGGCACAATCGTCATGGGCGAGGATGTACGCATTTCGCGCGTGGCGGTGTCGCAGGGCAACCTGACCCTCCGAATTGAAGAGGCGCCGCAAGCCGTTCAACCGAACCCGTTCTCGGATGGTGAAACCGTTGTCGTTCCGCGAACCAATGCTGACCTGACCGAAGACCCTGGCATTTCTTTAGCCGAAGTCCCGGAAGGTACGTCCTTGTCCGAAGTCGTCGCAGGGCTGAACGCGCTGGGCGTGCGCCCACGCGACATGATCGACATTCTGAAAAGCATAAAGGCCGCTGGGGCGCTTCATGCGGAATTCGTGGTCAGATGATTGTTAATGCGCTGCTGCCCAATTATCCCCTGCGCCCGCGTCAACAACCAGTGGCACATCCAGGTGCACAACCGGATGGGCTGCGCCCTCCATGACATCCTTGGCGACGGAAATCAGGTCGTCCACGGCCTCGTCCGACACTTCGAACAACAATTCGTCATGTACCTGAAGCAACATTTTGGCGGGCAATTTGGCAATTGCGTCCGGCATGCGGATCATCGCGCGGCGGATGATATCGGCGGCGGTGCCTTGGATCGGCGCGTTGATCGCGGCGCGGCGTGCGAAACCGGCGCGAGGGCCTTTGGCGGCGATTTCGGGCGTGTGGATCACGCGGCCAAACAGGGTTTCCACGCGCTGGTTGTCTTTGGCAAAGGCAATCGTGTCGTCCATATAGGTCTTGATGCCGGGGAAGCGTTCAAAATAACGGTCGATGAAGGCCTGCGCCTCGGCGCGGGGAATGCGCAGGTTCCTGGCAAGGCCAAAGCCGGAAATGCCATAAATCACACCGAAGTTGATCGCCTTGGCCTGACGGCGAATTTCCGGCGTCATTTGGTCCAGCGGGACATTGAACATTTCACTGGCGGTCATGGCGTGAATGTCTTCGCCATCGCGGAACGCCTGTTTGAGGGAATCAATCCCCGCCACATGCGCCAGAATACGCAATTCAATCTGGGAATAATCGAGTGATACCAGTTTTTTACCGGGTTCTGAGACGAACGCTTCGCGAATGCGGCGGCCTTCTTCGGTGCGTACCGGAATGTTTTGAAGGTTCGGATCGGTCGACGCCAAGCGCCCGGTGTTGGCCCCGGCGATCACATAAGATGTGTGCACACGGCCGGTCTCGGGGTTGATATGTTCTTGAAGCGCGTCTGTATAGGTCGATTTCAACTTACTAAGTTGCCGCCAATCCAAAACGCGGCGCGGCAATTCATGTTCTGTTGCCAGATCTTCCAAGATATCGGCGCCGGTTGCATAGGCGCCTGTCTTGCCCTTCTTGCCGCCCTCAAGGCCCATTTTGTCAAACAGGATTTCGCCCAACTGTTTGGGCGACCCAACATTAAAGGACGCGCCCGCAAGTTCATGAATTTCGGCCTCAAGCCCGGCCATTTTCTGGGCAAAGGCGTTAGACATGCGCGACAGCGTATCGCGATCTACTTTGATTCCCGACATTTCCATCTTGGCCAGCACGGGCACCAAGGGGCGCTCCATGGTTTCGTAAACGCGGGTGACCTTGGCCTGATGCAATTGCGGCTTGAACAGATGCCACAGGCGCAGCGTGACATCGGCATCCTCGGCGGCATACTTCACCGCATCGTCAATCCCGACGCGGTCAAAGGTGATCTGGCTTTTGCCGCTTCCAAGCAGATCTTTGATCGGAATGGTTTGGTGGCCCAGGTATTTTTCGGCCAACAGATCCATGCCATGCCCATGTTCGCCACCATGCAGCGCGTAGGACATCAGCATCGTGTCGTCGATCGGCGCGACCTCGACCCCATAGCGCGACAGCAGCTTGGCGTCGTACTTCATGTTCTGGCCGATTTTGATCACGGACGGATCTTCCAGCAGCGGTTTCAAGCGGTCCAACGCAGCCTGAAGCGGGATTTGCCCCTCGGCCAGCTCGTCCGAGCCGAACAGGTCATCGGCATTCCCGGTTTTATGTGTCAGCGGGATGTAGCATGCCTTGCCCGGCACGATCGCCATGCTGATCCCCACCAGATCGGCCCGCATTTCGTTCAGCCCGGTGGTTTCGGTATCGACAGCGACCCAGCCCGTTTCATGGGCCTGCGCGATCCATGCATCGAGGTCGTCAAGGCTGCGGACACAGTCATAGGCATCCGGGGCGATTGTTGGAAATTCGGGCGCAGCGGCGGGTGTCTCAGCCGCGGGCGCATCGGCAATGACCGGCGCATCAACGTTGAACCGGTCCGAGATCCGCTTGGTCAGGGTGCGGAACTCCATTTCCGCCAGAAAACCCAGCAGGGTTTCCGGCACTGGTTGCCGCGCTTCCAGATCATCCAGCGTAAAATCCAGCGGCGTGTTGCAATCCAGGGCGACCAGCCGCTTCGACAACTCGATCTGGGCGCGATTGTCGATCAGGGTCTGGCGGCGTTTGGGCTGCTTGATTTCCTCGGCGCGTTCCAGCAACGCTTCCAAACTGCCGTATTCGTTGATCAGCAGGGCCGCGGTTTTTACACCAATCCCCGGCGCGCCCGGCACGTTATCGACGGAATCCCCGGCCAGCGATTGCACATCAACCACGCCTTCGGGGTAAACGCCGAATTTTTCAAACACGCCTTCGCGGTCAATGCGTTTGTTCTTCATCGCGTCGAACATTTCGACGCCATTGCCCACCAGTTGCATCAAGTCTTTGTCAGAACTGATGATGGTTACACGCCCGCCCGCATCCCGCGCCTGACAGGACAGGGTCGCGATGATGTCATCAGCCTCATAGCCCTCAAGCTCTTTGCAGGCGATATTGAACGCTTCGGTCGCGCGGCGGGTCAGGGGCATCTGCGGGCGCAGATCTTCAGGCATGGCTTCGCGGTTGGCCTTGTACAGATCGTACATATCGTTGCGAAACGTGTGGCTGCCCTTGTCGAAGATCACCGCAATATGCGTCGGGGCATCGTCGCCGGTTTTGCCCTCAACATAGCGGTCCAGCATGTTGCAAAAGCCGCTGACCGCGCCAATCGGCAGGCCATCGGATTTGCGCGTCAAAGGCGGCAGGGCGTGATAGGCCCGAAAGATAAAGGCCGATCCGTCGATCAGATGCAGATGGCTGTCTTTGCCGAACGTACCCATGGCGCTATTCCTTCCCGTCGCGTGTGCCAACGGTTTGCCATGGGTCGCGCCAATCTTCCAGCGACAGTTTTAGAAGGGCAGGATTTTGCCCGTCTCAGACTTTGCCTTCAAAGTCCTTCTGGATGTATTTCGCATCGCAATAGGGGCATTCCACATAGCCTGTGTCATGCGGGATTTGCAGCCAGACGCGCGGATGGCCAAGGGCCCCCTCACCACCGTCACAGGCAATGCGATAGGCGTCTACGATCTTGGTTTCCGGCGCTTGCGTGGTCATCGCGGCGTTCCCTTTTGGCTTTCGATGCACTACCTGCGTTATGAGCGATCCGACGCAGAGGAGCAAGACACGCGATGACACAGGATGCAATTCGGATCGAAGGGCTGCGCAAAACCTACGCCTCGCAAAAGGGGCAGGGGCCGAAAGAGGCGCTGAAAGGCATTGATCTGACCATTCCGTCGGGGTCTGTCTTTGGTTTGCTGGGGCCGAATGGTGCGGGAAAATCCACGCTGATCAATATTCTGGCCGGTTTGGTGGTGAAAACGGCGGGCAATGTGCAGATCTGGGGCTGGGATCAGGATGACAACCCGCGCCAGTCGCGGGCCGCAATCGGGGTGATGCCGCAAGAGCTGAACCTTGATCCGTTCTTCACGCCCCGCGCCGCGCTTGAGGTGCAGGCGGGCCTGTACGGCGTGCCGAAATCCAAACGCCGCAGCGATGAAATTTTGCGGATGATTGGCCTTGAGGACAAAGCCAACGCCTATGCGCGCACGCTTTCGGGCGGGATGCGGCGGCGGCTGTTGTTGGGCAAGGCGCTGGTCCACAATCCCAACGTTCTGGTTCTGGATGAACCGACGGCGGGGGTTGATATCGAATTGCGTCAAATGCTGTGGAACAATGTTCGCAAGCTGAACCGCGAAGAAGGGATGACGATCATTCTGACGACGCATTACCTCGAAGAGGCCGAGGAAATGTGCGACGAGATCGCGATTATCAACCAAGGTAGCCTTGTTGCACGCGACAGCACGGCCAATCTGCTGGGTCAACTTGATGCGAAAACTATGGTCATTCACCCCGAAGATCCGATTGCAGAACTGCCCAGTGCAGTTGGGCTAAGTGTTGAGGAACGTCAGGGCGGCGCCATCGCGATCACCTACCGGTCCACAAAAACCACGGCAGAGGATGTGTTATCCGCCGTGCGCGACCAAAACATCCGCATTCGTGATGTGCGCACGGAACAGGCGGACCTCGAAGATGTATTCCTGTCGCTGACGCGGTCCTCGGCGTGACGTTTTGGCAGGGCCTCAACCGGGTTTGTGATAGGCATAAAGGCCAGCACATCGAAGGGAGCGCGCAATGAACAAGGTCTTGGGCCTAAGCCGATATCTGATCCTGATCGCCGTGGCAGGGGCGTTTGTGGCGGCCACGCTGTTGCTGGTTTACGGGTTCGCGCAAGCCGTTCATCTGGTTCAGGCAACGCTGGCCGAAGACTATGTCAGCCGAAAAACCGCCAAGGCAATTGCGCTTGAAAGCATTGAAATTATTGACATGTTCCTGATGGGAACGGTGTTCTATATCGTCGCGCTTGGCTTGTATGAGCTGTTTATCGACAGCCGGGTCAAGCTGCCGGCATGGCTGGCCATCAAAACGCTGGACGATCTGAAGACCAAGCTGATCTCGGTAGTAATTGTTGTTCTGGCGGTGCTCTTTTTGGGGAATGTCGTGTCGTGGGATGGCCAATCCGACGTGATGGGCCTCGGTGTCGGGATCGGCGCAGTGATCGCGGCGCTGGCGTGGTTCATGGGCGCAAAGCCCGGTAAACCCGCCCCGAAGGACAAGCAGGACTAAGCGCAGCCGACGATTGCCCGCTGCGCCAAGGGGCGTTTTAGGCCTTTTGCAGCATCCGGCCCAGCGGGCGGCCTGCCAGAATATGCACATGCAGGTGCGGCACTTCTTGAACGCCCGCTTCGCCCGCATTGGCGATCATGCGGAACCCGCCATCGGCCACGCCTTCCATCTTGCACACCTCGCCAATCGTCCGCGTGTAATCGAGGATCTCGGCATCCGTCGCCTCTTGGGCGAAGTGGTCGTAGCAGACGTATTTGCCCTTGGGGATCACCAACACATGGGTCGGGGCCTGCGGATAGATATCGCGGAAGGCCAGGCTGTGATCCGTTTCCAGAACGGTCTGGTTGGGAATTTCGCCGCGCAGGATCTTGGCGAAAATGTTTTCATCGTCATAGGTATAGGCCATGCGGCGCGGTCCTTAGTCTTTGAACAATTCGTCGGTGTTTGCGATCCGGGTGGCCGTGTCTTCGGTCGTCGACAGAAACTCAGCCAGCGCGCGGGCATTCACTTCGAGCCTGTTTGTTTCACGGATCTTATTGAAAGACGAGTACTTCATTTCGCGCAGTTTCTCGCTTTCTTGAGCAAGGTCGTTGCGGATGCTGGGCAGCAAGCGCTGGAAGGTGTCCCGCGGCGTATGCGGGCCCGCCAGCCCCACGCGCTTGGCATGGCCGGTCAGGTAATCGTCGGTAAATTCGGTCTCAATTTCCAGCAGGCGAACGGTTGCCTTGTCGGTACAGAAATCCTCGATCAACTCGGTCGAGGACGGGTCCATACAGATCAGCAAGCGGTCCGATTTGTAGTAGCTGTACATCAGCCGCAGAAGGGCGCGGCGATGGCGGTGCCGTTTCAGCAGGCTGTTTTCGATCCCGCCCAGATCCGGCAGGTTGAGCGTTTCTTCGTTGAACAGATATTCGGCCACGGGAATGGCGGTGTGCGCCCGAACGGCATTGGTAAACCGTTTGCCCACATGCCATTTCTTGGCCACGACAATCAGCAGTTCGCGCGAACGGCCCAGTGTTGCCTCGGTCTCCCAGAAACGCGGGCCAAAGCGGTGCCCGATCCGGCCTTTCTTGGCCAGGAAGTCATACAGCGTGCGGCCTTCGTTCGACATTTCGAAGGTCGTGCCCTTGCTGGAATAAAGAACGCCCAGCCGCCGCTTCAACTCGCGGGCATCGGGGCTGATCTTGCGGGCGAACAGGAAATCCTGGCTCAGCAACATGTCATAATGATCGTTGTAGAAGGTCACCGGCATTCCATAATCGGTGAACATCAAGAACGTCAGCGTGCGCGAATTGATCTCGCTGGCGGGAACAAGGTGACGGACAAGCGTCTGAAAGAATGTCTCATCCGGGATCCAAGTCGTTCGGAAGAACCGGACAATCCGGCGGTTCTTGGCGATGTAGTCCAGGATCGTTTCAATCGTTCGGCGGCGCAGGCACCACCACTGGCTGCCGATCTGGATCTGCATGTCGTCGGGCAGATTTCGTTGCAGCCCCATCCGCTTTTGCAGCGCCATCGAGGCATAGAACAGTTTCTTGTTCTTCCGTTCGTTGAACAGATGGCGGTAGATCAGGCGTTCCTCTTTGATCCCGGTTTTGATCCAGTCCGAAGTGAAGAAATCGAAGCTTTCGATGTAGTCTTGGTCGGCGGCATCGAGGAAGTTATGCGCGTATTCGGCGGACTTGATCGCCATGCAATCGCCGGACATCAGATAGAAATGACTGGCGCGCGGAAAGGACCGGACGGCGGCGTTCAAGGCCTGCAACGTGGCCTCGACCAAAGACCATTCACCCCAGCCGCAGTTCACCCGCCGATCTGCGAAACAAACGCTGGGGTTGTCCTGCAAGGCTTGGGTGATTTTGCGGAAATCATCGTCATTGGCGTTGCCGTCAAAGTGAATCGCAATGTAGTCACCAGCCGCGGTCAGGCGCCTGGCCTGTTTGATGACGGCTTCCGGGTCGCGGTGACACAACAGTATGAAGGCAATTCTTGCCATTACAGAAACGATACGCCCTATTTTTGCCCGATTGTTTTATTTATTTTACCTGCGATCCACCACGGGCTTTTGATACAGGTCTGGATCACGGGTAGCACAACGTCAGAGCAGAGGCAGTAAAAAATGGGTTTCCCCGGCACTTGGATGACAGAAAGCGAAAGCGTCGTGTATCGTGTAGTGCCGAAATGCGCATGTTCGACCATCGGGCAGATCCTGTACTACTCAGACCACGGCGAATTCTTTGACGGCGACATTCATGACGCCCAGTCCGGTCTTCATAAATGGGGCATAGAAAGCAGTCAGGCTTTGATCCAAGCCAATGTCGCCGGTCATAAGTCCTATTCTTTTACCTGCGTCCGCAATCCATACACCCGAATTCTGTCGTCGTTTTTCGATAAAATCTGCGGAATTCAACGCAATGGCCGCCGCTATCGGGGCAATCTGGTGCCGATGCTGGTGCAGAAATACGGGGTGGATGTTGGCGGCGATGGCGGCACGCAAGACTTTGACCAGATCAAAAGCTTCCGCCGGTTTCTGCTGTTTGTCCGTGATACCATTCGCTGGCGCCGCCCGATGGACCCCGACATTCACTGGTCGGCGACGTCGGGCCATGTCAGCACCTTCATCGTGAACGGCGGCCACTATGACAAGATCATGTGGACCGAAAAGTTCAATGACGGCATGGCTGAGGTGCTGTCTAACATCCAGACGCCCCATAAGGTCGATCTGGCGTCTATTCCGCGCTTCAATGAATCCGAGGGTCACGGCCCCAAACGCGCCCACCCGGTCGAGGACTACTTCGACGACCTGTCGATGCACCTGATGTATGAGATCTACAAACGCGATTTTCGTCTGTTTAAGTATGACTTTGAAAACCCAGCCAACAAGTTGCCGATCGGTGAAATCGATCTGGACGAAATTCACGCCAAGCTGGGCGACTAAGGGGCGATCCTCAGATAGCCCTTCACAGCACGTCCGCAGCGCTTGGCTAGGGCGTCGAAATCGGTCTCGCCCGCTTGGGTGGCGGCATCTGCCATGGCTTGGACCATGACCGACAGATCCCGCGCGGCGATCTGCGGATCGGGCACCTCAAACCGCTCTAACTGAGCGATGATCAAGTCATTGATTTGAAACTTGATCTCGCACGACCCGTCCTCTAGCGCCAGACCGCATTCGGCTTGTTCCAGTGCTTCGGCAAGCGCCGGATTGCGTTGATGGTGGCGAAGCGAGGCGTTGATGAACAGATGCGCGACTTCGGCCAAAGTCTGACCTTCGGATTGGCGGTTTGCCTCGGCCAGATCGGCAAGCATTTGCTGGCGCATACGCGCGACCAACTCGGCCAAGATCGCCTCTTTCCCCGGAAAGTACTGATACAAGGTGCCAACCGAAACGCCGGCCCGTTCGGCAATCGTATTTGTGTTGAACGCGGCAAACCCCGCCCCCACCAAAATCTGAGCCGCTGCTTCTAGGATCGCTTCAAAGCTGGCCTTGGATCGCGCCTGAAGCGGTTGTTTTCGCAAAAGAATTTCGGTCATTTCGGCGATATCCCCCAATGCGAGTAGAGAATCTGAGCAATTCCTCACATTCTGAAGGCCAGTTAGGGCATGTGCAATTCAAAGGTTTGGGTATGGGCGATATTTCAGGGAAACGCATTCTGGTGACGGGCGCGACACGTGGCATTGGGCGCGAATTGGTGCGCCAGATCGGGGCGCGGGGCGGCAAGGTCTTGGCTGTGGCGCGTGATCCGGCGGCGCTTGCAAGGCTCCAATCTCAAGAGGCTTGCGTCGTCGATGTGCTAGAGGCGGATTTGGTCGAACCGGACATCGCGCGGGGGGTGGTGAACTGGGTTCTGGATCAGCATCCCACTTGCGCGGGGCTGATGAACAACGCGGCAATCATGAACTACCCGGTTCTGACCGATACGCCTGACCAGCATTACGATGCGATCGCGGAAGAGGTTCAGATCAACCTTATCTCGGCGATGCAATTGGCGACCGGTATGCTTCAAGTTCTGGCGGGCCAACCCGGCGGGTTTATCGTCAACGTGACCTCGGGGCTTGGGATTGCACCGAAGGCGGACGCGCCGGTTTACTGCGCCACCAAGGCTGCAATGCGCAGCTTTACCCGGACGCTGCGCTATCAGATCGAAGACGCCAATTTAGGCATTCAAACGTTCGAAGCCATTCTGCCAGTGGTTGATACCACGCTGTCACGCGGTCGGCCTGAACGGAAAATGCCCCCGTCCGAGGCGGCAGCGGCCATTCTGGATGGGGTGGCCCGGAACAAGCATGAGATTTTGATCGGCAAAGCGCGGTTGCTGCCGCGCTTGATGCTGGTGTCTCCGGCGCTGACCCATCGGATCATGCGCCGGATGCAGGCTTAGCCAATCAACTCAGCGTGGCGGAACAACGAGGCGATATTGGCCTCAGGGCGCGGGCCCATGTGGCTGATGACCTCGCCCGCGCAGATCGTGCCCATGCGGCCGCAGGTTTCCATATCGCGGCCCGTGGCCAACCCATAAAGGAAGCCAGCGGCGAACTGGTCGCCCGCGCCGGTCGCATCAACGGGGATCACCTTTTTCACCGGCACATCGGTGCGCACACCGTTATGGACGATCGTCACACCATCGCCAGAACGGGTGCAAACAACCAACGGGCAAATCGCGGCAACGCGGGCCAGATCGGCATCCAGATCCTGATCTTGGAACAGCGAGCGGATCTCGTCTTCGTTGCCGATGACATAGTCCATTTCGTTCTGGATCAGCTTGATGAAGTCCTCTCGGTGACGTTCAACGCAGAACGGATCAGAGATCGCGATCCCGGCCTTGCCACCCGCCGCGCGGCAGGTGCGGGCGGTGCGAATAAACGCCTCTTTGCCCTTGGGCTTGTCGAACAGATAGCCCTCAAGAAACACGATCTCGGCCTCGGCGGCGACGTCTTCGGACACATCTTCGGGGCCAAGTTCGGCGGAAATCCCAAGGTAGGTGTTCATCGACCGCTCACCATCGGGCGAGACGAAGATCATGCTGCGCGAGGTTGGCAAATCGCCGCCCGGAACAGGGGCGTTCACGAAATCGGTGCCGTCTTTCTCCATCGCGCTGGCGTAAAAACGGCCCAAGGCATCGTCATGGACGCGGCCAATAAACGCGGTGCGCAGGCCAAGATTGCCCAGACCCGCCAAGGTGTTGGCAACCGATCCGCCGGGTGCCTGAACGCGGCTTTCCATAGCTCCATACAGCACCTGCGCGCGGTCTTTTTCGACCAGTTGCATGATGCCTTTCTGGATGCCCATCATCTCAAGAAAGGTGTCTTCGGCGCGGGTCAGCACGTCAACGATGGCGTTGCCGATACCGACAACCTGATACTTTTTCATGGGGTCTTATCCTCGAACTCACAGAGGTCGCGTATCAAGCACGCGTTGCATTTCGGTTTCCGCGCGACACAGGTGTAGCGGCCATGCAGGATCAGCCAGTGATGCGCATGGCGTTGAAAATCGGCGGGGATGTTGTCTTCGATGGCGCGTTCCACGGCCACCACGTCTTTGCCGGGGCAGATGCCGCTGCGGTTGCCGACACGGAAAATGTGGGTATCGACGGCCTGCGCCGGATGCCCCCACCACATGTTCAGCACCACATTCGCGGTTTTACGGCCCACGCCCGGCAGGCTTTCCAATGCGGCACGGGAATTGGGCACCTCGCCGCCGTACTGATCGACCAAGATCTGACTTAGCTTGATGACGTTCTTGGCCTTGTTGCGATACAGGCCGATCGTCTTGATATGTTCAATCACGCCCTCTTCGCCCAAGGCCAGCATCTTGGCGGGCGTATCGGCGATTTTGAACAATTCGCGCGTGGCTTTGTTCACACCCGCATCTGTCGCCTGCGCCGACAATGCCACGGCAACGACAAGGGTATAGACGTTCACATGCTCCAGCTCGCCCTTGGGTTCGGGCTCGGACGCTTGGAAGCGGGTAAAGATCTCGCGGATCGTGTGATAATCGAGTTGTTTGGCCATCGCATTGTCTATGCCTTGGCCGCGCATGATGCGCAACAATCGGGTCGCGTGACGCGGTGCAATCTTTCAGTATGTTTGCACCGATAGGAGGCCCCATGAGCACTTCAGACGACCAAGGCTACCATTTCCACGTCATGCGCCGGGCATTGGACGCCATCGACGGGGCCGAGCCCAACATCACGCTGGAGGCGCTGGCGCGTGACATGAACATGAGCCCCGCCCATTTTCAGCGGGTGTTTTCGCGCTGGGTGGGCGTGTCGCCAAAGCGGTATCAGCAGTATCTGACGCTTGGCCATGCCAAGGCGTTGCTGCAAGACCGGTTCACCACGCTAAGCGCGGCGCATTCGGTTGGCCTGTCGGGGTCTGGCCGCCTGCATGATCTGTTTGTGCGGTGGGAGGCGATGAGCCCCGGCGACTACGCAAAACAGGGCGCTGGGCTGACCATTTACTGGGGCTGGTTCGATAGCCCCTTTGGCCCGGCCTTGGTGATGGGCACCGAGAAGGGCATTTGCGGCATCGGCTTTGCGTCTGAAGTCGATGAGGCCCACGCCATGGAGGATCTGGTAGGTCGCTGGCCCAAGGCGGATTTCGTCGAAGACCCGATGCGGTTGCGGCCTTGGGTTCTGGCGGCCTTTGGGCAATCGGGGGATTTGACCGAAACGCCGCTCTATCTGATTGGCGCGCCCTTTCAGATCAAAGTGTGGGAGGCGCTGCTGGCCATTCCCTCAGGTCATGTCACCACCTATTCCGAGATCGCTCAGCACATTGGCCACCCCAAAGCGGTGCGCGCGGTGGGAACGGCCGTGGGGCGCAACCCGATCAGCTATCTGATTCCCTGCCACCGGGCCTTGCGGAAATCGGGCGGATTGGGCGGCTATCATTGGGGCTTGCCGGTGAAAAGATGCCTGCTTGCGTGGGAAGCTGCCCGACTTGAGGCATAATTGGCGGATCTTTGCCGGAACCAATCAGCCTTATTGTGCGTTTTTGGTTCGCCTGCGCTAAACACAAAGGCAGAACAGACATCTGCCACGAGAAGGGCACCTATGATTCGAGCACGCATTCCCCTGACCGTCGTCACCCTGTCGGTGTTGACTCTGACCGCCTGTAGCCAGCCGGCCTATCAACCTAACCCGCAGCCTGCCACCAAAACGCAAAAAGGCGCGTTGCTGGGCGGGGCCATCGGTGGCCTGCTGGGCGCCATGTCGGGCGACAATGGCGCCGAAAAACGCCAGAACGCCATCAAAGGCGCCATCATCGGCGCCGCGGGCGGCGCGATCATCGGGAACCAGCTGGACAAGCAAGAGGCCGATCTGCGCAACCAGCTTGGCAATGACAATGTGACGATCCAAAACACCGGCGACCGCCTGATCGTGACCATGCCGCAGGACATCCTGTTTGCGACCGACAGCGCGACGCTGCGCCCGGACCTGACGCGTGATCTGCGCACGGTGGCACAGAACCTGATCGCCTACCCGGACACCACGGTTCAGGTCATCGGCCACACCGACAACACGGGCGATGCCACCTACAACCAAAACCTGTCGGTTAGCCGCGCTCGCTCGGTTGCCAATGTTCTGGTTGGCGAAGGCGTTCAGTCCTACCGCGTTCAGGCCTTTGGCCGGGGCGAGTCGCAGCCTGTGGCAAGCAACCTGACCCCGGAAGGCCGTCAGCAGAACCGCCGCGTGGAAATCGTGATCCTGCCGAACGCCTGATCTGATTTGCGGGCAACAAAAAAGGGTGTCGCAATCGCGGCACCCTTTTCGTTTGTCCAAATGTGGGGCGGATCAGCCGCCCATCACCAACGTCCACCAGATCTTGCCATTGGCCTCCTGGTACCAGGCAAAGCCCATGTCGCGGGCATTCGCATCCAGCAGGATCGCGCGGGTCGAAGGTTCTTCCATCCAGGCGCTGAGGGTCTCAAGCTCGGTCTCATAGGTTTCCGAGATCGTCTCACCCAGAAGGGTGCCGGGGTATCCCACACGCGCCACACGGTCGATCGGCGACGACCCGTCCGACCCGAAGTGCCAAGGACGGTTCTGAACCGCCATATCGCGCGCGTGAGTCGCGGCAGCGGCGTTCAGTTGCGCGTTCAGCTGAACGGGCGCATCCCCCGCTGCGGTGCGGAGCGAGTTGACCGAGTCGAGCATACGGAACTGGATTTTGCCTTCATCGCGCGCGCTCATCCGATAGACGCGGGGCAGCGGTTTGCCATCCGGCCCAAGGGTCGGCGCAGTGGTTGTGGTGGTGCATGACGCCAGAACCAGCAATAGGACGGACAGCAACGCGGAAATTCTGGTCATTAAGCAGTACCTTTGATCTTGCTAGACCTGAGATAGCGCGTTCAAAGTGGCTAATCAAACCCACAACAGCGTGAACACGCCACCTGACAAGTCTTTGATTTGCGACTGAGGCATTCTCGCCATAAAAATGACACAGGCAGTTTTACTGAACGGAGTTACAGGTCATGGCCAAACCGGCACATACCGCCCTTAACCGCAGGGCTTTTCTGGCGGGCGCAGCGGCCACCGTTGGTGTTCCGGCCGTGGCGCAGGACTTGAACGGCGCGGACACGGTTGAAATCGAACGCGACATCTCGACCGTCGTGCGGCGCAACATCTCCAGCTTTCGGACGCTGGATTGGCAACCCTATTTCAGCAACCTGAACAACGGGGCGATTCTTGTCGATATCACCTCACGGGCGCTGCATTACTGGTCGGCTGACGGGGAAAATTATAAGCTTTATCCCACCTCTGTGCCGCTTACCGAGGATCTGACGCGCCGTGGCCGCACAAATGTTGTGCGCAAGGTCGAAGGCCCGGAATGGCGCCCGACTCCGTCGATGAAACTGCGCAATCCCGAGTGGCCGGACTACGTTGGGCCGGGGCCTGATAACCCGCTTGGGACCCATGCTTTGTACCTAAGTTGGCAATATTACCGGATTCACGGCACCCACGACACGCGCAAGATCGGGCGGCGTTCTTCGAACGGCTGCATCGGGCTTTATAATGAACATATTGCCGAACTTTTTAGCCTTGCGAATGTAGGCACTCAGGTGTTGCTAATTTGACGACATTTTAGCAGCCCACAGGGTCTAACCTTAAAGATGGGTTTGCATTCCCAAGGATTTACTGGTTAGACAAAAGTTACGAGGTAAGTCTTGGGTGCTTGTCGTTCTTGTTCCCGTTGTGGGAGACGCCAGGCGAATATCTGGAGGATACTACTATGAAAAAACTCGTTCTCGCCGCTGCTCTGACCGCCGCTGCTTCGACCGCATTCGCTGGCAACATGGCCGAGCCCGTAATGGAGCCGGTTGTTGTTGTTGAAGAGCAAGCCGCTTCGTCGTCGTCGGCTGGTCTGATCGTTCCGCTGGTTCTGATCGCCATCGCAGCAGCAGTTGCAAACAACTAAGTCATTCTTGACTTGGATGAATATGAGAAAGGCGGAGCGTTTGCTCCGCCTTTTTCTTTTCCGGGGGATGGTCGGGCGGCTTAGTCCAGCCAGCCCTTGAGATTGTCGCTGATGATGTCCGACAGCGCCCCGATATGGGCTTCGTCGTCGTTCAGGCAGGGGATGTAAGTAAAGCTCTCGCCGCCTGCATGCTCAAAGCTTTCGCGGATCTCTTCGTTGATCTCTTCCAGCGTCTCAATGCAGTCGGCCGAAAAGGCAGGGGCGATGACCGCGATGCGCTTCTTGCCTTCATCCTTGGCCACACGCGCCACTTCTTCGACGGTATAGGGCTTTAGCCATTCCTCAGGCCCAAAGACCGATTGGAACGTCGTACGGATTCGGTCATCTGCCCAGCCCAGACGTTCCTTCAGCAGACGCGTCGTTTTCTGGCATTGGCAATGGTAGGGATCGCCCTGCATCAGATAGCGTTTCGGCATCCCGTGATAGGACACGATCAGCAGGTCCGGGTCATGGTCCAGTTTGGCATAGGCGCGTTCAACCGATTGGGCCAAGGCGTCGATGTATTTCGGATCTTCGAAATAAGGATCGACCACGCGGGCCGTCGGTTGCCATGTTTCCTCCATCAAGGCGCGGAAGAATTGGTCATTGGCCGTGCCAGAGGTCGCGCCCGCGTATTGCGGATAAAGCGGCAAAAACAGGATCTTGTGACAGCCCGCCTCGACCATCTCGCGGACCTTGGACTTGGTCGAGGGATTGCCGTAGCGCATACAGAAATCCACCATGACTGAGTCGCCGTAACGGGCCTTCATCTGCTCGGCAATCGCCGCTGTCTGCTGTTTGGTCAGCGTCATCAGCGGGCTTTCGTTCCGCTCTTCGTTCCAGATCGATTTATACGCCTTGCCCGATGAAAACGGCCGCTTGGTCAGGATGATCAACTGAAGCAGCGGCTGCCATTTCCATTTGGGGTAATCAATCACCCGCTGGTCCGACAGGAATTCGTTCAGATACCGGCGCATTGGCCAATAGCTATAGGCATCCGGCGTGCCCAAATTGGCCAGCAACACGCCAACCTTGCTGGCCGGCATGGCCGGGTGATTGGCAGGGGCGAAAGGGGGCTTGGCTGCGCTCATGGTCACTGTCCTGGCTTCGGTGTTTTTTGATTTATACGCAGGGTGATCGGCTTTGGATCAAAGTTCAATCACGCAGCGCTTTTTCCTGCGTTCCCAGCGCATCGGCCAGACGGGCCGCCGCCGATCCGGGCCGCAGGGGCTGGGGTTGGCTGGCGTCGGGTGCCCAGCCTGTCAGGGTGATCAGGTCAAACGTTGCCGGAATGCGCCCGTCGGGCAGCGCATGCGCGTCGGAATAGCGGCGGGCGGCCTCTAGCAACACAGCGCGGCGTGACGGGCGGCGCAGACGGGCGGTCATGGCATTGCCTTCGCCCATCCCGCGCAGATCGCGCATCAGATGCAGCGCCGAGGCATAGCTGGCTTTCAGCGGTAGGCTGTCGGCGACCGGCAGGGCAAACCCGGCCCGCTGCAACAACCCGCCGTAGTCGCGGATCTCGCCCATGGGCAGAACGCGAGGCGACAACCCGCCCGTCACGGCGGTTTCGGCCTCGGCCAGTGCGGTGCGCAACTCATTCAGCGTTTGGCCGCCAAAGGTGATTGTCATCATCAACCCATCGGGCCGAAGCGCGTGGCGGCATTGGATCAACTGGCCCACCGGATCGTTCGACCAATGCAGGCAAAGTGCGTGGATCACCAGATCATGCGCACCGGGCTGAAGCGCCAAGACATCATCATCGGGGACAATCACCGCATCCGGGAAAGCCGCTCGCCAAATCTCGGGGAAGGGCGTGACAATTGCTGGCGCCGTAAACGAACGGTTAACCATCATCAGGCGATCCTGAACATCGTCGCACGCGGTTTCGTGAAGAAATGTCACCGGGTTGCCGGAAATCCGGGCCCTTTGGCGCATCAGCGCGTGGCGGTCGATCAGATCCTGGCTCATGGGGCGGTATTTATGCGTCTGACGTCTTTGATGCAATCATCGCTTTCGTTGCTCTATCCGGCGCGGTGCCTGTGCTGTGGCGGCATGGTGGATGGTCTGAACGGGCTGTGCGGCCCGTGCTGGCGCGATCTGCCATTGCTTGGGGCAGGGTGCTATGGCTGTGCCGCGCCGCTTCCGTCCCTTCAACCGGGCGAGGAGGCGTATTGCGACGATTGTCTGACCGCGCCGCGCCCGTGGCGGCGGGGGGTGGCGGCGCTGGGGTACTCTGGTACGGCACGGCAGTTGGTTTTGGCCTTAAAACATGGGGATCGTCACGACATTAGCAAACCGGCGGCCACATGGCTGGCCCGCCCGCTGCGCGATCTGGTGACGGCGGACACAGTGTTGGTGCCCGTGCCGCTTCACCCGTGGCGGCGGCTGGCGCGGCGGTTCAACCAATCGGCGCTGATTGCGCAGGATCTGGCGGATGTTCTGGGGTGCGACTGGGCCCCCGATGCCTTGCGCCGCACGACCCGCACCCGAAGTCTTGGCGGGCTGACACGGGATGAACGGCACGCGCTGATGTCCGATGCAATCGCCCCGAACCCCAAGTACAGTTTGCAAGGTCGCGCAGTTGTGATTGTGGATGATGTGATGACCAGCGGGGCAACTTTTTCTGCCACAACAACAGCGGCCTATGCTGCGGGCGCAAAAGATGTATGCGTTGCAGCACTGGCGCGTGTCACCAAGGAGGCTTACATAAAGACCTGAACAAGAAAGGTCCGCACTATGCCTGCTGTCGAAATCTATACCTCGCCCCTTTGTGGGTTTTGCCACGCCGCCAAACGCCTGCTGAAGCAAAAGGGCGTCGAGTTCACGGAAATCGACGTTTGGGAAGATCCCGCGCGCAAGCCCGAAATGATCGAGCGCGCCAATGGTGGTCGCACCGTTCCGCAGATCTTCATTGGCGACACCCATGTGGGTGGCTGCGACGACCTTTATGCCCTCGACAAAGCGGGCAAGCTTGACCCGCTGCTGCAAAGCTGATGCGCGTCGCTCTGCTTCAGATCACGTCGTCCGACGATCCTGCCGCGAACCTGCAAATGGTGACCGGGATGATTGCCGATGCCGTGGCTCAGGGGGCAGAGTTTATCGCAACGCCTGAGGTCACGAACTGCGTTTCCGCCAGCCGTGCGCATCAGGCAGAAGTTCTGCGCACTGAGGCCGAAGATGCCACGCTGGCCGGTCTGCGCAATGCGGCCAAGCGGCATGGCGTCTGGCTGCTGATTGGGTCAGTGGCGCTCAAATCCGACCCACCCGAAGAACGCTTTGCCAACCGGTCTTTCCTGATTGGCCCGGATGGCGCGATCGTGGCCCGCTATGACAAGATGCACATGTTCGACGTGCAAGTCAGCGAGGCGGAAACTTACCGCGAATCGAGCGGGTATGCGCCGGGCAATCAGGCGGTTCTGGCCGACACGCCTTTGGGCAAATTTGGCCTGACCATCTGTTATGACGTGCGGTTCGCTTATCTCTATCGCGCCCTTGCGCAGGCCGGTGCACAGATCCTGACGGTGCCTGCTGCGTTTTCACCCGGCACTGGCCCGATGCATTGGGAACCACTGCTCAAGGCGCGTGCGATTGAGACAGGCTGTTTCGTGATTGCGCCTGCACAAACCGGCACGCATTCAGCCGAAGTTGGCCGTCAACGCACAACTTATGGGCACAGCATGGTGATTTCCCCGTGGGGGGAGGTTTTGTGTGATGCAAAAATGGCACCCGGCGTCCACATTGTAGACTTGGACCTCGACGAGGTTGCCCAAGCCCGTCATAAAATTCCGTCATTACAACATGATATTTCGTTTAAAGGCCCTGAATGAGTGACAGCAACGCCCTTGCCATTTCGCTGTTCAGTGAGCTTTTGACAGCGGATCAGCTTCTTCGGAACCGCCTGACGCGCGTTTTGCCGAACAAGATGGAAATTTCTCACTTCTCGGTGCTCAATCATTTGGCACGTGGCAATTCCGAACGCACGCCCGCCCAATTGGCCCGCAGCTTTCACGTCACGCGCGGGGCAATGACCAACACACTGAGCAAATTGGAACTGGCCGGATATGTGCACATCCGCCCTGATTGGGACGATGCCCGCCGCAAGATGGTGTCGATCAGCCCGGCGGGTCTGGCCGCGCGGGATGCGGCCATGGCGGTGATCACGCCGATCATCACGGAAATGGTGGACGAACTGGGCGACCAGAAAGTCCGGTCCGCCCTGCCCATTCTGCGCGAATTGCGCGTCAAGCTTGAGATCGAGACGAGCTGATTATGGTTTGATCGAGGCGGTGACGTAGTTCACGCTCAGATCCCGGTCTGAAATCTTCCAGCCCCAAGTCACCGGGTTAAAGACAAACCCTTTGCGGTCAACCGGGTCCAGCCCTGCATTTCGGATCAGGTCGAACAGTTCATCGGGCGTGATGAACTTATGCCATTCATGCGTGCCCTTGGGCAGCCAACGCATCACGTATTCCGCGCCAACAATCGCCATGGCAAAGCTTTTGGGGTTGCGGTTGATGGTCGAACACAGGTGCAGCCCGCCCGGTTTCAGCAATTGCTGGCAGGCGGTCAGATAGGCCAGCGGGTCGGCCACATGTTCCACCACTTCCATGTTCAGCACCACGTCGAACTGTTCGCCCGCGGCGGCCATCGCCTCGGCGGTGGTGAAACGATAGTCAATCTCAAGACCCGATTGCGCGGCGTGGGCTTTTGCGACGGGGATGTTCCGCTCGGCCGCATCAACGCCGATCACCGTGGCCCCAAGCCGGGCCATGGGTTCGCATAGCAATCCGCCGCCGCAACCGATGTCCAGCAGGCGCAGCCCTTCGAACGGGCGGGCGGTGTTCAGATCGCGGCCATATTCGCCCGCGATTTGCGTGGTGATGTAATCCAACCGGCAGGGGTTCAGCATATGCAGCGGCTTGAACTTGCCATTCGGGTCCCACCATTCGGCGGCCATTGCTTCAAACTTGGCAATCTCTGCGGGGTCGACTGTCGTTGTGCTCATTGCTGAGAAATCCCATGGTCTTTTCGGACATATGCCCAATATAGTTGGCGCATGAATAATTTCCCGAGCCAAATGCGCGCAACCCAGTATCTCTTTCCCCCGATTGATCCGTTCGATCAGCGGATGATCGACACAGGTGATGGACATCAAGTCTATGTCGAGCAATGCGGCAATCCGCAGGGCGTGCCGGTGATCGTTTGTCACGGCGGGCCGGGCGGTGGATGCAGCCCTGCAATGCGCCGGTATTTCGATCCGGCGTTCTATCGCGTTGTCCTGTTCGATCAGCGCGGGTGCGGGCGGTCCACGCCCCATGCCAGCGTCAAGAACAACACGACATGGGATCTGGTCGAGGATATGCAGCGTATCCGGGCCGAACTGGGCCTAGATAAGGTCATTTTGTTCGGCGGCAGTTGGGGCGCGACGCTGGCGTTGGTCTATGCGATCACCCATCCGCAGGCCGTGTCAGCGGTGGTGCTGCGCGGTGTCTTCCTGATGACACAGAGCGAGTTGGACTGGTTCTATGGTGGCGGCGCGGCGCAGTTCTGGCCGGAAACCTGGGCGCGGTTCGCCGCCCCCATCCCCGAAGACGAACGCGGCGACATGATCGCGGCTTATCACCGGCGGCTGTTCAGTGGCGATCTGCCGCAGGAAACGCGGTTCGCCCGCGAATGGTCCGCATGGGAAAATGCGCTGGCTTCGGTCTATTCCAACGGGCAGGGCGGCGAATCTCCGGGGGATTACGCGCGGGCCTTTGCCCGGCTTGAGAATCATTACTTCGTCAATCACGGCTTCCTTGGGGAAGACGACTGGATCATGAACCGCGTGAACAATCTGGCCGATATCCCCGGTTTCATCGTTCAGGGACGCTACGATATGATCTGCCCGCCGCACAAAGCCTATGGTTTGGCCAAGGCTTGGCCGGGTTGTGACTTGCGGATGATACGCAATGCGGGCCATGCTCTGTCAGAACCTGGGATCAGTGCCGAACTGGTCCGCATCATGAACCAAATCGCCAGCCTCTCGGTGGCCTAAGACAGGAGACGCGCAGACATGACCCGTATCAGCCGACGCGGCCTTCTGACCTCGGGTGCTGCGGCAGGTGTGCTGGCCGCCAGTGGTCTGCCCTTGTCGGCCTCGGCCCGGCGTGGCGGAACGCTGCGGGTTGGGCTGTCGGGCGCGTCGGTGCATGATACGTGGGACGCCCGCTATCACCGTGACCTGTTCATGATGGTCGCGGGGCAAGGCGCGGTCTTCGACACCCTGACCGAGATCGCGGCCGATGGATCGCTGCGCGGCGAATTGGCGACCCAATGGCAGGCCAGTGCGGATGCGCGTGTCTGGACCATTGACCTGCGCAAAGGCGTGACCTTCCACAACGGCAAGCCGTTCAACGTGCGCGATGTCATCGCCTCGTTCCAGTTGCACCTTGATCCGGCTGTCGCCTCCCCGGCGCGTCCGATCATTGCGATGATCGAAGACATGACCGCGCTGGGCCCGCATCAGATGCAGATCACGCTGCACCAAGGCAATGCCGATTTCCCCTATCTGCTGTCGGATTATCACCTGCTGATCTACCCCGAAGGCCAGATCGAAGCCGCCATTGCGCGGGGCATCGGCACGGGGCTGTATCGCGTGGATCGGTTTGAGCCGGGTAAATTGCTGACCGCCCAGCGCGTCGGCAGCCACTACAAGGGCGATAGCGCCGGGTTCTTTGACCGGATTGAGCTGACCGCCGTGCCGCATGGCCGCGATCGCGCCCGCGCCTTGATGGCGGCCCGTGTCGATGTGATCGACCAAGTGGACCCGGCCCTTGCGCCCAAAGTTCAGGCGCATCCGGGCCTGAACCTGCTGGAAACCAACGGCAACGCACATGTCAGCTTTGGGCTGCGCATGTCCGCGTCACCCTTGGATCAACTGTCTGTCCGCAAGGCGCTGAAACACGGGATCGACCGCGAAACCATGCTTGATGTTGCGCTGGGCGGGCGCGGGCAAGTGGCGGCCGATAGCCCTGTTGGCCCGGCCAACCAGTATTACGTAGATCTGCCCGCCATTCCCTATGACCCGGATCTGGCGCGGTATCACTTGCGTCAAGCCGGGCTTGATCGGCTATCGCTGGATCTGAGCATTGCGCCCACCGATTTCGCACAGGCCGAAGAGGCGGGCGAGGTGTTCCGCGCCTCGGCTGAGGCGGCGGGGATCGCGCTGCATCTTCAAAGCGACATCAGCGATCTGCGCTTTGAACGGCCCTGCTGCGCCGCCCGGTGGTCTGGCCGCGCGACCGAAGATTGGATGCTGACCACAGCCTATGCCGCCGGCGCACCGTGGAACTTTGGCGGATGGGATCACCCACGCTTCCAATCGCTTCTGGCCTCGGCCCGGTCGGAATTGGACAGCATCAAGCGCCAAGACATCTATGCCGAACTGCAATTCATCCTGCGCGACGAAGGCAATATGCTGATTCCGGCCTTTGTGGCCGATGTTCAGGGCGTGTCCAAACGCATCGCCCATGGTGCAACCGTCGGCAGCCACTGGCCGCTGGACAATGCGCGCTTGGCTGAACGGTGGTGGATGGCCTGATCGCGCATTCGGGCGCAATTGGCTGATCGCTTTCCACTTGCGGCCGCAGCGCCGGAAAAATCGCACAACGCGACGGCTTCCCATTTTTCGCGACCCCCAATAGGCTGTCCTTCATGGTAGACCAAGGACTTAGCCCAGACTCGTCTGATCGCCCTGCGGACATGGGGGACCGCGCGTGGGCTGATGTTCTGTTGGCCGTTGACCGGACCTATGCCGAACTGGTCGAGTATCAGGAACAGCTAGAAGCCCGAAACACCGAACTGACCGCATTGCGTGAGTTTCTGGGGTCGGTCATGGCGTCTGTCAGTGACTTGCTGATCGTGTCGGGCCGGGATGGCAAAATCGCCGATGCCAGCGCATCTTTCTGCGACATGGTCTCGACCTCGATCCACGAACTGTCAGGGCGACAATTGGGTGATTTCTTTGACCCCGAGGCCCGCGCCCGCATGCAACACACCATTGAAACGGTCTTCGCCACGCGCCAGCCCGCCACGATCGAGGCCGAGTTGATGACCGACAAAGGCCCCGATCCGGTGGAATTTCGCGTCGCGCCCCGTCTGGATCGGCGGCGCAAGGCGACGGGAGTTGTTCTGACGGGCCGCCCTTTGGGTGAACTCCGCCGTGCCTATTCTGAGTTGGAGGCCAGCCACAAAGACCTGAAAGACGCTCAAAGCCAGTTGGTGCGCAACGAAAAGCTGGCCTCGCTTGGCCGCCTTCTGGCCGGTGTCGCGCATGAGCTGAACAACCCAATCAGCTTTGTCTATGCCAACGCCCATGCCTTGGAAAAATACGTGAACCGGTTTGAAACCTACTTCGAACGGGTGCAAGCCGGTGCGCCGCGCAGCGAACTGGTCGATCTGCGGCAATCACTGCGGCTGGATCGCGACCTGAAGAACCTGCGCACCGCGATTGTGGGCGCTCGGGATGGGGCTGAGCGGGTGCGCGACATTGTCGAAGACCTGCGCCGCCTGTCCGCCGATGGGGCCGGGGAAATGACCCTGTTCGATCTGACCGACACCGCCCGGATCGCCGTCAATTGGGTAGAGCGCGGGACCAAGTCCAAGGTTGATATCCACTGGCAGGGCGAGGCGAAGTGCATGGCCATGGGTCGCCCCGGCCACATCCAGCAGGTGCTGATGAACCTCGTGCAGAACGCCGTTGATGCCATGGAGGGGGTGGAAACCCCCAAGATCGCGATCACGCTGGCCTATGACGGGCCTTGGTCTGTTCTGACCATCCGCGATTCCGGGCCGGGCGTGCCGCCGGATGTGGCGCAGCACATCTTTGATCCGTTCTTCACCACCAAGCCCGCCGGGCGCGGCACCGGGCTTGGCCTGTCGATTTCGCACAAGATCATGGAAGAACACGGCGGTCAGCTAGAACTGGTTCAGGGCAGGGAGGGCGCGTGCTTTCGCCTGACGCTGGGCCGTGGAGGCGCACAAAAATGAATATCCTGTGGCTCCAATCGGCGGGCTGCGGCGGCTGCACGATGTCGCTGCTTTGTGCCGAAGATCCAAACGTCTTTGATTTGCTGGACGGCGCAGGCTTGCACTTCCTGTGGCACCCTTCGCTGAGCGAGGCGACCGGCGCCGAGGTTCGGCGATTGCTGGCGCAGGTTGAGGCGGGGGAAATCCCGCTGGATATCCTTTGCGTCGAAGGCTCGATCCTGATGGGGCCAAATGGCTCGGGCCGCTATCAAATGTTGGCAGGCACTGGCCGGTCCATGCTGGACTGGCTGCGCAGCTTGGCCCCGCTGGCCCGGCACGTGGTGGCGGTTGGCACTTGCGCGACCTATGGCGGCATCACCACCGCCGGTGAGAACCCCGCCGATGCGATTGGCGTGCAATATGACGGATCGCACATTGGTGGCGCGCTGCCTGCCGATTTTCGCGACAAATCCGGGCTGCCGGTGATCAATATCGCGGGTTGCCCGACGCATCCCGATTGGGTGACCGAAACGCTGCTGATGCTGGCCGAAGGGGCCATGGGCTCTGATGCGCTGGACGGCTATGGGCGGCCCCGGTTCTACGCCGACAATCTGGTGCATCACGCCTGCCCCAAGAACGAATTCTACGAATACAAAGCCAGCGCAACGCAACTGTCGGAAATGGGCTGCATGATGGAGCATTTGGGCTGCATCGGCACGCAGGCGGTTGGCGATTGCAACATTCGCGGCTGGAATGGCGCGGGCAGTTGCACCCGTGCGGGCTATCCCTGCATCAACTGCACCGCCCCCGAATTCGAAGACCCCGGCCACGGCTTTACCGAAACGCCCAAGTTCGCGGGCATTCCCGTTGGCTTGCCCTCTGACATGCCCAAAGCGTGGTTCATGGCGCTGGCGTCACTGTCCAAGGCGGCGACACCGCACCGGATCGGGGTCAATGCCACGCAGGACCGTATCGCCGTTCCGCCCAGCCTGAAGAAGCCGAAACCATGACCGAAGACACCACCTTGCTTGTTGGCCCGTTCAACCGCGTCGAAGGCGATCTGGAAATCCGGTTGGATGTGGCCGATGGCGCGGTCGGCGCGGCCTATGTCAATTCGCCCCTGTTTCGCGGCTTCGAACGGATGCTGCTGGGCAAAGGCGCGATGGATGCCCTGACGATCACGCCGCGCATCTGCGGGATTTGTTCGATCAGCCAATCCATGGCGGCGGCTTTGGCGCTGGCCGATGCGGGCAGGGTGACGCCTGCGCCGAACGGGGCGCGGGTGGCGGCCCTATTGCATGCGGTTGAAAACGTGGCTGACCATGTGACCCACTTTAACCTGTTCTTTATGCCGGATTTTGCCCGACCGGTGTATGCAGATCGCCCTTGGCACAGTGCGGCGGTGGACCGCTTTACCGCGCAGCGCGGATCGGCCCTGCGTGCCTCGATCGAAGCGCGGGCCAAGCTGCTGCATATCGTTGGGCTTCTGGGGGGCAAGTGGCCGCATACGCTGGCCATTCAGCCCGGCGGGGTGACACGTGCGCCCACCATGCGCGACAAGATCCGCATTGGCGCGGATCTGCGGGCCTTCCGCCGATATCTTGAGGATCAGGTTTTTGGCGCACCGGTTGAGGCCGTGGCCGACCTGACGACGCTCGATCAGCTTGAGGCGTGGGATACCGGCGATCTGGGCCTGTTCGTGACCATCGCGCGGGATTGCGGGCTAGAGGCGATGGGCAAGGGCGAGGGGCGCTATATGTCCTTCGGGGCCTATCCGCATCCCGAAGGGCCGATCTTTGCCTCGGGCGTTTGGGATGGGGGCGCAGTGCGCCCGGTTGACGCCGGCGGCATCGTTGAAGAGCTGGGTCATAGCTGGATGCTGGGATCGGCGGCGCATCCGTCGCAGGGCGACACACTGCCCGATGAGGCGATGCGGGATGCGGCCTATAGCTGGTGCAAGGCCCCGCGCCTGAACGGCCAAACGGTTGAGACCGGCGCCTTGGCGCGGCAGATCGTCGATGGC
Source organism: Pseudoprimorskyibacter insulae (assembly GCF_900302505.1). GTDB lineage: Bacteria > Pseudomonadota > Alphaproteobacteria > Rhodobacterales > Rhodobacteraceae > Pseudoprimorskyibacter > Pseudoprimorskyibacter insulae. Next base: position 68,098 of record NZ_OMOJ01000002.1, on the reverse strand, counting down.
CACCCACTGGCGCTGGCCCTTGCGGCTGAAGGCGGCGTGCGGGCGCGGGTGATGGGCCGATTGCTGGAACTGGCGCAGACGCAGATCGCGCTTGAGGCGCTGTTGGCGCGGATAGATCCGGCAGAGCGGTTTATGGTCGAGGCCGCAGCCCCGCGTGATGGGCAGGGCGCCGGTATGGTTGAGGCAGCACGCGGCGCGCTGGGGCATTGGTGCACCATCGAAGGCGGAAAGATCACCGGCTATCAGATCATCGCACCCACGACCTGGAACTTTAGTCCGCGCGATGATCGCGGTGTTGCTGGGCCGGTTGAGGCCGCTTTGGTTGGTGCACCTGTGCGCCCCGGCGAAGACACGCCCATCGCCGTGCAGCATATCGTGCGCAGTTTTGATCCTTGCATGGTGTGCACGGTGCATTGACCGGGCAAGGGGGCTGTCTGCCCCCTCTGCGCCTGCGGCGCATTCACCCCCGAGGAATATTTGAGGTCAGAAAATGCAGCAGGACGGTTTTCTTATCCGGGTGCGGGGCCAGGTTCAGGGGGTTGGATTTCGTCCCTTTGTTTGGGCTTTGGCGCGGCGGATGGGGGTGCGCGGCGTTGTTCTGAACGATCCTGAAGGTGTTTTGATCCGCTGTGTTTGTGCGAATGTATCTGTGTTCGCAGCGGCGTTGCGGGACGAGGCCCCACCCTTGGCGCGGGTGGACGCCGTTGAGGTCGCGGCGGCGCGCGTTGAGATTGGTGAGGGGTTCGAGATCGGTGCCAGCGAAGGGGTTGGGGCCGAAACGCGGGTGACGCCGGATGCGGCGAGTTGCGAGGCGTGCTTGGCCGAGATGCGCGATGCCTCAGACCGGCGGTATGGCTATCCGTTTGTGAATTGTACCCATTGTGGGCCGCGGTTCACGATCGTGACCGGACTACCCTATGATCGGTGGCGGACAACGATGGCGCGGTTTGCGCTCTGTTCGGACTGCGCGGCGGAATATGGCGATCCGGCGGATCGACGGTTTCACGCGCAGCCGGTGGCCTGCCCGGTGTGCGGGCCTCGTGTTTGGATTGAGCCGGAGGCCGATGATCCGATTGCAGCGGCGGCGGAGCGATTGTTGGCGGGGCAGGTGCTGGCGATCAAGGGGCTTGGCGGGTTTCACTTGGCTGTGGATGCGACGAATGCGGTGGCTGTGGATCTATTGCGCGAGCGGAAGCGCCGTCCGGGGAAGCCATTGGCCTTGATGGGCACGCTGGAGATGGTGCGCAGATATGCGGATCTATCGGAGAGCGCAGAGGCTTTGCTCGCCGATCCTGCCGCGCCGATTGTGTTGCTGCCGATTGAAGGTGAGCCTTTGCCTGAGGCGCTGGCCCCGGGGCAGGGGCAGCTGGGGTGGATGCTGCCCTATACGCCGTTGCATCATCTGGTGTTGGAGGCGGTTGGCCGGCCCTTGGTGATGACCTCGGGCAACCTCTCGGGTGAGCCGCAGGTGATTGGCAATGATGAGGCACGCGACAAGCTAAGCGCTTTTGCCGATGCCTTCCTCATGCATGACCGCGATATCGCGCGGCGCTTGGATGACAGCGTTGAGCGCGCCGATCCGCCGATGGTGCTGCGCCGGGCGCGGGGGCGGGTGCCTGGGACAGTGCCTTTGCCCAATGGGTTTGAGGATGCGCCGCAGGTGGTGGCCTATGGCGGGCAGATGAAAGGCGCGATCTGTTTGCTGAAGAACGGGCAGGCGCTGCTGGGGCATCATCTGGGGGAGCTGGATGAGGCGCTGACCTGGGATGCGTTCTTGGCCGCAGATCGGGACTACGCAGACCTGTTTGACCATAAGCCTACGGTTGTGGCTGTGGATCTGCACCCCGATTTTCGTCCCTCGCGGCATGGGGCCGCGCGGGCCGAGGCGGAGGGGGGCGCGGCTGATTGAGGTGCAGCATCACCACGCGCATTTGGCGTCTTGCTTGGCCGAAAATGGCTGGCCATTGGAAGGCGGCGAAGTGGCCGGGATCGTCTTGGATGGGCTGGGGCTTGGTCCCGATGGCACCGTTTGGGGCGGCGAGGTGTTGCTGGGCGATTACCGGGGGTATGAGCGGCGGTCTTGGCTGAAGCCTGCGCCCTTGATCGGCGGTGACCGCGCGCAGGCCGAGCCTTGGCGCAATGCTTTGGTGCGGCTCGATCAGGCGGGCCTTGGCGATTGGGCGGATCGGGTGTTTGCAGGGCTGCCCTTGGCGATGGCGCGGATGGCGGCGGACAAGGGGCTGAATGCGCCGATGTCGTCCAGCGCGGGGCGGCTGTTTGATGCGGTGGCGGCGATTCTGGGCATTTGTCCTGAGGCGCAAAGCTATGAGGGTGAGGCGGCCATGCGGCTTGAGGCCATGGCAGCGCGGTCTGGTCTTGGGCCCTTGTGGGACGTGCCGGATGGGGCCGAGATTGATCCCGTCGCGATGATCCGCGCTTTGGTGGCCGGGCTTGAGGCGGGGGAGTGCCCGGACCGCTTGGCTTGGGCATTTCACGATTGGCTTGCACGGGCCTTTGCGGCGCAAGCGCGTGGTTTGGTTGCGGATGGCGCGGCAAAGGCTGCGGCCTTATCCGGTGGGTGTTTCCAGAACGCACTGCTATTGACCCTGACGCGCAAAGCCTTGGGCGACTTGCCGGTGTTGCTGCACGAACGGACACCCGCGAATGATGGCGGTCTGGCCCTGGGGCAGGCGGTGATCGCTGCTGCGCAGGGGGCGGTGGGTTGAAAACCCACCCTACGGCGGCCCGCAATCGGTAAGCCGCTTATCACCTATTTCGGAAAATTGGTTACCACCTTCCCGATTGCGGGTGCAGAAATCCCCCCAAATTTTCGCTTAAATATCTGTAAAACATAGACCTTCTCAAGGTGCACAGGTTTTGCGCATTTCCTTGGAACGGCCCCCTCTTCGCATGTGAAATCAGACCAATGCGCGTTCTGTATGCAATCGCATCCAGCCGAATCGTCTTTCACGGGAGGACCAATGAGCCAGATCGAAACCTTTTATGACGTGATGCGTCGGCAGGGGATTACCCGCCGCAGCTTCATGAAATATTGCTCGCTCACGGCGGCGGCGTTGGGCTTGTCGCCCTCGTTCGTGCCGAAGATCGCGCATGCCATGGAAACCAAACCCCGCACGCCGGTGATCTGGGTGCACGGGCTGGAATGCACCTGTTGTTCGGAAAGCTTCATTCGCTCGGCGCATCCGCTGGCGAAAGACGTGGTTCTGTCGATGATCTCGCTGGACTACGACGACACGCTGATGGCGGCCGCAGGGCATCAGGCCGAAGCGGCGCTGGAAGAGACCATCGAGAAGTACAAGGGCAACTACATTCTGGCCGTTGAGGGCAATCCGCCCCTGAACGAAGACGGGATGTTCTGCATCATCGGCGGTAAGCCCTTTGTCGAACAACTGCGCCATGCAGCCGAGCACGCAAAGGCGATCATCAGCTGGGGCGCTTGTGCGTCCTATGGCTGCGTTCAGGCGGCTAAGCCGAACCCAACGCAGGCCACTCCGGTGCACAAAGTCATCACCGACAAGCCGATCATCAAGGTTCCGGGCTGCCCGCCCATCGCCGAGGTTATGACCGGCGTTATCACCTATATGCTGACCTTCGACCGCCTGCCCGAGCTGGACCGTCAGGGCCGCCCCGCGATGTTCTATGGCCAGCGCATCCACGACAAATGCTATCGCCGGCCGCATTTCGACGCCGGTCAGTTTGTCGAAGCATGGGACGATGAAAACGCGCGCAAGGGCTACTGCCTGTACAAGATGGGCTGCAAAGGCCCGACCACGTACAACGCCTGTTCGACCATCCGCTGGAACGAAGGCACCTCGTTCCCGATCCAATCCGGTCACGGCTGTATCGGCTGTTCGGAAGATGGGTTCTGGGATCAGGGCAGTTTCTACAACCGTGTCACCGATCTGACCCAGTTCGGCGTTGAAGCCAACGCGGACAAAGTGGGGATGGCCGCTGCTGGTGTCGTGGGCGCAGGCGTCGCGGCCCATGCCGCCATTAGCGCGCTCAAGGCTGCACAGAAAAAGACCCAATCCCACAAAGAGGAGGCGTAAGCCATGGTCGTACAAACGCCGAACGGCTTTAACCTCGACAACTCGGGCCAGCGTATCGTTGTTGACCCGGTGACCCGTATCGAAGGCCACATGCGCTGCGAAGTGAACGTGGATGAGAACAACATCATCCGCAACGCAGTTTCGACCGGCACCATGTGGCGCGGGTTGGAAGTGATCCTGAAGGGCCGCGATCCGCGTGACGCTTGGGCCTTTACCGAACGGATTTGCGGTGTGTGCACCGGCACCCACGCGCTGACCTCGGTGCGTGCGGTGGAAGACGCGCTGGGGATCACCATTCCCGACAACGCGAACTCGATCCGCAACATGATGCAGTTGAACCTGCAAATCCATGACCACGTTGTGCACTTCTACCACCTGCACGCGCTGGATTGGGTGAACCCGGTCAACGCGCTGCGCGCCGATCCCAAGGCCACCTCGGAACTGCAACAGGCTGTTAGCCCGTCGCACCCGCTGTCGTCGCCGGGCTATTTCCGCGATGTGCAGAACCGCCTGAAGAAGTTCGTGGAATCGGGTCAGCTTGGCCTGTTCAAGAACGGCTACTGGGACAACCCTGCCTATCTGCTGCCGCCCGAGGCAGACCTGATGGCGACCACCCACTACCTTGAAGCGCTGGATCTTCAGAAAGAGATCGTCAAGGTTCACACCATCTTCGGTGGTAAGAACCCGCACCCGAATTGGCTGGTGGGCGGCGTGCCTTGCCCGATCAACGTGCATAGCACCGGGGCCGTTGGCGCGATCAACATGGAGCGCCTGAACCTTGTGTCGTCGATCATCGACAAGTGCATCGAGTTCAACAAGAACGTCTACATTCCCGACGTGAAGGCCATTGGCGGGTTCTACAAGAACTGGCTCTATGGTGGCGGTTTGTCGTCTCAGGCGTGTTTGGCCTATGGCGATATCCCCGAGAACCCGAACGACTTTTCGCCCGAGCAGCTTCACCTGCCGCGCGGCGCGATCATCAACGGCAACCTCAACGAGGTGCACGACGTTGATCCGCGTGATCCTGAACAGGTGCAGGAGTTCGTTGACCACAGCTGGTACAGCTATGGCGAGGCGGGCAAAGGTCTGCACCCGTGGGATGGCGTCACTGAGCCGAAGTATGAGCTTGGGCCGAACGCCAAGGGCACCAAGACCAACATCCAAGAGCTGGATGAAGCCGGCAAGTACTCGTGGATCAAGGCTCCGCGCTGGAAAGGTCACGCGATGGAAGTGGGCCCGCTGGCCCGTTACGTCGTGGGCTATGCCAAGGGTCACGAAGATATCAAGGATCAGGTCGACGGCCTGCTGCGCGATATGAACCTGCCGCTGTCGGCTGTCTTCTCGACGCTGGGCCGCACCGCCGCCCGCGCGCTTGAGTCTGAATACTGTGGCCGTTTGCAGAAGCACTTCTTTGATAAGCTGGTGCAGAACATCAAGAACGGCGACGAAAGCACCGCGAACGTCGAAAAGTGGGATCCCAGCACTTGGCCGAAAGAGGCAAAGGGCGTGGGCATGACAGAAGCGCCGCGTGGCGCCTTGGGCCACTGGATCAAGATCAAGGATGGCCGGATCGAGAACTATCAGTGCGTGGTTCCTACCACGTGGAACGGCTCGCCCCGCGACACCGCCGGCAATATCGGCGCGTTCGAGGCCAGCTTGATGGACACCAAGATGGAGCGCCCCGAGGAGCCCGTGGAAATTCTGCGGACCTTGCACAGCTTCGACCCGTGCTTGGCTTGCTCGACCCACGTCATGTCGCCGGATGGCGAAGAGCTGACCACCGTCAAAGTGCGTTAAGGGAGGACACCAGAATGAAAAAAGCACTTCTTCTTGCCCTGATGCCGGGCGCGGCTTTTGCCCATACCGGCCATGATGCCGCCGTTGTGCATGGGGCCTCGCATTGGCTTATTCAGGCCGATCACCTTCTGGTGGTCGCCGCCCTTGGGGCGCTGGCCTCGATCGGTGTGGGCTATGTTCGTGACGCGCTGAAAGCGCGCCGGGCCAAAGCGTAAGAGGGTCGTCATGTCAGCCACGGAAAACACCGCTGGCCTGCATGACGCCGACGCAACAGATCTGGCGAGCGTCAGCCGCCAGACCAGCGTCTACGTCTATGAGGCCCCGGTGCGCATCTGGCATTGGATCAACGCTTTGGCGATCCTTGTCCTGTGTGTCACCGGCTATTTCATCGGCTCTCCGCTGCCGTCTATGCAGATCGGGGAAGCCACCCACCAGTTCGTGTTCGGATATATCCGCTTTGCCCATTTCGCGGCGGGCTGGATTCTGGCCGTCGGCTTTCTGGGCCGCATCTACTGGGCCATCTTCGGCAACCACCACGCCCGTCAGTTGTTCTTTATTCCGTTCTGGAGCGGCCACTTCTGGCGCGAGTTGTTCTTCGAAGTGCGCTGGTATCTTTTCATCGAGAAAGAGCCGAAGAAATACGTGGGGCATAACCCGCTGGCTCAGATGGCGATGTTCTGCTTCATCACGCTTGGCGTGACCTTCATGATCTTCACGGGCCTTGCGCTGTATTCGGAAGGACTTGGGCAGGACAGCCTGTTGCATAGCCTGTTTGGCTGGGTTCTGACGATCTTTGGCGAGAACTCTCACTACGTTCACACGTATCATCACCTGGGCATGTGGTGGATCATCATCTTTATGATCGTGCACATCTACGTGGCCATCCGCGAAGATATCATGTCGCGCCAGTCCATCGTGTCGACGATGATTTCGGGGCACCGGACCTTCAAGGACGACCGGCCCGATTGATTACGGACCTACCAGAATCGAGCAGCACAGGAAGGCGGGCCAACGGTCCGCCTTTTTGATTTGGTCGGTCGTGTTTCAAAATCATGGATGAATGAAAAGTAACTTTCCAGTTTTCTGTATGTGATGTTTGCCGAAGTTTCGCTAAGCCACTGAGAATACGTTTTATTAAATCCTAACTTCCGAAAGTGCCTTTTTGTATCCTTGGTGCATTGCGCAGGTAAGATCTCAGAACAGAACAAAACCGGTAAGCTGGCAACCAGCCAAACCGTGGGAGGAGAGATATGACAGCCAATGTGCTGATCCTTGGCATCGGAAACGTGCTTTGGGCCGATGAGGGCTTTGGGGTTCGTTGCGTCGAACGCTTGGCCGAAACCCATGCCTTTGGTCCGAATGTGCAATTGCTCGATGGTGGTACGCAGGGGCTTTACTTGCTGCCGTTTCTTGAGGCCGCAGACATTCTGGTCGTCTTTGATGCGGTCGATTACGGGTTGGAGCCCGGAACGCTGAAAATCGTCGAGAATGACGAGGTGCCGCGTTTCATGGGCGCCAAGAAAATGAGCCTGCACCAGACCGGGTTTCAGGACGTCATCGCCACCGCGCAACTGATGGGTTACTGCCCCGAAACGCTGCTGCTGATCGGCTGCCAACCAGAAGAGCTTGAGGATTACGGCGGCAGCCTGCGCGATATCGTGGCCGCCCAGATTGATCCGTCCATTCAGATCGCACTGGAAAAGCTGGAAAGCTGGGGGATCACCGCGACCGCTGGCAAGGGCGACACCAGCCAGATGCCCGACGCCTCGCTGACGTTGGACGCCTACGAAGGCGGCCGCCCCAGCGCCGATGACGCCTGTCGGACAGGCGATGACCGTTTCTTCCCGAAGGCCGGCTGAGATGTGCGTTGGTGTGCCCATGCAAATCCAGTCGGTCGATGGGTTGGCGGCTAAGGCCAGCGATGGCCGGACCGTCGAGTTGATCGACCTGTCGCTGACCGGCCCTGTGCCGGTGGGTGACTGGGTGCTGACCTTTCTTGGCACCGCCCGCGAAGTCATCACCGAAGATCAGGCGCAGAAGATCGGCAACGCCTTGGACGGGCTGCGCTCGCTTATGAACGGTGGCGATCTGGGCGACGCTTTTGCCGATCTCGAAGCGCGCGGCCCGCAACTGCCGCCCCACCTGCAAGCTGCTTTGGACAACGGCCAGACAAAGGCCTGAGGAGGAACAATGTCTCACCCCTTGATTGACCGTTTGACCACCGAATTCGGCTGGCCGGTTCTTGATAACGAAAACGATCTGACCGAGTTCACATCGCGCCCCGGAAACCACGCGCTGTTCGTGCCCGGTGATTTCAACCGTAATCTGGAAAGTGCCGATGTGGCTGTGATCCTGCCTGAACTGCGCATCGCCTTTCAGGGCCAGTTCGACTGTGCTGTCGTGGGCGATGCCATCGAAACATGGCTGCGTGAAGACACCCGCGTTCTGAAAACCCCCAGCCTGATCTTCTACCGCGAAGGGCAGATGATCGGCGGTATCCCCAAGGTGCGGGATTGGGATGACTACATGGCCCGCATTCAACAAATCCTGGCGACGCCCGTCGCCGCCGAATAAGCCCGAAGGAGAGACACGATGGTTGGCAATTTCCACATGCCCCCGATGGGCTATGGCCCCGGTTCGCAACCGCCCGAAGAAGACGGCAGCGAACTGGAGTATCTGCAAATGCCGCAGAATATGCGCGCGTATTCGGCGCATGTCCCATACGTTGAGGTGACTGAGGCGCTCAGCCCCGCGATGAACCTGCTGAAGGACATCGCCGATGCGGCGGCCCATGCGGCCAAAACGGGCGACAACGTGCGCTTTGATCTGAGCAAGCTGGACAAGCCGAACCGCGACTTGATCGCCGAAACGATGGGCGAGGGTGAAGTCTCGGTAAAGATGCACGGCGTGCCTGCGGTTGCAGCGCAAGAAAGTGTGTTTGCCGGGGTTTGGGTGCTGAAAGGCGCGGGGCTGGATGCCGTCGAAGTCGGCAAAATGCCCGAGATGGCCGCGGAACGTGCGTTCCAAGCCCGTCAACCCGCCGCTGGCCCACTGACGCCCAAGAAAATCGGTGTGCTGAATGCGCCGTCTATCGCGGTTGAGCTGATGGACCGTTCGCGGAACTACAAAGACGGCGATGAGGTCCATGTCATCAACCTGAGCCTGCTGCCCCACACCGAAGAAGATCTGGTCTGGCTGGATGAGGCGATGGGCAAAGGCTCGGTCGATATTCTGTCGCGCGGCTATGGAAACTGCCGTGTGACGGCGACAGGGCAGGCGCATGTCTGGCGCGTGCAGTTCTTCAACTCGATGGACACGCTGATCCTTGATACGTTCGAAATCACCGATTTCCCCGAGGTGGTGATTGCCGCCGACGAAGACCTAAGCGACAGCGCGGGCCGCATCCTCGAAGTGTTGGAGGCGATCCGATGAGCTTCGAAGGCTCTTACCTTGGCGCGAATGACCGCATCAGCCCGATGGCGATCATGGAGTGTAAGATATGCTGGACGCCCTACGATCCGGCGGAAGGGGACGACACGCGCTCAATCCTTGAAGGTACGCCGTTCATTGAGCTGCCGCATGATTGGTCCTGCCCGAATTGTTCAGCCCCGAAAGAGCAGTTCATGGTGCTGGAAGATCCCGGTTCGGACCTGCTGCGCGAAGCGGCGTTTTTGAACGAAAAGACCAAGGCGCTGGTATCGGATTTCACCGAAGTCTGGCACGCCAAAATGCGCGATGTGCCCATGGTCAACAAAGTGCTGCACGTGCAGGCCACGGGTTGGCGTATGCACGAAGGTCGCCCGCTCGGTGTGTTGATCAGCCCGTGGTTCATGAATCTCGTGCTGCTTCCGGCTGAGGGCGAGGATTGGTCGGGCCTGACCGCCACCGCGAAAGAGGTGATCGGCTTCCCGTCGGGTGAGTATGAATTCATCCACAACGTCCGCGAGATGACTGGGGGCTATAAGGCCTGTTCGCTGTTCTCGCCGATGGGGGAATTCAAATCGCAGCAGCAGGCCGTTGATGTGGCCAATGCGGTGATGACGGCCTTGTTCAACGAGGAAAACCGCGCGGAGACGGATCGGTCCGCCGATATCCGCGCTGCGCGTGAAGCCGAGGTTGCAGCGGTCGAAGAGGCCGAAGCACAGGCGGAGGCCGATGCAGAGCCCGTTGTTCCAACGCGCCGCCAGATCATCTCGGCAGGGATGGCAGAGTGATGCTTGATCGGGCGGATATCCGGCTTCAGGCCGTTGCGGGGGCCACGCCCCCTGTTGCGCGGCTTGTGCTTGGCCGCCCGGTCGAAGAGGTTGCGGCGATCATTCCCCGCATATTCAACCTGTGCCCGATGGCACAGACTTTGGCGATCAAAGCTGCCGCTGGTTGGGCGATTACGCCCACGGATAAGCAAGCCCTTCGGGCCGAGATTTGCCGTGAACATGCCTTGCGCCTAGCGGTCATCCTGCCGTCGCGCCTTGGCGCCCCGCGCTTGGTTCTGCCGCAGGATGCGGCGGAACAGCGTTGGGCCTTGTTCGGGCAGGATCGGTTCCCCGTTGACGGGTTTGACGGTTTCCTTGAGTCCGGTGTGGGGATCGCGCCGCTACTGCTGGCCCTGCGGTCGCGGTTTGCGCCGTTTGAGGCCAGCATCCCCGCGCTGCCCTTGCCCGATGATGAGACTGCATTTCAGCCGCTGGCTTTGGAAAACACGGTCGCCGCACGGCATCTGGATCACCCGCTGATGCGCGCGATTGAGGCTGAGTATGGCCGTGGGCCGCTGTGGCGGGTCGTGGCAAAAGCGCTGGATTACGATGCGTTTTCGCACGGGTCAGAGCCTGAGATTGCCACCCCCGAAAAGGGCCGCGCGATTGTTCCTGCTGCCCGTGGCCGCTATGCACTGGCAATGCAGGTGCAGGGCGGCGTCGTGACGGCGTTCCAGCGGGTGACGCCCACCGATCACCTGATGGCCGACCAAGGTGTCATGGCGCAGGCGCTTGCGTCCTTGCCGCGGGTTAAGCACGATGAAGCTCCGTTGCTGGTCGATATTCTTGACCCGTGCAGCCCCGTAACGATCAAGGAGGCGGATCATGCATGAAATGTCGCTTTGCGAAGGCATCCGCACCGTGATCGAGGACAGCGCCCGCGCCAATGGATTTACCAAAGTGCGCAGTATTCGGGTCGAAATCGGCAAATTCGCAGGGGTCGAAAAGCCCGCGCTTGAGTTTGCCTTTGACGTGGTGATGCGCGGCAGCGTGGCCGAAGGCGCGCGGCTGGAAATGATCGACTTACCGGGAAAGGCGCTTTGCTACGATTGCGTCGAGGAAGTCGAGATTGAAACCCGGCTTTCGCCCTGCCCGAAGTGTGGCGGCGGCAAGCTGATGCCCAATGGGGGCGATGAAATGCGGATCAAGGATTTGGAGGTCGTCTGATGTGTACGGTATGCGGATGTGGAACGGGCAGCGTTGAAAGGCATGCACACGGTCATTCTCATGACCACGCGCACGATCATAGCCACGGTCATTCCCATGATCATCACGGGCACCACCATCACCACCACCACGGGGATATCCACTTTGGCCATGGCCCTGCCGGGGTTGAGGTGCCGGGGATGTCGCAAGAACGCCTGATTGAGATTGAGACGGATATCCTTGCCAAGAATGACCGCTACGCGGACGCCAACCGCGCCGTTCTGACAGGGCTTGAGACCTTTGCGATTAACCTTGTGTCCTCTCCGGGTTCGGGCAAAACGACCCTGCTGTGCAAAACGATCGAGGCGCTGGGCGATCAGCCTTTGGCCGTGATCGAGGGCGACCAGCAAACCGCCAATGATGCCGACCGCATCCGCGCCACGGGGGCCGCCGCCATTCAGGTCAACACCGGCAAGGGCTGCCACTTGGACGGCCACATGGTTGGCCACGCGATGGAACATCTGAGCCTTGAGAAAGGTTCGATGCTGTTCATCGAGAACGTCGGCAATCTGGTGTGTCCGGCCGGCTTTGATCTGGGTGAGGATTGCAAGGTCGCAATCTTGTCGGTCACTGAGGGCGAAGATAAGCCGCTTAAGTACCCCGACATGTTTACCGCCTCGCGTCTTGCGCTGCTGAACAAGGTTGATCTGGCGCCCTATTGCGACGTGGATCTGGACCTCTACGAAGAAAACCTGCGCCGCGTGAATCCGGGGATCGAGATTATCCGCGTCTCGGCCCGCACGGGCGAGGGGATGGAGCAATGGCTCGGCTGGCTGCGCACCAATCTGGCCAGCAAAGCCCAAAGCGCGGCGGCGGAGTAAAGACCGATGACAGACGCCCTGCCCACCGTTCTTCTGGTTGACGACGAAGAGCATTCGCTGGCCGCAATGCGCATGGCGCTTGAGGACGATTTCGAGTGCCTGACCGCCACCAATGCCGCCGATGCCGTGCGGATGATGGAAGAACAGTTCGTGCAGGTGATCTTTTGCGATCAGCGGATGCCGGGGCGAACCGGGGTCGAGTTTCTGACCGAGGTTCGCGACCGCTGGCCCGAAACCGTTCGGATCATTGTCACCGGCTATACCGAAACGAATGACATGATCTCGGCGATCAACGAGGCGGGGATTTACCAGTTCCTGACCAAGCCTTGGCACCCCGATCAACTGGTCATGACCGCCAAGAACGCGACCGATCTATTTCGCCTGAACCGCGAACATGAGCGGATGTCGCTGGAAATGCGCTATCTGTCGCGGCGGGTGGAATCCAAGCTTGAGGATCAGCGCAAAGCCCTGCGCGAAGGGTTGGGCTTCGAAAAGGTTCTGCGTGCACCGAATTCGCCGATGAACGCAGTGATCGCCCAAGCCCGTCAATTCGCCAGCTTTCATGTCACCGTTCTGATTACGGGCGAACAGGGCACGGGCAAAACGGCACTTGCGCGGGCGATGCACTATTCGTCGCTCCGCTCGGACCGCCCGTTCCACGAAATCAACTGCGTCGGTGTGGATGACGACATTCTGGAAATGGAGCTGTTCGGCGTTCGGCGCGGGGCGGTGCCGGGGTTGCAGTCGAACAAACCCGGATTGCTGCAAAAGGCCGATCGCGGAACGCTGTTCATCAACGGTATTGCGGACCTTAGCCCGCGGATGCAACTGGCCCTGCTGCGCGCCGCGACTGAGGGCGCGTTCCGCCCCGTTGGCGGGCATGAGATGATGCGCTCAGACGTGCGGATCATCGCCGGATCAAGCCGCGATCTGCGCGCGGATGTCGAGGCGGGACGCTTCCGCTCGGATCTGTATTACGCGCTGGCCAAGGCAACGCTGGCCGTTCCGCCGCTGCGGGCGCGCAAAGGTGATCTGCCGGTCCTTGCGCAGAACCTGCTGTTCGATGCGGCGGCGGCCCATGGCAAACCGGTGCATGGTTTGTCAGAAGACGCGGTTCGCTTCCTCGAAAACCACGACTGGCCGGGCAATCTGCGCGAGTTAGAGAACGAAATGGTGCGAATGCTGGTCTTTTCGCAAGACGCGATCTTGGGGCCGGAACTGATCAGCCGCCAGATCCTGCAAGCCGCGCCGGGGCCGGATGGGGCCGACACTTCGGTCGATCTGGTGCTGACCGCCGAAGGCACGCTGAAAGACCGGATCGAACTGATCGAGATGCGGATTCTGCGCGAAACCCTGACCCGTTTGAAGTGGAACAAAAGCCGTGCTGCCGCCGAGCTTGGCCTGAGCCGCGTTGGCCTGCGCGCCAAAATTGACCGCTACGGTATTGTCGAACCCGGCAAGACCGAGGCGATGGAGGAGGAGGACTAACCATGTGTCTAGGAATTCCCGGCCAGATCGTGGCCGTGACCGATGCAGCCCGCATGATGGCTATGGCCGATGTCTCGGGCGTGCGCCGAGAGGTCAACGTGGCCCCCATTGCGACGGGTCCGATTGAGGATGTGGTGGGCCAGTGGGCTTTGATCCATGTCGGCTTTGCGATGGCGGTGATTGATGAGGACGAGGCCGCCAAAACGCTTGAGGCGCTGCGCGGCCTTGGCGAGGCGCAAGAAACGCTAGAGGCGATGGCCGCAGGCGATGCCGCCTTGGAGGGGACGCAATGAAATACGCAGACGAATTCCGCGACCCGAAAGCCGCCAAGGCCCTTTTGGCCAAGATTGGCGCCGTGGTCGATCAGATCGGCGCGACGGCGGAAAAGCCCGTCCACATCATGGAGATTTGCGGCGGTCACACCCACGCGATTTTCCGCTATGGCCTTGATAAGCTGACGCCCGCAGGGATCGAGTTTATCCACGGCCCCGGTTGCCCCGTTTGCGTGTTGCCAATGGCACGGGTGGATGAATGTGTGCAAATCGCCGAACGGCCCGAGGTGATCTTTACCACCTTCGGCGACGCCATGCGCGTGCCGGGCACCCGCAAAAGCCTGATGCAAGCCAAGGCCGATGGCGCGGATATCCGCATGGTTTATTCGCCGCTTGATGCGCTGGAGCTGGCCCGCCGCAATCCCGACCGCGAGGTTGTGTTCTTTGGCCTTGGGTTTGAGACGACAACGCCCTCAACCGCGTTTTCGATCCAGCAGGCGGCGCGCGAAGGGCTGACGAATTTCAGCGTCTTCTGCAATCACATCACCGTGCCGCCTCCTATCAAGGCGCTGCTGGATGATCCGCATATGGTGCTGGACGGGTTTGTTGGCCCCGGTCACGTCAGCATGGTGATCGGCGTGCATCCCTATGACTTCATCCCGCGCGACTACGGCAAGCCGATCATTGTAGCCGGGTTTGAACCGCTAGACCTGCTGCAATCGGTGTTGATGGTGCTGGAGCAGATCCGCGATGGACGCGCTGAGGTGGAAAACCAATATGCCCGCGTGGTGCCGGAACATGGCAACCCTGCGTCAATCGCCGCGATTGCCGATGTTTACGAGCCGCGCCCCAGCTTTGAATGGCGCGGATTGGGCGAGATCGAGGAGAGCGGCCTGCGCATTCGTCCGGCCTATGCCGCCTATGACGCCGAAGAGAAGTTCGGCATCGGTTATGCTGCTGGACCCCGCGTGGTCGAGGAAATCGAGGGCTGCGAATGCGGCGCGGTGATGACGGGTCGGATGAAGCCCGTGCACTGCCCGCAGTTCGGTAAGGGTTGTACGCCTGAAATGCCGCTTGGGGCGTTGATGGTCAGTTCCGAAGGGGCCTGCGCGGCCTATTACCAATACGGCGGCGCCCGCGCGGTCGAACCGGCGGAATAGGGGGCTTTGCCCCCATCGCCCGCAGGGCGATTCCCCCGAGTATTTATGAGAAAGATGAAGACAAATGGCGCTGCGGGATGAACGTGTGACGCTGGCCCATGGCGGCGGCGGTAAGGCAATGCGGGACTTGATCGAAGAGGTGTTTACCTCGGTGTTTCAGCCCGATGGGATGGAAGATCAGGCGCGGCTTGTGTCGGAGGCGCTGCAACAGCCGGGCGCAAGGCTGGCGATGACGACGGACAGTTTCGTTGTGGATCCGGTGGAGTTTCCCGGCGGCGATATCGGCAAGATCGCCGTTTGTGGCACGGTCAATGACCTGGCCGTGGGAGGCGCGCGGCCGCTTTGGTTATCGGCGGCGTTCATCATCGAAGAAGGAACCGAGATCGCGCTATTGCGCCGGATTGTGGCGTCGATGAAGGCAGAGGCTGTGGCGGCGGGCGTTCGCATTGTCACCGGCGACACCAAGGTTGTTGGCCGCGGCAGCGCCGACAAGGTGTTTGTCACCACCGCAGGCGTTGGGGTGATCCCGCCGGGGCGCGATCTGATGGCGGGGCATGTGCGGCCCGGTGATGTGGCGATTGTGAACGGTGTTCTGGGCGATCACGGCGCGGCGATTATGGCGGCACGTGGGGATATGGCGCTGTCGGCGGAAATCCCGTCCGATTGTCAGGGGCTTGGCCATTTGATGGAGGCGGTTCTGGCCGCTTGTCCGAATGTCCGGGCCGCCCGCGATGCGACGCGTGGCGGCGTGGCCAGTGCGCTCAATGAGATTGCCGAGGCCGCAGGTTGCGGCATCGAGATCGAAGAAACCGCCTTGCCGTTGCGCACTGAAGTCAAAGGCATGTGTGAAATCCTCGGCCTTGATCCGCTTTATCTGGCGAATGAGGGCACATTGGTTTTGTTCGTGCCCGAGGCCGAGGCCGAGGCTGCCCTTGCCGCCATGCGCAGCGTGAAGGCCGGGCAAGGCGCGACGATCATTGGCAAAGCGACGGGCGGGCAGGCGGGCCGCGTGACCATGCGCACCCTGTTCGGCGGGGCGCGGATTGTCGATATGTTGGTGGGCGAGCAATTGCCGAGGATCTGCTAGGCGCATCGCTATTCGAAAATCGGGCCTGCCCAGATGGCCCGCGAAAGCGGCAAACACGGGCAAAAACCGACGATTTTCCAGATTCACTGCGGCACGAATGCTTGCAGGGCCAAAATGACCTCCTTATATACGCTTCGAACGCGCGGCTGGGACGCCATCCCGCTGCGTATCAAAGCCGGGGCGGGATGCCGAAACGGGTCCGCGTCTCGGGTCATCGCCTTGTTATATGAAGGGATCGAAACATGGCAAAAGTGATTGGTATCGACCTCGGCACCACCAACAGCTGTGTCGCCATTATGGATGGTTCGCAGCCGCGTGTGATCGAGAACTCGGAAGGCGCACGTACCACGCCTTCGATTGTCGCGTTCACCGACGATGAGCGCCTTGTGGGTCAGCCGGCCAAGCGTCAGGCCGTGACCAACCCCGACAACACCGTATTCGGTGTGAAGCGCCTGATTGGCCGTCGTATCGACGACGAGCATCTGGCCAAAGATATGAAAAACCTGCCGTACAACGTGATCAACGGCGGCAATGGCGACGCATGGGTCGAAGCCAAGGGTGACAAATACAGCCCGTCGCAGATCTCGGCTTTCATTCTGCAAAAGATGAAAGAAACCGCTGAGTCCTATCTGGGCGAAGACGTGACGCAGGCCGTTATCACCGTTCCGGCATACTTCAACGACGCCCAGCGTCAGGCCACCAAAGACGCTGGCAAAATCGCCGGTCTGGAAGTGCTGCGCATCATCAACGAGCCGACTGCGGCTGCGTTGGCCTATGGTCTGGACAAGAAAGAATCGCGCACCATCGCGGTCTATGACCTTGGCGGCGGCACCTTCGACGTGACCATTTTGGAAATCGACGACGGCCTGTTCGAAGTGAAGTCGACCAACGGCGACACCTTCCTGGGCGGCGAAGACTTTGACATGCGCATCGTCAACTACCTGGCGGATGAGTTCAAAAAAGAACATTCGGTCGACCTGCGCGGCGACAAGATGGCGCTTCAGCGTCTGAAAGAAGCTGCTGAAAAAGCGAAGATCGAACTGTCGTCCTCGAGCCAGACCGAAATCAACCAGCCGTTCATCTCGATGGGGTCGAACGGTCAGCCGCTGCACATGGTCATGAAACTGACCCGTGCCAAGCTGGAATCGCTGGTTGGCGATCTGATCAAAGGCTCGATGAAGCCTTGCGCCGCTGCGTTGAAAGACGCGGGCCTGTCGACCTCGGACATTGACGAAGTCGTTCTGGTTGGCGGTATGACCCGTATGCCGAAGGTCATTGAAGAAGTGACCAAATTCTTCGGCAAAGAGCCGCACAAGGGTGTGAACCCGGACGAAGTGGTTGCCATGGGCGCCGCAATTCAGGCCGGTGTTCTGCAAGGCGACGTGAAAGACGTTGTTCTGCTGGACGTCACGCCGCTGTCGCTGGGCATCGAAACGCTGGGTGGCGTGTTCACCCGTCTGATCGACCGCAACACAACGATCCCGACGAAGAAAAGCCAGGTCTTCTCGACCGCCGAAGATCATCAGAGTGCTGTGACCATCCGCGTGTTCCAAGGTGAACGCGAAATGGCTGCCGACAACAAGATGCTTGGCCAGTTCAACCTGGAAGACATCCCGCCGGCACCGCGCGGCATGCCGCAGATCGAAGTGACCTTCGACATCGACGCCAACGGCATCGTTTCGGTTTCGGCCAAAGACAAGGGCACCAACAAAGAGCAGCGGATCACGATCCAAGCCTCTGGTGGTCTGTCGGATGACGACATCGAAAAGATGGTCAAGGAAGCCGAAGAAAACGCCGAATCCGACAAGGCCCGTAAGGACCTGGTCGAAGCCCGCAACCAGGCGGAAAGCCTGATCCACTCGACCGAGAAGTCGATCGAAGAGCATGGCGACAAGGTTGACCCGTCGACCATCGAAGCGATCGAACTGGCGCTGGCCGCGCTCAAGGACGACCTTGAGAAGGACAATGCCACCGCCGAGAAAATCAAGTCGGGCATCCAGAACGTGACCGAAGTGGCCATGCGTCTGGGCGAAGCGATCTACAAGGCGCAAGCCGAAGAGGGTGATGACGAACCTGCGGCCGCAGACTCGGCAGAACGTGACAGCGATGACGATATCGTTGACGCGGACTTCGAAGATCTGGGCGACAACAAGCGTTCGTAAGTGCCACCCAGCGGAACCTTTGGGGGCCGGTCCGATCACCGGGCCGGCCTCCTGCGTTCCGGGAGCAAGGAGGGCTTAGATGTCCAAACGTGACTATTATGAGCTGCTCGGCATTCAGAAGGGCGCTTCGGCGGACGAGATCAAAAAGGCCTATCGCAAGAAGGCCAAGGAACTGCACCCCGACCGAAACGCCAGCAACCCCGACGCCGAAGATCAGTTCAAAGCTGTGAATGAGGCCTACGAGGTTCTGAAAGATGCCGACAAGAAAGCAGCCTATGACCGCTATGGTCATGCGGCCTTCGAAGGCGGCATGGGCGGTGGCGGCGGTCGTCCCGGTGGCCATCCGGGGCAGGGCGATTTCGCCAGCGCATTTTCCGATGTGTTCGACGATTTGTTCGGCGATTTCATGGGCGGTCAGCGGGGCGGCGGTGGCCGTCAGCGCGCGACCCGCGGATCGGACCTGCGATTTAACCTGCGGCTGACCTTGGAAGAGGCGTTCTCGGGCCTGCAAAAGACCATCTCGGTGCCGACGGCAACGCAGTGCGGGTCGTGCAAAGGATCGGGTGCTGAAGGTGGCGCGGAACCTGTGACCTGTCCGACTTGTTCGGGCATGGGCAAGGTACGTGCGCAGCAAGGCTTCTTTACCGTTGAACGGACCTGCCCGACCTGTTCGGGGCTGGGCCAGATCATCAAGAACCCCTGCGGCAAATGTGGCGGCACAGGCCGGGAACAGAAGGATCGCGCTCTTTCGGTCAACATCCCCAAGGGGGTGGAAACCGGCACGCGCATTCGTCTGGCTGGCGAGGGTGAGGCCGGGCTGCGCGGGGGGCCTCCGGGGGATCTGTATATCTTCGTGGAAGTCACCAAGCATGATTTGTTTGAGCGGGACAGCACCAACCTGTTTTGCCGTGTCCCGGTCAGCATGACTGCAGCGGCTTTGGGCGGTGATATTGAAGTGCCGACCATTGATGGCGGTCGCAGCCGGGTGAAAATCCCGTCGGGCAGCCAATCGGGCCGCCAAATGCGATTGCGCGGCAAGGGCATGCCCGCCCTGCGCGGCAGTGGGCTTGGCGATATGTTCATCGAACTGGCGGTCGAAACGCCGGTCAACCTGACCTCGCGCCAGAAAGAGCTGCTGAAAGAGTTCGAAGAGCTGAGCGAAGACAACAACCCCGAAAGCAAGTCCTTCTTTTCCTCTGTGAAAAGCTTCTGGGACAGCATGAAGGGTTAACAGATTAGGCCGCGCATCCAGCGCGGCCTTTTCATTTTAGTGAACAGCACCCGGTATAGGGTACGATGCTGCCCTGGCCCGTGTCGATCACGTCGATGTCATAGCCATAAAGCCGGTCGGACATGCCGTCGCTACAGGCCTGAACCTTGCGGACAGCGGCAACCAACCGTACCCCCGCGCCTTCGGCCAGCATGGCAAACCGATCGGACCGGCCCGAAGCCGGGGCGATATGGACCAGCGACAGGCGCAGCGGATCCAGCCCCATAAAGGTCATTTTCACGTCAGATCCGGATAGGTCCATGGACCAAAACGGCTCCGTCCCAAAGCGGGTCAGTTGCGAGGGAATCCCGCCCGGTGCAGGCACTTGCGCCAGATAGCGCATCGAGACCCATCCCGCCTGACCATCCAGATTGATGCGGCCCCATTTGCCATTGTTCGACAGGGCCGTCACTTCGACCGTTTTGGCATCATGCGCCAGCGTGCCGATCTTATCCGCGCTGCCTTTGGGCGACACGCGCACGTTCAACGCATCGTCCATCGCCACGCCCGCCACATCAAACAGGCCGGGCACCGATTGCGCCTGCGCAAGCCCGGTCCAAGTTAGCAGAAGGACAAGCGCAAGTCGGATCAACGGCGCGCACTCCACGATGCTGAGGCATGTTTGCGGGTGTAGAATTCACCCATCAAGCCGATGGTAAACAGCACGACCCCAAGGATCAACGGATATGCGATGGTGCTGTTGTGCGGGGTATAGTTGATAAAGGCGAAGCCGCGGGCCTGATCGATGGTGTGGAACAGCGGGTTCCAATCGAACATCACCAGCATGAAACCCGGCAGAGTGTTGGCCACGAACATCTTGCCTGACGCGATCATATTGGCACGTTGGTAAATCGTGGTTGCAATGCCAACCGCCGTGGGAAACCAAGGCTTTAGCGCCAAGAACACCATGCCGACGGCCGCACCGGTGAACCATGCCAGCAGCAGCATCGCCATGCACCCGGCGGCGTCATAAATCTCAAACGGTTGCCATGCGGTGTAGTACAGGAACAAGATCGTAAACATCGAAATCACCTGCACATACAGCGAAGACAGCATCGCGGCGGCAATAGCGATGGCGGTGGTCATCGGCGCGTGCTGCATCATCGGGCTGGCGGGCCCTTCGGACCCAACGACCGACCCCATGGTTTTCACATGGGTCATGAACAGGAACACGC
The DNA here is from genome assembly GCF_900302505.1 of Pseudoprimorskyibacter insulae. Classification (GTDB taxonomy): domain Bacteria; phylum Pseudomonadota; class Alphaproteobacteria; order Rhodobacterales; family Rhodobacteraceae; genus Pseudoprimorskyibacter; species Pseudoprimorskyibacter insulae. The sequence continues at coordinate 47,337 of NZ_OMOJ01000002.1, read as the reverse complement.
CGGACATAATGTAGAGTAGGTAATCACCCCGAATGGCGGAACTGCGCATGCCGGGAATAACCGAAAACATCAGGAAGAACGCCAGAACGAAGGTGGCGGCCTGCACCATGTTCATCAGGATCGACATCACCGCGTTGTTGTGCGTTTTGCGCACGGTCCGCACCGCGTTGTGGTAGATCAGTTCGGCAATGACGATGGCCGAGTCGAGCCGAGATTTTGGGGCGGTCTGCTGAAACATCGTGTGCCTGACTGCGTTGCGACGGCCTGCCTGTGCTTGCCGATCGGAATGGTTCGGATCATAAGGTTGCCGAGATTGATATTCAATGAATCCGGCAATGGCTGGGCAAAGGAGTGACCTTTTGAATTACGAAGCCCTTACCACCGTGATCCGCCGTTTGGCGCTGGAAGCTGGCGACAAGATCATGGAAATCTACAATTCTGACGATTTTGCCGTAAAGACCAAGTCCGACAACAGCCCCGTGACCGAAGCAGACGAAGCGGCGGATGCGTTGATCTCGGCCGGGCTTCGCGCGGCGTTCCCGGATATCGCGCTGGTCACTGAAGAACAGTCCGACAGCCACGACATCACCGCCAAGACGTTCTTGATCGTTGATCCGCTGGACGGCACCAAGGAATTCGTGAACCGCCGTGGCGATTTTACCGTGAACATTGCGCTGGTCGAGGACGGCGTGCCGACGCGCGGCGTGGTCTATGCCCCGGCACGCGAACGGATGTTCTTTACGCTGGCCGATGGATCGACGGTTGAAGAAGACGGCCCCTTTGCCAAAGACGCCCCCGGCAACCTGCGCAAGATCTCGGTCGCGGATAGTGACAATGGCGCCCTGATGGTTGTCGCGTCGAAATCGCACCGCGATCAGGCGACCGATGATTACATCAACAAATACGCGGTCAAGGATTCCAAAAGCGCGGGATCGTCGCTCAAATTCTGTCTTGTTGCCACGGGCGAAGCGGACATCTATCCGCGACTTGGCCGCACGATGGAATGGGACACCGCCGCAGGTCACGCCGTTCTGGCAGGTGCAGGCGGCCAGGTCGTTCGTTTCGACGATCATACGCCGCTGGCCTATGGCAAAGAGGGTTTTGCGAATCCGTTCTTCATTGCCTATGCCCCTGCCGTGGAATTGAAGCGCGGTTGAAGGCCGCATTGTTTCAAAGGCGTCCCTGAGAATGCGCAGGTTTCGCGAAACACTTGCTCAAATCGCGCCGGAATGCGAAGCTATCGGCGCAGGGCAAAGCAGATGTATGTTTTGCCCATTATTGCAGCGGGAACGGCGAAGTTGATTAATATTCCATCACAACCACGCTGCGACACAACGCTGAATTGGAAACTGCCTAATCATTGGTCAACATCTTCCCCCGAGGCTGGAACACTTCTGGCAATTCCATGGTTCGCCTAAGGCAGCCCTCGGACAAACGTTTTTAAGGAGTATTGAATGCGCAAGAAGGTCACCAAAGCGATTTTCCCTGTAGCCGGGATGGGAACACGTTTCCTGCCCGCAACCAAATCGGTGCCGAAGGAAATCATGACGCTGGTGGACCGTCCGCTGGTCCAATACGCAATCGACGAAGCCCGTGCTGCGGGCATCAAAGAATTCATTTTCGTCACCTCGCGCGGCAAAGGTGCATTGGAAGATTACTTCGATCACTCCCCCCAGCTTGAACAGGAGCTGCGCAAGAAGGGTAAGGATGATCTGTTGGAGGTGCTGAAAAGCACCAACATGGACAGCGGCGCGATTGCCTATGTCCGCCAGCACAAGGCGCTTGGCTTGGGTCACGCGGTCTGGTGTGCCCGCCGCCTGATTGGGAACGAACCGGTCGCGGTTATGCTGCCCGATGACGTAATCGCCGCCGATGTGCCCTGTCTGAAACAGATGGTTGAGGCGTATCAGGAAACCGGTGGTAACGTGGTTGCCGCGATGGAAGTCCCGGCCGAAAAAACCTCGTCCTATGGCGTGCTGGATATCAAGAACGACATGGGCTCGATCGTTGAGGTTCAGGGCATGGTTGAAAAGCCCGCCGCTGGCACCGCGCCTTCGAACCTTGCAGTCATTGGCCGTTATATCCTGACGCCCAACGTGCTGAACAATCTGAACAAGATGAAGCAGGGCGCAGGCGGTGAAATCCAACTGACCGACGCTATCGCCGATGAGATCGGCGGCGAACATGGCGTCTATGGCTTCCGCTTCCGCGGTCAGCGGTTTGACTGTGGATCCAAGGCCGGATTCTTGCAAGCGACCGTCGCCTTTGCCTTGGCGCGGGATGACCTGAAGGACGAACTGTCCGGTTATCTGCGTGAAATCGTGGCGATGGAGCAGGCGGCCCAGTAACGGGATTCCCTAACCGGCGAAATCTGTATAGCCTCATTGCCTGACGGCGATGAGGCTTTCGTTTTGGCACAGGCACCCACCCCATGGACCGCGTATAAGCTGCGGCTAAAGCGGCGAAGGCTGCTTTGGCGGTCCTTCCGGTCGCGCCACGTCTTGCGCCCGGTTGCGGATCGGACCAGTGGCATCAAGCCCCCTGATATCCTGTGCTTTATGACGGTGAAGAACGAAGCGCAGCGCTTGCCTTATGTTCTGCAACATCACCGGGCTTTGGGCGTGGCGCAGTTCCTGATCGTCGACAACAATAGCACCGACGACACCCGCGCCTTGCTGCAATCGCAGCCGGACGTTTCGCTCTGGCAAACCGGGGCCAGCTATCGCGGATCGCGCTTTGGTGTGGATTGGATGACGTGGTTGCTTATACGCTATGGGCATGGCCACTGGTGCCTGACGATCGATGCGGATGAGCTGCTGATCTACCCCGATTGCGACCGCGCGGACCTGCCCGAATTGACCGCGCATTTGGCGGCAACAGGCCAGACGGGCCTTAGCGCCCTGATGCTAGAGATGTACCCCAAAGGCCGGCTGCAAGATCAGACCTACCGCGCAGGCCAAAACCCGACTGAGGTGCTGACCCATTTCGACCCATACGGCTATCGCGCCCAGCGGCAACAGCCGATGCGGAACCTTTGGGTGCAAGGCGGCCCGCGTGACCGGGTGTTCTTTGCGGAAGCACCTGACATGGCGCCGACGCTGAACAAGATCCCGCTGATTCATTGGAACCGGCGCTATGCCTATGTGAACTCGACCCATGCGGCCCTGCCACCCCATTTGAACGACGTGTTCGGACCGGCGCAGGTGAGCGGCGCGTTGCTGCATACCAAGTTCCTGCCCGAGGTTGTGGACCGATCAGCCGACCCCGACCACCGGGCCCAGCATTTCAACCGGCCCGACCAGTTTGGCGACTATTTCGACGGGCTGGCCGCGAACCCAGACCTGTGGTGCCCCGAGTCGCTGCGCTACACAGGGCCGAAACAGTTGGAAGATCTGGGGCTTATGCAGCGCGCCGCGTTTCGGGCCGCCTGTGGATAGTTTACCTGCACAATTTTCGCGCCTATAGTTTTCTCAACAATAAAACAGAGCAGTCTGCGCAAAATCCAAACTGGTGACATCGGGCAATGGCAATCGGCCGTTAATCTTGCCACGATACCGCTATGAGGACAGCTGCGCGTCACGAGGGCAGATTTGAGTCTACGGCAGTCATACCGCTTGCGGCTTCAGCGTCGGCGCCTGTTGATCCGGGCGTTTCGAAAGCGTCGGCAATTGCGGCCTGTTACCAATCGCACGGGTAAAATTCGGCGCGGCGATATCCTACTGTTCGCCACCATGCGAAATGAGGCGGTGCGCCTGCCGTATTTCCTGAAGTATTACCGTGACTTGGGCGTGTCGCATTTCTTGCTGGTCGACAATGACAGCACGGACCGAACGCTGCAATTTCTGTCCAACCAGCAGGACGTTTCGGTCTGGCACACGCGGGCGGGCTATAAGAAATCCCGCTTTGGGATGGACTGGATGAACCATCTGTTGCGCGTCTATGGCGACGGGCATTGGTGTCTGACGGTCGACCCGGATGAGTTATTTGTTTACCCGTTCTGCGACACGCGGCCTCTGTCGGCACTGACCGATTGGCTTGATGCCTCGGCTGTGCGGTCGTTTGGGACCATGCTGTTGGATATGTACCCAAAGGGCAAGCTGAACGCCCATAAGTATGAGGCGGGCGACAACCCGGTGGATATTGCTGCGTGGTTTGACCCCGGCAACTACCTGCTGCGGCGCAATGATCTGATGTGGAACCTGTGGATTCAGGGCGGGCCACGGGCGCGGGTCTTTTTCGCCGATCAGCCTGACAAAGCCCCGGCATTGAACAAGATCCCGCTGGTGAAATGGGACCGGCGCTATGCCTATGTCAGTTCAACCCACAACATGCTGCCGCGCGGGTTGAACCTTGTCTATGAACAGGCAGGCGGGGAAAAGGCGTCGGGCGTGCTGCTGCACACCAAGTTTCTGAACACCTTCAACAAAAAGGCCAAAGAGGAGCTGACCCGCAAACAGCACTATTCCGGCAGTCAGGAATATCTGGCCTATGCGCATATGGTGAAGGAAAACCCGGACCTGTGGTGTAGCCATTCGGAAAAATACATCAACTGGCGTCAGCTTGAAATTCTGGGCCTCATGTCAAAGGGCAACTGGGCATGAGCACGCTGGGCATCGTCATGCTGGTTCACACCGCGTTCCGCCGGGCTGAACAGGTGGCCCGCCATTGGGCCAACGCCGGCTGTCCGGTGGTGATCCATGTGGACAAGGCTGTGCCGAGCGCGGCCTACGACCATTTCGCGGGCAAGTTGGCGGATCTGCCGGGGGTCACGCTTGGGCCTCGGTATCGCTGTGAATGGGGGACATGGGGCATTGTCGCGGCCAGTCAGGCGGCCAGCCAACTGCTTCTGGATCAGCACCCAGAGGTGCGCCACGTCTATCTGACCTCGGGGTCATGCCTGCCGCTGCGGCCTGTTGGCGAATTGATCGAATATCTGAACGCTCGGCCCGATACGGATTTCATCGAAAGCGCCACAACCGCCGATGTGCCCTGGACGGTCGGCGGGCTAGAGGCCGAACGATTTACGCTGCACTTTCCGTTCTCATGGCGCAAGCGGCGGGCTTTGTTCGACAATTTCGTCGCGCTGCAACGGCGGCTGCGGGTGCGCCGCAAGATCCCCGAAGGCTTGGTGCCGCATATGGGCAGCCAGTGGTGGTGCCTGACGCGCGATACCCTGTCGGCCATTCTGAATGATCCCAAGCGCAGCCAGTATGACACCTATTTCCGCCGCGTCTGGATTCCGGATGAAAGTTATTTTCAGACCATGGCACGGGTGCATGCCAAGAAGGTTGAAAGCCGGTCGCTGACCCTGTCCAAATTCGACATTCAGGGCAAACCGCATGTCTTTTATGACGACCACCTGCAATTGCTGCGGCGGTCGGACTGTTTTGTGGCGCGGAAAATCTGGCCTAAGGCCGATGGTTTGTACCGCGCCTTCCTGACGGACCCGGACCGCGCGCTGAAGCGGACGGAGCCTAATCCGGGCAAGATTGACCGCATCTTTACCCGCGCCGTGGATCGCCGCACGCGTGGCCGTCCGGGGTTATACATGGCCAGCCGCTATCCGAACCACGGGTGGGAACATGGCATCACGGCTTGGCCCTATTCGGTGTTCCAAGGCTTTGACGATCTGTTCGAGAACTTTGGCGGTTGGCTGAACCGCACCGCGGGCGCGCGGGTGCATGGCCATCTGTTTGCCCGCGACCGAGTGCATTTTGCCGGCGATGCCGACACGTTCAACGGCGCGATGACCGACAATGCCAAGCTGCGCGATGCCAATCCCAAGGCCTTTCTGACCAACGTCATCTGGAACACGCGCGGCGAACGTCAGTGCATCCTGTTTAGCCCGCGCGACCGGCAGGCGGTGCTGCATGACATGGTACGCGACCCGAACGCGCAGATCTCGGTGATCTCGGGGGCTTGGGCGGTGCCTTTGTTCAAGTCCAACGCGAATTTCGGCGATATCCGCAAACGGGCCGCGCTGCTTCAGAAGATCGAAAACGAAGCGCTGCAATTGCTTCAGGCGCATCACGTTCAGGCCCGCGTGCGCATCTGGTCCTTGGCGGAATTCATCGAAGCCCCGTTGGAGCCGTTGCAGGCCATCATCGAAGAAATCGCACATTTGCCCGACAATCGCCTTCGTGAGGCGCCGCATATGACCGATCTTGCGGGCTTTGGACCGTTTCTGCAAAGGCTGAAGAATGAAGGCATGCACCCCTATCTGATGGGCGATTTCCCCGCCGAAGCCCGAACCGCCAGCGCAGGCGACCGTCCGCGCAAACCCTATCTTGTGAAGAAGTCATAACCATGCCCAAACCCTTCACGTCTTTCGTCGTTCTGGCCGAAATGCGCACCGGTTCGAATTTTCTTGAGGCCAATCTGAACGCCTTTGACGGGATCGAATGTCTGGGTGAGGCGTTTAACCCGGCCTTTATCGGCTATCCCACGGCGACGGACATCCACGGCATTTCCAAGCAGGAAAGGGACGCCAAGCCGCGCCGCCTGTTGCGGGCCATTCAGTCCGATAGCGGCACGTTGCAGGGGTTCCGCTATTTCCACGACCATGATCCGCGCGTGCTGGATGACATTCTGAACGATCCCAAATGCGCCAAGATCATCCTGACCCGTAACCCGCTCGACAGCTATGTCAGCTGGAAGATCGCGCAGGCGACCGGGCAGTGGAAGCTGACCAATGTCAAAAAGCGCCGCGAAGCGCAGGCCGAGTTCAACGCCGATGAGTTTGAGGCCCACGTGACCGAGCTTCAGCAGTTTCAGGTAACAGTGATGCACCGTCTGCAAAAGTCGGGGCAAGCCGCGTTCTACATCGCCTATGAAGATTTGCAGGACGTTGAGGTGTTCAACGGGTTGGCAAAATGGCTGGGCGTGGATCAGTCGCTGGACAGCTTGAACAAGTCTTTAAAGCGGCAGAACCCTGAACCGGTGATCGACAAGGTCGCCAACCCAGATGACATGCGGCAGGGGCTGGCACGGCTGGACCGGTTCAACCTGACGCGCACGCCCGCGTTTGAGCCGCGCCGCGGCCCGATGATCCCCAGCTATGTCGCCGGGGCGAAAACGCCGCTGCTGTATATGCCAATCCGCTCCGGCCCCGAACTTGCCGTGCGTCAATGGATGGCCGCGCTGGACGGGGTCGATGGGTCTGAACTGGGAACCAAGTTCAACCGGGCCGAACTGACAGGGTGGAAACGCGACCGCCCCGGACATCGGAGCTTTACTGTGGTGCGCCACCCTGTTGCGCGGGCCCATGCGGTGTTCTGTGCCCATCTGCTGCGCACCGGGCCGGGGGCGATGTTGATGATCCGGCGGGCGCTGATCCGTCAGCATGATGTGCCGCTGCCTGCCGAATGGCCCGATCCCAACTATGGGCGGGATGAGCATCGCGAAGCGTTCAGCGCCTTCTTGCGGTTTGTGCGGGCCAATCTGGCCGGGCAAACGGCCGTGCGGGTCGACAATCACTGGGCGTCCCAGTCGCAATGCCTGATGGGGATGGCAGACTATAACCTGCCTGACATGATCGTCCGAGAGGATGAAATGGACGTCTACCTGCCCAGCCTTGCGATGCAGGTGGGGCATCTTTCGCCGCCCGATCCCGAACCTGTACCGAACAAAGCGCCTTTCGCACTGGCCGACATTTACGACGACCAGATTGAGGCGCTCGCCCAAGAGGCGTATCAGCGCGACTATACTATGTTTGGGTTCCGCGACTGGGACTAAGCGGTTAGGCGGCCTTGGTCGCCTGCGCTTCGGTCAGGATGGTGTACAGCGTTGCCGCATCGGGGTTCGCCCGCAGCTTGCGGCAAATGCTGACCTCGCGCAGGGTGCGCGATACCAGCGCCAGCGCTTTGAGATGTTCAACGCCTGCGTCCTCGGGGGCGAACAGGGCAAAAACCAAATCGACCGGCTGACGATCGACCGCTTCAAAATCAATCGGCTTTTCCAGCAGGATAAACGCGCCCACGACCGAATCGAGGCCGGGGACGCGCGCATGAGGCAAAGCAACGCCATGGCCCACACCGGTTGGGCCAAGGCTTTCGCGTTCCATCAGGGCTTCGACACACATATTCGCGCCTACCCCGTATGCGGTATGCGCAAGCTCAGCGACATCGTGCATCAGGCGTTTCTTGCTGGACACGCCAGCCAACACCTTCACAGCTTCTGGTTTCAAAAGTTCCACAAATGTCATGATGAGCCTGTATGATGGCAGAAGCCAAGGAAAAAAGTTGTCCCGTCAGGGGCGTGCTGAATTATGGATCAATCCAGCCAATATTGCCGTCTTCGCGACGATAGACAACGTTTACTCCATCCTTCTTTTCGTTTCGGAACACCAGCACCGGGGCGCCAGCAAGTTCCATCTGCATCACTGCCTCGCCCACGGTCAAAGATGGGATCTTGGTTTCCATCTCGGCCACGATGATCGGTTGCAGCGTCTCGGGCTCCGACTCTTCATCGTCGGTGCCGCCGGCGAGGATATACGAGGATGCGCCCATGAGTTCAACAGGTGCCGTCCGGTCCTTATGATGGTCCTTCAGACGACGCTTGTAGCGGCGCAACTGCTTTTCCATTTTCTCGCAGCAGCTGTCGAACGCCGCATAGATTTCGGTTTCATGGGCTTTGGCAGTTGCAGTCAGTCCGGTCGACAGGTGAACCGTCGCTTCGCAGACATACTCATGTGCGCTTTTGGAAAAGATCACGCTGGCGTCGGTCGGCCGCTCTGCATATTTCTGAACGGCAGCTCCTAACTCGTCTTTGACATGAGTTTGCAGGGCCTCTCCGACATCGATGTGCTTTCCCGTGATTTGGTAGCGCATGGCATTTCCTTTTTCTTATGAGTCACCCGGACAGCCCGGACGAATCCGGTTTTGGGCGGATGACTGTGGGGGAAGACGCACCGGCATTCGGCTTGATCTGTGTCGCCCCATGGAACAAGGGTACCGCGCACAAAACTGAAAAATGCCGAGGCGTCATACTTCAATATGAGGCGATTGAAGGGGCGTGTGTCAACTATATGACGCGATAGAGTGCGAAACTTTTTTCAAGAAAGTGACCAGAAGTTCAGGAGATTTTGAAACTATCGCCAAGATAAACGCGGCGAACGTTTTCGTTTCTAACAACTTCGTCCGGGGCGCCGGACATCAGCACCGTGCCATCGTGCAAAATATAGGCGCGATCCACGATTTCCAGCGTTTCGCGCACATTGTGGTCGGTGATCAAAACACCGATTCCCCGTTTCTTCAGGTCGGCCACCAGAAAGCGGATGTCATTGACGCTGATGGGGTCGACGCCTGCAAAGGGTTCATCCAGCAATAGATATTTCGGATCGGCGGCAAGGCAACGGGCAATCTCAACCCGGCGGCGTTCACCCCCCGAAAGGGCCAGCGCGGGGGCGCGGCGCAGATGTTCGATCGAAAATTCGCTGAGCAGTTCTTCCAGACGTTCGCGCCGTTTGTGGCGGTCGCGTTGGGCGATATCCAGAATGGCGAGGATGTTATCCTCAACCGACATGCCCCGGAAAATCGACATTTCCTGCGGCAGATATCCAATGCCCATACGTGCACGGCGGTACATCGGCAGGTAGGTCGCATCACGCCCGTCGATCAAGACCTGGCCGCCTTCGGGGTTCACCAGACCGGCAATCGCATAGAATGACGTGGTTTTGCCTGACCCGTTCGGCCCCAAAAGGCCGATCACTTCACCGCGATGCAACTTCATCGACACGTCGCGGATTACGACGCGCTTTTTGTAGCTTTTGCGCAGGTGGTTGATGACAAGGCCGCTTTCGCCGTCGGTCACAGTAAGGTCGGGCGCGGCCATCAGTTTTTCGCCGGTTGCAGAATGGTCGTGACACGCCCCGACAGATTGGCCTGACCGGTTTCAAGGTTCAGATCCATCCGTTCCGCCGTTGCGGCATTGGTGCCTTGGGTCAAAAGCACATTGCCTGTCATCACGACATTGCCGGTTTCGACCGCGTAATCGGCGTTCTGCGCCTCGGCCGCGTCGGGGCCACTGACCAAGGTCACGCCGCCGCTGGCTTTTAGCATGTCAATCGCGCTGCGGTCCTTGTTGAAGATCACGATGACCTCAGCTGCGGCCAGGCGCATTTGCCCCTGCACGATGACCACATTGCCCGAATAGATGGCGGTGCCGTCGTCTTGGTTCACCTTGAGCGAGTCTGCCGACACCTCAACCGGTTGCGACGTGTCATGTTCTGACGCGCCGAACCCAACGTTGGTGCCTTGGGCCAATCCGGCAAACGGGGCGAGGGCGAGGCTGCAAATCAATAGGGCCGAGCGAAAGAACATAGGATTACTCTTGGTTTTGTCTGGGCAGGTATACCAGTTTCACACCTTCGGTGAAAAGCAGTTGTATGCGCCCATCGGGCTTTGTCGTCGTAATAATCAGCTTACCCGCGGCAAACTGCCCTTCGGGGCCGGTTCCTTCGACGGGGGCAAGTGTTTCGACATAGACGTCATTCAGGGCGGTGCGCATCGCGGCCGTGGTCACGCTGTAGCCTTGGGACGATGCAATCTGAACTCCGCCGGTCAGCAGGGCCATATTGTCATCCATCTGCACTTCGATCTGATCCGAACGCATGTTGATGGTGCCCTGCGTGTCCGATTCCAACGCGCCCGACACCGTTTCGCCAATCGCGGCATCAGAGCTACCGGGGGCAGGGCGGGCAGATGTGGCGGTAAAGCTGATCCGGTCACCTTCGGCGGTAACGCCGGAAAAATGCGGCGCGGTGATCTGTTGGTTCGCAACACGATCTTTCAATTCGCGATCCGCAAAGGGCAGCTCGCCAACCTTGGCCACCTCTTCGGACAGAAGAAACACCGTCGACAAAAGACCCAGCGCCGTCAGCGGGAACAAGATCTTGAGCCAGGCAATCACCCGTGAATATGTGTTGTCCCGCCGCATCTGGATGCTGTCCTTTGTCCGGGTCAGGCGTGGGCGAAAATATCGGTGTCTGGCCAGCCTTCAAGGTCTAGCAACGCCCGCGTCGGCAGGAAGTCAAAGCAATTTTGCGCCAGCTCGCTGCGGCCTTCACGCTCTAGCCGTTCGTTCAGGATCTCGCGCAGGCGATGCAGGTGCAACACGTCGGATGCGGCATAGTCCAGTTGCGCGTCGGTCAACGTGTCTGCGCCCCAATCGCTGCTTTGTTGCTGCTTCGAGATATCAACCCCCAGCAGTTCCTGTGTCAGATTCCGCAGGCCATGGCGGTCCGTGTAGGTGCGGATCAGGCGGCTGGCGATCTTGGTGCAATAGACCGGGGCTGTCAGTGCGCCAAAGGCATTGTACATCGCGGCGATATCGAACCGGCCATAGTGAAACAGCTTCAGCACATCGCGATCGGTCAGAAGGCGGCACAGGTTCGTCGCTTCGGTCTGGCCTTTGGCAATTTGCACCAGATGCGCATCGCCATCACCGGCAGACAGTTGAACAACGCACAGGCGGTCGCGATGCGGGTTCAGCCCCATCGTTTCGCAGTCAATGGCGACCACCGGGCCAAGGTCCAGATCTTCGGGCAGATCGCCTTTGTGCAGGTGGTTGGCCATAGAACGGTCTCACTACTTAAATCCTGAACGGCACATATCCGTTGCGCGGGCTCTGTTCAACATCAACCGCTGCGGTGACGGTGGGGCGAAGCGAATCAAAAAGTGGCAAAAATGGGCCAGAATGTGACGCGATACGTTCGACGGTGCCTGAATATCCATAGATATTGCGTGATGATTATTACATTTTGAAACATATTGAGAGGATTGTGGCGCGGTGGCGCCAACAGCGCTGACAGGGCCTCAAGCCCGCATTCGATGAATACAAATCCCGTCGTTCAGACTTCGACCTCGCGGAAACAGATGGTGCGGAAAAATGAGCATTTTCGCATACAATTAACAACTTTTGGTACAACTGTTCGCGCATGCAGCAATTGACCAAGGGTCAGCCCGCGTAAACGTGATCATTGCCCCCTGTATGTTGGAGTAATTGTTTCATGCAGGCGGTCAATATTCAAAGGGCGTTTCCGAAAAGTGTATCAAAAAGACACAAAATTGCGCCCGACGAAACGGGCGCAGCCCCCGCAATTCGGGCAATATATCCAAAGATTGAGCCATTCTCGAACGCGATTTCACGTTCCAAACTTTGGGGCAAAAAAGGCAACCGTTGACGGGTTTTCGCCACAATTGCATAAGGGAGACATCCCGGCAGCACGCCGGAAAGACATGATTTTGACATAACGAGTACTAGGGGGCTGGTGCTGTATCTGTCGGAAGAAGAAACGCACCGCCGCGCCAGTGGCATAGACAAAACGACAACCGGACCTGAACACCCGCCTTGGCGGAACGGCTTTTTGCAGCCTTAGGGAACGGTGCCACGGGTCAGCGGTGCAAGGACACTTTCGACGCAACCTCGAAGGAGAGGTCGGAATGGTTACGCTGGCCCGTCGCAAGTCTCTGGCGACTGAATTTGACAAAATGATTACCGATGCGCTGTTTGCGGCGCCGACCACCTCGCTCTATCGCGATGGTCTGAAGCGGGGTCTGGATATCGCTCTCATCCTGATCGCAGCTTTGCCCGTCGTTCTCGTGGTCGCAATCCTCGCTTTGCTGGTGTCGCTTGACGGATCGTCTCCGTTCTACCGTCAGCAGCGCATCGGCAAAAATGGCCGCGTGTTCAGCATGTGGAAACTGCGCAGCATGGTTCCGAACGCGGACCGCCAGTTGCAGGCCTATCTGGACAAGAACCCCGAAGCCCGCGCCGAATGGGATCACAGCCAGAAACTGCGCCACGATCCGCGCATCACCCGCGTTGGCCACCTGATCCGCAAAACCTCGCTCGATGAACTGCCGCAGCTTTGGAACGTGCTGAATGGCGACATGTCGCTGGTTGGACCGCGTCCGATGATGGTGTCGCAGAAAGATCTGTACCCCGGCACGGCCTATTACGCTCTGCGTCCCGGCATCACCGGCTTCTGGCAAATCTCGGTTCGCAACGAAAGCAGCTTTGCCGATCGTGCCGAGTTTGACACCGCCTACCTGCGCAAGCTGTCTTTCGTAACTGATCTGAAAGTTCTGTACCGTACCTTCTCGGTCGTGGTGAATGGTACTGGCTGCTAAGTGGCCGCGTTACCCAGTAACTGATGCGCGCATTGGTGGCCTCGTCTGTTTCAGACGGGGCCTTTTGCGTTCTGGCCCTTGCCGCACACCCACGGCATAGTCCACCAAGCTAGGATCGGAGGCCACATGACACCCACGCTTGATACCTTGGACCACTTGGTTCTGACTGTCGCTGACATCGATCAAACCGTGGCCTTTTACACGGGTGTTCTGGGTATGATCGCCGAACAGTTCACCCCGGCGGACGGCAGCACGCGTTGGGCGCTGAAATTCGGGTCGCAAAAGATCAACCTGCATCTGGCCGGGCGTGAATGGGATCCAAAGGCGCAGACGCCGGTGCCGGGGTCTGCGGATTTGTGTTTTCTCAGTTCGATAGCGCTTGAAGTTTGGATCGACTGGTTGAAAGGCCAGCATGTGCCGGTCGAAATGGGCCCGATCAACCGAACAGGCGCAACAGGCCCCATCCGGTCGCTGTACCTGCGCGACCCGGATGGCAATCTGCTAGAGATCAGCAACCCGCTTTAAGGCCGGATCGCAATCGGTGTGCCTTTGCCGATCATGCTGTAAATTTCGCGCACTTCGCGGTTGGTGACGGCGATACATCCAGCCGTCCAATCCTGACCGCCCTTGCGGTACTTCCACGGACGACCATGAATAAAAATATCCCCGCCGGGGGATTTGCCCAAGGCGCGCGCCTCGGCCCGGTCAGAGGCGTCGGGATAGGAAATGCCAAGCGATAGGTAGAATTCGCTGTTGGGGTTTCGGCGGTCGATAAAGTAATCGCCCTCGGGCGTTTTGCCGTCGCCGCTGATCTTTTTGTCGCCCACCGGGGAAAAGCCCAAGCCGATGTCATAGCTGCGCAGCACCGTCTGACCGTTCAGCAGGTGCATTTTGCGCGCCTCTTTGAACACGACAATGCGCGTGACTTCCGGCCCGTTATAGGCCGAGAATTTTGAACATGATGCCACACCTGCCACCAGCAGGACGGCCACTAGAACCCTCAGAATCCGCATATCTCTGCTCTTTGCTTTTTGCCAAGACCATACAGGATTCGCCCGGCCCGAGCCAGCCACCTGAATCGAGGAAGCGGATAGGTGCCGGGTTCTTCAGATATCCAGCGACAGCGATGCGACCAGTTCAACATGGGTGGACCAGCGGAATTGATCGACAGGCTGCACCCAATCAAGCCGATAGCCCGCCGCCAGAAGCGTCGCGGTATCGCGGGCAAAGGTCACCGGGTTGCAGGACACATGCGCCACTTTGGGCGTGCGAATACTGGCGATTTCGGCAACCTGCGCCTCGGCCCCGGCGCGAGGCGGGTCGATGACGATGGCGTCAAAACGCTTCAGCTCTTCGGGCAGCAACGGATTGCGGAACAGGTCGCGGGCTTCGCATGTCACACGGCGCAGCCCTTCGGCCATGCGCCACCCTTCGTTCAGGGCGGCGATCATGGCCTTTTCGCCTTCGACGGCATGAACTGCGGCGGTGCGGGCAATCGGCAAGGCAAAGGTGCCGCTGCCGCTGAACAGATCCGCCACATGGGTCGCGCCGTCGACGATAGACAGCACTGCGCGTTGCAAGGCCGCTTCGCCCTCGGCGGTGGCCTGAAGGAACGACCCGGCAGGCGGCGTCACACGGGCATTGCCGAAAATCTGATAGGGGCGGCGGCGCAGCAGGGTTTCATCGTCCCAGCACAGCCGCGCCAGATCGTGTTCGTCCGCAATCTTGGCCAAGGCGCCGCGCAGGGCCGTATCGGCAGGCTTGCCGCCGGTGACAGCAACATCCAAACCGACTTCGGATTTCGTCACCAGAACCGACAATTCGCCCTTACGGCTGCTGCCCAGAACGGCCAGCTGTTCCACCATCGGCAGCGCAGCGGTTAGATCGGGGTGCAGCAATTGGCAGTTCGGGATCGACACCACCACGTCCGAGGCTTTCATATGGAACCCAGCCAATGCGCCCTTTTTGGTGCGCCGCGCCGAAAAAGACGCCCGCCGACGCGACAAGGGCGGCGATGTTTCGATGGGGCGGATTTCGGCCTCGATACCGTGGGCCAGCAGCGCATTGCGCACCACGCCTGCCTTCCAGTCGGCCAGAAACCCGTCCGACGCATGCTGAAGCTGGCAACCACCGCAGGATTTGGCATGAACACAGGGCGGTTTGACCCGGTCGGACGAGGGCGTATCGATCCGCACATCGCGCAAGGTCTGCCCGTCCGGGGTGCCGGTTACGGTTTCACCGGGCAGGGTGCCGGGCACATATAGCGGCCCCTGGGCGATCCCGTCACCCTGATAGCCCAATCGATCGATGGTCACTTGTGTCATGATGCAGGACATAGCCGCAGGCCGGGTTTGGCGAAAGTGTTATTCCGCAGCATCCTGTGCGCCAAGGAACCCGCCCGATTGCCGGTTCCAGTAGCCCGCATATAGCCCGCCCTTGGCCAGCAGCGCATCATGCGTGCCGGATTCGGCGATCCGCCCATGATCCAGAACGATGATCCGATCCATGCTGGAAATGGTCGATAGCCGGTGCGCGATGGCCAGCACGGTCTTGCCCTCCATCACATGGTCCAGCGCGATCTGGATCGCGGCCTCAACCTCGGAATCAAGCGCGCTTGTCGCCTCGTCCAAGATCAGGATAGGCGCGTCTTTCAGAATTGCGCGGGCAAGCGCGATGCGCTGGCGCTGCCCGCCCGACAGTTTGACACCCCGTTCGCCAAGATGCGCGGCATAGCCCGTTCGGCCCTTGTGATCTTGTAGTCCCAGAATGAAATCATGCGCTTCGGCGCGGCGGGCGGCGTCATGCACCTCGGCCTCAGTCGCGTCGGGGCGGCCATAGCGGATGTTGTCCAAAGCGGACCGGTTGAACATCGCCGTTTCCTGCGTGACCATACCGATCTGCCTGCGCAGGCTTTCCTGCGTCACACCCGAGATGTCCTGACCGTCGATGGTGATCTTGCCCCGCTCGGCATCATAAAGGCGCAGCAGCAGCGCAACCAAGGTCGATTTCCCGGCACCCGACGCGCCGACAATCCCCACCTTTTCGCCCGGCGCGATTGTCAGGCTAAGCTGTTCGACCCCGCCTGTTTCACGTCCGTAGGAAAAGCCGACGTCTTGCAGCGCGATTTGGCCTTTCGGCACCCGCAATTCCGCTGCGCCGGGTTTGTCCAGCAACCGGTGCGGTGGGGTCAGGGTGCGCATGCCGTCCTCAACCTCACCAATGTTGGCGTATAGCCCCATCAGCGTAAAGCTGACCCAGCCCGTCATCTGCGCCAGCCGCAGCGCAACGGCCCCCGTGGCGGCGATGTCGCCTGCCGTGACCATCCCGCGCGACCAATACCAAAGCGCACCACCCACCAGCAGGATCGGCAGCATGCCCGCCGCGGTCATCAGCACGAACCGAAACGCGACCGAGATTTCGCCAAATTCAATCGTGCGCTGCCGGAAGGTGGCCATGGCGTTCAGCGCGGCTTTGTCCTCATGATCGGCATGGGCGAATAGCTTGACCGTTTTGATGTTGGTCACCGTGTCTACGATCTGGCCGCTGACAATCGCCCGCGCCCCGGCCCTTGACTTGGACCGTTCGCGAATGCGCGGCATGAAATAACGGATCATGAACCAATAGCCGACCAGCCAAAGAAGCAGGGCAATCGCAATCCGCGCATCCACCGTTCCAAGCAGCAGGATCGCCCCAATGACCGAGGCGAGCGCAAACAGCACGGTGTGGATCATCTCAATCACCACATCGGTCAGCGCACGGGCGGTCTGCATTTCCTTCTGTGCAATACGCCCGGCGAAATCGTCATCAAAGAAGGTGACAGATTGGCCAAGCGTGAACCGGTGCAGGCGGGACAAAACCAGATTGAAGATGTTCGGCCCCACGGCCAGCGATTGCGTATACGACGTTGCTCCGAACAGCGCGGGCCGCAGCACCATGAAGAACAGCACCGCGATCAGGATCAACGTGCTATTCTGCGCAAACACCTGCGCAGGGTCAGAGGCCAGCGCCGCATCGACGACCTGCCCCAAGACCATCGCGGCCATCACCTCAACCACGCCTGCCGCGATGGATAGCGCCGCCGAGATCAGCAGCGCCCAGCCCGACCCTTTCAGCGCCCAGCGAATGAACGGCAGAAGCGTTTGCGGCGGCGCACCGTCAGCGGGGGCAAAGGCGTTGATCCAATTGGCAGCTTTCATCGGCAATCCTTTTGGCGGATTGGGCCCGCCTATGGGCTTGAAGATAGCCAGTTTGCCCGGACTTGCCAGCCGCGTTAGCCTAGAAGTTGGTCTTTGGTCAGGGCAAAACCGGATTGGACCCACTTGTCTTCCAGCGCGCGCAACCGGTCGCCAAGCGCCTTGCCTTGCAGCGCGGGCATCAGATCGGACGCAGCGACGGGGAAAACGGCCCGCGCCCCGCGCTGCGCTTCGGGCAGTGCGTCTGCGGCCAGCGGTTGTTCGAACTGTGCAGATCTTAGCAACAGGACATCGCGTGCGATGTCATACCCATGGCGATAGCCCAATTCGGCTGCGCCCTCGGCACTGCCCATCAAGGTTTGATAGGTTGTTAACCGGCGCTGGTCAGTCTTGGGCAAACGCAGCGCCGCGCCGTCGAAATAGCCCATGCCGGCCAAACGGCGCAGGGGGTCGGGCGCGATAGTATGGCTTTGCTCCAGATGGATCAGAACCGGCAGGCCTCGCGCCACCGCACCGGGCAGGCAGGCCGCCAATGCGCCGGTATGATCCATCGCTGCAATCGCAGGCGCGGGGTCTGGCGCGCGGACCAGTTTGGCGATCTCGCTCCCGACCCTCTCTCGGGACAGGCTAGAAATGCCGTCCAAGTTGCGGGCGATCCCGTCCAGGGCATCGGCATCAAATCCGCCCGCCGGATCGCCGTACCAGGCGTTGAACCGGAAGAACCGCAAGATGCGCAGATAGTCTTCGCGGATGCGGGTCGCGGGATCGTCGATATAGCGAACCCGCCGCGCGGCCAGATCGGGCAGCCCGCCAACCGGGTCATGGACCTGCCCAGTTTGATCGGCATAAAGCGCGTTCATCGTGAAGTCACGGCGACGCGCGTCTTCCTCCATCAGGTTGGAAAACCGCACGACGGCATGCCGCCCATCGGTTTCGACATCGGCGCGATAGGTGGTGATTTCGTGCGGAATGCCCTTGGTGACCACGGTGATCGTGCCGTGGTCGATGCCCGTCGGGATCGGCTTCATCCCTGCATCGGTGGCAAGGGTCATCACCACATCGGGCCTCGCATTGGTGCAAATGTCGATGTCATCGACCGGCGCGCCAAGCAGCGCATTTCGCACGCAACCGCCAACCAAATATGCCTCATACCCGGCGCGGGTCAGCATCGACATGACGGCCTGAGTCTGTGGCCGGGTCAGCCATTCCCCCGTGACCTCGGTCACTGGGCCATGCGACTGACCAAACCGCGCAGAATGCGGGCCGTCGCCCCCCAGATGTAATAGGGCCCGAATGGTGCCGTATAATAATGCCGCATCTGGCCTTGCCAGCGCCGCGACTGAACCGAATAGCGCGACTGGTCCAGCGCATGCGATAGCGGCACGCGAAACACCTCTTCGACCTCGCCCGCCTCTGGCCGTTCGTCAAAGCGCGCGTGGATCAGGCCAATCACCGGCGTGACCACAAAGCTGCTGACGGTTTCATGTGTCGGCAGGTCGCCCAACACCTCAACAACATGTTCGGGCAGGCCAATTTCTTCGCGGGCTTCGCGCAGGGCGGCGGCGGTTGCGTCGGCATCGCCATCGTCCACCTTGCCGCCGGGAAAGGCAATCTGACCGGGGTGGTGTTTCAGCCGAGAGGACCGTTTCGTCAGGATGACCTGCGGCACAGGGCCTGTCAGGTCAATCGGAACCAAAACGCCTGCCGGTCGCAATTTGCGTCCGGCGGGCAGTTTGATCGTTGGATTTAGATCAAAGTCAGACGACCCGTCGCCGCCGTGCGCAATGGCCCGGCGTAGGGTCGACGCGATGTCAGTCATCCTTCTTCGCCTGAAACCCGACGGTGGTCGGATCCAAAACGTAATGCGCACTACAGAACTGACAATCCGCCGTCACTTTACCGTCGGGCGTTGTCATATGCGCGATGTCCTTTGCCGAATAGATCGACAGGCTTTGCCGCACGCGGTCTTCCGAACAAGTGCAACCAAACTTGACCGGCTGTGCCTCATAGACGCGCGGCTGTTCTTCGTGGAACAGACGCACCAGCAATTCGGCTGGCGTGACGGACGGGCCGATCAACTCCAACTCCTCAACCGTGGCGAGGTGGAAGTTCACGCGGTTCCAGTTTTCCTCATCATCATCCGAATTGCGGTTTGCCGCTTCGGAAATCGACGGGTCCAGCAGGGCCGCCGCGCCCAGAGGCGAGGCTTTGGGCATATGTTGCAACATGATGCCACCTGCGCGCCAATGTTCGGCAACGCCCGGTTCAATCGACTTGCCGAATGCCAGCTTGAATTTGGTCGGCAGCTGTTCCGACTGAGCAAAATAGGCCTCGGCACAGTCGCTTAGCGAATTGCCGGCGATGCCCGTGATGCCCTGATAGGGTTTCGTGCCTTCGCCTTGGTCGATCAGGATGGCGAAATACCCGTCGCCAAGCTGTTCAAACGGCGCCTGATCGGTGATGCGGTCGGCGTCAAAGCTGGCATAGGCCCGGATGCGTGCCGGTTCGCCTTCCTTGGTTGGGCCGTAGTAATCGGTCGCGATCATTCGCACAGCGCCACGGGTTTGCACCTGCAACGACAGTTTCCAGCGCAGTTTAATTGTCTGTCCGATCAGTGCCGTCAAAAGCGCCATCTCGGCGACAAGCGCCTCGACCTGCGGCGGATACGCATGCTGTTTCAGGACGCCGCTCAGCACGCCGTCCAGCCGGGCGATCCGGCCGCGCATGTCCGAGGCATCCAACTGAAACGGCAGGACTGTATCGTCCCAGGCGATTTTGTTTCCGAGTGTCATGGGGTTTCCTTATCTGCCGCTATTTGGCATATCGCGACAATATAGGTACGGCAACCCGCTGACCAAGAGGCGAACATGATTCTACGCGTGGGCGATCCCCCTTTGGCTGGTAAGTCTTATTCGATCCGGCACGGCGTTTATGCCATTTTGCCGGGGGCGGCGGGCCTTCTGGTGACACATCAACAAGAGCCGACGCCCGAGTTTCAATTGCCAGGCGGTGGCATCGACCCCGGCGAACATCCTATTGCCGCGCTGCACCGCGAGGTTTTTGAGGAAACTGGTTGGCGGATCGCCGCGCCGCGCCGCATCGGTGCCTTTCGCAGATTTACCTATATGCCTGAATACGATCGCTGGGCCGAGAAGCTTTGTACGATTTACATCGCTGATCCCGTTCGCCCCCACGGCCCCCCGACCGAGCCGGGGCACACAGCCCTTTGGATGCCGGTTGACGTTGCGCTGGAAATGCTGGGCAATGACGGTGATCGGCATTTCGTACATCAGGTGTTCGGTTGATATTCTAGCAAGACGGCGGAAACGTCGTCTTTCAGGTCCGTTGGATCCCGCGCCATTTGGCACAGCGCCCAATATAGATCGTCCAGAAATTCCGACCCTGGACTGTCCGGCAGATTCGTCACCAGGCGTTGAAGCCCTTCCTCCTCAAGCATGTTCCCGTTCTTTAGGATGCATTCTGTGATCCCGTCGGAATAGAAAAGTAGTTGGTCGCCGGGGTTCATCCGAAGAGTGGTGGTTTCCAACTCCGGGTCCGGTAGCAGACCGATCGGCATGCCGCCATCGCCAATGAACCGGCTGCTGCCATCCGCGGCCATCAGCAAAGGCGGGGGATGCCCGGCTTGCACGAATTTCACCAGACCTGAGGCCATGTCGACATTGGCATAAGCCATGGTCAGGTATTCGTTAACGCCATGGTCCGCCATAAGGCGCCTGTTCAGCCGTTGAGCTACGTCCGTCGGGTCGCGCAGCGCGAAATATTTATTGAACCTAGGTTCAAGGGCAAGGTTCTGTTCAGGGAATTCGCTGCTCAGATAGCCCGCGACACGTGCGGTAATCATTGCCGACGTAATGCCGTGGCCTGACACATCAATATTGTACATCCCAAGCCGACAATCGCCTGGCGTGAACATTCCGACAAGATCCCCCCCAACGTGACCGCAAGGTCGCAACAGCAAGCTGACACGCGATCCCCTCAAGGTCATTTGCCGGGCTGGAACAAGGGACTCCTGAATGCGCCGCGCCTGTTGCAGGTCTTTGTCGATATCATCGTATAGTTTGCGAACGACTGTGAGAGTTTCGGAAATGACCGCGTTCTTCTCAGACAGTTCTTGCTGCATGCGCAAAATGCGATCTCCGGCATTGATCCTTGCCCGCAATTCGCTGCCATTGATCGGTTTCGATAGAAAATCATCCGCGCCCGCATCCAGCCCACGCGCGACCTCTTCCTTATCCTGTTTGGCGGTCAGTAGGATAAAATATCCATAGCTCTCCCTCTCCATCCGTCTGAATTCACGGCAAAACTCCAACCCGTCCATTCCTG
This sequence comes from Pseudoprimorskyibacter insulae, assembly GCF_900302505.1. Lineage (GTDB taxonomy): Bacteria > Pseudomonadota > Alphaproteobacteria > Rhodobacterales > Rhodobacteraceae > Pseudoprimorskyibacter > Pseudoprimorskyibacter insulae. The sequence goes on along the minus strand of NZ_OMOJ01000002.1, from coordinate 25,670 downwards.
GCATCATCCAGTCCGACAGAACCAAGTCCGGGTGGTGTTCAGCGCAAATGTTCAGCGCGTCTTGGCCGCTTGCCGCTTCGAACACCTCAAATCCAGTACGATTCAACATGGCCCGCAAGATCCGACGCTGCAATTCGCTGTCGTCAACGATCAATGCGCGGCGAATCGTAGGTGTGTCCGCCTGTCTGGAAATAGGGACCTGATATTGCAAATGTGAGCCTTCAAACATGCTGCTTACATGTTGGAGCCTACGCGCTGTCCGTTAATGGTCCGTATACAAGCGCGAAAAGTTTCTCAGGCGATAGAAACCGAATCTTCATGATTTCGCCTGCAAGTTCTTCCAGCGGAGGTTGTCATGGCAATTGATTGGATGCGTGTCAGGGAATTGTATGAAGAAATCGGTCCTAATGATTTCGATGAAGTTGTTGACCTGTTCTTGGTTGAAACGTCGCAACTTCTTGCCGACTATCGCAGTGCTTCAGTCGCGGAAATTCCTGCCGCCCTTCATGCGCTGCGGGGAAGTGCGATGAATCTGGGGTTCCGCGATTTTGTAGCGCTTTGTGCGGAAGGGAGTGCGCCTGAAGAGGCCGAGCTTCAGGATTGTTTTGAGACATCCTGCCAGGTGTTTCGCGAACAGTTTTCCTGTGCGCTAAGCGGTGCGGCTCAGACCAGCTTATGAATGTCGTGCAGCGTCTTGGCATCAGAATTTTGGACGCGGTCATGCACCTTTTGCATGCCTTTTATCCAGCGGTCCGTATCTTCCATCCGGCGCTGGGCAAAGGCTGCAGCCTCTGGATGCGGCAAGATCAAAAAACGCCGCGCTTTCATACCTTCAATCGTGGCCTTGGCCACGTCATTCGCCGAAATCACACCGGCGGTTTGCGGCGCATCACCTTCGCCATACCCGAGCAAAGGCGTGGCCACATAAAGCGGGCAAACGACGGACACAGAAATACCTTGCTGTCCATGCGCTATGGCCAAGGATTGTGCCAGACTGACGGCGGCATGCTTGGTGGCGGAATAGGCGGCATCGCCCACTTGGCTCAGCAATCCCGCAGCAGAGGCGATGTTCACAACCCAGCCGTTCCCGCGCCTGATCATTTCAGGCAATACAAGCCGCGCCGCCCGCAAATGCGCCATGACGTGCACTTCCCAGTTGGCTTGCCAATGGTCATCGGTGGCCGATGTCGGCCCGTTGGGTTCTCCGCTGGCAAAGCCAGCGTTGGAAATCAAAATGTCGATGTGTCCAAGGCGGCTTTGCGCCTCATCTATCATAGCGGAAATTTGAACGGGATCGCGGACATCGCAAGCAACAGCTTCTGCCCCAATCGCTTTTGCGGCGGCAGCGGCGGCCTCGAAACTCAAATCACACAAAATCACACGTACACCGGACTCGGCCAGTTGCGTTGCAATGGCCCGCCCGATCCCCTGAGCCGCGCCAGTGACAAGCGCGGTCTTCCCCGTCAGTCCCATCATATCACGAACTGGGCCAGCGTTTCGTTGTCGGTGATATCTTGATAGACATATCCGCCTTCATCCAACTTGGCCAATAGCACATCAAAATTCGAAGGATCCAGCGTCTCTATGCCGATCAAGACAGAACCGAAGTTGCGTGCCGATTTCTTTAGGTATTCAAACCGTGCCACATCGTCATCAGGGCCAAGGCAGCCAAGGAAATGCTTCAATGCCCCCGGTCGCTGAGGCAGGCGGAGGATATAGTATTTCTTGACCCCCGAGAAGCGCTGCGCCCGTTCCTTCACCTCGGGCAAACGTTCAAAATCAAAGTTCCCACCCGATGTGACACATACGACAGTCCGCCCGCGGATGGCTTGGCCAAGATCTTTCAGCGCGTCCACTGACAGTGCCCCAGCAGGTTCCAAGACAATGCCTTCTACGTTCAGCATGTCCAATATCGTGGTACAAAGACGGTCCTCCGGCACCGTCAGTGCGTTGGCCAGACCAACATCCTTTAGGCATTCAAAGGTGCGCACCCCGATTTGCCCAACAGCGGCCCCATCGGCGAAGGTGTTGACCTGTGGCAGTGGCACCGGTTTGCCCGCAATCAGCGCAGCGCGCAGGCAGGCCCCGCCCGCCGGTTCGACAAAGGTGTATTGGCAGTCATGACCAAAGTAGCTCAACAACCCGGAACCAAGCCCGCCACCGCCAACAGGGATGACCAGATGGTCGGGAACGCGACCCAGTTGCTCCTCTATTTCGACGCCGACGGTGGCTTGGCCTTCGATCACATCATCATCGTCAAAGGGCGACAGGAAATGCCCGCCTTCGGACGCGCAAAACGCCTGCGCGGCGCGCAGACAGTCGTCGAAATAGTCGCCGACCAGCCGGATTTCGATCGCGTTTCCGCCGAAAATCCGGGTTTTCTGGATCTTCTGTTGCGGGGTCGTGACGGGCATAAAGATTACGCCGCGCTGCCCGAAGTGACGGCACATATAGGCGACGCCCTGCGCGTGATTGCCCGCACTGGCGCAGACAAACAAATCCGCGTCGGGCCGTTTGCGCATGGCATTGAATGCGCCGCGCAGTTTGTAACTGCGTACGGGGCTAAGGTCTTCGCGCTTCAGCCAAATATCTGCGCCAAACATCTCAGACAGATGGGCGTTGCGCTGCAATGGGGTCGCGTCAAACACGTCGCGCATGGCGGTTGTGGCGGCGCGGGCTTTATCTTGAAAATCACTCATGCTTTGTTTGTGGATCAGGGCGTAGGCCCGCGCAAGTGTCTGCATTTCTTGGAGCGCGTATTTCAGGCGTTTACCCGCATGGCCACTGTGATAGCGTTACCAAAACTTTGCGCATCTCAGGGGCATGCATGACCAATTTTGCAGTTATAACCGGAGGCAGTTCAGGCATTGGGCGGCAATTGGTCCGGGCCTTCGCGGCAGACGGATATAAAGTCGCCTTTAACTACTTCGATGATAGCGTCGCCGCCGATGCCTTGGTGCAAGAGATGGCGGCAGGGGGCCATTCCGTAAAAGGCTGGCATTGTGATGTGGGCCGCAAGGAACAGGTAGACGCGTTCTATGGGCAGGTTTGCGATTGGTTCGGGGCGGCGCCTGACGTTTTGGTGAACAATGCGGGCATTCAAACATGGTCAAGCTTGTTGGACCTCGAGGAAGAAAATTGGGACAATGTTCTGCGCACCAACCTGAAGGGGTGTTTTCTGAACACGCAAGCCTCCGCGCGGCTGATGGTTGCCGAAGGCAAGCCCGGTGCGATCGTCAATATCGGGTCTGGCTGCAACAAACTCGCCTTCCCGAAATTGGTGGATTACACGGCCTCGCGTGGCGGGGTCGAACAATTCACCAAAGTATCGGCGGTGGAATTGGGGCCGCACGGCATTCGGGTGAACTGTGTCGCGCCTGGTGCGATCACGAATGAACGGACACAAAAGGAACTGGCGGGCTACGATCAGAAATGGGCCGCGATCACGCCTCTGCGCCGGGTCGGAACTGAGGCTGATATCGCAGGGCCGGTCCTGTTTCTGACCTCGCCCGCAGCCGCCTTTGTCACCGGTCAGACGATCTGGGTGGATGGCGGGGTCTTTAGCCAAGCCAACTGGCCCGCAGACTAGGGCGCGGGTCCGCACACTCCTTGCAGCGCATGTGAAAAAGCGATATCCGCGCGGGAAACGCTTTGAAGGAAAGTCTGATGTCCGCGCCCAAGAAAGTAGTTCTGGCCTATTCCGGTGGCCTTGATACCTCGATCATCCTGAAATGGCTGCAAACCGAATACGGATGTGAGGTTGTGACCTTCACTGCCGATCTGGGCCAAGGCGAAGAGTTGGAACCGGCGCGTGCCAAGGCCGAAATGCTGGGCATCAAGCCTGAGAATATCTACATTGAAGACGTGCGCGAAGAATTCGTGCGTGATTTCGTGTTCCCGATGTTCCGCGCCAACGCCGTGTACGAAGGGCTGTACCTGTTGGGCACTTCGATTGCGCGGCCGCTGATCTCGAAGCGTCTGGTTGAGATTGCCGAAGAAACAGGCGCTGATGCTGTTGCGCATGGCGCGACCGGCAAAGGCAACGATCAGGTGCGTTTTGAGCTGTCGGCCTATGCGCTGAACCCGGCGATCAAAGTGATTGCTCCGTGGCGCGAATGGAACCTGACCAGCCGCACCAAGCTGCTGGAGTTTGCCGAGCAGAACCAGATCCCGGTTGCCAAGGACAAGCGTGGCGAAGCGCCGTTCTCAGTCGATGCGAACCTGCTGCACACCTCGTCCGAAGGTAAAGTACTGGAAGATCCGGCGGAAATGGCACCGGACTATGTGTATCAGCGCACTGTGAACCCCGAGGATGCGCCCGACACGCCGGAATTCATCGAAATCGGCTTTGAAAAAGGCGACGCGGTTAGCATCAACGGCGTGGCGATGAGCCCGGCAACGATCCTGACCCAGCTGAATGAATACGGCCGCAAGCACGGCATCGGTCGTTTGGACTTTGTGGAAAACCGTTTCGTTGGCATGAAGTCGCGCGGCATCTACGAAACCCCCGGCGGCACCATCCTGCTTGAGGCGCATCGCGGCATCGAACAGATCACGCTGGACAGCGGCGCGGGCCACCTCAAAGATAGCCTGATGCCCCGCTATGCGGAACTGATCTACAACGGTTTCTGGTTCTCGCCCGAGCGTGAGATGCTGCAAGCCGCCATCGACAAGAGCCAAGAGCACGTGACCGGCACTGTTAAGCTGAAGCTGTACAAGGGCGCGGCCACATGTGTGGGCCGTTGGTCGGATCATTCGCTCTATTCCGAAGCGCACGTGACCTTCGAAGACGACGCGGGTGCCTATGATCAGAAAGACGCCGCTGGCTTTATTCAGCTGAACGCTCTGCGGCTCAAGCTGTTGGCCGCGCGGAACAAGCGCATCAAGTAATCGGCATTTTTGCCCAAATCAAAGCCCGCCTGACGATCTGTCCGGCGGGCTTTTCATTTGGTTTTTCGAAACTTACTGGGCGGTGATGACGGCCATTACCAGCGCGCCATCAACCCGGATCGGGCCGTCTTCTGTTGCGCCAAGGGTGTATTCAAACACGCCGGTCGACATGCCGCCCTCTTCCCCGTGAACCATCAGCATCAGCATGTCACCAGCGGCGACAGGTTCTTGCAGGATGGCGGCCACGTCGATGTTTTCGCCTTCGCGAAGCGGCGCGTAGCCGACCACCGGGCCGGGTTTCATGTCAGCATCGGTTTTGTGCACCACCATCCAGCCATTTGCGGGGGCCATGATCGTCGCGGCGCTGACAACGCCATTCGCGACCGATTGGTCCATGGCCTCAACCATTGGGGTCATGCTGTGACCTGCTGCGAAAGCGGCAGTTGAGATCAGAGCGGCGGCGGTCGTTGTGGCAAAAAACGTTTTCATAAAAGCTCCTGAAGCTTGCTTGTTGTTGGCCCATCGTTGGGCCTTCATGCTCAGCAAACGAAGGAAGCGGACATTAAGTTGCATAAAAAAATTTAGCTTCACAGAGGTGTGATAGCTTTGTGTATTTGAAAAGTGTTGTCTTGAAGTGGTGTTCGAACGGGCTATAGCCCGCTGTCCAGAACGTCCTTGAGATCAGGGATCACATCCGCCGTGCCATGCCGGGTGACCATGATCGCGGCGGCTTTGGACGCGCGCGTCAGGGATTCGGCCATCGACAGCCCCTGATCCAGCCCCGCCAACAGGTAGCCGGTAAAGGTATCGCCTGCCCCTGTGGTGTCGACGGGCGTGACGGGCAATGCCGGAATGTGGAGTGTTTGCGCGGTGTCGGTGTTGTGCCAGTCGCAACCATCCGCGCCCAGCGTCACCACGATATCGCGCACGGGCAGGGCGGTGATCGGTGTGCCGGTGGCAGTTGATAATTGTTCGGCCTCAACAGCATTCAAAATCAACAGATCGAGCAGCGGTAGAATGGCCTGCACAGCATCCGCATCGAACGGTGCGGCGGCGTAGGCGACCTTCATGCCCTTGGCCGACGCCATTTCCGCCGCCATGCGCTGCGCGTTGGTTTCGTTCTGGCAGATGAATAGGTCGGCGTCCGTTGCCTCGGACAGCGCGGCGGTCAGTTGAATTTCGGTGATTGCCTGATTTGCCCCGGGGTAAAGGACGATCGAGTTTTCGCCCGCTTGGTCCACCAATATCAGCGCGTGGCCTGTGGCGACATCGACCTGCACGATATGCCGGGTGTCGACGCCATATTCGGTCAGCCGGTCCAGCGCCCAGCGGCCATCATCGCCGATGGCCCCGATGTGCACCGCCCGCGCTGCCGCCCGCGCCGCCGCCACCGACATATTCGCCCCCTTGCCGCCAAGGCCGCGGCTATACTCGGTCGAGGCCAGCGTTTCGCCGGGTTTGGGAAGATGCGGAAGGGCGTAAAACAGATCGGCGTTGATTGAACCGAGATTGAAAATGGTCATGCGTCAGGCTCCGAATGTGGGCGCAGCCTGACGGGAAACCGGCCGCATGGCAAGCCAGCGGCCGGTTTGGAGTTACCCGACCTTACAAGCCGCCAGAACGGCCATGTTCAGGATGTCGTTCGCGGTCGAGTTGGTCGAACAGATCTGGATCGAGTTGTCGATGCCAGCAAGGATCGGGCCGATGACGGTTGCGCCTGCCATTTCCTGCATCAGCTTGACCGAGATCGACGCCGAGTGCCGCGCGGGAACAACCAGAATGTTCGCCGGACCCGACAGGCGCTGGAAGGGATATGCCTCTTGCGCCTTGGTGTTCAGGGCCACATCGACAGTCATTTCGCCTTCGTATTCGAAATCGACGCCGCGCTTGTCCAGAACCTTGGGCGCGATGTGCATTTTCTCGGCGCGTTCCGACACCGGATAGCCGAAGGTCGAGAACGACACGAAGGCCACACGCGGATCAAGGCCCAGATGGCGGGCCACATCGGCGCAGCGTTCGGCAATGGTGGCAAGGTCGTTTTCATCTGGCCATTCATGCACCAGCGTATCCGAGATCAGAACGATCCGGCCTTTGTTCAGAACTGCCGTCACGCCAACCGCGCCGTTCTTGGCATCGGCGTCAAAGACGTGGTTGATCAGTTCCAACACATGGGCCGATTTCCGGGTCGCGCCGGTAATCAGACCATCGCCATGCCCATGCGCCAGCATAAGCGCGGCAAACACGTGCCGGTCACGGGCGGCAAGGCGGTGGATGTCCTGACGGTCATAGCCTTTGCGCTGAAGGCGTTCGTACAGGAACTCTTTGTAGGTGCTCAGGTGGCGGGTATTCGCGGCATTGACGATCTCAAGCTCGCGCACCGCGTCGCCGAGGCCTGCCGCCTCCAACTTGGTTTTCACGTCGGATTCCCGGCCCACGACCAGCGCTTTGCCAAGGCCCGATCGTTGGTACATCACAGCAGCGCGCAGCACGCGCGGATCGTCGCCTTCGGCAAAGATCATCCGGGCCTGAGCGGCACGGGCGCGGGCGTTGATGCTACGCAAAATGTTCGCCGTCGGATCCATGCGGGACTTCAGCGATTCCTCATAGGCGTGCATGTCGATGATCGGGCGGCGGGCTGCGCCTGTGTCCATCCCGGCACGCGCCACGGCGGTCGGAATGCGGTGGATCAGTCGCGGATCGAACGGCGTCGGGATGATGTAATCGCGGCCAAAGGACAGGTTCTTGCCATAGGCCAGCGCCACCTCATCGGGCACGTCTTCGCGGGCCAGTTCGGCCAGCGCTTCGGCGCAGGCGATTTTCATCTGGTCGTTGATCGCGCGGGCGTGGATGTCGAGCGCGCCGCGGAACAGGTACGGGAAGCCCAGAACGTTGTTCACCTGGTTGGGATAGTCCGACCGGCCCGTGGCGACGATGGCGTCGGGGCGCACTTCATGCGCTTCTTCGGGGGTGATTTCCGGGTCGGGGTTGGCCATGGCGAAAATGACCGGATTGTCGGCCATGCCCTGCACCATCTCCTGCGTCACGGCGCCTTTGGCCGAAACGCCAAGAAACACATCCGCGCCAACCATCGCCTCTTCCAGCGTGCGCAGCTCGGTTTTGACCGCATGCGCCGATTTCCACTGGTTCATGCCTTCGGTGCGGCCCTGATAGATCACACCCTTGGTGTCGCACATGATGCAGTTTTCATGACGTGCGCCCATGGACTTGATCAGCTCAAGACAGGCGATACCGGCGGCACCCGCACCGTTCAGAACGATCTTGCAGTCTTCGATCTTTTTGCCACTGATTTTCAGCGCATTGATCAGCCCGGCGGCGCAGATCACGGCGGTGCCGTGCTGGTCGTCGTGGAAGACGGGAATGTCCATTTCTTCCTTCAGGCGCTGTTCAATGATGAAGCATTCCGGCGCTTTGATGTCTTCAAGGTTGATGCCGCCAAAGGTCGGCCCCATCAGCTTGACCGCCTGACAGAAGGCATCGGGGTCTTCGGTGTCCAGTTCGATGTCGATCGAGTTTACGTCGGCAAAGCGCTTGAACAGGACCGACTTGCCCTCCATCACCGGCTTGCTGCCCAGTGCACCCAAATTGCCTAGGCCCAGAACCGCCGTCCCGTTTGAGATAACAGCCACAAGGTTGCCCTTGTTGGTGTAGTCATAGGCCAGCTCGGGGTTCTTGGCGATTTCCTCACACGGTACGGCCACGCCCGGCGAATAGGCCAGCGACAGGTCGCGCTGGGTGGTCATCGGAACGGTGGCTTGGACCTCCCATTTGCCGGGGGACGGCTCAAGGTGAAAGGCTAGGGCTTCTTCGCGGGTAAACTTGGGTTTCGACATTCCAGCAATCATTCATTTTTCGGATGTTGGGGATGCATAACCAATACGGCCGGAAAGAAACAGCCCCAAACGCCCCCTAATTTCGCAATTAAATTTCAAGATGTCGCGCTGCGGAGGAAATTTAATTACAAAGTTTGCGCAAACAGTGTTCGATACTTGCCCGCCGGATCTGTCGAAAAAGCTGGGGATAACTTGTCTGTCCGCCTTTCGATCAGGGGGCGCGACCGATATGTTGGGCGGAACCAATCGCCACCCCCTGCATTTGGTAAGACCGGAGGGCCGCCCATGACGCCGATGATGGCGCAATACCAAGAGATCAAGGCGCAATACCCTGATGCGCTATTGTTCTACCGTATGGGCGATTTCTACGAGATGTTTTTCGACGATGCCGCCGGTGCGGCCGAAGCGTTGGACATTGCGCTGACGAAACGCGGCAAGCATGAGGGCGAAGATATCCCGATGTGCGGCGTGCCTGTGCATGCCGCCGAAGGGTATTTGCTGACGCTGATCCGCAAGGGGTTTCGTGTTGCGGTGTGCGAACAGCTTGAAAGCCCGGCTGAGGCGAAAAAACGCGGCTCTAAGTCGGTCGTGAAGCGGGATGTGGTCCGTTTGGTGACCCCCGGCACCCTGACCGAGGAATCGCTGCTAGAGGCGCGGCGGCACAACTATCTGGTCGCCTTGGCACAGGTCCGCGATGATTGGGCGATGGCTTGGGCCGATATCTCGACCGGGGCGTTTCAGGTCATGACCCTGCCGCGTGGCCGGATCGGTGCAGAACTGGCCCGCCTTGCCCCGTCTGAGGTTCTGGTCACCGACGCCACCGAAGAAGAGCTGGGCCATGTCCTTTCCGACATGCGCGTGGCGGCCACAACTCTGGGCAAGGCCAGCTTTGATAGTACCGGGGCCGAGAAAAAGCTGACCGATCTGTTCGACGTTCAAACGCTGGATGCCTTCGGGTCTTTCGCGCGGGTCGAGGTGTCGGCCATGGGCGCGTTGGTGGACTATCTGGACATCACGCAAAAGGGCAAGCTACCGCTGCTCCAACCGCCGCGACAAGACAGCGTTTCACGTCTGTTGCAGATCGACGCCGCCACGCGCCGGAATTTGGAGCTTACCCATTCGCTGCAAGGTGGGCGGCAAGGCACGCTGTTGTCGGTGATCGACCGGACCGTGACTGCCGCCGGGGCGCGGTTGTTGGAACGCCGTCTGTCCAGCCCCTCACGGGATCTGCCGGTGATCTGGGGTCGGCTTGATGCGATCGATTGGGCGATGACCGCGCCGCACGGGCTGCGGGATGCCCTGCGCAAAGTGCCTGATCTGGACCGTGCGTTATCGCGGCTGGGTTTGGACCGGGGCGGGCCGCGCGATTTGGCGTCGGTGCGCAACGCGTTGGTGCAGGCCCAAGATCTGATGGGGCTGGTCGCGACGGATGGCCTGCCCGATCTTCTGGCCGCCGCCTACAAAGCGCTTGGCGGACATGACGATCTGGTTGATCTGCTGGACACTGCTTGATCTGCTGGACACTGCGCTTGTGGCTGATCCGCCTTTGCTGGCCCGTGACGGCGGGTTTATCGCGCCGGGGTTTGACGAGGAATTGGACGAATGCCGGACACTGCGCGACGAAGGGCGGGGCGTGATCGCCCGGATGCAGCAGGAGTACGCCACCGAAACCGGGGTCAATAGCCTGAAGATCAAGCACAACAATGTGCTGGGCTATTTCATCGAAACCACGGCCACCCACGCCGACACCATGTTCGGAATGGGCGAGCGGTTTATTCACCGCCAGACCACCGCCAATCAGGTGCGCTTTACCACTGTTGAGTTGTCAGAGCTTGAGACCAAGATCCTGAACGCCGGTGGCCGCGCGATCGAGATTGAAAAGACCATCTTTGAGCAGTTGCGTCAGGCCATTCTTGCCAGCGCACCCGCGGTCAGCCAAACCGCTCTGGCCTTGGCCGAATTCGACCTGTCCGCCGCGCTGGCCGATCTGGCGGTCGATCAGGGTTGGACCCGGCCCAAAGTGGACGACAGCCGCGCCTTTGACGTGGTCGGCGGGCGTCATCCGGTGGTTGAGCGGGCCTTGCAGGCGCAGGGCGACGGGCCATTCGTTGCCAATGATTGCGCGTTGAATGGCGACGGGTCGGATGCCGCGATCCAGCTTTTGACCGGTCCGAACATGGCCGGTAAATCGACCTTCCTGCGCCAGAACGCGCTGATCGCCTTGCTGGCGCAGATGGGCAGCTATGTGCCTGCCCGCAGCGCCCATATCGGTGTGGTCAGCCAGATCTTTAGCCGCGTTGGCGCGTCGGATGATCTGGCGCGGGGTCGGTCGACCTTTATGGTCGAGATGGTCGAAACCGCAGCCATCCTGAACCAAGCCGATGATCGGGCGCTGGTCATTCTGGATGAGATCGGGCGCGGCACAGCGACCTATGACGGGCTATCCATCGCTTGGGCAACGTTGGAGCATCTGCACGATGTGAACCGGGTCCGGGCGCTGTTTGCCACCCATTACCATGAGATGACGGCCCTCGCTGGCAAGCTGCGCGGCGTGTCGAATGCAACTGTGGCAGTCAAAGAATGGGAAGGCGAGGTGATCTTCCTGCACGAGGTCCGCTCAGGCGCGGCTGATCGATCCTACGGCGTGCAAGTGGCGCAATTGGCAGGCCTGCCGCCTGCGGTCATCGCACGCGCGCGGTCGGTTCTAGAGGCGCTGGAAGCGGGCGAACGTGACCGCGCATCGCCCAAAGCCCTGATCGACGATTTGCCCTTGTTCGCCGCGGCGCCGCCCCCGCAACCCAAGGCGAAACCCGGCAATTCGCGGCTGGAAGACGCCTTGAAAGACGTGCGGCCCGATGACCTGTCCCCGCGTGAGGCCTTGCAGGCGCTGTACGATCTGAAGGCGCTTTTGGCCGAGGGCTAGGCCATTTGGGGCGCTGCCCCGCCCGGCCCTGCGGGCCGGACTCCCCGGGATATTTGGGGTCAGAAAATACGCAGGGCTGTTACAAAACATTGATCTGATTGTCATCTTGTTGTGACGGCGAGGCCTCAGGAGGCGTGGGACTTGTCCTGAAGGAGACCTCCGATGAGCATTCGGATCGCTTGCCTGACCTCGGTGCTTGCACTGACGGCTGGCTCGGCACTGGCCGAGATGAATTTTAACCGTATCGCCAGCTTTGAAACCATTCGCAATATGGCTGATGGCGAAGACATGGGCCGCGAAAGCTCGGCCGAGATTATTGATGCAAGCGCCGATGGCATGACGCTGGTGTATACCGATAGCCCGCTGGGCGTTGTGGGCCGCGTTGACATCACTGACGCCAAGAACCCCGCGCCGCTTGGCAACACCAATGTTGGCGGCGAGCCGACCTCGGTGACTGTGATCGGCAACACGGCTTTCGTGGCTGTGAACACTTCGGAAAGCTACACGCAACCGTCGGGCAAGCTGGTTTCGCTGGATCTGGCCACGGGCGAGATCACGGGAACCTGCGATCTGGGCGGTCAGCCGGATTCGACCGCGCATAACGACGAAGGCACCTAGGTTGTCATCGCGATTGAGAACGAGCGTGACGAAGATCTGGGCGATGGCCGTGTTGGCCAGATGCCCGCCGGTTGGGTGTCCACCGTTGCGGTGGCAGATGGCGCGATGGACTGTGGCAGCCTGACGCAGATCGACGTGACCGGTCTGTCGCAGATTTCGCCGGAAGATCCCGAGCCTGAGTTCGTTGACGTAAACGGCCTTGGTGAAATCGTTGTGACCATGCAGGAAAACAACGAGATGGTGATCCTTGCCGCAGATGGCACGATCCTCAACCATTTCCCCGCCGGTGCGGTTGATCTGACCCGGATCGACACCAAGGACGAACGCGGCGCGTTGACGTTTGATGGTGAGCAACCGGGCCGTCTACGTGAGCCCGATGGCGTTCAGTGGATCGACAATGATCACTTCATGATTGCCAACGAAGGCGATATGGACGGCGGGTCGCGGTCGATAACCGTGTTCCACAAGGACGGCACCGAAGTGTTCGAGTCGAACTCGGACTTTGAAACCGCGATCATCCAGTCGGGCCATTACCCTGACAAGCGTTCGGACGCCAAAGGCGCCGAGCCGGAAGGCATGGAATTCGCCACTATCGGCGGCACCCCGTTTGCCTTTGTTCTGGGCGAGCGGTCGTCGACCGTTTCGGTCTATGACGTGACCGACCCGGCGAACCCGGTGTTCAAGCAGATCCTGCCGTCGGGCATTGCCCCCGAAGGCGCGATTGCGATCCCGGAACGCAACTTGCTGGCCGTGGCCAACGAGGCTGACCTGATCGAAGATGGCGGCGTGCGTTCGCATGTGATGCTGTTTGAATATCAGGATGCCCCTGCTGCCTATCCGCAGCTGACCTCGGCCGGTGCCGATGAGCTGATCGGTTGGGGCGCGATTTCGGGCATGGTTGCCGATGCCGATGGTATCGTCTGGGCCGTCAACGATAGCTTCCATGGCTTCCAGCCGTCGATCTTTAAGATCGATACCAAGGTGAACCCGGCGCAGATTGTCGACGTGATCCGCATCCACCGTGCCAACGGCGATGCCGCGCAAAAGCTGGACATGGAAGGCATCACGCTGGACGGCAAGGGCGGGTTCTATGTCGCCTCTGAAGGCCGGTTGGAGCGGGCCATTCCGCACGCGATCTACCACGTCAACAAGGATGGCCTGATCAAAACCAATTCGGGCGAGATCGTGATCCCGCCGGCGCTGATGTCGGTTGAGAAGCGCTTTGGCTTTGAAGGCATCACCAAGGTTGGCGATACCCTGTGGATGGCCGTTCAGCGTGAGTGGAAGGACGACCCGAAGAACCACGTCAAACTGGTGTCCTACAACCTGGAAACCGAAGAGTGGGGCGCGGTCCTCTACCCCAAAGCCGAACCTGCGACGGGTTGGGTTGGCCTGTCCGAGATCGTGGCGCATGGCGACTATTTCTATGTGATCGAACGCGACAACCAGATCGGTTCTGCCGCAGTGACCAAGAAGATCTATCGCATCCCCGCGGCAGACATGGTTCCGGCGGCCTTGGGCGGAGAGCTTCCGGTGGTCAGCAAAGAAGAAGTGCGCGACCTGATCCCTGATCTGAGGGCGCAGAACGGCTATGTGGTGGACAAAGTCGAAGGTCTGGCGATCTTTGAAGACGGTACCGCTTGGGCGTCGACCGACAACGATGGCGTCGATGACAGCTCGGGGGAGACGTTCTTCTGGAACCTCGGCAAGATGTAAGACGGTTTTAAGTCCGTAGTGGAAGGGCGCGCGACTGAGTGCGCCCTTTTACGTTTTCAGGGACAAGTCGTTGCAGAATTTTTTGAGCCGGGCAACGGCTGGATGGGTATCGGCGATGATCTTGGGGTCTGTGCCGATCAGGGTGACGGCGGCCTCAATCTCGGATTGCCAGTTTAGAACGGGTGCTGAAATGGCTGCAAGTCCGGGGATTAAGTCACCGGAAACATGGGCGAACCCGTCTGATTTAACGTTTTGGTTAATAACATCGGGATCAACTCCCGGCGCGGTAGATTGTTCGAACGTAAGGCGCTCGGCGATGACCTGAGGGGGCGCATAGGCCAGAAACACCCGGCCCGTGGCCGACCGCAACAGTGGCATGGTTGTTCCAAGTCCCAGCGTGGTCACGATGAACCCCGCGGCCCGTTCCCAGCGCACGATGGTCGGCCCATTGTCGGACCAGACAGACAGCAGCGCGGTCAGTCCTGTGTCGGCGCAAAGCTCGGGCAGGGCGTCGGCGGTGCGGTTCACGAAATCCATCCGCGATACAGCGGCCAGCCCCAGCCGTGCTGCCCCCGGACCCAGATCGTATTTGCCAGACTTGCCCGCCTGCTGCACCAGACCGGCATGCGCGAAACTGGCCAGATAACGGTGCACCTTGCTGGCGGGCATGTTCACGTCTTTGGCCAATTGCGTCAACGTCATCGGGCCGGGCGCACGCGCCATGGCCTCTAGCACAACCAACGCGCTGTCGAGTGATTGGATGCCCGCGCTTTCTGCCATGGTTTACCCTTCGATGATCTGGCGCAGCGTATCCGTCGGGGCGGCGGTCAAACGGCCATCCACCTCGGCAAAGATGCCGCGCGTTTCTTCGCCTTCGATCAATATCCGTTCCCCGACCAGACCGCGATAGGGAAGCGTCAAAGACCGTTTGCCCCACACGGGTTGGCCCATTTCAACGGTCAGAAGATCGCCATCTAGGCCCGGGCTGCGGAACTTTGCGTCGGCGGACATTAGGCCAATCCCGCGCGACCCGGTCTGCTTGCACACGGCGGCATGCCCGCCATGCCGATGCAGAAGAAAGGTGTGAAAGCACCGGTCAAACCAACGGAAGTAGTTGGGGTAAAACACAATTCCTGCCGCGTCGCAGTGGCCAAAGCTGATCTGGACGTCGATGTGAAACAGGGGTGCTTGGCTCATAGATTTTCCGTTCTGTAAAAATAATTGCGCAATATGGAAAATGCGCATAGGTTCTGCATCAAATCAAGCCACATCTGACGGGAGGACGGAATGGCAAACCTGAAGAAAGTTGAGATTGTTGGGGGTGGCCCCGGCGGTTTGTACGCGGGCATCTTGTTGCGCCGCATGTTCCCCGATGTGCAGGTGCGCGTCACCGATGTCAGCCCGCGCGGGGTGACTTGGGGTTTTGGCGTGGTGTTCTCGGATCGGGCGCTTGATTTTCTGAAGGCCGATGATGCCGAAACCCATGATCTGATCGCCCCCCGCATGGAACGATGGGAGGATATGACGCTGAACCACCCCGACGGGGCGGTCGCGCTGGATGGTGTTGGCTTTGCAGCAATCGGGCGGCTTGAGCTGCTGACGATCCTGCAAGCGCGGGCCGAGGCCGAGGGCGTTGAGCTGGTCTTTGACACGTTCATTGACGATATCGACGCGCTAGAGGCTGATCTGATCATTGGCGCCGATGGTTTGAATTCGGTGGTCCGCAACGCCTCTCCCGATGCGTTTGGCGTGACCGTCAGCAATATGACCAACCGTTTCGCGTGGTTCGGCACCAAACGCTCGTTCGACACGCTGACGCAAAGTTTTGTGCGCCATCCCAAGGGGGCGCTGAACGCGCATCACTACCGCTATGCCCCGGACATGAGCACTTTTATCGTCGAGATCGAGGAAGACGCCTTCTTTGCCCACGGTTTCGACAAGATGGACGAAGAGCAAAGCGCCGCCTATTGCGAAGAGCTGTTTGCCGAAGTTTTGGAAGGCGCGCCTTTGGTCCTGAACAAATCCGTCTGGCGGCAATTCCCGCGCCTGTGGTGCGAAAACTGGACGTATAAGAACCGCGCCTTGATCGGTGATGCCGTACATACGGCGCATTTCTCGATCGGCTCGGGCACGCGCCTTGCGATGGAGGACGCAATCGCGCTGGTGACATCGGTGAAAGAGGCCGAGACCGTTGACGCGGGCCTTGCCGCCTATCAGGCCAGCCGCGTTTCGGTGGCGAAAAAGATCGTGTCGGCGGCCAATACTTCCTGCGAGTGGTACGAGACCTTCAGCGAACGGATGGAGGCGCGCCCGCTTGATTTCGGGATGAGCTATATCACTCGCTCGGGCCGCATTCCGCGCGACCGACTGCGTCAGATCGCGCCCAAGTTCATGGAGGCCTATGAGGCCCTGCGCCCCGAGATCACCGATCCAGTCAGCAACGATGTGCCCGCCGCCAAGGCCATCGGCTTTGACAAGGCGCAGCACCCGAATTGCTCGTCCATCCTGTGGGATAACCTTGACCGCAACCCGAATGCGCGTGCCTTGACCGGACCGGCTGGCGATGTGACCTATGCCGAATTGATCGACCAAGCGGGCCGTTGGGGCAATGCGTTCAAGGCCGCAGGCTTGGTTCAGGGCGACCGGATTGCCTTCTTCCTTGAGGATACGCCGGTCTATCCGGCCGCTTTTTTTGGCGCGGTTCGGGCTGGATTCGTGCCTGTTTTGCTCAACACCATGACCCCGCCGGACATCTTGAACTACTATCTCGAAGACAGCGCCGCGCCTTTCGCGCTGACCGAGGCCGGGCTTGTTGAGCGTTTCTCGGAGGCAAAATCGCGCGTGCCGCTGGTTGTGGTCAACGGCGAGGCCCCTGCAGGAACGCAAAGCGCGGATGATTTCCTTGCAGGCTACGGCCCGGATCTGCCGGTGGCGACCACCGGCCCCGATGACATGGCGTTCTGGATGTATTCGTCGGGCACCACGGGGCGGCCCAAGGGGATCGTCCACCTGCATCACGACATGGCCTATTCGCAGCAAAGCTTTGCGCAAAGCGTGCTGAAACTGACGGCGGGGGATGTGTGTTTCTCGGTGCCGAAGATCTACTTTGCCTACGGGTTCGGGAATGCGTTCACTTTCCCATTCTCGGTCGGGGCTTGCACCCTGCTGATGCCGGGGCGGCCCACGCCCGAGGCGGTGGTTGATACGGTTGAGGCCTATAAACCCAGCGTATTCTACGGCCTGCCGACGCTGTACACCGCGATTTGCAATATGCCGGGCGTTGAAACCCGTGATCTATCGTCTTTGCGGCAATGTATGTCGGCGGCTGAAATCCTGTCGGAAGACGTGTTCAAGCGCTGGCAGGCGCTGACGGGATTGCCGCCGATTGAGGGCCTTGGCAGCACCGAAATGCTGCACGTGTATCTATCGAACACGGCTGAGGAGCAGCGGCTTGGCTCCGCCGGCAAGGCCGTACCGGGCTATGAGATTGAGCTTCGCGACGGCGATGGCAATCGTGTCGGCTCGGGCGTGGATGGGGTGATGTATGTGCGCGGCGGGTCATCCGCGCCGATCTATTGGAACCGCCCCGACAAAACCGCCGAGACCATGCGCGAGGATTGGATCTATACCGGCGATCGCTTCATCGAACAGGACGGCTTCTATTACTTCCAAGGCCGCGCCGATGATCTGATCAAAGTCTCAGGCCAGTGGGTTTGGCCGCTAGAGGTGGAGCGGTGCCTGAACGAACACCCCGACGTTCACGAATGCGCGGTGCTGGCCCATGAGTTGGAGGATCGCCGGATGACCCTGCGCGCGGTGGTCAGCCTAAGGGCCGGTGCCGGGGATGATGGCCAAACCAAAGCCTTGCAGGACTATGTGAAGGGCAAGCTTCAGCCGTTCAAGTACCCGCGTATCATGGAATACGTCGAAAGCCTGCCCAAGACGGGAACGGGCAAGATCGACCGGCAGGCGCTGAAGCGTTAAACCGATTGAACAGGAATCGGGGCTTCGGCCCCCTTTTTCATTTTAGACCGATTGACAGGAACACAGGTTCAAATCAGCGTGGCCAGACTGATTTGAGGAATGCGCTATGACTGATTTGTTGCTTTTCGGACACCCGGATTCGGGCCACGCCTGCAAGGTGGCTTTGGCCCTGTCGATGGCAGGCTTTGACCACAAAACCCAATGGGTGGATATCTGGGCTGATCCGGCCACTCGCCCGGCCGAATTTCTAGCAGCCAGCCCCTTTGCCGAGGTGCCTTGCCTAATGATAAACGGCGTGGCGCATGTGCAATCCGGCGCGATCCTGATGGAGATTGCGTCTCGGTTCGGGGTTCTGGGCGGCGAAAGTGCCGAGGGATTGCGGCGCGGTCGCGAAATTCTGATGTGGGAGGCGAACCGGATCGGCATGTGCGTGCCGCAGCTGAAAGAAGCGCGGCGTGTGCAGAACGAAGGCTTCCCGGATGGGGCCATCGAATGGCTGACCATTCGCTTTAACGCCGATGTGAAGAACTTTGACCGTTTGCTTGGCGATGCAAATTTCTTGCACGGCGCGTTTCCGGGCTTCGGCGATTGCGCGGTTTGGGGCTATACCCAATGGCTGGCCGTCGCAGGCTTGGAGCCGTCCGCGAAAATGGCCGGGTGGCTTGATCGGATGCGGGCGCACCCGGCAATGAAAACACCCGCGCAGTTTTTCCCGCAGTGAAAGGAGGGGGGCCTTGCCCCCTCTGGCCTACGGCCATTCACCCCCAGCGGTATTTAATAAAGAGAAGAAGCTAGGGGCGGGTTCCCGGCTTCAGCATGTCGTTCGCTTGCAGATGCGCGTAGCATTCATCGAGCGACTTTCTGGCCCGTTCGATCAGGATGTCAATTTCCTTTTTCGAGATCGTCAGCGGCGGCGAGATGATCATGCGGTCGTAAACGTGGCGCATGATCAGGTTGTTGGCAAAGCACCGTTCACGGCAGATATAGCCGACGGTGCCTGCCTCGGCCTCAAACGGGGCGCGGGTGGCTTTGTCGGGTGTCAGCGCCAGCGATCCCATCATGCCGACGATGCTGGCCTCACCCACCAAGGGGTGGTCGGTCAGGCTTTCGAAGCGCTTTTTCAGGTAGGGGCCGGTGTCTTCGCGTACGCGGGTGATGATGTCTTCTTCTTCGAGAATGCGTATGTTTTCCAAGGCGACGGCGCAGGCCACGGGATGGCCGGAATAGGTATAGCCGTGGTTAAACTCGACCTGAGCCAAGGTCGCCGCGACCTCATCCGACAGGATGGACGCACCGATGGGCTGGTAGCCCGAGCTGAGGCCCTTGGCGATGGTCATGATATCGGGCGTGATGCCCAGCGTTTCAGAGCCGAACCAATTGCCGGTACGGCCAAAGCCGGTGATGACTTCGTCAGCGATCAACAAGATACCGTATTGTTTGGTGATGCGCTGGATTTCGGGCCAGTAGCTGGCCGGGGGCACGATGACGCCGCCTGCGCCTTGGATCGGTTCGGCAATGAAGGCGGCGACGCGATCCGGGCCAATCTCGAGGATTGCGGTTTCCAATTCGCGGGCGCGGGCAAGGCCAAAGTCTTCGGGGCTGAGATCACCGCCTTCGTTGTACCAATGCGGCTGGCCAATGTGGTGGATGTCAGGAATCGGCATGCCGCCTTGTGCGTGCATGCCTGTCATACCGCCAAGGCTGCCGGACCCGACGCAAGACCCGTGATACGCGTTCCAGCGGCTGATGATGACATTGCGATCCGGCTGGCCTTTGGCGGCCCAATAGGTGCGGACGGCGCGAATATTGGTGTCATTCGCCTCAGACCCTGAGTTTGCGAAGAACACGGTGTTCAGATCGCCGGGGGCCAGTTCCGCCAGTTTTGCGGCCAGGGCGATAACCGGCACATGGGTCGTCTGAAAGAAGGTGTTGTAGAAGGGTAGATCCTGGATCTGGCGCGCGGCGACCTCGGCCAATTCGCGGCGGCCATAACCGATATTCACACACCACAGCCCCGCCATAGCGTCCAAAATGCGGTTCCCGTCGCTATCGGTCAGCCAACAGCCTTCGGCGCGGGTGATGACGCGGGCCCCTTTGACGGCCAGATCCTGCGCCGTGGTGAAAGGGTGCATGTGATGCGCCGCATCAATCGCCTGAAGTTCGGATGTTGGGGTGTTTGTCGAGATGCTGACCATGCGGGCGCCTTTCCAGAAACGTGACGCCTGCACTATGGCGCGACTTCGAAGCGGCCAACAAGGGGATGCGACTGGAATGCAAAGTTTCGCAGCGTCGCGCAGTAAATCGCACATCGAAAGGCTGTGCCCCGTTGCGTTGGCGCAAATTATCGGCTCATTCTGAGGGCAAGGGGCTGAAGACTCCGGATCCTGTGGGAGATTACACATGACTAAGCATCTGCTGAACGTGACCGCCGTTGCGGCACTGATGGCCGGTATGGCCAGCGCTGAAGAAGTGCGCGTCTACAACTGGTCCGATTATATCGACGAAGAGCTGCTGACCCAGTTCGAAGAAGAAACCGGTATCGATCTGATCTACGACGTGTTCGATTCGAACGAACTGCTTGAGACGAAAATGCTGGCTGGCGGGTCGGGCTATGACGTTGTTGTGCCAACCGGCACCTTCTTGCAGCGTCAGATCGCTGCGGGCGCGTTCCAAAAGCTGGACAAGTCCAAGCTGTCCAACATCGGCAACATGTGGGACGTGATCGAAAAGCGCACCGCGTCCTATGACGAAGGCAACGCCTATTCGATCAACTACATGTGGGGCACCACCGGTATTGGCGTAAACGTTGGCAAAGTGACCGAGATTCTGGGCGAAGACGCGCCCGTTGGGTCGCTGGAGCTGGTTCTGAACCCGGCGAATATGGAAAAGCTGGCCGCATGCGGCGTGCATTTCCTAGATGCCCCGACCGAGATTATCCCTGCGGCGCTGGCCTATGCCGGTATGGACCCGGATGGCAAGGATCAGGCCGCGCTGGACAAGGCCGAAGAAGTTCTGATGGCTGTGCGCCCCTATATTCAGAAGTTCCACAGCTCGGAGTATATCAACGCGCTGGCCAATGGCGATATCTGCGTGGCAATCGGTTGGTCGGGTGACATTCTGCAAGCCCGTGACCGCGCCGCTGAGGCCGACAACGGTGTTGAGATCGCGTATAACGCGCCCTCCGAAGGGTCGCTGATGTGGTTCGACCAAATGGCGATCCCGGTGGATGCTCCGAACCCGGACGGTGCGCACAAGTTCCTGAACTTCATCATGGATGCCAACAACATGGCGGCGGCGTCGAACTATGTTTACTACGCCAACGGCAACAAGGCATCGCAGGAATTCCTGATCGAAGACGTGATCGGCGACACCGCGATTTACCCGGACGCTGCAACGCTGGAAAACCTTTATACCGTGACCCCATGGGGCCCGAAGGACCAGCGTTCGCTGACCCGTCTGTGGACCAAGATCAAGTCTGGCACCTGATCTGATCGCTATGAAATGCCCCGTGCCGACCGGACTTGGCGCGGGGCCACACCATTAGCCGGAGACATCCTCATGGCCAGTGCGCCCCGTTCCTCGGGTATCAAACACGCATCCACTGCATTTGCGCCTTGGGAAGATCCCGATGCGAAGCCTTTGATCCAATTCAAGAATGTCACGAAAAAATTCGGCGACTTCACGGCGATCGATGATCTGACAATCGACATCTACCAACGCGAATTTTTCGCCCTTCTGGGCCCGTCGGGCTGCGGGAAGACCACTCTGATGCGGATGTTGGCCGGGTTCGAAAACCCGACGCGGGGCCAGATCCTGCTGGGCGGGCAAGACATCGTGGCGGTGCCGCCGAACAAGCGGCCGGTGAACATGATGTTCCAAAGCTACGCCCTGTTTCCGCACCTTAGCGTTTGGGACAACATTGCCTTTGGTCTGCGCCGGGACAAGCTGGACCAAGACAAGATCGAGGAACGCGTCGCCGAAATGCTGCGCCTGACCAGGCTTGAGCAATTTGCCAAACGCAAACCGCATCAGATCTCAGGCGGGCAACGTCAGCGCGTTGCGTTGGCGCGGTCGCTGGCCAAAGCGCCCAAGCTGCTGTTGCTAGATGAACCGCTTGGCGCGCTTGACAAGAAACTGCGCAATGAAACGCAGTTTGAGCTGATGGACATTCAGGAAAAAACCGGCACGACCTTCGTCATCGTGACGCACGACCAAGAAGAGGCGATGACAGTCGCGTCGCGGGTTGCGGTTATGGACCACGGGAAAATGATTCAGGTGGACACACCCGCCGGGATTTATGAGGCCCCCAATAGCGTCTATGTCGCTGACTTTATTGGCGATGTGAACATCGTCGAAGGCAACGCCACCGTGCAGGGCGACCGGGTGCATATTTCCTTTGCTGAAGGGGCCGACCCGATCATCACGGCCTTTGATCAACCGATCAGCGATGGCCAGCGCGTCAGCTACGCGATCCGCCCTGAGAAAATTTCCGTAGATCGTGAACCCTTGGCCGACCGCGCCAACCATGTGCGCGGCAAGATCGAGGACATCGGTTATCTGGGCGACGTGTCGACCTATCACGTGCGCCTGCCGTCCGGCGGGTTGATCAGTGCGCTGATGACCAACTCGCGTCGCTTGGCGCGTCGGGATTTTACGTGGGACGACGAAGTTTGGCTTAGTTGGACAGACACCGCCGGTGTTCTGTTGACGAAGTGAGCGGGGGTCGACCATGCGCCGCTTGATCCTGATCGCAGTGCCGTACCTTTGGTTGGTGGCGCTGTTTCTGATCCCGTTCCTGATCGTTCTGAAAATCTCTCTCTCGGATGTGGCCTTGGCGCGTCCGCCTTATTTTCCGCAGCTTGACTTGGCGGAAGGTTGGGCCGGGATCAAGGCGTTCCTGTCTGAACTGGACTTTGAGAACTTTGTCTTCCTGTCGACAGATGATCTCTATTGGAAGGCTTACCTAAGCTCGCTGCAGATCGCGGTTGTATCGACCCTGCTGACCCTGCTGGTGGCCTATCCCATTGCCTACGCCATGGCGCGGGCTGCGGATGAATGGCGGCCGACGCTGCTCATGCTGGTGATCCTGCCCTTCTGGACCAGCTTTCTGATCCGCGTCTATTCGTGGATGGGCATCCTATCGACCGAGGGCGTTTTGAACCGGTTCCTGATGTGGACCGGCATCATTTCCGAACCCTTGATCCTGCTGAACACCAAGATCGCCGTCTATATCGGAATCGTTTACACCTACCTGCCTTTCATGATCCTTCCGATCTATTCGGCCTTGGAAAAGCTGGACGAAAGCCTGCTCGAAGCGGCCGAGGATCTGGGCTGTTCGCGTTTGCAGGCCTTCTGGCTGATCACCTTCCCGCTGTCCCGCAACGGGATCGTGGCGGGGTGTTTTCTGGTCTTCATCCCGGCGATTGGCGAATTTGTCATCCCGTCGTTGTTGGGCGGATCGGGCACGCTGATGATCGGTAAAGTCCTGTGGGAAGAGTTTTTCTCAAACCGCGATTGGCCGGTGGCTTCGGCCGTGGCGATCATCCTTCTGCTGATCCTGATCATCCCGATCATCCTGTTCCAGCGGAACGAACAAAAAGCGCGGGAGGCAGGGCGATGAATGGTCTTTCCTCCGCATCGCAGGAGGGCGCGGTATGAAGCGGTTTTCCTGGTTCAACGCGACCTCGCTGACGCTTGGCTTCGTATTCCTGTACATGCCGATGATCATTCTGGTGATCTACAGCTTCAACGCCAGCAAGCTGGTGACCGTTTGGGCCGGATTTTCGACCAAGTGGTATGTCGAATTATTCCACAACGAAGACTTCCTTGCCGCCGCTGTGGTGACGTTGAAAGTGGCGGTTGTGTCCTCCACCTTTGCGACGGTTCTTGGCACGATGGCCGCCTATGTGCTTGTCCGGCAGGGGCGATTTCACGGGCGGACCCTGTTTTCCGGCATGATCTACGCGCCGCTGGTTATGCCTGAGGTCATCACCGGCCTGTCCCTGCTTTTGCTGTTTATCGGGATCGGACTGGACCGGGGGATTGTCACGATCATCTTGGCCCATACGACCTTTGCGATGTGCTATGTGTCGGTGGTGGTGTCGTCGCGGTTGACCACCTTCGATCATTCGCTGGAAGAAGCGGCGCTTGACCTTGGATGTTCCCCGTTTGAGGCGTTCCGCCTTGTCACCTTGCCGATCATCGCACCTGCGATCATCTCGGGTTGGTTGCTGGCGTTTACCTTGTCGTTGGACGATCTGGTCATCGCCAGCTTTACGTCTGGGCCATCGGCGACAACGTTGCCGATCAAGATCTTCTCGGCGGTACGGTTGGGCGTCAGCCCGGAAATCAACGCCCTGTCGACTATCATGATTGGCATCGTCACCGTGGGCGTCGTGTCCGCGTCTTTGATTACAAAACGCGCAGCAGTGAAGCGGGCGCGCGACGAACAGTCCGCCGAACGGTCGTAACCGATGCGACGCATCTATGAACCGCAGGCCTATGCTGCGCGAACTGGATGCTATTGGGATGAGTTCGTTGATCCGGTTGATGCGCTGCCATTGGCCGGAAATACAACTTGCGACGTGGCCGTTGTTGGGGCTGGGTACACCGGTTTGTCCGCAGCGTTTCACTTGGCAAAGGCTGGGTGCGATGTTGTCGTTCTGGAAGAGCGCGATCCTGGGTTCGGTGCGTCTGGTAGGAATGGGGGCTTTTGCTGTTTGGGCGGTGCCAAGCTGACCCATGCGCAGATTGCCCGCAAATTTGGAGAAGGCGCCGCCGCTGACTGGGCCTTGGCGGAACGCGTTGCCGTCCAATTGGTGGCGGATTTGATCGCCGAACACGGGATGAAGGTCGATCTGCATTCCAACGGCGAAACGATAATGGCGCATTCGCCACGCGCATTTCGAAAGCTTGCACAGACGGCAACGGGTGTCCGCCGGTCCTATGGGGTTGATCCAGCGGTCATCGCGCCATCGGATTTGGCAAGTCATGGACTGGCTGGCAAATTTTTTGGTGCGCTGACAATACCGATTGGATTCGGCCTGAACCCCGCGAAGTATCTTAATGGCTTGCAACGCATAACGCTTGCAGCGGGCGCGCGCTTGCATCCCTTTAGCGCTGTGCGCCGTCTTGAAACGAGCGGTGCGGGTTTCAGGGCTTACACAGATAATGGAATTGTGTGTGCCAAGAAGGTGATCTTGGCGACGAACGGTTATTCCTCGGATGATGTGCCTGATTGGCTTCGCGCCCGCTATATGCCGGCGCAATCTCAGGTCCTTGTGACAGCGCCTTTGACCAAACAGCAGCAAAGTAGCCAAGGCTGGTTCAGCGATCAGATGGCGTATGACCACCGGCATTTGCTGCATTATTTCCGAAAACTGCCTAACAATCGTTTTTTGTTCGGAATGCGCGGCGGCGTGTCGGCCAAACCAAATTCGATGCGATACAGTCAACGGCAAACTCAATTGCATTTTCATCGGCTGTTTCAACAGTGGCGGGATGTCCCCGTGACCCACTCATGGTCTGGATTGGTATGTTTGTTGCCCAGCCTTGTGCCCTTTGACCTGCCACTGAACTTTCATCCAGCCGCGACCGGAGTCCGGTTGGTGTTTACGCCGATCGGCGCAGGTTGAGCAATCGCCCGACGCGCGGAGCTTTCATTTCGCGCAGCGGGGCGGGCGATTGCG
>NZ_OMOJ01000007.1 GCF_900302505.1 Pseudoprimorskyibacter insulae | reverse complement strand
TAGCTATGTCAAAGAGCGCGGAGCCGAAACTCCAGAGACAAAAACCAGACCAGTGCGCCCTAACTTTCGGCGCGCCCGCCCGTCAATGCCTCAAAATTGTCTGCCAAACTTCCCTCCGAAGCACCGCTCCGTCGTTCCGTCCGACCCGCCCCGCAGCGCCTCAGCGCCGCCGGTGAAGGGGGTTCTACGGTTAACTCACATCACCCGCAAGCAGTTTTTTGGCAGTTTTGTAAAAAAGTTGGATTAAAAGTTGAGAAATCCATTAAAACCCCATAAAAACATACACTTACAGTATAAACTTTCGATAAAATTTTTCATTTTCCTCCCCAAATCGGCCTGTAAGCCGCTCTGGCTGGTGAGAATCTAGGCATCTTACGTATGGGCAGTCCGTTACGCAGGCTGCCTAGACGGAGTCGCCCTCGCTTTGGGCAATGCACGCAATCCGAGGATGGCAAAAATAGCTGCGAGGTAGATCAGCGGTTCCTGCTGCCAGCCTTTGACCAGCATCACATAATGTACGCCGCCAAGCACCGCTGCGGGATAGACCAGCTTATGAAGACGGCGCCATGACCGCCCCATCCGCCGCACGGACCAATCGTTTGACGTAACCGCCAAGGGCACAAGCAATGCAAACCCCACCATGCCGATCGTGATGTAGGGCCGTTTCAGGATATCGGCGACGATGGCCGAGAGTTGCTGCACATCCAGGATCGCCCAAACCATCAGGTGGGCCACCACATAGAAGAACGCCATCAAGCCGATGGACCGGCGCAAGCGCAGCAGGTTCAGTCCGGCAAAGCGGCGCAGCGGCGTGACCAGCAACCCGGCGATCAGCAGCCACAGCGCCCAAAGCCCGTATGAATGCTCAAGCGCTTTAACCGGATCGACGCCCAATTGCCCGTTGATCGCACGCCAGAAATCCCAGCCCGCCGGAACCATCAGCCCGGCATATATAAGCCAGACCGGAATGCGCCGGATGGCCTTGTTCACCCAGTCGACAACGCCCATCAGAAGTTGGCCTTCAGATCCATGCCTTTGTAGAGCGATGCGACCTCAGCCTCATAGCCGTTGAACATCTGCGTCGGGATCTTGCGGGCCAAAAGGCTGCCCCCGATCCGGCGTTCGCTGGCTTGGCTCCAACGCGGATGGTCTACGGTTGGGTTCACATTGCTGTAGAACCCGTATTCGCGCGGATTGGCGTCGTTCCAGCTGGCGAAGGGTTGTTTGTCGGTCAGGGTGATCCGAACAATCGATTTGATCGACTTGAACCCGTATTTCCATGGGACTACCAAACGGATTGGCGCACCGTTCTGGTTGGGCATGGGTTTGCCGTAGATCCCGGTGGCCATAATGGTCAGGGGATGCATCGCCTCATCCAGGCGCAGACCTTCGCGGTAGGGCCAGTTCAGCACACGGCGCGACACGCCCGGCATTTCCTCGGGGCGCAGCACGGTTTCGAAGGCGACATATTTCGCGCCGGATTTGACGCCGACCATATTCAGCAAGTCCGCCAGTTCGAACCCATCCCAAGGCACGACCATCGACCATGCCTCGACACAGCGGAACCGGTAAAGGCGGCGTTCGGTCGTCATGGACTGCGTCAGCTCGGCCAAGTCATAGGTGCCGGGCTTGTCGACCATCCCGTCGATCTTGATCGACCAAGGCTTGGTGGTCAGGGTGTGGGCGTTTCGCGCGGGGTCGGTCTTGGAGGTGCCGAACTCATAGTAGTTGCAGTATTGGGTGATCTCATCCCAGTCATTGGGCTCCAGATCATCGCTGCCCGCCGCCTGTACGGACCCGACGCCGCCAATGGCGCCAGCGGCAAGCCCCGCAATAACAGCACGTCGGTTCAGGAACAGACGTTCAGGCGTGACATCGGTTTCGGTCAGATCGTTTTTCCAGCGGTGGGCCATGGGAATCTCCTCGGTTTCCCTGAAGCTAGGGCGGAACTGCCCCGCAATCAAAGCACATCGCCTCACATTCCGTTGTCCCTTTGTAACAGAAAAGCCCGGCGAAAGCCGCCGGGCACACTGATTAACACTACGGAGGAAAGCGTTAGTTGACGGCCTTGGCGTCAACGACATCCTTTTCGACGGCATCGGCCTTGGAAATCGCGATGCGGCGCGGCTTCAGCGCCTCGGGGATTTCCCGCGTCAGGTCGATGTGCAGCATGCCGTTCACATGGCTGGCCCCGGTCACGCGGACGTGGTCGGCCAGATGGAACCGGCGTTCAAAAGCGCGGGTGGCGATGCCGCGATGAAGATAGGCGCGCTGGCCGTCTTCTTCTGCTTTGCGGCCCGATACAACAAGCGCGTTTTCCTTGACCTCAACGGTCAGGTCTTCGTCCGAGAACCCGGCCACGGCGACCGAAATACGGTAGCTGTCGGCGGCGGTCTTTTCGATGTTGTAGGGGGGGTATGTCTGGTTCCCGACGTCATTTGTCAGGACGCGGTCCATCAGATCGGCGATTTGGTCAAAACCGACAGTGGCGCGGTATAGGGGGGCAAGGTCAAAGCGTTGCATAGTGGTCATCCTCCAACGAGCGATACCTGAGTGGGCGGCCTTCCCATCCGGGACAGACCATTGTGCCGCGACCCGACCATCGGCGCCGCGGTATAATTCAGGTGGGTGTGCGAAGGATGGGTTTCAAGCCCTCATGGGCGCACGAACTTGGCCCCATTGGGAAAGCGCGATCCGCTTGTCGGGGCCGAGTTGGCCGAGGTGACATGCTGGAACGCGGCCTTGCCCGCCAATTGTGCCCGCATCAGCATCAAAGGTTCTGTCAGGGATGTGCCAAGCGATACTTTGCGCCCCGCAACATTGGCCTTGCCTGACACAACGGACACGATCACCGGCTCGCCTTGGTCAAACCGGAACACCGGCGACCCGGACGCGCCGAAATCCACATCGCAGGACATAATCAACGCCCCGCGCTGACGGGCCAACAGATCGCAGGTTTGCTGAAGCGATGGCGCTTCGGACCGATCATGCGCATAGGACACAAGGCCCAGTTCCTGACCGATGTCGGGCGCGGTGCCGGTGGCAAAAGGAACAATGGTGGTGTTGCGGATCGGGTGCTGCAGTTCCAGCAGCGCCACATCATTTTGAATGCGGCTGGGGTCGTCCTTATCCATATAGGAATAGGCGGGATGATGAACCGCACGCCGCACCCGGCGATAAGCCCCTGCCCGACCATTGCGCCACCCGGCCATGAACTGGATGTCATCGACATTCACCCGTTCACCGGTTTGCGAGTCGTACAGACAATGCGCGGCGGTCAGCACCAGCCCCTCTTCAATCAGAGCGCCGGTGCAAAACGCTTTGCCGCCAATCTCAAGTCGGCCAACGGCTTCCCAAGCGCGGCCATCCTGAAGCGAGTTCATCGAGAACAGGCGCAACCCATCGGCTCCGGCGATCTGGGCCCACATGACAGCAAGCACAGCGACGACCATTCCAATGCGCATCTTCACCAACCCCCTCTATCAAACTCTGTCTGCCCTAACCGCCGGGTTTGGCGAAAATGGGGCGCAGCCGCCGAAACCCTTAGGAATTGAGCGATCGCGGTTTCGGCCCCCCAGTCGCCCAGTCCAAAAGCTCGACCGTGTGAACCACCGGAACCTGCGTGCCGCTGCCGATCTGCATCATACAGCCGATATTGCCCGCCGCGATCACATCGGGGTTCCGCGCCTCAAGCGTTTTGACCTTCCGCGCCTTAAGCTGACCCGAGATTTCCGGCTGCATCAGGTTATATGTACCGGCCGATCCACAGCACAGATGACTGTCCGCAGGTTCCACGACGGTAAAGCCTGCCCGTTTCAGCAGATCCTTGGGGTGGGTCTTGATCTTCTGGCCGTGCTGCAAGGAACAGGCCGCATGGTAGGCCACGGTCATGCCTTGCGGTGCACCTTCCGGGATCTCCAGCTTGGCCAACAACTCCGAGACATCCATCGCCAGCGCCGACACTTTGGCCGCGTCGCCAGCCAAAGCATCATTGCGGAACATATGGCCATAGTCTTTGACCGTTGTCCCGCAGCCCGATGTGTTGATGACAATCGCATCAAGCCCATCGCCATTCAGTTCAGCCGTCCACGCCTTGATGTTGGCCGCCGCAAAACCGTGGCTGCTCTCGGTTTGGCCCATGTGATGGGTCAAGGCCCCGCAGCATCCCGCGCCCTTGGCCACGACCACATCGCACCCAAGCCGCCGCAAAAGCCGAATCGTCACGTCATTGATATCGGTGTTCAGCGCTTTCTGGGCGCAACCCGTCATCAAAGCCACCCGCATCCGGCGCGGCGCGGTGCTGGCAAATTGCTGCGGATCGTCGTTGCGGCTGACCGGCGGCACCTGCTTTGGCGCCATTTCCAGCATCGCCCGCAAGCGCGGATCGGGCAGCAAGCGTCGGAATGGGCGGCCAATCTTGGCCCCCAGCAGCGCCACCCGGAAACGCGACGGATAGGGCAGCACCTTGGCCAACACCCAGCGCAGAGCGCGATCACTGAAGGGCCGCTTATAGTTTTGCTCAATGTATTCGCGCGCATGATCGACCAGATGCATATAGTGCACCCCCGACGGGCAGGTCGTCATGCAAGACAGACAGCTGAGGCAGCGGTCAATATGTTTGACCGTCCGCGCATCCGGCACGCGGTTGTTCTCAAGCATATCCTTGATCAGATAGATGCGCCCCCGCGGACTATCCAGCTCATCCCCCAGAACCTGATAGGTCGGGCAAGTGGCGGTGCAAAACCCGCAATGAACGCAGGTGCGCAGGATCTGATTGCTCCGCTCGATCGCGGGATCCTTGAGTTGTTCGGGTGTGAATACTGTCTGCATGTCAGGTCGTCATCAATCGCGCTGTCGCCAGCCCAAACCAGGGCAGCGTGGTTGCAAGAAGTCCAAGAACGGTGATCGTCCGGCGCGGGCGGGCTTGGGTGATCCGCCACCGCAGCGCCATCGCCACCAAGGCCACGGCGATCACCCAAGACAGCCACAAAAGCAAAAGCGTCGCCACCTCAGGGGTCACGGGCAGCCAAGATGCCTCGTGCGTCCGAAGCCCCATGCCCGAGGCCCCCGCCAGCAACGCAAGCAAGGCCAAAGCCGTCAGCCGAAACAGCCCCGGCTCCAGCCGCATCAACGCGGCAAAAATGGCTGGCCCCGCCAAAAAGGTGACAGCAAAGGCCGTCAGGATCGCCGCGCTCATCCCATTATTCCGGGGTTCAGAATGCCGCGCGGATCAAACCGCGCCCGCAACCCGGCTGAAATGGCGGCAACCGGCCCCGGCTCTGGCTGGAACACCGGCAGGGCGCGGCGCGTGTCCTCATTGCCGCGCACCAGCGTGGCGTGACCGGCAAAGCCCCCAAGCCGCGCCCGCAGATCAGACGCGACCGGCATCAGCAACCAAACAAGGCCGCCGCCCCAATCGTAAATCGCCTGCAACGCCCCCGATGCCGCCACCAATCCCGGCGCATCGCTGGGCTTGACGGACAGACGCCACACATCGCCCGGCGCGGCATGAAACGGTTCGGCATCGCGGACATAACGCCAGCCTGCCGCCACCCGCTCAGGATCGGTTTCAACCGTCACATCGCGGCCCGCGAACAGCGCGGCCAGACGACCGGACCGATAGCGGACCGACTCGGCAAAGCCCTCAACCCGGATCATGGTCACCGGCGCGCCGTCAACGCCCACCGGCAAATGCGCTACCCCGCTGACATCGAAGGGCGACCCAAGCGCCCGCGACATGGCCTCAACCGCCTCGGTCTCGCTCAGATCATTGATCAAAACGCAAGCACTGGCTTCGGGCTTCGGCAGCACTTTGAACGACACCTCGGTCAGAACACCGAGAGTCCCATAGCTGCCCGCCATCAGCTTGACCAAATCATAGCCGGTCACGTTCTTCATCACGCGCCCACCGTTGGACAGAACCGTCCCGGCCCCATCCACAAACCGAACGCCCAGCATATAATCGCGGCACGCCCCCGACTGAATGCGCCGCGGCCCCGAGACATTGCTCGCCGCCATCCCGCCAACCGTCGGCACCCCGTCGCGGCCCAAAAGCCCGCGATGGTCCATTGGTTCAAACGGCAGGCGCTGACCTTCGGCGTCCAAAACCGCCTCAACCTCGGCCAGCGGCGTGCCCGCCCGCGCCACCAGCGTCAGCGACCCCGGCTCATAAAGCGTCACACCGGTCAGCCCGCCGGTTTGCAGCAGCGCGCCATCAACTGGCTTGCCGATATCGCGCGTCCCACCGCCCTGAATGCGCAACGGACCCGCCGCACCTTTGATGATCTCGGCCAGATCGGCCTCTGTTTCTGGTCGCATGTATTTTCTGACTTTCAAATATCCTGGGGGTCTGGGGGCAAAGCCCCCAGTCACTCGGCGGCCACTTGCACCACACGCCGACCTTCTGAGGCCGCAAGCGGAAAGACTTTGGCCGGGTTCAACAACCACGCCGGATCAAACACATCCTTGACCGCCATCTGCACTTCCAGATCCTCGGGCCGGTATTGATGCGCCATCAGATCGCGCTTTTCGATGCCCACACCATGTTCGCCCGTCAGGCATCCGCCCACCTCGACACATAGCTTCAGGATATCCGCGCCAAACGCTTCGCACAGTTCCAGATCACCGGGCTTGTTGGCGTTGAACAGGATCAGCGGGTGCATGTTCCCGTCGCCTGCGTGGAACACATTGGCCACGTCCAGCCCGTATTCCTTCGACATCTCGCCAATCCGGCGCAGCACGAACGGAAGCGACGACACCGGGATTGTCCCATCAAGGCACATGTAATCGTTGATCTGGCCCATCGCGCCAAAGGCCGATTTGCGACCCAGCCAGATGCGGCCCGCCTCATCGGCGTCTTTCGCCTCGCGTAGCTCAACCGGATTGTGCCGCTTGGCGATATCGGTGATCAGCGCCAATTGCTCGGCGATCTCGGCCTCAGAGCCTTCGACCTCAACGATCAAAAGCGCCTCGCACATGGGATAACCGGCCTTGGCAAAGGCCTCGCAGGCCTCAATACAGGGGCGGTCCATGAACTCGATGGCCACGGGCAAAACACCCGCCTTGATGATGTCGGACACGCATTCGCCCGCCACTTCGTTCGAATCAAACCCCATCAACACGGGCCTTGCGCCTTCAGGCTTGTGCAGAATGCGCAGCGTCGCCTCGGTCACCACGCCAAGCTGACCTTCGGACCCGCAGATCACGCCCAGCAGATCGAGGCCCGCCGCATCCAGATGCGCGCCGCCAATTTCGAACACGGTGCCGTCCATCATGACCATGGTCACGCCCATCAGGTTGTTCGTGGTCACGCCATATTTCAGGCAATGCGCCCCGCCCGAATTCATCGCGATATTGCCCGCAATCGCGCAGGCCAATTGCGAACTTGGGTCGGGTGCATAGAAGAAATCGTCCTGCTCAACCGCACCGGTAACGCTCAGATTCGTGCGGCCGGTCTGAACGCGGATGATCCGATTGTCATAATCGGTTTCCAGAACCGCATTCATCCGCGACACGCCGATCACCACGCTATCGGCCGTGGGCAAAGCCCCACCCGCCAGCGATGTGCCGGACCCGCGCGGCACCACCGGAACGCCTTCGGCGTGGCAAACCTTGAGCACCGCCGACACCTCTTCGGTGGTAGCGGGCAAGACAACGGCCAGCGGCGCACAGCGATAGGCGGTCAGGGCATCGCACTCATATGCGCGGGTTTCCATTTCATCCCAGATCAGCGCGTCAGTCGGCACGCAGCCGCGCAATTTGGCGATGATCGCCTCTTTGCGGGCCAGGATGGCGGGGTTTGGCACGGGCATTTCCATGGGGACCTCCAATAATTGGTCAATTAATATAACCAATTTTTCCGATTGGCAACCGGCCTGTCCGCAGTACAGTTCGCCTATGATCGCGAACACACCTGTCACCCTGTTTCACTATACCGACCTTCTGGCGATTTTCGTCATTTTTTCGGCTTGGATCATCTCGGGCCTGATCATCGAGAACCCGCCTTCGAGGCGCCCATCGGTATCGGTTCTGATGGCCGCCTACCGGCGCGAATGGATGGTGCAATACGTCACGCGCCAGCCGCGCATTTTCGACGCTCAGATCGTTGCGAACCTGCGGCAGGGCACGGCATTCTTTGCGTCGGCCAGCATGGTCGCCATCGGGGGCGGTCTGGCGCTGATCGGCAATGCCGACATGCTGCGCGGGGTGGCGCGGGATTTCACGCAAACCGCCGATCCGGTTATTGTGCTTGAAATCAAGATCTTCGTCATGCTGATCTTTGCCGCCAACGCGTTCTTGAAATTCGTCTGGTCGCACCGGCTGTTTGGCTATTGTTCGGTCTTGATGGCCGCCGTCCCCAACGACCCCGAAGATCCCGTGGCCTATGCGCGTTCGGCCAAAGCAGGCGAGATCAACATCACCGCCGCCCGCGGGTACAATCGCGGCTTGCGCTCAGTCTATTTCGGCATCGCAATGGCGGCGTGGCTGGCTGGCCCCTACGCGCTGATGATCTCGGCGATATTCACCCTAGCAATCGTTCTGAGGCGAGAGTTCGCATCGCAATCCCGCGCGGTGCTGCTGGACCCGACCGATGGCGACGTGCACACAGGAAATTGACGTACCCCAGCCGCATTCGATTGCTAAACTAGCTGCATGAAAACGATTCTTGCTGCCCTTTGCGTGATGATGTCGGCCCCGGTGATTGCCTTTGCCGATATGCCCGAGATTGTGAAAGTCAAAGTCTCGCGGATCGGGATGGATTGGCGCTTTGCTGTCACCCTGCGCCATGGCGATACCGGCTGGGACCATTTCGCCGACGCGTGGGAAATCGTCAGCTTGGATGGCAAGGTTCTGGCCACGCGTGAATTGATGCACCCCCATGTCGCCGAACAGCCGTTTACCCGGTCTCTGACGGGCGTCATGCTGCCCGATGGCACTCGCGATGTGTTGATCCGCGCGCGGTGCTCAGATCAGGGTTGGGGCGAGGCGACTTATCGCGTCACCCTGCCATTCTAGGGATTACCGCCGCCCTTCGCGCAGCCATGCGCCCACGATCAGACCCGACGCCAGCAACAGAACCAGCCACGCAGGCAACATCGGGATCAGCACGATATCGGCCGTCAAATATGCACCGCGCGGGGTAATCCCGATCCAGCCGCGCCCGGCAGCAGGTCGGCCTTCACGCACATCGCGGATCGCGGGAATACCATCGCGCAGCGGCAAGGCCCCGCCGCGGCCCGCGTCGATCATCGGCTTTAGCGTGTCCGAGGTGGCAATGGTTTGCTCAAATTCTTTCGGAGCAGCGGGGCCAAGTCCGACCACCGCCGTCCGGTCGCCCTCTTGCAAGCGGTAAAGCCCGATATCCGCGCCCTCATAGGTCGCCTCGAACCGTCCCGGCGCGACCTCGGTCAGGGCAAGCGTTTCGGTCGAACCATCGGGGGCGGTCACGGTCACCGGCCCCACCGTTTCTTGCAGCGTGCGCCGGATAATCCGCATGGTCTGACCGGTCGCCTCGGCGTAAAGGGCTTCTTCCTCTAGCTCGGGCTCTTTCATCATCCAGTGCGCCAGACGGCGGAGCAGTTCCATCTGCGGCCCGCCCCCTTCATAGCCGCGCGACCAAAGCCACGCCTGATCCGAGGCCAGCAGCGCAACGCGCCCTTCGCCGACACGGTCCAGCACCAAAAGCGGTCGGTCTTCGGAACCGGCCATCAGGGTCTGCCCCGCCTCGGTCGGGGTGACATCAATCTGGCGCAACCACCGGCCCCATGTGTCTTGCCCCAGCAAGCCGGCGGTCACCGGGTGCCGGTCACCAAGATCGGTCAACGATGGGCGGAAGCCCTCTTCGATCACGCGCGATGTCGGGCTTGCGGGCAGAATGCCGGACAGGGGCGAACGATAGATACTGTCGGCGCTGGCGTAATCCGGGCCAGCGGCCACCAGAACCGCGCCGCCGTTCATCACATAGTTCTGCACGTTCTCCAGATACATCGCCGGCAGGATGCCGCGCCGTTTGTACCGGTCAAAGATGATCAGATCGAAATCGTCGATCTTATCCAAAAAAAGCTCGCGCGTGGGGAAGGCGATCAGCGACAGTTCCGTCACCGGCACGCCGTCTTGCTTTTCGGGCGGGCGCAGAATGGTGAAATGCACCAGATCGACCGAACTGTCGGATTTGAGCAGGTTCCGCCATGTCCGCCCGCCTGCATGGGGCTCACCCGAAACCAGCAGCACGCGCAGACGGTCGCGCACGCCGTTGATCTGGATAAGGGCCGCGTTGTTGCGGTCGGTCAATTCGCCCTCGGCCTCGGGCGTGGAAAAGCGGATCACGTTCATCCCGCCATGCGGCAGGCGCACTGGCAGGGCAATGTCTTCGCCGGTTCGAACGGTGTAGCGGCGCGGTTCGGCCCCATCGACCGAGATATCAAGCTGCGCCAATTGCTGCGCCGGGGCCGCGCCTTCGTCCTCAATCCGCAGTGTTAGGGTCACATCTTCGTCCAGAATGGCGAAGGCCGGGGCGTTGCGGACGATCAGACGGCGGTCCCAATCGTCTTGCTGTCCGGTCATCAGCAAATGGAACGGCGCGGGCAGATCGGGCGCGCGGTCCATATCATGCACCCGCCCGTCACTGAGCAGAATCGCGCCAGCGATCCGGGCTTTCGGCTCCTCGGCCAGAACATCGTTCAGGGCCGACATGACCTGCGTTCCGGCATTGTCCGCGGCGTCCTTGATGGTGACACGGCGCACTTCGGTGTTGGTGCGGGCGGCCAGCCGCGATTCCAGCAGGTCGGCGGCTTGCTGCGTGACATCGCCCCGTTCGGCCAAGGTTTGGCTGGCAGTTTCATCGACCATCAAAACGACGATATCCGACAGGGCCTGACGGTCTTCGTTCTGGAACGATGGCTGCATTAGCGCCGCAACCAGAACCGCCGCTGCGATCCAGCGCAGCCCCCAGCCCGACAAGCCGCGCCACAGCGCCAACAGGCAGCCCATGACAGCCAGCGCCCCAAGCGCATAGATCGCAGGCCACGGCACAAGCGGGTCAAAGACGATCTGCCCGGTCATTGGCCCAACCTTTCCAGCAGCGCCGGAACGTGCACCTGATCGGATTTGTAGTTCCCGGTCAGCACATGCATCACCAGATTGACCCCAAACCGATTTGCAATCTCGCGTTGCCGTTCGCCCGACATGCCGCGCCCAATCGGCACCAAGGGGTTGCCTAATTCATCCATCGCCCAAGCCGCCGCCCAGTCATTGCCGCCGATCACCACCGGCGTCACGTTGTCATTGAGGTTGCGAAACGGCATGCCTTCGATCTGTTCGGCATCGGGCGCGGCGGCCTCGACCCAGATCGTGCCTTGGGAGAACCGGCCGGGGAAATCCTGCACCAGATAGAAGGTGCGGGTCAGAACATGGTCCTGAGGCACGGGTTCAAGCGCGGGAATGTTCAACGGGGCCGCCAGTTGTTGCAGCTTGCGCCCATTCGGGCTGGCGGTGCCGAACTGGGCAATATCAGCATCGCGCGTGTCAAACAGGATCATCCCACCGGTGCGCAGAAACTGGTTCAGCTTCGCATAGGCCGCGTCGGACGGGGTCGGCTGATCTGGCGTGATCGGCCAATAGAGCAGCGGGTAGAAGGCCAGTTCATCCGCTTCCAGATCCACGCCGACAGGATCGCCGGGTTCAACGGAGGTGCGGAAGAAAAGCGTCTCAGATAGTCCCCAAAGCCCGGCTTGCGCCAGATCATCAACCTGACCATTGCCTGTCAGAACATGGGCCAACCGCAATTCTGACGTCGCCTCAATCGCGGCGGCATCGCTTTGGGCCTGCGCCGGGTGCGGTGCCGCGATCAGCACGGCCAAGGCCAGTGCCGCCGCATGGCCCAGCAGCTTGCCCGACACATGAAGCGAAGCAATCACGTCCAACGCCAGCAGGATCAGCGCCGCAGCCAAGAACGCCCCGTCGAGCGGCCTTTCTTCGGGTCGGGTCAGGCCCGAGACCGCCACGTTTGATGGCCAATCCGCCGGGGTCAAAACATCGTCTTGGGCCAACACATTGCGGGCCGCAATGCTTCGATCTGATTGATAGATGCCCGGCTGCAATTCCACCCCCAAGGGCGCGGTGAACAGATCGGGGCCAGCCACACCGGGCAGATCTTCGGCATTGGTCAGGCGGCCAAAGCCGTCCAACACCCGCAAAGGTGCCCAAACCGTACCTTCCAAACCCTCGAGATCAGCCGAGGCCCCCGCAGTGGTCGCCGCCAACCGATCCAGCATCTGAACGAACAGACCCGACAGGGCGAGCGAGGACCATTCGGCATTTGCGGTCACATGCACCAGCACGACCTGCCCCTGCCCGACCGTTTTGCGCGTCACCAAAGGCGTGCCATCGGCCAATTGCGCAATCACGCGCTCGGCCAAGGTCGGGTCGGGCTGGGCCATGACCTGCGCTGTGACGGTCACGCCATCGGGCACGGGCAGGCCGTAGAAGGGGCTGTCTTCGGAGAAGGGGGCCAAGGTTTTCGGCTCGCCCCAACTCATCGCGCCGCCGACTGTCCGGCCACCGGCACGCAGGCGGACAGGCAGTAAGGGGTCTTCCTCGGCGCGGCTGATATCGCTGGCGGCAAGGCGCGGTCCGGCAAAACGCAGCAGCAGGCCGCCCTTGTCCAGCCAATCCAGAACCCCGTCCTGTTCCGCCGGGGTGACAGTGGCAACATCAGCCAGAACAATCACATCGGGATTGGCCTTCAGCACATCCTGCAACCCGCCATCGAGCAGATCCGCCGTCGGCTCCAACGCTTTGGCGAGGTAATAGGTCGGCGACAAAAGCTCTAGCCCTTCGCGGTCATCGCGCCCGGCGATCAACGCCACTTCGCGGCGGCGCAGGGCATCATCGGCCAAGGCCACCGTCCCGGCAGAGCGCAGGCCTTCGACTGCGAAATGCGTGATCCGCGCCCGCAGTTCGGACGGCAGGTCAAAGGTGGCTTCGGTCAAGGTTGCATCTGCGGCGAACACCGCATCGGCCCCGCCAAGCACAGCCGGTGCGCCGTTCGGATCGGTGCCATGGGCGATAACGCGCAGGGTTTGATCGGCGCCTGACAAACTACGCAGCACCGGAACATGCACAGTCCCGTCCTCAGACCTTGCACCGCGCAGGGCCAAAACCGGGCGTTCTGATTGCAGCACCTCAACGCGGCCACGATCGGCCAAAACCTCGGCCAAAGCGCTGCGCCCGTCGCGGGCCAGTCCATCGGACAGCCATACCGTGTCAAACGCGCCATCGGGTAATGCAGTGCCACCCGCCGTCGGCATCCAGGGCGACGCGGTCAGACCTGCAAGCCGCGCGGCGATCTGATCGGCGGCTTGCATGGTGACGGGCTGCGGATTGGCCAAAGACAAAAGTCCGGCAGGGCGGCCCTGACGGCCTGCTTCGGCCAAGCGGGCGGCGAGGATATCGATCCATCGCGGCCAATCGCTGGCACTGGCCCAGCCATCATCCAAGACGAACAGAATAGGCCGGTCGCTGCGCCCTTCGGCGGTGTCTTTGTCAGGGTTCAGGATCGGGCCTGCCAGCCCGACAATCACCGCCGCAACCGCCAGCATCCGCAAAAGCAAAAGCCACCACGGCGTTTTATCGGCAGTTTGGTCTTCGTCTTTTAGCCCCAGAAGCAGGCTGACCGCCGGGAACCGTTTGCGAAGCGGCGCGGGCGGCACGGCCCGCAGAAGCAGCCAGAAAATCGGCAAGGCCAGCAGCCCCAGCAACAGCCAAGGCGAGGCAAATCCGATGGTTCCGAACAGGGTCATGCCGCGCCCCCTTCCATCGCACGATAGAGCCAAAGCAGCGACGATTGCGCCGAAGTCCCGGTGTGATGGCAGCTATAGCGCCAACCAGCGGCGCGGCTGATCCGGTCCAGCCGGTCCTTTTGGGCCGCCAGACGATCAAGATAGGCCTGACGAATTTCCGAAGCCTTGCGCGATTCATAGCGCACCGTGCCGCCCACGCTTTCGAACAGGGTGCGCCCACGGAAGGGAAACACCTCTTCCTCGGGGTCCAGAACTTGTAGCAAGACACCGTGCACGCCGCGACTTGCAGCCTTGGACAGAGCCACCTCGACCGGGGTTAGATCGTCCAGAAAATCCGAGATAAATACCGCGCGGGCGTTCGGCACAAAGCCGCGCGCCTCAGGCTCGGCAAAGTCCTGATCGATGTCAGACAATAGCGCCGTGGCGATGCGATCGATCTGCGTCCGCCCCCCGCGTGGCGGCAGGGCGGCGCCCATCAGGCCAACCCGTTCACCGCCCTGAAGCAGCAAAACCGCGCAGGCCAGCCCAAGCACGCGGGCGCGGTCGGCCTTGGTCGGCAGCGATTTGTTCGATGCAAACCGCATCGAGGCCGCAGGGTTCACCCAGAGCTGAACGCTCTGCGCGATTTGCCATTCGCGTTCGCGGATAAACTGCGTGTCCCCACGGGCCGAGCGGCGCCAGTCGATATCGCGCAGCGCGTCGCCCGGTTGCATCGGGCGGTATTGCCAAAAGCTATCGCCCTGACCGGGCCTGCGGCGACCGTGATCGCCCAACAAAACCGTCCCTGCCAAGTGCCGCGCCTCTGCCAGCAGGGCTGGCAGGCGGGCGGCCTCTTCCTCGGCGGTCAGGCGCAGTTGGGCGGCATCACTCACGCAGCGGCCTCCGTGCGGGTCAGGTCGGCGGCGACTTGATCGATCAACGCACCAAGGCTTTCGCCGCGCGCACGGGCCGCAAAGGTCAGCGCCATACGGTGCACCAGAACCGGTTTCGCCATGGCCAGAACATCATCAGGCGTCGGGGCAAGCCGCCCTTCCAACAATGCCCGCGCCCGGACCGTCAGCATCAGGGCCTGCGCCGCACGCGGCCCCGGCCCCCACGCCACCAGATCACGCACCGCTTCTGGCGAGGATGGATCATCCGGGCGGAAGCTGCGCACCAGATCAAGGATCATCTCAACAACGGCCTCGCCCACGGGCATCCGGCGCAGCAGGGTCTGGGCGGCCAAAAGTTCATCGGCGGTAAAGACCTGATGGGCATCGTCTTCGGCAACGCCGGTCGTCGCCATCAGGATCGCGCGTTCGGTCTCGCGGTCCGGGTAGGCCACGTCGATTTGCACCAAGAACCGGTCAAGCTGGGCTTCGGGCAGGGGATAGGTGCCTTCTTGTTCGATGGGGTTTTGCGTGGCCAGCACATGGAACGGCATCCCAAGCGTCCGATCTTCGCCCGCCACGGTAACCTTACGTTCCTGCATCGCCTGAAGCAGCGCCGATTGCGTGCGCGGGCTGGCGCGGTTAATTTCGTCGGCCATCAAAAGCTGACAGAAGATCGGGCCGGGAATGAACTTGAACGCCCGCGTGCCATCGGCCCCGGTTTCCAGAACT
Organism: Pseudoprimorskyibacter insulae; assembly: GCF_900302505.1. Taxonomy (GTDB): domain Bacteria; phylum Pseudomonadota; class Alphaproteobacteria; order Rhodobacterales; family Rhodobacteraceae; genus Pseudoprimorskyibacter; species Pseudoprimorskyibacter insulae. Next base: position 119,354 of record NZ_OMOJ01000007.1, on the reverse strand, counting down.
TCGGACCCAAGGATATCGGCGGGCATCAGGTCTGGTGTGAACTGAACGCGGTTGCCATCCAGCCCCATCACGGTCGAGAGCGTTTCCACCAGACGCGTCTTGCCAAGCCCCGGCAAACCGATCAACAGGGCATGCCCCCCGCATAGCAACGCGGACAGTGTCAGGTTGACCACCTGTTCCTGACCGATGAAACGCCGCGTAATCGCCGCCTTTGCCTCGGCCAATTTGGCCTCCAGCCCTTCGATATCAGCGATCAGATTGTCTGCACCGGTCATGACAACACTCCTCGAAAACCTATATAGTTGCGTAGAGTGTATCCCGCATAAGGCAAATGGCAAAAGCTATGACAACACAAAATGGTGTAAGACCTTCGGCGAATAGCCTCGTCGCCTCGGCTCGCGCCGCTTCGCGCAAAGGTCCGCCGCCGGTCCACCTGTGGAATCCGCCGTTTTGCGGCGATTTGGACATGCGCATCGCGCGGGATGGGACATGGTTCTACCTTGGAACGCCGATTGGGCGGTTCGAAATGGTCAAATTGTTCTCATCGATTCTGCGCAAGGATGGGAACGATTACTTTTTGGTCACGCCGATCGAAAAGGTCGGCATCACCGTGGATGACGCGCCCTTTGTGGCGACCGATTTCACCGTGGATGGCGCAGGCGACCAACAGGCGCTGACGTTTACCACCCATGTCGGCGACTCGGTCACCGCTGGCCCGGATCACCCGATCACGGTGCGCTATGACGATGCAGGCGAACCGTCGCCCTATGTTCTGGTCCGCGCCAACCTTGAGGCGCTGATTGACCGCAAAAGCTTTTACCGCTTGGTGGATCTTGGCCAACACCATGACCACGCGGGCGAAAAATGGTTCGGTCTGTGGTCGGGCGGCGCGTTTTTCCCGGTGATCCGGTCGGCTGATTTGCCTGAGTGAAAGAATTTCGACCTTCGCCCTTGACCTTCCCGTGACTGGAACCCCTATCTGAGATTGCAACAAGCCCGGAGGTTGCAATGTCACAAGCCCTACGATTCGAAGTTAGCCGTCTAAGTTGTGCCGGTTGCGCAGGCCGCGCAGAACGTGCGCTGGCCGGGACTGCCGGTGTATCCGAAGCGTCCGTCAATATCGCCAACAAGATGGCCCAAGTCAGCGGCAGCGCATCAAGTGCCGATCTGCAAAAGGCCTTGGTCGGCGCGGGTTATCCGGCCGTCGAAGCCACGGTTCGCCTGAAAATCAACGGCATGAGCTGCGCATCCTGTTCTGGCCGGGTGGAACGCGCCTTGGCGGAAGTGCCGGGGGTCTTGTCCGCCTCGGTCAATCTGGCGACGGAAATGGCCGATGTGACCATTTTGAAGGGCGCGGTTGAAACGCAGACCTTGGTCAAGACAGTGAAAGCGTCGGGCTATGAGGCCGCGCTGAACACCCCAAGCGCCAAGCCCCAAACCGATGAGGCCAAGACCGCGCTGGCCGCGTTGCGGGGCAAGACTCTGTTCGCGGCGGCTCTGACATTGCCGGTGTTCATCGCAGAAATGGGCGGGCACCTTTATCCGCCGTTCCACATGTGGCTTCATGGGTTGATCGGGGCGACGCCGCTTTTGCTGGCTCAGTTCATTCTGATTACGTTGGTCATGATCGGGCCGGGCCGTCAGTTCTATCGCATTGGCCTGCCCCTTCTGACCAAGGGCGCGCCGGATATGAACAGCCTTGTGGCCTTGGGCACGCTGGCCGCTTGGGGCTATTCGACCGTCGCGTTGTTCTTGCCTAGCCTGCTGCCCGAGGAAGGCCGCGCGGTCTATTTCGAATCTGCGGGCGTCATCATCACGCTGATCCTGCTGGGCCGCTGGCTTGAAGCCCGCGCCAAAGGGCGTACGGGTGATGCCATTCGCGCGCTGCAAACCCTGCGGCCTGACACGGCGCGGGTGGAACGTGACGGCGCAATTGAGGAGATCGCGGTTGAGGCGATTGCGCCGGGCGACATCATTCATCTGCGCCCCGGCGAACGGATCGCCGTGGATGGCGAGGTTCTGACAGGCCGGTCATACGTCGATGAAAGCATGATCTCGGGCGAACCGCTGCCGGTGGAAAAGGCCGAAGGCGCAGCGCTGACGGGCGGTACGGTCAACGGCCAAAGCAGCCTGACCTTCCGCGCCACCCGCGTTGGCAGCGATACCGTTCTGGCCCGCATCATTGCGATGGTCGAACAGGCGCAGGGGGCGAAACTGCCGATTCAGGCGGTGGCCGACCGGGTTGTGCGCATCTTCGTGCCGGTGGTCATGGGGATTGCCGCGCTGACGGTGCTAGTCTGGTTGCTGTTCGGGCCAAGCCCGGTGCTGTCCTATGCCTTGGTCGCCGGGGTTTCGGTGCTGATCATCGCCTGCCCTTGTGCAATGGGTCTGGCGACGCCGACATCAATCATGGTTGGCACGGGGCGCGCCGCGCAACTGGGCGTGCTGTTCCGCAAGGGGGACGCGCTGCAACGGCTGGGCGAATCCAAGGTCATCGCCTTCGACAAGACCGGTACTTTGACACGCGGCACGCCCGTTCTGAGCAGCCATGCGCTGTTTGGCGGGGCCGCATATGACGACGTCCTGCAACTGGTCGCCAGCGCCGAGGACCGATCCGAGCACCCGATCGCGCGGGCCTTGGTTGCGGCCAACTCCCGCCCGATCTTGAAGGCCGAGGTCGAGGCCGTCGCGGGCCATGGGTTGAAAGCGACGGTTGATGGCCGGACCGTGCTGATCGGCAATGTCCGATTGATGAAAGATGCCGGGATTGAAGTGGATGCCGCTCAACCCGCATTGGATGAGGCCGCATCGCGCGGCGAAACCCCGGTTCTGGTGGCAATTGATGGTGCGTTGGCGGCGGCGCTGTCGGTTGCGGATCAACTGAAATCCGATGCCAAGGCCACCATTGCCGCGTTGCAACAGGCCGGTTTGCGGGTCGCGCTGATCACCGGCGATAGCAAAGCCACGGCAAAGGCCATCGCCAGCGATCTTGGCATTGACGATATCCGCGCCGAGGTTCTGCCCGGCGACAAGGCCGATGCCGTGCGCCAGTTGCGGGATGAATTCGGGCCGGTCACCTTTGTCGGCGATGGGATCAATGACGCCCCCGCCTTGGCCGAGGCCGACGTTGGCATGGCGATGGGCACCGGCACCGACATCGCGATTGAGGCAGGTGATGTGATCCTGTCCTCGGGCGATACGAAAAGCGTGGTGAACGCGCTGACGGTGTCGCGCCACACCATGCGCAACATCCGCCAGAACCTGGCTTGGGCCTTTGGCTATAACGTTGTGTTGATCCCGGTCGCGGCGGGGGTACTGTACCCGGCATTCGGGTTGCTGCTGTCGCCGATGCTGGCCGCCGGCGCCATGGCGCTCAGCTCGGTGTTCGTGGTCAGCAACGCGCTGCGCCTACGCCGGGTTCAGCCGGTGTTGAAAGAAGACCCGCGCACCGAGGCCGAAGTTTGCCCAATCCCAACCCCGGCGGAGTGATCCCATGAACATCAAAGAGGTCGCAGATCAGGCGGGGCTGCCCGCCAAGACCATCCGCTATTACGAAGATATCGGGCTGGTTCGGGCACGTCGCGGGGCCAATGGCTATCGTCAATTCGACGCCACGGACCTGCACAAACTGGCCTTTCTGGCCCGCGCCCGCGCCTTGGGGTTCAGCATCGAAGATTGCCGCGCCTTGCTGGCACTGTACGAGGACAAAGGCCGCGCCAGTGCGGATGTGAAACAGATTGCCGAACAGCATATCACCCAGATCGAAGAAAAACTGGCCCAACTGCAAAGCATGCATGACACCCTGACTGAACTGGCCCGCGCCTGCCCCGGCAACAACCGGCCCGATTGCCCGATCCTCAGCGATCTGTCGCACTTGGGGATGGACGAAAAAAAGGGGTCCACGAAGGACCCCATTTAGGCTGCTCGGAATTTGGTCTGCCTGTCGTTTTCCGACACTGTTGCCAGCGCCCAGAAAGAGAAGTCTCAGGGGGCGGCGACAAGGCACAAAGGACCCGATTGCACACAAGCATGTGCAAGACTGATACCAAACCAAGATGTCGTCTAACTGCCCTTGCGTCCTAGCCGTTGCCGACCCCTGAAACGCTTCGAAAACAGATATACCTTATTCGATGCGAATCAGTCAAGAATCAGTGATTCGCGAAATGGGCGATTTCGCGAATCTTACCGATATCATTCGATTCTTTTATTGATTCTTTCGTAGAATCGCGCCTGCAAGGTATAGGGAACCGCAAATCAGCACCCGCGCATTGGGCGTTTCGGCCACGATTTTCCGCAAGGCGTCTTCGACCGAACCGGACACATGCGCCGTGATGCCGACGTCTGTTGCGGCCTTAGCGGTTTCTTCTGCGCTCAGGGTTGCCGCCTCTCCGGGAATCGAGACGGCGTGCAGATCTGCGGCATGACCGGCCAAGGGGCGCATATAGCCGCGCACGTCCTTGGTGTTCAGCATGCCGCAGATCAGATGCGTGTTGCGATCCGGCAGACCGGACAAATGCGCGCCGATGGCGATGCCAGCGGCCGGGTTGTGCCCTCCGTCCAGCCAAATTTCGGCCATAGGCGCGATGTCGATCAACTCACCGCTACGCAGGCGCTGCATCCGGGCGGGCCAATAGGCATTGGTCATCGCCGCCTCTAGCGCATCATCGGACGCCCCGAGGTGCCGAAGCGCGGCAATCGCGGCCCCGGCGTTCTGGTATTGATGCACGCCGGGCAGCACCGGCAAGGGCACTTCGCGCAGCCCCTGTTCATCGCTAAAGACCAGACGCCCATGTTCGGGCTGGATATGCCAATGCTGACCATGCGCCAGAATCTGTGCGCCAACGCGGAAGGCCTGACGTTCGATCACATCCAGCGCGTCGTCTTCTTGCGGGCCGACAATGCACGGCACATCGCGCTTCATTATCCCGGCCTTTTCGCCGGCGATTTGGGCCAGCGTGTCGCCAAGATATTGCTGATGGTCGACGGAAACGGGCGTGATGATCGTCAGCGCCGGATGCGCCACGACGTTCGTGGCATCCAGACGCCCGCCCAATCCAACCTCTAGCAAGGTGTAATCGGCAGGGGTGCGGGCAAAGGCCAGAATGGCGGCGCAGGTGGTGATTTCGAAATAGGTGATCGGCTCGCCGCCGTTAGCCTCATAGCATTCGTCCAGCAACGCGGTCAGCGCGGGTTCTGAAATCAACTCTCCGGCCAAGCGGATGCGTTCATGAAACCGGGCCAGATGCGGCGAGGTATAGGCGTGGACCTTCTTGCCGTCCGCCTCTAGCCCCGCGCGGATCATCGCCTGCGTGCTGCCTTTGCCGTTGGTTCCGGCGATGTGAATCACCAGCGGCATGTCGTTTTGCGGGTTGCCCAATGCCTCAAGCAGACGCCAGACCCGATCCAGGGTCAGATCCATGACCTTGGGATGCAGGCGCATCATCCGTTCAAGGATGACGTCAGACGTCGGCTCAGTCATTTCTTGGGCTTATCCGCAGGCGCTTCGGCCAGTTGCGGGGTGTCCTCGGGCGCGGGCAAATCACCCTGCACCGGCGGGGTCATCCCCATCAGCATACGAATAATGGTGACCAACTCATCACGCAGATGGCGACGGTCGGTCACGCGGTCCAGCATGCCGTGTTCCAGCAGGTATTCGGCGCGCTGGAACCCTTCGGGCAGCTTTTCGCGGATCGTCTGTTCGATCACGCGCGCACCGGCAAAGCCGATCAGCGCGTTGGGTTCGGCAATCTGCACATCGCCCAGCATCGCATAGGAGGCCGTTACACCACCGGTCGTGGGATGTGTCAGCACAACGATATAGGGCAGGCCCGCCTCTTTGAGCATTTGGACGGCGATGGTGGTCCGGGGCATCTGCATCAGGCCAAGAATGCCTTCCTGCATCCGCGCCCCACCGGCCGCCGAGAACAGCACCAGAGGGCGGTTCAGCTCAACCGCGCGTTCGGCAGCGGCGATGATCGCGTTGCCGACAAACATCGACATGGACCCGCCCATAAAGCCAAAGTCCTGCGCCGCGGCAACGATCGGCGTGCGGCCAATTTCGCCTTCGCCAACAAGCATGGCTTCTTTTTCGCCGGTCTTTTTCTGCGCGGCCTTCATCCGGTCGGGATATTTCTTCTGGTCGCGGAAATGCAGCGGGTCAGCCACCGGATCGGGCACGGGCACATCGACATAAATGCCGCCGTCAAACAGCGCATCGAACCGTTCACGAGGCGTGATGGCCATGTGATGGCTGCAATTCGAACAGACAAAGAGGTTGTCCGAAATTTCGCGGTGGAACAGCATGGTCCCACATTCATCGCACTTCGTCCAAAGGTTCTCGGGCACTTCACGGCGCGAGAAGATCGAGTTGATCCGGGGGCGGACGTAGTTGGTGATCCAGTTCATCTGCAGCTTTCCAGTTCCCTGACGTGCCGCTCACTTAAGCCGCAGCGGAAAGAAATGCAACGCTAGCGGCACACCGGACAGGCAGAGCCTGCTTAAGCCGCTTGTGAATAAGTGGTCGGCTGGTCTAGATTTTGCCGGAAATGTAGGCAGGTTGCCCGGCGCATGTTGCGCTGGGGGGCCGAAAGGTGCGTGGGGCGCTGGTGTGATGATGGGATGGCTCCGGTTGGCGGTGGTTTGTGGTGCGGTGTCGGCGTGTACGCTGAGCACCCCGCCGGATGATGCGTCCGCTCCGGGCAAGGGGTTCGCCGCCGCGCAGAGCAAAACCCAGGGCGTAGCACTAACCAAGGCCAAACTGGCGCGCGGCAAGATCATCGTCGCGGGGCCTGACGGGTACTGCATCGACAAGGCGTCTTTGGCCACCGGTGGAACACGCAGCTTTGCCCTGATTGCAAGTTGTCGCGGCATTATCGGCAATGACGGTATCGACAGCACCGACCCGGCGATTGTCACCGTCTCGATTGCCACCAACCGAAAAGGCGAAACGCCCCCCACGCCCGAAGAATTGGCCAGCGCGGTCAAAGCCCCGTTGATCGCGGGCGAAATCCGCGATGGCGTGTCCTTGGCGCATTTGGGCCTTTATGGCGACGCCGTGCTTGCAGGCGGGGATCAGGCCCATTGGCGGGCCGCTATGTCGCACAACGGCTATATGATCGGCATCGCGCTTTATACGCCGGAACATGGCAGCCTGTCGGGCAACCGTGGCGCGACGATTGTGGCAACCGTGGCCAACCAAATCCGCGCCATGAGCCCCCGGCCCTCTGGCGCGGCACCCAAAGCCGCAGCAGACCCGGCGCCCGAAACCGCGAAACCCGCCGGTGGCGGTTTGTCTGCGTTTTTCCAGCGTCTTAAAGGTTAGCATTCCAAAGCCCGCAAAGCTTTGTCATACTTAGGCCAACCGTCGATCTTTTCCGAACGGACCCAAATGGCCGAGCAAAAATCGGGTCTACTTGACCGAACCCTACATCAGATGACCATGGCCAAATGGGCGCGTGCCGCCCGTTACGCCGAAGACATGGACTTTGACGCACTGCGGCAGCAACGCTCGACCGCGCGGCAATTGCGCCAGCATCTGGAAAAACTGCTAACGGTGGCCGAACGGCGGCTGATCCTACCCAAGGAAGGCAATCAGAACTTCCCCCGCCCCGAAGCGGTGGATTGGTCCTGGCGGCCACCGCTGTGGTGCGACCGGCTTCCGGTGCCGGGCGTGTCTTCGGCGCAATCGGGCACGCGGATGAGCCCCGAGGTTACCCTGTTTCACGACTGCGCCTTTACCGAAGTCACCCTGCGCCAAGTGCGCAACACCACCCAATCCGACCTTGCGGCCTATGGGCTGCGGCTCGATGTGTTCAAGTTCCATGGCTCTTACCTGTCAGTCGCGGTGCAATTGCCGGATTCCGCGCTGGAAGGACTAAAGCGCGACCACATCCTGCGGATGGAAACCATTGTCGAAATGGAAAAACCGCTTGAGATTTTTGCCCGTCTGAACATCCGCCACGGGCCGAACACCGAACAGATTGTTCGGGAGTTGCCGCTTTATGCCGAAGATATCCGCGTTGAATTTGATCTGGCCTATACCAAGTTGAACGAAAAACGCCTGTCACGCATGTGGGTCGATCTGATCTTTGAACGCCCCGAGATGAATCAGGTCACCCTGCGCGATCTGACTTTCAACCGCCGCCCGCGCGCCAAACTATGAGGACGCCATGAGCTGCAAGATCGCTAACAAATCCCTGACGTCCGGCGTTTGGACGGCCACCCTGATCGCGTCCAACCGCCCGCGCATTCGGGCCGTCCATCTGGACCGCGACCTTCCAAACGTCACCGTGACGGAAACCGAATCGCCCGATGAGTGGGCCCTGTCGGTTCCGATTCACGCCAGCCTGATCAATGACGGGGTGCAAACCTTTGTCATTCTGAATGACGAAACGGGCGAAAAGATCGACAGTTTCACGCTGATTTCCGGCGAAGAGCTAAGCGATGACATCCGCGCCGAGGTCGATTTGCTGCGGGCCGAGTTGGATATGCTCAAGCGTGCGTTTCGCCGCCATTGTTTGGAAACACAGTAAAACTTACGATTTCTAAAGCATCGGGCCTTACGCCGGACATGTCGCAAACGACAGGTCAGGCAGAATGTCACCGAAACAGATTCGAATTTGGCTAGGGCTTGGGGCGTTGCTGGGCGCGATCTGCGCTGCCCCAATTCAGGCCACCGCGCGGGGCAACACCTGCGATGAGGCCGCGATACAGGCCGCGCATGAACTGAACATCCCAACCAACATCATGCGTGCGCTGACCCGGCTTGAAACGGGCCGCCGAATTGATGGTGCGCTGCAACCCTGGCCCTGGACCGTCAATATGGAAGGCGACGGGCATTGGTTTGACACCGAAGACGCCGCGCGCAGCTATGTGTTCAAGCATTTCAAACTGGGCAAGCGTAGCTTTGATGTGGGCTGCTTTCAGATCAACTATCGCTGGCACGGGCAGGCGTTCCGATCTGTCGATGAAATGTTCGACCCGGCGGCGAATGCGCGTTATGCGGGCCAATTCCTGCAATCGCTGTACGAGGAAAAGGGCAACTGGGAGGCGGCGGTGGGCGCATACCATTCCCGCACGCCCAAATATGCCAACCGCTATCTGGCCAAATATCAAACCATTCACGCCAATCTGCCCCCGGTCCGGGCGGCCAAGATTGACCGCGCGAACGGGTTTCCCCTGCTGACCAGCGGCGCGCAGATGGGCGGGAACGGATCCTTGATGCCCAACACTGCAGGTGCCGCGCCGCTATTTGCCATGGCGGGCCGGGAATGAGCAGGCGTTTGAACACATCGGTCGCTATGGCCATCGCCTTGATGGCCATCATCGTGATGATGATCCTGCCGGTGCCGTCTTGGGTGCTTGATGTCGGGCTGGCGGCGTCTTTTTCGCTGGCGATCCTGATCTTCACCATCGCACTGTTTGTCGAACGCCCGTTGGATTTTTCGGCCTTTCCGACGGTTCTTTTGGCATCTCTGATGCTGCGGCTGTCGCTGAACGTGTCGTCCACCAAGCTGATCATCGGTCAAGGGCAAACCGGCCCCGGCGCCGCCGGAGCGGTGATCGAAGGCTTTGCCAGCTTCGTGATGAATGGCAGCGTGTTTCTGGGGCTTGTCGTCTTTGGCGTGCTGATGATCGTCAATTTCACCGTCATCACCAAAGGTGCAACCCGCATGGCCGAGGTGGGCGCGCGGTTTGCGCTCGATGGCATGCCGGGCAAACAATTGGCGATCGACAGCGATCTGTCCGCAGGCGCGATCACCCACGAGGAAGCCAAGGCCAGACGCCAGACAGAACAGCAAGAAACCACCTTTTTCGGCTCACTCGATGGGGCATCTAAATTTGTGCGCGGGGATGCCGTTGCCGGGCTGCTCATCACGCTTTTGAACTTGATCGTAGGGCTTTGCATGGGCATTTTCGTCCATGGGATGGAGGTGGGGCCCGCCTTTGAAACCTACGCGATCCTGACCGTCGGCGACGGGCTGGTGTCGCAAATCCCGGCCGTCATCATCAGCTTTGCCTCAGCCTTGTTGCTGTCGCGCGGTGGCACGGATGGCGCGATGGATTTGGCCGTGGTCGCGCAGCTTGGCCGCTATCCCAAGGCGCTGTCGTCTGTTGCGGTGCTGATGGGGTTGTTCGCACTAGTACCGGGCCTGCCTTTCGTGCCGTTTATGCTCGGGGCCGGTATTCTGGGCGGGCTGTCACACCTACAGGCCAAGTCGCGGGCGCAGGCCGAAGCCGCCGAAAACGCCGCCCCCCCGCCTGAAGCCCCAAGCAAAAAGCCAATTGGCGATATGCTGGATCTGGATGATATCCACATCGCCTTTGCCCCCGATCTTGTGACCATGGTTCTGGACCCGTCCACAGGGCTTGATGCGCGGATTGGCAATATGCGCGAACATATCGCGACCCACTTCGGCTTTATCATGCCCGAAATCCGCCTGACCGACGACGTGTCGCTATCCAACGGAATGTACACGATCCACATTCAGGGCGTGGTCACCGCCACCGGCGTTCTGCATCCTGACATGATGCTGGCCTTGATGCCCGACGATACCATGGGGTTGCCCGATGGATCAGATGTGAAAGAACCGGTCTATGGCGCCCCCGCCCGCTGGATTCAACGCGAGGATCAGGAACAAGCCTCGCTAAACGGAGCCACCATCGTCGCCCCGACCGAGGTTCTGGCCACACATCTTTTGGAAATCGTCAAACGCAATTTCCCGCGCCTTCTGACGCTGAAAGCCCTGCGGCGCATTCTGGATGAGATCACCGCGCTCACCGATCAGAAGCGGGCCGATGCAAACCGCCGCCTTTTGGATGAGCTTATCCCCGAGAAGATCCCGCTTGAGGTGCTGCACAGCGTGTTGCGGCTTTTGTTGGCCGAGCAGGTCTCAATCCGGAATATGGGTGTAATCCTTGAAACCATCGCCGAGGTTCGGGGCCTGACCCAGCAACCGGAATCGATCTGCGAACTGGTGCGCCAACGGCTTGGCTTTCAACTGGTGGCGCAACTGCGCAGGGGCGACGGGTCTATCCCATTGATTCAACTTGCCCCCCAATGGGAGGATAAATTCACCGCCTATCAGATTGAGGGCGACCGCGGCGGCTATGACGTGGCTCTGCCGCCCGAAGAATTTGAAAAACTGACCAGCAATCTGGCCGATCAAATCGGCAAAGCGACCGAAAACGGCATATCGGCGGCTGTCGTCACCTCGTCCCGGCGGCGGCGGTTCCTGCATACGATCATGGCCGCCAAGGGCCTGTCTGCCCCGGTCCTGTCGTTTGAGGAAATCGGCCTGGATGCCAAGCCATCGCTGGTCGGAATGGTGCCGGGATGAGCCCGCTTGAGCTATTGGCGGATCAGGCCAATTTGGCGATTTGGGGTGTGATGTCTGCGTTTCTAAGGGTTGGCGCGATGATGGCGGTCCTGCCTGGCCTTGGAGAGCGCTCCATTCCGATGCGGGTTAAGCTGGGTCTGGCCATTGCCTTTGCCGTTGTCGTCGATGCCGCTATCCAAGACAATCGCGCCGCGCCGCCCAGCGTGATGGTTATGATCCAAGAACCGTTTGTTGGCCTGTTGCTTGGGCTATCGCTGCGGATGTTCGTATTTGCCCTTCAAACGGCAGGCACCATTGCCGCGCAGTCGACATCGCTGTCGCAACTTCTGGGCGCTGCGGGGTCAGACCCGATGCCAGCCTTGGGCCATGTACTGACGCTGTCGGGCCTGACCTTTCTGATGATTACCGGCTTTCACGTTAAGGCCGCGCAGTTTTTGATCCTGTCCTACCATCTGTTTCCGTTTGGCACTTGGCCGGACCCGTCGTGGGTGGGCCAATGGGGCACCGCCCTGACCAGTCGCGCCTTTTCCATCGCCTTCCAATTGGCGGCGCCGTTCTGCCTGATTTCGCTGATCTACAACTTGGCCCTTGGCGCGATCAACAAAGCGATGCCGCAGTTGATGGTGGCCTTTATCGGTGCGCCCTTTATCACGCTAAGCGCACTGGCTCTGTTGGCCCTGGTCGCCGGACCCGCGATTTGGCATTGGACTGGTTTGGTTGATGGGTTTCTTGCGAACCCACTTCGGCCCCGCTGATGAGTCAGCAGCAAGGCGGAGATGAGGACAAGCCGCATGAGGCCTCACAAAAGAAATTGGATGACGCCCGTAAAAAGGGCGAAATTCCGCGTTCTGCCGACCTTGGAACGGCAGTTGCCTATTTCGGCCTGCTGATCGGCCTGTCCGTCTTTGGGGCAAAGGGTGTGATGGGTGCCGGTGGCGCCATGATGGGCCTGCTGTCACGGGCAGGGACAATTCACCTGACGCAATCCGGCCCCGCTATGGTCGGCGCGGGCAAGGCGGTTCTACCGTGGGTTCTGATCCCCGGCGCTCTGGTGCTTGCGTCTTTGCTGGTGCAGCGGTCCTTTACCTTTCACCTACCGAAACTTGCCCCCAAGATGTCGCGCATTTCGATTATTTCGAATGCCAAGAATAAATTCGGCCGCACAGGACTGTTCGAATTTGCGAAAAGTTTCTTCAAGCTATTGATTTACGCGCTGTGCCTAGGTGTCTTCATCCAGATCAACATGAACCGCATGCTGGCCACCCTGCAAATGGAGGCGCGGCTTGTCACGATGACATTGGCCCACATGTGCTTGGAGTTTTTGGGGTTGGTGTGCGTTGTCGCGCTGATCTTCGGGGTGATCGACGTTTTCTGGCAACGGGCCGAGCATCAGCGCCGCAACCGTATGTCGCAAAAAGAAATGCGGGACGAACACAAAGAATCCGAAGGCGACCCGATGATGAAGCAAAAAAGACGCCAGAAAGCGATGGAGATCGCAATGAACTCGATGCTGGCCGATGTGCCGGACGCAGATGTCGTGATCGTCAACCCCACGCATTACGCCGTTGCGTTGAAATGGGACAGGGGCAGCGGCGGAGCGCCCATTTGCATGGCCAAAGGCGTTGATGAAATCGCAGCGAAAATTCGTGAAATCGCGGCAGAATCAGGTGTGCCGATCCAATCTGACCCGCCGACCGCACGCGCCTTGCACGCGTCATTGGAGGTCGGCGACATGGTGGACCCGATCCACTATGCGCCTGTGGCGGCGGCCATTCGATTTGCCGAAGACATGCGCCTTCGGGCAAAGCGCAGAAGGTAATATGGACAAATTGAGAGAGCTTGCAGCTTTGCACGACATGCTGTTCGACCAAGAACAGGCCCGCCTTGCCGGCATTCAGAACGACCGATCGGCGCTTGAGGCTGAGGCCGCCAGGTTGGCCCAACATGCCCGCGACGTATTGGTCGGCGGCCCGACGCCTTTGGAGACCGGCGGGCTTGATGTTGGCGCGGCGTGGGCGACCCATCTTTTGGCCCGGCGTCAATCTGTTCAGTCGGCGCTTGCCAACGCCCGCGCCGAGGAGTTGCAGCAAAAGGAATTGACCGCCCGGTCCTTGGCCCGGCGCGACGCGACCCGGTCGCTGGCTGACCAATTGGCTGAGGCGCAAAAAACAACGGCCCGGCGAAAAGCCGAGGCCGCACAGGAAGATCTGATCGCGCTCTACCGGCTGCGCTAGACGTCTTGCCGGGCAATTTCCGTGATCAAAACATCCATGACGTGACTGCCAAGGATTTGCCGCGCGACGGTGCGCAATTCATCGCGCAATGGTTCCAGGTTGCGGGTGCTGGCAAAACGGCCATTGAACCGGCCAACGGTCGCCTGATCGAACATGACTTGCAGGAACACGTCGCGCAATTTGGGTTCGCGTTCGTAGACCAGCTCGGTGTGGCCCTTCTCCATCTCGAGGGCGATGGCCATGACCATCAACGCGCCAACCTTTTCTTCGGTGATGACTGGAACAATGAACTGGCTGCTCATCTTCACGAACTCACGGTTGGCCAGATCTTCGGCTTGAATCGTCGGTTCGGGCATTTCGGCATGGGCGTCCGCCGCCGGGGCCACACATTCGACGGCCGCTTCTGGTTCGTGCGACGGGGCCAAGTATAGGTTCGCGCCAACGCCGCCCGCCACGCCGACGCCGCCCATCAGGATTGGGATCAAAAATTTCATGATGTCCTCAGAATGGCAGGAGCGTATCCATGACCTGCTGGCCATAACGCGGTTGTTGAACGTCGGTGATCTGCCCGCGGCCCCCATAGGAAATGCGCGCCGCTGCGATCTTGTCGTAAGTGATTTCGTTCTTGCGCGAGATGTCAGCCGGTCGCACGAACCCCGTAACCAGCAATTCCCGCAGTTCGAAATTCACCCGAACCTCTTGCGCACCTTCAATCGCCAAGACCCCGTTGGGCAGTTCATCCACCACGGTGGCGGCTACTTTCAGCATCAGCTTTTCATTGCGCCGCACCGATCCGTCGCCATTCGACCCGGACGCCGACGAGGTCGAAACAGCGTTGGCCATGGATGCACCTTCGGAGATACCCTTATCAATGCGCTGGGGAATGCCGAAAAACTCGGGGATTTGCATGCTGCCGTTGGAGGACCGGCTGCGGGCGGTGCTGTTCGAAATCTCGGCGCTTTCGTCAATTTCGATGACGACCGTTAGGATATCACCCTTCTCAGCGGCACGCCGATCCCCCAAAAGCGAGGCTTGATCGCGGCTCCAGAGCGATGCGCGGGTCACGCCAGTTTGCGGTTTTGGCACCGCCGGCATGCCTGCGAACACCATGGCGTGATGTTCATTTGACGCGCGGCTGGGCGTGAAGGAGGGCGGCTTTCCAAGATGGTCGAATTTGTTGCAGGCCGCGAGGGCCACAACGCAAGCGAGGGCAAAAGCAAGTCTCATGTGTTACTCCACAATCAATAGTCCGGGCGCGGCGACCAGCGCCGTCAACGTCGTGCGAGAGGCTTGGTTCATCACCCGCACCCGTTCGCCCAAGCCTCCCCGGCCAAGTGCACGCGCCTCTGTCGTGATTTCCAGCCCGCCGGTGCGGTATCGCAGCTCAACCAACTGGTTCCGCTCCACCATTGCCGGGGCGCCAATATCACCGCGCCGCAGCGGACGGCCCGCATAGATCACCACACGGGCCTCTTGGCCCAGCACCTCGTCAGGGTGTTGATAGGTTCCGGCGACAGTTTGGCGAACAACCCCAATGTCGGCCGCCATGATGATGTCGGACGGCCGCAAAGTCCGGGCCGCAACAACGGTATCAGCCATGGCCGGTGCGGCCCAGATTACGGCGATGATGGTCAAGAAACGCATCACCGCACCTGAGTCGTCGCGGCCATCATTTGATCGGCGGCGGAAATGACCTTGGCGTTCAGCTCGTAGCCGCGCTGCGCTTCGATCAGTTCGGTGATTTCGCGCACCGCGTCGACCGAGCTATCCTCAAGATACCCCTGCCGCAGCGTGCCAAGCCCGTCTTGGCCCGGACTGGAAATCACCGGCGGGCCTGAGGCCTCGGTCTCAACGAACAGGTTAGAGCCTAGCGCCTCCAGACCTTTGGCATTTGGGAAGCCGGCAAGGTTCAATTGCCCGATCAACTGACCTTCGACGGCCTGTTGAAAATAGGCATAAATTTCACCCTCGGCATTGATCGAAATCGACCGAGCATCGGATGGGATCGTCACCTCAGGCGCAACGGGAAACCCATCAGAGGTCACGATCAACCCTTCGCCGTTGCGCTTCAGCGCGCCGTCGCGGGTATAGGCCGCTTGGCCCGATGGCAGGGTCACCTCCAGATAACCCGCACCTTCGATCGCGATATCCAGATCGCCGCCGGTTTGGCTCAGCGCGCCTTGGGCCAAATTGACCGTCACGGCAGCCGGGCGCACGCCAAGGCCAAGCTGAATGCCGGTGGGCAGAACCGTGCCATCGGCCGCATTGATCGCCCCGGCGCGGGCCATCTGCTGATAATGCAGATCCGAAAATTCGGCGCGGCGCGTGTTGTAGCCGGTGGTGCTCATGTTCGACAGGTTGTTCGAGATGACTTCGACGCGCATTTGCTGGGCGCTCATCCCGGTTGCAGCAATCTTTAGGGCTCTCATTCAGTGCTCCTATTTTGTGAGGGATTTCAGGGCAGTGCGGACGCGTTCATGTTCAGATTCAAGGAAGCTCTGGCCAAGCTCATAGCCGCGCTGAACCTCGATCATCCGGGCCATTTGCCCAAGGACATCGACGTTGGACTGCTCGAGATAGCCTTGCAGGACACGCGGCTCAACGACTGGATCCCAGCCATCGTCCGCGCGAAAAAACACACCGTCTTCGCGCTCAGTCCGCATCTGCTCAGTCGGCTGTACAATGGCGATTTGCCCGATGGCGCGCCCCTGCGTGCTGATTGTGCCATCCGACGCGATTTGCACATCAGTGGATGCCGGCGGCACGAACAGCGGCGCTGCACCGGCATCAAGCACGCGATACCCGTCCATCGTGACCAAATCGCCCTGCGCATTTGGCGAAAATGCCCCGGCCCGCGTCAAGCGCGGCCCATTCGGTGTCTCCACCAGGAAAAACCCTTCGCCTTCAATGGCCAAATCAAACGACCCGCCCGTTTCCGACAGCGCCCCCTGTTGCGACGACGTCAGTTGAACACGCGCCGCAGCCATCGACAGGCTTTCCCCATCGCCCAGATCACGCACATATTCCGAAAACATCAGGCCCTCTTGCCGATATCCGGTGGTCGCAGAGTTCGCGATATTGTTGGCGATCACGCGCAGTTCATTGCGCAGGCCGGTTTGACGGGCCAGCGTCGTATAGCTTGGATTTTCCATCGATCATCCTCCGGAGATCAGGGGCAGCAATTGATCCTGAAACAAGGTCACCAAAACCTGAGTCATAAAGCTCATGGAGAGCCAGAACGTGATGACAATTCCGATCAGCTTCGGCACGAAGGTCAGGGTCATTTCCTGGATTGAGGTCAGCGCCTGAAACAGGCCGATCACCAACCCCGTCACCAGCGCCACGGCCAGGGTTGGCACGGACACCATCACCGCCGCCCAGAGCGCTTGGCGCAACGTGTCGAAGAAGACTGCCTCGCTCAGCATGCTGTGTTAGACGGGCATGCGCAGGATTTCGTTATACGCCTCAACCACTTTATTGCGGACGGTCACAACGGTTTCCACCGCCAGTTCGGACTGCGCCAATGCCTGCACAAGCGCATGCGGATCGGCATCTTGCACCATCGCGCTTTGCGACAAGGCTTCTGCCGATTGCAGCGTCTGCTCAAAACTGCGGGCCACTTCCGCGGCAGGGCTTTGCACAATCGGTTCAGCCTGCGTGGCGGGTTTGGTCGCCGAGTATTTCTGCGCGGCAAATAGGGAACGGACGTCCATTCTGGTCTCCTGTTCTGGGGTTAACGGCGTAGTAGATCCATCAAGCCATCGGACATGGCGCGGATCTGTTCGAAGACTTTAAGGTTTGCTTCGTAGCTGCGCTGCGCCTCGCGGGCGTCGGCGATTTCAACGATCATATCGACATTCGACCCTTCGTAATGCCCTGTGGCATCGGCCATCGGATGGCCGGGATCGAACACTTTTTCCAACTCTGACGGGTCCAGCTGCGTGCGACCCAATTGGACAATGCCTGCGGCGTCGCCCGCCTCAAACTTGGTCATCTTGCGCCGATATCCCGGCGTGTCCGTGTTGGCGATATTCTGCGAAACATTGTTCAACCGGCCCGCCTGAACGCGCAAACCGCTGGCGGACACCGACATTGCATCTGAAAAAACGCTCATAAAACAGATCCTTAATTTCGACCGAGGCTGGCCCGCAGAATGTTTAGATTGCTACGATAGATGGTCATGGCGCGGCTATGCGCCCGCGCGGATTCGGCGGATTTGACCATCTCGGTTTCAAGCGAAACGCCGTTTCCGTTTGCAGACATGCCATCCTCAACCACCACGCCTTCGCCGAAACGGGCGGGCAAGGGGCGGGCGATGTGCCCCTGTCTGGACGCCGAGGGACGAAAGGTCAGGTCGCGTTTTGGATTGGTCAACGCAAAGGCCGACAAATCTTTGGCCTGATACGCGGGCGTATCGGCATTGGCGATGTTTCGCGCGATCAGTTCCTGCCGCGCGGCGGAATGTTGGGCCAGTTTAATGGCCGTCTGAAAAACCTTCAGATTTTGGAACATCGGGGCTTCTCCCTCGATTGGCTTCAATCAAGGCTTAACCCTGATTCCTTTAGAAACAGTTGTCAGAAGCCTAAAGGAGCGTTCGATGCACGATTCTACGATACCGGGGGTCACGATGGCCCTGTCTGCCCTGCGCCCGCTGCAAACCATTGGCCGCGTGGTCGCGGTCGATGGGGCGCTGGTCTGGGTCACTGGCATCAGCGATGAGGCCGCCATTGGCGACCGCGCCCGACTGACAAATCGCGACCGCAGTCAACAAATGGGCGATGTTCTGCGTATACGCGACGGGTTGGTGGCCGTTTTGCCAGACGAAGGCACGACCGGAGTGGCCCTGAATGATCGGGTTTGCGTTGTTGGGCCGGTGACGCTTGCCCCGACCGACACTTGGATCGGACGGGTGATTGACCCATATGGCCAGCCGCTTGACGACATGCCATGCGTTTCCGGCGCAGTGCCACGCAAATTGGCCGCACCACCGCCGAGCGCGGCCGCAAGGCGCGGTTTGGGGCCTACAATCCACACCGGCCTTTTTGCTTTTGACTGCTTGCTGCCGATCGCCAAGGGGCAACGCATTGGCCTGTTTGCAGGGTCGGGTGTTGGCAAATCCCACCTTTTGGCCCGTTTGGCCCAGGGCATGGAGGCAGATGTGGTCGTCCTGTCCTTGGTCGGAGAACGTGGGCGAGAGCTGCGCGACTTTGTTGCAAATGTCCTTGGACCGGAAGGCATGGCGCGCACGGTCGTCGTGGCCGCAACTTCGGACCGTTCCGCGGTTGAGCGTCGCCGCTGCCCGATGTCCGCCATGACGATTGCCGAACATTTTCGCGACCAAGGCAAACATGTGCTGTATCTCGCCGACTCATTGACGCGATTTGCAGAGGCCCATCGCGAAGCCGCCACAGCCGCAGGTGAAATCCCGGCATTGCGCGGGTTTCCTGCATCGACCGCCAACCATATTATGGCCTTGTGTGAGCGGGCCGGACCGGGGGTAGAAGGGGCTGGGGATATCACGGCTGTTTTCAGTGTCCTTGTCGCAGGTTCAGATATGGAAGAACCGATTGCCGATATCGTGCGCGGTGTCTTGGACGGGCATATTGTCCTGAACCGCGCCATTGCGGAGCGTGGGCGTTATCCGGCGATCGACCTGTCACAATCCGTCTCTCGCTGTCTGCCTGCGGCCCTGTCGGATGACGAAAACGCCCTGATTTTGCGGGCCCGGCGTTTGATTGGGGCCTACGAACGATCGGAAACCCTAATCCGTTCAGGTCTTTATCGGAGTGGATCAGACCACGAACTGGACCAAGCCATTGCATTTTGGCCGGATATTGATGCCGCGATCGGCAGCGACGCGCCTGGCACCCAGAGAGATACGTTTGCGAAATTGCAATTGCTCTTGAAGCGGGCAGATCGCGGCATCGCGCCGAAGCCAAGAATCGCTGAGGCATCCTAAGGATTAGATTCCCCGCAGCAATTGTAGTGCAATGCTTTGCACCCCTGACTGCCCTGAATCGGAGATCTGACGCTGCACGATATAAGCCTCAGACAGTTTTGGCAGCATGTCTTCCTTGGCAAGCTCGGAGAGCTGGTCTGTTCCGAAACGCGTCTCTGCTTTGGATTTAAAAATTTCCAACTGCTTATCCAAATCCAGCTGCGAAAAGCTGGACGGTAAGCCCAGAACCGTTTCGAAGGCTGTCCGTAGCGATTTGGTGCCCATTACGCGAAACCATGCCGCATTGTTGCTATTGGCCGAGCTTGTCAGCTCCGGCAGTTGACGCTCTAGCCCCATGGCCACCCTGAAATCGGCGTTTTGGTCGCCAACCGCTCGCTCGAATGACAATTCCTGATACTTGAGCACAATGCCCTCAAGATGCGCAGCGCCCGCATCGGTACCAGCGAGCGTTGATGACAACACCATCGCTCCGGCCAGATCTTTGTACCGGGCATCTTGCAGCCGATTTGCCAAAGCCTGCGGATTGGCAATACCATCGCCGATCAGCTTTTTGACGAAAAACCGGCTCCCAATATCCTCCAGCATATCGAAAGCCCCGAGGACGACCTTCTTCAGCCGGTAGTCATCCGTCACATCCGAAGCCGCCGACAATGCCGGCATCTTCTCTCTAAGGTAGGCTGCATCCGTCTGCATTTCAGGTGAGGATGACATCGCGGCCATCTGGCGGGGCAAGGAGGACTTCAACCCATACCAACCAGCCAACCCGCCACCGCTTACAAATGGCTGAAAGGTCATGTCGCGGCGGCCATCAATCTGTCTTCGCGTGGGATCAACGCGCGAAGTGCCTTCAGACACATATAGTAGTTTGAAGACAACGCGGCATTTGAAGCCTTGGCCAAAAGCGACCGACTGTCAGGGTCGGTGAAAACTTGACTCAGATGTTCGATGTTTTTCAGGGTGTTAATCTGAGCCTTATCCCCATCTGCGTCACCGGAAAGAACGAGTTGCACCGAATAGCACAGGCGTCGCACCGGCGTTTTTGCGTCGCTTGGATGGATCGCGTCCCGCAGGCGCAAAATATTTGCGTTGGGGGTTTGGATCGACAGTCGGGTTCGCTTGTCGCCATTCTCGATCACTGCGCCATTCACAAGGACCCGTTCTTTGGGACCAAGTTTCAAAACAAGGCCACTCATTCCCGAATCTCCTGCATTTTCAAGCCTTTCAATACAGCGATGTTCACGTCTAAAAGGGGGGCAATATCTGCTTGCCCTCTCAAAACCTTTGCGGAATGCGCCTGTGTGAACTCTGCCAGGTAGATCACTTGCGCCTTCAATGCTGCAGGCAACATATTTTCTTGGGATGCGGCGTCGGCGGCCAATGCTGTCCAAAGGCGTCTGTTGTCGTGAACCGCCTTGGCAAAAAGCGGGAAGTTCTTTGATTTTTGCGCATTTGTTGCTTTTAGTTGATGGGTGATACGAGCGATTACCTCGTATTCTATCGACCGGTCGGATTTTAACGGAGTCGCCGCGCGCGCGTACCCATCTTGGGCCATTTTGAGAGCTATCACGGAAGTTCTTTCGTTCGTCTAATGGAATTTAGGGGTTGGAAAGGGCCTTTCAGGCCCTTTCCAAGTCGCTTTAACGGAACAGCGACAACAGGGATTGCGGGGCCTGGTTCGCAATCGACAGCGCTTGAACGCCAAGCTGCTGCTGAACCTGCAATGCCTGCAAACGTGCGGATGCCTCTTCCATATCGGCATCAACCATTGCGCCAATGCCCGACTTCAGCGAGTCGGTAAGCGATGAAATAAAGTTGGCCTGAGTTTCAATGCGCCCTTCCACAGAACCGAAACTAGAGGCTGCATCGATGCTGCGGTCAATCAAGCTTTCAATCGTGCCCAACGCCGCGGCAGCACCAGTCGCCGTCGACACGTCAATACCGGCCATCGCACCTAGACCGCCCGACCCTGCATTTGTGAACTGCGCACTAACACTTAGGTCAACCGTGCCAGCGTTGGTAAAATCAAGCGTGCCCGGCGTGCTGCTGTCATAGTCGACGGTCAGTCCGCTGATCCCAAGCCGGTCAATCTGGTTCTTGAGCGCGACCGCGACAATATCCGATGTCGTGGTTGCGGCGGCATCATCGGCCGTCACAGTATAGCTGACTGTTTGGTCGCCCACTGTAACGCTAATCGAATCGCCAGTCGAAAACGCGGGACCGTTTTCGGCGATTTCGATTTGTTCATTGCCGCCACCATTGTCCAACGCAAAAGCAACGGTATCGCCGTCGCCGGATGCGCCTGTAGAACTGCCTGACAGCATGTCCTTGGCGGAATAGCCGCCAGTCGACATATCCCAAGCCGTCACGGAAATCGAAGAGGATGTCACAGTGCCGGTCGAATCGCGGTTGAGCGACGAGAGGATGCTAGCACCCGACCCCGATCCATCGACAAGATTCAAACCATTAAACTGCGCCGCAGCGATGACCGAGTCGATTTGACCCTTTAGCGCCGTCACATCGTCATTGATCTTGGTCCGGTCAACATTGTCCTCCTGCGCGGCGACAATTTTGCCCTTCATTTGGGTCAACAGATCGGTGACCGTCTCAGATGCTTGCCGCGCCACCGCAACTGTGGACTGACCAAGCGACAGAGAGTCCGAGATCGCTTTGAAGCCCTGTACATCCGATTCCATTACTTTGGAAATGGCCCAGACAGCAGAATTGTCCACCGCCGTTGCCACCGATTTACCCGTCGAAATCTCATTTTGAGTTTGCGCCAGGCTGCCGTTGATGTTTTTCAACGTCTGCAGCGCGACCATTGCGCCATTATTGGTCAGAATACTGGACATAGTTTTTCCTTGCCGTTGGTAGACGCTTTTGCGTCAATTGCATTCAGCGCATTTGCGCCTCTCGGTCATTCTGACAATTGCTAGCGTTATTCGCCGCGCCATCCATTGGATGCAGGAAAAAGGTACAGACCCGGGGCCTAAGAAAAAGATAATGCGTTTCGAGGTGATAAGTTGAATCAGATCGTCTTTTGAAGAAAATTTTCCGTATTACTTTCGATACTTTCGGGCAAGCCGCATGCACCGTAAACCGTCAAAGTCTTGTTGCGGCTTGGCATCTGGGCCAGAACGTCCCGCAACCCACTTAGCGCTGCAGTCATCAACGATCCGTTTCGTTTCAGCGATGCCACAATCGAATTCACGGCGGCGGCATCAGGCACACCTGTCCGTTCAAAATCCTCAAACGCCTTTTCTTTCAAAAGCATAAGGGCGTTCACGCCCTTTAAATCGCCGCGTTTTATCAAATCCGCTTCTTCATCCAATAAGGACGTCAATACTGTATAAGGCTCACTTGTCGGCGACATTTTCAGACCCTCTCAATATGGACAACACAAGAACTTCCGCCAATCCAATGCCTCCAGCCTCGGACAGGTATTGCGCCTGCTTTTCCCGCAAAAGTGAACTAAATTGGCTATCTGATCCTGGTCCAGCCTTGTGCAAACCCGCCGCTTTTAACCATTCAGAAAGAAATTGCCCTTCCAGTTTCACTGCGGCGTTATGAATGGCGCGATCCGAATTCACCACCTGGCCGACGTTTGACGTGATTTTCATCCCTAATCCTCTTTCGGTTTTTATCCACCTAAACGGATTTTGGTAAAGAAGTGTAAAGCAACTTCGCCCATCAAAGATTGAGAAAGCGAGGGCGCATGCAGATCACAGATTCGATTCGTGTCACAGCAACGACTGACCATCCGATGTCGCAAGGGACGCAGTCGACCAACACCGAATTTTCCGACCTCGTTGCGGCGTTGCAGCCCCCCGAACTGCCGGCGGAAACTGCTATTGAGCTTGAGAGCGACCCTAAGCCCGAAGTCGCTCAGGACGCTGTCACAAAGTCGCTCGGTGATACAAGTATGCCGCCATTGCCGCCCCCTGCGCATAGCATTGTGGCGTCAAATCCGCGCGCGGCCCCCACAACGAATGATAGGTCAGTCGCACCTGTAGCAGTAGAATCGCCCGAGAAATCGCCACACCCTGACAAAGTGACAGAAAAAGGTCGCCATCTGAGGACGGCAGCCGAGGACTTGGCAAGCCTTGCGTTCTGGTCTCGCCCAACCCAGCCACCAGAACCAAAACAAAACGCAGAAAATGGCCGGCCACAGTCGACCCACCCTAGCGATACCCGCAGTTCAAAAGTCGCGACGCCCATTAACCTAGAAGATGCCAAAGATCCGCATCAGCCGGTTCAGTTGGGCGCTTTACAGCATGCGCTTCCGCAAGACCCCAAAAGCGAAGCTAGAGTGGCGCGTGCCGAGCCTGAACCATCAAAAAACACTCGGATAAATTCAGAGCTATTGGCACAAGACACGAGAAAGCCACTTCAACAAGCGTCAGAGCTGGCCAGCCCAAATGTGCCAAATCCATCAACGGCTGATGTTGGCGCCCTACCGACGTATTCGCCGGAACCAACGACAATGCCAGAACAGGCGCAATTGCCGCAGTCAGAACCGCAAGGCATTCCGCGAGATGCCAAAGCAATAACCACCGATCAAGAGATTCCAGTGATCGAAAAGCGCCCAACGACCAAAGTGGCCGTCGAAAATGTGGTTTTCTCGCCTGCGCAACCGCCGAGAACGGCGCAAATTCCAATAGTTAGATCAGAGCCAAACCATTCGACGGCACCGAACACCGGGCCTTCATTGCTGCCTGAGACCTCTCAGAACCCGAACGTTCACAAAGGGACCAAGCCGAAAAATGATCCTAGCTCAACTAGCGTTCTCGCTATGGGCCGCGCTGTACCGGAAACAACTCAGCACCCGCAGCACGCTCGAATCGATTTCACCATAAAGCGTGAAGAAACGATACGGCTCCGGCCCCAAACGCAGCGAACAGAGGTCGATGAATCATCCACGCTCATCAATCAAAATCGGATAAATTCAAGTTCAGCAGATGGTTACCCAGCTCCAATGCCGCCTGCAACGGCTTTGCCTGCACCACATGAACCTTCCACCGCAGCAAGGGGCGCGCTTCGCGCTGAACCATTGGAAAACGCGATTACTGCAACGCAACGCATCATACCGAGTGAACGGGACCAAATTTTCGCTCAATTGAAAGAAAATCCCGCCCTGCCGATAGCCACCGTTGAAGTCTCCCAATCAATGGACTCAATCATTGAAGCGGCCGACTCGCATCCGCCCAGCCGTGCCGCGGATAGGATCCATGTTGAAAAGGCAGCATCCCCAGTTCATCGAGTCGAAGGAAGATCCGACAACACAACCGTTGCGCCGATGCGCCTGCAAAACACGGCTGCCCCGCAACCGATTTTGTTCAATGCGTCAACCTTGCCACGACAGACCAAAGATGACGAACAGCCATTCCGGCTGGATCTACCTGACCATGGCAAACATGCGGAGTCGCAACCTGTGCACCAAACGCCGAATGCTAAACCCATTCAGAGTGGATTTGGGGCGCATGTCGAAACTACGCAGCCAACGCCTAGCCAACCTAAGAACCGTTCCAAAACTGAACCCGCTTCAGATCTGATGTTAATCGGTGATCAACCGAAAACAGATCTCAGAAATAGGGCCGCATCAACGTCGCCCAGTACCCCCACGCCCGCCGTCAATTTCCATATCTCTCACCTAAATTCTACAAAGTCAGTGCCCGAGAAGCTGAAAGTGGAGTCCGTTGACGCCTCATTGGTAACGATGCCAACTCGCATTGAAACCCATTCGCCTAAGATGGAAGCCGCTCCACAACAGCACAGCATTTCCAATGTAATCCAGCAAATATCCCCCAAACTTCCGGGACCAAGCGACGGGTTGGTTGAGGTGCAGCTCTCGCCTGAGGAACTGGGCCGGGTCAAATTGCAAGTTGGTCACCACGAAAACGCCATTACATTGACCATTCATGCGGATCGGCCGGAAACCGTGGATCTGTTCCGACGCAACATCGTTCAGCTTGAACGCGATCTGAGCGCACTTGGTTTCAACGATGTCGCCTTCAGTTTCTCGGGCGGGCAAGGCGAAAATTCGCAATCTGCAAAGGCAAGACCTCCGCAAGACGCCTCTCTGGAACCCCTTCCAACAGACGTGACCGATGCGCCGCCCTCTCACGTTTCTTTAGACGGAGTTAACATACTGCTATGATCGATGCCGTATCGTCCGCAACCGCCGCCCCCCATGCATCCCAAAAGGAGGCCACGTTAAGTTCAGACTTTGACACATTCCTAAAAATGCTGACGGCACAAATGCAGAATCAGGACCCATTAAACCCAGTCGACGCAGAGGATTTTGCCGTTCAACTGGCCACTTTCTCATCGGTTGAACAACAGGTTCTGACAAATGACTTGCTCAGAGAAATGTCTTCGAAATTGGTCGGAGCAGACTTAATGCAGTATAGTGGCTGGATCGATCGTGACGTGCTGACAGAAAGCGCTGTGCACTTCGAATCGGTCCCGGTTGACTTGGTTGTGCCCGGCGATCCTTTGGCAAGCTCCGCACAGCTGGAAGTGCGGACTTCAAATGGGCAACTGGTATCGACCCAATCACTTACGACCGACGGTATGACCCTTGAATGGGCAGGAACCGACGGGAATGGCACGCGCCTAGCAAACGGAGACTACGAACTTACGGCCGTGTACTCCCGCTCTGACGGATCGACTTCAAATCAGCCTGTGTCGCACTATGCAACGGTCACCGAAGTTCGCAATGAAAACGGCCAAGCGACGCTACGCCTTAGGACAGGTCAAGAAATTGCGCCTGATGCGGTCATTGGTGTTCGGGCCACACATGTATAGTCGCCGCCTTGGACCCTATCCAAAATGACAGTTTTTTGTACTTCCGATGGCCGCTTGCCCATTTTTGTTGCCAAAACGCTGCGCTACCGGCGTATTTCCGCAAGAACTGTCCCGACATTGAAATCAAGTTTGAACTCTGTCGTGCATGTGTCTAGAACCAACACATAGGGCGCGCGCCCCTTCTTTGAGTCTGGAGAGAATTATGAAGAAGCTTTCGATCCTCGCCGCTGTTGCCGTTCTGGCAGCCGCACCGGCAATTGCACAGGACGTGACCACTGTTGACCCGTTCCTGGCAACCCAGGGCTTTGCTGAAGTTCCCGCCATTGCAATCGTTGCTGGCATGATTGGGATCATCGCAATCGCAGCCTCGTCGGGCACCTAAGATTTTCAGCTTCGGCTGAACGGGAACGGCGGCCTTTGGGCCGCCGTTTTCTTTTTAGAACAATGTGATCAGGGCGATCCCTGCACCAAGGGTAAGACCGGCTCCAAAGAACAGCCATCTACCTGATTTCGAAGGCGTTTCTTTTTCCGCATCGGTCGTCTGCCGCATCAATGCCGCTTCGACCATGTCAGGCAAACGGGGGCCAAATCGCCCCAAGACAATCGCGGTTTTCATCAGATCCTGCATCACGGCTCGCGGGCCAATTGAGGTTTTGATATAGTCCTCAACGATTGGGCGCGCGACGTCCCAGATGTTGATATGCGGATCGAGCGATCTGGCAACGCCTTCGACCACGACCATTGTCCGCTGCAATAGAATCAGTTCGGTCCGGGTTTGCATCCCAAACCGCTCGGTCACCTCAAACAGGTAGTTGAGCAGCCGCCCCATAGAGATTCGCGTCGCGTCCATACCAAAGATCGGCTCTCCGACCGCGCGCAGCGCACGGGCAAACTCATCCACATCGCGATCAGCAGGCACATAGCCGGCCTCAAAATGGACCTGAGCGACCCGCTTATAATCACGGCGGATAAACCCAAACAGAATCTCGGCGTAAACCCGGCGCGTGTATTCGTCGATGTGGCCCATGATGCCAAAGTCCAACGCGATGATATCCCCGTTGGCAGCGACCTTGAGGTTGCCTTGGTGCATGTCAGCGTGGAAGAACCCATCACGCAGCGCGTGGCTCAGGAACAGTTGCAAAACCCGATGGCCCAGTACAACACGGTCATGCCCAGCGGCATCCAGCGCGGCATTGTCGCCCAGCGGCACACCTTCGGCCCAGGATTGCGTCATCACCCGACGGCCAGAGAATTTCCATTTTACCGCAGGCAGTTGGAAACCTTCGTCTTTTTCGGTGTTCGCCGCGAACTCAGAGGCAGAGGCAGCCTCCAGCCGCAGATCCAATTCGCCTTGGACCACACCTTCGAAGTGCTTAATCACGTCCATCGGGCGCAGGCGGCGCGATGATGGGGACAAAAGCTCAATCATCCGCGCGGCAAGGTAAAACGCATCGATGTCTTTTTGGAACGCACGTTCAATACCGGGGCGCAAAACTTTGACGGCGACCACCTCGCCCGTTTCTGCCAATTCGGCGCGGTGCACCTGCGCGATCGAAGCGGCCGCAACCGGCTCACTGAAACTGGTGAAAATCGAATCCGCGCTTTCGCCCAGTTCGACCTGCACAGCTTCTTTCGCAGCAGCCACGGAAAACGGCGGCAGTTTGTCCTGAAGCACACGCAGTTGCAGCGCCATATCCGCGCCGACCACATCGGGCCGAGTTGATAAAATCTGACCGAATTTAATATAGGCCGGGCCAAGCGCGCTCAGGGCGCGGGTGATCGGCGGCATCGCCTCATCACCTTTGTAGCCCAGCCATTTGAACGGCCATCCCAGCAGGCGCGCGGCCAAACGCAGAGGGCGGGGCGCATCCATCGCGTCAAGTACATCGCGCATCGCACCAGTGCGTTCAAAGGTTGCGCCTGTCCGAACCAAGCGCCAGATGTTGTGAGGTCCGCGCATCAGATTTTCCAACCCGAATGCAGACAGGCAATGCCAAGCGTCAGATTGCGGTATTTGGCATTTTCAAAACCAGCCTGACGCACCATGCCTAGAAAGGTTTCCTGATCCGGGAACTTTCGAATGGATTCAACAAGGTATTGATAGCTATCGCGATCATTCGCAATTACCTGCCCCATCCACGGAATCAAGTTGAACGAATATCGATCATAGGCCCATTGCAGCGCGGGCGTCGGGATCTGGCTGAATTCCAGCACCATCAACCGCCCGCCGGGGCGCAGCACGCGATAGGCTTCATTCAGGGCCTCTTGCGGGCGCGTGACGTTCCGAATGCCAAAGCTGATCGTATAGACGTCAAAGCTATTGTCCGGGAACGGCAGATTCATCGCATCGCCGACAACCCAATCCAGACTGTCGTGCAAAGCACCCGCTTCAGCCCGTTTGCGCCCTTCAACCAGCATGGGTTCGGTCAAATCGCACACCGTCGCATGGCCATGGCCTGCACGTTTTAAAAAGCGAAAAGAAATATCACCCGTGCCGCCTGCCACATCCAGCAACTTCTGACCCGGACGCGGGGCCAACCAGTCCATCATCGCGTCTTTCCAGATGCGGTGGATGCCCAGCGACATCGCGTCATTCATAACATCGTATTTCGATGCAACTGACCCAAAAACCCCCTGAACCCGTCCCGCCTTTTCAGATTCGCGAACGGTCTGAAAACCGAAATGGGTGGTGCTGTCGTCCGTCATAGTCTTTGTCCCGTAATGAGCTTGCCGTGACCAGTGCCACAGATGGGGCAACGATACAAACTGTCCAAGGGGGCAGGGTGTCTCAGGTTGACTGGAAACAAGGCGGTTTCAGTGCCATATCCCCTAAAACAAAACGGAGAGCCAGCATGCCCGAACTGCCCGAGGTTGAAACCGTCCGCCGAGGTTTGGCCCCGGTGATGGAAGGCGTTGTCATCGCGCAGGCCGATGTGAACCGCCCCGATCTGCGCTGGCCCTTCCCCGAGAATATGGCGGCGCGCCTGACCGGGCGGCGTATTTTGCGGCTTGGGCGGCGGTCCAAATACATTCTGGCGGATCTCGATTCGGGCGAAACGCTTCTGGTGCATTTGGGTATGTCTGGCCGCATGTTGGTGTCGGGCGACCCCTTGGGGCGGTTCGTGCATGACCATCCCGCGCCGGAAAAGCACGATCATGTGGTGCTGCACATGGAATCGGGCGCTCGAATCACGTTCAACGATCCGCGACGGTTTGGCGCAATGGATCTGCTGCCGTCCGATGCGCCGCAACGTCATCCGCTGCTGTCATCGCTTGGCCCAGAGCCGTTCAGCAACACGTTTGACGGCCCTCATCTGGCGGATCGTTTGAAGGGACGAAAGACGCCGATCAAGACCGCGCTACTCGATCAGAAAGTCGTCGCGGGGCTGGGCAATATATATGTGTGTGAAACCCTGTTCCGCGCGGGCATTCGCCCTGACAGGCGCTGCGAAACCCTTAGTCGCAAAGCGATTGAAGCGCTGGTCCCAATCATTCGCGATGTCCTGTCCGAGGCAATTGAGGCGGGCGGTTCATCGCTCAAGGATTTCCGTCAGGCGGACGGAGAGCTGGGCTATTTTCAACATCGGTTCGATGTCTACGGTCGCGAAAACGACCCCTGCCATGCAGATGGCTGCACAAGTGCAATCAAGCGCATCGTTCAATCTGGCCGATCCAGTTTCTACTGCCCGACCTGTCAAAGATAACTTGATCCAGCGCGATTAATCGGTCAGGGATGAAGGCCACAAACAACCGGACGGAGCCGAGTTTCATGGCCTATGAGACGATCATCGTCGAAGTAGAAACCCACGTTGCGACAATCAAGCTGAACCGGCCTGACGCGCTAAACGCCCTCAACTCTGAACTATTGGGAGAGTTGACGCAGGCGCTGCATGAAGCAGACAACAACGACAAAGTTCGCTGCATTATCATCACCGGCTCGGCCAAGGCCTTTGCCGCAGGTGCTGATATCAAGGAAATGTCCGAGAAGTCTTTCGTCGACATGTATATGTCGGACTTCTTCGGCCACGAACACAACGCCTTCATGCGCGTGCGCAAGCCCGTGATCGCGGCTGTTTCGGGCTATGCTTTGGGCGGCGGCTGCGAATTGGCGATGATGTGCGATTTCATCATTGCGGCGGACACCGCCAAATTTGGCCAGCCCGAGATTAACCTTGGCGTTATCGCCGGCATGGGCGGCACGCAACGTCTTGCGCGCTATGTCGGCAAGTCCAAAGCGATGGACATGAACCTGACGGGCCGCTTCATGGATGCCGAAGAGGCCGAGCGTTCGGGCCTGGTCAGCCGCGTTGTTCCGGCCAAAAGCCTGATGGAAGAGGCGCAGGCCGCCGCTGCCAAGATCGCTGAAAAGTCGATGATCACCACGATCGCGGCCAAAGAAGCGGTCAACCGATCCTATGAGACAACGCTGAGCGAAGGGCTGCTGTTCGAACGCCGCCTGTTCCATTCGCTGTTCTGCACCGAGGATCAGAAGGAAGGCATGGCCGCCTTCCAGGAAAAACGCGGCGCCCAGTTCCGCGACAAATAAGCGAAAGCGCCCTGCGGGGCGCTTTTTGCTTTTCATTTGGCTGCCCTTCCCTTAAATGACGCCGATACATGCGCGTGATGCCCGCTTAGGCAAGAATCGGTCCAGCGATCTGAGGCTGGCCTTTGTGGCGTTGCGCTAAACAAAGTTTCGTATTGGGATCGATCATCATGGCAAATACGCCCCAGTCCAAAAAACGCGCACGTCAGAACGAAAAGCGCTTTGCAATCAACAAAGCACGCCGTTCGCGCATCCGTACCTTCCTGCGCAAAGTTGAAGAAGCAATTGCTTCGGGCGACAAAGAAGCAGCGACCGCAGCTCTGCGCGCTGCTCAGCCCGAACTGATGCGCGGCGTCACCAAAGGCGTCTTCCACAAGAACACCGCATCGCGCAAAATCTCGCGCCTGTCGGCCCGCGTCAAAGCGCTGGGATAAGCTGATTATCCTTAGATATCAGTAAGTTTGTCGAAAGGCGGTCCAGTTTGGGCCGCCTTTTTTCTGACTGTGCTATTTTTGAGTGGCCGATAGATTCTTTTCCACGATAGTCCGAGTCAAGTTCGAAGATATGTTGCCCCCGCTTTGTGCGGGGCGGTATCTTGAGGGTGCGAGTCAGTTTACTTGGGGGGACGAGCAGCAAGAACAAAAACCGCGCATTACGCGGACCGTGTCAGTCGTCGTGATAACTGCGAATTTCGTGGCCTGATACTTTTCTTTGCTTCGTCCATGTTGGGAATAGTCGGGCCATTTTGCCCTGTCGTTTTACGCGCCGGTGTGTGTTGCGCGAACGATGGGGTTTTGGCTGTTGTCGATGAAAGTCGATCACCGAATCTCGGTCACGAGTTTCGGACGGGTATCTCTTCTTCTCTTCAGTAGTTGACCGCCGCGGTCTTAGGGACAGGACCGCGCTACAGGCGTCGAATATGGGGAAAGAAGAATGGAAAGGGTCGGCAGCGGCATGACGACGGCAGCATGGCGGGTTTTGCGGAACGAAATCTGCGATACCATTGGGGAAAATAACTACAAAACGTGGATCGAACCGCTGAACTTTGCGCGACAGTCGAATGACGTCGCCGTATTTCACGCCCCCACGGCATTTGTCGGGAACTATGTACGTCAACACTACGGTGATATGATTCTGGCGAAACTGCATGCGCATGTTGCCGGAATTCGACGTTTGGATTTTGAGGTTGCGGCGAATATCGCGGCGCAACCGTCTCAGGCACCTGTGCAACAACCCGCTGCGGCCCCCGCGCCGAAGCCGGCCGCACAGAATGATGGTCTGATCAGCGCGCCCTTGGATCCGCGCTTTACCTTCGACAACTTCGTCGTCGGCAAGCCGAACGAATTGGCCCATGCCGCAGCGCGCCGCGTGGCCGAAGGCAGCGTTGTGACCTTCAACCCGCTGTTCCTCTATGGCGGCGTCGGCTTGGGTAAGACCCACCTGATGCACGCGATTTCGTGGGAACTGCGCAGGAACCGTCCCGACCTGAACGTCCTGTATCTGTCGGCTGAACAGTTCATGTACCGCTTTGTGCAAGCGCTGCGTGACCGCCGCATGATGGACTTCAAGGAACTGTTCCGTTCGGTTGATGTGCTGATGGTCGATGATGTTCAGTTCATCGCGGGCAAGGATTCGACTCAGGATGAGTTCTTCCACACCTTCAACGCGCTGATCGAACAGCAAAAACAGATCGTCATTTCCGCCGACCGCGCGCCGGATGAAATCAAGGATCTGGAAAACCGCATCCGGTCGCGTCTGCAATCGGGCCTTGTGGTCGATCTGCACCCAACCGACTACGAACTGCGCCTTGGCATTCTTCAGTCGAAGGTCGAAGCGCAGCGCGTTCTGTACCCGACGCTGGAACTGGATGACGGCATCGTCGAATTCCTGGCGCATCGTATTTCGACCAACGTCCGCGTTCTGGAAGGTGCGCTGACCCGTCTGTTCGCCTTTGCCTCGCTGGTCGGCAAGCCGATCACGATGGAGCTGACGCAGGATTGCCTTGCCGACGTTCTGCGCGCTTCGCAGCAGAAAATCTCGATCGAGGAAATTCAGCGCCGCGTGGCCGAACATTACAACATCCGCATCAGCGATCTGATCGGGCCCAAGCGTCTGCGTGCCTTTGCCCGCCCGCGTCAGGTGGCGATGTTTCTATGCAAGCAGCTGACCAGCCGGTCGTTGCCGGAAATCGGTCGCCGTTTTGGCGGGCGCGACCACACGACCGTCATGCATGGCGTGAAGCGGATCGAAGAACTGCGCATGCAAGACGCCCAGATCGACGAAGATGTCGAACTGCTGCGCCGGGCGCTTGAGTCCTGATCCAAGGCATCAGAATAAAATCCATGCAAACGGCGGGTCAGCAATGCCCCGCCGTTTCCTTTTGGTGCCACCCTGACGCCGGATTGTACGAGCGCACTTGACGGCCAAGGCCAACCGGCGGAAAACAGTAAAAGACCATTGTACCGCCGTGGATTTCAGGTAGCTTTCCTGTCCCGGGTACGTGAGAGGGAACAGGGACATGAAATTCAGCATTGAACGCGCCGCGCTGCTCAAAGCGGTCTCTCAGGCCCAGTCCGTGGTCGAGAGGCGCAACACGATCCCGATCCTGGCCAATGTCTTGATCGAGGCTGATGGCAGCGACGTGCAGTTCCGCGCCACTGACTTGGATATTGAGGTGGTCGACAAGGCCCCCGCACAGGTCGAACGCGCCGGGGCCACCACGGTCAGCGCCGTGACGTTGCACGAAATCGTTCGCAAACTGCCCGATGGGGCGCTGGTCACTTTGACCGACGACGCCGCAACGGGCCGCCTGACGGTCGAAGCGGGCCGGTCGAACTTTTCGCTGGCGACCCTGCCGCGCGAAGATTTCCCGGTCATGGCCTCGTCCGAATACACCACGAACTTTGGCGCGCCCGCATCGGTGCTGCGCCGCCTGTTCGACAAGTCGAAGTTTGCCATTTCGACCGAGGAAACGCGCTATTACCTGAACGGCGTCTACATGCATCTGGCCGATAGCGAAGATGGCCGCGCCCTGCGCTGCGTTGCGACCGATGGCCACCGTCTGGCCCGCATCGATGCGCCGTTGCCCGACGGGGCCGAAGGCATGCCCGGTGTGATCGTGCCGCGCAAAACCGTTGGCGAATTGCGCAAACTGCTGGACGATGACGACATGCAAATCGCTGTGTCGGTGTCGGAAACCAAGGTGCGCTTTGCCACGCCGAACATCACCCTGACGTCGAAGGTCATCGACGGCACCTTCCCCGATTACAGCCGCGTCATTCCGACGGGCAACACCCGTAAGCTGGAAGTAGACGCCGCTGACTTTGCAAAAGCGGTTGACCGTGTGGCCACCGTCAGTTCAGAACGGTCGCGCGCAGTGAAACTGCAACTGGACGAAGACCGCCTGATCCTGTCGGTCAACGCCCCGGACAGCGGCGCCGCCGAAGAAGAACTGGCCGTCGCTTATGCCGATGAGCGATTGGAAATTGGCTTTAACGCCAAGTACCTGCTGGAAATCGCCAGCCAGGTGGACCGTGAAAACGCGGTGTTCCTGTTCAACTCGTCCGGTGATCCGACCCTGATGCGCGAAGGCACCGACACGTCGGCCATTTACGTCGTCATGCCGATGCGCGTCTGACGCGCCGGGCGGCTGCCCTTTCATGTCTGGTCTGCACCTGTCCCGGTTGGCGCTGTCGCACTTCCGGTCGCACCATCGCACCGAGATATCGGTCGATGCCCGGCCCGTTGCGATCTATGGCCCCAACGGCGCGGGCAAGACCAACCTGCTAGAAGCCGTTTCGCTGTTTTCCCCCGGCCGAGGGATGCGTCAGGCGGCGGCACAAGACATGGTGCGCCGACCTGAGGCTTTGGGCTGGAAGGTGTCCGGCATTCTGCACAGCGATGGCCGGGCGCATGAAGTCGCGCATAAGTCCGAAAACGGCAATCCAAGGCAGGTCAGCATCGACGGCAAAACCGCCGCGCAAACGGCTCTTGGGCGGCTGTCGCGGGTGCTGTGGCTGGTGCCAAGCATGGACCGGCTCTGGATCGAAAGCGCCGAAGGGCGGCGGCGGTTTCTGGACCGCATGACCCTTAGCTTTGAGCCAGCCCATGCCGATCTGTCGCTGGATTACGCAAAGGCCATGCGTGAACGGAACCGCCTGCTGAAAGACCAAGTGCGCGACGCCCGGTGGTATGCGGCGCTAGAGGCGCAGTTGGCCCGCACAGGCGCACAGATCCACCAAAACCGCCTGACCGCGCTAGAGGCGCTAAGGCAAGCCCAAGACGGGGCGGAAACCAGCTTTCCCACTGCCGATCTGGAACTGACCCATAACGACAGCGAATTGCCGGACACCGAGAACGCATTGCGCGAGGCGTTGGCCGCCTCTCGGTCGCGGGACATGATCGCAGGCCGAACGCTGATCGGGCCGCATCGCGCCGATTTGGTCGGCACTTATTCGGCCAAGGGCGTTCCCGCCCGCGATTGTTCGACCGGCGAACAGAAGGCGCTGCTGATCTCGCTCATTCTGGCAAACGCCCGCGCCCTTGCCGCCGACCTGGGCACGCCGCCGATTGTGCTATTGGATGAGGTCGCCGCCCATCTGGACGAAACCCGCCGCGCCGCGCTCTACGATGAAATCTGCGCCCTGGGCGCGCAGGCTTGGATGACCGGAACCGAGTCGGGATTGTTCGAAGCCTTGGGCGATCGGGCGCAAAGATTGATGGTTTCCGATAGCGCCGGAACGTCGAAGGTGGTGACCGTTGGGTTACTTGCTTAAAACCACTAAATATTGTGTCAGACGCGTGACATCGCCGCCAAATCCACCTATAAAAGCGTCAAAAGAATAAAGGATTTTCGGATGTCCGAAACCGCTGGCACCGCGAACGAATATGGCGCGGATTCCATTAAGGTTCTCAAAGGCTTGGAGGCTGTCCGCAAACGCCCCGGCATGTATATCGGTGACACCGATGATGGCTCGGGCCTGCACCATATGGTGTATGAGGTTGTCGACAACGGGATTGACGAAGCACTGGCCGGTCACGCCGACTACGTGCACGTGAAAATCCACGCCGATAACAGCGTATCCGTGCGCGACAACGGTCGCGGCATCCCCGTCGATCTGCACGCCGAAGAGGGCGTCTCGGCGGCCGAGGTCATCATGACCCAGCTGCACGCGGGCGGGAAGTTCGACAGCAACTCCTACAAGGTGTCGGGCGGACTGCACGGCGTGGGCGTATCGGTTGTGAACGCGCTGTCGGTCTGGCTGGAACTGCGCATTTGGCGCAACGGCAAAGAACACTACGCCAAGTTCGAGCATGGTGATACGACGGAACATCTGCGCGTCGTCGGCGACGCCGAGGGCGAAAAAGGCACTGAGGTGCGTTTCTTGGCATCGGCCAAAACGCAGGACTCGAAGGGCACGTTTTCGAACCTCGAATACGACTTCCACACGCTGGAAAAGCGCCTGCGCGAACTGGCGTTTCTGAACTCTGGCGTGCGGATCATTCTTGAGGATGACCGCCCGGCGGAACCGCTCCGCTCAGAACTGTTCTTCGATGGTGGCGTGCGCGAGTTTGTGAAATACCTCGACCGGTCGAAATCCTCGATCATGGCAGAGCCGATCTATGTGAACGGCGAACGCGATGACATCGGCGTGGAAATCGCCATGTGGTGGAACGACAGCTATCACGAAAACGTTCTGCCCTTCACCAACAACATCCCCCAGCGCGATGGCGGCACGCACCTTGCGGGCTTCCGTGGGGCGCTGACGCGGACGATCAACAACTACGCCCAGTCCAGCGGGATCGCTAAGAAGGAAAAGGTGAACTTCACCGGCGATGACGCCCGCGAAGGCCTGACCTGCGTTCTGTCAGTCAAAGTGCCAGACCCCAAGTTCAGCTCTCAGACCAAAGACAAACTGGTCTCGTCTGAGGTGCGCCCGGCGGTCGAAAGCCTGATGAACGAAAAGCTGGCGGAATGGTTTGAAGAAAACCCGAACCAAGCCAAGGTGATCGTCGGCAAGATCATTGAGGCCGCGCTGGCCCGTGAAGCGGCCCGTAAAGCCCGCGAACTGACGCGCCGCAAAACCGCGATGGACGTGAACTTCCTTGCTGGCAAGCTCAAGGATTGTTCGGAAAAAGACCCATCGAAAACCGAACTCTTCATCGTCGAGGGTGACTCTGCTGGTGGGTCCGCTCAGACAGGACGCGACCGTGGCACGCAGGCTATTCTGCCGCTCAAAGGTAAAATCCTGAACGTCGAACGCGCCCGCTTTGACCGGATGCTTAGCAGTCAGGAAATCGGCAACCTTGTGATGGCGCTTGGCACTGGCATTGGCCGGGATGAGTTCAACATCAGCAAACTGCGCTACCACAAGATCGTTCTGATGACCGACGCTGACGTTGATGGCGCGCACATCCGCACACTGCTGCTGACGTTCTTCTATCGCCAGATGCCCGAACTGATTGAAGGCGGCTATCTCTATATCGCCCAGCCGCCGCTGTACAAAGTGGCCCGTGGCAAGTCCGAGGTGTATCTGAAGGATCAGAACGCTTTGGATGAATATCTGGTCCAACAGGGCGTAGACGGTGCGCAGCTGATCCAAGGCAACGGCGAGGTTGTCGCCTCGCAAGACTTGATCCGCATCGTCGATGAGGCGCGGCAGCTGAAGCGGGTACTGGATGCTTTCCCGACCCATTACCCGCGCCACATCCTTGAACAGGCCGCCATTGCTGGCGCGTTTGTGCCCGGCGCGGTGGATGCTGACCTGCAAGGCGTGGCCGATCTGGTCGCCGAACGTCTGAACCTGATCGCGCTAGAGTATGAGCGCGGCTGGATGGGCCGCATCACCCAAGATCACGGCATCCGTCTGGCCCGCATCCTGCGCGGCGTCGAAGAGGTGCGCACGCTGGATGGCCCGATGCTCCGTTCGGGCGAGGCCCGCAAAACCGGCAGCTTCACGCGAAGCCTGCAAGCGGTCTATGGCACCCCGGCGACCTTGGAACGCAAGGATCGCCGCCAGATGATCTATGGCCCGCTGGACCTGCTGAAGGCCATTCTTGAGGAAGGCGAACGCGGTCTTAGCCTGCAACGCTACAAGGGTCTGGGCGAAATGAACCCCGAACAGCTGTGGGAAACCACGCTGGACCCCGATGCACGTACATTGCTGCAAGTGAAGGTCGATGACATCGCCGAGGCGGACGACCTGTTCACCAAGCTGATGGGCGATGTGGTCGAACCCCGCCGCGAATTCATCCAGCAGAACGCACTGAGCGTCGAAAACCTGGACTTCTAAAGCAAAACCCGGCGTACCGAAATGCGCCGGGTTTTTCTTGGGTTACAGCGTCGTCAAGAACGCGTCGATCCCGGCTTGCGCCACGTCACGGTCCTGCGCCGGTGTGCCGGACGACACGCCGATACCACCGACCACCTCACCATTCACGGTGACCGGCAAACCGCCGGGAACCACCATCAAACGCCCGCCGATCCCGGCAAAAATGCCATAGGCCGGGGCACCCGGCTGGCTGGCGGTGTGGTAGTCATGCGTCGCTTTCTTGGCGCCCGAAGCGGTAAAGCTTTTGTCGATGGCGATGGTGATCGAGGTCACCTTGCCACCATCCATCCGCTCAAACGCGACCAGATTGCCGCCTTCATCCGTTATCGCGATGCACATCGGCACGCCGATTTCGGCGGCGCGGGCGCGGGCCCCGGCCAGCAGAATACCTGCGTCGGCCAGATCCAAACGTGTGACTGTCATCATGCCAAAGCCTCCTTCACTCGGCGACGGGCCGCGTGCAGAAGCGGCTCAGTGTATCCGGACGGCTGTGCCGCCCCTTTGAAAACCAGATCCCGCGCGGCGTTGAACGCCTCACCATCGAAACTGGGGGCCATAGGCGCATAAGCCGGATCGCCTGCGTTCTGCGCATCGACCTTCGGGGCCATCCGGCGGAACGCGGCCTCAACTTCGGCCTCGGTACAGATGCCGTGCGTCAGCCAGTTCGCCAGATATTGCGACGAGATCCGCAGCGTGGCGCGATCCTCCATCAGGGCGACATCGTTGATGTCCGGCACCTTGGAACAGCCAACGCCCTGATCGACCCAACGCACCACATAGCCAAGTATCGACTGGCAGGCGTTGTCCAATTCGCGCTGAACCTCCTCGCCCGACAGGTTGCGGCCATGCATGATTGGCGGCGTCAGCAGGTCGGCCAACGAAGTGCGGCTTTTGCCTTCCAGATCCGACTGAACCGCATCGACATTCACCGCATGGTAATGAGTCGCGTGCAAGGTGGCCGCCGTGGGCGATGGCACCCACGCGGTGTTCGCGCCCGCCTTCGGGTGTCCGACCTTCACCTCTAACATTTCGGCCATGTCGTCGGGTTTGGCCCACATGCCTTTACCAATTTGCGCATGCCCGCGCAGACCAGCCGCAAGGCCGGTGTCAACATTGCCGTTCTCATAGGCTGTCAACCAAGCGGTGCCCGCCATTTCGCCGCGCGGGATCACCGGGCCTGCCTTCATCGATGTGTGGATCTCATCGCCGGTCCGATCAAGGAAGCCGGTGTTGATGAACACGCAGCGCTGTTTCACCTCGGCGATGCAGGCCGCAAGGTTGGCCGAGGTCCGGCGCTCTTCGTCCATAATGCCCAGCTTCACCGTGTACGGCGCAAGGCCCAGCACCTGCTCAACCC
Source organism: Pseudoprimorskyibacter insulae (assembly GCF_900302505.1). Classification (GTDB taxonomy): domain Bacteria; phylum Pseudomonadota; class Alphaproteobacteria; order Rhodobacterales; family Rhodobacteraceae; genus Pseudoprimorskyibacter; species Pseudoprimorskyibacter insulae. Next base: position 79,787 of record NZ_OMOJ01000007.1, on the reverse strand, counting down.
GGCCATACAGGTCATTGGCAAAAGCCACCTCTTCGGGGCCGTGCATCTTGGGTTTGACCACATAAACCGACCCGGCGCGGGAATTGCGCGCGCCTTCGGTTTTCTGCAAATCATGCATCGCGGCGGCAACTGTCACCATGGCATCCATAATGCCTTCTGGCGTGTCCGCCCCGTCCAGCAGAACAGCATCTGTCATCATCAAATGGCCAACGTTGCGCACCAACAGAACAGCGCGGCCCGGATGGGTCACCGTTTCGCCGTTGGGGGCAAGGTAGGTCATATCAGGCGCAAGACGGCGGGTCAGGGCTTTTCCGCCCTTTTGGAAGGTCTCTTCCAAACCGCCGGTCATCAGGCCCAGCCAATTGCGATACACCACGCATTTGTCGGCGGCATCGACGGCGGCAACCGAGTCTTCGCAGTCCTGAATCGCGGTCAGGGCGCTTTCCAAACGGATATCGGAAATTCCGGCGGGGTCGTCTTGTCCAATAGCGCTGGTGCGGTCGATGACCAATTCGATCAGCAGGCCATTGGCCGTCAGCAGCACGTCACCGTTGCCACGGTAGCCAGCGTATTGCGCCGGGTTTGCCAGCGTTGTCGCGCCGCCTGCGGTGATTTCAAGCGTTTCGCCCGCCGTCATAGCCGTCACATCAGCCCAGGATCCGTTGACCAGGGGAACCACCTGATCCAGATGCGCCCGCGCCCATGCGATGACCTTGGCACCACGCGCCGCGTCATAGCCCGGTGCAGCCTGCCCCGGAATCGCATCCGTGCCATAAAGCGCATCATAAAGCGATCCCCACCGCGCATTCGCCGCATTCAGGGCAAAGCGGGCGTTCATCACCGGAACCACCAATTGCGGCCCGGCCATTTCGGCAATCTCAGGATCAACGTTCTGGGTCGACACCGCGAAAGGCGCGGGGGCGTCAACCAGATAGCCGATATCGGTCAGAAAGGCGCGATAGGCATCGCTGTCGAACGGCTTACCGACATTGGCAGCGTTCCAATCATTGATTTGCGCCTGAAGGCTCAGACGCTTGTCCAACAGCGCCTTGTTGCGCGGGGCCAGATCGCGCAACAGTGCCTCATACCCCGACCAGAATTGCCCGGCCGAAACGCTGGTCAGAACCTCATTCTCGATCAAGTCCACCAATTCAGCGGCGACACTCAGGCCGCCTTTGGCAACGTAATTCGTCATAGCAGTCTCCTCAGTTGGCCAAGCAATTGACCTGTCCCGGGACAAAACGGTAGAGATGGCTATAAGTTTTTCACGATATGGAAAGGCGCGATGACGAGATCTGAGCAAGGACATGTGCAAGCCGTCGTTCGCGCGTTGGAACTTCTGCGCCTTATGGCCCGGTCTGACGACGGCCACAGAGTCAGCGATTTGGCGCGGCAAGCGGGGCTGGCCGTTTCAACCGCGCACCGTTTGCTGACCACGTTGGAAAGCATGAACTTTGCCCATTTCGACGCCGAAGACTCGCTCTGGCACGTGGGGCGAGAGGCGTTTTCCGTCGGGAGCGCCTATGTTCAACGGCACAATTTCATTGCCCCTGCCCTGCCATTCTTGCGCCGTTTGCGTGACGAAACCCGCGAAACGGCGAACCTAGGCGTGCTGGACGCCGACCAATTGGTGACGGTCAGCCAAGTGGAAAGCCGAGAGATCGTGCGCGCAATTTCCCCACCGGGGGGGCGCGTTCCGGCGTTTTGTTCTGCCATGGGCAAGGCGATCTTGGCCACATGGCAGGATGAAGAAATCGCCCGTTTTGCCGCACGCAATGGGTTTCACCCGCTGACGCCCCGATCGCATCGCAACCTCGACACCGCGATGGGGGATATCACCCGCATTCGGCAATGCGGCTACGCCATCGACGGAGAAGAACACGCGGCGGGCCTGAGCTGTGTCGGCGCGGTGGTGTGGTCGCGCACGGGCGATGCGATCTGCGCCTTGTCTGTTTCGGCCCTCAGCGCGCGCATGCCGCCCGAACGGATTGCCCAAGTCGGCCCTGTGGTCAAAGGCATCGCCGATCAATTGACCGCAGCTTTGGGCGGTCGGCCCATGCCTTTCCACAATGCGGAAAATTAGCGCAACGTGATCCGCCCGCTGTCCTTGAGCGTCAGCAGGACAATCTCGGATCGGACCTGCGCGACAAGCGGATGGGGCAACAGAACTTCGTGGATGAAGGCCGCGAAGGCATCCAGATCACGCACTTTGATATCAAGCACATAGTCCGCATCGCCCGACACCGACAACGCCGCGCTGATCTGCGGCTGAGACCGGACGAAAATGGAAAAATCGTTGGCCTGCCCCCGGCCGTGGCTGCGCAGATTGACCCGCGTGATCGCCCGCATCCCATAGCCCAGTTTGCTGGCGTTCAGCTTGGCGACATAGCCTTCGATATAACCTGCGGCCTCTAGTGCACTGCGCCTGCGCGACACTTGCGATGCGGATAGGTTTACGATTTCAGCCAAGGCCGCGTTGGTCATCGCGCCATCACGTTGCAGTGCATCAAGGATTGCATGGTCGAACTTATCAATGCTCATCTGACGCGCCTTCTAGCCAAGCTTTGCGTCATCTGTGCACCATTTGATCAAAGACCTCCAGCTTTTCGCATCAGCTTGGCTTTAACCCCTGCCTGAGAACCTTGATCGCCGCAGCGCTTAAGGGCGCTTGCCGTGGGGCAGGATACAGCTGCAATCCACGATGCAGCATCATCCCGTCGATCATACTGACGATGCTTCTAGCCGTATCCGCGATGTCAATGTCGCCGCGTATTTCGCCCTTGGCCCGCAAATCTGTCAGGCTTTTGGTATAAACCTGCGCCAATTCATCGAACACAGCGCCCACGCGATCAGAAAACTCAGCCGAAGAAAAATTCGGGCCGAACACTTCGAAATAGACCCGGATGAAACCGGCCTGTGCCTCGTTCAAATCCATCATTCGGGCCAAGCCTTCGAGGAAATCGTCTAGCGATTCGGGCTCCAGATACTCCGTGACAGATTTGCGCGCCGCCTTCAGATGGCGCTCCAAAAGCGCGTCAACCAGCGCGTCTTTGTTCTTGAAGTATAGGTACAGCGTGCCTTTGCCCAAACCCGCCTCTTTTGCGATTTCGGCAATCGTTGCGGCTTGAAATCCCGATTTTACAAAGACTTTCAACGCAGCGTCCAAGATTCCCTTCTGCATTTCGTCGCGATCTACGATTTTCGGCACCTGTTCTACCTTCCGGTTTTCCTTACCTTTTGACGGTTAGCATTTTTTATGACTGGACGTCCAGTCATAATCCCTTGTACATGACTGACCATCCAGTCATAATAGGACATGCCATGACTTTTCAAACTTTCAAAACCGCATTGCTTATCCCTTTGATCGCAGTTGGCGCTTGCTCAGACTCAGGCGCGAACTATCGCCCGATCGTCGATGGCACCCCGTCGCCCGCCTTTTCATCGGATCTTCAGGCCTGCCAAACCCTAGCCATCAACCAATACCAAGGCGAAACCGCCGGTGGCGCAGCCATTGGTGCCGGGATTGGTGCCGTGGCCGGTTTGCTAGACCCTGACACCTCGGACGAAGAGGGCCTTTTGGGCGGATTGCTTGTTGGCGGGCTGACCGGCGCTGCGGCCACCGGGATCGAAACCAATGAGAAACGTAAAGAGATCGTGATCCAGTGCATGCGCGGTCGCGGACACAAAGTTGTAGGTTAGGGCCGTTCGGGTGGCCCTGCCCATTTTCCAACAGTTCCAAGGATTTATGATATGACAACCGTATTGATTGCAGGCGCAACGGGCTATCTGGGGCGCCATTTGGTTTCCGAATTCCGCCAGCGGGGCTGCCACGTGCGGGCCATTGTGCGCGACACCGACCGCGCTCGCCGCCAGGGCATTGGAGCGCATGACCTGATCCTTGCCGAAGCCACGCGGCCAGAAACGCTCGAAGGGCATTTCCAAGGCGTTGATATCGTTATCTCTAGCCTTGGGATCACCCGTCAGAAAGACGGGCTGAGCTATTGGGACGTGGATTATCAGGCCAATGTGAACCTGCTGAATGCCGCCTTACGGGCCGGTGTGCGCCAGTTCGGATACGTCCATGTTCTCAAGGCGCGGTCGATGCAGCAGGTGCCGCTGGTCGCCGCCAAACAGGCCTTTGTCGACCGGTTGCAGGCCGCGCCGATTGCCTCGTCGGTGATTGCGCCAAGCGGATATTTTTCCGACATGGAGGATTTCATGAAGATGGCCCAGTCTGGGCGCGTCTGGTTGTTCGGCAAGGGGACGCATCGGATCAACCCGGTTCATGGGGCCGATCTTGCGACGGCTGTGGCCGACACCATGTGGAATTGCACACCGTGGCGCAACGTCGGCGGGCCGGATATTTTCACCCATGCTCAACTTGCCGAGCTGGCCTTCCACGTTCTGGGCAAATCGCCGAAAATCACCTACCTGCCCGATGCCTTGCGCCATGCGGCGCTTGCAGCCCTGCCCTTGCTGCCGCAGTCTGTCGGCGGCCCCGCCCGGTTCTTTTTGACCGCAATGGGCCAAGACATGGTGGGCGATTGCATTGGCAGTCGGCGGTTGGTGGATCACTTCCGCCAAAACCAACCGCCGCAAACGGCGGCTTTGGCCGTGCTGTAAGGGATTGAGATTATGACATTAACCAAAGCTGGCGGAACCGCCGCCCTGATTTGTGCCGGAACCTATTTGATCGGCTTTGCGCTTTTGGTCAGCGTGCTTGCGCCCACGGGCTACGGCACCACCGCGATCAATGCCCAAGCCGTTGTTGACCTGATCCATGCCAGCCCTTCGACCATGATCGCGTGGAACCTGACGATCTATGTGGTGAACGCGCTGGCGCTGATGGTTCTGGTGGTGGCGCTGAAGCATCGCCTGCACGCTGCGCCCGGCTGGGCCGGGGTGACGCAGGCCCAAGGTGTGGTCTGGGCCGCGTTGGTTCTGGGTGCGGGCATGGTGGCGAATGTCGCGGTTGAACAGGCACTGCGCCTATACGCAACCGACCCGGTGGCCGCGGCCGAGCTGTGGCTATCGCTGCACTACGTCGAGCTGGGCCTTGGCGGCGGCAATGAAATCGCGGGCGGCGTGTGGATCTTGTGCCTTAGCCTTGCTGGGCTGCGGGCCGATCCGGCAATGATCTGGCGGCATTGGTTGGGGTTGGCCGTGGGCATCGGCGGGCTGTTGACCATTTTCCCGCCGCTGGGTGACGCGGCGGGCGCTGTTTTCGGGCTTGGGGCCATTGTCTGGTTCATCGCAACAGGGATTGCCCTGTTGCGAAACGCTTAATGCCTTAGCCGCGCCAGCGGGCCAGACGCGCGGTCGCTTCGCGCTTCAGAATCGCGATGTCCAGATCCACAGCGACGAATACCGCGCCTGCGTCCAGCGACATTTGCAGCATTTCATCGTCCGGCGACAGGAACCCGGCGGGCTTGCCCGCTGCGGTGATCCGTTCAATGGTGCGGGCGATCATCGCCTGAACATCGGGGTGCTTGGCATTGCCGACATGTCCCATCGACGCGGCAAGATCTGCCGGGCCAACAAAGACACCGTCCACGCCTTCGACCGCTGCGATTTCTTCAACCCGTTCAGCGGCGTCCATGGTTTCGATCTGCACGATGACGCAAAGCTCATCCGCCGCGCGTTTGGCGTAGTCATCCACCAGGCCATACATTGACGACCGCGACATGCCCGACACACCCCGAATACCGTGCGGCGGGTATCGGGTGGCGGCAACGGCGGCGCGCGCCTCATCCCCGTTTTGCACGAAGGGGATCAGCAGCGACTGGGCGCCAAGATCCAACATCTTCTTGATTTCGACCGCGTCATTCCAACCGGGACGGACCAGCGCGCTCATGGCGAATTGGTCAGTGGCCCGCAGCATCGGCAGGGTGTCGACCGCTGTCAGGGGCGAATGTTCGGTATCGACCAACAGCCAGTCGTAGCCGATTGCGCCCATCAACTCGGCCAATCCGGGCTCGGGCAATGAGCACCACATACCCACCTGGCGTTGTCCGGCCTTAATCGCAGCTTTGAACGCGTTTTTTGTGAGGTCCATGAAGCGCTCCAATAACTAGTTTCGATGTTCAGAAACTATGCCCACGATGCGACCGGGCGCAAGGGCCGCATGCAAAAAGGCCGGGCGCTTGGCCCGGCCTTTTCGTGATTACTTGGCAGGGGCCAACGCCGACAATCCCTTAAGAATGTCAATGGCATAGGCCAGTTGGTAATCCTCTTCGCGCAGCGCTGCGGCGGCTTCAGCCTTGGCGCGGTCCGCTTCGATCTGACGAATCTCATCCTCGGTCAGGCTATCGTTATCAAGCGAGCCGCGCAGATCTGCTTCGCTGCGCAGGGTCGGCGCATCCTCGGTCTCTTCTGCGTTCAGCGCACGGCGCGGCTGTTCCACGACGATATCGGGAGAGACGCCCAAGGCCTGAATCGACCGACCCGACGGGGTGTAATAACGGGCAGTGGTCAGCCGCATCGCGCCATCACCGCGCAGCGGCATGACCGTCTGAACCGAGCCTTTGCCAAAGGACTTGGTGCCAACCACAATCGCGCGGCGGTGATCCTGCAGGGCACCCGCGACAATTTCCGACGCCGAGGCCGACCCGCCGTTGATCAGCACGACCACCGGCTTGCCTTCGGCCAGATCGCCGGGTGTTGCATTGTAACGGTCGCCATCTTCTGGGTTCCGGCCACGGGTTGAAACAATCTCGCCATTCTCAAGGAAGGCGTCCGACACACGGATCGCTTGCGTCAGCAGCCCGCCGGGGTTGTTGCGCAGATCCAGTACGATGCCGTTCACGTTTTCCATGCCGCCCGCCTCAGACACCAGCTTGGCCAAACCGTCGCTGAGGTTCGGATAGGTCTGATCGTTGAAGGTGGTGACACGCAGAACAACGGTGTTGCCTTCCAGCCGCGACCGTACCGCCGTTAGCTTGATGGTATCACGAATGATCGACACGTCGAACGGCTCGGCCTCGCCTTCGCGGACCACGGTGATCACGATTTCCGACCCGACCGGCCCGCGCATCAGCTCAACCGCGTCATCCAGCGACAGGCCGAGCACGCTTTCGCCATCGACATGGGTGATGAAATCGCCCGCCTCAATGCCCGCCTCAGAGGCCGGGGTGCCATCCATGGGCGATACGACTTTTACAAAGCCTTCTTCCTGCGTGACTTCGATGCCCAGACCGCCAAATTCACCGCGCGTCTGCACGCGCATGTCGGTCGCATCCTTGGGCGACAGATAGCTGGAATGCGGATCAAGCGAGGTCAGCATTCCGTCAATCGCCGCTTCGATCAGTTCAGAGGCGTCCACCTCTTCGACATACTGGGCGCGGATACGTTCAAAGATATCGCCGAACAGATCAAGCTGTTCATAGACGCTTTCATTGCTCGATGCCTCTTGCGCCAGCAACGGTCCGACGAACTGCGTCGTTGCCACGATGCCAGCCATGGTTCCACCGACAGCCGCCATTACCAGTTTCTTCATCTCTTATTCCTTGTCGGAGCCAAACCATTCCAGCGGATCAACGGGTGTGTCGCCCTGCCTCACCTCTATATAGAGCGTTTCCGGCCGCTCTGCGCCACCCCTATCAACAGACTGTGATTGCAGATCATCCGGTTCGTCGTCCGCGCCGCCCATCAAACCGACCGGGCTACCTTCGGGAATGACTTGTCCGGCGGTGCCATAGCCTGTCTCCAGTCCGGCAAAAACGAACAGCAGATCGGGTTCAGGTTCAAGGATACTGACCAACCCGTAGTCCAGAAATGGCCCGACATAGCGAATTGTCGCCGCCGTTGGCGAGGTCACCAGCGCTTTTTCGCGCGTGGCCACCAGAATGCCGGGGCGCACAACGCCCGCCGCGTCGGCCTCACCTGCGGCGCGGATCAACTCGCCCTGAACCGGAAAGGCAAGCCTACCCTTGCGATCGCTGATCGGCGGCAGGTCAACAGGCTGCTCAGATTCGGCCAATTGGTCGATCTGACCGGCAAACTGTTCCAGCGTTTCACTGGCTGACAGCAGAATCGCCATACGCACCGGATCGGCGGTAAAGCGGGTTGGCAAATCCGTTCTGTCGGCCAAAGCTTGGCTTAGGGTCGTCCGCGCCTCTTGCACCTCTTGCAAACCTTGGCGCAAACGGTCGGCGGCCTCTTCCTGCACACGGCGCAATTCGGTGATTTCGGTCACATCGGCCCGCAGGTCCGCTGCGCGCTGCGCCAAACCGGGCGTCACGCTGGAGACCATCATCGCTGTCCGCGCCGCCCCAACCGGGCCGCCGGGGTGAACCAGTTGTTTGGGGCCAGCCGAATCCGAGATCGCCTGCAAAACGCCCAACAGCTGGGCGACCTCAGCCTCACGCGATTGCAGGTCGCGGTTCAGCTCGATCTCTCGGATCGTGGCGGCCCGCAGGCCATCGCGCATCGCCGCCAACCCGGTTTCATAGGCGCGAACCGTGTCAGTCAGCGCCGCCACGCGATCCCGCGCATCCTTCGCCCGATCCAACTGAACCGAGGCCCGCTCCAATTCCCTTGCGGCCGTTCGCGCAGCCTCCGTCGCCTCTTGCGCATGCAGAGGCGCAGCCATCAAACATGCAAAGAGGCACGCACGGATCATCGGACGATCAGACTCTCGCCGGTCATCTCGGCCGGTTTTTCCACTCCCATCAGATCCAGCAGCGTCGGGGCGACATCAGCCAAACGGCCCGCCCTGAGCGATGCCCCTTCAGGCCCGCCAAACAGGATCACCGGAACAAGGTTCGTGGTATGCGCGGTGTGCGGCCCGCCCGTGACCGGATCAACCATGGTTTCGCAATTGCCGTGATCGGCAATCACCAACATCGCGCCGCCTGCGGCCTTCAATGCCTCAACCACCTGACCCAAACCTGCATCCACCGCCGCGCAGGCCGCCATGGCCGCCTGCAAATCGCCGGTATGACCAACCATATCGGGATTTGCGTAGTTGGTGACGATCAGGTCATAGCCATGCTCAATCGCAGCCACGAATTTTTCAGTCACTTCGGCCGCCGACATTTCCGGCTGCAAGTCATAGGTCGCCACTTTGGGCGACTTGGGCATAAAGCGATCTTCGTTCGCCTCGGGCACTTCTTTGCCGCCGTTCAGGAAGAAGGTGACATGGGGGTACTTTTCCGTCTCGGCCAAGCGGAACTGGGTCTTGCCTTGCTTGGCCACCCACGCGCCCAGCGTGTTGACGATATCGCGCTTGGGATAGGCGGTCGTCATATAGGCGTTGTGATCGTCCGAGTATTCGACCATCCCCAGCAGGGCCGACAGGGCGGGCTTGTCCCGCTCGAACCCTTCGAAATTGGGCGAGCCAATCGCGGCCAGAATTTCACGCGCGCGGTCGGCGCGGAAGTTGGCAAAGAACAGACCATCGCCCGCTTTCATGCCGTCATAGCCGCCAATCACGAAGGGCAGGACAAACTCGTCGGTCTTGTTCGCCTCATAGCTGGCAGTGATGCCGGTGGCCGCATCGGGTTGGCTTGCGCCCTTACCCTCGGCCATGGCGCGATAGGCTTGCTCGACCCGTTCCCAGCGGGTGTCTCGGTCCATCGCGTAATACCGGCCCGACACGGTGACGATCCGCGCGCCTTCGGGCAGCGCCTTGTCAAACGCGCTCACCTGCTCCAACGCCGAAGTCGGCGCCACGTCGCGCCCATCGGTGTAGACATGCACCAGCACCTCAAGCCCTGCATCTGTCAACGCCTTGGCCGCCGCCAGCAGGTGCACCGAATGCGCATGAACCCCGCCGTCCGAGGTCAGACCCGCCAGATGCGCCCGGCCGCCCGCGGCCTTAACCGTTTCGGCAAAGGTCAGAATGGCGTCATTGCTGTAAAAACTGCCGTCTTCGATGGCCAGATCGATCTGCCCAAGGTCCATCGCCACCACACGGCCCGCGCCGATATTGGTGTGCCCCACTTCCGAGTTGCCCATCTGCCCCGTCGGCAAACCCACATCGGGGCCGTGGGTGATAAGCGTGGCATGCGGGCAAGTCGCCGTGAGGCTGTCCATCGTCGGCGTCGCCGCCAGATAAGGCGCGTTGGCCGAGGTGTCCTCGGACAGACCCCAGCCGTCAAGGATGGTCAGAACAACGGGTTTGGTCATGGAAATAGGCCTCTCTCGGGGTGTTCGAGAGCGGTTTAGCAGAGGGTGAGGGGGATGTGGAGGGGTGGAGAATATCCAAATGACCTCGGCAAAATGGGAAACGTCTATTGACTTCGATTAAAACGATTCGGTTAAAACTCACTCCATTTTGGCCGTTAGGAATGGCTCCCACCGTTAAGAAGTCAAACCCAAGAAAGTGTTGTCCACGTGCGCGGCACAAAAAGGGAACGAAAACCTGTTACCCTTCAAAGGGTTACTACATCTTGTAGGGAAGTTCGCGAACAGATCGCAGGTATAGACGGAAAAAATGCTTTTTAACCAGATACCAGAGACGTAAAATAAAAAAGGTCGCAGGATGTACAAGATCCTGCGACCTAAATGCTAACCGCCGTTGCGCGACAGTTTTTCGTGAATTCACTCTTAGCATTTTGCACGGAGTGTTTGCACAGTCAAGCTGTTTGCCTGCGGCATCCAAAATACGAAGGATTTAATCAATGGCAAATCGACGACCGAGCCACGCGCTGACGTTCAACGACGCTATCGAAATTTGCGAGCTATACCTAGCAGGCGAATTTCAAAATCGTATCGCGGCCAAGTTCGATGTGAACCCAGGTCGCGTAAGCGAAGTTATCAAAGGCCGTAAATTCATCGGCGCAATGCAACAGGCTATTGCAAAGAAGCAGTCGTAAGGCTGCAAGTCCCTCGGCCAAAGGTCGAGGGACAACAACCTCACCCCTGAAGCGACTTGACCACCAGTTCGCCCTCTTCGCGGGCTTTCATGGCCAGAGCGGCGGCGTGGGCGCCTGCTGCGGTCGTGAAGTAGGGGATCTTGTCATAGAGCGCGACCGAGCGGATTTCGCGGCTGTCCTCGACCGACGCCGCGCCCTCGGTGGTGTTCATGACCAGCTGGATGCCGCCGTTCTTCATCAGGTCAACGATGTTCGGACGGCCCTCATAGACCTTCTTCACCGTCTCACAGGCGATGCCGCGATCCGCAAGGAAGGCCGCGGTTCCGCCGGTGGCGACGATGGTAAAGCCCAGATCCACAAGGATCTGCGCGGCCTCGGCGATATCGTCCGTTTTGTCGTCTTCCTTGACCGAGAAGAACACCGAGCCTTCGGTCGGCAGGTGGGTGCCAGCGCCCAGCTGCGCCTTGAGGAAGGCGCGCGGGAAGCTGCGATCCCAGCCCATCACCTCACCGGTCGAGCGCATTTCCGGCCCAAGGATCGTGTCCACACCCGGGAAACGGGCGAAGGGCAGAACGGCCTCTTTGACCGAGAACCACGGGGTTTTCGGATCGGCCAGCGTGTTCGGGTCAGCCATCGGCACGTCGCTGTCATAATCCGCGTTGGGATCATAGGGCGCGCGCATCGGGAAGGCGGTCAGCTTTTCACCGGCCATGACGCGGGCCGCGATTGAGGCAATCGCGCTGTCGGTGGCTTTGGCGACGAAGGGCACGGTGCGCGAGGCACGCGGGTTCACTTCGATCAGGTAGATCTCGTCGTTCTTGATCGCGAACTGGACGTTCATCAGGCCGACCACGTGCAGCGCCTTGGCCAGCTCGACGGTTTGAACCTTGATCCGCTCCAGCATGTCATCGGACAGCGAGTAGGGCGGCAGCGAGCACGCCGAATCGCCCGAGTGAACGCCGGCCTCTTCGATGTGCTGCATGATGCCCGCCACATGCACCTGTTCGCCGTCGCAGATCGCGTCGACGTCAAGTTCCGTCGCGCCCGAGAGGTAGCTATCAAGCAGAACGGGGCTGTCGCCCGACACAACCACGGCGTCGCGGATGTAGCGGCGCAGCTGGTCCATATCGCGGACGATTTCCATAGCGCGGCCGCCCAGAACGTAGGACGGGCGGATCACCAGCGGGAAGCCGATGCTTTCGGCGATTTCCAGCGCCTGCGCGTCGGTCGCGGCGATGCCGTTTCGCGGCTGCTTCAGGCCAAGCTGGTTGACCAGAGCCTGGAAGCGTTCGCGGTCTTCGGCAAGGTCAATCGCGTCCGGCGTGGTGCCAAGGATCGGAATGCCTTCGGCCTCAAGCGCGTTGGCCAATTTCAGCGGGGTCTGGCCGCCGAACTGCACGATCACACCGTGCAGGGTGCCGTTTTCTTGTTCAACCCGCAGGATTTCCATCACGTGTTCAAACGTCAGCGGTTCGAAATACAGGCGGTCCGAGGTGTCATAGTCGGTCGACACGGTCTCGGGGTTGCAGTTGACCATGATGGTCTCATACCCAGCTTCGGTCAGCGCGAAACAGGCGTGACAGCAGCAATAGTCAAACTCGATGCCCTGACCAATCCGGTTGGGGCCACCGCCAAGGATGACAACCTTTTTCTTGTCGCTGGGGCGCGATTCACACTCGACCTCACCCATCATCGGGGCTTCGTAGGTGGAATACATGTAGGGGGTCTGCGCTTCGAATTCGGCGGCGCAGGTGTCGATGCGCTTGAAGACCGCGTTCACGCCAACGGACTGACGACGCTTGCGCACGTCCTTTTCGCTGAAGCCGGTCAGGATCGCCAGACGCGCGTCGGTGAAGCCCATCATCTTGAGCGCGCGCAACCCGTCCGCATCGGTCGGCAGGCTATTGGCGCGGATCTCTTCTTCGGCTTCGATGATCTCGCGAATGCGGGCCAGGAACCACGGGTCAAACGCGGTGGCGCCGATGATTTCGGCATCAGTCAGGCCGTGACGCATGGCTTGCGCGATGGTGCGCAGGCGATCCGGGGTTTGCAGGCTGATCGCTTTGATCACAGCGGATTTCTCGGGGGCGCCTTCGATTTCGACCTCGTCAAAACCAGTCAGGCCCGATTCCATCGAGGCCAGAGCCTTTTGAACCGACTCGTGGAAGGTCCGGCCAATCGACATCGCCTCACCCACCGATTTCATGGCGGTGGTCAGGTAGGGCTTGGCGCCGGGGAATTTCTCAAAGGCGAATTTGGGGATCTTGGTGACAACATAGTCAATGCTCGGCTCAAAGGAAGCCGGGGTAACCTTGGTGATATCGTTGTCCAATTCGTCCAACGTATAGCCCACGGCCAGCTTGGCGGCGATTTTCGCAATCGGGAAACCGGTTGCCTTAGACGCCAGCGCAGACGAGCGCGACACGCGCGGGTTCATTTCGATCACGACCATGCGGCCATCGGCGGGGTTCACGGCCCATTGCACGTTCGAGCCACCGGTTTCCACGCCGATTTCGCGCAGAACGGCGATCGAGCCGTTGCGCATGATCTGGTATTCTTTGTCGGTCAGGGTCAGCGCCGGGGCCACGGTGATCGAGTCGCCGGTGTGCACGCCCATCGGGTCCACGTTTTCGATGGAACAAACAATGATGGCGTTGTCCGCTTTGTCGCGCACCACTTCCATCTCATACTCTTTCCAGCCCAGCAGCGATTCATCGACCAAGATCTGGCTAACCGGCGAGGCATCCATGCCCGTGCGGCAGAAATGGATGTAATCTTCGCGGTTGTAGGCCACACCGCCGCCCGTACCGCCAAGGGTAAAGGCCGGACGGATGATCGCGGGCAGGCCGATGTTGTCCAGCTCATCCAGCGCGATTTTCACCCCAGCTTCCAGATCGGGCTTGCCGTTTGCCTTCTTCGGTGCGGTGACGATGGTCGCCTTGGGGTTTTCAAGGCCGATGCGGTCCATCGCTTCGCGGAACAATTTGCGGTCTTCGGCCATTTCGATGGCGGGGCGCTTGGCGCCGATCATCTCAACGCCGAACTTCTCAAGCACGCCCATTTCTTCAAGGGCCAGCGAGGTGTTCAGGCCGGTCTGGCCGCCCATCGTCGGCAGCAGCGCGTCGGGGCGCTCTTTCTCGATGATCTTGGCGACCACCTCGGGGGTAATCGGCTCAATATACGTGGCGTCGGCCAGTTCCGGGTCGGTCATGATCGTCGCCGGGTTGGAGTTGACCAGAATGACGCGATAACCTTCTTCGCGCAGCGCTTTACAGGCTTGGGCACCGGAGTAGTCAAACTCACACGCCTGCCCGATCACAATGGGACCGGCGCCGATGATCATGATGGACTTGATATCGGTACGTTTGGGCATGGCAGACCTCGCAGAACGGCATGGGGAAGCAGAGCGGTGACTCGCACCGGCTCGCAAATTGTTGGGGGTTATAGCCAGCCCCCGCCGGGGCGCAAGAGGCCGAAAGACAGTTTTCCGGTCGAAGTCCGGTCAGGCCCCTTTTGCGCCGCTATCAAAAGACAGACAAACCCGCCGAAATGCCCCTCAATGAGCGATTTGATGCAAAACCCGGCGCATTCCCTTGACTTCGAAGCCTATCACGGGTGTATCGGCGCAAACCTTCCATCCGCACGTAAAATGCAGAGGCGACATCATGCACGCGTATCGCAGCCACACCTGCGCCGATCTGAACAAATCCAACGTGGGCGACACCGTCCGCCTGTCTGGTTGGGTGCACCGCATCCGCGATCACGGCGGCATCCTTTTCGTTGACCTGCGCGATCACTACGGCATCACTCAGGTGCTGTGCGACCCGGACAGCCCGGTGTTTTCCGAAATGGAAAAGGTGCGCAGCGAATGGTGTGTCCGCATCGACGGCACCGTCAAAGCGCGTGACGAAAGCCTTGTGAACTCCAAGATCCCGACCGGCGAAATCGAAGTATTCGTCCGTGATCTGGAAATCCTTGGCAAAGCCGACGAACTGCCGCTGATCGTGTTCGGCGATCAGGAATACCCGGAAGAAACCCGCCTCAAGTATCGCTACCTCGACCTGCGCCGCGAAGCGATGCAGTCGAACATGACCCTGCGCTCGGACGTTGTTGCCTCGATGCGCCGCCGCATGTGGGACATAGGTTTCCGCGAATTCCAGACGCCGATCATCACCGCCTCGTCGCCGGAAGGTGCGCGTGATTTCCTCGTGCCGTCGCGTCTGCATCCGGGCAAGTTCTACGCCCTGCCCCAAGCGCCGCAGCAGTTCAAACAGCTGATCATGGTGTCGGGCTACGACAAATATTTCCAGATCGCGCCCTGCTTCCGTGACGAAGACCCGCGCGCCGACCGTTCGCCGACCGACTTCTACCAGCTTGACCTTGAGATGAGCTTTGTCACCCAGCAAGACGTGTTCGACACGATCTCGCCGGTGCTGGCAGGCGTGTTCGAAGAATTCGGCGGTGGCAAGAAAGTCGACGCGCCGAACGAATGGCCGCAGATTTCCTACGCCGACGCGGCCAAATGGTACGGCACCGACAAGCCCGACCTGCGCAACCCGATCAAGATGCAGGTCGTGTCGGAACATTTCGCGGGCTCCGGCTTTGCGATCTTCGCCAAACTGCTGGAACAAGAAGGCACCGAAATCCGCGCCATTCCCGCCCCGACGGGCGGCAGCCGCAAGTTCTGTGACCGCATGAACGCCTTCGCCCAGAAAGAGGGCCTGCCGGGCATGGGCTATATCTTCTGGCGCGATCAGGGCAACGGACTTGAGGCGGCTGGCCCGCTGGCCAAGAACATCGGCCCGGAACGTACCGAAGCCATTCGTCAGCAGCTGGGTCTGGACGTGGGCGACGCAGCCTTCTTCCTCGGCGGCAAGCCGAAGGCCTTTGAAAAGGTTGCCGGTAAGGCGCGCGACGTCATCGGCGAAGAACTGGGCCTGACCGACAAGGACCGTTTCGCCTTTGCGTGGATCGTGGATTTCCCGATCTACGAACAGGACGAAGAATCGGGTGATATCGATTTCGAACACAACCCGTTCTCAATGCCGCAGGGCGGTATGGATGCGCTGAACGGCGATCCGCTGGCGGTCAAAGGCTTCCAATACGATCTGGCATGTAACGGTTATGAGCTGGTGTCCGGCGCGATCCGGAACCACAAGCCCGAGATCATGGTCAAAGCCTTCGAACTGGCAGGCTATGGCGAAGAAGAGGTGAAAAACCGCTTTGGTGCCTTGTTCAACGCCTTCCACTACGGCGCACCGCCGCACGGTGGCTGCGCGGCCGGTATTGACCGGATCGTGATGCTGCTGGCTGGCACGTCGAACATCCGCGAAGTCATCATGTTCCCGATGAACCAGCGCGCCGAAGATCTGATGATGAACGCACCGTCGGACCCGTCGTCCGATCAGCTGATGGAACTGTCGCTGCGGGTCATCCCGCAGGATTGATCATGCGCATCATTTGAACTCGAAACGCCGGCCAAAAGGTCGGCGTTTTTCATTTGGCAGCGGGCAGTTGCGGCGCGGGGGCACCACAACAGGCACGGCGAGGTAAGCCGACCAGGATCGCCCGGCCCGCCGCCAAAACCGTCAATCTTCAAGCGCGTCCTCTTTCTTTTTCTCGACCAAGCCGCGCTCTTGTTCTTTGCGTTTCAGAAACCGTTCGCCGTAGCCTTTGATCTCGTCTTGCTTGATCACCTCACGGGCGCGGGTGAACACCTCATCCTCTTCTTCCTCGATGTGGTGTTCGTAGTCGTGGCGCAGCTCTTTGAACTTTTGCAGCCAAGCGCCGTTGCCCATGTCCATGTCGTTCAGCTCTTCCATCAGATCATCCAGCTTCTGGTGCTCATGAACGGAATGACGGGCCGAATCCTGACCCCATGTCTTGCTGATCAGCTTGGAATAAAACGTTTCTTCTTCGGCGGCCGCGTGGCTTTTGACGTCGCAGTAGAACTGCTGCCAAGCCTTTTGACGCGCCTCGCTGGCGCCGGTGGTGTCGGCAATGGACTGCAACAGGGCGCGATGTTCGTCATGGTCGGCTTTGATCGCCTGATAGATATCGGTCATTTTGAAATCTCCTTGCTTGCCTGCCCAACGCACGGTCGCGCCCAAGGTTCCGGCGCGATGCGCAATTTCCATGCAGTTGATTGACAAGCCCGCCCGCTTCCCGCCTTCTGTCTGCCAAGCAAATTGAGGATCGCCATGACAACCGACCGCCCGTTGGGGCCACTTGTTCCCAATTGGACGCCGCCGCCCCGGCCAGAGCCTATGGTCCTGAAAGGCCGGTATTGCCACTTGGAACCGCTTCGGGCCGACGCCCATGCCGCGATGTTGTTCAATGCCTTCAACGGTCATGACTGGCTGTGGGATTACATGCCGCAAGGCCCGTTCCATTCGGCGGCGCAATACCACCGTTGGGTCAAAGAGACCGAGGCGCAGTCGAATGACCTGTTCTTTGCGATCCGCGAACACGCGGGCAAACCTGCCCTTGGCGTGGCGTCTTTGATGCGGATTTTCCCTGCCGATGGCACGATTGAGCTGGGCAACATCTGTATCAGCCCTGCGCTGCAACGCACCCGCGCGACGACCGAGGCGTTTTACAAGCTGATGGAGTGGTGTTTCAACGCGGGCTATCGCCGGTTTGAGTGGAAGTGTAATGCGCTGAACATGCCGTCCCGCCGCGCGGCGCAACGGCTGGGCCTGAGTTATGAAGGCGTGTTCCGCCAAGCGCTTGTCATCAAAGGGCGCAACCGTGACACCGCATGGTTTGCCGCTATTGATAGCGATTGGCCCGCGCTGAAATCAGCGTTCGAAACATGGTTGGATCCGCGCAATTTCACCGCCGATGGCGACCAAATCGAAAGCCTGAGTGATCTGACCCGTTTGGTCCGTGTTAGCAGCGATCCGGCACTCAGCGCCTAAATCGCAAGCCGGTCTTCGACACGGGCGTCGACGCACCCGGCCAGCCGGTTGATTGCGGCCTGCATCTTTGCCGCATCATCGGCCTGCGTCAGCATGGCAACGGCGTCTTGTAGCCCGGTGTCCCCCGCAGCCCGCGCAACCCCGGCTGCGAAATGCTGAACATAGGTCAGATCACCGGGGGTACACGGCCCCGATAGAACCGCCGCGATATGTTCCATATCTTCGCGATAGGCGATCGGGTCGGGCGTGATCGTTTCATCCACCACCAGCCGCGCACGCAGGGGGCGCAGCGTTTCGGGAAGCGCGGCCAGAACCTCGGCCTGAAAGGCGGCGACGTTCAGAACCGGCTTGGCCAAGAACTGATCCGCGCCGGCGGCTATGGCAATGTCGGCAGCGAAGACATCACCGCTGGTGCCAATGATGGCAGGAATGCGCGGCGATGCTGCGGCCAATTCGGCAATCAGGTCTGTGCCATCCCCATCCGGCAGGCCCAGATCAACAATCACAACCGTCGGCTGGTACACCTGAAGATGCCGCCGGGCCGAGCGCAGACAATCCGCCCGACGGATGCGTGCCCCGCTACGCAGACATAGCAGGCGCATGGCGTCACAGGCATAGCGGCTATCTTCAACCACCAGAATCGTCATGCCCAGAAGGGGCCGCGTGGGGGTGGCGCGATGCAATGGATCGAAGTGTTCAAGTTCTGTCATCGTCCTCTCCTTGCCGAGTCGGGGATAAGGATGCGGCGAATAGCGCTAACAAGCGGTTAATGGGCGCATCCTGCTTGCGCCAAGGTTTTCGCACATGCAGAAAGTACCGAACCGCAGCAGGAGGAGACCCACATGATCGGTCGTTTGAACCACGTCGCCATCGCCGTACCCGACCTAGAGGCCGCCGCAGACCAGTACCGCAATGCGCTGGGTGCCAAGGTTGGCGCGCCGCAGGATGAACCCGACCACGGGGTGACCGTGATCTTCATCGAACTGCCCAACACCAAGATCGAACTGCTGTATCCGCTGGGCGATGCAAGCCCGATCCAAGGCTTCCTTGATAAGAATCCCGCAGGCGGCATCCACCACATCTGCTATGAGGTCGATGACATCATCGCCGCACGTGACCACCTGCAAGCCACCGGTGCCCGCGTTCTGGGCACGGGCGAGCCGAAAATCGGCGCGCATGGCAAGCCGGTTCTGTTCCTGCATCCCAAAGACTTCAACGGCTGCTTGGTCGAACTGGAACAGGTCTAAGCCTAGCCTATCTAACGAACGGCGCCCGGCCTGTTGGCCCGGCGCCGTTTTGCGTTATATGGCATTCAGTCCTGAAAGGAGCCACCCATGGCCATCACATCCGCCATCGTTCTGTATGCCGTCATCTGGTTCATGACGTTCCTGATCGTCATCCCCTTCCGCCTGCAAACCCAGGGCGATCTGGGCAAGGTGACCGAAGGCACCCATGCGGGCGCCCCCGAGCATCATCACCTTAAGAAGAAGGCCTGGATCACCACCGGCCTTGCGGCTGTGCTTTGGGCGATCATTGCGGGGATCATCGTTTCGGGGCTGATTACCGTGAAGGATATCGACCTGTTCCACCGGATGGGGCCTGGCTCTGCAACCCATGGTACAAATGGGTAAAGGTCGCCGCGCCCAGAATTGGGATCAGCAGGTTGATCAGCGGAAATGACAGCGGCACGGCCATCAAAATACCGGCCAGCCAGATTTTCAGCGCATAGCGGCGGCGCAGGGCCTTTGCGCCCTCGCGCCCGATACGGCGCATTGCGGCTAGAGTGAAGTATTCACGGCCCAGCAGAAATCCGTTCAGCCCCCAAAAGATGAACGGCGCAAGCGGCGCGAAGATCGCATAAAGCAACAGCGCCAGCACGTTTGCCCCAATCAGCACCCCCAGAAAGTTCACCGTATCGCGCAGCGCCTCTCCGAAGGGGACAGGCGTGGCGGGCGGCAGGTGCGGGTAGTGTTTATCCTCAACGGCTTGGGCAACTTCATCCAGAAACATCGACGTGATCGCCGAAGCAACTGGCACCATCAGGAACACCGATAGCAAGGTCATCAACAGAAGCGAGCTCCAGCTGACCAAATCGTTGATCCAATGCACCTCACCAATCAGGGGCAGGGTCGAACTTGCCGGTAAGGCCCATTGCAAAAAGGCCAGAAACGCCGCGTAGAAGGCCACCAAAAGCGCAAAGGCCAAGACGATGCCAAGGAACAAGACCTTGCGAAAGCGCGGGTCACCGATCTGACCCAAAGCCCGCAGGAATGACGAAAAGATCATTCCGAGACCCAAGCCACGACGGCATCCAGATCCGGGCGCGGCCGCTCGGGCGGGGCGCTGGTTTCCGTGCCGATATGAATGAACCCGGCAATGCGCTCATCCGCGGACAGGCCAAGCGCTTGGCTGCGGAATTCCGCGTCATGCGACACCCAACCCGACAGCCAGTTCGCGCCCCAACCACTGGCCAGCGCGGCATTCAACAGCGCAAGGCAAACGGCGCCAGCCGAATAGGTTTGTTCGATCGCCGGAACCTTAGGGCTGGTTTTTTGCACTTCGATCACCGCCACGCACAGATGGCTGTCGTCAAACTGCTGGCGGGCTTTGGCAACATCGGGTTCGGGTTTATCCAAGGCCTTGGCGCGCGCCTCAGCGGCATCGGCAAGACGCGTCAGCGCCGCGCCTTCCAGCACAATAAAGCGCCACGGTTCCAACTTGCCATGATCCGGGGTGCGGGCCGCCGCCGTCAGGATGGGCATCAACGCCTCTTTGCTGGGCGCGGGTCCGGTCAGCGTTTTGGCAGGGCGCGACCGGCGGGTCAGCAGAAAATCAAGCGCGGCAGGGTTGGGCGTGGGCATAAATGACTCCAAATTGTTTGGCCCATATGTCAGGCCCGCGCCGCCGTGTTTCAAGCGTCAAATGCGTGGATTGCCGTGAAAACGCGTGCTAATCCCAGAACATGGCCGATCCTGATCTGACCCACCTTGCCCAAGTCGGCACCGAAATTGCGATCCGCGTAACGCCCAAGGCATCGCGCAATCGCATCACTTTGGAAGACGATCAGATCCGGGTTTATGTCACGGTGCTGCCCGAAGACGGCAAAGCAAATGCCGCCGTTCAGAAGTTGTTGGCCAAACATATGGGGCTGGCCAAATCGCGCCTTGCGCTGATTCGAGGGGCGACATCGCGCGATAAGGTGTTTCGCGTCGATTAATCCTCGGCCCGTTGATAGACGCCTTCCGGCATCTCTATCGCCACGGCCAAATCGCGCATTTGCGAAATCGACAGGGTGATTTTGTTCACCCGATCTTCGCGCGGATCATATTGTTCGACGGTGATACATTCGGCGAAGGTGTTCACCACAATATCTTCCTGCAAGGGCGCCTCGCCCTCATCGACAAGCGTGACGACCGTGCTGTCAAATTCGTGCTCGATGCTGAACATATCAAAATCCTATCGCCGCGCGTTTTACTTTGCCAGTCTGGGTGCTCTCGGGCTGGAAGATCGGCAGACCTGAGCCTAGATTATCAGCGAATTCAGGGGAAAGGAATCGCTATGCGCTGGATTGCAACGGTGGTGGCAGGGCTGTCATTGACGGGCTGCGTCACGATCACGGAACCGGTGCAGCAATCGGCCCCGCAGGCGGCCCCATCTGCCCAAAGCAATGAGGCCGTCGCCCGTCAGGCCGCCGCGATCTTTCAAGAGGTGGTCACGCGCGTTGAACCCGTGGCCGAAGCTGAATGTACCCGATTGGCCCCCCGGTCCAACTGCGACTATCAGATCGTCATTGATGACCGCCCCGGACAGGCTCCCAACGCCTTTCAGACGCTGACAGAATCGGGCCGCCCGATCATCGCTTTCAACATTCCGCTGCTGCTAAGTGTGCGCAATTCGCACGAATTGGCCTTTGTCATGGGCCATGAAGCCGCGCACCATATCGCCGGGCACATCGCCCGCACCCAGCAAAACGCCGCCGTCGGCGCGGTGATCTTTTCGGGCCTTGCCGCCTTGGGCGGGGCCGATGCCAGCGCCGTTCGGTCTGCTGAACAATTGGGCGCGACGATCGGGGCGCGAACCTATTCAAAGGATTACGAATTGCAGGCCGATGTTCTGGGCACCCGGATTGCGGCCACCGCGGGCTATGATCCCCGGATCGGCGTGCGGTTCTTCGATCAGCTAGAAGATCCCGGCAACCTGTTCCTAGGCACGCACCCGCCGAACGCCAAACGGGTCGAAGCCGTGAACCAAGCGGCCGCCGCGCTCTGACCCGCATGGGTTGACCTGCGTCAAAGGCAACGCGCCAAGCCACTGATACCCTCGCTGCATTCATACCATTCAGCGAGGGACCAATGACTTCCACGAAAACATTGCGCCGCCACGCCGCTCTTGTCGATTCGATGGCCAATACGCTTGGCATCGACCTTCAGGAACAGGCCCTTCGTGGCAACCTGCCCATTTCCGAAATCGAAGACGCCGTTCTGCGCTGCACGGGCTGCACACAGCCTGACGCTTGTGAACATTGGCTGGCCACCCGCTCCGGGGTTGAGCCTGAAACCCCAAGCTATTGCCGCAACTCGGACCTATTCGAAGACCTGAGGCTGCGATGAAACTGAAGCGCAAAGACAACCCGTTTCAGCCCATCGGGGATGAGACCGAACATTACTGGCTGGCCCAACGAATGGCCAAAGCCACGGGCACCGATTTGGTCGGCGCGATGGAAGACAAAGCCATCAACCAAGAAGACTGGGCCGAAATGGTCCACCGCTGTCAGGGCTGTGAATGGACCTGTGGCTGCAAGGACTGGCTGAATATTCCGACCGATGGTGCAAGGGACGTTCCCACGACCTGCGTCAACCATCGCCGGTTTGAGCAGTTGCGCAAAACCTACAAGGCAGAAGACCAATGATTATGCATCTTGGCGACCCGGTTCATCATTTCTGGCTGACCCGCAGCGTGGCGCGGGTCTTGGGCCTCAACCTCGCCGACGAAATGCGCAGCGGGCATCTGTCCGAAAAGGACTATGCTGGCATGATCACACGTTGCCGAACCTGCCCTCATGTCGCGGCCTGCCAGGAATGGCTGTCGGATTGCCATGCCGGCGGCACCGCACCTCTGGCCGAGTGCCGCAACTCAGATCTGCTGACCGCTCTGCGCCAACCGCACTGAAGCCTAGACGAAATCGCCCTTGGCATAGCCCTGAAGGAACAGAAGCGCGGTCAGATCGCCGTGGTTCACCCGAATGTCGCATTCCGCCTGAACCGACGGCTTGGCGTGCAAGGCCACACCCAGACCGGCGCGGCCCAGCATGCCCAGATCGTTTGCCCCGTCGCCCACGGCGATCACGTCCGCCTCAGTGATGCCCAACCGTGCGGTGATTTCCTCCAAGGCTTGCACCTTGGCTTCACGCCCCAGAATGGGCCGCCCGACTTCGCCGGTCAGTGCGCCATCTTGGGCAATCAGCGTGTTGGCGCGATTTTCGTCAAAGCCCAACGCCTCGGCCACCTTGGCCGTAAAGGCCGTGAACCCGCCCGACACCAGCGCCGCATGCCCGCCTGCCGCCTTCATCGTGGCAATCAGGGATTTGCCGCCCGGCATAAAGGTGATCCGTTCGGCCAGAACCTTGGCGATGATCGCCTCGGGCTGACCGCGCAGCAATCCAACCCGTTCGGTCAAGGCGCCTTCGAAATCCAGCTCGCCATTCATGGCACGCGCAGTGATGTCTTTCACCCGTGCGCCAACGCCTGCTTCATCGGCTAGTTCGTCAATGCATTCTTGCTGAATCATCGTGCTGTCCATATCGGCCAGCAACATCCGCTTGCGCCGCCCATCAACGGGCAGAACGTTCAGATCAACGCCAACCTTTTGCAGATCCGCCCAGACATCGCGGAAATTGTTCGGAACCGCCTCAACGGGGAATTCCGCCGCCTCATCCACGGCCAGCCAATCCGCGTCACCGCCGCCCCAAGCATTGCGCAGCGATTCCACCAACGCCACTTCCAGCGCACCGGGTTTTGCGATCAAGACGGCAACGAACATAGGGCTCTCCTGATTTCAGATCGTCCCGGCCCTCCTACCCGGTGGCGTGCCAAACTGCCACCCCAACTTATGCCTGAACCGGCGCCAAACACTGCGCCCCGCCCGAGGGTTCGACCATAGGTCGCGCCCGAGATATCCAGCGCGCGCATCGCGCGCCCTGCTGGATCACAGGTTTCCGATCCGCTCCATTCTCGGGCCACGCGGGCTGAAATGCGTCACTTTGGGCCAATTTTCCGACTTGCGAGTCGCCCAAAGCCCCCGTACATGCGTCAGCGGGACACTCCTCCCCAACGAGGAGCGACTATCTGTAAGGGTACTACAAAATGGCTATCGAAGCACCGGCAACGCGCCCGGCCAATCCGCGTTTCTCCTCTGGCCCCTGCGCCAAAATCCCCACATTCGAATTGAACAAACTGTCGGACGCCGCTCTTGGGCGCTCGCACCGCGCCGCGATCGGCAAGGCCAAACTGAAGGCCGCCATCGAAGAAACGCGCGAGCTGCTCGGCGTGCCTGCCGACTACCGCATCGGCATCGTGCCCGCCTCGGACACTGGCGCCGTCGAAATGGCCATGTGGTCGCTGCTTGGTGCCCGTAAGGCCGAAATGCTGGCTTGGGAATCCTTCGGGGCCGGCTGGGTCACCGATGTTGTGAAACAGCTGAAAATCGACGCCGAAACCAAGACCGCCGAATATGGCGACATCGTTGATTTCGCGACTGTCGATTTCAACAATGACGTGGTCTTCACCTGGAACGGCACCACCTCGGGCGTGCGCGTTCCCAACGGTGATCTAATCCCCGCCGACCGCGAAGGCCTGACCATCTGCGACGCCACCTCGGCCGCTTTCGCGATGGACCTGCCCTGGGACAAGCTCGACGTAACCACCTTTTCGTGGCAGAAGGTTCTGGGCGGCGAAGCGGCCCACGGCATGTTGATCCTGTCGCCCCGCGCGGTTGAACGTCTTGAATCCTACACCCCCGCGTGGCCCATGCCGAAGATTTTCCGCATGACCAAAGGCGGCAAGCTGATCGAAGGCATCTTCGTTGGCGAAACCATCAACACCCCGTCGATGCTGGCTGTCGAAGACTACCTCGTCGCACTGGACTGGGCCCGTTCGGTGGGCGGCCTACAAGGTCTGATCGACCGCGCAACCGCCAATGCCAAAGCGATCTGGGACTTCTGCGAAACCCGCGACTGGATCGCGAACCTGGCCAATGACGACGCGACCCGTTCTAACACGTCTGTTTGCCTGAAGTTCACCGACGACCGCATCAAAGACGGCGCAGCCTTTGCCAAGGCCGTGGCCAAGCGTCTTGAGAAAGAGGGCGCAGCCCTTGATATCGGCGCTTATCGCGATGCACCCGCCGGTCTGCGGATCTGGTGCGGCGGCACGGTCGAAACCTCGGATATCGAAGCACTCCTGCCGTGGCTGGAGTGGGCCTTCGAAGCCGAGATCGCGGCGCAAGCCTAAGAACGGTGTGGTGGGCGCCCAAGCCCACCCTTTCCTGCATCCAACACGTAGGGTGGGTTTTTAACCCACCGCTCCCGTATATCCATAAAGGACCAATCCCATGGCCCCCAAAGTTCTGATTTCCGACAAACTGTCCGACGCCGCCGTCCAGATCTTCCGCGACCGCGGCATTGACGTCGACTTCATGCCCGAACTTGGCAAAGACAAGGAAAAGCTGGCTGAAATCATCGGCAACTACGATGGTCTGGCGATCCGTTCGGCGACCAAAGTCACCCCGACGATCCTTGAGCACGCCACCAACCTGAAGGTCGTTGGCCGCGCCGGTATCGGCACCGACAACGTCGACAAAGAAGCCGCCTCCAAGCACGGCGTGATCGTCATGAACACGCCCTTCGGCAACATGATCACCACCGCTGAACATGCCATTGCGATGATGTTCGCCGTGGCCCGCCAAATCCCCGAAGCCTCGGCTTCGACCCATGCGGGCAAGTGGGAAAAGTCGAAGTTCATGGGGGTTGAGCTGACTGGCAAAACCCTTGGCGTCATCGGCGCAGGCAACATCGGTGGCATCGTTTGCGATCGCGCCCGTGGCCTGAAAATGAAAGTGGTCGCGTTCGACCCCTTCCTGTCGGAAGAAAAAGCGAAGACCATGCAGGTTGAGAAGGTCGACGATCTGGACGATCTGCTGAAGCGCGCTGATTTTATCACGCTGCACGTTCCGCTGACCGATGGCACCCGCAACATTCTGAGCCGTGAAAACCTCGCCAAGACCAAGAAAGGCGTGCGCATCATCAACTGTGCCCGCGGCGGTCTGGTTGACGAAGAAGCACTGGCCGACGCGCTGAAGTCGGGTCACGTTGCTGGCGCGGCCTTCGACGTGTTCGCCGAAGAGCCTGCCAAAGAAAACGTTCTGTTCAACCTGCCGAATGTGGTCTGCACCCCGCACCTTGGCGCATCGACCACCGAAGCGCAGGAAAACGTTGCCCTGCAAGTGGCCGAACAGATGGCAGACTACCTGCTGACCGGCGCTGTTCAGAACGCGCTGAACATGCCGTCCGTGACCGCCGAAGAAGCCAAGGTCATGGGTCCGTGGATCGAACTGTCGGGCCACCTGGGCAACTTCATCGGTCAGATGACCGACGATCCGATCAAAGCGATCAACGTTCTGTACGATGGCTCGGTTGCCGAGATGAACCTCGATGCGCTGAACTGCTCGGTCATCGCGGGCATCATGAAGTCGGTGAACCCCGACGTGAACATGGTTTCGGCCCCTGTTGTCGCGAAAGAGCGTGGCATCCAGATCTCGACCACCAATCAGGAAAAGTCGGGCGCGTTTGATGGCTACATCAAAGTGACCGTTGTGACTGAATCGCGTGAGCGTTCGATCGCTGGCACCGTGTTCTCGGATGGCAAGCCGCGCTTCATCCAGATCAAGGGCATCAACATCGACGCAGAAGTCGGTGCCAACATGATCTACACCACCAACAACGACGTTCCGGGCATCATCGGCACGCTGGGTGGCATCATGGGTCAGCACGGCGTGAACATTGCCAACTTTACCCTTGGCCGCAAAGCCGCCGCTGGCGAAGCCATTGCGATCCTCTACATCGACGAGCCTGTTCCCGCCGCCGTCGTGGATGAGCTGAAGAAAACCGGCCTGTTCCAGCAGGTCAAGCCGCTGGCCTTCGACGTCAAGTAAGCGCCGGATCGGACAACGCTAACGCCGCCCCTTTCGGGCGGCGTTTTTCGTTTCAGGCGCGGCTGCGATTCAGGATCATCACCACCAGAAAACACAGCATCGACAAGATGCTCAGGACCGACCCAAGCTTGGCCATCGCCTCGCCGGTTTGGCGCAGCGCCGACACAATGCCCGGCACGATCACGATCAACCCCACTGCTGCCAGGGCGAAATGCACCTTGGCCAGCATCGTTTCCGCCGCGCGCGGCACCAGGTGATAATACACCCCGAAAATCGAGAGCGAGACCCAGCCAAGCAGGTTCAAATGCGCGTGTGCGGGGGACAGGGCATGATTGCCGGATGCCGACATCTGGATGCCCCAAGCCATGCCAATCAACGCCGAAACCGCCGCCAGAGCCATAAAATAGAACGCGATCCCCTTCATAGCCCTGCCTCCTCGGCCGTTAGCGGGCCGCCGACGAAATCCATGCTGTGGTCTTTGCCAATGGCACCAATCGTGGGCAGATCCTCGGGGATTCGGCATTGACGCTTGGCCATTTCGGCAAAGAAATTCTCAAATCCGCCGGGGGTCAGAATGACCAGATGGCGGCAGGGTTGATCGCCGAAAATCTGGAATGTGTGCGCCTTGCCACGCGGGATAAACGCCGCTTCGCCCGGCCCTTTGGTGAACACCTCGCCGTCAATCCAGAACGTCGCCTCGCCGGTCAGGATGAAAAACGCCTCATCCTCTTTGTGGTGAATATGGCGGGGCGGGCCGCTTAGGGGCGGGCTGACGCTATCGGTGATCGACATCGCACCGCCGGTTTCTTCGGTGCTGAGGGCCGTTTTATAGAGCACGCCATTCCAATCCATGGCACCTGGTCCAAGTATATGATCTTTCATAAAAACCTCCCTTCAAGGCATGACTTATCCGGTCGCGCAAACGCGGTACGGTCTTAATCTTTTCGGGGTTGCCCGGAATTCAGGGCGTAGAAAAAGCTTGCCGCAAAGCCGCGTATCGCGGAAATTAATTGTTGGTATATGAATTATAAACCTTATGAATTTTGCATCCTTTGATCTGAACCTGCTGCGCATTTTGGATGCGGTCCTTGCGACCGGGTCCACCACCGAAGCCGCCAACCGCGTTGGGCTGTCGCAGCCCGCCGTTTCCGCCGCCTTATCCCGGCTGCGCCATGCGTTGGATGATCCAATTTTGGTACGGCAGGGACGCCGCATGGTGCCGACCGATTACGCCACCGCCTTACACGGCCCGCTGCGCCGCGTTCTGGATGAAACCGAGGCGATGCTGACCGGACCCGCCGCCTTTGACCCCAAGACTGCCAAGGCGACCTTCAAGATCTCGGGCGCGGATTTCTTCGCCGAATTGCTGATGCCGGATCTGGCCGACATCTGTCTGCGCGAAGCGCCGGGGGTTGTGCTGCAACTGGTCGAATTGGTGCCTGACAGCTACGTGTCATCGCTTGAACGGTATCAGGCCGATATGGCCCTGATCCCGGCGGAACCGATGCCCGATTACATCTCGGAGCAGTTTTTGTTTCACTCCAGCTTTGTTCCCATCGCGCGCAAAGGCCATCCACGCCTGAAACGGCTATCGCCCGGCGACACGATCCCGATCGATCTGTTCTGCGATCTGGGCCATGTGCTGTTTTCACCGGAGGGCAAACTGGCCGCCATGGGCGACAGCGCCTTGGCCAAGGTTGGCCGCTCGCGACGGGTGGTGATGACGCTGCCGGTGTTTCATGGCGTCTTGTCCACCGTTGCCCGCAGCGATCTGATCGCCTTGCTGCCCCACCAACTGGCCAAGGCCCAAGCCGCGAAAATGGGCTTTGATATATACGAAGCGCCAATGCCCGTGGCCCCGTCGAAACTGGTGAACATCTGGCACAGCCGCGCCGACAACAATCCGGCGCATCGCTGGCTGCGTGACCAGATTGCCCGCCTGATGGCCCCTTTTGACGATGGTCCGGGCTGAATGGCCCGCCAAGGGTTGCGCTAACGCTCACGTGGGTTACGTGTTGGGCCAAAGACGACATCCATAGGGTTTTCATGCAAACCATTTTTGCCATTGGCGATATTCACGGCCAAATCGATATGCTTCACCGCGCGCTTGAGACGATCGCGAAGGACGCCGACGCAGGTGCGCCTGTTGTCTTCCTAGGGGATTACGTGGACCGCGGACCAGACAGCCGCGCCGTGCTGGACCTGCTGATGCAAGGGCAAGCAGATGGCCTGCCTTGGACAGTGCTAAAGGGCAATCACGACCGCTATATGACGCGCTTTCTGGGCGATGCCGATTATCGCGACGCCAACACAACAAAAAATTACCACTGGTTGGACGCCCCCATTGGCGGGCGCAAAACCCTGGCGTCCTACGGTGTCGATGTAGATGACCGCCGAAGCCACGCCGACATTCAAGCAGACGCGCGTGAGGCGGTGCCGCAATCCCATGTGGATTACATCGAGGGCCTGCCGCTGATGCATGTCACCGATGATCAGATCTTTGTGCACGCGGGCATTCGCCCCGGTGTCGCGCTGGACGATCAGGTCGAGGATGATCTGATCTGGATTCGCAAAGGCTGGCTTGAGGATGAGCGCGACCATGGCCGCCTTGTGGTGCATGGGCATACCGCACTTGAAACGCCCCAGCACCATGGCAATCGCCTGAACTTGGATGGCGGAGCGGGCTACGGTCGCCCGCTCCTGCCTGCGCGGTTAGTCGGCCGCGACGCTTGGGTTCTCAACGCTTTCGGGCGCGCTCGGCTCTGAGATTTCGGAGCCGTGGATCGCCTTCATGGCCTGCCACGCATCCCACTGTGCCAGATAGACCTTGCCGGTCATCTCATAGAGGAAGTGGCTGCGCTGTAGGCGGTCCATCACCGGGCCTTTGACCTCAGACAGGTGAAGGTTGATCTTCATGTCTTTCAGCCGGTGGTTCAGGGCCTCAAGGCTTTCCAGCGCCGACAGGTCCAGTTCGTTCACCGCCGAACATTGCAGGATCACGTCCTTGATCGGCTCATCACAAACCACACGGTCGGCCACGTAATCCTCAAGGAAGCTGGCGTTGGCGAAGTAGAGCGATTCATCCACACGCAGCGACACAACGCCGGGAATGGTTTCCACCTTGTGACGCTTGATGTTGCGGAAGTGCTGCGTGTTCGGCACCAAGCCAACCTCGGCCACATGGGGGCGCGATGTTTTGTACAGGTGCAGACCGATCGACAGCAGAACCCCGGCAGAGACACCCACCTCAACCCCCGACCCGAGTGTCAGCAGGATCGTTGCGGCAACGGCGGCAAAATCGACCTTCGAATAGCCCCAAGCTTTGCTGAGGATCGAGAAATCAACAAGGCTGAGAACGGCGACGATGATCGTTGCGGCCAGCGTTGCCTTGGGCAGGAAATACAGCAGCGGGGTCAGAACAAGCGCCGCCAGCAGAATGCCGATGGCCGTGTAGGCGCCTGCTGCGGGGGTTTCCGCGCCGGCGTCATAGTTCACGACCGACCGCGCAAACCCGCCCGTAACCGGGTAACCACCGGTGACAGCCGCAGCCACGTTCGACGCGCCAAGGCCGATCAGTTCTTGGTCTGGCACAATGCGCTGACGTTTCTTGGCGGCAAGGGTCTTGGCGACCGACACCGATTCAACAAAACCGATGATCGAAATCAGCAGCGCCGATACGAACAGTTGCGACCAAATCTCGCCGTTCAGGCTGGGCAGGGTCAGCGGCGGCAGGCCCATCGGCACATCGCCAACGATGGCAACGCCGTGATTGTTCAGGCCAAAGATCACCGTCACCAAAGTCGTGGCCACAACGGCGGCAACCGGGCCGGCCTTGGCCAGAATGTCGGCCAGACGCGGCTTAACCCCATTGTTGAGCAGCATCGGCTTCAGGCCTTTGCGCACCCAGAACAGGAACCCGACCGAGAACACACCGATCAGCAACGTCAGAATGCTGGTTTCGCCCAGATGCGACAGCAGCGATCCGATCATGCCGATCAGGTTATGCCCTTCGGCTTTGATCCCGAAGATATGCTTTAGCTGGCTGGTTGCGATCAGAACACCCGACGCGGTGATGAAACCCGCAATCACAGGATGGCTCAGGAAGTTGGCCAGAAAGCCAAGCCGCAGAAAGCCCATCGCCAGCAGGATCGCGCCCGAGATGAAGGCAAGCGTTCCGGCGGCGATGGCGTATTCCGCCGGGGTCGCCAGACCAAGGTTGCCAACCGCCGCCGCCGTCATCAGCGACACAACGGCCACCGGTCCAACAGCCAGCGCGCGGCTGGTGCCAAAGATCGCATAGGCCACCAAGGGCAGGATCGATGCGTATAGCCCCATTTCAGCAGGCAGACCCGCCAGCAGCGCATAGGCCAGCGATTGCGGGATCAGCATAATCGTCACGATGACCGCCGCGACAACGTCGCTGGTCAGGGTGTCTTTGTTGTATGTTTTCGACCAGGTCAGGATCGGAAAATACCGTTCCAACGCGGCGCGAGAGGGGGCGAGCCGGTTCATGGGTCTTGTCCTTTCATAACGCCTTGCGGCGCAGTGGCAGGCAGCCCCGAAGGGCCGCCCAAAGATCAGGAATTCGCGGAGACGTGTTCAGGCTTTGCCAGCCATTCCTTTCCGCGCAACATGGCCTTCCAGTAGACGGGCGGCAGGATCTGTTCTTTCAGGATCCATGCAGCGCGGGTCGGTTTGGTGCCATCCAGCAACCACTTGGGGAAGCTGGGAAGAAGGGTGCCGCCATAGCCAAATTCGGCCAGAACGATCTTGCCGCGTTCCACGGTCAGCGGGCACGACCCATAACCGTTGTAGACCGCCACGGGCGATCCACCGCGAATGTCCGCCGCCACGTTTTCGGCCACGATGGGCGCTTGCATCCGCGCGGCTGCGGCGGTCTTGGCATTGGGCGCGTTCATCACGTCGCCAAGGCTCCAGACGTTGTCATAGGTTTTGTGGCGCAGGGTGTTCTGATCCACATCGACCCAGCCTGCCGCATCCGCCAAGGGCGACACGCGGATAAAGTCCGGCGCGGTTTGCGGCGGGCAGACATGCATCATGTCAAACTCGACCGTGACCTCGGTGGCTTCGGTATCGGGCTTGGCCACTTTGAAGGTTGCCGTCTTGGCCTTGCCATCCACAGCAATCAGGTTGTGGAAGAAGTTCAGCGTGGCGTCGTATTTCTTGACGTATTCTTCCAGCGCCGGGACATAATCTTTGACGCCGAACAGCACACCGCCTGCGTTCATGAACTGGATGTCGATGTCTTTCAGACGGCCATTCTTGAACCAATGGTCGCCAGACAGGTACATCGCCTTTTGCGGCGCGCCTGCGCATTTGATCGGCATCGGCGGCTGGGTGAACAGCGCGCGGCCACCTTTCAGGCCTTTGACCAGTTCCCAAGTGTAGGGCGCCAGATCATAGCGGTAGTTCGAGGTCACGCCGTTCTTGCCCAGCGTTTCGACCAGACCGTCCACCTTGTGCCAATCCAGCTTCAGGCCGGGGCAGACGATCAGGCGGTCGTATTTCACCACGCGGCAACCATCCAGGATCACGGCGTTGTTTTCAGGCTCAAACGCGGCCACGGCGGCCTTGATCCAATGCACGCCATTGGGGATCAGGCTGCCCATGGTGCGGGCGGTGGTCTGCGCCTCAAAGACGCCGCCGCCAACCATTGTCCAGCCGGGCTGATAGTAATGGATGTCTGCGGGGTCGAGGATCGCGATGTTCAGATGGGGCAGGCGCGACCGAAGCGAGGCCGAAACCGCAATACCTGCGGCACCGCCACCAACGACCACAACGTCAAACTTGGCGTCGCCTTCATCGGTCGGGGTTTTGCCGCCGTTCACGATGCGGCGCACAACGCCCGCCATGTCATAGCCCGCCGCTTTGGTCGCGGACAGAATCTCAGCCGGGGTCAGTTTCGATGCCTGGCTCAGCGACCAAAGCGTTGCCGAGCGCGTACCGGTGCGGCAATAGGCAAACACCGGGCCGGGCAGTTCGCGCATGGCCTTGCCGAATGCGTCTGCATCGCTGTCTTGTACCTTACCCGACACGATGGGCAGATATTGCACCGAAAGACCCAGCGCCTTTGCTTTGACTTCGATCTCTTCGAACGTCGGCTGATCCGCGCCTTCGCCATCGGGGCGGTTGCACATAATTGACCGGTAACCGGCGGCTGCGATGGCTTCGACATCGGCCGGAGAGATTTGAGGCGATACCGAGATATCGTCATTGATTTTCTTGATGTCCATCCTCAAGGCCCTTTCGCGCGGAATCAGATGCCTCCTATATATTCAAAAAAAGGAATAATAAAAGATGCAATTTTTTCCCTTGGGTCACTTTCGCGAAACTTGCCAAGTCTTGCCGATCTGGTGTTCTGTGGTTGAACTGGCAACGCAATCGCGGCAAGTAGAGAGTACCTCTCTTTTTTGAACTGATCCCCATGGCAAAACTGTACCACGTGCCTCTTTCCCCGTTCTGCCGCAAAGTGCGCCTTAGCCTTGCGGAGAAAAAGATCGAGTGTGAACTGATCGAGGAACGCTACTGGGAAAAAAGCACCGACTTCATGCGGCGCAACCCTGCGGGCAAGGTGCCCGTGCTGAAGATTGACGGCATGACTTTGTCGGAAAGCTCGGCCATTTGCGAGTATCTTGAGGAAACCTGCCCTGAGCCGTCCTTGATGCCCAAAAGTGCGGAAAACCGGTATGAAGTGCGGCGTCTGGTCAGTTGGTTCGACGATAAATTCCACCACGAGGTGACGTCGAAACTGCTGTATGAGCGGGTGAACAAAAAGGTCATGGGCCAAGGCTTCCCCGAAAGCGCGAATGTCAAAGCCGGGGCGAAGGCGATCAAGTTCCACCTTGATTATATGGCATGGCTTCTGGACCACCGCCGCTGGCTGGCAGGGGACACCATGACGCTGGCCGATTTCGCCGCCGCGTCGCATTTGTCGTCCTTGGATTATATCTCAGACGTTGATTGGAACCGCAGCCAGATCGTCAAGGATTGGTACGCCAAGATCAAATCGCGCCCGGCGTTCCGTAGCATTCTGGCCGATCAGATTCCGGGCTTCCGCCCGCCGGAACATTACGCCGATCTGGACTTCTGATCGAACGCCGAGGGGAAAACGGCATGACGTCGCTGGCAGATATCCTAAAGGCCGAAGCCTCGGCCTTGGGCTTTGACGCCTGCCAGATCTGCCGCCCGTGGGACGTGCCGCAAGTGCCGGACAGGCTGACCGCCTTTCTGGAGGCCGGGTATCACGGGCAAATGTCATGGATGGCCGACCGCACCCATTGGCGTAGCAACCCGCACGCCCTCTGGCCCGAGGCGAAATCGGTCATCGTTCTGGCCGAAAGCTACACGCCAGATCACGACCCAACCGAGGTTCTGAACCATCCCGATCAAGGCGCGATTTCGGTCTACGCGCAGAACAAAGACTACCACGACACCGTCAAAAAGCGCCTCAAGCGTTTGGCCCGCTGGCTGATTGCCGAGGCCGGGGGCGAGGTGAAAGTTTTTGTCGACACCGCGCCCGTGCCGGAAAAGCCGCTTGGGCAAGCCGCTGGGCTGGGCTGGCAGGGCAAACATACGAACCTTGTGTCGCGCGGGCTGGGCAACTGGTTCTTTATCGGGTCCGTGTTCACAACGTTGGATCTGCCCCCCGACCCGCCCGAGGTCGATCATTGCGGATCATGCCGGGCCTGCCTATCGGCCTGTCCGACAGAAGCCTTTCCCGCGCCCTATCAATTGGACGCGCGGCGCTGCATTTCCTACCTGACGATTGAACATCACGGCCCGGTTGACCCGGACCTGCGGCCCCTGATGGGCAACCGCATCTATGGCTGTGACGATTGCCTTGCCGCCTGCCCGTGGAACAAATTCGCGGTTGAAGCGCGAGAGGCGAAATACCACGCTCGCCCCGATCTGATCGCGCCCGATCTGGCCGAACTGGCCAGCCTTGATGACACTGCCTTTCGGGCGAAATTCTCAGGCTCGCCCATCAAGCGGATCGGGCGCAATCGCTTTGTCCGCAATGTGCTCTATGCCATCGGCAATTCCGGCCGGCCCGCGCTTGCCACTGTCGCGCAGGGTCTGACGGATGATCCTGACGAAACGGTGGCAGATGCCGCGCGGTGGGCCTTGCAACGGCTGAAACCGCAACAATAATCGCGGCTGCGTGACGGTAAGTGAGGGCCGCGCGACCCGGCGCCACTTTTCTTTGGCGCACCGCACACCACATGATAGCGCATCACCAAAGGAGGCATCATGACGACCACCTACCGCAAAACCCCTGAGGCGCTTGACGCGCTGTCCCCCGAGGAATTCCGCGTAACCCAGCAAAACGGCACCGAACGCCCCGGCACCGGCGCATTGTTGGATAACAAGCAACCGGGCATCTATGTGGACATCGTCAGCGGCGAGCCTCTGTTTGCCTCCGCCGCCAAGTATGAAAGCGGCTGCGGCTGGCCCAGTTTTGTCAAACCCATCGAACCCGATAACGTGGTTGAACTGCGGGACATGTCACACGGCATGATCCGCACCGAAGTCCGGTCGAAACACGGTGACAGCCATTTGGGCCACGTCTTTCCCGATGGTCCGCGGGACCGCGGCGGGCTACGGTATTGCATCAATTCGGCCTCGTTGCGGTTTGTGCACCGCGACAACATGCAGGCCGAAGGCTACGGCGATTACATCGCGCAGGTGGAGGATATTGAATGAGCGTGCAACGTGCTGTTCTGGCGGGCGGGTGTTTCTGGGGGATGCAGGATCTGATCCGCAAACTGCCCGGCGTGTCCAAGACACGCGTCGGCTATACCGGCGGCGATGTGCCCAATGCCACCTATCGCAACCACGGCACCCATGCCGAAGGGATCGAGATTTGGTTCGATCCGGCCAAACTCAGCTATCGCCGCCTCCTGGAAGTTTTCTTTCAGATCCATGACCCGACCACGCTGAACCGCCAAGGCAATGACCTGGGGATGAGCTATCGGTCCGCGATTTATTACGTCGATGAGGACCAAAAGGCCGAAGCGCTGAACACCATCGCCGATGTCGATGCCTCTGGCCTGTGGCCGGGCAAAGTCGTGACCGAGGTCGAACCCGTGGGCGATTTCTGGGAGGCCGAGCCAGAGCATCAGGACTATCTGGAGCGTATTCCCAACGGATACACATGCCATTTCCCTCGCCCAGACTGGGTTTTGCCCAGCCGCGACTGACCTTAGGGAAAAGACTCGTTCCCGCCGTCATTCCCCTTTGTGTCGGGCCAGCAAGGGGTTAACGTGCTTGCCAGCGGCCTGATGGGGGGCTGTTAGAACCATGCTAGGCAAACTCATGCCTCAACAAAGGGAATGACAAATGGGACGCCGTGACGATCTGATCGCCAAATATGCCGAAGACCTGCGCAGCAAATGCGGGATGGACCCTGATATGGACCTGCTGACCAAGGTCACCATTGGCTGTGGCCCCGCAATTTACAACGCAGATGCTTCGACCGTAGCAGGCAGCCAACCGTCCGAGTTGGAAACCGTCAAGGACAACTTCCTTGTCAAAAAGCTGGGTCTTGCTGATGGGCCTGAACTGATGGACGCCATCGATTCAGTCATCGAAACCTATGGCCGGTCCGAACGGAACAAATACCGCGCGGTCATCTACTACATGCTGACCAAGCATTTCGGCAAAGAAGCCGTTTACGGATGAACATCAAAGCCCTGCCGGATTATCGGCAGGGCTTTTTTCAAGCGGTCTTAGGGCCCGCTTTGCGCCTTAGCGTCCCCGTGGGAAGAAGCGAGGCCAAGCGAAAGCTGCGTGATCGTTGTTTCTTTGGCTCCGGCGCTTTCTCGACCGTCCTGTCGAACGAATGGAAGAAGGCAATCGCATGCGTCAGCATTTCGGCCTGGCCCGAAAGTTCGGTTGCATGAGAGGCTAGCGTCTCAGACGCGACGCCGTTTTGCTGGGTGACGCTATCCAATTGCTGGATGCCCTCGATGATCCCCGACACTTCATCCACCAGACGTGTCGTGCGTTCCGCCACGCGATTGACGAAGTCCGATGTCTTTTCAATGTCTGGAACCAGTTTTTCGATCCGTTCACCCGCACTGGCCGCTTGTGCGACAGTGTTTTTGGATAAGGCGGAAACCTCAGCCGCGGCCGCATGGCTGCGTTCGGCCAGTTTGCGCACTTCGGCGGCAACCACGGCAAAGCCGCGTCCATTTTCGCCCGCGCGCGCCGCTTCAACCGCCGCGTTCAGCGCCAAAAGGTCCGTTTGACGGGCAATTTCCTGCACAACCAGAATAGTTTCGGCAATCGTTTGCATGGATTGCACCGCCTCGGCCACGGTGCGACCGGAATTCTGCGCGTCCGTCGTGGCCTTTTCGGCCATTTTGCGGGTGTTAGCGGCATCTGCCGCCCCGACGCGAACGCTTGCGCCAAGTTCGGTCATGGCGCGCGCCGCATAATCGGACGTGGCCGCCTGCTCTGCCGCGCCTTCATTCAGCTCAACCGACATCGTCGAAATCTGCCCCGCTGCAACCGACACGTTATTGGCCGAAACCTTCACATCACGCGTCACATTGCGCAGCGTCTTGACCATATGATTGAGCGATTTGACCAGCTCTCCGATTTCGTCGTTCGACAATTTCGCATCGCTCGGCGTCAGATCCCCTGCGGCGACGCGCTTTGATAACGTCACCGCCTCTTTCAAATGCCTGGTCAGGCGGCGCGTGGTGACAATAAACAAAGCCGAGACGATCAGGATGATGGCGATGGTCACCGCACCAATCAGACTTGTCATTTTCAGCGCAAAGGCCTGCGCATTTTCGGTGAGACGAGCGGCTTCGGTCTTCTGGTAGGTCATCAGATCCTGCAACGCAAAATAGACAGGCTGCATCGCCGAATAGTACCCATTGTCCAGATAGGTCTTGAGCGTGAAGGCTTCTTGCTTTTCCAACAAGCCTTTTAGCTTGTCCAAAGCCGCGTCCGCGTTTTCCTTTGCCTCAACCACGCGGACGATAATGCTCATCTCTTCGTCGGTCAGGTATGTCCCAAGATAGTCGGCCCAGTTGATGTCGATCATCTCGCGCACGTCGCGCAGGCTCTCGGCGGCGCCCTGCCATCCTCCGCCATTCTTGGCTTTGACCCGCAGCGCCGCATTGCGCGCGTCGATCATATAGCCGTTTGAGATTTCCTTGAGCTGGATCAGCGGAACAACCCGGTTTTGATGAACCGACCGCATGCGCTCCGCGATGGACGTCATTCCATGGTAGGCGCCCAGCCCGATCGCGATCATCGCGACAAAGCTGAACAGCTGCACCGCAAGAACCTTGGTCGAGACACGACGCATGAATGCCCAGCGCAATTTCGGAGCTTTGGCCTGCACCTTCTCGTTCCTTTCCTGCCTACTGGCGCATTGCCCGCCTCAACGGGCATTTGCCCCCTAAGGTCCCATATCGGGCGACACGCCGGTAGGAACGCGCCCACCGCATCAGCGGCAATTTGCACGAAACGGGCCAAGATGACGTTGGAACAAAAGAATTTTTGCGGAAGCCTTCGAATTGTTGGGCGCAACGAAGGTATGTGCTTAGACCATACCGACGACAGTCGCCGCACACCAAGGGCGCAAAGCAGGCGTCAGTGGTGCGACAGGGTCGGCACAGTTTTAAGCATTGAATGTTTGCGGATTCGGGCCTGATTTCATACCCTGAAAGCAGGGCTAGGACGGCCGGATTTCCATTTCCGCCAGTGGTGCTGTGGGAGCACGCGGGGAGTTGGGGGTGCCGCGCCGTTGGCCAGCACCCCCAACAACCTATTGTTTCAGAAAAGACCCAGCACCAGACCCACCACACCACAGGCAGCCACGGCATAGCCGCCATCGATCAGCGTCAATTTGAACGG
This sequence comes from Pseudoprimorskyibacter insulae, assembly GCF_900302505.1. Taxonomy (GTDB): domain Bacteria; phylum Pseudomonadota; class Alphaproteobacteria; order Rhodobacterales; family Rhodobacteraceae; genus Pseudoprimorskyibacter; species Pseudoprimorskyibacter insulae. Next base: position 40,948 of record NZ_OMOJ01000007.1, on the reverse strand, counting down.
TCGCATCGAATAGGCGTAGTTCATCGTGATCCACGGCACGATGATGAATAGCCCAATCCCAAGGCCCGCGATCAGCGTCTTTCCGGCAGTGTCGATGCCCGCCATTCCGAACATGTGCCGCATCATGCCCGCCACGATCAGAATCGCGACGCCGGAAATCACAATCGGCATCGGGCTGCCGTTACCTTGCGGCTTGCCGTCTTCATCCAGCGGGAAACCCGCCGCTTCCATCCAAGGCTTGGACAGGGCCATGTACCAGACCGCTCCAAGCAACCATCCCGCCGCACCTGCGGCCAAAACACTTAGCAATTCCATCGCAATGCCCCCTGTTCGCGTATTGTGCCAAATCCTGCGTCAGAATCGGGCTGCAACCTAGCGAAATCAGGCATCAATGCCTGCCATTTTGCACAGCAGCACCCATTCCGCTTCGGTCACGGGTTGCACAGACAGGCGTGAGTTTTTGACCAACACCATGTCTTGCAGTTCGGGCGTGTGCTTGATGCTATCCAGCGTCACAGGCACCTTGGCCGACGCCAGCGCGCGGATGTCCACGCAATCCCAACGCGGATCGTCGGCGGTGCTATCGGGATGCGACTCGGCGCAGACCTCGACCGTGCCGACAATCGCTTTTTCGGTCTGTGAGTGATAGAAAAACCCACGATCGCCAAGCCGCATGTCACGCATGAAATTGCGCGCTTGGTAGTTGCGCACGCCGTTCCATTCCTCGCCCTCGGCCCCTTTGGCGACCTGGTCTTGCCAGCCCCAAGTCGCAGGTTCAGACTTGAACAGCCAATAGCGCATCAGCCGATGACCCGCTTCCACGCCGTCAGTTCGACCGAGGCAAACAGCCCAGCCTTGGCATAGGGGTCATTCGCGGCCCAGTCTTCTGCCGCAGCCATATCGGCCACATCCAAGATCACCAGCGACCCGGCCATTTCGCCCGCATCGTCCAGCAACGGACCAGCCTGCGCAACAACGCCGGTGGCATTGATATAGGCCAAATGGGCGTCGCGGTTGTCTTTTCGGGTTTGAAGGTGGCCGGGTTTATCCTTGGCATAAAGCGCGATGAGCATGGTCATTCTTCCTTAAGTGAACGGTTTAGCAGGGCGGTAATGGCTTCGGCGACCGAACAGTTTTCCGTCGTCACCTCAAACACGATTTCCGAAATGGGCATATCGACCCCCAGCCGCTTGGACAGACGTGTGACGGCCTCGGCGGTTTTGACGCCTTCCACTGTGGCGGTGCGGTCCACCGGGTCTTGCCGCCCGAGCGCGAGGCCGTGGCGATAGTTGCGCGACTTTTCAGACGTGCAGGTCAGCATCAAATCGCCAAGCCCAGACATGCCGGTCAGGGTGCGCGGATCGGCCCCGAAATGCATGGCAAGGCGCGTCATCTCGGCAAAGCCGCGGGTCATCAGGGCGGCGCGGGCGCTTTCGCCCATGCCTTCGCCGATGCAAGCCCCGCAAGCGATGGCAATCACATTCTTCAGCGCCCCGCCAAGTTCGGCCCCAATGGTGTCAGTCGTCCGGTAAAGCCGCAGCGAAGGCGTCGCCAGATCCAATTGCAGCGCTTTGCCGACCTCGGGGTCGGCGCAGGCCAGCGTCAGGGCGGTCGGCAGGCCCTGCGCGATATCCGTGGCAAAGCTGGGACCGGTCAGAATGGCTGGGATCGCGCCGGGTTTAAGATGCGCGGTGGTTTCTGCCACGCCCATGCCGGTTTCCACGTCGATGCCTTTGCAGCACAGCACGATCCGGGTGCCGGTCATCGGCGCAGTAATCTGCGATAGCACCGCCCGAAGGGTTTGCGTCGGCGTTGCAACAAGAACCACGGGCGCGCTGGCGGCATGGTTAAGATCGGACGTTGCCGTGATCTTTGCGGGCAGGGTCACCCCCGGCAGGCGGGACGTTTGGCGCGTGACGTTGATCGCCTCCACCGCCTCGGGGCTGCGCGCCCATAGGGTCACGTCCTTGCCGCTTTGGGCCAGAACCACCGCCAATGCCGTGCCGAACGCCCCTGCCCCCAGAACCGAGATCATGCCTTGGCCCCTTTCTTGCCTGACCCAACCAGCGGCGCGGCCAGTTTGTCCAATGGCCAGCGCGGACGGGCCGACAGGGTCAGATCATCACGTTGCCCCAAGGCATACAGCTCGGCCCCTGCAAAGGCGATCATCGCGGCGTTATCCGTGCACAGGCGCAGCGGCGGCGCGGTGAAATTGGTGCCGGACTCATCGCAGACCGCCTGCAAACCGCCCCGAATGGCCATATTGGCGGCCACCCCGCCCGCAACGGCCAAGGTCGGCGCGGCGGGGGCCAGCGCCAGATAGTCAACCAAAGCGCGTCTGGTCTTTTCGGCCAGAACGTCGCGAATGGCCGCCTGAAACCCCGCGCACAGGTCAGCAACATCGCGGCGGGTCAGCCCGCCCTGTTCGGCGGCCAGACTGTCCCGCGCCCGCAACAATGCGGTTTTTAAACCGGAAAAAGACAGATCGCAGCCGGGCCGGTCCAGCAAGGGCCGGGGAAATTTGAACCGCGCCTCGTTGCCTTGTTTCGCCTGCGCCTCGACCGAAGGGCCGCCGGGCTGCGCCAGTCCCAACATGCGGGCCGCTTTGTCGAAGGCTTCGCCAGGGGCGTCGTCAATCGTGCCGCCAAGCCGTTCAAACCGATCAGGACCATGGGCAATCAGGAATTGGCAATGCCCGCCCGAGACCAGCAACATTAGGTAAGGAAAGCGCAAATCATCGGTCAGGCGCGGCGTCAGGGCGTGACCGGCCAGATGGTTGACCCCAACCAGCGGCGTCCCCGTGGCCGCAGACAGACCCTTTGCGCACATCACGCCCGACAAGACACCGCCAATCAAACCGGGGCCAGAGGTGACAGCGATCACGTCAATATCGCTCAGCCCGACATCCGCCTCGGCCAGCGCCCGTTCGACACAGATGTCCAGCTTTTCGGCATGGGCCCGCGCGGCGATTTCCGGCACGACGCCGCCAAAGGCTTGATGCAGGTCGGTTTGGCCAAACACCACCGACGACAGCACAGTTTGCCCCCGCACAACGGCTGCTGCGGTGTCATCGCAGCTGCTTTCCAGACCAAGAACTGTCAGGGGGGCGGGCATGTGCAAAGGTGTCCGTTGCCTTGAAACTCTGGTGCAGTTACCACGAAGCGGCTGACTGTCACAATCCCGCAATGCCAATGCCCATGCCCCGCCCCGTTCTGTTGCTGACCCGGCCCCGCGCCGCATCTGAACGCAGCCTGCGCCATTTTCAGGCAGCGGGGGTGACAAATGTGCAGCCTATAATCGCGCCCCTGTTCGAAACCCAGCCCATCGGCGCGTTGCCCGAGGCTTGCGGCACGGTGATCTTTACCTCCGTGAATGGCGTGCAAGCCTTCACCGATCTGGGCGGCGCAGCGGAGGGGCTGGCTTTTACAGTCGGCACCGCCACAGATGACGCCGCGCGACAGGCGGGTTTTCAAACGATCTGCGCCGATGGGGATGGCAATGCCTTGGTTCAGACCATCGACAAACATGCGCCGGAAGGGCCGATCACGCATCTGCATGGCGCGCACACCACCGGCGATATCACCGGTCAGCTGCGCGATCTGGGCTACAACGCCAACAGCACCGCGATCTACGATCAGGTGGCCCAACCCCTGAGCGATGAGGCGCAATCAGCGCTACGAGGGAAGGCTCCGGTAATCGTTCCGCTCTTTTCCCCGCGCTCGGCGCGGCTTTTTGCCATAGCTAACAAACCGGGCGCTCCGCTCTACATCGGTTGCATGAGTTTTGCTGTTGAACATCAGCTGATGGGAACACCATTTAAAATGTGCCTCATTGCAAGGCATCCAACCCTCTCGGAGATGACAAACGTCGTGTCCGACCTTGTACATGCGGCGCTTTCAGATGAGTGCTGATGTGGCTCAAGGACAAATTCGCAATCATCGCTTTTCAATAAGCACGTTGAATGTCGAAAGGTAGAATTAGCGTGGCAGACACGAAAAACACCGACGAACCCCAAGAAACCCCCATCGTGTCTTCGGAAAAGGCCTCCGAGGATCAAATCGCCGATGCGGAGGTGATCGAAGAGGTCCCGGCGGACCACGCAGCGGAATCGACAGATCAGGACGTTGAGCCCGACACGGATGAGGCAATCGCCTTGCAGGAGCCCGGCACCGAGGCCCCGGCAGATGAAACCGAGGTTTCAGACGAGCCAGCGCCCGAAGAGACCCCCGCCGATGACGCGGATGAGGTCGAATTGACCGCCGAATCGGACGCCGAAACGGTGGAAGATGACGCGCCTGTTGTCGACGAAACGCCCGCACCTGCGCCCGTGGCGCCCCCTGAGGCCGACCCGGCACCGCGCAAAGGCGGTTTCTTGCCGATGCTTTTGGGCGGTGTGGCTGCCGGTGTGATCGGCTTTGGCGTGGGTCAGTATTCGAACGATGGCTGGCCGTTCAACGGCGCGGCCGAACAGTCGACATTTGAGGCCGATACGCAGGCTGCTTTGGCGGATCTGGCCAAGGCCGATGACGCAATTTCAGGCCGCGTTGACGCGACTGAGGCCGCGCTGAACGACATCGACCTGTCGGCGCTGGATCAGCTGGCCCCGATTGCAGGCAAGACCGAAGATCTGGCCGCCGCGTCGCAATCGCAAGCCGATCAATTGCAGGCACTGGCCGATCAACTGGCCGCCCTGACCGCCCGTTTTGACGAGTTGGAAAAGCGCCCCGTGGCCGAGACCGTCTCGCCCGAGGCGATCGCCGCCTATGAGCGTGAGCTTGAAAACCTGCGTCTGGCCATGGAAGGTCAACGCGCCGAGATCGAAACCATGGCGCGTGATGCCGTGGCCGCCGAACAGAATGCCGAAGCACAGGCGCAAATCGCCCGCGCCCGCGCCGCCTTGGCCGAGGTGGTCGCCGGATTGGACACCGGCGCAGGGTTCGCAGACAGCCTGCAAACCATCGCCACATCGGCAGGGGCCACAGTGCCTGACGCGCTGGCCGCCGTGGCCGCAGATGGCGCTCCAACCCAAGGTGCCTTGATCGAGGCCTTCCCCGAAGCCGCCCGTGCGGCCCTGTCTGCCGCCCGCGCAACCGAAAGCGGCGAAGGCTCTGGCCGGATTGCAACGTTCCTGCTGGATCGCGTCGGCGCACGGTCTGTGGCCCCGCGTGAAGGCACCGACGCAGACGCTGTTCTGTCCCGCGCCGAAGCCGCTGTGAAAGCGGGCGATATCGCCGGTGCATTGGCCGAACTGTCGGCCCTGCCCGAAGTTGCCCAAGCCGAGATGAACGCTTGGGCCGCCCTCGCTCAAACCCGACTGGACGCGCTACAGGCTGCTGATGCGCTGTCTCAGGAACTGAACCAGAAGTAAGGATCACGTTATGATTTGGTCGCTTATCAAGATTGTCGTCTTCGTGATCCTTATCGGTGCCCTGACCTTGGGTGCCGGCTTCCTGATGGAAAGTGACGGCGGAATTCAGATCACCGCCGCCGGCAAGGAATTCGTCCTTGGCCCGCTGGAATCGGTCATTGGTGCCGTTGTTTTGGTGGTGCTAATTTGGCTGTTCTTCAAATTGGCCACCCTGATCGTCGCCTTGCTGAAATTCCTAAACGGTGATGAAACCGCGATTTCGCGCTATTTCGACCGCAACCGCGAACGCAAAGGCTTTCAGGCGCTGTCGGATGGCATGATGGCGCTGGCTTCGGGCGAAGGCCGCGTTGCCATGGCCAAGGCTGAAAAGGCCGAACGCTATTTGCACAAGCCCGAACTGACCGACCTGATCACCGCCCAAGCCGCTGAAATGGTTGGCGATAAGACCAAGGCCGAAAAAGTCTATAAGCGGATGATCCAGCGCGAAGAAACCCGCTTTGTCGGTGTGCGCGGCATCATGAAGCAAAAGCTGGACGCCGGTGACACCGACATGGCGCTGAAACTGGCCGAACGCGCCTTTGCCATCCGACCCCGCCACGAAGAAGTGCAGAACATTCTGTTGCAGCTTCAGGCCGAAAAAGGCGACTGGTCCGGGGCGCGGCACACGCTGAACGCCAAGCTGAAGCACGGCAGCCTGCCGCGCGATGTGCACAAGCGCCGCGATGCGGTTCTGGCCCTGTCCGAAGCCAAGGGCATTCTGGACGAAGGCAAATCCATTGAGGCCCGCGAAGCCGCGATTGAGGCCAACAAACGCTCGCCCGATCTGATCCCGGCTGCGGCCTTGGCCGCGCGCGGTTATGTCGATCAGCAGCGCCCGCGTCTGGCTGTGCGCATTCTGAAAAAGGCGTGGGAAGTGCAACCGCACCCCGATCTGGCAGCCGCATTCGCCGCCATTGAACCGAATGAGACGCCGCAAGAGCGCCTGAAGCGGTTCCAGGCGATTACTAAGATCCGCCCGGACCACCGCGAAACACGCCTGCTTCTGGCCGAACTGAACATCGCCGCCGAGGACTTCCCCGAAGCCCGCCGGTCGGTTGGTGATCTGGCCGAAGTGGACGCCGACGCCCGCGTTCTAACAATCATGGCCGCCATCGAACGCGGCGAAGGCTCGTCCGATCAAGTGGTTCGCGGCTGGCTGGCCCGTGCGCTGACCGCGCCGCGTGGGCCGCAATGGGTTTGCGACAACTGCAACCACATCCATGGCGAATGGGCACCGGTTTGCGGCCATTGCCACAGCTTCGATACGCTCAGCTGGAAAACACCGCCGCAGTCCGATCTGGTGATGCCGGCCGGTGCTGAAATGCTGCCGCTGATCGTCGGCGCCATTGAGGACAAGTCGAAAGACGCGCCCGAGGCGGAGCCGATGCCCGAACCTGTGGCCGAGATCATCGCCGAAAGCGACGCCGCGCCAGAACCTGATGACAGCGACGTCATTGACGCCGGACCTCAGGATGCCGAACTGGTCGATGAACCGGCGGAAAAAACGACCAAGCCAGAGGCAAAATAGGCCTTTTCCTGAGGCGGCCTCAATGCTAATAGGCCGCCTCACAGGATGTCATTCCTTGGTCTGACACCTGAAAGAAGTGCCGCTGTAGCTCAGCTGGTAGAGCACGTCATTCGTAATGATGGGGTCGGGGGTTCGAGTCCCTTCAGCGGCACCATGAAAAGTCCCTAAGACTTTGTTCTTGGAGGCTTTTTTGCATCTCCAGTATTCGTATCCACCCTTTTATCCACCCTGCCATCCGCGATACCCGGCCCAAACGGGTCGTGATGCACTACCTCAAAGATATTTTGGGATAGGGCACGTATTCTTTGGGCTGATCCAAATTTTCTTTGGGCTGATCCAAATTGAACGACTTTGGGCGCTCATTTTGGGGGTACTCGAATACCTACTAGGGCCTTGCGACATCCGCGACACTTGCGACACGGGGTCGGGTTTGTCGCGAATGTCGCAGAAGTCGCAGCGGGTCAGGTATCGCGGCAGATCCGCCATGCCTCGGCCCGTGCAGCGCCGCGCACCATTTCACCGGGCGGTAGGGGCGCAAGCCAGCCGTGGCGCTCCAACAGACCAAGTGCAGCGCGGGCCTTTGGGCTTTCTCGTAGGGCGTTGGGGCCAAGGCGCACAATATCGCGGGTCATAACCTCGGCGTGCGGCCAGCTTTCCAGCAGCCATTTGCGCAACGCCTCGGCCCGGTCGATATCCTGCGAGACCTGCGCCGCATCGGCCAAACGCAGCGCCTCGGACAGATAGTAGCGGGCCAGCGTGATGCCATGGCCCATATCATCCCCCGTCACTACCGGGGCGTCGAGTGAACGCCATAGCGTCAGCACGCCTGCGATACGTGCCGCCTGTTCTGCCGCCTTGCTGGCATAGCCGGTGATATGGGCCAGCGTGCCGCCGGGGGCCTGTTCCGCCTCCACTTCATTCGCAAAGACAATCAGCCCAGAACGCGCCTCAGGCGACAACGGCAAAAGCCAGGGCGACAAGGCGCGGGTTACGGCGTCCATCGGTAATTGAGTGTCGAGAATGGACCGTAGGCGGTTTCCGAACGTTTCTAGCGCATCACCAGACCTATCCCCCGCTCGGTGCAGCCGCGAGCCGATGGTGCTAGGCGGTTCGCAGATCAAAAAGCGCGGCAGAAAACCGGTGTCCGCCGCCATGGGGTCAGCCATGAACGCCCGCGCCACAGAAGGTTGCACCATGAGATGCACTGCCAGTCTGCGCCCATAGAGCGCCGCGTGCCCATCGCCTGCCCGCGTGCGGCGGATCGGGTTGCCCTGCCAAAGGTCATTGAGCGCGGCCAAGGTCTTTTGGCGATTCTCACTATTCATGGCATGACCGCCCAAGAATTGCCCGCCTTCATCCGAGAAAATGCCAAGCGACGGTTGCCCGGTCGCATAAAGCCGGGTCAGCCCTTCAAAGGTTGGTTCCGATGCGGTGCGGTCTCCTGACGGCGGTGCGGCGGGTTCCGCGCCAAGTGCTTCCAAATCTGCGCGTGCGGCGGTCTTTTTCTCTCCCTTGCCTTTGCGGGCCTCAATCAAGATTTGGTCGCGTTCGCCTTTCCAAAGCGCATGGGCATTTTGCCAACGGGTCACGTCTTCGCGCTGGGCGTCGCTTTGGTCTTGTTCAAACTCACGCAGCGCCGCCATCAGCGGCCCGTCGCAGCTACTTTTGCGTTCGCCACTTCGCGCGATGGTCAACGCATAGAGCGACACAGGACGCTTCCCGCCCAAGGTCTCGACATCGGCAAAGCCCTGCACGGCAAGCGATGCCACGGCCAAAGCCGATGCCGCCGGAATAGCGACGGGGGCTTGTGTGCGGGCCTGCACAGCCTCTACGGCGGGGCGCAGCGGTCCAAGGTGTTCCACGGGATAGGCACCGCCGGGGGCGATATCGCGCACCAGAGGTTGCGGGCCTTCGGGGATAAAGGGAATGGATTGCGGGGTGTTCATCACTTGCCCCCTTTCATCATCAAAACGTCGTTCCAGTCGCGCCCGTTTGGCGCGGGAAGCATCGAGACTTGCCAGCCCAAGGAATGCGCCCGCATGGCCAAGGCTTGTGCCGCTTCACGGCCTGCCGCATCACCGTCAGAGGCGATTTTTAACCGGCCCTTTCCTGAATGCAGGAAAAGCCCGCGCATTCCTGACGTTGACAGTGCGGACCATATAGTCGCCCTAAGGCTCAAAAGGCCCGATGCCAGCGAAAGCCCGGTTTCTATCCCCTCGGCCACCACCAACGGGCCGGGTTGATCTGTCAGACGGACAGCGCCGCCCGATGTCGCCCCAAGCATCGCCTTGCACGGCGCGATATCGGCCTTGCTAGCGCCATCTGGGCGCAGATAGGTGCGATGGATGCCGAAACTTTTGCAGCCCTCCACCAGTGCAACCATTGCCGGATAACGCCGCGCGGTTGCCCCATGCCAGCATTCAGGATGAAAACGTAGCGTTTCGGGCAAATCGCAGGTGATGCCGCGCCCACGTAGATAGGTTTCGGCAATCGTGCCAGTAATTGGTTCGGCCTCCTGCCAAAGGCGAAAGGCTTGATCGGCACGGCGTTTCGCATCGGCCTGTTTCGCGGTGTTTGCTTTTGCGCGGGTTGCCGGGTCGGGCGGGGTCCAAAGTCCGGGGGCGACATGCGCCGCCCCCAAGATGTCAGAAAATCCGCAATTGGATTTCTTGCAATGCGCCAATAGACCCGCCTGCCCCTCAGAGAGGGTTAGGGCATTCTGGCCTTTGCGTTGTTCTGGCTGGCACACCGGGCAAGGTGCGGTGCCATAGCGTCCATACCAGTGCCCTTTAAGCGTCTGCGTCAGGGTTCGTGCGTCCATCACATCGCCCCCCATATCAGAGCGGCATAAACCCGTGCTTGCGTATGTGTCAGCCCGTGAAGCCGCATCAAACGGCGGATCTGTTTGGGGGTCATAGGTCGCCCTCCACCAGCAGAAGCAGCACCAGCAAGTAGAACGCCATGGCAAAAGGGATTGCCCAAGCCGGTCGCACACCAAAGCAAAGAAGTATCGTCAACATCACGCACCGCCCTTCCATTCAGGGGCCACTGCGCAGCGCAGGACATAGCGGCCATGGGTGCCGGGATAGGCCCCGCCGTGCGGCTCGGGGATGGTCTCGATCTGCACCCCGAGTTCGCGAAGCTGATGGATGTAATGGCTCCACCGGGGCGCGGGGTTGGTGATCGGGGTGCAGCCAGTGATGCCCGCGCGGCGCAGGTTTTCGAGCGCCCAGCGATTGCGACCCGAAACAACTATGCGGAACGGTGCGCCCGCCTTGGGGGTAACGATAAATGCCGTTCCTGCTTCCTTCGCACGGGATTTACGTGCTACGGTTCGGGGGCCTTTTTCCTTGATGGGTTTAGGCACTTTTGCCCCGGCGCGTTTGCAGACGTTGCCGGGGTTCCATTCACTACACATGATTACGCCACCTCCTTGCGAAGGTTGCGCAAATGCGCGTCGAGTTCATCTTCGGGCCAGTAATTGCGACCGCCCAATTTCAAGGGCTTGGGCAAACGGCCCGCCGCAAGGTCATCATAAACCGCGCTGCGTGAACGATTGCCCAGCTTGGCGCGTAGCTCGGTTAGGGTGAGGTACTTGGTTGTCATCACAGACTATCCTTTGAAGTTTGGATAAGCCCGAATGTGATGGATGTGGCATGGCAAAGCTTAACGAGCGTTGCCAACTTTTTGCGCTGCTACGGACCGAGCGCTTTTAAATCGCTCCGAACAGTTCGTTCCGACACTTCAATATCGTGTCGCTTTTTTAACTGAGTTTGCAACCAGCGACTCAAGGCACCCTTCGTAAGCTTCGTCTCACTGATGAGGTTTCGAACTAGCCCCCGCCGCCATTCAACATTTTGTTTTGCGGTTCTGTTTTGAGCGTCGCGCAAGTCAGAAAGTACATTCCGCTGTTTGCGGCCAGTAATAATTTGCTTCTTCCTTGAACGCCGCCACCGCCAGTCAGTTCGCAGGGAACCAATCTCGAACATCATCGAGTGGAAAAATGGTTTTCCGCCATCGCCTTTATTCAAGTGTTCCAATGCGAGCCTGCATTTCAAACCAATGCGAGCCGCATACCAAGCATCGGAAAAATCCTTGGTCATCTCTTGGACATAGGTTGAACCAAGTTTCCAACCAAATTTCGCCTTGCAAGCTTCACTTTTGGCGAATAGTCGCCACGTGCCATCCTGTTCAATGCAGACTTTGGCAGACGCGGCGGGCCACTCTTTTTCCTGCAGAACTGTGTCGCATGCATCGGCAAATGCGCGAAGGTCGTCCCAGAAGTTTCTAGATGCGCCTTCTGACAAAAGAGCGTCGATTTCATCTACGGTCATCTCTGAATGTCGAGTGACCTTCAGTTGCGACAGTTCATCCTCCGCTAGTACGACTTCCTCAACCTTCATTTCGCAGCCCCCACCAACTTAACCACAATTCCCGCGCCGCCGGTCACATGATCGGCCCAGCGCTCTAGCAGCACGCGTCTTTGCTCTAGAAAATCCGTGCGCCGGTAGGCACGCACTACGGCCCCGCCCGTTGCGTGGCCCAGCATGGTTTCTGCCACCTCGTGCGGGGCGTCCGTTGTCTCGGCCAGCCAGTCGCGCAGAGAGGACCGGAATCCGTGCGGGCGGGCCTCTAGCTTCATTCGTTTCATGTGCTGCGATAGCGTCATATCGCTTAGGACAGTCCCACGCGAATTGGCGAACAAGAAACCGTTGCGGGCAAAGGGGCTGGCCAAGTCAATCACCGCCAGTGCCTCGGACGACAGCGGTACGCGAAAATCTGAGGTAGCGCCTTTGCGGCCCTTCATCGCCTTTGCCGGTATAGTCCAGATATCACCGTCGATCTGTTCAAGCCGCAAGGTGCGCAGCGGGCCAGAGCGCACGCCGGTCAGGATTAGCAATCGCATGGCCAGTTGCGTGACGGTTTGTTCTGTCAGTGTGGCATAAAAAGCGGGCACCTCGGCCCATGCCATGGCTGGGATGTTCTGCGCCTCGTGTCGCGATTTCCCTAGCAGCGCCTTTGCCTTTTCGGTTGCCTGCAAATCGACATCCAAGCCCAGCGCCGCCGCGTGTTTCAGAACGATGCCTAGACGATTGAGCGCCTTTCGCGCGGTGTCGGCCTTTGTGTGCCACAGCGGGGCTAGCGTGTCGCGAATGTCGCGTTGGTCGATATCCTCAACAGGGACGCGGCCAAGTTTTGGCAGGACGTGAAGCTCTAGCGGGGAAAACCAGCGGCCCGCCTTCCCGTCACCCTTTAGTTCGGCCTTACGTGCCTCAAAGGCTTCCAAAGCTACAGTGCGCAAGGTTGGGTCTGCCCGCGCAGCTTCGCGTGCTTGCTTTTGGCGCTCCTTCACCGGGTCGTCGCCTCGCTCGGCAACGCTGCGCCAGTCGTCAGCCCGCCTGCGTGCCTGCGCCAAGGTTACAGAGGGATAGCCGCCCAAGCCCATTTCGCGCCGCCTGCCGTGAATGGTCATGCGCAAAACCCACTGAGCGCCGCCATTTTCGCGCTTAATGAGCCATAGCCCTTGGCCATCACAATGCTTGCCAGCCGGGGCGGATTTTACGAATGCGGCAGATAGTCGGTCACGTGCGGGCATGGGGCGTCCTGCATGGCGGTGGAATCGCTATCCACCTTCCTATCCACCCCTAGATATAGTATACTCCCGGACACCACAAGACATGGACCTACATGGAAATCATTTACAAACAGAGTCTTACACTTTTCACCGGACGCGAACATACAAGATAGGTCCTATATGTTGTGCCCTTCAGCGGCACCACTTCTTTCCCAAATCAATCAGACCGATTTACTAACCTTTGGACCGTGCTGCCGCCAATAGCGCCGGTACGATGAACGTCAGTAGTACCAAGCGCATGACGTGATGGGCGGCGACGAAGGCTGGGTCTAGGCCAAGGCTGACACCGATGGCGACCATCGCCTCTACCCCGCCGGGCGCGAAGGCGACGATCAAAAGGGCGGGGGATTCCCCCAAGATCCATAGGCACAGCCCGACCGCCGCCAATGCCATGACGACATTCACCACCGTGATCCAAACACCGGCCCATGCCACCGCCTTAAGCTGGCTCAGGCTTTGGCCGGAAAAGCGCGACCCGATCAGGATGCCCATCACCATAAAGGCGGCAACCGTCGCCCAGTCGGGCAAACGGCCGGGTGTCAGCTCAGAGCCGTGACCAACCGCGCTGACCAACATGCCCGCCAGCAGATAGGCCGCTGGCACCTTCAACCTCTGGAACATTGCACCGACACCAAAGGTCAGGCCCAGCATGACGCCTGCCGGAGCCAGCCCCATCACCTGCGGCGGCAGCACCTGCATCCCCGTTGCGCCGAACAGATGAGACACCAGAACCGGTACACAAAGCGTTAAAAACAACACGCGGATGCTTTGGACAACTGCGATGCGGGTCGTGTCGGACCCGGCCTCAACCGACAGCGCCAGAACATAGCTTAGATGCCCCGGCGCGGCGGCTAGCACCGCGCTGCGGCGATCAAAGTCAAACCAGCGCGTCAATCCGATCCGCGCAATGCGAATGCTGGCGATCAGGCTGATGCCCAACACCGCGATGCTGATTGGCCATGTGACGGCGCCCTTCAACACATCGGGCGTCACGCCGCTGCCGATGTTCAGACCAAGCAGGACAAAGGCCAGCGTGCGCAGCCAAACGGGCATGACGATGGTCACACCCAAAACGCCGGCAACGGATATAGTGGTCGCGGCCCCCGTCAGGGCGGCAGATGGAAAACCGATCAGCCAGAACACCACCGCCCCGAGAGCAGCAATCCCAAGCGAAAGGCCAAGCCCAACAAGGTCACGGTTTGTCATAGGTCCATCGGTACGAGGGCGGGGTCGGCCCCTTGTTGCGCCCCCCCTGCTGCGTTTGTTCCCAGGCATGGGCCAGAATCCCGACGGATCGGGACAAACAGAACAACCCGCGCGCAAGCGGAGCATCGAAGCCAAGCTCTGCATAGATGACTGCCGTCGCGCCGTCGATATTCATTGCCAGGGGACGGCCCTTTTGGTCGGACACCCATGCCTGAATGCCTTCGGCCAGGTCGGCAAATCCGCCGTCTACAACGCCTTGTGCAGCGGCTTCGCGCACCAATGCCATCAGGCGCGGCGCGCGTGGGTCGGTGGGCTTGTGAAAACGGTGGCCAAAGCCCGGCAGGATCTTGCCGTGTTCGGCCTGCCAGTCTGTCAGCGCCGCGCCCAAATCGCCACTATGGCTGCGCACGAAGTGATACATCTCAACCGCTTGCTGGCCTGCCCCGCCATGGACATCGCCCAGCATATTCACTGCGCTTGCCATGGCGTTGTTCAGGTCCAGCCCGCAGGTTACTGCCATCCGTGCTGCCGCGATCGAGGGGGCTTGCGGGCCGTGATCCACCGCTGAGACAAGCGCTGCCTCAAACAATGCCGCCTGCGCCTGCGATGGCATATCGCCCCGCACCATCAGCCAGATCATCTGCGCAAAGCTGACGTTGCCGATCAGGTCTTGCACCGGGTGGCCGCGCAGGTTGATCCGGCCCGGCTCCATCTCGATGATCGACGTCCGCCACCAGTCACTTACGTCGCTCATATCACGCCCTCCTCGCGCAAGGTTTCGATCTGCCCTTGTGACAGGCCAAGCGCCAGCCAGACCTCACCGTTATGTGCGCCCAATGCGGGCGGCGGGCTGGCGGGCGTGGGTCTTGCGCCATCGACCATCACGGGCGATCCAGCGACGCGGAGCGCTTCGCCGTCGCAAGTAACTTCGGCGATCAAACCTCGATCCACGATCTGCCGTTCGCCTAGGATTTGCGGCACGCTTAGAACCGGGCCGCAGGGCACGCCAAGCGGGTTTAGCTCGGCCACCCAATTGGCGGCCGGTCTGCGGGTCAAAACAGTCTCTAACTCTGCCCGAAGTGACAATCTGTTGCGCTTGCGATCCTCGCGCGTGGCGTAGTCGGGATCAGTCAAAAGATCGTCGCGCCCAAGGTGCTTGGCCAGTGTTTGCCACTGTTCATCCCGGTTGGCAGCAATGTTGATCGGCTGGTCGGCGCAGGCAAATGTGCCCGACGGGGCCGAAGTGGTGTTTTCGTTGCCATTGGCCGCCGGGACGGTGCCGCCGATCAGATAGTTCGACACGACCCAACCCATGGTAGCGATCACCGATTCCGTCATCGAGATATCAAGGAAAGCCCCGCGCGGATTGGCGTTCAGCGCCGAAGACACCGCAAAAGCCGCCGTCATCCCCCCAACGGTATCGGCCAGCGGATAGCCCACACGCAGCGGCGCGGAACTGGCATCGCCAGTGATCGACATAACGCCGGACATGCCCTGCACGATCTGGTCATAGGCCGGGTTGTCTTTCCACGGGCCATCTTGGCCAAATCCGCTAATGGCGCAGTAAATCAGGGTGGGATTGACTTGCTTTAGGGTCTCATATCCCAGCCCCAAACGGTCCATCACGCCGGGGCGAAAGTTTTCGACCAGCACATCGGCGCTGGCCACAAGTTGCTTTAGCAGGTCTTTGCCCGCTTCGGCCTTCATGTCCAAAGTCACGGATTTCTTGGCGGCGTTCTGCGCCAGAAAGCTGATGCCCATTCCAGCAGCGTTGCGCTTGGCATCTGCGCCAAGGACGCGGGCCAGATCGCCACTGCCGGGGCGTTCGACCTTGATGACGTCGGCCCCCAATAGCGCCAACTGGTAACAACAAAACGGCCCGGCCAATACGTTCGTCAAATCAAGAACGCGCACCCCGGTCAGGGGTGCGCGTGTGTTCGTCTCAGTCGCCATCGGCTACGCCTTCTTGTCGTGCCTTGGCGCGGCGGGCGCGGTAGCTTGGCACGACCACCAAAAGCACGGCCACAACCAACAGCCCCATCGTCATCGGACGTTCCAGCACAAAGGCGATCCCGTCATAGAGCTGCATCGAGCGCGAGAAGTTGTCTTCGAGCATACGGCCAAGGATGAAGCCGATCAGCAGCGGCGCCAGCGGATAATCCGCAAAGCGCAGGACGGTCGCACAGATGCCAAAGCCAACCAGGATCAGCAGTTCCGTTGCGTTGTTCTGCCCGATGTAGCTGCCCATCAGGGTGAAGAACAGAATGAACGGGATCAGGTAGTTGCGCGGAATTGCCAGAACCTTGGCGATGTAAGGGATCAGCGGCAGGTTCAGAATCAGCAGGATCAGGTTGCCGATATACATCGAGATGATGACCGACCAGAAGATCTGAGGCTGGTCCACCATCAGGCGCGGGCCCGGCGTCACGTTCAGCGCAATCAGCGCGCCCAGCAAAATCGCCGTTGTGCCCGACCCCGGAATGCCCAGCGTCAGCAGCGGCACGAACGACCCGGTACAGGCGGCGTTGTTCGCGGTTTCAGGCGCGGCCAAGCCTTTGATTGATCCTTTGCCGAACTCTTTCTGCTCTTCCTTGGTGGCAAGGTTCCGTTCCACCGCATAGCCCAGGAAGGAAGCGATGGTTGCCCCGGCCCCCGGCAGAACGCCGATGAAAAAGCCTTGGATCGATTGGCGGCCAATGACCGGCGCGATCTTGCGGGCCTCTTGCCGGGTGATGCGCAGATCGGTGATCTGGCCGCCGTCGCCCGTTGCCGAACGGGACGGTTTGAGAACCAAGAACAGCGCTTCGGGCAAGGCGAACATCGCCATGGCCAGCGTGATAAAGCTAAAGCCGGACTGAAGATCCATCAGGCCCATGGTAAAGCGCGGCATGTTGAACAAAGCGCCTTCGCCTACGGTTGCCATGATCAGGCCCAGCAGCGTCATCAGAACAGCCTTGGCCACGTTGCCGGTGCCCGCAAAGGCGGCAATCGCCGACAGGCCCACGACCATCAAGGCAAAGTATTCAGCCGAATGGAACAGCAGCGCCACAGAGGACAGCATCGGCGCAAAGATCATCAGAAGCAGCGCGCCGATCGAGCCGCCCATGAACGACGAAATGGCCGCAATTGTCAGCGCCTTACCGGCCTTGCCCTGCCGGGCCATTGGATAGCCGTCAAAGCTGGTGGCGACAGTGCCCGCCACACCCGGTGCGTTCAGCAAGATCGACGAGGTCGAGCCGCCAAAGATCGCACCGTAATACACACCGGCCAGAAGGATCAGCGCGGCAGAAGGATCGCCCAAAGTAATCGCAACCGGGATCATGATCGCGATGATCGACATCGGGCCAAGGCCCGGCAACATGCCGATGAAAGTACCGATCAGACAGCCGCCAATCACCATCAAGAGGTTGGTCAGCGAAAAAGCCGTGGATAGGCCAATCAGAAGTCCGTCAAGCATTGTAGCCCCCCATTAGCCCAGAAACAGCGGCAGCGGCCGCAGGAAGATGCCCAGAACGCCTTCGACCAGATACCAGACGATACCGGTGGCCAAAGCTGCGATGGGGATCAGGATGTAGACCTTACGCTCGCCCAGGATCACGGCGCCGATGGTCAAAAAGCCAACGGTCGACAGCAGGAAGCCGGCAGGGCGCAACAGCAGCGCATAGGCCACCATCAACCCGATCAGCGCCAGCGCAGGAAACAGATCGTAATCCATCAGGCGGCGGTAATCGATGTCCGGTTCTTTTTCTTCGGTCGCCGGTTTTTCCAAGCCCAGCACGATCACCAGCGAGGTGATGATCGACAGAACGGCCAAAACTTTCGGGAATGTGCTGGGCCAGATCGGGTTGCGCTGCATGAACGGCGGCAACAGCTGATCCATAGTGAAATAGGCGGCATATCCATATGCCAAGGAAATGCCGAGGATGATCAATGCGATCCAACGGTCAAGCGCCATGGTCCCCTCCTTCGGGCAAGGCTGTCGGGCCCGGCAGGAGATCTGCCGGGCCACGGATGTCAGAGTAGGGTGATGCCCTTAGAGGAAGCCCAGTTGCTTCATCAGGTCACCAATGGCTTTTTCCTGTGCTTCCAGGAAGTTTTTGAAGTCGTCACCCGAGTTGTGGATGTTGACCCAGCCATTGCGTGCACGAACCGCTTCCCACTCGGGGGTGTCGTACATCTTGGTGATGGCATCTTGATAGGCCGCCAGCTTGTCTTCGGGCAGGCCAGGAGCCGCAAAGAAGCCACGCCAGTTGACAAAGGTCGTATCGATCCCCTGCTCTTTCATGGTCGGCGCATCCCCATAGGCTGCCACGCGATCATCCGCAGTCACGCCAAGGATTTTCACCTCGCCCTGCTGCGCCAGCGCGACCGCTTCCGAGAAGCCGGTGGACAACGCCTTGATTTCGCCCGACAGCAGCGCCGCCATTGCTTTGCCGCCTGCGTCATAGGGGATGTACTTAACGGCGGTCGGATCTTCGCCCGCTGCCTGCATCACCATCGCGGCAACCAGGTGGTCCATGCCGCCCGG
This sequence comes from Pseudoprimorskyibacter insulae, assembly GCF_900302505.1. GTDB lineage: Bacteria > Pseudomonadota > Alphaproteobacteria > Rhodobacterales > Rhodobacteraceae > Pseudoprimorskyibacter > Pseudoprimorskyibacter insulae. The sequence goes on along the minus strand of NZ_OMOJ01000007.1, from coordinate 22,644 downwards.
AACCGAACCGCCACCAACGGCGGTGCCGTTCGGATCTGCGCGATAGGTTTCCAGCAGGTCGTTCATGCTGTTGATCGCGCTGTCTGCGGGAACAACAATCGCGGCGTAGTCACCGATGGTGCCAGCAACCAGCGTCAGATCGCGGAAGCTCTGCGGGAAGACGCCGGTCAGCGAACGGATGATGATCGGGGTCGAGTTGACCATCAGCGTGCCGTGATTGCTCTCGGCGTTTTCGATCAGGTAGCCGATGGCTTTGCCGCCGCCGCCGCCCGACATGTTTTCATAGCTGGCCGAACCGACCAGACCCGCAGCGGTCAGCGCCTCGCCGGTGCCACGCGCGGTGCCATCCCAGCCGCCGCCGGCGCCGCCGGGAACAAGAAAGTGGATGCTGTCAACAACCTGATGGCCGCCAGCATAAGCCGGTGCGCCGAATGCGATTGCCGCGGTAGCGGCCGCCAGAAGGGCGCGACGGCCCATTGCAAACTTGGTCATGGTTTCCTCCCATTTGACAACGGCGCTCCTCAGCGCCCATGAAGGAGGGATAAACAGCGCCAAGCTGACATAAACCTGACACCGGATAGGATTGCCCCGAGCGATGCGGTTTCTACTTGTCGAAGACAACCATCAACTGGCCCAAGCCGTCTGCGATCGACTGACGCTGGACGGGCATGTCGTAGACCGTGCCGAGGACTTGGCGACCGCCGATGACTTCATCGCAACCACCGAATATGATTTGATTTTATTGGACATCATGCTGCCCGATGGCGATGGGCGCGACTTCTTGCAAAAGCACCGCGCCGCCCGTCATCCGACGCCCGTAATCGTCCTGACAGCGCGGTCCGAAGTTTCTGACAGGGTGGGCGTTTTAGACCTTGGCGCGGACGATTATATCGTCAAACCCTTCGACTTTTCCGAGCTTGAGGCCCGCTGCCGCGCCGTTTTGCGTCGCCAAAGTGGCGGCGCCAGCAACGTTCAGATCTTCGGCGATGTGTCTTTCGATGCGCTGGCCTGCACGCTGACCGTCGCCGATCAGCAGATCAGATTGCGGAACCGCGAATTGCGCCTGTTTGAGATTTTCATCGGCGCACCGGATCAGGTGTTCTCGAAGTCCAAACTGGTGGACCGGCTGTTTTCCTATGATGCCGATGTCACCGAGAACGCGATTGAGGTTTATGTCGGCCGCCTGCGCCGCCACCTGCGCGGCGCGCGTGCCCAGATCGTCACGGTGCGCGGGCTGGGTTACAGGCTTAGTCTGACATGACGGGCGCCGTGCGAAAAAAGGGGTCGATCCGGCGGCGGCTGATCATTCAACTGCTGGGCGGGGCGGCCTTGCTGGCGATCCTGATGTTTGTTGTGGTGCGGCTCTATGCGCGGGATCTGGCCGCCGACAGTCAGGACGAAATCCTGTCGGCCTCGGTCACCTCGATCCTTGATGCCGCAGCGGTGCGCAACGGCACCTTGGCGCTGGATATCCCCTATTCGGCCTTTTCGATGTTGGGCAATGTGAGTGACGACCGGGTGTTCTATACCGTCACCCGCAACGACGCCTTCGTAACGGGATATCAGGATCTGCCAACGCCGCAGCAGGGCCGGATCAGCGAAACGCGGTTTCGCACCGCCACCTATCGCGACGTGGAAATCCGCATGGTCACAGCCGCCCGCCGCCTGTCCATCGCAGGCGTTCCCGAGGTCGTCGAGGTCACGGTGGCCCAGACCCGCGACGGGCTGCGCCAAACGCTGAATGAGATTTCCCGCACTGTCGCGATGTTCGGCATCGGGTTCTTTTTGTTGGCGGCCTTTCTGGGCGTGTTGGCCGCGCAATCGGCGATTGGTCCGTTGCGGCAGTTGGCGGGGTCCGTGTCGCGGCGCGGGCCCGAGGATCTGCGCCCGGTCACCGCCCGCGTGCCCGAGGAAATGGCCCCGCTTGTCGCCGCGCTCAATAGCTTTATGAGCCGATTGAAAGCATCACTGACCCGGTCCGAAGACCTGATCGCCGAGGCCGCCCACCGCGTGCGCACCCCCTTGGCCACCGTGCGCACACAGGCGGAAATCACGTTACGCCGGGTCGATAAGCCGGAAAACCGACAGGCAGTGCGCGAAATGATCCGCGCAATCGACGAAAGCTCGCGCGCGGCGGGGCAATTGCTGGACCACGCGATGGTTAGCTTCCGGTCTGAACATCTGGAAACCAAGGGCGTGGACCTATGCCGCCTTGCCTCGGACGCGGTTGAGCGGCTGCGCCCCATGGCGGATCTGCGCGATATCGACATTGAATTAACCCTGCCGGGTGAACCGCAGATCCTGCGCGGGGATGCGATTTTGCTGCAAAGCGCCCTGCTGAACCTGCTGGACAATGCGATCAAATATTCGCCCACCGATAGCACTGTTCGCGTCGTCGTATCGGGCGATGGCACCGCAGGCCGCGTGATGATCCGCGACAGCGGCAAGGGCTTTGCCCTTGGCGAACTCAAGACCCTGACACAGCGCTTTGTTCGAGGCGGCAACACCTCGGGCGTGGTCGGGTCCGGCCTTGGCTTGACCATCGCCGACGAAGTGGCCCGCGCCCATGGCGGTAGTCTGAAATTGGAAAACGCAAAAGAAGGAATCGGAGGATGCGCAAGTTTGTCCTTCTTGCTGGCCTCGCGCTGATGTGGCTGGCCGCGCAGGCCACCGCCTATGAGATCGAGGACCGCCGCAGCTTTGGCCCGGACGGGGCCAGCCGCACGCTGCGCATAATCTCGACCGGGGATGCCAGCCTGTTTGAACCGATCCTGACGTCTTTCCTGCAGTCAGAACCAAACCTGCGCATTGATTACGTGGTGGCCAGTTCGACCCAACTGAGCCGCGCTATTCATGAAGACGGCGCGGTGATGGATGTGGCATTATCGAGTGCGATGGACCTTCAAACCAAGCTGGTCAATGACGGCTACGCGCTGCCGCACCGGTCCAACGCCACCAGTTCGTTGCCCACCTGGGCGCGGTGGCGTGATCATCTGTTTGCCTTCACCCAGGAACCGGCCGCCATCGTGCTGAACCGGGCCGCCTTTGACGGCCTGCCAATGCCCCGGACCCGGCAGGATCTGATTGCCCTCATGCGCGCCAACCCCGACCGGTTTGAGGGGCGCGTCGGCACCTATGATGTGCGGCAGTCAGGGCTTGGCTATTTGTTTGCCACGCAAGATGCCCGCAGTTCTGAAACCTACTGGCGCCTGACCGAGGTGATGGGCGGGCTTGGGGTCAAGCTCTATTGCTGTTCTGGCTTGATGATCGACGATGTGGTGACCGGCGATCTGGCCGTCGCCTATAATGTGCTGGGAAGTTACGCGCAGGCCCGGCCCGAAGAGACCCAGATCGAAGTCCTGCTGCCCGAAGATTTCACCACCGTCATGCTGCGCACCGCGTTCATTCCGGCCTCTAGCGAATTGCCGGATATAGCGGGGCGGTTCATCGACCACCTTGTGACGCGCCAATGGGACAACGCGCCGGGGCTCAGCCAAGTGTTCGAAGGGGCCGAACTGACCCGCGATGACCAAGCCCTGCGTCGCATCCGGCTTGGACCGGGATTGCTGGTGTTTCTCGACGGGTTCAAAAAGCAGGCCTTCTTCGAAGAATGGCGCAGCGCGGTGTTGCAATAGCCCGAAAAAACAAAAGGCACCCAATGGGTGCCTTGTTGAATTGGTCGGAGTGAGAGGATTCGAACCTCCGGCCCCTGCCTCCCGAAGACAGTGCTCTACCAGGCTGAGCTACACTCCGACCGTGAGGCGCGGCTTAAAGAATGCGCTGCGCTTTGGCAAGAGGCTATGTGCGAGTTTTCCACCTTCTGAGAAACGGGGAAATGCGGAATGACGCCGCCGTAGACGCCCGCGACCGGGTTCGCAGGACCGGCTGTTTCGACGCTCCTCCTTTGGCGCTTTCGCGGAAGACGATGTAGATGCCCGAGGCGATGATGATTCCCGCGCCAAGGATAGTGGGGCCATCGACGGTTTCGCCGAAAATCACATAACCATACAACGTCGCCCACAGGATCTGGGAATATTGCATCGGCGCGACGATGGCCGCTTCAGAGTTTTTGTAGGCCGCAATTAACAGCAAGCCGCCGACGAACCCAAACAATGAAATGATGCCGATACCGCCCAGATGTTCGATCGGCATGGGTTTGTAGTTGAAGGCCAGAACCGTCGCCATCACCAAGAAGTTCGCCGCCATCGGATATAGCATCAGAACGACGGTTCGTTCCTCATTGCCGATTTTACGAACGATGATCGACGCCATGGACCCGAAGATCGCGCAGCTTAGCGCGGCAAGGTGGCCAAGGGTCAGGTCCGTCGACCCGGGGCGCAGCACCACGATCACCCCCAACAGGCCGACCAGAACCGCAATTCCGCGGCGCATCCCGACCTTTTCGCCCAAAACCGGGATGGACAGCAAAGTAATCAGCAGCGGCTGGGCAAAGATAATGGCATAGGTCTGCGCCAGCGGCAGAACCGAAAAGGCGTAGAACGCGCTCAGGGCCGTAATCACCGAACAGCCCGTCCGTATGGCCGTCCACCAAGGGTGCACAGGCCGCAGATTGCCATGGGTGTCGTCCTTCATCAGCATGAAGGTCACCAAAGGAAACGAGAATAAGGTCGCGAAAAAGATGATCTGGAACGGCGCATACGTGGCCCCAAGCAGTTTGATCACAACGTCGTGGGTTGCGTAAACCGCGAAGGCCATCAGGGCGTACAGGGCACCTTTGAAGTTCATCGGACTGCTTTCTCAGATCTTGGTGTTAGCGCTAATCAATACGGATTCGCCGCTTCGTTCAATGGGCGGTCTTGAAAAGAAAAGGCGCGGGACTGACCCGCGCCTTTAGGATTAACCGTGTTGGCCGGTCTGTCAAAGGCTGGCGGTCAACGCCTCGACGATCTTGTCACCCATTTCCGAGGTCGAGACCGGCGTTACGCCATCTTCGCCCAGAAGGTCAGCGGTGCGCACACCATCGGCCAATACCTTTTCGATGGCTTGTTCCAAGCGGGTCGCCTCATCGCCCTGATCAAAGCTGTAGCGCAAGGCCATGGCAAAGGACAGAACGCAGGCGATCGGGTTTGCCTTGCCCTGACCCGCGATGTCGGGCGCCGAACCGTGTACCGGTTCGTACAGCGCTTTGGGGCGGCCATTGGCCATCGGAGCACCCAGCGACGCCGACGGCAGCATACCCAACGAACCGGTCAGCATGGCTGCGGCATCCGAAAGCAGGTCGCCAAACAGGTTGTCGGTAACGATCACGTCGAACTGTTTGGGCCAGCGGCAAAGCTGCATCGCGCCTGCGTCGGCGTACATGTGGCTCAGCTCTACCTCGGGGTAATCCTTGCCGACTTCGGTCACGACTTCGCGCCACAGAACGCCCGATTCCATGACGTTGGCCTTCTCCATCGAGCACAGCTTCTTGCCGCGACGCATGGCTAGTTCGAACGCCGAACGCGCCACGCGGTCGATTTCCGACTCAGTGTAGCGCTGGGTGTTGATGCCCACGCGTTCGTTGCCTTCTTCGATAATGCCGCGCGGCTCACCAAAGTAGATGCCCGAAGTCAGTTCCCGCACGATCATGATGTCGAGGCCGGCAACCACGTCTTTTTTCAGCGACGAGAAATCGGCCAGCGCGTCAAAACACTGCGCGGGGCGCAGGTTGGCGAAAAGATCCATTTCCTTGCGCAGACGCAGCAGGCCGCGTTCAGGTTTCACCGAAAAATCAAGGTTGTCGTACTTCGGGCCACCCACAGCGCCCAGCAGCACCGCGTCAGCCTCTTGTGCGCGGGCCATGGTTTCGTCAGTCAGAGGCGTGCCATGTTCGTCATAGCTACAGCCGCCAACAAGGCCTTCGCTCACATCGAAATTCAGGCCGCGGTTTTCACCGTACCAATCAATGACTTTGCGAACTTCGGCCATGACTTCGGGGCCGATGCCGTCGCCGGGCAGGATAAGAAGCGAAGGGTTGCTCATGCGTCTGGTGTCCTTTGGTCAAATTCCTTGCCAACCGCCTATCCAACGGGCGCGAAATCGTCAAGAAACCATGGGTTTCAGACCCTCATATAGCATATCCCAAACGCGGCGAACGCGTGGCGTCTGTCGCATGGTTTCATGGGCCGCCAGCCAAAGTGGAAGCGTGGGCAACGGAACATCGTGGCACACGCGTTCAACCATCGGGTCACGTTCCGCCACACGGCGTTGCGCAAAGCCAATCCCGCAACCAGCGCGGACCAATTCCCAGTAAACCGCGTGATGATCGCAGCGCGTCGCAAACCAATCCCGTTGCGCCGGGAAATTGGCCTGCCGTAGACCACGCAACAGCAAATCACTGCGATCATAACCAACCAGATCATACTCAAACAACTCATCCAAGGTTTCAGGGCGCCCATGTTCGTCCAGAAAAGTTGAGGCTCCGTAAATGCCCAACTCAAGCTCGCCCACATGCTGCGTGATGATATCAAGCTGTTCCGTCCGATACATGCGGACAGCGATATCTGCCTCTCGGAACAATAGGTTATCGCTGCCATCGGTTGCCGCCAGTTCGATTTGAACCTCGGGTTCTTCACGCCGCAACTGGGCCAGAATCGGCGGCAGGATGTGATGGGCCGTAAACACACTGGCCGTGATCCGCACAGACCCTGACAATTTGTCTGACCGACCGGCGGCCGCCATTTGGAACGCGGACATTGCTTCACGGGTTGCGCGGGCATGGGGGATCAGCGCCTCGCCCGCCTCAGTCAGAGTGAGCCCGCGTGCCTGACGCGTAAAAAGGGACACGTCCAACACGCCTTCAATTTGCCTGATCTGGCGGCCAACCGTTGGCTGCGTCACGCCCAATTCGCGCGAAGCCTGCGACAAAGACCCCGACTCTGCCACCGCCAGAAACGTTTGAACCAAGGACCAATCTAGGGAAGTTATCGTATTTATCATGCATTTTTGTATGTATGGTGAAATATTTTTGTCAATATATATTCATTTATGAACACCTTAGCGTTGAGCCAGCTGATTTTCAGGAGGCATCAATGACTCAGACGATTCTTATCTTGGGCGGTTCAGGCCGGCTTGCCCGGAACGCGGCAGAGGCTTTTTGGAATGCGGGCTGGCAGATCAAATTTCATGATCGGAAGACCGGGTCGCTGAAAGATGATGCGATCGGCGTCGACGTCATTCTCAATAGCTGGCACCCGAGCTATGACAAATGGCAAGAGGACGTCCCCACGCTTACGCGCCGCGTGATTGAGGCAGCAAAGGCCAGTGGCGCAACAGTGATCGTGCCGGGCAACGTCTATTCCTACGGCGCGTCGATGCCGCAGGTTTTGACCGAGGCTACGCCACATCGCCCCAGCAACATTTTGTGCCAGATTCGCCAGGACATGGAGGAGACGTTTCGCGCCTCCGGCGTGCCGATCATCTTGATCCGGGCCGGGGATTTTCTGGACACCGAACAGTCGGGAAATTGGTTCGATTCGGTCATGATCAAACTGCTTCCCAAGGCGCTGACTTATCCTGGAAACCCGGATATCCCACATTCCTGGGCCTTTTTGCCAGATGTCGCGCAGGTCATGGTACAACTTGCCAATCGCCGCTCCGAGCTGCCGCGTTTTGCGGAGTTCGGCTTCGAAGGCTACACGATCACAGGGCGCGAACTTGCCGCCGCGCTTGGGCGCGTAACCGGCAATGTTGTAAAGCTCCGGCCCTTTGCATGGTGGCAAATCAGCCTAGCATCTCCGTTTTGGAAGATGGCCCGCTACTTGAAAATGATGCGGTATCTTTGGGACACACCGCACAGCATCGACGGCGGCGCACTGCATTCTGTCCTGCCACTCGTCGATGTAACCCCGCTGGATCAGGCGCTGTCGCAAGCGTTGCCACAGGCAGACCACCACCCTTTCATGGCGGAAGCGGTCGCGGCAGCGTGAAATCGACCCAAACCAGCCTGTGTGTCATGTCGCACCCCTTGGGCACATCGGCGACGCCTGCCGCCTGAACCGTCGCTTCGGCGGGCGGCAGGACGTATGACACGCGAAGCGCACCCGGCCCGCTCGGCCAATCCGCCGTTGCCGGACCAAGCGCACCGATAGGGCGTGGATCTTGAAGCGCCGGGTTGGCCAGTAGCGTGGCAATCGCGTCGCGCCGCCCTTCTCCGCGATCTGGGTCAAGATTGGCATTTCCGGCCACGGCGACGGGCCTGCCGCTGGGCCGCACGCTTAGATCACCCGCCAGATACCGAGCCCAAAGCATAATTTCGTCATGGTTCCTTCGGCCGTTTAGATCCTCTGGCCCGTCAAAAACCGGGGCCGTGGCGTGAAACACCAGTAGATCGAACGGCGTCGGCGCCGCGACTTGTACGACCCAATGCCCGTTGGTCGATAATGGCAGGCTTGCCGAAAGCTCACCACTAAGCACCTGCGCATTCGGGAAACCCTGCCAAACCAGCCCAGACAAATCCGCATGCAGCGTCAGCGGCCAGCGCGACAGTACAGCCATGCCGCCTTCACCGGGAAACCACCCGTAGCTGAAGCCATCGTCAGGCAAGAGTATTCGGCCATCCCCGTTCAAATCGTGGTCAGACGGCCACCCGGCGTTACCCAAAGCTGAATAGTGATGCGGAAGGATATGGTCATAGGCAGACATCGACCGCGCCAAGGCCGTCAGGTTCTGGCCCGCAAAGTCATAGTCAAACTTCGTCAAAGTGATGACATCGGGACGCGCCCGCGCAATCGCTTTGGCCGCGCAATCGACCCCATTCTCACTCGCCAAGATATCACGAAGCAAAAGCCCTGGACCTTTGCGCGACAGGTCGGCGTGAAACGTTGCCAAGCGCAGGGCAAATGACGGCGCTGGCACCAAAGCCAACGCCAAACTGGCGATCAAGCGGCTTGCAAGCCGTCGCCATCGTCCTGCTGGGCATAAGCGCGACGACGCTTTTCCTCGATCAGGCCGGAGATGCGCCACAGCGCGATCCCACGGATAAACATCGAAGATGGAATAAACGCCCATGCACAGATGGCCCAAATCAAGGTTTGCGGCGTGACATAGGACAACGGGTCCATCACGGGCGACAGAAGCTTCACCATCGCCGGGATCAAGAAGGGCAGCAAAAAGCCTAAGATCAGGTTAATGCTCGTGTCCCGTTTCATACGGCTCAGAACGTCTCCGCCCGTGGTCGGATCAAACAAAGGCAGGTTTGTCAGTACGTTGAACGCACCATTGTTCAAAGGCCAGTCCAGCGCCCGCGCGAGGACGGCAAAGATGGCAATCGTCGCAATGGAAACGCCGTAGGCCAGACTTGCATAGAGGCGGAAATCGTCTGCGGCGGCTTGCGGCATGTCGGCGGGCATTGACAGCAGCGCCAACCGAACCGGCGAGAATGGTATATCCAGCACCGTCCCGAAGGCCTGCGCCACAGCCTGCACCGAGCCGTAAACCGGCGAGCCGCTGCCAACTTGCAACTGCGTCATGGCAAAGACGGTCACAAACAAAGTACCAAATCGCAGCCGGTTCAGCGGCGGGGCGCTGCGGAAATCGATAATGCTGGGGTAGGTGCTGTTGTATTCGACGAAGGTCAGAACACCAGCCAGAAGGGCCAGCAGCGCGACGATCTGAGTCGTGTCGGCATCGACGCCCGGCACCAAAATGGCGGGCATGGAAATCAAAGTCGCGACTAAGCAGGCACGAATGCCCGCACTGACCGAACGGTGGATCACTGCTCTATCCTTTCAAATCGGGCAGCACCGATACTTTGCCGGCACCTTGCTCCAACCTGACTCCGCCAATTGTGGCGGACTGCCTCATTGTTGCCCAATTTTTGCCTCCTTTGACCGGTGTCAGCAAGAACAACGACCTAAATCCCGGCCATTTAAGGCGAAAATTCGATGAACCTGGTGCAGCAATGCATCATTTATAGATCGAAATTCTGTCGAAATCGCGGGACAGACAAAATCTAGTGGTGGCGGCACAACCCAATACAAAAGAAAACGCGGCCCCGGATGGGACCGCGTTCAGGTTTTCGCTCAGCTGACGCTTAGACCCAGGGGCGCGCCTGTGCTGCCGCAGATTCGAATGTGTCGATCGAGGCCGCTTTTTCCATGGTCAGACCGATGTCATCGAGGCCGTTCAGCAGGCAATGCTTTTTGAACGCATCAACTTCGAACGCGAACGCTTCGCCATCCGAGGTGGTCACGGTCTGGGCTTCCAGATCAACGATCATCCGCGCGTTCGACCCTTTTTCGGCGTCCTTCATCAGAACGTCTACGGCCTCTTGCGGCAGGACGATCGGCAGGATGCCGTTCTTAAAGCAGTTGTTAAAGAAGATGTCCGCGAAGGAGGTCGAAATGACCGCCTTGATGCCAAAGTCGGCCAGCGCCCAAGGCGCGTGTTCGCGCGATGAGCCACAGCCGAAGTTGTCGCCAGCCACCAGAACCGATGCTTCGCGGTACTGCGGCTTGTTCAGGACGAAATCTTCGATCTCGTTGCCCTGACGGTCATAGCGCATTTCGTCGAACAGGTTCACGCCCAGACCCGACCGCTTGATGGTCTTCAGGAAGATCTTGGGGATGATCATGTCGGTGTCAATGTTCACCAGCGGCATAGGAGCCGCGATGCCGGTCAGTTTTTCAAACTTTTCCATAGTCTTAGCTCCTTACATCATCTCACGAACATCGGTCAGGTGACCGGTGATAGCAGCGGCGGCTGCCATCGCGGGCGACACGAGGTGCGTGCGGCCCTTATAGCCCTGACGGCCTTCGAAGTTCCGGTTCGAGGTCGAGGCGCAACGCTCACCCTCGGCCAGCTGGTCGGGGTTCATCGCCAGACACATCGAACAACCGGCCAGACGCCATTCGAAACCGGCATCCATGAAGATCTGCGCCAGACCTTCTTCTTCGGCCTGAGCACGAACAAGACCCGAGCCCGGAACGACCATGGCACGCATGCCGTCTTTGATCTTCTTGCCCTTCAGGATCTCAGCCGCGGCGCGGAGGTCTTCGATACGACCGTTGGTGCACGAGCCGATGAACACGGTGTCGATCTGAATGTCGGTCAGTTTCTGACCAACGGTCAGGCCCATGTATTCGATCGAACGCTTGGCTGCGTCGACTTTACCGCCTTTGAAATCGGACGGGTTCGGAACGGTTGCGGTGATCGGCAGAACGTCCTCGGGCGAGGTGCCCCAGGTTACGACCGGCTGAATGTCTTCGCCCTTCAGGGTGACGACCTTATCGAAATGTGCGCCTTCGTCGGTGAACAAGGTCTTCCACCAGTTCAACGCGGCTTCCCACTGTGCGCCTTTCGGTGCGTGCGGACGGCCCTGAACATAGGCATAGGTCTTCTCATCGGGGGCGATCAGGCCAGCGCGTGCGCCGCCTTCGATGGCCATGTTGCACACGGTCATGCGGCCTTCCATCGACAGATCGCGGATCGCTTCACCGCAATATTCGATGACATATCCGGTGCCACCTGCGGTACCGGTGGCACCGATCACGGCCAGCGTGATGTCTTTGGCGGTCACGCCCGGCTTCAGCTTGCCGGTGATTTCCACCTTCATGTTCTTGGACTTCTTCTGGATCAGCGTCTGGGTGGCCAGAACGTGCTCTACTTCCGAAGTGCCGATGCCGTGGGCCAGCGCACCAAACGCGCCATGGGTCGCGGTGTGGCTGTCGCCGCAAACAACGGTCATGCCCGGCAGGGTCCATCCCTGTTCAGGGCCAACGATGTGCACGATGCCCTGACGGACGTCCGACACCGGATAGTAGTGAATGCCAAAGTCTTTGGCGTTCTTGTCCAGCGCCTCGACCTGAATGCGGCTTTCCTCGGTCATCTGCGCCGGGTTTTCACGGCCAGCGGTTGTCGGAACGTTGTGGTCCGGCACAGCGATGGTTTTTTCCGGCGCACGCACTTTGCGGCCAGCCATACGCAGACCTTCGAAGGCCTGCGGCGAGGTCACTTCGTGCACAAGGTGGCGATCGATATACAGCAGGCAGGTGCCGTCTTCGGATTCATGGGCAACGTGTGCGTCCCAGATTTTATCGTAAAGCGTCTTGGGGGACATGGGTCCTCTCCCGTCATGATGTTTGGATGTGGAAACTCAGGGCGCGCCAAAGCGCGGTCCGGCCTTATAGGCTTGCCAGAACGGTGTGCGTTGCGCCGTAAAAACGCTCGCGCAGGCGGGCACGGTCGCCCATGTCGATAACGAGTTTCATGCCGGCCTAGATACTCGGTTGGCCTGAGTCTCGCAAGAGTGGATACTTTGCCGCAGGTATGGACCCTTTTCTCATCCCGGCGCGTTCCTATCTCAGGGACTTGCCGAAAGAGAAGACGATGAAAACCCCGTTGAATGTTCTCAGTCTGACCATGATGGCCGTGCTGGTCATCGCTGCCCTGTCCGTTCGCGCGGAAGAGGGTGCGCCGTCATGGACGGATCGCCCGACCCTGATGCGCCCGTTCTGACATCAACCGCCGCCGATCAGCACCCCGGCGGCAAACACCAATGCCCCCCCCAGAACAACTTGGAAGGCCGCCCGGAAAAATGGCGTGTCCATAAACTTGTTCTGAATCCACGCGATGGCCCAAAGCTCGATGAACACAACGATGATCGCCGTGATCGTCGCCGTCCAAAAATCGGTGATCAGGTAGGGCAGCGCATGGCCTAGGCCGCCGACTGTTGTCATCACACCGGCCGCGATCCCGCGTTTGATCGGCGACCCGCGCCCGGATAGCTGGCCATCGTCGGACGCGGCCTCGGTAAAGCCCATCGAGATCCCGGCCCCGACCGACGCGGCAAGGCCCACTAAAAACGTCGTCCAAGTGTCCTGCGTGGCAAAGGCCGTTGCGAAAATCGGCGCCAATGTTGACACCGATCCATCCATCAACCCGGCCAAACCGGGCTGCACCCATGTCAAGACAAACTGGCGACGCGCCTGTTCGTCTTCGACCTCGGCGCTGTCCGCGTCTAGATGCGTATCCTCCAGATGCCCCGCGCGTTTCTGATGGCCGGCCTCTGCCGCAGCCAGATCGCCCAACAGTTTGCGCGTGTCGGCGTCGGTCGTGCGCTTGGCGGCGGCCAGGTAGAACCGTTCGGCATCTGCCTCCATTGCGGCGGCTTCGGCACGAATGCGGTCAAGAGACAAGGTCTCAATCAACCAAACCGGGCGCCGCGCATAATATCCCGCCACATGTTCCCGGCGGATCAGGGGGACAACATCCCCAAACCGTTTTTGATGCAGGTCGATCAACGATTGGCGATGCCGGTCTTCCTCTTGCGCCATTCCGTCAAAGACCGCTGCCGTCGACGGATACTCACCGCGCATCCGTTCTGCGTAGCTGCGGTAGATTCGGGCGTCGTCTTCCTCAGAAGAAATCGCAAGTGCCAGCACTTCTTGTTCACTCAAATCCGAAAACCGGCGGCGTTGGGTTAAAAATCGCATTGGTCCGGGCCTTCTTTTAGAACGATTCTAACTTAATGCCGCCGCTTAAAACTGCAACCGAACTTTTTAAACTGATCGGTTTACTTCTTGAGTTTTTAAACCGATCGGTTTATTTAAGTGAACAGTTTAGTTTAGATCGAGTCCTGTAATGATCCGTCCCATCCTGCTTTCCGTTCTTCTGGTTTTCGCGGCCGCTGCGGGCTATGCCCTGCCAGCGGTGGAGTTGCCCCTGCTGACATTCCCCGAAAACCCTGCGCCCATCGCCGAGCAAGCCTGCTCCGCGCCCTCAACAACACTGGTTTGCCAATAAGGTAGCTTGCTCGAACTGAACCGGTCAGTTTATATATGATTTCGGCGATGGAGAGCAGAATGAAAACAAGCGCGAACAAAGTTCGCAAAGGTCGGAAATTTGATCAGGTGCTTGAAGGCGCCCGTCAGGTTTTTCTGACCCATGGATTTGAAGGTGCCAGCGTCGACGACATCGCGCGCGAGGCTGGTGTTTCCAAGGCGACACTCTACAGCTATTTCCCCGACAAACGGCTGTTGTTCATGGAAGTTGCCACGACGCAATGCGCGGTTCAGGCCGAACAGGCCATTCAGTCCATCGACTTCTCTCAACCGGTGCAGAATGTGTTGCGGCAGGTCGCGGATCAGATGCTGGGCTTTATTCTGTCCGACATGGGTCAGCGGATTTTCCGTGTCTGCGTTGCCGAAGCCGACCGCTTTCCAGACCTTGGCCAGAAGTTCTATCAAAGCGGGCCAGACCACATCCGCACTGTTCTGGTCACGTTTTTGAAGAACGCCGTCGCCCGCGGGGAATTGCAGATCGACGATCACAACCTGGCAGCAGACCAGTTTGTGGAGCTTTGCAAAGCGGACTTATGGGCCAAACTGGTGTTTGGACTCCGGTCAACTTTCACTGATGAAGAACGGGATCGCGTCATTACCGGCGCGATTGACACGTTCATGGCTAGATACGGCACCAAAACCTAAAGTTTTTTGTACATGACCAGCGCGTCGACCGGCCCCAATGTGGGATGCCGGAAAGCCTCGGGCAATCTACCGACGGCTTCAAACCCGGCGCGCAGCCATGTATCAACCGCGCGGGTGTTCGCCTCGACGACGAAATTGAATTGCATTGCGTGGAAGCCAAGATCCTTGGCCGTGCCCAAGGCGTGCGTCAACATTTGGCGCGCAATCCCTTTGCCCCGCGCGGCCTCTGCCGTGGCGAAGCCGCAATTGCACACATGGCTGCCGCCGCCACCTTGGTTTCGAACGATGTAATAAGTTCCCAAAATCTGCCCTTGGTCTTCGACGACGAACACTTGGCGCGGCCGCCCGAACCAATAGGCCAGGCCGTCCTCTTGGCCAATGGATGGGTCGATCGCATAGGTGTCACCAGCCCTAAAAACCGGCTCCAAAATGGTCCAAATTGCGATTTTGTCACCCTCGGTCGCGGCCCTTATGACGGTCACTTCACTCTCCTTGTCAACGCCGTTTGTCGGCGTTCTAGCACCCTGGGTTCGCCATCAGAAGTAGCTTTGAACCAAGCTGCCTGTCACAAGCGCCCAACCATCGGCGACCACGAAGAATGCCAATTTAAACGGCAGCGATACGATCGCAGGCGGGACCATCATCATCCCCATCGCCATCAATATCGCGGCAACGACCAGATCGATAACCAGAAACGGTAAGAAAATAATAAACCCGACCTGAAACGCGCGGGCCACTTCGGACAACAAAAAGGACGGCACTAGAACCGACAACGGCCCGTCTGGTGCTGGCACCTGCGCTATACTATCGGGTCGAAGCTCTGCCAGAGACGCATAAGTTCCCGGGTCGATGCGAAGCGCCATAAACTCTTTGAATGGAACCAAAGCGCGCTGCGCCGCCTCAGCCAGATCCAATTCTTCACGCATGAACGGGCCAATTCCCGCATCCCACGCAGTCGAAAACACCGGGTCCATCACATAGTAGGTTATGAAAAGCGCCAGGCTTACAATCAACATGTTCGGCGGGGCCTGCTGCAAGCCAATGGCCTGACGCATGATCGATAGGACGGTGACGACAAAAGGAAAGCAGGTGATCATCATCGCTAGGCCTGGCGCCAGACTTAGAACAGTGATCAATGCTATCAGTTGAATGCTGGCCCCAGTGACGGAAGCCCCCTCACCCAGCGTTATTTCCAGCCCCTGCGCATGACCTGTTGTCGATTGCAGCAGCAAGACGGCAAATGCTGTTAACCAAAAATGCCACATCAGCCAGAGTTCGCCTCAAGCGCCATGACTTCGGACAATCGTACAACCAGTTGTGCGGGATCCTTTCCATTTTCATCGACTTCCAATGTACCGAGCCCGATCAAACGATCACCAACATAAAGTTCCACCGGATCCTCAAGCCGTTTGTCCAAAACCAACACGGAGTTTTCTTCGAGCCGCAAAAGATCGCGCACGAGGGGGCGTGCACGACCAACAGAAACCGTAATCTCAATCGGCACACTTGTTAGGGGATTGGGCGCATCTTGGGGCTTTAGGCCGTCATCCATTGACTGCTCCTTTCGTGTTTTCATAGACAAACCCTTCAACAGCTGTCCGGACAGCAGATAGGATTTCATCCAAGTTGATACTGGCTTCCGAAGCTCCAAATCGGATTTCGGCCTGGGTCAACTCTAGGGAATCGTCGCACTGGATCGAAATCGCGAAACCGAAATCCTGATCCATCATCGGAAGAATGCGCGCCTCATTTTCTGAATGAACGGTCACCTGAACTTCCGACGCTGTCAGATCACGGGCCATTTTCTGCAGATTTTCAACAACATGTGCGCCAATTGTCTGCCGCGCAACCTTAGGCAAAAGGACAGTAACCATTTGGTCCAAAAGGGGCATCACCGATCGGAGAACATGACTGTGTGCCTCATGGTAGGTAAAGGATAAATCCAGCAGGTTTTGCGAAAATTCTGCGGCCACACGTTCCCTGTCAGAGGAATTGGCCGCCAAGACATCCTCCCAACCTGCCTTATATCCCTTTTCAAACGCCTCAAGCCGCTCATTTTCTAAATAATCAGGTTCAATGGTTGGAACCTCGGCATTAACCCACGTAGCCTTGGAAAAATCAGTCAGAATATTTGATAGGGCTGTCAAACCGCAGTCTCCTTTTCACTAAGCCATCCCCGCAAAATTTCTACCGACTCATCTTTGCGGGTATCGATCAAGCCGCGCAGTTTATCCACAGGGTCGGCAGGCTGCTCATCCAAAGCACCAAAAGCGAAGGATTCGGTGTCGGGCAGCGCCATAGGCAGATCCGCAATCTGAGGCACATCAGGCACAACGCTGCTAATCGCAGGAATTTCATCGGCGGGTATACCCGGCCCATTCAACAAAGACGTATCAGCCAAAGGCGGCGGCGCGCGAAGAATTGGGCGTAGAACAAACAACCCCATAATCAAAGCGACCGCGGACAAAAGAGCCAACTTTCCGAGACCGGTTAGGTCGATGGCACTATACCACGGCCTAATCGTCGCGGTGCTTCCGCTAATAACCGGCTCATCAAATGGCATCGAACGGATTGTGATTTGATCGCCCCGGGCTTCATCGAAACCAACTGCGGACGCGACCAAATCATGCAGGGCCGTCAGCTCTGCCTCCGCCAACGGCACAAATTGCCGCGCACCGTCGTCGCCAATTTCGTAGGTTCCGTTTACCATCACCGCAACGGTCAACCGACGAATCGCGCCAGGAACACGTGTGATTTCGCGCGTTGTTTCAGACACTTCGTAGTTTACACGCTCTCGAGATTCGACGCTTTGACTGCTGGCACCTTGCGCACCGGCCGCGTCACCATCTGGCATATTTGACGCAACCGTTACGCTGCCGGCAGAGCCATTTTCTGATTGGTTCGTCGTTTCTTCCGTGTCCGTGCTGATGGCAACGCGGCCATCTGGATCAAATCGGCGTTCTAGAATCGACTCGCTTTCAGTGACCGTATCAACACTTACTTCAACGACGGAATTTCCTTTTCCTACACGCGCTTCCACAAGGCGCTGCACCCGATCACGAATGGAATCGCCTTTATCGTCGGCTATATTGGCGGTAGCCGCCGCAGCCTCATTCGTGATGAGCCTGCCTTGATTGTCGACGACCGATACATCTTCGGGCGCCAACCCAGGAACGGCCGACGCAACCAGAAAACGCATCGCCCGCGCTTGACCTGGCTCTACCACGCCGTTCCGAGCCGTCAGAAAAACCGAGGCCTTCGGCGTCGCACCCCGCTGGAACGGAGCATTGTCGGCTTGGGCGATGTGTACGCGTGCAGAAGAGACACTGGACAACGAAACGATTGTGCGCGCCAGCTCCCCCTCCTTGGCCCGCCAATAGGCCGCATCAAACATCTGCGCCGTGGTCCCAAACCCATTTAGCGCATCTAATAATTCATATCCCTTTGAACCATTTGCCGGCAAACCTTCGCTGGCCAAAGTCATACGCAAAGCGTCGCGTTCGCCGCTTTCGACAAAGATTGAATCACCCCGTACTTCGTACCGCATGTTTCGCTGCCCGAGGGCCCGAACCACCTCGCCTGCTGCATCTTGTTCTAACTCGGCGTACAGCAACGACATATTTGGCCGTCCCGCAATTTGCGCCATGAACAGAATCGCTAAAAACATTGCACCCGCTGCGCCAACAACAATGACGCGACGGCGCATGTTCAGCGCGTTCCATATCTCTATCACCGACTTCACGAATCCCTCCGGCCTTCTGCCTCGTCCAAGGAGAATTGGCAGAGGGGCCTTAACAGTCGGTTAGTTTCTATTGGGCTATAAGCGATTTGTGACGGTCAGAAAGGCGCATCATGGACAAAAATAACGCTACACAAAAACCGAAAAAGACAAACAAACGTATACCCTTGCTACTGGGGCTTCTATTGCTAATATCCGGTGGCACCGGCAGTTTTATGTCAATGAACTATTTTTCAAAATCCGGCGGCGGCTCGAAGGAACAAGTCCGCGAAGATATCGCGATCGCGGCGACCGAAGTTCAAAGTGTCGCCTTTGTCCCGATGCACCCAATGACCGTAAGTTTGGGGCCGAACGCAACGGCAAAGCACCTCCGCTTTACCGCCCAAATCGAAGTTCCGGCTGAGCACAAAGACTATGTCGAATCCATGTTGCCCAGAGTGGTTGACACGCTAAACGGCTACCTGCAAGCGGTCGATGAATCCGACATAACCGGACCCGCCTCTCTGTTAAGACTTCGCTCTCAAATGCTTCGGCGTGCAAAACTGATTCTAGGAAACGAGAAGGTGAATGACCTTCTCGTCATGGAATTCATATTGAATTGAGGACACCGGAATGAATTTCATTGCAGATCTATTTCTAGCGGCAGGTGCTTTTGGCGCGGGGATCTACTGCTTTGTTTTATCCAGACGTTTAAACCAGCTGACAAATTTGGAGAGCGGAGTCGGAAACGCAGTGACCACTTTGGCAAAGCAAGTTGACGATTTAGAAAAGGCTGTCGATATGGCGCAAAATGGCGCCGAAAACTCGAGCCGATCCCTGCAAGAAATCACAACCAAAGCGGAGCAAACAGCATTGCGTCTGGAACTTCTCCTCGCATCAATGCACGATTTTCCATCCGAAAAAGTGCAGCAACCTGCATCCGACGCAACATTTGTCCGACATCGAGTCGTGAGCAGATAATGAAGATTATCTTTAAAAACCATAAACTTGGACCTCTTACCCTGCTTGGCGCAGTCTTCATAGCATCCGGCGGTTTACGCCTCGCTGTTCAGGACGTCGCCCTAATAGCCGACGCTTCTACACAGAATGCTGCAGGTGCGCAGCATGAGCAACAGGGGAAGCCGGAGCAATGTCAAACCGACGAAGATCTACAACGCGTTTTGGATGCACTTCTGGAACGTGAAGAACTGGTGGCGATTTCCGAAAAACAAATCAAGCAGCGATTGTCCGCTGTGGCCATGATGGAGGGGGAGGCGCAAGATCGGCTCAAAGAGGCAGAACTTGCCGAAGAAAATCTCCAAAAAACCATGACTTTGTCGCAAGCCATTGCCGAAGATGATCTTGCAAGACTGACGTCAGTTTACGAACGAATGAAACCTAAAAGTGCCGCAGCTCTATTTCAAGAAATGCAACCCGAGTTTGCAGCAGGCTTCATAGCTCGGATGAAGCCCGATTCTGCCGCTGCAGTCCTGGCATCTCTTGATGCAAGGTCAGCATATGCCATCAGTGTAGTATTGGCCGGACGCAACGCAAATGCTGGAAAAATTGAAGAATAGATACCGAACCTTAAGACAATTTACCTCATCGTATTCGCAGAAGAATAGGAGAACGATGTGCTAGGCATAATTGGCATTGGTGTCGTGGTTGTTATGGTTTTTGGCGGCTACTTGTTGGCGGGCGGGAAACTAACTATCATTCTAAAGTCGCTTCCGTTTGAAATGATGATGATCGGTGGTGCTGCAGTTGGAGCGTTCTTGATAAGCAACAATGGTTTGGCGGCCAAGCACACAATAAAAGACATAGGAAAAGTATTCAAAGGCCCAAAATGGAAATCATCAGATTACAAAGATTTGCTTTGCCTTCTCTTTGAGTTGATCAGATTGGCCAAGCAGAGTCCAGTTTCGATAGAAGAACACATTGAGGACGCCAACGCGTCGTCAATATTCTCAAAATATCCGAGAATCCAAAAAGACACCCGCGCCGTAGACCTAATTTGTGACACCCTTCGGTCGGCTTCAATGAACTACGACGATCCGCATCAAGTCGAAGAAGTGTTGGAGAAACGTCTAGACGATGGACATCATCACGACATGCACTCCAGCCACGCATTACAAACCGTCGCGGATGGTCTGCCCGCTTTGGGTATTGTTGCTGCCGTCCTTGGTGTCATTAAGACCATGGGCTCGATCGACCAACCGCCTGAAGTATTGGGGAAACTGATCGGTGGCGCGCTAGTGGGAACTTTTCTCGGTGTTTTTTTAGCATACGGCATCGTTGCGCCATTCGCAGCCAAATTGAAATCAGTGATCGAAGAAGACAGCTCATTCTACAAACTGATACGAGAAGTATTAGTTGCAAATTTGCACCAACACAGCGTCAACATTTGCATTGAAGTTGGACGTCAAAACACACCATCTCATTTGAGGCCTTCCTTTGTTGCCCTTGAAGAGGCGCTGAAAACCACCAAATCAGAGGCGGCGTAATGCACTATTTTGTCTGTATTGCTGCACTGCTGCTCATCGCGCCAAACATCTCGATGGCAAGAATCGTAGTCAAATCGGGATTACATGAAAATTTCGCGCGGCTTGTATTTTACCACGACTTGAGTTTTGACTGGAGTATCACCCTTTCGGACAAAATTTTGTCCGTTGAGTTTTTAGAATTTGACGGCGAAATTGATACATCAGAGGTCTTTAAAAAAATTCCAATGAGCCGAATTCAAACAGTCGCGACCATGGAAAACAAAATTGTTTTTGGCTTGGGATGCGCCTGCGTTGAGAGTCACTTCGTTCTCTCACCGGGAATTTTAGTTTTGGATATTTCCGATCCACCCACTGTAAGCAGCTTGCAAACAATAAATCTGAACAAAGAACCAACAAGTGCACGCATCATGCGCCTATCCGTTTCGTCATCTGAAATCATCGCGGGCTTGAAGGCGGACTTTGAACTCGCCAAAAAGAAGAATTTTATTGTTGCCAAAAATTCAACCCAGTCGTCTATCAGCTCTGCTGATCAGAAGATTTCACCACAGTCTGTAAATTTTAGTGATGAGGAGCCTGTGCGATCTACAGAATGTCGGCGGGAAGAGGAATTCGGAATTGTCATTCACTTATCCGAGTCAGACTATTCAGGCAGACTTAGCCAAATGCGAGCAAATATCCTTACAGATTCCGCCAATACAAATATCGAAGTCGCCAAGGACCTGATCGGCCTGTACATAGAACACGGGTTGGCCGCAGAAGCATTGAAGACGATCAACTCGCTGAACGTTGTCGCACCATCATACACCTACATGGCAAATGTTATCAAAAATGACGTCCCAACTTTGGCCCTCGACGGAACAAATATTGGCAGCTCCAACTGCAGCGCGGATCCAGACATTTGGTCGGCGCTTGCAACAGGGTTTTCATCAAAAGCTGAAGCAGATGAGTATGGACTCGAGATCATCCGACAACTTGGCGAGCTCCCCACTCAGCTAAAACAAATCTTCACACCTCGACTCGTAGATACTTTTATCGCCGCTGGTGCAACTGGACTTGCGGAAACACTGATTCCAGCGGCGCGAAGAAATAGTGAAATTTCAAGTCAAACATCTGAACTTCTACTTTCACAGGCTGCCCCTCCAAACCCCGAAAAAACCTCAGAGAAAATTTCAGCGGCACTTGAGGAAGACAGAAGATCCGCAGCAATCGCCATATCAACTTATTTCAACACAATTGAATCTGTTAAGAATGCGGAACCAGACCAGAGATCGTTGCTTTACGCCTTAGAAAAAGAGTACTTGCCTTCGCCGCTCGGCCCATCACTGATCGCTGCACGCATAAGGCTAATCGCGTTTGAAAGGAAGCAGAAAGACCTTCTCACTGCGCTTCGCCGTAATGACAATTCTGGCGCTGTCTCACTCAGCATCTGGAATGAAGTCGTAGAGTACGCGTCGAGTGAATACGGCGATATCGAGTTTCTTAAGCTGGCCTTCGCGTTGAAGGGCTCTGAAATTTCAGGACTGAACGAGAGAACCAGGGAACAGTTTTCCGGCAGGTTGTCTGACCTTGGCTTTGAAGACGCCGATTCACAGGTAAACGGAGAAGAAGTGTCGGCCGTCCACTGAGCCTGTCATCGATCCATCAGTTTTGCCAAGGTGTATGCGGGACGAAGCAGACCGCGTCGCCACTGCCCAAATGGGACCCTAGACGGAGGAATTCGTACGAACCGTGGCCAAACCACCCTCGGCGTATTTCCCAGCGCGAGGTCGGCCAAAACAACACCGGCCAAAGTGCCCATCGCTATTCCGTTACCATGGTAGCCAAGGCCCGCGTACAGGCCTGGCACCTCCGCCACTTCGTTGATGAAGGTGACCTGCCACGGGATTTTTCCTCCACCGTTGATTAGAGTCCGATCCAACTTGAGGACGGACAATGAAGCGAACGAGATTCACGGACGAACAGATCATCGGCATCCTGACCGAGCACGAAGCAGGCG
>NZ_OMOJ01000025.1 GCF_900302505.1 Pseudoprimorskyibacter insulae | reverse complement strand
GGGCGCAGGAAGCGGCGGATGGACAGGGTTCCGACCGAGGTTGCGCCAAAGTTGGTGGAGGCCGGGTACGGGCCGCCGTGGACCATGGTGTCGGCCACCTCAACCCCGGTGGGGAATCCGTTGGCCAGCACGCGGCCGGCTTTGCGTTCCAGAACCGGCATCAGGCGCTGCGCCAGAGCGGTGTCGCCGTCATCCATATGCAGCGTGCAGGTCAGCTGGCCATGCAGGCTGCGGGCGATTTGCAGCATCTCAGCCTCATCCGCGACGCGGACGATCAGGCCAAGCGGGCCGAACACCTCTTCGCCCAGGTCGTCGTTTGCCAGCCATTCCTTGCCAGTGGTGGCAAACAGGTACGGCGTCGCGTTGCGCAGATCGCAGACCGAGGTCAGCACCTCCTGCACGCCCGCCGATCCGGCCACCCGGTCACGACCCGCGCGATAGGCGCTGGCGATCCCGTCGGTCAGCATGGTCTGCGCGCCAACGCCGCCAAGTGCCGCCGTCGCCGCCGCGACATAGGCATCCGCATCCGGCCCGTCGATGACGACCGAGATACCGGGGTTGGTACAGAACTGACCCGCGCCCATGGTCAGCGATCCGGCCCAGCCTTCCCCGATTCCGGCGCCGCGCTGCGACAGTGCCTCGGGAAGGATGAACATCGGGTTAACCGAGCCCAATTCCCCGAAAAACGGGATCGGCTCGGGGCGGCTGGCGCACAAATCGAACAGCGCGCGGCCCCCGCCCAAAGATCCGGTGAATCCCACGGCCTTAATTAACGGATGCGTAACGAGTCCTGTGCCAACGTCCCGCTTGCCGCCCTGAATCAGGCTGAACACACCAGGATGGAGGTTGCATGACTTGATCGCCGCATGAATGGCTTCGGCCACGATCTCACCCGTGCCGGGGTGGGCGCTGTGGCCTTTGACGACCACCGGGCAACCGGCGGCCAACGCGGCCGCTGTGTCGCCGCCCGCAGTTGAAAACGCGAGGGGGAAGTTCGACGCACCAAACACGGCCACAGGGCCGATCGGGCGCTGCACCATCTTCAGATCCGGGCGCGGCAGGGGCGCACGGTCAGGCAGTGCCGCGTCATGGCGGCGGTCCAGATAATCGCCCGCCAGAATATGGCTGGCAAACAGGCGCAGCTGGCCTGTGGTCCGGCCCCGTTCGCCCTGAAGGCGGGCCTCGGGCAGACCGGTTTCCTGCGTGCCGATCTGGGTGATGGCATCGCCGCGCGCCTCAATCTCATCGGCGATGGCGTTCAAAAACGCCGCCCGTTCCGCACGCGTGCTGTAGCCGTAGGACCAAAACGCCTCCTCGGCCGCCTCACAGGCGCGGTTGAC
>NZ_OMOJ01000003.1 GCF_900302505.1 Pseudoprimorskyibacter insulae | reverse complement strand
CGCCTGCTTCGTGCTCGGTCAGGATGCCGATGATCTGTTCGTCCGTGAATCTCGTTCGCTTCATTGTCCGTCCTCAAGTTGGATCGGACTCTAATCAACGGTGGAGGAAAAATCCCGTGGCAGGTCACCGGTGCTAGGGGGGCATTTGTGCCCAAACCCGATGGGCGGATGGCCCTTTTTGATCATCACAGACCGAACGTTCCGCGCCCGAGAAACGCCGAAAGCAGCAAACTTCAGGTTCCAGTGCACTGTGACCAATGCTGCTAGACGTATGATTAACCACATCCTGTCAATGTCTGCCGCCAGTCCGCAGACGGCTCATTGTGACCGGTGTGATCCCTAAAAAGGATGCAATCAACATATGGTGAAAGATGTCTTCATAACCGGGGAAGGCTTCGCGGAACCAGGCAAGCCGATCAGCCCCTTTAAGAGCGGCAAGGCACCATTCTCGATCGACCTTCCTGCCTAGCGCCTCCCGCAGAATACCATTGGCCCAATTTCGGATGGGTTCAGACGCAATCATCCGATGTGTCAGCAAATCACTGTCGATGCGTGCAAGCAGGGCATCGGTGGTTGCCACAATCGACACAAGCGACATGCCATCACGTGTTCGAGCGATATTTGGCGTGACAACGCAGGGACCTACATAAAACCCGACGCTCACTTCTTTGCCGTCTTGGTCACAAATACTGCTTACCAGGCACCCGTCTAAAAGAACGTATTCATCTGCATCAGGGTGTTCCTGCCGGGTCAGGTGCGCCCCCTTGTTCAAACGCTTGCGTTTCCAATCAGATACAAAATCGTCCGCGCAAGCCATGTCTGACAGGTCTGGTGACTGCCTCAGAAACGTCCGTAAATCCATCTTGGCGCGCCTTATCAAATGTTAATGCGGGTGAATTCGCTTGGGGTCATGTGTGACACAGAACAAGGAGTTTACAAAATGACGAACAAAATTCTGTCAAAGCATATTGGCAAAGTTGCGCTTGGCTCGGGACTGATCGGTGCATCAATTTATGTGATCATGATAAAAGTCACGCTCGCCCATATCGAAGCGGTTTCAGGGCAGGTCCCCTTCGACATGCGTCCTTTCGGCTATAGCGCCGCTGAGGCGGCGACGCTTCTCAAAGCGTTAGGAGCGGAAGGGCGGGCGTATTATCTCAGTCACCAGATCGCTTTGGACACGCTGTATCCAGCCATGCTCGCATTGACTTTGATCGCCACGATCTGCTGGTTGGGGCAACGCATACCAAACAAAAAACTCGCCCATGTCGGCATTGCCTTTTCGGTGGGTTGCGCTGTGTTCGATTATGCCGAAAACCTTGGTGTCGCGGCCATGATTTTGAGCTGGCCAGAGATTGCCGATCCCATCGTTTATGCAACGAGCATAGCCACAATGCTTAAATCCGCGTTGACAACCCTGGCTGTGCTGCTGACGATTCTGGTGGTGGTAAGCTGGACAAGACAAGACCGTCTTACGCGGCCGTTCGCACATAGGTGAGAAACGGTGCCTTTATCCGCAATTCGGACATCGGCGCAGATCGCAGCGAACGGCCAACACCCCATTACCTTCTGCGTTCCGTTTCGCAGGGATTGGGCGTTTCATCTTATGTTTGGATCACTCGTCATCCGATAAAGCTCTAGCTGCGCCATCAGTCATGGCAAATTGTCCACCCCAAGTCGTTCATTAGTCTAAGAAAATTTCTTAAAATCCGTCGCGGCTAAAACACCAGATTCGCAGGTTACTAGGCCCTTTTCGAGGTTGCCATTCAGAGCCCTTATCGCATCGATCAGGGTGCTTTTGGCTTCATCTTCACCATTAAAGTGAATGCGCGTTTTTTCGCTCGGACTCACATCGAGTGGACTAAGGCCTATTTTCTAACGAAAAATGCCGCCCCGGAAGTGTCCGGCGGCGGCATTTTTTCACTAAAATAGTGAAGAGTGGTCGGGCTAGCAGGACTCGAACCTGCGACCTTCCGTCCCCCAGACGGACGCGCTACCAGGCTGCGCTATAGCCCGACGGTGAAGCGGGTTCTAACGGTTTTCGCTGGCAGAGCAACCCCCAAAACCGCGTTTCTTTCAAACCGTGGAAACTTTATTGATGCGGTTGCGCCAGTTGCGTGGCGGCTTGGCGTAGCGCTTGGATCGCGGTGGCCAGATCGGACGGATTATCCCCCCGAAGCGCAGCGATTTTCAGCGCCAAAGGCAAGGGGCCGCGTGTCGATTTCAACGCGCTGAGATCTGCCGGGGCAGGGACTGTTGGTGCTGCCTCAGCTGCGATGGGTGCCTTTGGCGCGGCGGGCGACTCTGGTTCGGGCACAGCCTCAGCCATGGGCTCTGGCGTGGACTGAGCGGGCGCAGGGTCAGACACGGACACAGGTACGGGCGAGTCGGTTTCGGCCGGGGCCGCGTCAGTCGGGTCGACGACCTGATCTTCGGCTGGCGTGCCCCGAGCGGCTGGCCGAGTGAATTCGGGCAAGTCGAACGGCAGGGACGGTTCGCTATCGTTGAACGTTACGGGTTCGGACGAGTCGTCTTGTTGCGCGACATGTGCGGCGGTTTCGGCCTCTGGATCGGGTGTATTGCCCGCAGGCTCGGCGATGTCGGGCGCGGTCTCGGCCACAGGATCGGGGGTGCCCGCCTGGACTTCGTCAGACTGCTGAGCCTCGTCCTCCGGCTGCGGAGTGTGCTGGGGCGCGGCGGCCTCTAGCGGGGCTGGGGCGTTGGGCGCGGGGGCATCACCTGCATCCGTGGCGGCGACCTGCGCCTCCTCATTCGTCTGGGTGGGGTCGTCAGCGGGCTGTTCTGCCGGCGCGGCAGCCTCAAGAGGCGGCCTGGCGGGCACTGCGGGCTTGGCAAAGGGAACGACCGTTTCGCGTTCAGGCTCTGCCTCGACCTCGACAAAGGGCGCTTCTGCGAACTGGTCCAGATCGGCGTTGAGTGTGTCGTCTTCGGGATCGACCGGTTGCGACAGCCCCGAGACATATTTGACGCCTTGTTCGCGCAGAACCTTCTGTGCGCCTTTGATCGTCAAACCGTCTTCGTGCAGCAACTTTTTCAGACCGCCCAGCAGCATCATATCGGCCGGGCGATAATAGCGGCGTCCACCGGCACGTTTGACCGGTTTCACCTGCGTAAATTTGCTTTCCCAGAACCGCAGGACATGAGCAGGCGTATCAAGCCAGTCCGCGACTTCACTGATCGTGCGGAAGGCGTCTTTGCTCTTGCTCATGGGGCGGTCCTCAGCGCTTGTTGCCCGCGGCCACACGCTCTTTCATGATGTGCGAGGGGCGGAAGGTCAGAACGGTGCGCGGCTGAATGGGCACCTCTTCGCCGGTCTTGGGGTTGCGACCAACGCGGGCCGCTTTGTCACGGACCGAAAACGTACCGAAGGACGAAATCTTGACCTGTTCGCCCGCAACCAGTGCATCGGACATATGGCCCAGAACACTTTCAACCAATTCAGCGCTTTCATTTCGCGACAGCCCAACCTCACGGAAGACAGCTTCGCTAAGATCCATACGCGTCAATGTTTTTTCACTCATCCTACGACCTCCCGGAAGGTTTGTCGCAGGATAGGCGGCGTGCTTTTTCCGAGTCAATACAAGCGTCTGACTCAAACCGGGAAAACGTATGGATATTTCGATATTTAGCGCTTTACAGCCGCAACGCGACCGCGCCCCAAGCCAGACCGCCGCCGATTGCCTCGGTTACGACCAGATCTCCGGGCTTCAACTGTCCGCGTTCTTTGCCGACCGACATGGCGAGGGGAATCGATGCCGCCGAGGTATTGCCGTGGTCCTGAACGGTGACGACGACCTGTTCCATCGGCAGGCCCAGCTTTTTCGCGGTGCCTTGGATGATGCGGATATTGGCCTGATGCGGCACGATCCAATCGATATCATCCTCGGTCAATCCGGCCTTTTCCAGCGCGGCGCGGGCGGTGGCTGCCAGCTTTTCGACCGCATGGCGGAAGACTTCCTTGCCCTGCATGCGCAGGAACCCGGTGGATTGGGTGCTGACGCCGCCATCGACATACAGGATATCGCGGTGACGCCCGTCCGAATTCAGATCGACCGACAGGATCCCGCGGTCGTCCTTGGTGCCAGCGCCTTCGCCCGCCTCAAGGATCATCGCGCCAGCGCCATCGCCGAACAACACGCAGGTTCCCCGGTCGTCCCAGTCCATGATGCGGCTAAAGGTTTCGGCCCCGATCACCAGAACCCGCTTGGCCTGCCCCGACACGATCAGCGCATTGGCGTTGGACAGGGCATAAACAAAGCCCGCGCAAACCGCTTGCACGTCAAAGGCAAAGCCCGATTCCATGCCCAATTCGGCCTGCACCATGGTGGCAGCGGATGGAAAGGTCAGATCAGCGGTGGAGGTGGCGACGATGATGGCGTCGATGTCATTGGCGCTTAGGCCTGCGTCATCCAACGCGCGGTGGGCGGCCATGGCCCCCATCATCGAGGTGGTTTCACCATCGGCGGCGAAGTGACGGCGTTCGATACCGGACCGGGATTTGATCCATTCATCCGACGTATCGAGCGACGTCTCGAATTCGGAATTTGGCACCACGCGCTCCGGCAGGTAGTGCCCCATCCCAACGACCATCGCTCGCACAGTCATAGTATCTATCCGTTCGTATTATTCGTGTTTGGCGCATCCTGCTGTGCCTCCAGCGTGGATGCAACCCGTGCCGCCAATCTTTCGTTGAATCCTGACTGTGCCAGTTCAAACGCCAGCTTGACAGCAGCCGATACGCCGGTGGCATCGGCTGCGCCGTGCGATTTGACCACCGTGCCATTCAGACCCAGAAACACGCCGCCATTCACGCGGCGCGGGTCAATGCGCTTTTTCAGACGTTGCAGAGAGGTAAAAGCCAGCACAGAGGCCAGACGCGACAAGGGCGAGAAGGCAAACGCCTCGCGCAGCAGGTCGCCAATCAGCTTGGCCGTGCCTTCGCCGGTCTTCAGCGCGACATTGCCGGTAAATCCGTCGGTGACGATCACATCGCAGATATCACCGGGAATATCCCCGCCTTCGACAAAGCCAACGAATTCGAAATTGGCCGATTTTGCCTGACCGTGGATCAGGTCGAAGGCCTCTTTGAGTTCGGCCCGGCCTTTGTGTTCTTCGGTGCCGACATTCAACAGACCGACACGCGGCGAGGGCAGGCCAAGCCCGTTGCGGGCATAGCTGACACCCATCAGCGCATATTGCAGCAGGTCTTGGGCATCGGCGCGGATATCGGCGCCCACATCCAGCATGACGTTGAACCCATGCGGATTGCGCGACGGCCATAGCACGGCAATCGCAGGGCGGTTGACGCCCGGCAGCTTGCGCAGACGGACCATCGACAGCGCCATCAGCGCGCCGGTGTTGCCACAGGATACGGCAACGGTGGCTTCGCCATTGCGCACGGCCTCTAGCGTCGACCACATCGACGTGCCCTTGCCTTGGCGCATGACCTGACTGGGCTTGTCATGCATGCTGACCACGCCTTCGGCATGGCGGATTTCACACCGCTCGGCCAAGCCTTTGCGCTTGCTGACAAGGCGTGTCAGTTCGTCCTCAGGGCCATGAAGCAGAAACCGCAAATGCGGATTCACGCGCGCGGAACGAGCAATGCCGGCGACAACGGTCGCCGGCCCTCGATCGCCACCCATGGCGTCTATGGACAGAACCACAGGCCCTGTTCCCGCGGAATGTAGATCCTGCAGAGAGGTCATGCGGGGGGCCTTAGGTTCGTGTTTATGCTGCGTCTTCGTCCAGCTCGACTTCGTCGGCCATAGCGACGACTTCGCGCTCAGCATAGTGGCCGCACGACGGGCAGACGTGGTGCGGGCGCTTCAGCTCACCGCAGTTGTCGCATTCGTTCGGGTTGGCAGCGACAAGCGCGTCATGTGCACGACGGTTGTT
The DNA here is from genome assembly GCF_900302505.1 of Pseudoprimorskyibacter insulae. Taxonomy (GTDB): domain Bacteria; phylum Pseudomonadota; class Alphaproteobacteria; order Rhodobacterales; family Rhodobacteraceae; genus Pseudoprimorskyibacter; species Pseudoprimorskyibacter insulae. Next base: position 344,410 of record NZ_OMOJ01000003.1, on the reverse strand, counting down.
GCGGCGCGATTTGGATACTTTGTTCTGTTGGACGGCCATGTCTCAACCCCGGTTTCGCTTGGGCGCCTAGGGGCGCGTTTTCTACATGTTTGCCCGGCCTCTTAGTATTGAAGCGGGCAGGGTGACAACCCCGAATTCGTGATGAAGGCGCGAAAATAGGCGGATTTTTTGAATCCGCAAGAGATTTATTACGCGATCAGCTTTTGTCCGGGTTTTCAAGGGCATCGCGCAGCGACTTCAGACCTGCAAACGGCTTGGCGTCGTCGTCAGTCATTGGGGCGATTCCCTCGTCGGCAAACACAGCTTCGCCCATTTCGGCCGTATCGCTGCGCGGATAGGTCGGTAAAGCAAGGCTCAGGGCTTCGCGCAGCACGTCATTGACGGAAATCACCTCTCCCAAGGGTTCGAGCGAGTCGTCTTCGGGCATTTCCGATTCTGATCCGGCTTCCTGGGCCTGAAAAACCAGATCCTCAGGCTCATACCGGCGTAGAACCTCAGTTTCGATGCGCGTGCTGACCGGGTCAGTGGTCACAACGCAGGCCTGAACGACGGTCGCGCCCAGATCGCCGGTCAGAATCCAGCCGCGTTTGCCTTTTGGCGCAATCTGCCCTTTGAATCGCAGTTTGCGCAGTCCCAGCAGGCCAAGTTCGCGCGCAATTTCCTTGCGCCCGGCGTCATTTGGGGTGATCTCAAAGCGGGTCGGGTGGCGGGTCGACAGGGCCGCAACCCGGTATTGGCCCTCAATCTCGTCGTTTGGTGGCATGATGGTCGTGATTTCCTTGACTTGAATGCGGGACATTCCTTCTGTTAATCGACATAAAAGGCGAGACGGGCCAGAACAAGAGGGGCGGTATGCGCAAATTGCACAACAAGAAGCGGGCGGTCTTGGCCGGAATGGTCATGGCGGTTGTGGTATCGGCGTGCAGCGCAAGCTATCGCAACCACGGTTACATCCCCTTGGAAGAGGATTTGCAGATGATCGTACCGGGCGTCGATACCCGCGCCACGGTCGAAGATGTGGTAGGGGTGCCGACCACCTCGGGCGTGGCGAATGACGACGGGTATTACTACATCCGCAGCACCGTGCGCACCTTTGGGGCGAAAGCCCCCGAAGTGATTGATCGCACCGTTCTGGCGATCACCTTCGATTCCAAGGGCGTGGTCAGCGATATCGCTGAATACGGGCTGCAAGACGGGCAGGTCGTGCCGATCACCCGCCGCGTCACCCGGTCGGGCGATGGTGAGATCAGCTTTATCCGCAAACTGTTCGGCAACATTGGCGGTTTGTCGGCGGAACAACTTCTGGGCAACTGACGCGTCGTCATGGACTTGTCACACGGCGGTGTCATTGCCTATCTGAAAAGGCATAGGGCATCGCCGGAGAGCACGCCATGATGAATTTGATGAAGGGGCGCTACAGGTCGCGTCTGGCCAGAGGCCCCGAAGATTTGAAAGCTGCGCAGCGTTTGCGGCATCTGGCCTTCCATGGCACAGAAGATGGTCTGGACGCGGATGCGTTCGACGCGTTCTGCGACCATATGCTGATCGAAGAAGTGCGGACCGGGCGGCTGGTGTGCTGTTTTCGGTTCATGCCACTGGAACGCGGGTCCGAGATCGGCCGCAGCTATTCCGCGCAATATTACGAGCTGTCGGGGCTTGAGACCTTTGAGGGCCGCATGGTCGAAATGGGCCGCTTCTGCATTCACCCCGAGGTCCGCGATGCCGATGTGCTGCGTGTGGCATGGGGGGCAATGACGGCCTATGTGGATGACACCGCGGTGGAAATGCTGTTCGGCTGCGCCTCGTTTGAGGGGACGGATGCCGAAGGATACCTTGATGCCTTTGCCATGCTGAAGCATCGCCATCTGGCGCCCAAGCCTTGGCTGCCACGGGTCAAAGCACCGAATGTTTTCCAATTCGCCAAGCGATTGCGCCGCAAGCCGGACGCGAAAAAGGCGATGCTGCGGATGCCGCCTTTGCTGCGGACCTATCTGATGATGGGCGGCTGGGTCAGCGATCATGCGGTGGTCGACACGCATATGAATACGCTGCATGTCTTTACCGGGGTGGAAATCGCCGCCATCCCGCCGGCGCGCAAACGGCTTTTGCGGGCGGTGGCGCAGTAGATTTCGTCCGACGGAAGTCTTGGCTGGGGGCGGAGCCTCCGGCGGGGATATTTAGGGTCAGAAAATACAGGGGGCGCGGCGCGGAATTGGCGGCGGCCCGGCCTTTGGGGGCGGTTGATTGCGCAAGGGTGCTTGACGCCGCGCTTGGCTGGCCCTAGCGCTTGCGCATGGCACAGGCACCTCTTTTACAGCTCTCCGATATCGCGCTCACCTTTGGTGGGGATCCCGTTTTTGACGGGTTGTCGCTCAATGTTCAGCCCGGTGACAGGGTCGCCCTAGTTGGGCGCAATGGCTCGGGCAAGTCGACCTTGATGAAGGTCATGGCCGGGCTGGTTGAACCTGATACGGGTGAACGGGTCGTGCCGCCGGGGGTCAACGTCGGCTATATGGAGCAAGAGCCGGACCTGTCGGGCTATACCACGCTGGGCGATTTCGCCGCCGCCAATCTTGAACCGGGCGAGATGTACAAGGTGGAACGCGCGGGCGAGGGGCTGAAGTTTGACCCGTCACGGCTGGTTGAGACGGCGTCTGGCGGGGAACGCCGACGCGCGGCGCTGGCGCGGCTGATGGCCGAAGAACCGGCGCTGATGCTGCTGGACGAGCCGACGAACCATCTGGACATTGAGGCCATCGGCTGGCTGGAAGACGAGCTGCGCAGCACCCGCCGGGCCTTTGTGCTGATTTCCCACGACCGGCGGTTCCTGAGCGAACTGACCCGCGCAACGCTGTGGATTGATCGCGGGGCGGTGCGCCGCCAGGAACAGGGCTTTGCCGCCTTTGAGGCGTGGCGCGATAAGACCTGGGACGACGAGGACATGCAGCGCCACAAGATGGACCGCAAGATCAAGTCCGAGGCCCGTTGGGCCGTCGAAGGCATTTCGGCGCGGCGCAAGCGGAACATGGGCCGGGTGCGGGCCTTGCAGGATCTGCGGGCTGAACGCGCCTCGATAATCCGGCGTCAGGGCACGGCGGCGATGGATCTGGCGGCGGCGCCCAAGTCGGGCAAAAAGGTGATTGAGGCCAAAGGCCTGTCGAAAGCCTTTGGCGACAAGACCATCGTGAAAAACTTCGATTTGTTGGTGCAGCGCGGGGATCGCGTGGCCTTTGTCGGCCCCAATGGCGTGGGCAAAACCACGCTGATCCGCATGCTGATGGGCGATGAGGCCCCGGACACCGGCACCGTCGCGCTTGGCACCAATCTGTTGCCTGCGGTGTTCGACCAGACGCGGGCGCAGCTGGACCCGGACATGAGCCTTTGGGATTCGCTGACCGGCGATCCTGACATGCGCGTGTCGGGTAAGGCCGATCAGGTGCTGGTACGGGGCGTGCCGAAACATGTGGTCGGCTATCTGAAGGAATTTCTGTTCGATGAACGTCAGGCCCGTGCGCCTGTTCGGTCGCTCTCGGGCGGGGAAAAGGCGCGGCTGCTCTTGGCCAAGATCATGGCGCGGGAGTCGAACCTTCTGGTGCTGGACGAGCCGACCAACGATCTGGACGTCGAGACGCTGGATCTGTTGCAGGATCTGATCGGCGAATATGACGGCACGGTCCTGTTGATCAGCCACGACCGGGATTTCCTTGATCGGACTGCCAGCACGACCATTGCCATGGAAGGCGATGGCCGCGCGGTGGTCTATGCCGGTGGGTGGAGCGATTATCAGACGCAAAAGGCCGAAACCGCCGCGCCTTCTGAGACGGTCGAAAAGGCCAAGCTTGCCAAGGATAAACCCGCCGCGCCTGAGAAGCCGAAAGCCAAGACCAAGGGCCTGAGCTATACCGAAAAGCACCGCCTTGACGCTTTGCCCGCCGAGATGGAGCGGCTGGAGGCCGAGATTGGCAAGCTTGAGATTTTGCTGTCTGACCCAGAGCTGTTCACCCGCGAGCCGGTGAAGTTCAAAAAGGCGACCGAGATGCTATCGCAGCGTCAAGACGCCTTGGCTGCCGCCGAAGAAGAATGGCTGATGCTGGAAGAAAAGGCCGAGCAGGCCTAGCGCAACCCCATCCATTTGGATGTGATCGTCAGCTCCATCACCGTCATCAGAATGCGCAACACGTGGTGCAGGCTGACAAGGGCGGGGCTGGCGGCTAGGGATAGCGCGACCAGCGACATTTCGGTCACGCCGCCAGGGGCGAAGCTGATGAACATCACCAGATAATCCACATCGACGATGGGCTGAACCAGCGCCGCCAGCAGCCCGCCCAGCAAGATCATATATCCGACTGACAGCAGGCTAAGGCCAACGGACCGGCGCAACAGGCGCAGCGTGACCCCGGTAAAGCGCAGACCAAGGCTGGCCCCGATGACCACCTGTGCGCTGGCGATAAGCCAGAACGGCAGGTGCAGATCCACCATGCCCGATAGCGTAAGGCCCGCCGCCAACAGCATGGGGCCAATCAGTTGCGAGGCAGGCAAATGGACCACCCGCGCCAAGGCAAGCCCGACCGCCCCGCAACCGGCGATCATGGCCGCATGGGCCAGATCCAGCGCGGGCGCAGCGTCGCCAACCGGGCCTGCGGCGCTGCCGACCGGATGGCCGACCCAAAGCGAAATGCCGGTCGGCACCAGCGAGATCACCAAGATGATGCGCAGGAATTGTTGGATGGTCAAAACGCGGATATCAGCCCCCGCCTGTTCGCCGAACAGGATGCTTTCCATCAGTCCGCCGGGGGTGCCGCTGTAAAAGGCGGTTGACCGGTCCATGCCGCCAACCTTTTGAAAGATCAGGTAATTGCCGAAATGCGCGGCCACGACGAACACTGCGAGGGCAAGCAAGATCAAGGGGATACGCGGCAAGATTTCGAACAGCTCGGGCGTGACCTGCGTGCCGATCATCACGCCGATCAGCGCGACAAAGCAATTGCGGAGCGGGTTGGGGAATTTGTACCCCTCCAGCGCCGTTTTCTGGAATAGCCCCACGGCAAGCGCACTGACAGCCAGGCTGCCAAGCATCCAAGGCATTGGAATGTGAACCTGAAATGCGATCATGCCGCCAACTGCGCCTGCAAGGATCAGCGCTGCGGTCAAAAGAACTATCCGAAGACTCATGTTTTTATGTCTTAGACCTGCAATTCTCTCGCCGCCAGATCAAAACGTCTTTGCGGTCAAGGAATTGGCGCGATACCCATTGGTCTATGTTTGCACCAATGTTCATCGGTTCGGGGATCTATCGTGGATCGCGTTACGGCGACCGGCATCCACTGGCCATCCCGCGCGTGCCGACGGCGATTGATCTGGCGCGGGCGCTGGGGTGGCTGGGGCCGGACCAGTACCGCACCAGCCCACGCGCCAAGCCCGCCGCCATGACCGGCTTTCACACGGGCGATTATCTGGCGGCGCTGCAAAAGGCCGAACAGGATGGGCGCGTCAGCGATGCGGTGCGCCACCGGCACGGGCTTGGCACGCTGTCCAATCCGGTGTTCCCCGAGGTCTGGCGCAGGCCCGCCACAGCCGTTGGCGGCGGGATGCTGGCGGCGGAACTGGTGCGGGACGGTGGGATTGTCTTTAACCCCGGCGGCGGCACGCATCACGGCATGCCCGACCGGGCCGAGGGGTTCTGCTTTTTGAACGAACCGGTGCTGACCATTCAGCGCTTGCTTGCGCAGGGGCTGACCCGCGTCGCTTATGTCGACATTGACGCCCATCACGGCGACGGGGTCGAATATGCCTTTGCCGGGTCTGACAAGGTGCGGCTGGTGTCGGTGCATGAGGCCATGCGCTGGCCCTTCACCGGCGGGCTAGAGGATACAGCGCAGGGCGCGTCGTACAACCTGCCGGTGCCGCGCGGGTTCAACGACAGCGAATTTGCGCTTGTGCTGAATGAGTTGATCCTGCCCGTGGTTGCGGATTTCAAACCGCAGGCGATCTTTTTGCAATGCGGGGCGGATGCGGTCTTGGAAGACCCGCTATCGCGGCTGGCTTTGTCGAACAATTCCCATTGGTCCACCGTTCGGGCGCTGATGCCGATGACCCCGCGCCTGATCGTGTCTGGCGGCGGGGGGTACAACCCATGGACGGTGGGCAGGCTTTGGGCCGGGGTCTGGGCCACGCTGAGCGGGCAGGACATCCCCGATCGTCTGCCGCCCGAGGCCGAGGCGATCCAGCGGTCCATGGCATGGCCGCGCAAAGGGCGGCCCGATCCGGTCTTGCTGACCACATTGCGCGACGCCCCGCGCGATGGGCCGGTGCGCGATGAGATCCGTTCCGGCGTTTCGGCTTTGCGTCAAAGGCTTGCCGCCGGGGGTTAAGCTGTGGCCGCAGCGCGAAAATACTGGGTGCTTTCGATCAGGTAACCGGCCAGCCGCGTGGTCAGCACCATATCCGCCGCCGCGGCCTCAATATCCGTTTCCACATGAATGCGCCGGATATGCTCTGGCCCGATCCGGCCAAAGACCAGCGCCTCGGCCTGACTGTCTGTCGGCAGGTTCGGCGCGCGGTCGGCAGGCCGTCCGTCCAGACCTGAGAACATGGCCTCAAAGGCTTCGGGCGTTCCCAGAACTGAACGCGGCACGCCGCGCATCCGGTGATCGGCAGCGTTGCGCGGATAAAAGGAGCACTCATGCGTCGTCAAAATATCGGGCGACAGTTCCAGCACCGCCCAGCCACACCTCGCCTCGCGCCGGTATTTATAGAACATCCGGGCATTGGGATGGCTGATCGACAGGCACAGCGCATCTGGATGCCCCTCAACGCGTTGGCGGTCGTTGGTCACATGCTCCAGCCCGCGCTTGCGCAGGTCCGACAGCGGCAAAAGCCCGTGTTCCTCGATGCTGGAGAGGTTGTCCAGATTGGTGAAATGCACCAGCGACGTGATCCCGCGGTCGCGGATGATTTTGGCGATGGCGGGGCCATGCGGGCGCATGACGGCGGGCGCAACAGGGGCGGGGGCCGGTTTCGGTGGTTCGGGGGCCAGGATGGGCATCAAGCCGGGGTACATTGGCCAAAAATAGCCAAGTTCATCCCGCAGCATATCATCGGCTTTGAACAACGCCCGCACATCGCGCCGGGCGTTTTCGCGGCGGTCTAGTTTGTTCTTGGCATGGGCTTTGATGGCAGCGCGGTGATGCGCGGCCGCCTTGGCCACGATTGCGTTGATTGCATCGGTCAGGTCGTCGCGCCAATCGCTGTCCTGTGGCTGCAACTCGGACCAGTCCTTTTGGCGCAATTGGCTGACAGTCATGGCCCGGATTTCTGGGCCTATGTCTTGACGTTTCTTTGCACGCTCCTGAATGTTCCTGATGACCGCTTCTTCGATCGTGAAAAGCGCGTCGATCTCCATTTTTTGGGTGGCTAAGTCCAAGCTATCGTTCAGATTTTCCAAGCCATTATTTACCTTGGTCAGAAAGCCTTCTCTCTGCTCTTCTTTCACTGGCCTAGCAATTGGCGTAGGTTTTTTCGCTCGTTGCGCGGATTGTTTTACCGGGATCTTGGCTTTGGGCGCAGCAGGCTTTTTGACCGGTGGCGCCTTGGACGGCTCATTCGGGCTCAGCTTGGCATAGGCGATCCATGTGACCGCCAGTTGCAGGATCATCAGCCACGGCACCTGGATCAGCAGCAGCGACCATGCCGACCACAGCCACGCCAGATGGATCAAATACTTGGGCGTCAGAATGCGCACGATGATCAGGGAAACGACGATCAGCGCTTGGTACAGTAAAACAGTCATCAAATCGGTCCGAGCAATGTCATATCCCGCCCAAACAGAATGGGGCGAGTCGTAGAACCGCTAGGATTGAGCGGAATTTTGACCGTATTGCGGCGAAATCGCTGATTTTTCGGAGGTTTGGAGCGGGTAACGGGAATCGAACCCGTACTTTAAGCTTGGGAAGCTCGCGTGATACCTTTTCACCATACCCGCGCTCTTCCGGTTGGGATATCGCAAGCGTTTCTACCTCGCAAGATGTAAAAACGCTTGCAAGCCTTTGTCAGCGGCGGCGTCTGCGGCGGGTGCCGCCATCATCCTTGCCGCTGTTAAAGCTGAGATCGGGCAGGGTGGTGAGGGTGGCCAGATGCGGGAACGGGTCCGTTTTGTGCGGGATCGCGTTGGCGGCGACGAAATGTTCCTGAAAGCGCGGCTCAATCGCGGTTTCGACCTTGGTGATGGCCTTGACGGTCTTTTCAATCTCGCTCCGGGCAGCACGGTTGCACAGGGCAATCCGTGCGCCGGTGCCAGCCGCGTTGCCCGCGCTGGTCACCTTGTCCAGCGGCACGTCCGGGATCATCCCCAAGACCATCGCATGCAGCGGCGAGATATGCGCGCCAAATGCGCCCGCCAGAACCACGCGGTCCACCGTGTCGGTGCCGATCTCATCCATCAGCAACCGCGCCCCCGCATAAAGCGCGGATTTGGCCAGCTGGATGGCGCGAATATCGCCTTGGGTCACGGTGATGCGCGGCCCGCCCTCGGCGCTACCGTCAAAGATCACGTATTCATGGGTGCGCCCGTTGGGAACGCAGCGATTGGTGCCGGTTTGCGCTTCGCTGCCGATCAAACCCGAGCCGTCCATCAACCCGGCAATCCGCATCTCGGCCACGGCTTCGATAATGCCTGACCCGCAAATCCCCGTGATGCCGCTGGCGGCGGTGGCTTCGGCAAAGCCGTCCTCATGGGACCACAGATCACACCCGATCACGCGGAAGCGCGGCTCTTTGTTTTCGGGGTTGATGCGGATCGCCTCGATCGCGCCCGGCGCGGCCCGCTGGCCGCTGCTGATCTGCGCGCCCTCAAAGGCGGGGCCCGTGGGCGAAGAACAGGCCAGCACGCGGCGCGTATCGCCGAGCAGGATTTCGGCGTTGGTGCCGACATCGACGACCAGCACCAGATCTTCGGACTTGCCCGGCTGTTCCGATAGCGCCACGGCGGCGGCATCGGCCCCCACATGGCCAGCGATACACGGCAGCAGGTAAATCTGCGCCTCAGCGGGCAGGGCGGTCAGCCCCAGCGCCAGCGCATCCAGCGACATGGCATCCGAGGTGGCCAGCGCGAAGGGCGCTTGACCCAGCTCCACCGGGTCAATGCCCAACAGCAGGTGATGCATCACGGGGTTGCACACGAACACCGCTTCAAGCACCGCATCAAGGCCAACGCCTGCCTCTTTCGCGATGTCGGTGATCAGCGTATCCAGCGCCTCCAGCACCGCGCGGGTCATTTCGACCGCCCCGCCGGGGTTCATCATGGAATAGGACACGCGGCTCATCAGGTCTTCGCCAAATCGGATCTGCGGGTTCATGATCCCGGACGAGGCCACAACCGCGCCCGTCTCAAGACTGGTCAGATGCGCGGCGATGGTGGTTGATCCCAGATCAATCGCCAACCCATAAAGCCCGCCTTCCTTCAGCCCCGGCCACGCCGCGACGATCTGCGGCACCGCGCCTTCCTGCGGGGTGTTCAGCGCCACGGTGATGGCCCAATTGCCCTTGCGCAGAATGGGTTGCAGGCGGCGCAGCAGGCCGGGGGCCATGGTGGCGCGTGGCACGTCCCATTGGGCGGCCAAGGCGCGGCAGACCCGCTCCAGATCGCCGGTGGGCTCGTGCATGTCAGGCTCATCCACGGTGATGTAATGCGGGCGCGTGGCCGGATCCATTTCGATCACACGGGCGCTGGCGGCCTTGCGCACCACTTGGCGGTGGACCTGGCTTTCGGGCGGCACGTCAATGACGATATCGCGCTGGATCGTGGCCTGACAGCCAAGGCGGCGGCCTGCCTTCAGCCCGCGCTTTTGCTGGTAACGTTCCTCGACCGCGTTCCAGTTTGACAGCGCATCCTCGGCCACGGTCAGCCCGTGCTTGGGAAACTCGCCGTAAGACGGGGTGATCTGGCATTTCGAGCAGATCCCGCGCCCACCGCAGACCGAATCCAGATCGACGCCCAATTGCCGGGCGGCCGTCAGAACCGGGGTGCCAACAGGGAACCGGCCTCGTTTGCCCGAGGGGGTAAAGATCACAAGGGGATCACTGCTCATGCCAAAGTCCTTCGCGCGTTTGGGGCGCAACATAGTGGTTTGCGCGGCAAGGGAAAGCCATCCCGCGTCACTTTGCGCATCGCAAACGGCATTGCGGGCGGGGTGACGTATGGGCGCTGGCGCAGTCCAGCCGCGCGGGGGCGCCCTCGATGGGCGGCCTCGGGCGCGTTCCCTTCTTCGCTTCTGCGGCAAAAGCCCCTTTCCCCCGACGCCGTTCCATGCAATAGGGAAGCGCCAACGACGCATCCCTTGGAAAGGACCCCCCATGGAGATTCGCGAGGCGCTTACCTTCGACGATGTTCTTCTTGTTCCGGCAGCTTCTTCCGTTCTGCCCAGCACGGCCAGCACCAAAACGCGTGTGACGCGGGCCATCAAAATGAACATCCCGCTTCTCAGCTCGGCAATGGATACGGTGACCGAGGCCCGCATGGCCATCACCATGGCGCAGGCTGGCGGGATAGGCGTGATCCACAAGAACCTTGATATCATCGCGCAAGCGCGCGAGGTTCGCCGCGTGAAGCGTTTCGAATCCGGGATCGTCTACAACCCCGTGACCTTGACCCCAAACCAGACGCTGGCCGATGCCAAGGCGCTGATCGAGCGGTATAATTTCACTGGCTTCCCAGTGGTGGACGAACAGGGCCGCGTGGTCGGCATCGTCACCAACCGCGATATGCGCTTCGCCACTTCGGACGACACGCCTGTGCATGTGATGATGACCAGCAACGATCTGGCCATGCTGGCCGAACCGGCGGACCTCGAAGAGGCGAAAAGCCTGATGAAGGCGCGCCGCATCGAAAAGCTGCTGGTACATGATGGTCAGGGCCGGCTGACGGGTCTGCTGACCCTTAAGGATACGGAACTGGCCGTTCTGAACCCCACCGCCTGCAAGGATGAACTGGGCCGCCTGCGCGTGGCCGCCGCGACCTCGGTCGGGGATTCGGGTTTTGAACGGTCCGAGGCCCTGATTGATGCGGGTGTTGATATCGTTGTTGTCGATACCGCCCACGGCCATTCGGCGGGCGTTCTGGATGCGGTGAAACGCGTCAAAGCACTGTCGAGCAACGTTCAGGTGATTGCGGGCAATGTGGCTACGGCTGCGGCGACCAAGGCGCTGATCGATGCGGGCGCGGATGCGGTCAAGGTCGGCATCGGGCCGGGCTCGATCTGCACCACGCGGATGGTGGCCGGTGTGGGCGTGCCCCAGCTGACCGCTATCATCGATTGCGCGGGCGCGGCGGGTGATGTGCCGGTGATCGCGGATGGCGGCATCAAGTTCTCGGGCGATTTCGCCAAGGCCATCGCGGCGGGCGCAAGCTGCGCGATGGTGGGCAGCATGATCGCTGGCACCGACGAAAGCCCGGGCGAGGTGGTCCTCTATCAGGGCCGTTCGTTCAAATCCTATCGAGGCATGGGCAGCCTTGGCGCCATGGCGCGCGGCTCGGCCGATCGCTATTTCCAGAAGGATGCGGCCAGCGACAAGCTGGTGCCCGAGGGCATCGAAGGCCAAGTGCCGTACAAAGGCCCGGCCAGCGCGGTGATCCACCAGCTGGTGGGCGGTCTGCGCGCGGCCATGGGCTATACCGGCAACGCCACGGTCGAAGAAATGCGCAAGAACTGCAATTTCGTGAAGATCACCAACGCCGGTCTGGCCGAAAGCCACGTCCATGACGTGCAGATCACCCGCGAAAGCCCGAACTACCGCATCGGATAAGACATGGCAGGGATTGACCGTTTCACCACCGCAGGCATCGAGGTTTTCGCCCTCAAGGACGGGGACACGGTGTTTGACGAAACGGTCTTTCCCGACCTTGATCCGGTTGTCCGGGATAGCCGTCTTCGGGCGGCGGGCCTGAGCGGGATTATCACTGAGTTCAACGCCTTCCTGCTGCGCCACCCCGATGGGGCTTGCGATCTGGTCGATACCGGATGCGGCAGCACTTGGGGTGATGCGGCGGGGCATTTGCCCGCGCGTCTGGCCGAATTGGGCGTTGCCCTGACCGACATTCGCCGCGTGATCCTGACCCACCTGCACCGCGACCATTTCGGCGGGCTGTTCGATGCAGAAGGCGGGAAGGTTTTCCCGAAGGCCGAAATCTGGCTGGGGCGGGCTGAACATGCGCGGTGGCACGGTTCGGGCGAGGGCAATGCCATCGTGACGGAGGCTTATGCGGACCAGATCACCCTGTTCGACGACGGGGACGAGGTCGCGCCGAATGTGCGCGGCTGGCACCTACCCGGCCATACACCGGGACAAATGGGGCTGCGGATTGGGTCCGATTTGGTGCTGGTCGCTGACATCCTGCACAGCTTTGCGCTGCAACTGCCCGAACCCGAAGTGTTTGCCAAATACGACGCGGACAAGCCGCAGGGCATTGCCACACGCAAGGCCGCGCTGGCCGAAATTGCGGAACGCGGCTTGGTCATGGCCTCAAGCCATGCGATAGCCGGGCAGAAGTTCGTGCGCTTGGTGGTAGACGGGCAGGGCTATCGCGCCGAGACGGTGTAAGGGCGCATCGCCCCGCGCGGCCATCGAGGCCGCCCGCGCCGAGCCATGGGACAAGCCCCATGGCAGACCAGCGTCAGCGGATCAATTCTTTCATACCAGCCTCTAGCCCCTGTAGGGTCATCGGCACCATGCGATCATCAAAGATCTGGCGGATCATCTGCACCGACTGGGTGTATTGCCAATAGCGTTCGGCCAGCGGATTGATCCACAGATGCGAGGGCCATTGCTGGCGCGCGCGGTTCAGCCAAGTCTGGCCAGCCTCGGCGTTCCAGTGCTCATTCGCGCCGCCGGGTTGGACGATTTCATAGGGCGACATGCTGGCATCGCCCACGAAAATGCATTTGTATTCAGATCCGTAGGTGTTCAGCACTTCCCAAGTCGGCGTTTGCGCATCCCAGCGGCGGCGGTTGTCGCGCCAGACGCCCTCATAAAGGCAATTGTGGAAGTAGTAGTATTCGAGGTGCTTGAATTCGGCCCGCGCGGCGGAAAACAGCTCCTCCACCACCTTAATGTGCGGGTCCATCGAGCCGCCCACATCCAGAAACAGCAACACCTTCACCGCATTGCGCCGTTCGGGCCGCGTTTGCACATCGAGATAGCCATGTTCCGCCGTGGCACGGATGGTGCCGTCCAGATCCAGCTCATCGGCCGCACCATCGCGGGCCCAGCGGCGCAGGCGTTTCAGCGCGACCTTGATGTTGCGGGTGCCCAGTTCGACATCGCCGTCAAGGTTCTTGAATTCACGTTTGTCCCAGACTTTCACGGCGCGCTGGTGGCGGCTTTCGTCCTGACCAATACGCACGCCTTCGGGGTTGTAGCCATAGGCGCCAAAGGGCGAGGTGCCCGCCGTGCCAACCCATTTCGAGCCGCCCTGATGGCGCCCCTTTTGTTCCTCAAGACGCTTTTTCAGCGTCTCCATCAGCTTGTCGAACCCGCCAAGCGCCTCAATCTCGGCCTTTTCTTCGGCGCTCAGGTGCTTTTCGGCCATCTTGCGCAGCCAGTCTTCGGGCAAATCAACGGCGTTCAGCACATCATCGGCGCTGATCGCCTCAAGGCCCGAAAAGGTCGCCGCAAAGGCGCGGTCGAATTTGTCGATGTTGCGTTCGTCCTTCACCATGGCGCTGCGAGCGAGGTAATAGAACGCCTCGGGATCGTAGATCGCCAGACCGGCCTTCAACGCCTCAAGAAAGGTTAGATACTCGCGAAGCGAGACCGGAACCGAGGCGGCACGAAGGTTTTCGAAGAAGGGGACGAACATCGGCCCTGCCTTTGTGTCAGAGGGATTTTTCGACCGCGATTGTGATGATCAGACCCATCAGCGCAAATAAAATGCCGTAACCGGCGGCATATTGCGCCATGTCCAGCGGCTTGCCCTTACGGCGTTTGGCGGTCAAGGCACCCACCGTGACGCCCAGAAGTGTGAGGATGATTACGATCATGATCCAACCTTCGTGTTTTGTTTCGGGCCAAGCGACGACATGGTGTCCAGCCGCGCACGTACCGCCCAATCCGGGCCGAAGCCGTATCTTGCCCAGCCCAGACTGTCCAGCCGAACCGCGCTTGCCTCGGACCTGCGGCCCATTTGGTCATAGGCTTCGGCGCGCAGCATCATGAAGGACGACAGCAGCGCGGCGTTCTGCGCCTTGTGGGCCTGCGGTTCGAATTCGTCGATCACCGAAAGCGCCCGATCCGGGGCGCTGCGCTGCAATGCGTAATAGGCCAGCTGCATGCCAGTGAACATGCGGAAGGTCTGCATACCGGGCTGCCCGGCCAACAGGTCATGGGGCGCGCGGAACATTGCCTCGGCGCGGGCCGGGTCGTCCTCGCTCGACATGCGGGCGACAAGATAAAGGCTGAAGGCAAGGCGCTGATCGCGCCAGCCTTCGCTGCGGGCGATGGTCAGGGCCTTGGCGGCATTGAGGCGGCGCGAGGTGGCGGATTTGTCCGGCGAGAGCGTGGTTTGTACAGCCTCAATCCAGCTGCGCGGCGTGGCGGGCAGGGGATTGGACGCGATGCGTTCTCCGCGCGGGTTCAGACGGGCCAGAATGCCGGGAACGACCCGCGCGGCCTCATCCCGGCTCATGCCGGTGCGCAGGGCGGGGTCATAGTGAACCCGCAGCATCAGCATGTCGAACCCGGTCAGAATGGCGTGGGTGTTGTCGTCGTTGAACACACTGTCGCCAAGGCGATAGAGGTCATTCACCGGGCCGAGGGCTTGGGCGATCTCTTCGTGCAGGCAGTCGCGGGCTTCTTGCGGGCTGGCATCGTTCGGCACGAAGACGCCCATTCGGTCGCGCTGTTCCAATTGCGCCCAATCAAGGCGGGTTTTGCCGGGGTTTGAATTAAACTCGGACACGGTGGCCACACCCGGCAAAACGAAACAGGCCGCGCTGGCCAGATACCGGCTGATCCGCTTGCGCGATACGGCATTGATGGTGATCTGGGCGGTGTCCGCGTCCGTCAGGGCGATATCAAGCCGTGCCTCGCTGCGCAGGCGCAGGATCAGAGCGTTCAGATCGGCCATCATGGTCTTGGACGGGGTGCCGGCCAGGCGAATGCGGATCGGGCCTTCGACCCGCGTGAAGAATTTGACCGAGCGCCCGCTTTCCAGCGTAAAGGCCAGATCCAGATAGTCCCGCGCCATGTCGCGGTTGGACCGTACGGGCGCATCGGGCTGCGCCGCGCCGAACATCTTCATCGGCGGCAAAGGCTGGCTTTGGGCGATCTTGCCCTTGGGCACCAAGGCAGAAGGCGATTGGACGGGTGAACACCCGGCCAACACCAGTGCAATTGGCAGCGCCAGCCGCATCATACCGGGCGCTGATACTTGATGAAGGGGGTGACGTCGGCCACCTTGTCATAAAGTTCGCGCGCTTGGGTGTTGAAGTCCTGCGTCAGCCAATAAACGGTCGGCGCGCCAGCTTCGTCGCCGCAGGCGTAGACGGCTTCGATCAGGGCCTTGCCGATGCCCATGCCGCGCCAGTGTTTCAAGGTGAACAGGTCTTGCAGATAGACGACATCCTCAACCCGCCAGCAATGACGGTGAAACAGGAAATGCACCAAACCGACCAGTTCGCCCTCAACCTCGGCGACCAAGCAATTGTAATCCCGTTCATCCTTGCCAATGAGGCGGGCGAATGTGGTCTCATACACCTCAGAACCGACGGCCGAGCCGTAGAAGGCCAGATAGGCCGCCCAAAGTTCGCGCCATTGGTCTTTGTCGCCTGCCGTCAATGGGCGGATCAGCAATTCGGCGTCTTGTGTCATTCTGCGGTGCCTCTTGTCGTGCGCGGCCTTTGGCCTTTGTGGTTGCCGCAAGCCTAGCGCATCGGAACCGGCTTGCAAGGTTTCAATGTGGGGGTGGCAGGATCAGGCCAGCCATGCCATGGGCAGCAGCGACAGGATCGAGGTCCAGATGATGACCGGAGCAATGGCATCGGTGCGCACCCCATGCAGCATGGCCAGGGCAAAGGCCATCGCACCTGCGGGGCCAGCGGCATCCAGCACGAACAGCGCCTGCCAATGATCCGGCAAGGGGCTGAGCGAGACAGCGGCCCAAACCAGCAGCGGAAAGCCAAAGAGCTTAAGGCCCGTCATTGTCACCACCACCGGCGTTGGGCGCAGCGATTGCTGCGACAGGATCACGCCAAGCGCGAACAGAGTCAGGGGGGCTGCGGCCACTCCTGCGAAATGGGTGGCGGTCAGGATCGGCTCGGGCAGGGGAATGCGCGCAAGGTTGATGATCGCGCCTGCGACAATGCCGATCAGGATCGGGTTCTGTACCACGCGGCCCATGGCCTGACGGGGCGTGCCGTGGCCGGACATCAGATCGGACGAGATGATGAAGAAGGCAAAGGTCACCGTCGCATCCCAGGCCACGATGGATTTGATCGGCAGGGCCGCGGCCTCGCCAAAAATCAGCAGCGAGATGGGCCAGATATACAGCAGCGTGTTGACGAAGATCATCGTCATCGCCAGCAGCCACGCCTCTAGCCGTTCGCGGCGGAAAATATACCGGGCGATGATGAAGGCGATGGTAAAGCCGATGGTCTGGCACAGCGCATAGAGCGCAAGGGCTAGAGGTTCAAACGCGTGGAAATCGACCTGCGCCACCAGCGGAAAGATCAGCGCAGGTTGCAGGATCAATAGGCCAACGCGATTGATGGCGCGGGCCTCGTCCACCACGACCTTGCGCCGCCAGCCCAGCAAAAAGCCAAGCGCCAGCAGCGAAAAGACCGGCAGAATGTCGTGGGTCAGGATATGCAGCATGGGATCAGGTCCGTGGACCCGAGCACCCCGACTGGCTGCGCCAGCGGCCCGCCCTCCAGTCCACGGCCCGGGTCATCGTTGCCGCCGCGCCATGAAGGCGAGACGTTCGAACAGGTGCACGTCCTGTTCGTTCTTCAGCAGCGCGCCGTGCAGTTTCGGCAGGGCATTGGCCCCGTCACGCTTGAGGTCTTCGGGTGCCAGATCCTCGGCCAGCAGCAGCTTGAGCCAATCGAGCACTTCGGAGGTGGAAGGCTTTTTCTTCAGCCCCGGCTGTTCGCGCAGCTCATAGAACTGGGTCAGCGCGGCGGTCAGCAATTCGCCCTTGATGCCGGGGTGGTGTACTTCGACGATTTTGCGCATCACGTCGGCCTCGGGGAAACGGATGTAATGGAAAAAGCAGCGGCGCAGGAAGGCGTCGGGCAGTTCTTTTTCGTTGTTCGAGGTGATGATGACGATCGGGCGCACGCGTGCTTTGATCGTCTCGCCGGTCTCGTAGACGTGGAACTCCATCTTATCGAGTTCTTGCAGCAGGTCGTTCGGGAACTCGATATCGGCCTTGTCGATCTCGTCAATCAGCAGAACGACCTTTTGTTCGGCTTCAAACGCCTGCCAGAGCTTGCCCTTTTTGATGTAATTCTTGACGTCATGCACGCGTTCTTCGCCGAGTTGGCTATCGCGCAGGCGGCTGACGGCGTCGTATTCGTAAAGGCCCTGTTGCGCCTTTGTGGTGGATTTGATGTTCCACTCCATCATCGGCAGGTCAAGCGCCGAGGCGACCTGACGCGCCAGTTCCGTTTTGCCTGTGCCCGGCTCGCCCTTGACCAGCAGCGGCCGTTCCAGCGTTATGGCGGCGTTCACGGCCATGGTCAGATCGTCGGTGGCGACATAGCTGTCGGTGCCGTCAAAACGGGTGGTCATTGCGCGTCCTTCCTTTTGTCCGGCACAGTGGTAGACCTCGGCCCCCGGCTTTTCAAGCGGGGGCCGAAGGGGTTAGCGGATCTCGTAGGAGGTGTCGCCAAAGGGCACTTCGATGGTGCCGCCGTGGCAGGTGCCGTGGACATCGCGTGCCAGCCAGTAATGCCCGGCAACCGAATTGAAGCGGGCGATGTCGCCGGGCAGAAGGCCGCCCATTTCCTGCGGCATGCCGTTAAAGTCCAACCAATAAAGATTAATGGCTGCATCCGTTTGGTTGATGAAGGTGATATTGCCCAGATCCTGAAGGTTTGGCGACCGCATGCTGCCCATGGCCGGACAGTTGGGGCCGGGGCGCAGGGCGTCGTTTTCGACGGCAGTCTGAGCGACGGGAACCACGCCGAAGTTCATGTCGCATTCTTCGACCTTGGTGATCGCGGCGGCAGTGCCGGACAGCGAAATCCGGGATTGCGGGCCACCCAAGCTGACAAAGAACCGGCGGCCAAGGGCGATGCCTTCGACCCAGGATTCGCCAATCTCGCCCTCAGCGACGCCATTCAGGACGGTCAGATCGGCCAATGCGCTGGCGCGGTCCAGATCCATATCGGCGGTGATGCGTGTGCCGTCGGGGGCATTGAACGGAAAGCGTAGCGTCCATGCGCCGCCGAAACGGGCCAGCGACAGATCAAAGCCGGGGCCGCGGGTCATCGCGCAGCCGGCAAAGCCATGGGCGTTTTGTTCGGCGTGAACGGTCCAGTCGCGGGCAGTGTCGTAATGCGTGGTGGTGACCGCCGGAACCATGGGCGCAGCTGTGGGGCGCGTGGGGGCGCGGCCCGGTGCCTGACCGCCGGATTTGGACGGCAGCGCCACGGGCAGGGCGCGCGATGTGTTCGGATCGGGCTGAGCCAGATCGAACCAGCAATCTTGCAGCTTGAGCAGGGCCGCCGTCACACCATCCATCGGAAAGGTCATCGGGAGGCCGTCGATCATCACTTCGGCGCTGCTGGATGCGGCCATGGCTTCGCGCAGGGGCGTGTCAAACACGCCATGCAGCCAGCCGTCGACGGCGATATATTCGTCATGGGTGGACCGGCCATCAATGGTGACCAAGACACTTGCCAAACTGTCATTGGGTAGCGAACTGGAGAACATCAGCTCAAACCCGCTGGCCGGGGCGATCAGCATTGCCATATCGACCATTTGGCCCGATGGGCGGGCGGCAATACAGCCCGAAATGTCGGATTGATAAACATCCCAATCGCGAACTGAGGCATAATGCTGGCCCCAATCAACGGCCTGAGCGGGGGCGGCGAAAACAGTTGTGAGGCCCGCAAGGGCGAGTGCTGAGGAAATCAAACGCATTCAAAGGCTCCGATAGCGCAAACACGGTCATTCAGGGGGCAATTCAGACGCCAAACCCATGAAAATTGATCTTTGGCGTGCGCACTCTACATCTTGGGCGCTTTGCGGCAAGCTGAGATTTTGTAACGATTTTCTAAGGATAACAATTTCGCGCTGAGCCGTTTTTTGGCCTTTTGGCTAGTGACAATGGCAGACCCATGGGGTAAGGCCCTTTCGAGGAATGCCAGATATCTGGAGGTGCCTAATGTCGGATATCGGCGTTGATGAGGAACCCAAAATGAAAGCTGAAAACTTTCTTCCCGACGATTATACACCGGCTGAGGATGAGCCGTTCATGAATGAACGGCAGCTGGAATATTTCCGTCGTAAGCTGATCGATTGGAAAAAAGACCTGCTGGCCGACAGTCGTGATACGATTGAAGGGTTGCAGGATAGCACGCGCAACATCCCCGATGTGGCGGATCGTGCTTCCGAAGAAACGGACCGTGCGCTGGAACTGCGTACACGCGACCGTCAGCGCAAGCTGGTGTCCAAGATCGATGCCGCCTTGCGCCGCATCGACGAAGGCGAATACGGCTATTGCGAAGTGACGGGCGAGCCAATTTCGCTCAAGCGACTGGACGCACGTCCCATCGCCACCATGAGCCTTGAGGCCCAGGAACGGCACGAACGCCGCGAAAAAGTACATCGCGACGATTGATCTGCGCATCGTTGGGTGCGTGGGCCCTATGGGCTGATACCAATCTCGCCGGGGCAATTGCTCCGGCGTTTTTATAACGACGGTCATGACATTATCGAACCTGAATATCACTGTGGTCGGCGCCGGAATTGGCGGGCTGGCGGCGGCCTTGGCGCTACGGGCGCGGGGGGCGGATGTCACCGTGTTGGAACAGGCCGAGGCCATCACCGAAGTGGGCGCAGGCATTCAGGTGTCGCCCAATGGTCTGAGGGTGATCGAGGCACTGGGGCTGGCGGATGATCTGGCGGCCGCATCGGTGCGCGGGCAGGCGGTTAGCCTGCGCAATGGCGCAACGGGGCGCGAAGTGGCACGCATCGACCTGACCCGATTGCCATCCGATCAGGGCTATTACTTTGTCCATCGGGCCGACATCATCAACCTGCTGTCGGCCAAGGCGCGTGAGGCCGGGGTGCAAATCCGGCTTTTGCAGCATGTCCAGGCGATCAATCCGGGGCCGCGCCCCTGCATCGAACTGACCACGGGCGACCGGCGCAGCTGTGATCTGGTGATCGGGGCGGATGGGCTGCATTCGTGCCTGCGCAAAGCGCTCAATGGCGCGGCGAACCCGTTCTTTACCGGCCATGTGGTCTGGCGCGCGGTTGTGCCGAACACGGTTCGCCACCCCGATCACGCTATGGTGCATATGGGCGGCGGGCGGCATCTGGTCAGCTATCCGCTGCGCGATGGGTCCGTTGTCAATCTGGTGGCCGCGCAGGAACGCAGCCATTGGGCCGATGAAAACTGGAACCACCCCGACGATCCGGCCAACCTGCGCCGGGCCTTTGCCGATTTCGGCGGGATGGCGCAGCGGTTGATCAAACAGGCGGACCGGCCCTTGCTATGGGGGCTGTTCCGCCACCCGGTGGCCGAACGCTGGTATGGTGAAAACGCAGTGATCCTTGGCGATGCCGCGCATCCGACGCTGCCCTATATGGCGCAGGGCGCGAATATGGCGCTTGAGGATGCTTGGGTGCTGGCCGACGCCTTGGCCAAAGCGCCGGATATCGCGGCCGGGCTGGCCAGCTATCAGGCCCGCCGCCGCGACAGGGCTGTCCGTGTGATCGAGGCGGCCAATGGCAATGCGTGGAAATACCATCTTGGGCCCGGCCCGCTGCGCATGGCGGCCCATCTGGGGCTGGGGATTGCAAGCCGGGTCACCCCCGGCAAGCTATTGCATCAATTCGATTGGCTGTACTGCCACGACGTGACGAAAGGCTAGGGGGCGGCGACCCGCCCCCTAGCCGATCAGAACAGGTCCAGGTCGATCACGTCCTGCACAATTCCGCCGTCGGCCATATGCAGCACCAGACGGTCCAGCTCGGTCGCGTTGGCGAAGGTAAAGATCGTCTGTTCCAAGGTGCCGTCATCGCCCACATCAATTAGCGACAGGCTGCGGAATTCGGCGGGGTTGCCGCTAAGATCCGTCAGGCGGTCGCCCAGCAGGCGCAGGTTGCCGACGCTGACATTGGCCACATCCAGAACCAGCACATCGCCTTCGTCGGGGTTGTAATCGGTGATCACGCTGACATCGGTCTTGGCCCCAGAGGCCACGAACTTATCCGCGCCATCGCCGCCGGTCACGTTGTCATAGCCTTCGCCGCCAAAGATGATGTCATCGCCGTCGCCGCCAAGGATCAGGTCGCGCCCGAAGCCGCCGACCAGCGTGTCATTGCCCGCGCCGCCATAGATCGTGTCATGACCGCCGCCGCCAAAGACTGAATCCGCGCCATCCCCGGCATAGATCCAATCCTCATCCGTGCCGTCCCATTCCGAGCCGATGATCGTATCGTCGCCATCGCCCGCGCCAATGCTGTCATTGCCGCGCCGCCCGTCGATATAGTCATTGCCGGTGCCGCCGCTGATCGTGTCGTTGTAATGGCTGCCCATGATGGTGTCATCGCCAGCGTCGCCGTTCAATTCTTTGCCCGGCGTAGAGTAGACATAGCGATAGATAGAATAATCGTAATACCGATAGGACGATTCAGCTGCCGTACCGCCATCAAGGCTGTCATTGCCTTCGCCGCCATAAACCGTGTCACTCCCTGTCCCGGTCAGGAGCGTATCGTTGCCAGCAGCCCCGAGGATTTTGTCATCGCCTGCCCCGCCATTCACAAAATCATCGCCAAGGCCCGCGGTGATGTAGTCTTGATCATCGCCGCCAACCACCAGATCGTCGCCATCGCCGGAATGGACCGTGTCATTGCCGCCCCCGGCCTCAACAGTGTCATTGCCCGCGAAGGTGTTGATCGTGTCATTGCCCCACCCTGATTGGATCGCGTCGGCGTCGATGCCGGTGGTGATACGGTCGTGGCCACTGCCGGTGATGATCCGGTTTTCGCCGCTGCTGGCATTGATGGTGTTGCTGCCTTCACCCGCGTAGATGGAGTCATTTCCATTCCCGGCCGTGATCGTTTCCATTCCCCCACCGCCTCTGACAAGATTGTCACCGGCCCCGGCGTACAGTTCACCGCCGCTAGAGCCTCTGTTGTCGAGGGTATCGTTGCCATCCCCGCCAAACAGGAAGTTCCAACCAAACCCGCCCGTCAGTGAGTCATCGCCTGCTCCCCCGTTTAGGGTGTCGTTCCCATAACCGCCGTCCAGTGTATCATTGCCGTCCGCCCCACGAATGGCATCGCCCAGCAAAGAGCCGGTGTAACTGTCGTCACCCGAAGTTCCGTCCTCGATCACGGCCGTAGTCGCAAACTCGCTAGTGTTCAGCTGTCCGTCTTCCAAGGTAAACTGCCACACGCCTGCGACGCCAGTGTTGCCAACGATGGTGTCATATTGCGACATTTCCAATCCGGGAACATAGCCTAGCGGTGTGCGCGCACTGCCTTCCCCATCGATGACAAAAAAGCTGGGTCCATATTGGTGGTGCGGATAATAGTTTAAGCCGGTTACGTCATTGAACCGGAAAATCACCTCGGCATCGCCATCACCGCGGTCCATCAATTCGACCTGCATCGTCACCGAGGCATCGGTGAAGCCAGAGGTCTGCATCTCATACCAAGTGATAACGACAGAATCCCGATCGGTGTTCTTGTCGACGTAGACGCCTGTCAGGTCACTGGCACTTCGGTAGTAATAGTCCCGAATATTGGAGTATAAGGCTGCGATGCGTGTGGTGTCATAGCCTTGACCATTGCCAAACTGGAGGCCGTACCCAGGTTTGACGTTGAAACCAGTATAGGTCTCATCCCCCAACTGGATACCATTGGCAAAAATATCAGCCAGTTCGACCCATTGGCTTTGGGTGTCCCTGTAAACGTAATTTTGCCCCTCAAACAGATTGACTCCGCCTGCGGTGTTGAACGGCAATAGTGAATTGTCGGTGACGGTTGAATGAGCGATGGCCATAATCTTTCCCCGAAATAAAATATCTGGGGAAAGTGTTTCGGCAAAAGTATCACAAAACAACCCCTGCGGGCCGCTTTCACGTAAAGATCACGTGGCCTTGGCGCGATCGGCCATTATCCGCCTATGCGTCGAGGGTGATCCAGATCGGCACGTGATCTGACGGTTTGTCGCCCGCGCGGGTGTCTTTGTCGATCTGGCAATCGGTCATCATATCGGCGCAGGCCGGGGTCAGCAGGAAGTGGTCGATGCGGATGCCATTGTTCCGCTGCCATGCCCCCGCCTGATAATCCCAGAAACTGTAATGCCCCGGCCCTTGGGTGCGGGCGCGGAAGGCTTCGGTAAAGCCAAGGTTTAGGATCCGGCGAAAGGCGGCGCGGGTTTCGGGGCGGAACAGCGCGTCTTCTGTCCAGCTTTCGGGCTTGGCTGCGTCCTCGGCCTGCGGAATGACGTTATAGTCTCCCGCCATAAGCGCGGGCATTTCATCGGCCATCAACTGACGCGCGCGCGCTTCAAGCCGCGCCATCCACGCCAGTTTGTAATCGTATTTCGGCCCGGGGCAGGGGTTGCCATTGGGCAGATACAGCCCGCAGACCCGCACCGATGAATGGTTTCCGGTCACCGTTGCCTCAATCCAGCGGGCCTGTTCGTCGCTATCGTCGCCCGGCAATCCGCGCGTGACGTCCTCAAGCGGCAGTTTCGACAGGATTGCAACGCCGTTGAACGACTTTTGCCCGTGCGTCTCGACATTATAGCCCATGTCCTCGAAATGGTCGCGCGGGAAACCCTCATCGACCGACTTGATTTCTTGCAGGACCACCACATCTGGCTGAGCCTCATTGAGCCAGCGCGTCAGCGCCTCGATCCGGGCCTTGATGCCGTTGATGTTGAAACTGGCGATTTTCATGCGGGCCTCCGGGCTGTTTCCCGATCTATCGCCGATGGCAGGGCCGGGTTCAAGCGCCGGGTTTTGGAATCAGT
Organism: Pseudoprimorskyibacter insulae; assembly: GCF_900302505.1. Lineage (GTDB taxonomy): Bacteria > Pseudomonadota > Alphaproteobacteria > Rhodobacterales > Rhodobacteraceae > Pseudoprimorskyibacter > Pseudoprimorskyibacter insulae. The sequence goes on along the minus strand of NZ_OMOJ01000003.1, from coordinate 320,199 downwards.
GGCAGGGGATTCGCGCCCAATTCGCCAGATTCGCCGATTTGTCGGGCAGAATTGGGGCGGGATTTATCAACAATCAGGATCTGTGGAAAAGATTTTTATTTTTCTGTGGATAATCTTGGAATGGAATTGGCGCGAATTCCTTAGCGTCATCTTCTGCTGTGGATAATCCTCAGGACACAATTTTAACAAGAAAAAACTTATTGCAGCGCAACGAAAAATTGAAAAGCGTGAAGTCAGTCTAGCAACTAGGAGGTTCTGATGACTGCTCTGCTGAAAACCGTTGCCCGTGAAGCTATTGTAAAGACTGCGAAAAACAGCGCATTCAATGGTGATGCAACTGATCTTGTTCCGTCGTGGTCCGGCCCGGAAACCGGTGCTGATATGCTGATGGGCGATGCAACTGGCCTGATGCCGTCGTGGTCCGAGCCGCAGGCCAGCGATATGGCCACCGGCAATGCCACTGGCGCCTTCCCGTCGTGGTCCGGCCCTGCCGCCGCATCTGACATGACCGCAGGCGATGCAACCGACCTGTTCCCCTCGTGGTCCGAGCCGCAGACCGGCGACATGACCACCGGCAATGCCACTGGTGCCTTCCCGTCGTGGTCCGGCCCCTCGGCCGAGGCGGAAATGTCCAAAGGCGACGCAACCGACCTGTTCCCGTCCTGGTCCGAGCCGCAGTCCGGCGAAATGACCACCGGCAATGCCACCGGTGCCTTCCCGTCGTGGTCGGGCCCGGCCGCCAAGTCGGACATGACCGAAGGTGACGCGACCGAGCTGTTCCCGTCCTGGTCGGAACCCAAGTAAGCGCGCGTGTGCGATGCCGGTTGGGGGCGGTCAGCCCTCGTTCCAAAGACGAAGATCAAAGGAAACTCAGATGTCCAAGATCGTAACACTGCCCGTTCCCAACCGCATTGAAAGCCTGGAGGCGCGCCTGAGCGCGCTTCTGGACATCTTCGCCACACATCGCAGGTTCGGCGACGATGTGTATTGGCTCAAGGAAAATGCCGAAGTTCTTAATATTTTGGAAACGACTGGCCAGCAAGTTGACCATTTGCTTGCGCCGCATGCCGATTTCTACGCAGGGCTGGAAGATCGGTTCGCCTTCTTCCCGCAATACTACCGGTTTTTCCTGTCCATCGCCTTGGATCTGGAAGATCTGGGCATGCCCGGCGATGTGTCCGAACGTCTGATCGATCGGGCGATTTCAGATGATCTGGTGCGGGCCGAATTGTCGGATCTGCAACGGGCCGAGGCAAGCCGTCTGATGGCCCGCCGAGGGCGCGATCCGCTGCCGCAAGATCCCGGTCTAACCGACCGTCTTCACGGCTTTATTGGCAATTCGCGTGCCTTCGCGCTGCCGAACAAGAAAGCCGCCTATGAACTGACCCATATCGTCTTTTATCTGAGCGAATATGGCCGCCGCGATCCGGGCCTGTCAGAGGAGGCGATGACCAGCCTTGAACATGCCGGGATGCTGGCCTTCCTCGATCAGAACGTCGACCTGATGGCCGAGATCTGCATATCGATGGTTTGGGCTGGTCGGACACCGCCCGCCGCATGGACAGATTGGGTTTTGGCCGAGATGCGCGCCTTTGAATTAACCGAAGGTGACGCTATTTCGATTCAGGATGACTATCATACGTATCTAATGTGCAACTGGTTTGCTGCAATTAAAGGGCTTGAACCATTTCGAAAGTCGCTCAACAATAGCAGAGTTCGATTTGATCGCGTTCAATCAGGAGTTGCGCCGTTGCGCCAAATGTCGGAATGCATGTATCAGATGGGTCAGGGCCGTTCGGCCAACTGGTCCGCGATGCGCCGTTCCGTCGAACAGTGGCTGTCCCCCGAAGCATTGAACCTTCTGCATCTGGCAGAAACGTCCTGCGATGGGTTTGACCGTTTCTTCGAAGGTTTTTCGCGGGCAGCACGAACGGGGTCTGTTTGAAATCACCATCCGGCATAGTTGGCGGCAGCGCCATTGTCGTTCTCTATACGGCGCTGATGGCATCGGGCGATGCCATCACCAAGCGCATTGCCGGAACCTATGACGCCCCGCAATTGTTCGCGATCTCGGCCTTTGTCGTCGTCGCGCTTAGCTGCACGTCCAGCCTGTTGCGGGATCGCGGGGCGGGGGCAAATGGCCGGTTTGGGCTGAAAACCACCATGCCATGGACCATGGCGCTGCGGGCGCTGTTCACCGTGCTGGCATCCATCGGATTTTTCTATGCCTTCCGCAACTTGCCCTTGGCGGATGTGTTCTTCTTCATGGCGCTGATGCCGATCTTCGCGGCCTTCCTAAGCGGCCCGCTTCTGGGCGAACCAGTGCGCGCAATGGGCTGGATCGCGCTGGTGGTTGGGGCCGTTGGCGTGGTGTTCATCATCCACGAAGGGCCGGGCAGCCTTGAAGTCGGGCATTTGTGGGCGCTGTTTGCCGGGGTCACCGGCACGTTGTCGATGCTGTTGTCGCGCCGGATCAGCCAGGCGGAACGCAACGATATGGCGCAGGTGTTCTACCCGAACCTTGCGCTGTTTGTGGTTATGGCCTGCGCCCTGCCATTTGTTTGGAAGCCGGTGCCGATGGCCGATCTGGGCTGGATCCTGGCCTATGCGATTTTGCTGTTCATTGGCCGCGCCCTGATCGTGGTGGGCCTGCGGCTGCTACCGGCCTTCATTGCCCTGCCGTTGCTGAACGTTCAGTTCATCTGGATGGTGTTGCTCGGCGCCCTGGTGTTTGACGAAATCCCGTCCTCGGGCGTCGTGCTGGGGGTGGCAATGGTCGTGGTGTCGGGCATCATGCTGGTGCTTGACGAACACTTGCCGCAACGCTCAAACCAAACGGTGTAAGTCCTTAGATCGAAAAGCTTGTTCCGCATCCGCAAGAGCTGGCGGCATTCGGATTTTCGATCACGAAACGCGCGCCAATCAGCTCATCCGAAAAGTCGATGGTCGCGTTCGACAGGAACGGCAAAGACACCGCGTCCACGACAACCTTCTGGCCATCGCGTTCCAGCACCAGATCATCCGCGCCGGGTTCATCCAGCCGGATGTCATACTGAAACCCAGAGCAGCCACCGCCTTCAACGGCGATGCGCAGGGCCTGTCCCTGATCGCCTGCGCCGATCTCGGCCAGACGGTCAAAGGCGCGATCTGTGACTTTGGGGGGCAATTGCATCGGGGTCTCCTGCAACGGTTCCACTTTCCGTTGAACTGCAATATAGGAGGCACAGGGACAAGCCACAAGGATATCAGGCAGATGCAGGCACCTTATGCGTGCGACCCCGCGCAAACGCGCGGCCGTCTCCATGCCGAAGACGCAAGCACCTTTCGCTCGGCCTTTCAGCGGGACCGTGATCGGATCATTCACGCGTCGGCGTTTCGGCGGCTCAAGCACAAAACACAGGTCTTTGTCGAACATGAGGGTGACTTTTTTCGCACCCGTCTGACCCATTCGATCGAGGTGGCGCAGGTGGCGCGGACGATTGCCGGCACCATCGGTCTGAACTCGGAGCTGACCGAGGCCGTGGCGCTGGCGCATGACCTTGGGCACACGCCCTTTGGCCACACTGGCGAAGACGCATTGGCCGAACTGATGCTGCCTTATGGCGGGTTTGATCACAACGCCCAAGCCATTCGCATCGTGACCGAGCTTGAACGACACTACGCTACGTTCGACGGGCTGAACCTGACCTGGGACACGCTGGAAGGCATTGCCAAGCACAATGGCCCGGTGACCGGTGAAATCCCTTGGGCGATGGCCGAATATAACGCCAAACACGATCTGGAATTGCACACCCACGCCAGCGCCGAAGCGCAGGTTGCCGCATTGTCGGACGACATTGCCTATAACAACCACGATCTGCATGACGGCTTGCGGGCCGAATTGTTTTCGACCGACGAATTGGCCGAATTGCCAATCCTGTGCGATTGCTTTGCCGAGGTTGACCGCAAATATCCCGGCCTGAATTACTATCGCCGCCGGTATGAGGCGCTGCGCCGCTTTTTCGGCGTTCTGGTTGAGGATGTGATTGCCAATGCGCAGAAAACGCTGGGGGAATTGCAGCCGCAATCGGTGACCGATATCCGCATGGCCGGGCAAATGATGATCTTCTTCACCCCGGCTTTGTGGGCGGATTTGAAGGTTATTCGTAAGTTCTTGTTCCACCGCATGTATCGCGCGCCCGAGGTGGTCTCGATGCGGGTTGAGGTGACGCAGGTGATCCGCGATCTATTTCCGTTCTACATTGACAATCCGGGCCAATTGCCCCGGCAGTGGCGCAAAGACGTTGCGGAAGTTGAGACCAAGACACAGTTGGCGCGGATCGTTTCGGACTATATCGCTGGGATGACAGATCGCTTTGCGCTGCAAGAACACGCAAGGCTGATCGGCGGGGATGCTTCGGCCAAGGCGCTACAGCAACACCTGTCTCGGATATAATTTCGCAGGCCCGAACGGCCTGCCGGACGTGAGGGCAAAACATGGCAACAGCAGGAGACGCAGCAGGGCTGGCGCCTGTCTTGGCGCTTGGACTTGTGGGGGCGCTTGGCGTCGGGTCGCAATGGCTGGCGTGGCGCATGCGCTTGCCCGGCATTGTTGTGATGCTGGTGGCTGGGCTGGCCGTGGGGCCGGGGCTGAATATCATTGATCCGGCGCGGGATATTGGCGATTTGCTTCAGCCGATGGTCGCGATTGCGGTTGCCATCATCCTGTTTGAGGGCGGGCTGACCCTGAATTTCGAAAGCCTGTCGGATGCCGCGCGGGGTGTGCGCCGCTTGGTGATCTATGGCGCGCCCTTGGGGTGGATTTCCTCGACGGCGGCGCTGCACTATGCGGCGGGCCTAAGCTGGGAAAGCTCGGCCGTATTTGGCGGCATCATGATCGTGACGGGGCCAACGGTGATCGCGCCCTTGCTGCGCCAAGCGCGGCTGAAACGCCGTCCGGCGGCGTTGCTGCAATGGGAGGCCATCGTCAACGACCCGGTCGGCGCTTTGGCGGCGGTTCTGGCCTTTGAGGTGGTCATCGTGCTGCGCACCGCAACCGATGCGGGCCACGCGGTGCAGGTTCTTCTGACCGGTATCACCGTCGCGGTGGTTCTGGGCGGGATCGGCGGTTGGGGCCTGGCGCGGGCTTTCCGCAATGCGCTGGTGCCGGAATACATGAAAGTGCCGGTGCTGTTCGTATCCGTCCTGGCGGTCTTTGCCGTGTCCGATGCAACGCTGCATGAAAGCGGGCTTTTGGCGGTGACCGTCATGGGTGTCTATATCGCCAACGCGCATCTGCCCAGCTACGCCGAAATCCGCCGCTTCAAGGAACATGCGACGGTTCTGCTGGTCTCGGGGGTGTTCATCCTGCTGGCCGCGAACATGAACCGCGAAACGCTGATGTCGCTGAACCTGCGCACGCTGCTGTTCGTGCTGGCTGTGGTTCTGGTGGCGCGGCCCTTGCCAGTGCTGATTTCGCTGGCCTTTTCCGATGTGCCGTGGCGCGAACGCCTGCTTGTGGCTTTCACCGGCCCGCGCGGCGTGGTGCTGGTGGCGGTGGCGGGCCTGTTCGGCGAACGTCTGGTGTCGATCGGCATCGAAGACGGCGCGTCCATTCCGCCGCTGGCCTTTGCGCTGGTGGCGGCGACGGTGGTGCTGCACGGGTTTACCCTGTCGCCAATGGCGCGGGCACTGGGGGTTACGGCATCCTCGGCGCCGGGGGTTCTGATTGTCGGCGGATCACGTTGGAGCGTCAAGCTGGCCGAGGTGCTGCAATCGTTGGAACTGCCGGTGATGATTGCCGACACCAACCGCGCACGGCTGCGGATGGCCCGTGAACGCAACCTGCGCACCTTCTACGGCGATATCCTGTCTGAGGCGGCTGAACACCGGCTGGACTTTATGCCCTACGAAAAGATCATCGCCGCCACGGACAACGACGCCTACAACACCCTTGTGGCGACCGACCTTGCACCAGAATTCGGGCGAGAAAACGTGTTCCAGTTCAGCCGCGAAAAGCATGACAAAGCGCGGCACAGCTTGCCCCCAACGCTCGGGGGGCGGCGCTTGGGCTGCGGTGATACCTTTGAGGCCGCGCGGGATCGGATCGCCTCGGGGTGGGAATTCCGGGCAACTGGCCTGACCGAAGAATTCACGCTGGCCAATTGGCGCGACATGAATCCCAACGGCGTTGTGATGGCTGAATTGACGCCGCAAATGCAGCTGCGCTTGCTGGATGACAGTCGCAAGCCGAAGGGCGGGGCGGGCACCACGATCATCGTTTTGGTTCCAGAAAGGGAAAAGCGCAGCAGCGTGCAGCATTGACGCCATATCTGGCCATGATACAGACCATCGCAAGACAAAGGATACTGTGATGAACCTGTTCTCGGATATTCGTGGCCTCGTGATCGAGGCTCTGGCCAAACTCGAAGCTGCGGGCACGCTGCCCGGTGATCTGGACACGCGAAACGTGGCCGTCGAGTTGCCGCGCGATCCGCTGCATGGGGACATGGCGACGAATGCCGCGATGGTGTTGGCAAAACCGGCCAAGATGAAGCCGCGCGACATCGCCGATGTGCTGGCGGCCAAGCTGGCCGAAGATCCGCGTATTGCCAGTGCCGAAGTGGCTGGCCCCGGTTTCCTGAACCTGCGGCTCAACCCGACGGTCTGGCAGGGTTTGGTTCCGGCGATCCTGTCGGCGGGCCGTGATTTTGGCCGTTCGGACATGGGCAAGGGTCAGCGGATCAACGTTGAGTTCGTATCCGCCAACCCGACTGGCCCCATGCACGTGGGCCACACGCGGGGCGCGGTGGTGGGCGATGCGCTGTCGTCGCTACTGGATTTCGCGGGCTACGACGTCACGCGCGAATATTACATCAACGATGGCGGTGCGCAGGTCGATGTGCTGGCGCGGTCGACCTACCTGCGCTACCTCGAAGCGCATGGTCAGGATGTGGAATTCCCCGAAGGCACCTATCCCGGCGACTATCTGATCGAAGTCGGTGAGGCACTGAAGGCCAAGGTGGGTGATGCCTATCTGGACGAACCCGAAGAGGTTTGGCTGGAAGAGGTGCGCGACTTTGCCACCGGCAAGATGATGGACCTGATCCGCGAAGATCTGGCGCAGTTGGGCGTGAAGATGGATGTCTTCTTCTCGGAAAAATCGCTTTATGGCACGGGCCGGATCGAAGCGGCCATCGAAAGCCTGCGGGGCAAAGGCCTAATCTATCGCGGCACGTTGGAGCCGCCAAAAGGCAAGCTGCCCGATGATTGGGAACCGCGCGAACAGACCCTGTTCAAATCGACCGAACATGGCGATGATGTCGACCGCCCGATCATGAAGTCGGATGGCGCATGGACCTATTTCGCCCCCGATATCGCCTATCACTTTGACAAGGTGCAGCGCGGCTATGACCAGCTGATCGACATTTTCGGCGCGGACCATGGCGGCTATGTCAAACGGATGAAAGCAGCCGTGTCGGCGCTGTCCGATGGCAAGACCCCGCTGGATATCAAGCTGATCCAGCTGGTGAAGCTGTATAAGAATGGCGAGCCGTTCAAGATGTCCAAGCGGGCAGGGACGTTCGTGACCCTGCGCGATGTGGTTGAACAGGTGGGCGCCGATGTGACCCGCTTTATCATGCTGACCCGTAAAAACGACGCCTCGCTTGATTTCGACTTTGCCAAGGCGCTGGAACAGTCGAACGAAAACCCGGTGTACTATGTGCAATACGGCCATGCGCGGATCTGTTCGATCCTGCGCAAAGCGGCTGAAGCTGGCATCGCCGTGGATGACGCGACGCTGGGCGGCGCGGATATGTCCAAGATCGACCACGAGGCCGAACTGTCGCTGGTGCGCAAGATGGCCGATTGGCCGCGTCAGGTGGAAATCGCCGCCAAAGCGAATGAACCGCACCGGGTGGCAACCTATCTGATCGAATTGGTGTCTGAGTTCAGCACCTTTTACAATCGCGGCAACAAAGAAGAAGCGTTGCGCATGATTCAGGATGACGCAGCCACAAGTCAGCCGAAAATCGCCCTGGCGCGGGCGGTAGCGGTTGTTATTTCCGCCGGTCTTGGTATCTTGGGGGTAACTCCGGTCGAAGAAATGCGCTGACAATAAAGCGCCATGATCGGTTGAGGCAGCACCAAGAAACGATGTCCGGGGCAATTTCCCCGGCGCGGCAGTGAGGCGGACATGGCAGAGTATTACGAGGGCGCGCAGGCAACGCCCGCGTCGAAGAAATCAATGGCATCCATGGCCAATTGGGCCGGGGCGGTCGTGTCTTTGGCGCTGGTTGGCGGCATTGGCGTCTGGGGGTATCAGCTTTTGGTGCGGGACGTCTCGGGCGTGCCGATCGTCAAGGCCACCCAAGGCCCGATGCGCGTGGCCCCCGAAACCCCCGGCGGCAAGGCTGCCGAACATCAGGGGCTTGCGGTCAATTCGGTGGCGGGCAACGGCGTGGCCGAGGCCCCCGCAGACCGTCTGACATTGGCCCCGCGCGGTGCGATCCTCAGCGAAGAAGACCAGCCATCCGCCGATATCGTGATGCCGGAACGCCTGACCGTCGCCAGCGCCCAATCGTCTGAGCCGATCCAACTGTCGGCCAAGGATAGCGTCGATACGGTCGCCGCTATTGATTTCAACAAAGGCCAGTCGGTCGAAGACATGGCCAACCTGATCGCCGGGAATGCTCCGCCTCTGAGCGGTGCCAAGGTTGAACGGGCGGCACCGGTCGAAGTGGCCAGCCTGTCGGATGAAATCGACGATGCGCCAACAGCTGAAGCCGATGAGTTTATTGGCGGTGTTTCCAAATCCCTGCGCCCGGTTGTGCGCCCCAGCGGCCTGAAGGCTGCGGCCACCGCGCCGCGCCCGGCGGTTCAGGTTGCCTCGATTGACGTGGATGCCGCATCTGTCGCGGTTGGCACGCGCATGGTGCAATTTGGTGCCTATGCCAGCGACGACATCGCGCGCGGCGAATGGGACAAGCTGAACAAGAAATTCGGCGAGTTTATGGCCGGCAAACAGCGGGTCGTGCAAAAGGCCACGTCGGGTGGCCGGACCTTCTATCGTCTGCGCGCCATGGGCTTTGAAGACGTGGCCGACGCCCGCCAGTTCTGCGCCGCCATCGTTGCAGGCAAGGCGGAATGTATCCCCGTGGTCATGCGATAACGCCGATGTCGCGGTTTGGCGCTGCCATTCTGGGATGTGAGGGCACGGCCCTAAGCGGCGCTGAGCGCCGCTTTTTTGCCGATGCCAACCCCTTTGGCTTTATCCTGTTTGCCCGCAACATCGAAGCCGCCGACCAGATCCGCGCGCTGACTGCCGATCTGCGCGATACGGTCGGCTGGAATGCGCCCGTGTTCATTGACCAAGAAGGCGGACGGGTACAGCGGCTCCGCCCGCCCTTGGCCCGCGACTGGCCTGCGCCTCTGGATCATGTGGCCCGCTTTGGCCCCAAGGCGGCCCGCGTTATGTACCTTCGCTATCGGATCATCGCGGCGGAACTGCTGTCGCTGGGGATCGACGCCAATTGCGCCCCCATGCTGGATATCGCCCGGCCCCAAACCCATAAATTCCTGCGCAACCGTTGCTATGGCAGTGACCTTGAAACGGTGGTCGGCGTTGGCCGCGCCGTGGCGCAGGGGCTGCTGGATGGCGGTGTCTATCCGGTCATCAAGCATATCCCCGGCCACGGGCTGGCGCAGATCGACAGCCATCTGGACGTGCCGCGCGTCACCGACCCTGTCGCCACGCTTGAGAAGGCCGATTTCGCCGCCTTCCGCCCGTTTTCCGATATGACGATGGGGATGACGGCGCATCTGATCTATGAACATTTGTCGGATGAACCGGCCACCCAATCGGCCAAGATGATCGCGATGATCCGGGGGCAGATCGGTTTTGACGGGCTGCTGATGACCGACGACATCTCGATGGAGGCGCTGGACGGCCCGGTTTGGCAACGTGGGCGGCGAGCGCTGGATGCAGGCTGTGATGTGGTGCTGCACTGCAATGGCGACCTGCGCGAAATGATCGCCCTGATGCGCAGCACCGGCACGATGACTGACGCCGCGCAAATGCGGGCCGATGCAGCGCTGGCGGCGCGGCCTACCTCCGATAGTGTTGACATTGCGGCGTTGGATGCTCAGCTTGAGGCGCTTGAAGCTGAGCGCGGACATGAGTGACCAACAGATCGATGCAATCCACCAAGTAAAGGACCAGGCAGTCGCCGAACGGCTGGCCGCGGAATCCCTGATTGTGGAACTGGACGGCTATGAGGGCCCTCTGGACCTTTTGCTGCAACTTAGCCGCACGCAAAAGGTGGACCTGCGCAAAATCTCGGTTTTGGATCTGGCGCGGCAATATCTGGCCTTTGTTGATAAGGTCAAGGAATTGCGCATCGAATTGGCCGCTGATTATCTGGTGATGGCCGCTTGGATGGCTTTCTTGAAGTCGCGCCTTCTGCTGCCGCCCGACCCCGAGGAAGAAGGCCCATCCGGCGAAGATCTGGCCGCGCATCTGGCGTTTCAGCTGGAACGCTTGCAGGCCATGCGCGATGCTGCCGCCCGGCTGATGGCGCGGGACCAATTGGGCCGCGATTTTTTTGCCCGTGCCCAGACGCAACAGATCGAACGGGTGCGCCGGGTGGAATATACCGCGACGCTGCTGGACCTGATGCAGGGCTATGCCCGCATCCGAACCAAGGATGAATTCCGCCCCTTCGTGATGGACCGCGATTCCGTTTTCACGATGGAGCAGGCGCTGGAACGAATGCGCCCGCTGATCGGATTTGCAGGCGTTTGGACCGATATCGCCAGCTACATCCCCGACGGCTGGCACAAAGACCCGGTCAAATGGCGGTCTGCCACGGCGGCGACCTTTGCCGCATCGCTGGAGCTGTGCAAAGAGGGCAAGGCCGAGATCCGCCAATCGGGCCTGTTCGAACCCATTCAATTGCGCAAGAGGGACCGACGCAGTGAGTGATCCGCACCTTCGTGACCCGCAGGAAAAAAGTCTGTTTGAGGCCCCGCCGCTGGCGGAACAGGAACGCATGGTCGAAGCGATCCTGTTTGCCACGGCGGAACCGATCACCGAGCGGGAATTGAACGCCCGGATGCCGCATGGGTGCGATGCGAAAACCGCACTGGCCCATTTGCAGCGCCGTTATGACGGGCGCGGTGTGCAGGTGGTCCGCGTGGGCGAGGCCTGGGCCATTCGCACCGCTGCCGATCTGGGGTTCTTGATGCAGAAAGAAACGGTCGAGGTGCGCAAGCTTAGTCGCGCCGCGATCGAAACGCTGGCCATCATCGCCTATCATCAGCCGGTCACCCGCGCCGAGATCGAAGAAATCCGCGGCGTGTCGGTCAGCCGCGGGACGGTGGATCAGTTGCTGGAGATGGAATGGATCCGCTTTGGCCGCCGCCGTATGACGCCCGGACGGCCTGTCACCTTTGTTGTCACGCAGTCGTTTCTGGATCACTTCGGGCTGGAATCGGCCCGCGATCTGCCGGGGCTGAAGGAATTGCGTGCCGCTGGCCTGCTGGACAACCGTCCGCGCCCCGGTGCCGAAGACGAGCGGGAGGAGCCGCTTGAGAACGACGGGCAGGATGATCTGTTCGACGAGGAGGGTGCCTGACGCGATCGCTGGATTGGCGCTGTGTGATTGGTAGGTCGTCGGGGAAGGGGCTTTGCCCCCTCTGGGCCCTGCGGGCCCATTCACCCCCGAGTATTTGCCGGAAAGATGAAAGGGAGGGTCCAATGCGGGCATTGATGGTTGAGAAGGCCGAGGATGGAAGCACTTCGGCATCGGTCAAAGATCTGAACATCGCGGATCTGGAGAATGGGAATGTGCTGGTGCGCGTGGCCTATTCTACGGTGAACTACAAAGACGGGCTATGCCTTGGGTCGGGGGGCGGTCTGGTCCGCAATTACCCGCATATTCCGGGGATCGATTTTTCTGGCGTGGTCGAGGAAAGCGCCGATCCGCGCTATCAGCCCGGCGACAAGGTGGTTCTGACCGGCTGGCGTGTGGGCGAGGCGCATTGGGGGGGCTATGCCGAGTTTGCCCGCGTCAATGCCGATTGGCTGGTGCCGCTGCCGGATGGTTTGCGGCTGGATCAGGCGATGGCTGTGGGCACGGCGGGGTTTACCGCGATGCTGGCGGTTATGGCGCTGGAAGATCATGGGCTGACGCCGGACAGGGGCGAGGTGCTGGTCACCGGCGCTGCGGGCGGTGTCGGATCGGTGGCCGTGGCGCTGCTGGCGGCGCTTGGCTATCAGGTGGCGGGCGTCACGGGGCGGCCCGACCAAGAGGACTATCTGCGCAGTCTTGGGGCGTCGCGCATTGTGCCGCGCGAAGAACTGGCCGAAACGGTCAAGCGCCCGCTGGAGAGCGAGACCTGGGCGGGCTGCGTGGATGCGGTTGGCGGGCCGATGCTGGCGCGGATCTTGGGGCAGATGAAATACGGCGGCTCGGTTGCGGCGGTTGGCCTTGCGGGCGGGGCGAACCTGCCTGCGACGGTCATTCCGTTCTTGCTGCGCGGGGTGAACCTGCTGGGCATCGACAGCGTGATGCAGCCCTATGAGGCGCGTGTGCGTGCGTGGCAGCGAATTGCGCGGGATTTGCCGATGGATGTGTCGCAGGCCATGGTTCAGCCGGCGGGCCTGTCGGATCTGCCCGCCTTGGGCGAACAGATCCTGAAAGGTCAGGTGCGGGGCCGCGTCGTGGTGGACGTGACCCGCTAACCCTTTATTTCGGTTCGAAGAACCCGATGGAATTGCCGTCGGGATCTTCGGCATAAAAGAACCGGCCATCGGGCAATTCGATGGCGGGCGACATTACTTTGCCGCCTGCCTTTTCGACGCGGCCCATGGTGTCTTCCAGCTTGCCTTCGGAATTCAGGTGCACGCGGTTGCCGATGCCGCGCGGGGCAGGCGTGCCTTGGAACAGGTGCAGCGATACGCCCGGTTCCTGATAGGTGAAGATGGCAATCGGCTCTGGGCCCATATCTGTGTTCAATTGTAGATCCATTCCGGTGACCCCTGCGTAGAAAGTTGTAGCAGCGGTCAGATCCGATACCGGGATCTCGGCCCAGATGAGGCAGTTGTTGGGTTTGTAAGTCATGTCGTTTCCTTTCGTGTTGATGAGGAGGGTATCGCATAGACACCTGTCATTTTTTGGCAGGAGTGGCGGCGAGAAAGCGCAATTTGTGCATTGACCGATTTCGGCCTGCTCTAACTGTATGAAAACCAAGGAGCCGTTTAAGGTGAGCGACCAATCCCCCATCCTTTTGTGGATCCGACGCGATCTGCGTTTGACCGATCATCCGGCCTTGGACGCCGCTGTTCAGACGGGGCGCCCGGTGATTCCGGTGACGATCCGTGACGGGCAAGTCGACGTTCTGGGCGCGGCGCCGAAATGGCGGTTGGGGCTTGGGCTGGGCCACTATGCCGAGGCGCTGGCGGCCAAGGGCAGCCGGTTGATCTATCGGTCAGGCGGCGCCTTGGCGGCTTTGACCCAGCTGATCGATGAGACTGGTGCGGGGGCTGTCTATTGGACCCGGCTATATGATCCTGCCAGCGTTGAACGCGACAAGGCGGTCAAGGCGGCGCTCAAGGATCGGGGCATTGAGGCACGCAGTTTCGGCGGCCATCTGATGTTTGAGCCTTGGACGGTCGAGACCAAGACAGGCGGGCCCTATAAGGTCTATTCGCCGTTCTGGCGGGCGGTGAAGGATGTTGACGTGCCCGGCCCCCTGAAAGCGCCTTCGCAGATCCCGGCGCCGGACACATGGCCCGAGAGCGAAGCGCTGGACGACTGGCACCTTGGCGCCGCGATGCGGCGGGGTGCGGCTGTGGTGCGGCCCTATCAGCAACTGGGCGAGGCGGCGGCGCAGGGGCGGCTGGGGGCGTTCATGGCGCATAAGGTCGACACCTACAAAGACATGCGCAATCACCCGGCCGAAGATGCCACCTCAAACCTGTCGGAAAATCTGGCGCTGGGGGAAATCAGCCCGCATCAGTGCTGGCACGCCGGGATGCGGGCCATGCACGAAGGCAAACGCGGCGCGGAACATTATCTGAAGGAACTGGTCTGGCGCGAATTTGCCTATCATCTGATGTGGCACACGCCGCATATCCTGACCGGCAACTGGCGCGAGGACTGGTCCGCCTTCCCATGGAACACCGATGACACCCGGCCCGAGGTGGTCGCGTGGAAACAGGGGCGCACCGGTATTCCCTTTGTCGATGCCGCGATGCGCGAAATGTATGTGACTGGCCGGATGCACAACCGCGCCCGGATGATTGTTGCCAGCTATCTGACCAAACACCTGATGACCGATTGGCGCATCGGGCAGGCGTGGTTCGAAGACTGCCTGACCGACTGGGATCCGGCCTCAAACGCGATGGGCTGGCAGTGGACGGCAGGCAGTGGCCCGGATGCTGCGCCCTATTTCCGCGTGTTCAACCCGGTCAGCCAATTGGAAAAGTTCGACGCAGGTCACGTTTACGTGGACCGCTGGATCGCCGAGGGCAAATCCAACCCGCACAGCGATGCATTGGCCTATTTCCAAGCCGTACCGAAATCATGGGGCCTGTCGGCCACCGATCCATACCCCGACCCTGTGGTCACCGCAGAAGACGGGCGCAAACGGGCGCTGGACGCCTATGAAAACAGGGGGTTTTAACATGCTGGATTCAAGACACTTGCCCGAAAGCGGCGTGCCGCATAGCCTGAATGGCAGTTCGGAGGCTGTGGGGATGATCCTGACATCAACAGAGGGGCAGTCCAATCTGCCGCGGTATTTTGCCAAGGTGTTCGACGTCGCATGTGACATGGGCGCAGGGCGGCTTGATTTTGTTCTGCCGGATGGGCGGCGATTCCGCGCCGAGGGGCGCAGGCCGGGCCCGGTGGCCGAATTGTGTGTCCACAATCCCGATACTTTTGCCCGATTGATCCGCGAAGGCGACCTTGGGTTCTGCGACGCCTACCTTGATGGCTGGTGGAGCACGCCGGATCTTCAGGCCTTTATGGACCTTGTCCATGCCGACAATGATGAGCTGTACGACGGCTTTCCGGGCATGAGCCTGCTGCGCGCCTATGAGCGGATGCGGTTCTGGATGCAGTCCAATTCCAAGCGTCAGGCCAAGAAGAACATCAGCTATCACTACGATCTGGGCAATGATTTCTACGGGCTTTGGCTGGACGATACAATGACCTATTCCTCAGCCCTGTTCCGGTCGGGCCAAGAAAGCCTTGAGGCCGCGCAGACGGCCAAATACGCCTCGATGGTGGATCAGATGGGGGCCAAGCCGGGCGATCATATCTTGGAAATCGGCTGCGGTTGGGGCGGCTTTGCCGAATACGCCGCCAAGGAACGTGGCCTGCGGGTTACGGGGCTGACCATCTCAAAGGAGCAGTTGAAGTTTGCTCAGGATCGCATTGAAAAGGCAGGGCTTTCCGATCTTGTCGAATTGAAGCTGCAAGACTATCGCGACGAGCTTGGCACCTATGACGGAATCGCAAGCATCGAAATGTTTGAGGCGGTGGGCGAAAAATACTGGCCGGTCTATTTCGACGCCGTGCGTCAACGGTTGAAACCCGGCGCGAAGGCGACGCTTCAGATCATCACCGTGCAGGATCGGCGCTGGGATGTGTACCGTAAGGGTGTCGATTTCATCCAGAAATACATCTTTCCGGGTGGCATGTTGCCCAGCCCCATTGCGCTCCGGCAAGCCGTTGCGCGGGCCGGTTTGCAAGAGGTCGGCTCGATTGAATTTGGCGAAAGCTATAGCCAGACGCTGCGGCGCTGGCACGATACGTTCAACGACCAATGGGACGCCGTGGCGCAACTTGGCTTTGACGATCGGTTCCGGCGCATGTGGAATTTTTACCTCACCTCTTGCGCTGCCACCTTCCACAGCGGAAACTGCGACGTGACCCAGATCACCATCGCAAAACCCGCATGAGGCCAAATGTTCACTGCTGCTCGATTGGTTGCCGGCATTCTGTTTGCCGGCTTCGCCTTCCTGATTTCGGAACAGTTCAAAACCCTGATGCCGCCTGATACGGCCTATGGGTCGTTCAATCTGGTCAATGCAGCGGTGGGCTTTTTCTGCGGGTGGTGGATCGTTGGCAAACGCGCCGGGCGCGGCTGGGGCGCGGGCATCGGCAATGGCATTACCGGCACCGTGGCCCTGCTGTTCTGGGCGCTTTTCGTGCAAGGCATCTATCACATGTGGCAGGAATCCATGCGCCACCGCTACGGCGACGTGCTAGAGGCCTTTGCGGGCGTGGTGGAATTTGGCCTGAAACACGGCGCATTGATGCTGAACCTCGATTTCATCAAGTTTTTGTTAATCGGCGCCGTCATTGTGGGCTTGGTGATCGAACTGACTGCCCGCAACTGGAGATAACATCGCGTGACAGATCTGTTTTTGTTCGGGACGCTGCGCTGTGTTCCCTTGCTTGAGGCTGTCTTGGGCCGGGCGCTTGGGGCGGATGACCTGCGTGCCGCGCAATTCCCCGGCCACCGTGCCGCCCCCGTCAACGGCGCAGATTTCCCGGCGCTGGTGCCGGATGCCGGAGCCGCAGCGCAGGGCCTGCTGGTGACTGTGTCTGATGAGGATCTGGCCCGGCTGGACTATTACGAAGGCGGCTATGACTATGTGCTGACCCCGTGCACTGTGGTGCTGGACGGCCAAGAGGTGCCCGCGCAGGTCTATGTTCCGGGCAAGCCGTTGCAAACCGGCCCCGGCATTTGGGACTTGGACGATTGGATCGCCCGGCGCGGAGATCTGACGGTGCTGGCCGCGCAAGACATCCTGCGCCAATACGGGCGCATGCCCGTGGCGCAGATCCGCGCGCTGCGCAATCCGCTGATGGCGCGGGCTTGGTCACGGGTTCTGGCCCGACAATCCGATCCGCACAGCCTGCGCCGCAGCGCGCTGGCCGATCATGTGACGGTCACGGATCGCGGCACCGGGCATGATGGTTTCTTCCGCCTGAAGGAATTTGACGTCAGCTTTCGCCGGTTCGATGGCCGTGAAACCGATCCGGTGCATCGCGAAATCTTTATTGGCTACGATGCCGCGCTAGTGCTGCCCTATGATCCGCGCACGGACCGGTTGTTGCTGGTGGAACAGTTGCGCATGGGCGTGATGGGGCGGGGCGATCCGCATCCTTGGGTGCTGGAACCCGTGGCGGGCATGGTGGATGCGGGCGAAAGCCCCGAGGTCTGCGCCCATCGCGAAGCCATGGAAGAATCCGGTATCGCTATGACCCGGCTTGAGAAAATCGGCGGGGTCTATGCGTCACCCGGCTATGCGACGGACTATTTCCACTGCTTCCTTGGCCTGTGCGATCTGCCCGAGGAAGGCAACTGGCTGGGCGGGTTGGAGACCGAAACCGAAGACATTCGCACCCATGTCATTTCATTCAACAGGGCGATGGATCTGCTTGAGACTGGCGAAATCAACGTCGCGCCCCTTGCGATGATGGTGCTATGGCTTGCAAGACATCGTGATCGGTTGCGCGCATCTGCTTGAGTTCCCCGGCAGGCCCGCCTACACCTGTTACAAACCAGTTAAGAAGGAGCAGGTCGATGCGCATCGCAACAGATCTGGCCGCAGCCGTCGGCAACACCCCCCTGATCCGCCTAAACAAGGCCAGCGAAGAGACCGGCTGCGAGATTCTGGGTAAATGTGAGTTTCTGAACCCCGGCCAATCGGTCAAGGACCGCGCCGCGCTGTTCATCATTCGCGATGCAATTGCCAAGGGCCTTCTGAAGCCGGGCGGCACGATCGTCGAAGGCACCGCAGGCAACACCGGGATCGGTCTTGCGCTGGTCGGGGCCTCGATGGGGTTCAAGACGGTGATCGTCATTCCTGAGACCCAAAGCCAGGAAAAGAAAGACATGCTGCGCTTGGCCGGGGCGGAACTGGTTCAGGTGCCCGCCGCGCCCTATAAGAATCCGAACAATTACGTGCGCTATTCGGGCCGTCTGGCCGAAGAACTTGCCAAAACCGAACCAAACGGCGCGATTTGGGCCAATCAGTTCGACAACGTGGCCAATCGCCAGTCGCATATCGAAACAACCGGCCCGGAGATCTGGGAACAGACCGGCGGCAAGGTTGATGGCTTTGTCTGTGCGGTTGGCTCGGGTGGGACACTTGCGGGCGTTGGCATGGCCCTTCAGCCCAAGGGCGTGAAGATCGCGCTGGCCGATCCCGATGGCGCGACGCTGCACAGCTATTACACCACGGGCGAGCACAAGGCCGAGGGCGGCTCGATCACTGAAGGCATCGGGCAGGGGCGGATCACCGCCAACCTCGAAGGTTTCACGCCCGACATGTCCTACAACATCTCGGACGCCGAAGCGCTGCCGATCGTGTTCGACCTGCTGCAACACGAAGGCCTGTGCCTTGGTGGGTCGTCCGGTGTGAACATCGCAGGTGCAATCCGCATGGCCAAGGAAATGGGGCCGGGTCACACCATCGTGACGGTGCTGTGCGACTATGGCACACGCTATCAGTCCAAGCTTTTCAACCCTGAATTCCTGAAGGAAAAGGGCCTGCCGGTTCCTGCGTGGCTTGACCGGGCGGCGGCGTCCATTCCCGGCGTATTTGAAGACGATTAAGAATGGCTTGGTTTGCTCGGATTGCCGCCGGTCTGCTGCTTGCGCTCGGACTGACCTTATCAGCATGGGCGCAGACGGCGACCCCGGATTATGCCACTTGGGAAAGCACGGCGATCCGCGCAGAAGAGGCGATTGAGGCCGGTCGCGCATCAGATAGTGCACTGGAAGAACTGCGTGTCGAGATCGTCGTTTGGCGCGATGCGTTCACAGCTGCACAATCGTCAAATACGTTGCGTATCAAGACGTTGCAGGATCAAATTGCTGCGCTGGGTGAGGTTCCTGAGGGCCGGGAAGAGGCCCCCGACATCGCCGAACGCCGCAGCGCCCTGAACAAACAGCTGGCCGATTTGCGTGCCCCGGTGATCCGCGCCGAAGAGGCGTATTTGCGGGCCGACGGCCTGATTGGCGAGATCGATTCATTGATCCGCACCCGGCAAGCGGATCGCCTGCTGGCACTGGGTCCGACCCCGCTCAATCCGCAGTATTGGCCTGCCGCGCTGGATGCGCTTTATCAGTCGGCCAACTCGATGTGGCTAGAGCTGTATCAAGCCGCCAAGACCCCTGCCAAGTTGGCGGTGATGCGGTCCAACCTGCCGGTCGTGATGCTGCTTTTGACCATTGCGCTGGTGCTGGGCGTCAAGGGCAACACTTGGGTGCGCCGGGCATTGACTGGTTTGAAAGGCACGTCTGTGCGTGGTGGCCCGGTCTGGAGTTTTCTCCTGTCCCTTGGCCGCATCGTTCTGCCTGCGGTTGCGATTTACCTTGCGGTCTTTGCGGTTAAGTCCACGGGAATGCTGGGCCTGCGCACCGGCGAAATGGTCGACCTGCTGCCGGTCTGGGCGCTGGCCTTTTTGGTGGTCCGTTGGCTGGCTGAAGAGGTGCTGTATCGCGAAGACGGTGCGGCGCTGATTCACCTTGAACCGGTGCGCCGGGTCGAGGCGGTGTTCTACGCCCATATGATGGCGCTGGTGACGGTGCTGCGCATGGCGCTCTACGTGCTTGCGACCATTTCGGTTTTTGACGAAACGGTTCTGGCCGTTCTCGATTTCCCGCTGCTGGTGGTGCTGGGCCTGATGCTGTTCCGGCTGGGCTTGATCCTGCAAAGCGGTCGCCCCTCTGGCGATACCACTGAGGAAAGCGATTCCCAGCGTTTCCGGTCGCAACTGCTTCACATCTTTGGCAAAGGCCTGATTGTCGTTGGCCTGCTTGGTCCGATCCTGGCCGGTATCGGATATGGTGGCGTCGGTCGGGGGATGATCCTGCCGATGGTGCAGACGGTTGGCGTGCTGGCCGTGCTGCTAGTGCTGCAACGGTTCATCGGCGATCTGTATGCGATGATCGTCGGAGACGAAGCCGACGCCCGCAATAGCCTGATCCCCGTCATGACTGGCTTTATCCTTATCCTGATGACCTTGCCCGTTCTGGCTCTGGTCTGGGGGGCACGGGTCGCCGACTTGACCGAACTGTGGACGCGGTTCCATGAAGGCTTCGCGCTGGGAGAGACACGGATTTCGCCCACCGACTTCCTGCTGGTTCTGGTGCTGTTCATCGTCGGCTTTCTGGTCACGCGGCTGCTGCAGGGTGGGTTGCGCCGGACGGTTCTGCCAAAGACCCGGATTGATGCGGGCGGGCGAAATGCCATTGTGTCGGGCGTGGGCTATGTCGGGATCTTTATCTCGGCCATTGTGGCGATCACTACCGCCGGGCTGGATCTGTCGTCGCTGGCCATTGTGGCTGGTGCGCTGTCGGTCGGTATCGGTTTTGGTTTGCAGAACATCGTATCGAACTTTGTCTCGGGCATCATCCTGCTGATCGAACGTCCGATTTCCGAAGGCGACTGGATCGAGGTCGGTGGCCAGCACGGGCATGTCAAAACCATTTCCGTCCGGTCCACCCGGATCGAAACTTTTGACCGCACCGATGTGATCGTGCCGAACGCCGATCTGGTGTCGGGCACCGTGACCAACTACACACGCGGCAATTCCATTGGCCGGGTCAAAGTGGCGGTTGGGGTGGCCTATGGCACCGACACGATGCGCGTTGAAAAGATCCTCAAGAACATCGCACGTGATCATCCGATGGTGATGATGAACCCCGAACCCAATGTCTATCTGATGGGCTTTGGAGCGGATTCCGTCGATTTCGAAATCCGCGCGATCCTCAGCGATGTGCATCAGGTCATGCAGGTCAAATCCGACATGAACCACGAAATCGCCCGCCGCTTTGCCGAAGAGGGGATCGAGATCCCGTTCGCGCAGCGCGATATCTGGCTGCGCAACCCCGAGGCTTTGCACCCCAAGGCCCCGGTTGATCGGGGCGCTGAAATCGAAGACACTCCGCCGACCACAGGAGTTCCCGAATGACTGCCCAACTGTTCCAGCAAGACCCGTACCTACGCGAAGCACCGGCCACCGTGACCGGGCTGACCTTCGAAGGTGGAATCGTGCTGGACCAGACAGTGTTCTACGCCACCGGCGGCGGCCAGCCGGGCGATAGCGGCGTGTTGCGTTGGGGCAGCCAGTCGATCGGCATTGCCTCGGCTGTCAAAGGCGATGACGGCGCGATCGTTTTGATCCCGGCGGAACCGGCGCGGTTGCCCGCCGTTGGCACGCCGGTCGTGCAAACGCTGGATTGGGAAAGACGCCACCGCCACATGCGGATGCACACGGCGCTGCACCTGCTGTCGGTCGTCATTCCACTGCCTGTGACGGGCGGCGCGATCATGGCGGATCGGGGGCGGCTCGATTTCATGATGCCAGAGCCGCCGAACAACAAAGACGCGCTGGAGGATCGGCTGAACATGCTGATCGACCGCGACATGCCGGTGACCGAAAAGTGGATCAGCGAAGCCGAGCTTGACGCAAACCCCGGCCTTGTCAAAACGCTGTCGGTCAAGCCGCCGCGCGGATCGGGGCGTGTTCGGCTGGTTCAGATCGGCACATCGGATGCGGTGATCGACATTCAGCCCTGCGGCGGTACGCATGTGGCCCGCACCGGCGAAATCGGCGCAATTCGCATCGGCAAGATCGAAAACAAGGGCAAACAAAACCGGCGTGTATCGCTGGTGTTTGACGCCTGACTCGGCCTGTCTGATTTAAATTTAGGCACCTTTTGGCACGGCGGATCTTTCGGGTGAAGTGTCCAAGTGACGGCCCCGGAATTCCTTTGGAAATTAAGGAAATTCGTTGAAAACGGGCCTCCCTGGTTCTATCGATAACCCAATGCTCATTTGGTTAGGCGGGGGCGAGTCGGGGCAATTTATGCGCTGATGATCCCAAATGGATAGTTTTACAATCCATGCCGGTTTCTTTGGGCGGGCGATTTTGAAGGCATGGGGCTGTCCTAAACCTTTGTTCTCGTTTGAAGATCGATCCTTTTAGACGTCTGTCTTGATTTGAGGCCCGCCATGTTCGCATTTGACCGCCGCTTCCGCAAAGGTATGAAATCTGCGTTGATCGCTGGTGTGGCCAAGCGCGTGGCAGATACGTTTGGCGCCCCGCGCGTCCGGGAAAAGGCGCTGGTGCTGGAGCCGATGGAGCCGCGCATTCTGCTCAGCGCGGACCCGTTCACCGCGGCGATTTCCCTGTCGGACTATATGGGCGATGGCGGCCTGTCCAAAAGCGTGGTTCTGCGCGTGGTGGATCAGGGCGACACGCGCCAGTTGGTTTTGGCCGACAATTCGGGAACGCTCAAATCCTGGAATATGGATGCAGCCACGGCGGTGCGGGTCAATCTGACCGGATCGCGTGGCAATGACCTGCTGACGCTGGATCCGACGCTGAAAACGGATCTGACGGCGTTCAGCCTTGATTACATCACCAAGGGCGGCGCGGATAAGATCGTTCTCGGCAAGCCCAGTCTGACGGACGATGCGGCGAGCCGCAATCCGATTACCGTGTCGGACGACGGTCTGACCTTCGAAGATTTCGGCCAGCTTGGCGCGTCTTGGACGCTGGGCGAGGATACGTCCGGCGCAATACCGCGTCTGCATCTGTATGGCGGCGCGGTGGATATCACCTTTGGCCAGAAGGCGGCAGTCTCGACCGGGGCGGCGCTGGATGTGGGCTATCTGAACCACGCAGGGTCAGTTTCGTTCGACATCGGCACGATGGGCGATGCGCGGGTCGATACGCTTCGGGTCAGCTTGGCCGATAAATACGACCCGTTCAAAGAAGATGAGATCCGCACCGGCCTAAGCGCGGCCTTGTTCGAAGGGCTTGGCGGATCGACGCCCGACACCTCGGATCTGGTAGGATCGGGCAAGATCACTGTGTCGGGCCGGGTCGGCGCGGATGGCGGTGTCACGCTGATCGGTGACACGGTTGCCATGTCGGGCGGCGCGATCATCGACACTTTGACCGACGAAGGCGCAGCGGGCGATGTGAACATCGCGGGCCGCAAGGTGGATGTCGGCGCGAACGCGACCATCCGCTCGGCCCGGCTGGACGGGGGCGATACCGGTGCCGCGACCTCCTCGGTTGAAGCGGGAACCGGCGGCGCGGTCTCGATCCGCGCGGATGAGGCTATCCAGCGGGTCGGAATCCCGCTGATCGACGTAAAGGCCCATAGCGCCGAGATCACTATTGGGTCGGGCAGCGTCATTCTAGGCGCATCTGTTTCGATCGACGCCACGGCGGTGGATGCGCCCTTGCAGGCCAAGACCGGCGCGAAGGTTGGGGATTTTCTGGCCACTGGCAATGTCGACTTGGAACAAACCGTCGACGGTGGGCTGGAATTTCTGAAGAACATGGGCGCGACCCTCAAGGGGGTTGGCGCTGAGGTTCTGATCCACAAGGCCAATGCCGATGTGACGATGACCGGGGCCAAGGTCTTTGCCGAAGGCACCGTACAGATCAGCGCCACGACCGAGGTCAGCTCGGAAGCCTTGGTGCAACCGCTCAACGCCGCCGAGCGCGAACGCTTGGGCCTGCCCAAAGACACCGGCAGCCAAGCGGGCGTGACGGTATCGGTGGTTGTGACCGATGTTGCGACCACCCTGACCGGCAGCCAAATCTCGGCCGGTGGTGATGTACTGGTTGCCGCCAAGACCACCGCTTCGGCCTCGGCCACGCTGGCGATGCAGGGGCATTTCGAGGGCGAAACCGATAGCAGCGGCGGCTTTGGCCTGACGGTCGCGGTTCTGGATGTCGATACCGGGCTATCATCCGACAAAGGCACGACCATCGTGTCGCATGGCGGCAACGTCAATATGATCGCAACGGCGGACACCAGCACCACCAGCGATCTGTCTATCTCGGCCACCAGCGACGCCAAGGCGATGCTGGCTGCAGGCATTGCCGTGGAACTGGTGGATGTGACCACCACCGTCGATAGCGAAATCCACGCCAAGGGCGGGGTGGGGGCCGCAGATGGCCCGGACCAAGGCACATGGGATTGGGGCACCGATTACAGCTTTGACGCGGAATCCAGCGCCGTTGTGGACCTGTCGCGCGATCTGATCACCGTCAAGGATCACGGGTTGAGCCATGGTCAACGCATTGTCTATACCGCCGCCGACACCACCATTCTGATCGACACCGGGGCCAAGGCCATTGGCGGACTAGAGGATGGCGGCACCTATTACGTCAATTACGTCGATCAAGACCATTTCCAACTGCTCAGCGCGCCGCCGACGACAATCGACCTTGGCGCGTCTTCGCTGGATGCCGATGCCACGCATACCCTGCGCCAAAAGGTGGATGTTGTCGGCGCGGTGGATGCGATTGCCGATGCCTCGGCTGATGAAGCGATCCGCAATTCGCTGCGCCTGATCGGCCACGGGCTGAGCGATGGCGATATCGTCACCTATCAGGCCGCCGGTGCGGCAATTTCGGGCCTGACCAGTTCCAAACGCTACCGGGTCAAAGTGCTGGACCAAGACAGGGTGCAGTTCTATGCCATTGGCGACACGGATCTGGCCACGCCGCTGGCCATTGGCCTGCCAACGCAGCGCGACCCCTACAATGCGCATAGCTTTACCACCGAAGGCACATCCCCCCGCACCCTGAGCGTTTCGCTGATGGGGATCGATGCCGCGGCAAACCGGATTATGGTTTCCGATCATGGCTTTACCGAAGGGCAAGAGGTTGAATACCTGCTGGCCCTGACGCCGGATGCGATCGGCGGGCTGGCCCCGGAAACCACCTATTTCGCCACCAATGTCACCAGCACGGGCTTCCAACTGAAGGACGCCACAGGCGCAATCGTTGATCTGAGCGGTCCGGCCTCGGGCGGGCTGCACCGGTTCATCGGCACCCGCGCGGCGGTCAGCTTCACGCCCACCAGCGCCGTGGATGACGCCAGCGATATCATCACGCTTAAAGGGCACGGTTGGCAGACCGGCGATAGCCTGTTCTATGCCACCGGGGCTGATACTTTTGTCACCCATGACGACGGCACGGTCGAGCGGATCAAAGACCCGGCGATTGACGGGCTAGAGGATGGCACGCTTTATCACGTGGTCCGCATTGATCAGGACCATTTCCGGCTTGTCACCTCATCGGCCTATGCCCATGCGCCCGAAGTGGTGGACCTGACCGCGCTTGGCGTGGGCGATGCGCATACCCTGCTGCCCGATGCCGATCTGGCCAATGGCGTAGGGATCTACGCCCGGCTGACCAGCAGCGTCAGCAATGCCTCTGGCAGTGAAATCGGCGCGGGCGACACCGGCGAAGATGTTCTGACCAGCTACCTGATGGGCGCAGGCATGGACAAGGCCAAAGGCTTCTTTGGCGGGGCCAAGCCCGATGTGGGCACGGTCGATACCGGCAATGCCGATCCGGCGGATTCCAGCGGCACCGACACTGATGCCAAGGACGAAAAGACCGAAACGAAAGACCCGGTGAGCGAGGGGGTCAACTTTAGCCTTGGCGGATCCGTTGGCGTCACGCATTTTAACCATGATGTCACGGTGAAGGTTGGCACCGCCGAAGGGGCTGGCCGGATTCTGTCCGAACAAGATGTCGATATCGTTGCGACCATCGAACAAACGGTCACCACGGGCGTCACCGCCATTGTCGGCAAGCCGGGCGATGAAAAGGTCAAGGCCGATGGGGCCGCGCTGGCCATTGCGGTCGGGGTCTATGACAATGCCGCGCTGGCCGAGATTGGCGCCTATGCCCGGATTGATGCGCTGGGGTCGGTGAACCTGACTTCCGATGTGTCTTATCCCTTTGCCACGCCGCCGCGCGAAACGATTTTGGGCATCTGGAAGAAAGAGTTCTGGACCAAGCTGCGCGATGACCTGCTGGCCGATCCGCAGGGTGTTTACGGCACCTATACCGACGGTCTGTTCGGCCTAAGTGGGCTGGTCAACAGTCAGGCGCTAGGTCAAACCAATTCGCCCGACACAGGGTCCACCGCGCTTGGCGGGTCGATCAACATCCTGATCTATGACGACCGCGCCGAGGCTTATGTCCGCTCGGGTGCGAAGATCAATCAGGCCAGCGCCGGCGACGGCATCGCGATGCGCAAGGACGGCGAAGGCCAGACGGTCACTTGGGCCGAAGGGAGCGGAAGCTCGATCGCGGTTGCGGCCAATGTGTCGCGCGAACTGGTCGATCTGGTGGGCATGGGCAATGCCGCCAGCACCGCCGACGCGGTCACAGCCGCAATTGAAGACGACGGCGGCACCTGGGGCAAGAAGATCGGCAACACCTTCAAATCGGGCGGCGTGATTGACTTGGTCAACCGCTCGGGCGGGAACGGGGCTGGCGGCTCGCTTTTGGTGACGAAGTTCGACACCACGGCCAAGGCGATCATCGAAGAAGGCACCACGCTGCGGGCCGGTCCCGATGGCAGTGTCAGCGTCGATGCGACAGAAAAGATGATCCGCGCCGCGCTGATTACGGCAGGCTCTGCCCCGGCAGCGGATTCGGTTGGCATTGCGGGCAGCGTCGGCGTTGTCCTGCATAACAGTCTGGTTGAGGCGGCGCTATTTGCCCCGGCGGCGGGGGCGACCACATCGAAACGCGGCACCCTGACCGGGGGCAGCGCGGTCTCGGTCAAGGCGACCTCGGACATTGATGAGGTGAACTTTGCCGGGGGCGTGGTCTGGGCCGAAACCGGCGCCAAGGCGGCGGGCGTGTCCGGGCTGGTCGGCAATTCCGAACGGCAAACCTTGGCCCATATCGGCGACATCGCCAATAGCGACGCGGGCGAAAGCGCTAAGGCAGGCACGTTGCGGGCACCGGCCACAGGCAGTTCAGGCGGCATTCTGATTGACGCCAGCACCCTATCGGTTGAGGCGCTGCGCACGGGCGGCAGCTATAACACCGCCTTTGCTGGTACGCGCATTGAGGCCAATCAAGCCACGCCAGACGATGCCGCCGAGGATGCGGCAGACCCGGCCACCCGCGACGTAACCGGCGGGCTGAAACCGACCGATGACAAAGGCGGGGCGCGGGCCGAATTGAACGATGCCGACGCCGAAGCGCCCAAATCCACCTCGGGCTTTGGCGTGGCAGGGGCGGCGGCCTTCTGGAAGGTCGATCAGACCACCTCGGCCACAATCGCCAGCTACGGGCGGATTTCGCTGAACGGTTCGGGTGGCGCGGGCCTGACCGTCGATGCGCAGGACCACATGACAGTGGTCAACGCCATGGGCGGCGTTGCGGCTAGTTACGGCAATGACGCAACCGCCAAGACCGATATGATCGCCGGGGCCTTTGGCCTGAGCCATATCGCGTCCGTCACTGAGGCGGCGGTTCTGGTGCGCGGCAATGGCGCGGTCTCGGATCCGGCGCTAACGCTGGCACTTGGCAGCGCGCAGGACATTTCGATCACCGCGCATGCCGGTGGAAATCTGTATTCTGTAGCGGCGGGCATTGGCGTGTCTGGCACGGCGCAGGGCAACGGTTTTGGCGGATCGGTCGGCGCGAATTTCCTGGATTACGACGTCACCGCCGAACTCGATGGCGCGTCGGTGACATCGGGCGGCGGGCTGACCATCGACGCGCTGAACGACGCCTCGGTCGTGTCGGTTGCCGGTGCGGTGGGCGCAGGGCGCGGGGGCAAGGGTCTTGGCGGATCGGCCAGCTACAACGATCTGGACGGTACAACACTGGCCGCGCTGCGGGGCGCTGCCGCGAACACCGGCTGGACCGGGTTCTCGCTGACGGGTGACGTGGCTGTCACCGCCGAAGATGCGCGTGAAATCAAGGCCTTCTCGGTCAGTGCGGGCCTGTCTTCGACCGCCTTTGCGGCGGCGTTTACCCTGTCGGCCAACGATATTTCCGGCTCGGTTCAGGCTTTGGTGGCCAATGCCAAACTGGCCAATGGCGACGGTCTGCGCGCCCGGTCCCTGCGGGTTGAGGCTGACGATAAAACAAACATCACCGCGCTTGCGGGCGTCTTGGCGCTGGCGGGCGGCGACAGTTCCGCCGTGGGCGCGGGGCTTGGCTGGAACGAGGTGTCGATCAACACCAGCGCCACCATCACCGGCACCACCGCTGCGCTGACCGGCACGGCCAACACCGTCGCGGGCCTGACCATCCGGGCCGTGGCCAGCTCGGACGGGCTATTGGGCAGCAAGATCGCCGCCGCCGCCGTCGGCGGGGCTGCATCGCGCGATGCCAATGCCGCGGCCTTCAACATCGGCCTGAACGGCGTGACCAGTGCGGTGACCGCTGGCCTGAATGGCGATAGCGCGATCACCGTCGCCATCGGCAATGCCGAGATTTTGGCCAAGGACAGCACAGTGATTTCCGCCCTGAACGGCACTATGGCCGTCAGCGGCAAGGGCAATAGCGCGGGCGCGGCGGTTGGTTACAACTTCATCGACGCAGCCACGCAGGCCTATATTCGCAGCGCATCCCTGACCGCCGGGGCCCTGATCGACGTGCGCGCCGTGCAGGCGGCAGAGATCGGGTCGATCACCGGGGGCTTGGCTGTGGCGTCGAAGCTGACGCTGGGCGGGTCGGTCTCGGTCAATGTCATCACCACGGACACGCGGGCCTTCATCAGCCCGGCCAATGCGGCGGATTTGGCCCGGACAGTCAAGGCGCGCGGCATCACGGTCGACGCGCGTACCACAGCGAAATCCATGGTTTTGTCGGGGCAGGTGGCGGCACGCGGCAAGGCGACAGTAGGCCTGAGCGCAACGATCCTCAGCCTAGATCTGGCAACGCAGGCCTTTGTGGACCCCTATGTCAAAATCGAGGCGGGCAAAGATGGGCTGACCGTTTCCGCCGATCTGGACATGGATCCCAAGGTCTTCGCCTTTGCCGGGGCTGCCTCGGGCGAGGGGGTGCTGGCCGCAGGCGGTGTGGCGAGTGTATCGCAAATTGATACAGAAACCATCGCCTCCATCGGCGCTGTGACCGAAGCCGCGGAGGGCAGTCTGACCTATGGCGCAGCGCGGGATGGGGCGCATCAGATCACCACGGCCCTTGGCGATGTGCGCGTTGTGGCGCATTCGTCGCTGGACCTGATCGGCGCCGCTGGCGCGGTTGGATTGGCCAAAGGGGCCGGGATCGGCCTGTCGACGGATATCGGCTATATCGACGTGACGACCCGCGCCAAGATCGGCGATGGGGTGAAGATCAGAACCATTAGCGACACCAGCACGACGCAGGCGGGCGGCTCGGTGATCGTCGATGCGCTGACCTCAATCGACACCACCGGCCTGACCATGGGCATCGCGGGCGGCAAGGCGCTTGCGCTGGCGGTTCAGGCGGGGCTTTCCTCCATTACCACGCGGACTGAGGCGCTGATTGGCGCGTCGGCCACCATCACCGCGCAGGGCAGCATTGCCGTCACGGCGGATGACGCGTTGGAGGTGGTCACCGTCGCGGGCAGCATTGCCGGGGCTGGGTCAGGCGTTGGCGCGGCGATCCCGGTGAACATCGGGTTCATCGACAAAAACACCACGGCGCATGTGGGCAAATTGGCCAAGTTGAACGCGCGGGGCACCGCGTCTGTCACGGTCAACACAGGCGAATTCACCACGGATGAGGCCCCCCAAACCACCCGCGAGGTCGCGCAGCAAGAATTCAGCGCATCGCGTGTGGACAATGCCGCCAACCAGATCACTCTGGGCGAAGGCTCTGATACGCCGACGAATTTCAAGACCGGCGACGAAGTTCTGTTTGTCAGCAGCCAAGGCAGCATCGGCGGGCTGAGCAATGGCGGCACCTATTATGTCCGCGTTTTGCCGGGCAATCGTGTCAGCCTGCATGCCAACGCCGAAGATGCGGCGCAGGGGGCCAATGCGATCGACCTGACCAAGGTGTCGGACACCGGTCTGTTTGTCCTGTCGCCGCAGATTAAACGCGGCGCGGGGGCCTTGGCGGTTCCCAACCTTGAAACCGACAAGACCATGGGGCAGCGCAGTTCGGTCGCGGATCGGGCGGCGTTGTCGGGCGTGATCGTCAACGCCACCAGCCGGACTGAGGTCGTGGCCGTTGGAGCCGGTATCGCGGGCGGCGGCACGGCAGGTCTGGCCATGGGCGGGCACGCGGGCATTCACATCATCGAAACCACGGCCCAGATCGAAGGCGTGGTCCATTCTGGCACGTCCGACGCCAATTCCGGCGCCGTGCTGGGCGATGATACCACCGTCACGTCGCAGAAAGGTGTGCATGTGGCGGCAGGCCGTCAGTATGACGTGATCGCAGTGGGCGCATCGCTTGCGGGCGGCGGATCGGCGGCGGGCGGCATCGGCGGCGCGGTTGTCATGCTGGACGGGGATACCAAGGCCAGCCTTGGCGGCGTTGTGGCGGCCAAAGACACCGTAACGGTTGGCGCTATTGCGTCAGAAAATATCATTTTGGTCGGCGCGGGCATTGGCGGCGCAGGCGCTGCGGCGCTTGGCGGATCGGCCTCGGTGGCGGATCTGGCGACGGGCACCTTTGCGCGTGTTCAGGCCGGGGCCAAGATTGGCGCGCAATCGGATATGGCGGTCGCCGCGCATCACGATTCCGAGCTTATCCTTGTCGCGGGGGCGATGGGCGGGGCTGGCACGGCGGCAGCGGCGGGGGCCGTGTCGGTCGTTCTGCTGAACAAATTCGTTGTGGCCGAAATGGGCACCGGCGCGATTGTGGACGTGACGGGCGATCTGTCGGTCGTGGCCACCTCGGGCGAAGACATCCTGACCGTCGGCGCAAGCGCGGCAGGTGCGGCAGGCGGTGCCTTGTCGGCGGGTGTCGTCTATGTCGAAACCAAGGGGCAGACGGCCTCAAAATCCACCGGCGCGACGGTTGCGGCCAGCGGCGATGCGACGTTCCACGCCGAAGACACCCTGTTGCTGGATGCGGTGGCGGGTGGCTTGGCGGGCGGCGCGGCGGCGGCGGGCGCAGGCTTTGTCGTGGCCACGCTGGACCGCGCCACAGTGGCCGAGATCAACGGCGGGTCTGTGCAAGGCTATGGCGTGCATGTCACCGCTTATAGCGTTTGGGATGTGACCAGCCACGCCGCAGCCGGGGCGCTTGGCGGGGTTGGCCTGTCGGGCAGTGTGAACCTGCTGAACCTTGGCATGACCGATGCGGGGTTCACCCGCGCCAGCTATGGCAGCGCCTCGGGCAGTTCGACCAATGCGGTGGTCTATAAGAACGGCAAGCCGGAACCTGTCGACAGCGCCTTGACGGAACTGCGCGCAGGGCTGGCCGGGTTGCTGAATGATGGCACCTCGGGCGACATCGGCCCCGACACCCAAAGCGCGAAACAGCAGGCGCTGAAGGCGCGGATCAACGGGGCGACATCGGTGCGGTCTTCGGATGTGCGCGCCGGAACCACCGCCCGGATTCTGTCTGACGCGACGGTGCAGGCCGATGATCTGACGGTGACCGCGGACCATGATGTGACGCTGAGTGCTTGGGGCGGCGCGGTCAGCGCAGGTGCCATTGCGGGCGGCGCTGGCGTGTCTGTTGTAAACCAGTCGTTGCTGGTCACGGCCTATGTGGATGCTTCGGGGCAATTGTTGCCCAAGGAACACCGACTGAACATCGACATCGCGTCGCGGCTCACCTCGGATATCGAGGCGGTGGGCGTTGCTGGCGCGGGCGGCCTGATCGGCGGCGCAGCGGCTGTATCTGTGGTGCGGGACGATAGCGATACGACCGCCTACCTGGGCGGCGGCGGTAAATCCTCGGGCACGTTGTTGGTTTATAGCCCCGGCGATCTGTCGATCACGGCGGATGCGGATATCGACCTGAAAGTCGCCACAGGTTCGGCCACCATTGGCGGTGTCGCGGCGGGCGCGGCGGTGGTTATCGTTGAGGCGACGGGCGACACGATTGCTGCCGTCGGCGACAAGACGCAGATCGGCCTTGGGGCATCCTCAGGGGCAGGCGAAGCGGCAACCGTCGCGGCCCGGTCCTTGGTGGTTGAGGCCACGGGCCGCGTGGCGATTAGCCCTGCGCCGATCTTTGGCACGACCAGTCATATGCTGACCAACTATGGCGTGGGCCTTGGCGCGGTCACGGCCAACGTTCTGAAAATCGACATGGGCACGACGGGCAACAACCTGATTGTGCAGGCTTATATCGGCAAGGACGCGCTGGTTCAGGTCGAACGGCTGGATCGGATGCGCGTGCGGTCGCTGCTGGTCGAAAGCGGTGCGACAGACGTAAAATCGCGGTCCTTGGCGCTTGGCGGCTTTGCTGCCGGTATCATTGTGGCCGATGTGAACGCGGTTGTCGTGGTGGAAACCCAAGTCCGCGACGGCGCTCAAATTCGGGTGTTTGGTGGCTCGGGCGGGATCAGTTCCTATGTCGCGGTGCCGAATGCCAAAACCTTTGAGGCCAAGGCGAACTTTGCCGCCAATATGGTCGCCAGTGGCGGCAATGGCGGTGTTGTCGCCTTGGGCGGTATATTCGTTGATCCCTTCATTCAGGTCACGGCCCGCGTCGACGTTCAGAAGGACGTGGTCATTACCGGCAACCAAGACGACCTGACGATTGGCGCAGACAGCACCCTGTCCGTGCTTGCGGATGGCAGTTTGGTGTCGGGCGGTCTGGCCACCGGCAGCATCGCGACCTTTGCAGTCAAAACCGACAACAAGGCGATTGTGCAGGTCGCGCAGAACGTGACGATGCAGGCGTTTGAGGATCTGTCGATCACTGCTGCGGCCAAGCAAACCGTGATCGCCAAGGAAACGCTGGACACGACCGCGCTGGCGGCGGCGCTTCTGGCGCGGGCGGCGGGCAACGTGACCAACAACGCGACGATTGACCTGAACAGCGGCAGCACGTTGCGAGCCAAGAATATAACGGTCGATGCCAGCCACGCGGAATTCGTGTTCGTTGATGCAAAATCTGACGCGACCTCGGGCGTTGCAGGCACCAAATCTTTGGCCAGTGCAACGGTGGGCACGACGGCCAAGGTGACCTCGGCCGGGACGATTGTCGCAGACGATACGCTAACCTTGCGGGCAGGCGGCACAGAAACGCGCGTCACATCGCATGGGGCGGCGCTGAACCTTGGGCTGGCCGGTGTGAACAGCGGGTCGGCCATCACCAATGTCACGGCCAACAATTTTGTCGAGATCACGTCGCAATCCAAGCTGGCGGGCGACACGGTCACGCTTTTGGCCGATCAGGCCTCGGACGCGGTGCTGGTCATTGCCGATGCCTATGCCAAGGGCGTGCAGATCGGTGGCAATACTTCCGCCACGGCGGGCATGACGGCGAATTTCGCCCAGAAGATCGAAGCGAAATCGGCAGGCACCACGCAAAGCCAGATCGAAGCGCGGCACCTGAACCTGACAGCGGACTCGGGCAATCTGCTGAACGGCGGAGCGTTCTCGATCTATGGCACGGCGGACCGGGTGGCCTATGGGTTGGACGTCGGATCCGAAAACGACCAATCGACGATCATTGTGGACCGCAAAGTCCAGGTTCAAAGCGACATCACCATGCGCGATGTGGTGACGCCGCGCGTGATCATCCCCGCAGATCTGCCGCTGGGTGCGAAAAGCATCATCACCGAAGGGCTGGAACGGTCGGCCATTGGCCCCGATGGCAAGCCGGTCGATAGTGTCACAATCAAAGACGGCAAAATCTATCTGCCCGATATGGTGGCGATCAATTCCAAAGGTGCACCCAAGCTGACGGTGTCGGCGGCGGGGCAGGGCTTTGACGCTCGCGACGGAATGATCCGCTCCGGCGGTGTCTTTATGCAAGGGGCCACTGTGTCGGCCCCAACGGGCTACTCCACGCTGCGGATTGAAAACGCCTCGGCCATGGATGTGGTCTTGGGGCGGATCGAAGGCGCAGGGGTGTCGGCAGACAATGCCGGGCTTTACACCGTGAATTCCTTCACGCCCACCAATACCGCCCCAACCATTGCCACGGTGCCGAACGTGCCTGCCTTGCAGATCGTTTCGACCAACCCTGAGGCGCATGTGATCCTTGGCGATGCCGTGGTTATGGACAGCGTGCTGATCCAATCGGCGGGCGATATCCTGTCGGGCGGCGATCATAGCCTGTCTGCTGGCACAGTGACGCTCAAGGCGGGCGGGTCCATCGGCAGTGCGGCGGCCCCGATCACCATCCTGTCGGGGGTGATTGATGCGCAGGCATCGGGCGATGTGTCCTTGAAATCGCCCGGTAAAATGACCGTTGCCCACGCCATCGCGCGGGGCGAAGGCGCGGCCGTCACGCTAAGTGCGGGCGGTGATCTGCTGCATGCTGCCGCGCTGACGTCTGAGGCCGAAATCGTGGCCCGTGTGATTGCCGATACGGTCACGCTGACCGCTGGCGGGCAGATCGGCTCCACGACTGGCCAAGGCTATGCCGGCGGGCTGACCAACCGCCTGATCACCGATGCGGGCCGCCTGAACGCGGTGGCCAAGGGCGGGATCTATGTCACCCAATTCGGCGGGCCGCTGACGCTTGGCAATCTGCGGTCGGACACCTCGAACATCGACATTCGCACCTGGGACACCACCGACCGGATTGACGAAAGCATCATTCTGGACGGCGAAAGCCGCCTGATCGCGCTGTTCGGCGGTATCACGCTGGATGCGGGCGACGCGTTGAAGGCGGTTCTGTCCCTGACCGGGCAGCGCGCCGTTGTGTCGGCGGCGGCGGACCAAACCTATGGCCGCGTGGTGTTGCGGTCGAACTTTGGCCGAAACGGTAAGGTGACTGACGCCGCCAATGCCGGGCTAATCGATCTGGATGCCTCGATCACCGGCAATTCGGTGTTGCTGGAAACCGGCTCGGGCCATGACACCGTGGTCATCCGGTCGGTGGACGCAGGCATGCGCTATGGCATAGACACCGGCGCGGGGGACGACACAGTCAAGCTGGCCTCGGTTCTGGATGGCGAGTCCGGCACGGCCAAAAGCAATGTGGACGCCATTCTTGGCAATGTTTTCTTTGCGGGCGGCGCGGGCAAAGACAAAATCCTGGTCGACCTGACCGGGTCGCAGTCGGCCACGCCCAACGGGGCCACCGCACCGTCGCATTCGGTCTATCAGAACGGGTTCAAGGTCGCCGGAATGCAAGGCGACGTCACCCTTGGCATTGGCACGGTTGAGGAAATCGAACTGCGCCTCAGCGACAACCGTGATTGGCTAGCGGTTGAAGGGGCCACGCAGAAAGTCACCGTTGATCTGGGCGGCGGCGATGACCTTGTCACGCTTGGGACCGAAGCCAGTGGCTTGTCGCGCGTGACCTCGGCTGTCACGCTAATCGGGTCAGGCGGGGCGGACCGGCTGATCGCCTATGGCTCCGGTAGCGGCACGATTGATGGTGCACGCATCACCGGCCTTGGCGCTACGGCGAATGGCGCGGTCGATATGCTCGGGTTTGAGCGTTTGGACGTCAACCTGCTCAACCGGACGCAGGACACGCTGCGTATTCTGGGGCTGTCCTCGGCCTTTAGCAGCGGCGTTCAGATCAACACCGGCAACCTTGGCAGCAGCACTGCCGGGGATAAGGTGATCTTTGGCGGCACCACCCCGGCCACCACGGCGAATGCGCTGGCTGATCTGCCGGTTTCGCTGGGTGTGACGCAAACCGGCGGGACCGCCGCGACGACCTTCGGATTGGTGCAAAGCAGCGCGATGGACCTGCTGGTCGATACCCGCCCCGGCGGGTCGGTCGGCCTTAGCCTGCGCGATGCGTTGCAGCCCGACGCGGCGGTGAGCCCGGCGATTGTGCTGAATGGTATTGGCAAGCTGGACCTGACCTTCGGCGACCGCAAAGACCGCCTGACGGTGCGCGACACGGATATCGACATCACCGCCGCGCTGGGTGCGGGCAATGACACGGTCGGCCTTTATGGCGGGCAGGGCAATGTGACCGTGACCACGCAATCGGGCGACAACACGGTTGCGGTTGGCGAATGGCTGTCTGGCACGATTTCAGTCACCGGCGGCACGGGCACCGATCAGGTGACCATTGACCGCAGCGATGCGCAGGCCGGTATGGCCGCCGTGATTGAAGACAACGCAGGCGGCACCGGTATCAAGGTGTCGGGCGCCGATATCGACCTGTCGGGTCTGTCTTTGCAAGGCATTGATATCATTGATCTTGCGATGGGCACGGGCAATGACACTGTTGACATCAACACCACAGCCACCGCGCAAGGATCGCTGCGGATATTGGTTCATGGCGGCGACGGCGACGACCGGTTCAACGTAACCAAAGCGGGCAAAGGCACCGAAACCGCGCGCACGGCGGTCAACCCCTTGGCGCGGGTCACCTTGGACGGCGAAGCGGGCGACGACGAAATCGCGCTGACGTTCGGATCGGGCGCGGTGTTTGGCACCACGGTTGCGGCCAATTATGCCTATATGGATCTGGCGGTTGAACGGGTTGTCGTCGACCACACCGGCGCGACACCTGCCGTGCATTGGGTCTTTGACGGCGCATCGCTGAAGGCGGCCAAATCGGCGACCGACACCTCATCGTTGACGCATGTTCTGTCCACTGACGGAGCGGAGTCCCTGTTGCTTCTGGGGGCGGATAAGCTGACGGTCAGCCCGGTCGCCAAGGGCGATACCCGCGTGGTTCTGGCCGACAACCGCGCTGTTTTTGACGCCGATCCGCTGGTGGTCAGCCAACAAAACGCGGGCAGCGATTTTGTCCAGCCGGGCTATGTGGACGGGGCCTTCCGGTTCGAGACGCTGGGCAACACCAACGCCTATACCGAAGGGCATTTGTCCTTCACCCAACAGTCCAGCAAACTGGCCACCACATTGGCCGATAGCGGCGGCTATGTCCGGGCAACCAATCTGACTGCGCCGGTGAATAGTGAGCTGTTGATCACCGCCAAGGATGGCGGCGCGTTTGAGCTGGACAGCCTGAAACTCGAAAACGCAAATGGCCCCTTTGGGCTGTTGCAGATCGAGATTGAGACCCTATCCGGCACGGTGCTGATATCCTCAGATCTGGCCAAGAACAGCACGATCAACCTGCAGTCCTTGGGCGACGGCGCGGGGCTTGGCCTTGGCGTGAATGATGCGATCAAGTCGCTGCGAATTACTTATGATTTCAACGTCGAAGCCCTGAACCTTCAGGTCAAGCGCAACGGCAAATTGCTGACCGCCAGCACCTTTGCGGCGGCCATGCAGATAGACACCATCACCCATGAAACCCTGTCGCGTCCGGCGGATGGATCCGGGGCGATCAAGCTGACGGGCGATGCGGCCCCCTTGGTCATCGAACACCAATACGGCGGTATCTTCGATCTGAGCCTGATCGAATTCCGGGGGCAGGCCGGGCAGCAGTTTGCACTGAAGGCGTGGTCTGTTTCGGGCGATGTGATCGAACTGCCAGCTGTCACGCTGGACGGATCGGTCTATGCGCTCGACAACCTGCCGGCGCAGTTTGGCGCGTTGACACGGATCGAAATCCGCGGCTCGGCCGGGGTGAGTGTCGATAATGTCGTTAGCAAAGAAGTCGCTGGCCTGAATAGCCAGAACCTGCAACCGCTGGCCAGCAGCTATAACTCGGGCCAATACACCCTGAGCCTGCCGACGGGCAGCACCGCCTTTGGCACGACGGTCGTGCCCACATGGCAGTTCGGCACCAATGGCGCGGCCAGCACGATCGTTCTGGACACCGACCAGACGCTGACCCTGCCGACGCGTGTCGCCGGTAGCAGCGATGCAGCGACCCTTTATGGAACGGATACGGTGGTGATCACCGTGCCGGGCAATCTGGTGATTGCGGATAACACAGTGATTGAGGTCAAGGGCTCCAGGCTGTTCAAACTGGAAGTCGAAGGCGATTTGATCGTCGGCAAGAACGTCACCTTCTCGTCGGATGCGGAAGGCGTGATTGGCGGCGCGGGCGCCGGGGATGGCGGCTACAAAGTCGTTACCGGTCAGATGGTTGGCGGAACGGGCGGGGCTGGCGGCGCGGGCGGTGACGGCGGCACGGGCGGTGATGGTGGCAAGAATACCGAAACCGTGACGCGCTACAGATGGGACCATGCGCAGGGCAGATATATCGCGTCGTCCTACACCTATTCCTATGGCGGCAAGGGCGGCATGGGCGTTCTGGAGGACCAGTTCAACGTCATCGGTTCGAACGATCCCGACATCAAAAGCGTCGCGCACTGGTTCCATGGCAAGACCGCAGTGGGGCTGGCTGGGTCGGCTGGGCCATCGGGAACCGCAGGTACAGCCGTGGACATGACAGCGGCAAATGACGGCAAGGCAGGCGGGGCGTCGATCCAAGGCGGCAAGGCGCAGGTGTTCAACGGCGTGCGGACCAGTGGCGGCAGCCTGAGCCTCACCCGATCTGCGACGCAGTTCACCGGGGCCGATCTGGCGGGCGGGACCGCCGGGACAGGCGGCGCAGGCGGGGCAAGCACACAATCGGGCGAGGCGCGTCTTGGCAAGTCCGGGGCAGACGGATCCGATGGCGGTAGCGGGGCCAATGGCACCAGCGCAGCGACTGAGTTTAGCAGCTTCAGCGGGCAGGCTGGCGGCGGTTTGAACGCAGGCACGGCCAACGGTCTGGCGGCAGGCAGCGGCGGCGCTTCGGGCGTTGGTGGGGCAGGCGGCTCGGGCGGTCAGGGCGGCGCGGGCGGCGGCGGCGGCGGTGCGGGCGGCGGCGGCGGCATCTGGGCCGATACCAGCACGCCTGACTTTGGTCGCGGCGGCGTGGGCGGCATAGGTGGCGATGGCGCGGACGGCGATGATGGCGCAACAGGCGGCTCGGGCGGTGCTGGCGGCGCAGGCGGTGGCGGTGGCGGCGGCTTCTGGATTGAAGCGGCCGGGACCATCACCTTTGTCGAGGGCGGCGGCACATCCTTGTCGGCGACGGGCGGCGATGGGTCGGACGGCCAAGACGCGACCTTGGGCGGATCCGCCGAAACAACGCAGAACCTGGCGCCCGCCGATGGTAAATCGGGCGGCGCGGGGATCGGCCAAGGGAATTTTTACGACAAACTCAAGTACATTTCGGGCTATAATATCAGCGGCCCAGCGGCGGCGGCCATGTCGCGCATGTCAGATGGCTCGCTTGGCAACGAAGCCCGTTGGAGCGGCGGCGCGCTGGTGTTCTCAGGCGATGCGATGTGGGGCGGCTATGGCGCGGATGGATCGTCCGGTGGCGATGGCGGGCTTGGTGGGGACGGCGGCGACGGCGGCGCAGGTAGCGGCGGCGCAGGCGGCGCGGGCGGCACCGTCAAGCTAAGCGGCACGCAGATCATCGGGCTGGATAAGGTCAGCGTGGACGTATCAGGCGGGGCAGGCGGCCTGCATGGCCGGTCTGCCGACGAAATCCGCAGCGGCGTCGGCACCCGCACCGACACAGCCACAACCACGACAAGCGCAACCGTGACACGCGGGGCCAAGGGCACCGGCGGGCGCGTGGTGGTGGAGTCGATTTCCACCACAACCGTCGCGGCCAAGGGCACGGCGGCCACGGGCGGCATCTACAATCAGGGCAACGCTGCCGATCTTGGCGCGAACCTGCTCTATACGGCCTCCTCGACGCCGATGGTGTCCGGTTTGGCGACCGGCACTGCCGTGGCAGGCATGGCGGTTGGCGCGACGGGCCAGCTTGGCCAAGCGCGGTATCTGGATGCGCGGGGGTTGGATCAGGATCTGGCCTCAACCGGCAGCATGGACGCGGTGCGCGGCGGTGATCTGCTGTCGCTGACCGTGTTTGAGACGCTGGACGATTTCAACGCCTACGCCAAGAGCGGCGGGCTGACGACAGGGTTCACCGGGGATCTGTCGCTCGATGGGCAGGATTACGACGTGCTGGTCGTGTCGAACCTGTCGAACGTGTCCTTGCAGGGCGTGACGATCAATCTGGGCGGCAAGGCCACGCAGATCTACGAAAGCGATCTGCGCAGCGGGGTTGCCAAGGCCACCAATATCGACAGCCTGCGGGCGGGCGGTGTTTGGGTGACGCTGATCAAATCGGACACGATCAAGGGCAATACGGTGTCGGCCAAGCTGGGCAATAGCGCCACGGCCATCACCCAAAGCTTCGATCTGGCCGCGGATCAACGCGCGACAGGCAGCCGGACCGTGATGAGCCTGTCTGAGGCCGCGCCGGTCGAACAGACGGTCAAGGGCATCGACGATTTCGTGGTAAACGGATCGGTGGTCTATGCGATCGACACCTCTGGGTCGGAGCCGACGCTGTTCGTGATGTCCCAGAGCGGGACGGTGATGCAGGTCTTCCGCAGCTCCGATCTGCCCGCCCTCAGCGGCGGGACCGGCAAATCGCTGACCGGGGCCAGCGGGCTTGGCTTTGCCAATGGCACGCTGACGGTGCGGACGATTGGCAACAACGGGCTTACCTTCGCGGCTGGCACAGACGGCAAGCTGACATCCGTTGCCACGACCAGCAGCGCCAAGGTGCAGGCGGCGCAAACCTCGGTCAGCCTTGATGGCGCGACCTATAGCGTCAGCACGGTCAATGGCGTGGGCCAGTTGAAGGCCACCATTGGCGGGCAAACCACGACGTTTGTGCAGGGGCAAAACGGCGTGCGCGGCGTGGCGGTGCCGGTATCGGTGCATATCGCCGATGGCGGACGCTATGTGTTGGTCGCCAATGGCAACGGCGAAATCGGCGTCTTCGAACGTCAGGTCGAGGCAGGCGGCGCGGTTGCCGTTGGCACCTTGACCAGCCGTGCGGTACAAGTCGTGCGCGATGGCAGCGGCGGGGCGGTCGGGCTGAACGGTCTGACCAAGGTCGCGCTGATGCCGGTGTCCTCCGGGGCGACAGAGCAGGTGATGCTGGTGTCGTCCGGCTATACCGAAACAACGGGGCGCGGCGGGCTGTCCCGACTTGTCATCTCGCTTGAGGAACAAAGCAACCTGCGCAATGCCGTGGTCGAAACGCGCGGTCAAACCGCCTTTGACCTGAAGCTGGGCGCGGGCGCGGATGTGGTGCAGCTAACGGGCGGGTTCAGCTCAACCCTGTTGATCGACACCGGCGCGTCGGATGAC
Organism: Pseudoprimorskyibacter insulae; assembly: GCF_900302505.1. GTDB lineage: Bacteria > Pseudomonadota > Alphaproteobacteria > Rhodobacterales > Rhodobacteraceae > Pseudoprimorskyibacter > Pseudoprimorskyibacter insulae. The sequence continues at coordinate 279,215 of NZ_OMOJ01000003.1, read as the reverse complement.
GTTGTCACGCTGGTCGAAACCGGGACCAATCCGGTGACCGTGCAACTGGGGGCAGGCGATGACCTGCTGAACGTTCGCAACCACAGCGCCAAGGCCAATGTCACCGCCAATCTGGGCGCGGGCACCGATAAGGTCCATGTCACGCGGGCCGGGCTGGGCGGCAGCTATGCCTTTGTGGGCGATAGCGGCCTGAACACCTTCTTGTTTGAAACCACCGAAGACGGCGCAAGCACTGCGGCTGCCGATAAGATCACCTATACCATCACCGGCGGCACGGGGGCCGACACCCTGACCCTGCGCAGCATCGCACAAAACAGCGAGTTGACCGCCAATCTGGGTGCGGGCTCAGATGTGGCTGACATCTATGCCGCATCCAACGCGGTGACGGTGGATCTGGGCGATGGCAAAGACACCGGCACCGTGCATAAGCTGGACAACGGCGATATCGTCAACCTGCTGGGCGGGGCGGATAGCGATACGCTGGCGGCCTATACGGTCGCGACTGGGGCGACGGCCGTCCTTTATGGCGATGGCAAAACCTCGACCACCTATTTCGCCGATACCTTCATCGTGCAGCCTTCGAAGATCGGCCACACTGGCAGCGCGACGAAATACGGCGTGTTTGTCTATGCGGATAAGCTGGGCTCCAGTGGGGCGAATATCGGCAATAAGCTTATCCTTCAGCCGGATACGGCAGGCGGCGGCGTTCCGACGCTGACGCCGCCGACCGGGACGATTGCGGGGCAGCTGTACTACACCGATATTGCGACCTCGGCGAAGGCGGACCCGGTGGTCACGCCCATTCCGGTCACGCCGGTTCAGGTGGCGGTTTCTGGTCTGACCCTGCGGGCGAAGGACAAAACCACCGCCGATCCGATTGCCGAAGGCGATGCGATTGTCATTGCGGCAACGGTCACGGTTTCCAATGGCGCAACTCCCACCGTGCAGATTGACCTCAATGGCGACGGGCAGGCCGATTTCAACGCGGTCGTGACGCGCAAGTCGTCGACCGAATTCACGATCTCGCATCAGGTCACTTGGGCGGAACTGCAACGCCTGGGCCTTGGCCGCGATGGCAACTACAGCGTGACCGTCATGGCCAAAATCGCCGATGGCACGCAATCAACCAGCGATCAGAAGCTGGTGATGGCCGATACCCGCCCAACGGTCAGTGTCACTGGCACCTATTCGGGCAAGCTTGGTACCGAAACCACCGTTCAATTGGCCTATTCTGACCCCTCGTCCGAAGACCGCGTTACGGGTTGGGTCGTGGTTTGGGGCGATGGGACGTTTGACGCACTGGGGGCAAGCGCAACAAGCGCGTCGCATACTTATAGCAAGCCCGGCACCTATTCCGTGCTCGTGGGGGCCTATAACAACGACTACCCGGTGGGCGGCGCTGAATCTGCCGCTATGAATTTTACGTTCAAAGAGGTTACGCTTGGCACCGAGGCGGCGAAGTTTGTCGGCAATTCCGTCCCCACGATCCGTGCGGGTCAACCTGTGACCCTGCACACAGAATGGGTCGGCACGCCGGAAAGCATCGACTGGATCATCGACGGCAAAACCATTGCCACGCAGGATTTGACGGCGGCCCAAGGACAATCGGCCAGCCAGACCTTTGACTGGCCCACGCTTGAGGCCGCGATTGGCCAGACATCGGGCAACAAATCCCTGTCGGTCACGGCACGGGTCAATTATCGCTCCGTTAAGGCAGACGCCCCTGCGGGCTATGTCGGGCTGATCGTCAGCACGCAAGCTGTCACAACCGTGACCGTTCTGAACAACGCCCCGCGCATCGGGCAGGTGACGGTGACGAAGGCAGAAACCGCGCCAGCGCTACAAGAAGGCCAAGGGGCCAAGGTCACTGTGACCGGCATCGCCGACGACAGCGCCTATGATCGTGCGAACCTGAAACTGCGGGCCGAACTGATCGGCCCTGATGGCACGTCCAAGGCCTTGGTTCTGGGGGCGACGACCAGCGCCGATGGGTACTACACCGTGTCGGGGCTGGCTTCGGGCTCGGTCGGGTTTGACATACCTCTGTTTGAGCTGATGCGGTCTGGCGTTTATGCGCTGAAAGTCACTGTGCGCGACCCCGGCGGCGCGACCTCATTTGCGACGACGCAGTTCACCGTGGCCGATGTGCCGCCCGAAATGTCGGTGACTTGGGTCAATCCGGGCCTGTACGCGGGCAAAGAGGCGGTCAGCGAAGGCAATCCGATCAGCCTGCTGGCATCTGTCATTGATGTGGACCCCACGGATCGCATCGACCACTGGATCGTCAATTGGGGCGATGGGCAGGTCAGCGAATATAAAACGCCCGCAGGGGTGTCGGCGCTCGACAGCCGGAGCCATGTCTTTGCCCATACCTATTCTGAGGATGGCACGCCCGATTACACCGCGACGGTCAAAGCCTTTGACAATCAAGGGCAGGTCGTCAGCCTGTCCAAAACGATTTACGTGGTGAACAAAGCGCCCGCCCTGTCTGGAACGGTGTCTCTGCCGCAGATCGTGTTTAATGGGGATAAGGTTACGCTATCGGGCAAATACACCGACGCCGGTATGGGCGATGCGACCAGCATTATCGTAAACTGGGGCGATGGGGATGACCGGAACCCGGTGACCTATCAAATCAGCTCTGCAGATGGCAGCTTTGAGGTCAGCCGCTCTTTCAACGACCTAGGTGTCTACAACCTGACCTATTCGTTCAAGAACACCAAGGCACAGGTCAACGCCACGTCCGAAGACTACCACGCAACCCTGCGCGTGCGGCCCTATGATCTGCAATTCACCCTGACGCCGGTTGCTACGGCGACGACATCCCAGATTGCGGGCCAAACGTCTGTGGACGCCGGTGCCGATCGTGCTGTGGTTGCCGTTGATCTGTCGATGTTCGGCGATAAAGTGAAGAACCTTGATACCAGTATCGGAGATCGGGGCGCGTACCGCTATACCGTGGACTTTGGCAATGGCGGTGCGGCGGAACTGACCGGCCAAGTGGCCCAAGGCACAGGCCGCTTTGCGACCATCGCGGGGGGCGATGCAGATACGCTTTTCGCTGCGCTGACACCCAAAGGGGCGGTGGCGCTGCGCGATTGGCTGGTTGAGAACAAACAGACCCAAGCTGACGCCGCTGGTACGACTGCGACCAAACGCAGCCAGCTGCTGTCGGAAATCATTACTCTGAACGCGATTGGCACGCCCACTGCCGATAAGCTCGGCAAGGCGGTTCTGTCTGATAGCGTCAAAGCAACCATTCTGAACGCGCTGAACACGGTCGAAGTGGCCAATATGATCCTGTCCCAAACAGGAGAGCCCACAGGCACCATCCCGTTCGACCTGCTGACAGATATCAATGACAAAGACACGCCCAAGGTGGTCGATACGATCACCCTTATTATGGTGCCGCGCGACTTCACCCGCTTCGAAGGGGTGGGCACGATTGATGTGGCTATTGCCCATGAACGGGGCGGCATCCCGCTCGATGCGGATATCAAGACTGAATACAGCACCCAATCCCGCGACCCCAAGCTGACGGTTACTCTGACCTCCAACGGGGGAACGGCCACGACATTCAACGGCACGCCGGTTGCCCTGACGATCAACGAAACCGGACAGGTGGCGCTGGGCCTTGGTGCGGTTGTCTATGGATCTGAGCAGGGGCTGAAGGAATGGCGGATTGACTGGGGCGATGGCACAGTCACCACCGAGGCGGGGGATGCCTCCATCGCGCGGCATACCTATGCGCAGGACAATGATGGTCGCGACCCCTTTGCCATCACCGTGCAGGCCGTAACGAACAACGGTGATGTCTTTGGCCAAACCGATGACGACGGCGCGGCGCAGGCCCTGGGCCTTGTCACTGTCCACAACCTTGCCCCGTCGGTTGATCTGATCGCCGAGGCGACGGATCTGACGGCGGGCGAGACTGCCCTGATCGACCTGATCTTGATGGATCCGTTCCGGGACATGGTCGCAGGCGCGGCCAGCAATGACCATCTGACCGCCGTGGTGGACTTTGGCGATGGCACCACGCTGACCCTGACCGGACAGCAAGACGTCGCGCGTATGTCCGACGATGAGATCGCCAACCTGTGGTCGCTGACCCATCGCTATGATGCGCCGGGCACCTATGAGGTGAAGATCACGGTGACTGACGATGGTGGGGCCAAGGCCGCGGCCTCGCTGATGTTCAACGTCAGCCCACTGCCGCCGGTGATTTCGGGCTTTGGCTTGGATCAGGCGCAGGCGCTGACCCATCGCGCGCTGACCTTCAGTGGCAGCTATGACGATTACACCGATGACGGCAAAACCCCGGTCATCACCATCAACCTTGGCAATGGCACGGTCCTAAGCAGCACAGGCTCCGCGCCGAAAGTTGTGCTTGATCCGGCAACCGGGCGCTTTACGGCGTCGGTGACGCTGACCAAGGCCGAAACCCTGACGCCAGTGACCACGATCAAGGACGGCAATCAGGTGACTTCGGTCGCATGGTCCCAGATCGCCGTCACGCATCCGGCAATGACCTTTACCGGCTTCGACATTCTGAAGGACGGGCAAAAGGTTAATGGCCCGGTTCTGGAAGGAACGCCGCTGGTGTTCCGTCTGGCCGGTGCGGACGCTTGGGATATCGCAAGCGTGGGTTATAAGTTCGACGGGGATACCGAATTCCGGCCTGTTCCCAATGGGCAGTATGGCATCAGCAACGGCAATCTGATTGTCACACTGGACGCGAGCATCGACGCGCCGGGCCAGCGCAAGGTGACCTTTGGCACGCTTGATAGCCAAGGGCGCCTGAAAACCATTACCCGTGAGCTTGAGGTGACCGGCTATGCGCCCACCGCAGTGACGGTCGCGCCCAAAGCCGGGCTGGCCGCCGATGGCAGCTATGTCATCACCGGAACCTTCACCGACCAAAGCACGCATGACCTGCACACCGTGCGTGTCGATTGGGGCGATGGCTCCACGTCGACGCAGACCCTCGTAGCCGATGCGCGCAGCTATGAGCTGTCGCATGTGTTCGACGCCAAGGGCTTTGCCGCGCAGAAGGACGCGGGCCTTGGCATCACAGTCACCGTGACCGACAGCACCGGCCATTCGGCAAACGGTCAGATGACGGCGAAAGGCACGCTTGAGACCACCCTGAGCGCGGCAGCTGCCGTGACCGAGGGCGAGGCTGCAATGATCGGCGGACGTCTGAGCGGCATTGGCCGTGCCACCAACACCGCGATCACCGTGGTCTGGGAAGATGGCTACGTGCAGAACCTGGCCTTGCAGACGGGGGCAGACATCTGGCTGGTCAGCCGCTTTATGGAAAACAGTGCGCAATCGGCGCTGGGCAAGGACAGCTACGGCTATACGGCGATTGTCTCGGTGGATGGGGTTGAATTCGACCGCAAGGCCGGATCTGTGATCGTCAAGAACCGCCCGCCGGTTATCTTGACGGCGGCCTTGACCTATGAAGGGCAAAACGGCGCGACGGTCAGCCTGCCGGAAAACAACACCGTGACCTTGGTCGCCGATGTGGATGACGGTGGTGGCGAAGAGGATCTGCTGATCACCGTCGATTGGGGCGATGGCACAGTTGAGACCGTCCAAGCCAACGATCTGGGCCAAATCCGCGCCAGCCATCTGTATCTGGATGATGCGGTGCAATATTTTGGCGATGTGGCAAAAACCGCCTTCCCGGTGAAAATGACGGTATCGGACCGGGTGGATGAGGTCAGCAAGACCCTGTCGGCGGCGGTCAGCAACGTCTATCCGTCTGTTCAGGGCATTGATGCAAGCGATTTTAACTCGCTGCGCGAGGGGGATACGCTCTTTGTCGAGTATGACATCTCGGGCTATGAGAACGAGCAACAGTTCGTCTTTTCGATCACCTTTGCGGGCGAAGTCGCATCATACACTTGGCAGCGGGATGCAAATGGGGTCGGCAGTGAAATCTTCACCGGCTCGGCATTCAAAACCGCCGATGGGCATATACGGCTTGAGCATGTCTTTGCCCAGAAGGGTGACGCCCAGATCGAACTGTCATTGTTCGATGGCCAGCCGATCTATCATCCCGATACCGGCGCACCGGTAAACGGTGTTCAGTTCCCCTCGACGGTTGAGGTTCTGAACGCCGCGCCGCAGATTACCGGCATCGCTCTGACGCCGATGGTCGAACCGGGGCAGGACATCGAGTTGACGCTGAACGTCACCGACCCCGGCAAAGGCGACCGCGAGGCGGGCAACTATGTCTTTACCATCGACTGGGGTGACGGCACCGAGCCTGAGGTGATCAAGGCCATCGGCCCGCAAGACGCCTATACCTTTACGCGCATTGCCGGAAATCTGGCCGTTGGCACGCCTTTGTCGATCAGCGTTACCGTGACGAACGACGGATCAGACGAAGCGACTTACACTGGCGGCGTGACCCAAGTCGTGCGCAATTTGCCCTATGGGCTGACCATGGCGCCTGTTCAGGCCAGCTATTTCGAGGGCGAAGAGGTTTCGCTTTCGGGCAGCTTCCAAGATGCCTCCGCCTCGGATGTGCATAAGGTTTGGGTCGATTGGGGCGATGGCACGGCCCTGACCGCCTATGATGTGGCGGGCGACACCCGGGCCTTCACTGCCACCCATGCCTATGGCAACAACCAAAAAGACGACGCGCCCTATACGATCAAGGCCTATGTTCAGGATCGTCTGGGCGACAAGACTGACGTTGTGACCACATCCGTGGTCATCAAAGACAAAGCGCCGGTGATCGAATGGGTGCAAAAGCCGGTGGAAGGCAACGAAGGCGAAACCCTGACCTTCAGCGGTAAGGTCATTGACGTGCCTGCCGATCTGGAGGGCGCGTGGGTCGAATTTATTGATGAGCTGGGCCTCTATTCTTCCTTTGAGCGGATCAAAGCCGACGGCACCTTTACCTTTACCACCACGCAAAAGGTGGAGACCTATAAGCCGGGGTCGGCTGTGGCCGCGCGCACGTGGGATATCTTTATCGGCTCTCCCAGTCGGGTTGAAACCGGGTCGCTGGTCATTCATGACGTCGCGCCGGTACTGTCGGATGTGACGCTGAATGTCTTCGGTCAAAGCGCCGAGACGATCACCACCCGCGAAGGCGGCACCGTCACGCTGAAAGGCACGGTGAAAGATCCGGGCAATGACGCCTTCACCGCCAGTGTCGATTGGGGCGATGGCACGGCTGAGGTTTTGACCGTTGCCGCCGATGGCACGTTTGAGGTCAGCCATGTCTATGCCAAGGACGCACTGGAATTCTTCGGCCAATGGGACAAGACCGCCTATCAGGTCACGGTCACCGCAACCGATGAATTCGCGACCAGTACCAAGGTCTTGACGGCTGAGGTCAAGGATAAGGCACCAACAATCGGAGGGGTAGGCACAGGGTCTGCCCCCCACTACACGCAGCTTGATCGAAAACTTTTTGCCAACATCCGGTGGTGGGATAACCCAAAAGACAGCTATGAAATCCGTATGGATTGGGGCGATGGCACGGCCTCGTTCTACAAGCGCGAGATTGTGGATGGTCAGGTGGTTATCACCACGGATGCCGACACCACGCAATTTTCGGGCGGGCAATTCACGGCGTTCCACAGCTATGCCGAGGATTCAGAGCTGCTGGAAACGGGGCGTTACCCGGCCAAGTTCTATGTCATCGACGGTGATGCGATCACCGACCCCGATGGCAGGATCGTCAATGCCGTGTCGCGGAGCATGCCTCTGCGCGTTCAGAACGCCTTGCCGAATGTGACGGCGGTGTCGCTGCCCGGTGCTGTGCGTCAATATCAGGACGTCTCGCTGGGCCTTGATGTGACAGATCTTAGCCCGTCCGACCTGACGGAGCGGGATTTCGTCTTTACCGTCGATTGGGGCGACGGGTCCGAGGTTGAGACGATCAAGCAGGCCTCGACCCATCTGGCGGTCACGCATCAATATCGCACGCCGCTGGACGGGGATGAGGCGACGGTTAAGATTACCGTGGCCAATGATGGGAAAACCGGTGAGACGACAGTGGTTTACACCGTCAAGGTTGAACCCTTCCCGATCATCGAGTTGCCGCTGGACCGTCAGTATTACGAAGGCCAAACCTTCAATGCGACGGGCAAGCTAACCCAAGGCTGGGCGGAAAACCGTGTGATTGAGGTGGTCTGGACCGATGCGGTGGGCAAAGGCCAGTTGATCGACGTGGCGGCGGATGGCACGTTCCAAGTCAGTCGCAGCTTTGATCAGGATCCGGCGGGGCTTGGCTACAACTCGAACATTGTGGCGTCGGTGTCGCTTTATGAAAAGGCCGATGATGGCACGTTGAGCCTGATCACCTCGCGCCGGTATACGGTGCCGGTGGCCAACGTCGCGCCGAGCATCAACGATCTGCAAATCGCGCATGGTAGCCAGTCCTCGTTCATGTTGGCGGTTGGTGTCGGCGGTGAGGTCACAGTGACCGGCATGGCCCAGGATGTGCCGGGCGATGACGTAACGGTTACGGTGGATTGGGGCGATGGCACGACTGGGACCGCGACCGTGGCCGCCGATGGCGCCTTCACCGCCAGACACATCTTTACCAAACGGTCCGTCGATGGTCAGGACACGCTGATCAAGGTGACCGCATCCGATGGGGCGGATAGCACCAGCCAATCTGTGGTGGCCGTGATCTGGGACCTGCCGACCCTTGACGGGCTAGAGGTCTTTGGCGGCGCGTTCGAGGGCGATACCTATGTGCTGCGTGGCCGGATGGTGGAAACCACCCATGACCAGTACCGCAACCTGACCGTTGATTGGGGCGATGGCACGACGCCGTCGACCTTCACCCGCCAGCTTGGCGTAACACCCATGGTTCAGGGCGACGTCACCCTGATGGCCGATGGCTGGTTTGAGGCGCGCCATGTCTACGCCAGCGGCACCGCGCCTGCGGATGGCAAGGTGCAGATCAACATCGCGGCACGGACGCATCCCGATCTGCAGTCGAACATCGTGGCGACGGCGGTGGTTGAGGTCGCGGTCGCGCCGGTGGTGCCCGTGATCCTTGGCGCTCAGGTCGTTCAGGACGCCGTAGGCGGGGACAATGACTATGTCCTGAACGCGGCTGTGATGGACCGTTTGGGGCAGGCGTTGACCTACCAGATGAACTGGGGTGACGGGACAATCGCCACGGGCGTCGTTCCGGCGGATGGCAAGCTGACGCTGGATCATGCCTATGTCGCGCCCGGTGACCGTTTCAACGCCACGCTGACCATCAGCGATGGCACCAGCAGCACCAAACAGACCTTCGCGGTTCAAAAGGTGGCCAAAACGCCGGTTGTTACGGTTCAGCCGACGGTCAAGACCGTCGCAACCGACCCGGTGGCCGTGGCCAGCGCCGCGCATGCGCCGGTGTCGGTGGCTGTCCCGACGATGCAGATGCCCACCCGGCAGATGACAGACTTTGCCCAGCGGGTGTTTGTCGTGGCACCGGATGCGTCGGCCACCGTGCCGACGCTTGGCACGGCGCGGGATATCCGGGTGTCTTTGCCCGGAATGGCGCCGCGCTCACCCGTGCCGGTCACCCATAGCCGCGCCAGAACGGATCGCCCGATGCCTGTGCTGGATCTGGCCGAATACGCGGTGGACGCAAAGGCCGACGGGCAGGGGTCTGACTTGGCTGAGAATTTCGCACCCTCTGGCGTGATCCTGCTTGCCAATGGGGCGCTGCACGCAGATGCTGCGCCACGGCGGATGCCGGTGCCAACCGGCTGGTCCACCAGCCACGCAGGCAAGGCCATCCCCGGCGGCTGGGCACTGTCCCGCGCAGAACGCGCGCGCCGCGCGACGATTGATTAAAGGAGATTACCAATGGCCACTGAAACCGAAACGCTTGATCCCGCAACCAAGCCTGCCAAACGGGCAGGCGGTGGGTTTCCGGTGATGTATTCCGGCGTGCTGCCCATTTCCAATGAGGCGCATCGCAGCCACCGGATCACGATGAACAATCAGGCGCTGGCCAAGGCTTCGACCATCCATCTGATCCCGGCGGTCATTGATGAATTCGGCCCCGCCGCGCCCTATCTGCCGATCATGTTCGTGCCGACCGTGGCAGGCCCGTCGCCGGTGTTTGTCTGTTCGCTGGCCAGTGGCCGCAACGCCTTTGTGTCGGACGATGGTCGCTGGACGCGTGGCTATGTTCCGGCCTATTTGCGCCGCTACCCGTTCATCCTTGGCAACACCGATGCCGAAGATCCGATCCTGTGCATTGACAGCGGGTTTGAGGATTTCACCGATGGCGATGACGGCCAGTTGCTGTTCAACGAAGACGGTGGCCAGTCGGACTATCTGCAAGGCATCATCCGGCTATCGTCGGATTACGCCCTGTCAGCCCGCCGCACCGAAGAGGCGATGAAGCGCGTGGCCGATCTGGATCTGCTGCGCACGGTCGGCATTGAAGGGCGCAACGCTGAAGGCGGCAAGGTCAGCCTGCAAGGCATGGCGGGGATTGATTTCCAACGCCTTGAGGCGCTCTCGGACCAAGAGTACCTAAGCCTGCGCGAGGGCGGGTTGCTAGAGGCGCTATACGCCCACCGCGTCAGCATGTCGTCGCTTGGCGCGTTGCAAGCGGGGGCGTAAGCCCAAGCGCCGCGCCGCATTGCCGTGACAGTTTCGCTTCAAACCCCATCTGGCCCGGCTGCCTTCCATGAGGAGGCGGCCTGGTCGGCTTTGGCAGATCAGCCTGATCTGGCGGCGTTCCTGAGTGCGTGGCTGTCCTTGCAGGTTGCTCTGCTACCCGGCGCTATGATCGGTGCGGTGCGTGCTGGGGCCGATGCCGGATGGCCAAATGCGGGCGCGGCAGAACCCTTGGCCGATCCGCTGAGTGAGGCCGCAGAGGCCAACCAAGGCACCCTGTCTGATGTTGGCAATGGCACCCATGTGATCGCCTACCCGGTCCGCTTGGATGGGCAGGCTGTGGGGGCCGTTGCGGTGATGCTTCGGGCGGCGGATGAGACTGCGTTGTTGACCGCGATGCGCCATCTGCAATGGGGCGCGGTCTGGGTTGAGGCGCGGGTGCGGCTGGACCGGCTGGGTCAAGGCCCGGCGCAGGCCAGCACCGACCGTTTTGCCCTTGATATGCTCGCCCGCGCCTTGGACGCGCCGCGCTATAAACCCAGCGCACGGGCTTTGGCGACGGCGCTGGCCGACCGGTTGGGCGTGGACCGCGTTAGCGTCGCGTGGCAGCGCGGGGGCCGGTCCAAGATCGCCGCCATGTCCTATACCGCGCGGATCACCGGCAAACTGTCCCATCCCCGGCAGGTTCAGGCCGCCATGGATGAGGCGCTGGCCCTGAAGCATATCACCGTCTGGCCGCGTGTGCCGGGCGATTTGATGGCCTATGAGGCCCATGACGCGCTGGCCCGCGCGCAGCAACTCTCGGCCATTGTGACGGTGCCGCTGATGCACTCGGGCCAAGCCGTTGGGGCGCTGTGTATCGAACATTCGCAGCCGCTGACTTGGAATGACCAGATGCTGGCCAAACTGGATGTTGTGGCCGCCGCCGTTGCGCCGGTGCTGGAGCAAAAGCGCCTGATGGATCAGGGGCCGGTCGGGCAGGGGATACGGGCGCTGGGGAACTTGCGGCGGTCCCTGCTGGGGCCGGATCACGCGGGGCTGAAGTTGACCGCCGTTGCCGCGCTGGCGGCGACCGCGCTGTTCTACGTCTGGACCGAACCCTATGCCATCGTCGCCGAGGCGCAGGTCGAAGGGGCGCAGCTTCGGGCCGTGACCGCGCAGATTGACGGGTTTCTGGCGGCCTCGCACGCCCGTCCGGGGGACCAGGTGGCGCGGGGGCAGGTTCTGGCCGAACTTGATGACCGCGACCTGCAACTGGAAAAGCTGCAACTGACAGCCGAGGCGCGGCGCTATGCGGTGGAATACGAACTGGCCCTCAGCGAACAGAACCGCGCCGAGATGCGCATTGCCAGCAGCCGCCGCGATCAGGCCGAGGCGCGGCTTGCCTTGATCGGCGCGCGGCTGGACCGAACAAAGCTGGATGCGCCCTTCGACGGGATCATCGTGGCGGGCGATCCAAGCCAGATGGTCGGCTCTGCCGTGCAGGTGGGCCAAGTGCTCTATGAGGTCGCGCCCGCCGGGGCTTTCCGCCTGCGACTTGAGGTGCCCGAGGATCAAATCGCAGATCTGGCCGGCACCGAGACCGGGCAGGTGGTGTTAACGTCTTTCCCCAACCATCCGTTTTCCTTCACCATTCAGCGGATTATTCCCATCGGCGAAGTGGTGGATGGCCGCAATGTCTTTGCCGTGCAGGCACAGCCCACTGGCGATACCGCGTTGCTGCGTCCCGGTCTGCGCGGGGCCGCCCGGATCACGCTGGACGACCGCCGGGTGATCTGGATCTGGACCCGTCGCCTGCAGGACTGGGCCCGCATGACGCTGTGGCGTTGGTCATAACCGGGGGCGGCCATGGCGTTTTTCAGCAAGTCCTGGTATCGTGTCGCGCCTTTGCGCCCCCGCTTGCATGCCCATGTGCGCACCTATCGCCATGTCTATCGGGGTGATGAATGGTACATGGTACGCGACAATCAATCGGGCCGGTTTCACCGCCTCAGCGCGCGAACCCATGCCGTTCTGGCGCTGATGGACGGGCGCCGCACGGTCGAGGAGATCTGGAAACTGTGCGCCGACCGGATGGGCGATGCGCAGCCCAGTCAGGACGATTTGATTGGCCTGATGGGCGCGCTGCACAATGGCGATCTGCTGCGGGCCGGGGGCCTGCCGGATTTCGAAGAGCTGGACCACCGCGCCCGTCGCCAATCCCGGCAAGAGCTGCTCGGCAAGGTGCGCAACCCCTTGGCCCTGCGCCTGCCGATCTGGGATCCCGAACCCTTCCTGCGCCGCACCTATCCGTTCGTCGGTTGGCTGTTCGGGCCGCTGGGCGCATTGCTGTGGTTGATGATCGTGGCACTGGGGGCAGGCACGGCGCTGCTGCACCTGCCGGAACTGCGGGCGGCAGCCAGCACCGATCTGCTGTCACGGGGCAATCTGCTGTTGATGGCGCTGACCTATCCGGTGATCAAGACATTGCACGAGTTGGGCCACGCCTATGCCACCAAACGCTGGGGCGGCGAGGTACATGAAATCGGCCTGATGTTTCTGGTCTTTATGCCGGTGCCTTATGTCGATGCCTCGGCGGCGATGGCCTTTCCCAGCAAACACCGCCGCGCGATTGTCGCCGCTGCAGGCATACTGATCGAGGTCGCGCTTGCTTCGCTTGCGGTGCTGGTCTGGTCCGCCGCCGCGCCGGGGCTTCTGCGCGATGTGGCGCTGAACATGGCCGTTGTCGGGGGCGTCTCGACGGTGTTGTTCAACGGCAACCCCTTGCTGCGGTTTGACGGCTATCACGTCCTGTCCGATCTGGCCGAGATCCCGCAGCTTGGCGCGCGGTCCAACAAGTATTTGGTGTTCCTGCTGAAACGGCATCTGTGCCGCATCCCCGATCTCGAAAGCCCGGTCACCGCCAAGGGCGAGGCGCGGTGGTTCCTGATCTATGGGCTGGCGGCGCTGGTTTATCGGCTGCTGATCCTGTGGGTGATCTGTTTCTTCCTGATTGGCAATTTCCTGATCTTCGGCGTTTTGGCGGCGGTCTATTCGGCGGCGACAGCGCTGGTGGTGCCTGCGGGCAAGGCGCTGAGGTTCGCGCTGTTCGATGCGGCGCTGATCGGGCGGCGGTTGCGGACTTTCGTTCGGATCGGGGCGCTTGGCACGCTGGCCGCGTGGCTGCTGTTCTTTGTGCCGGTGCCAAATGCCAGTATCGCCACCGGGCTAATCTGGGCCGAGCGTCAGGATTTCGGCGTGCGCAGCGCCACCGCCGGGCAGATCACCGACTTTCCTTATACCGGACCGGTTGAGGTTCGGGCGGGCCAAGTGTTGGCGCAGCTGGACAACCCCGATCTGAAGGCGACGCAAATCCTGACCAAGGCGCAACTGGCCGAGGCGCAGGCGCGGTTTGACGCCCTGCCGCAAGACCGCCGCGCCGAACGGTCCATCGTGCAATCGCAAATCGACGCAGGCATGGAACGGCTTGCCTCAATCGACCAGCAGCTATCGCAACTGACCATTCGCGCCGTGCGGGATGGGCTGTGGATTCCGATCTCGGGCGATGATCGCGTGTATCGGCTGCTGTCACGCGGGGATATTCTGGGCTATCTGATGCAGCCCGAGGATCTGTTTGTCATCAGCATCGTGCCGCAAACGCAGGTCGACCGGATCGTGCGCGACACGCAAGCCATTGAATTGCGCATGCCGGGGACGGGCGCTTTGATCCCGGCGCGGATGACCCGCGCCTTGCCTTCTGCGGTGGCCGAGCTTCCGCATCCGGCTTTTGCTTCGGTCAATGGGGGGCGGGTGCTGATTGATCCCACGGTGAGCGATGCACTGGTGCCGCTGCAAAGCCAATTCGCGATTGAGCTGTTGCCCGACGCGCCGCTGGATCAGGTGTTTCTGGGCCAACGGGTGGATGTGAAATTCCGCCATAGCCCGCAGCCCTTGGCCGTGACCCTTTGGACCAAGACCCGGCAGGTGTTCCTGCGGGATCTGAACCTATAGGGCCGCGCCATGCAAAAACGCAGCTTTCTGGAAAAGGAAACACCCCGGCTTGGACCCTTGGATTTCGCGCTGCGTCGGGCGGCGGGGCTTTGGTCGGTCGCAACGCGGCGGACGCGGCAGGCGGGCCTGCGCCAGATCCTGCGCCATGTGAACCGGGCCGAGGGTGCTTGGGGCGCATTGGACCAAAAATCAGACGCCGAATTGCATCAGATTGCCGCCGACCTACGCGCCAGACTGGCCCGTTTGGATCGCCCCACGAAAGAAACGGCCGGGCAGGCCTTTGCCCTGATCCGCGAAGTGTCGGCCCGCGTCTTGGGAATGCGCCCTTATGACGTGCAACTGCTTGGCGGATATGCGCTTTTGCAAGGCCGTCTGGCCGAGATGAACACCGGCGAAGGCAAAACGCTGACCGCAACGCTCCCGGCGATCACGGCGGCGCTGGGGGGCTGGCCGGTGCATGTGATTTCGGTGAACGACTATCTGGTGCAGCGCGATGCGCGGATCATGGGGCCGCTGTTTGATTGGTTCGGCCTGTCAGTTGGATGCGTCATCAGCGGGATGGAGCCGGAGGACCGCCAAGCCGCCTATGCCTGCGATGTGACCTATTGCACCAATACCGAAGTGGCCTTTGACCACCTCAAAGACCGGCTGAAGCGCGTCAATCTGGGCCGTGGCCTGGGGCGTAAGCTGCAACAGGCGCGCACCGCTACGGTGCAGGACCGGCCCCTGATGCCGGGCCTATGCTTTGCCATCATTGATGAGGCCGACAGCATCCTGATCGATGAGGCCCGCACGCCGCTGATCCTTAGCCAGGAAACCGACAGCGCGGTCGAGGCCGAGATTTTCAGCACTGCGCTGGATCTGGCGCGGGGGCTGCGGGATGGGCGCGATTACCGGATCGACGGGGCCTCCGGCCCGGTGCGCCTGACGCCAGAAGGCCAGCGGCGCCTGCGGGCTGCAGCCGATCGGCTGGGCGGCGCGTGGCGGCATGACGAACAGCGCGAAGACGTGGCGGCCCGCGCCCTGACGGCGCTGCATGTCATGCGGCGCGGCGACCAATATGTGATCCGCGACGATAAGATCGTCATCGTCGACGAAAGCACGGGCCGGGTGATGCCCGACCGGTTCTGGTCGGACGGGCTGCACCAATTGGTGGAACTGAAGGAAGGTGTTGATCTGTCCCCGCGCAAAGACACGTTGGCGCAGATGTCCTATCAACGCCTGTTCCGCCGGTATTTGTGGCTGTCGGGCATGACGGGCACCGCCCGCGAAGTCGCCGCCGAGATCCACGAAGTCTATGGGTTGCGCGATGTGCGCATCCCGCCGCGCCGCCGCAAGCGCCTGCGCCATGGCCGCGCCCGACTGTTGCCCGATCAGGCCCGCAAATGGCAGGCCGTAGCGGCGCAGGTGGCCGATTGCACCGAAAAGGGCGCGCCGGTGCTGGTGGGCACCCGTTCGGTTGCCGATTCCGAACGCCTTAGCGCCGTGTTGCATGGGGGCGGCATCGCGCATGAGGTGATCAACGCCCTTGATGAGACCCGCGAGAGCGAGATCGTCGCAAAGGCGGGCCAGCGCGGTGCGGCTACGATTGCCACCAATATGGCCGGGCGCGGCACGGACATTGCGCTGGGGCAAGGCGTGGCCAACTTGGGCGGGCTGCATGTCATTATGACCGAACGCCATGCCTCGGGGCGGATTGACCGGCAATTGGCGGGCAGGGCGGCGCGGCAGGGCGATCCCGGCGCGTTCAACATGGTGCTTTGCCTTGACGATGTGATCTTGCAAGATGCCGCCATGCCCATGCTGCGCAGCATCGCGCGTCTGGCATTGGGCGCAGGGCTGGAACGGGCGGCGCTGGCAATGATCGCCCTTGCCCAAAAAACGGTTGAGGCCAGACATGCCGCCGGGCGCAGGCGGCTGTTCCGATCCGAAGGCCGCCAACAAGACCAACTTGCCTTCACAGGGGAAAGCGAATGACGATCAAGCATATTCTGGCCGCGTGCCTGTTTCCCGTGGCGGTATCGGCGCAGACCGATTGCTTGGTGGTGCCAAATGACACGGTCGATGTAGGCGCGGCGGTCTCGGGACTGGTGCAGGCGGTGACTGTTGATCGCGGCGACCGGGTCGATGAGGGGCAGGCGCTGTTTCAATTGGACGACCGCAGCGCGCAGGCGCGTCTGGCGCTGGCCCGCCTGAGGGCGCAGAACGATCAGAACGTGCAGGCCGCGCGGGCGCGCCTCGATTTGGCCCGCACGACGGCGCATCGCTACGAAGTGCTGCAACAATCCCAAAGCGCGGCTTTCAACGACACGCTGTACCAAGAAGCCTTGGCCGAGGCCCAAGTTGCCGCCTTCAGCCTGCGCAACGCCGAGTTGGAGTATGAAGCCGCGCAGCTGGAGCTGGCACAGATCGAAGGCGATTTGGCGCTGTTGACAGTGGTCAGCCCCATTTCAGGCATCGTGACCGAGAGGCGGCTATCGGTGGGCGAATACCTCGATCAGCGCGAAGCCGTTCTGACGGTGGTGGGCCTCGATCCGCTTTATATCGAAGGCTTCCTGCCGTCGGACCAGTTCGGCAGCCTTGCCATGGGCGATCAGATCGCCGTCACACTGGATCTGTCCACGCGGCTTGAACGTCTGGCCACAGTGTCGGTGGTCGATCAGATGATTGACCCCGCCAGCCGGACCTTTGGTTTCCGTCTGGTGCTGGACAATCCCGGCCTTGAGATCCCAACCGGCGCGCCCTGCGCCCTTGATCTGCCGGGCTGACCAAGGCCCCCGGCGAAATTTCTTGCCCGATCAGTGGATTCTTTGCCGTTTCCCCCCTTGCACTACTTTGCGCAGTCACGATAAACCCGTCGGCGGACAGGTGGCCGAGTGGTCGAAGGCGCACGCCTGGAAAGTGTGTAGGCGGGGAACCGTCTCGAGGGTTCGAATCCCTTCCTGTCCGCCACTGTTCCCAATCCGAAATTTAAAACAAAGCGGTTTTTTGAAAACAATTGCTTGTAGCGGGTGATGCTTGGTGGGGATTTCTCCAAACCCCTGCGCTTCCCATTTTTGCTGGTCTTTTTGCCAACATTTTCGGTTGCCCGTTCGAATTCAATTCAGCTTTTGGGGCGTATGAGTTCCAAGAACCTGATGCTGCGCGGGCGGATGTGTCGCTTGTTTATCGTGTCCCAACACGCGACCGGCCAATTGAAAAACGGTCGCAAACCCAGATGTCTATGGGTAGGGACAGCCATGCGAAAGCGCGACCGGATCCGGGTGGATGCCAATCTCTCGCATATCTAGATTGAGCCGGTCGGGCGCAGCCTTGACGGGTTTCTGCGCTATGCAGGCAGCGCGGAGCCGACTGTCGGGATCGACAACCATTTGGTGGAGCATGGATTGAAACCGGCTGAGGGGCGGAATGGGACCACGGCCAATTTGCTGCGACCTTCATTTCACGTGCGGACGGTCGCGGCGGGCGTGTAAGGCCGTCTGCGGTGCGACGCGTTCGGCCATGCCTTGACCGAACAGCGTCACGGTAATCCGGGGCTTGATGCGTTGCGGAAGGCCCTGACTCCGGTCGCATGTTGGACCCAAGTTTCCCAATGAACCTGCGATCTGAAATAACACATTATCCATACAAATCAGTATTTTTGGCGGATATTTTAGGCTTTGCATCATGGACCGTCCTGAGGACACGGGCAGATTGGGTCGATTTCGACCGCCGGGCGAGAGTGGAGTTTCGGAGGGGCGCAGATCAGTTCGGACGGCGGTTTGCTGGTGATGATGGAATTCGGTGACGCGCTCGGATTGTCCAATTTGGCGGCAGCAGCCCTAGGCTGGATCCGACACGGCGAGAACACGTTCCAACATCACGGCTGATCGTTCCGGCAATCGGTATTCCACCGGCTGGCCGGATACGAGGATGTCAACGATGCCGACCAACTGGCCCTCGATCCGGTGATGCGTCATGATCCATGGGGAACAGCAGCGTGCAGTTTGCGCGTCTCAGGCGCCGCTTGGGCGGAAAATGCTTGTCCAGCGGTCGAATTCAGACGATCTTCGCGTCAAAATAGCACGCCAGTTGGGGAATGCGAAGTAGCAGGATCGCTTCTTCTGTCGCGTGTGATCCCGTGGGTGACGTGACGGAGGGCCTTTATGAACGACACGTTGGTCAACCGGATTGGTCTGATAGCAAACATCGTCACTGCGCTAGCGGCTTTGGTGGCGGTGGTGGTCATTCCCTTGCAGATCTCTGCCGCCGATCGCATCCAAAACGCTCAGACCGCGCGAGAGATTTATCGGGAATACCTGAACCTCACGATCCAGAAGCCAGAACTGGCCACCGCCGACTGGTGCGTGCTGAAAAGCCCGCGCGATCAGGCCGCCTATGTCGGTTATGTGGATTACCTGCTTTATACTGCCGAGCAGGCCATCGACGCCGACCCCGACTGGGCGCCGGTGATGAGGGACCATCTGTCGGCGCATCTGCCCTATCTGTGCAGCGAAAGCGATGACTCGCAGGAAAGCCGCGCCGTCGCAGAGCTTTTGTCGGAAATGCGCGCGCAATGCGCCACCATCAGAGTTTGTGCCGGAGGCTGATCATGAACCGCAGACAACTTCTGGGTGCCGCGTTGGCGGCCTTGGCGACCAAGGGCGCGGCGCAGGGCGCTGGCCGTGACATCATTGTCATCGGTGCGGGGCTTGCCGGGCTTTCGGCGGCGCGTGATCTGGCTGCACAGGGGCATCGGGTGACGGTGCTCGAGGCCCGCAACCGGATAGGCGGGCGAATCTGGACCTCGCGGCTGTGGTCCGATCTGCCGATGGATCTGGGTGCGAGCTGGATTCACGGCATTGAGGGCAATCCCATTACGGATCTCGCGCAGGAGGCCGGGGCAAAGGTCGTTCCAACCTCATATGACGCCGCGCTGATGCTGGATGCCTCAGGGGCGGCCATCGATCCCGATCTGGCACCTGCGACAAAGATCTTGCGCCGGGCGCTGGAGGCTGCCGAAAGCCACGGGCGGGATCTTTCTGTCCGGGCCGCGCTCGAGGGTAGCGCGGGCTGGGCAGACGCCGGCGCTGATCTGCGGCGGCTGGTCAACCATGTGATCAATTCGACGCTGGAACAGGAACATGGCGGGGCTGCTGACCGGCTGTCAGCTTGGCATGGCGACGATGGAGATGAATTCGACGGTGAGGATGCGGTCTTTCCCGGCGGCTTTGGCCAGGTGACCGAACATCTGGCGCGCGGGTTGAGCATCCGGCTGTCCACGCCCGTCGCGGCGCTTGCCCCCGGTCGCGTCACCCTGGCTGACGGCACCGTCTTGCGCGCTGATCATGTGGTGCTGACTGTGCCGCTCGGGGTGCTCAGGGCTGGCGCGATCGACCTTGCCGAACCGCTGGCCCAGAACCGCCAGCAGGCGATCGACACGCTCGAAATGGGGCTGTTGAACAAGGTGTGGCTGCGCTTTGACAAAGTGGCCTGGTCCGATGATGTCGACTGGATCGAGTGGCTGGGGCCGCGTCCCGGGCATTGGGCGGAATGGCTTTCGCTGACGCGCAGCCTCGGAGCGCCGGTGCTTTTGGGTTTCCGTGCCGCCGCCGAGGCCGCCGGGGCCGAAGCACTCAGCGATTCCGACACGCGGGCCGATGCCACGGAAGCCCTGCGCGCCATGTTCGGCAGCAGCTTTCCGGCGCCCGCCGATTTGCAGATCACCCGCTGGGGACGCGACCCATGGGCACGCGGCAGCTACAGCTTTAACGCAGTCGGCACCACGCCGAAGACCCGTGCGGCGTTGGCCGGATCAGATTGGGACGGCGCGCTATGGTTCGCCGGCGAGGCCTGCGAGACGGGCTATTTCGGCACTGCCCATGGGGCAGTCCTGTCGGGCCGGTCCGTCGCGCAGGCATTGCGCAGGGCCAGATAATCAGCGTAATCCCAGCGCCCTCAGACCGGGCGCACGCTACAGACAAAAGCGAACAGAGGCTTTACCTTGAGCCGCCGCACCGTCAGTCAGATGCTCTGGTTTTAGAAAGACGGCAGATCCAGCGACATAACGGTGGTCCAAACGCATCGGCCTATCGCCATTTGAGACCGCGACGGGCCTGCCGTGCCTGCGCCAGACGGGCGTCGGGTTCGTCCAGCGGATTAGTACGGCAGTTCGGCCTCAATTGGTGGGTTCACTGTGCCACCTCCGAAAAACTTCATGGCAGGATGCGGTATGAACACTGTCTGGCAATCTAGAACGGTGGGCAGATCTGACGCCAAGGCTTGGGCGAAAGCCTCCCGAAACTCGGGCAGGCTGCTCACCAGAACGCCATTGCAGCCAAACCCCCGCGCAATAGCTGCGTAATCTGTGCCGCTCAGATCCGTGGCAAACTCAAAGCCGTTCATCTCTTGGCCTTTGCGGATGACGCCCCAAGCCGCGTTGTTGTGAATGACAAAAATGACCGGCAGTCCATACCGGCGTGCGGTGTCCAGATCCTGTAGGGTAAATCCAAAACTGCCGTCACCCGTGGTGCAGATCACGGTCCGATCCGGCATCGCGCGTTTGATTCCAATGGCATAAGCCGTCCCGCAGCCAAGTTGAGCCAAGCCGGGGGCATGGAGTCGGGTCCGCGGCTGGGTGGCGGGGACAATGGAATTGTGCCAGAATGATGTATGCCCCCCGTCATAGGTGACAATTGCGTCGTCGGGCAGCATTTCGGCAAAGGCAAAGGTCAAAGCACCGGGATGCATGGCTTTGGTGATCTGCGCGGAATCACAATCTGTTTTCTTGGCCTTCATCCAAGCCAGATAGTTGTCTCTCAGCGTGTCGCGCCACTGTACGGCGTGGGCGTTGGGATGGATGCCGCGCAAGGCCTCGAGGAGTTCCGCAAGCGCCGCCTTTGCGTCGGCTTGAATGCCGATTTCAACGGGCAACAGCTTTCCGATTATCTCAGGATCTATGTCGATATGGATGACTTTGGTCGGGGGCTGCACCATCGGCCGTTCTTTGTCCCAGAGCCAAGAAGAAAAGCGGCAGCCGACGGCTAGAACGACATCCGCTGTGGTGAGCGCTTGGGCGATTGCTTCGCTTCCGATGGGGCCGCCATGGCCAATGAAATTCGGATGTTCGGACGAAATCGCGCCAAGCCCCATTTGGGTTGCCGTGCTGGGGGCGCCGGTAATCTCGGCCAACTTTGTGAACAGGTCCGCAGCATCAGCATGTACAACGCCCCCACCTGCGATCAAAAGCGGCTTACGCGCCATTCGCAAAAGCTG
Organism: Pseudoprimorskyibacter insulae; assembly: GCF_900302505.1. Taxonomy (GTDB): domain Bacteria; phylum Pseudomonadota; class Alphaproteobacteria; order Rhodobacterales; family Rhodobacteraceae; genus Pseudoprimorskyibacter; species Pseudoprimorskyibacter insulae. Next base: position 257,369 of record NZ_OMOJ01000003.1, on the reverse strand, counting down.
GCTGGCCGATTTGATTGCTTCGGGGCATGGATGTGGCGGGCAGGATACTTGGCCGCCCAGTTCCGCAAAACCTTCTGGTGCGTAGTTGAACGTCTCCGCCAGAATATCTGAGGGTATGTTGATATGAACAGGGCCGGGGCACCCGGTCACAGCGGCGCGCATGGCGCGATTGACGATCTCTGGCGCGCGGCGCCCATCCAGAATGACAAAATTTGCCTTGGTGATCGGTTCAAAAAGCGCGGTTAGATCCAGTTCCATCAAGACACCGCGCTCTGGCAGAGAGGTGTTGGTGGGCAGACCAGTGGTTATCACAATCAGCGGGATGTTGTCGGCACAGGCGTTCGCGACACCGGGCACAAGGTTGCTGCCACCTGGTCCCAATTCGCCCATAGCGCAGGCCATTTTTCCCGTCGCCAAATAGACGCCTGTTGCCATCATCGCCGCGTTCGCTTCGTGTCGCGTGCCGGTGAAGGTGATCGCGTTATGCGTTGAGATCGCTTTCATCAGCGGCATCATCTTGCCGCTTGGAATGCTGAAGATCTGAGTGATGCCGCGATTGCTTAGGCAATCCAAGATTGCTTGTGCACAGGTCTTTTGCATGACGTGACTCCTCCTAGAAGTCATCGTCAATCAATCGATTAATTTAATCAAGCCGAAATTACAGTCCTTGGGCGCTGACTGCACTCGATTGCGGTTGGGCTGGCTCATCGGCGGCTAGGCCCGCAACGAAGAATGGCAGCATCTGACGCATGACTTCTTCGTGGTCCGATGCATCGCATTTGCCTGCTGAGACGGTCAACATGCCCGGTGGCGATGGGTCTGTATCGAGGAACAGAAAAGATCCGATCATGGCATAGAAGCGCCAGGTGATCGTTTCACGTTTCAAGTGAGGAAGGAGGAGGCACAGTTCGTCAATAAAGGCGATGTTAACGCCGCTCAAGGCGCGGGATAGCACGTCTTCGGCCAGCTCGGATTTTTCAGCAATCACCACAGCATGCAGGCGCGTGAAGTAGTCGCCGCTATGCGACCATTTTCGTTTATTTAGAATGGGTTGAAGGTATAGCTCTAGCAGGGTTTCCAACGTCAGTTCCCGGCCCTTGGCGCGCGCTTTGGTCAGCATTTGCATGCGCTCGGCAACATGGTCAGAGACGCTGGATCGCACCACCACTTCAAAGAACTCATCCTTGCCGCCAAAGTGGTAACTGATCAGCGCAGAATTAACGCCTGCTTCTTTGGCGATGTCCCGCGTTGAAACGGCGCGAAAGCCCTGCTCGGCGAAGAGGCGCATACCGGCGCTAATCAGTTTGGCGCGTGTTTCAAGCTTGTTCGGTTTTATCTTGGCCACCCAATAAATCCCTTGTTCATTTCCGCCCAAACTAGAGGGTCAAACTCAATCGATAAACTTTTTTCTTGACGAAAAGGCGACTTGAATTAATCATTGGATTAACAGTCGCTACCAAAAATGTAGCGCGGTGCTTTGGGAGGGGCGCGTCACATGGGAGGAGCAAGATCCGCTTCGGGTGCGAAGGTGCGGTCGTGATCGGGGTGCTGTCAAAGGTCGCCCGAGGTGCGGCGATGATGGGAAGTGCTGTTGCCTGTCTGGCTTTGGTCGTCGTGACGCTGCACATCTTTGTCGACACGATCGCAACCAAATTCTTCAACGCACCGATAGACATCACCCATACGGCGGTCACGCGCTACTACATGGTGGGGTTGGTTTTTCTGGCGCTGGCCAACGTCGAACTGCGCGACGGCCACATCAAGGCTGATCTTTTCTATTCAGTTCTACCTGACGGGATGAAGCGTTGGGTCAGAGGATTGAACCTGCTGCTTCTGGCCGGGTTCACGGCGCTCTTGACGTGGCAGGTATTGCTTAAGGCGATTGCGCAGACCGCGCGCGGGGAAAAGCGCATCGTTGCCGGTGTTGAGTATATCTATTGGCCGTCGCGCTGGATCGCTGTGGCTGGCATGTTCGCCTTTGCGATGGTCGCTGCCGTAAAGCTGATCCAATTTCTGATGCGCGACGAGGACGGTGCCGCCGAGGCGCCGCAGGAGGGCGACCAATGACCGATATTCAGATCGGTGGGGCCGGTGTCATCGTAATGATTGTCCTGATCGCATTTCGGTTCCATATCGGAATTGCCATGGGGGTCGTCGCGACCGCTGGGATATGGCTGATCGCTGGATCGCGGGCCGTCTTCTCGGTCCTGCAAAATGTGCCTTACAGCTTCGCGGCCAATTGGGAATTTTCGGCGGTGCCGCTTTTTATCCTCATGGGGGCGATTGCCCATGAAACGGGGATGACCACGGCCCTGTTTCGGGCGGCGCGTCTTTGGCTGTCCTGGCTTCCTGGCGGGCTGGCTGTGGCCACCAATTTCGGTTGCGCCGGGTTTTCCGCCGCAGCGGGGTCGTCGGTCGTGACATCCATTGCGATGGGCAAAATTGCCGTGCCAGAGATGTTGGAGCATAAGTACGACAAAGGCCTGGCAACCGGAGTGGTTGCAGCGGCCGGGACATTGGGCGTTATGATCCCGCCGTCCATTCCCATGATCATTTATGCCTATTTTGCCGAGGTCTCGGTCGGCGCGATGTTCCTCGCCGGTATTGTCCCCGGTCTTTTGACGGCGATCCTTTATGCCGTGATGATCGTCGGGCGATGCGCTCTTAACCCGAGCCTTGCGCCAGCGACAAGCGCTGCCGCAGATCCCAAGGAAAAATGGCGCGCTCTGGCTGACATCTGGCCGCTTCCGTTCATCATTCTGGTGGTGATCGGCAGTATCTATACCGGTGTCGCGTCGGCGACGGAGTCTGCCTCCTTCGGTGTGATCGCCGCGCTGATGATTGCCGCAGTACAACGCAGGCTGACCCGTGAAAACATGGTGCAGTGTGTCGCCGGGTCGGTCGCCAACACCGCCAGCATCTTCTTTGTGATCACGGGCGCGATTTTGCTGACACGTTTCATGGCCTATTCCGACCTGCCAGAGTTCATTTCGAACTTTGTGATTGCGCTGGATCTGTCGCCGCTTGCGCTTGTTTTGATCACCGGCGTTATCTTTCTGGCCTTGGGGTGTATCCTCGATCCGATCGGGTTGATGTTGCTGGCCCTGCCTGTGTTTCTTCCGATCTATATCGCGGCCGATATCAACCTGATTTGGTTCGGAATTCTGTTCATCAAGTATATCGAGATCGGTCTGATCACGCCCCCGGTCGGGATGAATGTTTACATTCTACGGTCGATTTTGCCGGACGTTCCGGTTGGTACGATCTTTCGCGGAACGGGGTGGTTCTTTGTCACTGAACTTGTGGTGTTGGGCCTGTTGATTGCCTTCCCAGCGATCACGCTCGGACTGGTCGAAATGGCGAAATAATATCAGAGGAGGAGAAGATTATGACGTACAAAGCAAAAATGCTACTGACGGCTCTTACGCTTGGCTGTGTGAGCACACCGCTGGTCGCAAAGGAATTGCAATACTCAACGCATTTGCCACCGTCAGTGGCAATCAATCCTGTCGCGATTGTCCCGCTGTTCGATGCGGTTTTGGCTGCGGATGACGATCTGAGCGTCAAGTATTTCTGGGCCGGCCAGCTGTTCAATTCGGCTGGGAACCTTGAGGCCATTCGTGATGGTGTGGTGGATGTGGCATTTACCCAACCAGACGATGCGCAGGCCGATTTTCCCGTCAATATGCTCTTTGCGGACCTGTATCACATTGGGGACGATCCATATGTAACCGCTGCCGCGCTGAACGAGACCATTTTGGTGGATTGCCCAGAGTGCCGGGCGGAATATGCCAGCAACAATGGCATGTTCATGGGAAGCCATGCGACGACTCCAACCGTGATGGTCTGCGCGGACGAAATCAACTCGATGGACGATCTGACGGGCCGCAAAGTGATCGGTCAGGCGACGATCGCGAATTGGATTCAGTCGTTCAACGGCACCCAGATCGATGTACCTCCGCCCGCGCGCTTGGAAGCGATGGAACGCGGAGTGGCGGATTGCACCTTGATCTCTCGCGAATGGCTTAAGACGTTTTCGATCATGGAGGTCGCAAAGACGATCATCCCGGTATCGAACGGCTCTCAATTCGCGATCTCGATTGCCACGATGAACACTGACACCTGGGCTGATCTGTCTGATGCAGCGCGGGCGGCGTTTATCGCGCAAATGCCGATTTCGGTCGCAAATCTGGTCGAAACATATGTGAAGAATGACAAGGCCGCCGAAGACGAGGCCCGCAGCAAGGGGATTGTCTTCACCGATCTAGGGGGCGCGTATAAGGCCGCTTTGGACGCCTATCTTGATGGGTTCGAAGAACGGGTTATCGCAAATGCCGAAGCGCGCGGTGTGACCAACGCGGCCGAGATCGTCGGGCATTTCACCGAGAACTTGGCCAAGTGGGAAGCGCTGATCGCGGCAGAAGGCACAGAAAATTACGCAGACCTTCTCAAGCGCGAGATTTGGGACAAGGCCGAATTCTAAACCCCATGTGGCGGGGCGATGTTCGCCCCGTCTCATCAAAAGGAAGCGTTATGGTTTTCAAAGTCTTTTCCTCACTTTCGCTGGAAGCGGCGGAAACGATCTGCAACGTCGCGATTGCTTTTGGGCGGTCTCAAAACTTCTTGCCCTTGACGGTGGTTGTCCTCGATTCCGGCGGGCAGATCGTTGTTGCAAAGCGCGAAGATGGATGCGGCATCGTTCGGTTTGACGTGGCCTTTGCCAAGGCCTGGGGGGCTTTGGGCATGGGCCTGCCGGCCAAAACCTTAGGTGTCAATCTTGGCCAGAACCCAGCCTTCCTGAACGCAATCGTCGCGGCCTCTGGCGGGCGTATGGCCCCCAACTGGGGCGGGGTTCTGATTTTGGACGATCATGACACGGTCATAGGTGCGGTCGGCATCAGCGGCGACACAGGCGAAAATGACGAACTTTGCGTGCTGGAAGGGATTGCGGCCGCGGGCCTGAAACCGGGCACACATAAATCGTGAGGAAAGGGTGAAAAATGGATGCTGGATTGATTATCGACAATGAAACCCTTGGGGCTTCTGCTGGTGGCACGTTTGATCGAAAGAACCCCGTAACCGGGAAAGTCGCTTCGACCGCCGCTGCCGCCCGGACCGCTGATGTCAGCCGCGCAGTCGAGTCGGCTGCTCGGGCCTTTAAAACTTGGTCAAGAACAGGTCCAAGCGAACGCCGCTCCATCTTGAACAAGGCGGCCGATCTTTTGGCAGAGCGGACACCTGACTTCATCAGGGTCGGTATTTCTGAAACAGGCGGCACGGGCATGTGGCACGGTTTCAACTGCATGTTTGCCAGCAAAATTCTGCGTGAAGCCGCAGCGATGACCACTCAGATCAAAGGCGAGGTGATCCCTTCGGATCGTCCCGGTTCGTTGTCCATGGGATATCGCCAACCAGTCGGGGTTCTCGTGGGAATGGCCCCTTGGAATGCCGCTCAAATCCTGGGCGTGCGCGCCTTTGCAATGCCTTTGGCATGCGGAAATTCAGTGGTCTTCAAAGCCTCCGAAAAATGCCCGCAGACCCACAAGATGCTTGGCGATGTTATGGTTGACGCCGGTTTGCCCTCGGGCGTGTTGAATGTCATCACCCACAGTGCGGCGGACGCGCCTGAAGTTGTCAACGCGTTGATCGACCATCCTTTGGTCAAGCGGATCAATTTTACCGGATCATCGCGTGTAGGCCGAATGATTGCTGAACGCGCGGCCAAGCATCTCAAACCCTGCCTGTTGGAACTGGGCGGCAAAGCGCCGCTGGTCTTGCTGGACGATGCTCACCTTGACGGGGCCGTGAACGCCGCCAATTTTGGTGCTTTCATGAACTCGGGCCAGATCTGCATGTCGACCGAGCGGATCATCGTTGACAACAAGATCGCCGATGCCTTTGTGGAAAAGCTGGTGGTTAAAGCCGGGTCCTTGGTGGCCGGAGATCCGACAGGGCAGGTGCATCTGGGGTCGGTTGTCGATCACGACAGCATTCAACACATCAAGGCGCTGATCGATGACGCCCTATCAAAAGGCGCGCAATTGAAAGTCGGAGGAGCGCCGAGTGAGGGCACGATCATGCCCGCCACGGTCTTGGACGCGGTGACGCCCGATATGCGGATCTACTACGAGGAAAGCTTTGGCCCCATCCTGTCCGTCATCCGCGCCAGCGGTGATGAAGCCTTGATCGCGGCCGCGAATGACACGGATTATGGGCTTAGTTCCGCAGTATTCAGTCAGAATATACGTCGAGCAATGGACGTTGCGCGGCAGATTGAGGCGGGTATTTGCCACATCAACGGCCCAACCGTGTTTGACGAAGCGCAAATGCCGTTTGGCGGCGTCAAAGACAGCGGATATGGTCGGTTCGGCGGATCATCCGGGATTGCGGAATTTACCGAGATGCGGTGGATCACCCTGGAAGACCCGGCCCAACCATACCCGTTCTAAGAAAGCCGAGCCTATGCTGAAACTTTACCATGGAATTCCAAGCGTTTGTTCCATCAAAGTCCGTGTCGCCTTGGCCGAAATCGGGCTGGACTACGAAAGCGTTCCCATGAACCTTCAAGCGGGTGAACAGGGCGAGCCTGACTATTTGAAGCTCAATCCAAATGGGGTCGTGCCGACATTGATCGATGGGGATCTGGTTGTGGTCGAGTCCAGCCTTATCATTGAGTATCTGGACAGTGAATATAACCAAGGCCGGCTGATGCCCAAAGGGCGCGAGGCTGAAGTTGCCGCCCGGCTTTGGCTGTTGCGTTGCATCGACATTCATGCGGCGATCAACACCTTCTCATTTGCGACGGTGATGCGTGAAAAGGTCTTGGCCGAAAACACCCCCGCGCAAGTGCAGCAGATCCTGGACAAAATGCCCAACGCCATCGCGCGGATGAAACGCGCCGAGATTTTCGATAAGGGGATGGAGTCAGCCTATCTGCAACATGCCTGCGCCACCATGCGCAGGTGTTTTCACGATATGGATGCCGCATTGGCTCTCAGCGATTGGGTCGGTGGTCCGAATTTCAGCCTCGTAGATATTGCGCTTGTGGCCTATGTGGACAGACTTCATCGATTGGGTTTTGACAGCCTGTACGCAAGAGATCACCCTAACGTCGCGGATTGGCTGGCCCGGATGCAGGCACGCGACAGCTACGCGGCAGAGGTTTCGGACAAGATACCGAAAAAGCTGGCCGAGGCACTATTGACCGGAGGTCAAGCCTTTGCAACCGCGGTTCAAGCGGCCTACGACGCCGCCTGAACGTTGACCGCCACCTGCGGGAAATGGAACGCCCGGCAGCGCGGTGATCTGGACCTGAAATCGAGTGGCCCTTGGCAATGCCAAGGCCGGCGCTTGCGCGTTTTGTAGATGGCTCGTGCCGAACGGAAAATTGATTTCGATATTTGTAGACGGATTATTGGGCCTGTAGTCGCACTTGAATGGGTTGGGACATTCCTAGGCGATGGTGAAAACGGCGCTGCCAATGGTGGAAGGACGTGATGTCCATGAAGCCGAGGACGCTTTCAGAAGTCGTGTCGTAGCTGGTTGCGACCCGGCGGGCGTTCGTCCGTTTGTTGAAGCACCGTTCGACCAAGTTGCGCGTCGAATACAGGGCAAAATCTACGCCGACGTGCATCTTTCTTGATTTGCGCATTGTGATTTGGCTGAGAACATACCGCGCCTCGATCTTTTTCCGAATGCAGTCAGCACCATAGACTCCATCGGCCAACAGGACGCTGAGCTCGGCAAGACTGTCAGCTATCACTAGATCAAAGCCCATTGTGAACCCTTTTTATCAACACTGCGCGGAAGGGTGACAACGATCGGTTGCATGGAGAGGAGTTCAATATTTGTCTTCGTCGAACTGTCGCACATCTGTCCATAAATTGCGTTGGGTCTGGACGCTTTGGGATCAATAGCCCCTAGCAACCTCAAGAAATCCCAAAGAGCCAATGCCTGGAAATATGAGCGACTCCGCTATGGCATGCAGCGATGGCGTCTCGGTCCGTTGACCCAAATCTGAGGCAACAGACGCCCATTTTGTCCTAAAGGAAAGGGTGGCGTGGCCGCCCGTCTTTAAAATGGATCGGTCAACACCCAGATGGTTCCTAGTTCTATAGGCCTAACGTCATCCACGCAGTGCTTCTGCCTCATTCGCCAGACGTGCTCACTGGCATGAGCGGCGATCTTAGGAGGGACATCGCGATTTTCCCGTTCGACATTTTACCGTTTCGTAAGAACCCAGCTTTAGGAAAATTAGTGGTTTCAAGTCGGGCACGGGTGAGGGTATTCACATCGCGATCATCGAAATTCTGAACGCACCGGAGACCGGGATGCCGCGACTGCCCCACCAAACCATAAAAAGCGTGGCGCCGATTGCCGTGGGGGCGGTGCTGTTCGCTCTGGGTCTTTACGCGCTTTATCATATCCTTAGGCCGGTCAATATGGCGGATGTTGCGGCCCAGATCAGGGCCACGCCACGCAGTGCGCTGGTGGCCGCGCTTGCGGCGACCTTCATTGGTTACATCGCGCTGATCTTTTATGACTGGTTTGGGCTGCGCTTTATCGGAAAACGGCTGGATCGCGGCGTCGTGGCGCTGGGGGGCTTTCTGGGCTACGCGTTCGGAAACACGATCGGGGTCAGCGTCGTGTCTGGAGGGGCGGTGCGATACCGGATCTACTCCGCCGTTGGCCTCAACGCCTTTGAGGTGGCGGCGGTGTCGGGCTATATCGCGGTGGCGCTTGGCACCGGCCTGACACTGGTGGGCGTTGCATCGCTGGCCATTCTGCCCGGCGCGGTCGGCACGTTGTTGCCCTATGCGCCGCAAGCGATTCAGTCTGGCGCGGCGGCCCTTACCGTTGCCTCTGTCGGGCTGATTGCGTGGATGTCTGTCTCGCAGCGGTCATTGGTTTTGCGCGGCCTTGACCTGCGGATGCCGCCACCTGCCGATCTGACCGGACAGCTGATCGTTACGATGGTCGATATTGCGGCAGCGGCTTTTGCGCTTTGGGTGTTGCTGCCCGCTGGTAAGCCCGACTACGCGACCTTTGTGGCAGTCTATGCCGCCGCCACAATGATCGGTGTGCTAAGCCATGTGCCGGGCGGCATTGGCGTTTTTGAGGCGGTGGTCATTGGCACGTTGCCCGCATCTGTTCCGGTTGGGGATGCTGCGGCCGCGCTGTTGCTGTTCCGTCTGATCTATTACCTCGTACCCTTCGCGCTGGCCTTCTTGCTGGTGGTGATGAACGAAATCCGCCTGGTCAGCGGGCTTGGCAGTCGATTGCTGGCGCGGGCACCGGCCTTGCAACCGGCCTATGCCACCTTGCACGGGGTGTCGCCGGGCTTGGTCGCGACGGTTGCCTTTGGGTTCGGGGCTTGGTTGCTGCTGATAACCATGCTGCCCGCCGTCCGGGCCGAAGCCATGGCTGAGGGTGATCTGATCGGCGTTCTTCTGTTGGAGGGGGGCACCCTTGCATCGGCAGTGGCGGGCGTGGGGCTAATCATCGTGTCGCATGGGCTGGCCCGGCGGGTGTCGTCGGCTTGGTGGTTTGCCATCGGCGCGATGCTGGCGGGGGCGGTCGCGTCTCTATTGAACGATTACGGATATGAAAATGCGGCGTTTTTGGGGGCAGGGGTGCTGTTGCTATTGCCCTTCCGCAAGGCTTTTGACCGTCCGGGGCGGCTGACGGCGGGGGTATTCGATGCGTATTGGTTCGCAACTGTGCTTGGCGTCGGGGTGGCGGCTGCGGCGTTTTTCTTCTTTGTGCACAAGACGGTTCCTTATTCCAATGATCTTTGGTCCGAGTTTTCGCGCGACTCTGACACGCCGCGCGCTCTGCGGGCAGCGTTGGCGGCGACGGCGCTGATGTTCTTTTTCGGGGTTTACCTTTTGACCCGTCCGGTGCGGCGCAAGCCGCCCGTGGATGCGCGAGATGAGGCCGGATCGCAATCGTCGACACTATGCGCGCAGGCAGATGATCCGATGGCCTGGCTGAGCCAAACCGGTGACAAACGGTTCCTGTTTTCCGAGCCTGGAAACGCTTTCATCATGTATGCCGTGCGCGGTGGATCCTGGGTGGCTCTGGGGGATCCGGTTGGTGATCCGGCCGAGTTCGAAGATCTGATCTGGTCCTTCACCGACCAAGCAGCGCAATCCAACGCCCGGCCGGTGTTCTATGAGGTCAGCGCCCGAAATCTTGCACTTTGGGTTGAGTTTGGGATGTCCCTGCACAAGGTCGGAGAGGAGGCCGTGGTACGCCTGCCGGAGTTCAGCCTTGCAGGCGGACGGTTCAAGACCATGCGCGCCGCGCAAAACAAACGCCTGCGCGATGGCTATGCTTTTTCGGTTCTGGCCGCGCCCCACGCGCCTGACCTACTGGAGGAGCTTAGGGTTATTTCAGATGCTTGGCTTGGCGGCAAAATCGGGCGTGAAAAGGGGTTTTCGGTCGGGCGTTTCGATCCGGTCTATTTGGCCCATTTCGACATTTCGGTCGTGCGAAAAGAGGGGCGGATCATCGCCTTTGCCAATATCATGGCGACCAAGGCGGGCGATCAGCTTGCGGTGGATCTGATGCGCTATCTGCCTGAGGAAGCCTCGGGCCTGATGGAATTCATGTTCCTGAGCCTGATTGAACATTACAAAGCCAAGGGCGCACAGGAACTGAGCCTTGGAACCGCGCCACTGTCGGGCCTGTCGGAACGGTCCGTCGCTCGGTCGTGGAACCGGTTCGGACGTCTGATTTTCCGGCACGGCGGGACGTTCTATAATTTTGAGGGGCTAAGGGCCTTTAAGCAAAAATTTCAGCCGGACTGGCGTCCGCGCTATCTGGCACTGCCGCCCAATGTCTCGCCCATGCGGGCGATGGGCGATGTGGCTTTGTTGATCGCGGGATCGGCGCGGGGGCTGATTGCCAAGTGATCGTATAAGCCATCACACGGCCTAAGCCCGACACCTGGCTGGCCCGCAGCGCCTGTCAGGCCCGCGCGGGGCGCGTCATTTGATGGGGCGCCCCGGTTGCGATGGGTTCTATTCCGCACCGGCCAATAGGCCTGCGTTGCCGCCTGCGGCGGTGGTGTCGACGCAAAGGTGGCGTTCGTAGCAGGCGTGTGCTTTGTCCGGCTGGTCGGTGATGAGCGGGATGATGGGACCGTTGCGGCCCGTGAGGGCTTGGCCGTAGGCGCGGGCGGTGTCGGTGTCGCCCCACCAGATCACGCCGCCGATGTCGGGCAGGCGCTGCAGATCCTCGGGCGCGATTTGGCCATGTGCCAGCACCGCGCGCCCGCCAAACGCCTCGATCATGCGGCGTTGCGCATTGCCGGCCTCCGCTCCGGGACCGGCGCAGATCAAGGCGGGCCGGGGCTGGGTCGTCAGGCGGTTCAACTCGCCCGTAGGACCGGGCAGGGTTTGCACTTGCGCGGCGCATGGCGTGGCATTGGTGGCGCGCAGGGCAGCGGTCAAAGCCTCAAACTGCGCAGGCTGGTCCCATGCGCTTGTCGTCTCATCCGCTTGGGAAACGGTAAAGCGCGGCAGGTAAAGCGGGCCGCCCGCCTTGGGGCCGGTGCCAGAAAGCCCTTCGCCGCCAAAAGGTTGGCTGCCGACAATCGCGCCGATTTGATTGCGGTTGGCGTAGATGTTCCCGGCATGAACGGCTTCGGAAATGGTTTGCACCCGGTCGTCGATCCGGCTGTGCAGGCCAAAGGTCAGCCCATATCCCGTTGCATTGATCGCCGCGATCACCTGCGGAATCTCACGTGCCTTGAAAGTGGCCACATGCAGGACGGGGCCGAACACCTCTTGGGCCAGATCGCCGATACCCGATACGCGGATCAGGGCTGGGGCGACAAACGATCCTGTCGTCGGAGCAGTCAGCCGATGCAGCAACCGGCCATCCTTGGCCGCGCCCTCAACATAGGCGTTGATCTGATCCGCCGCCTCGCGCGTGATGACGGGGCCAATGTCGGTCGCAATCGCCCATGGATCGCCAAGCGATAGCTCATCCATCGCGCCGGTCAGAAGGGTCAAAAAGGGTTGGGCGATGTCTTCTTGCACGTAAAGGCAGCGCAGCGCCGAACAGCGCTGGCCCGCTGATTGGAAGGCCGACACGACGATATCGCGGATGGCCTGTTCGGGCAGGGCGGTGCTGTCGACGATCATCGCGTTCAGCCCGCCGGTTTCCGCAATCAAGGGCGTGCCGGGGGCGCAGCCCTTGGCCATGGCGGTCTGAATGCGCCGGGCGGTGGCGGTGGAGCCGGTGAAGGCCACACCGTTCACGCGCGCATCCGAGGTCAGGCGCGCGCCGATGACACTGCCCAAACCGGGCAGCAACTGCAACGCAGATCGGGGTACCCCGGCCTCGTGCAGTTTGGCCACGGCCCACGCGGCGATGGCGGGCGTTGTTTCGGCCGGTTTGGCCAGAACTCCATTGCCCGCCGCCAAGGCCGCCGCGATTTGGCCACTGAAAATAGCCAGCGGGAAATTCCACGGGCTGATGCAGGTGAACACGCCTCGCGCCGGGGCAGTCAGTGATCGGGCCTGCACCGCATAATAGCGCAGAAAGTCCACCGCCTCGCGAAGTTCAGCCACAGCATCGGCAAGGGTTTTGCCCGCCTCAACCGCCAAAAGCGCGAAGACCTCGCCAAAGCCCGCTTCGAACAGATCGGCGGCGCGGATCAGGATGGCGGCGCGGTCCTGCGGGGCGGCGGACCAAGGCGCGGCGGCGGCAAGGGCGGTGTCCACATCGCGGCTTGAGGCGAACGTAACTTGACCGATGACCGCCGCATCGCTGGGCGAGGTGAGCGGTTGCGCCTCGCCGCCGCTTGGGGTGCCGTCGATGATTGGCGTGACGGCGATCGGGGCAGGGCGCAGCCGCGCGGCATTGATCCGCGCAAGCTGCGTTATGTCGCTCAGATCGACCCCTTTGGAGTTCTGCCGCTCCGGCGCGAAAAGATCGGCACCCGTTGGCAGAGGTGCGCCCTGATCCATCGACAGCGCCTCGAACGGGCAGGCCGCCACGACCGAGGCCGGAACGGCGGTATCTACGATCTGGTTCACAAAAGACGAATTCGCCCCATTCTCCAACAGCCGCCGCACCAAATAGGCCAGCAGATCGCGATGCGCCCCGACGGGGGCATAGATGCGGCAGCGCGTGTTTTCACTATTCAGAACAATGGTATGAAGCGCTTCTCCCATCCCGTGCAGGCGCTGAAATTCAAAAGCCTCGCACGGCAGGTCCGCGGCCATCGCCAGAACAGCGGCGACGGAATGGGCATTATGCGTGGCGAATTGCGGGTAGATGCGATCGGTCATCAGCAGCAGTTTGCGCGCAAGACCGATATAGCTGACATCGCTGGCCGGTTTGCGGGTGAAGACCGGGAAATCGGCAAGCCCCTGTACTTGGGCGTGCTTGATTTCGGTGTCCCAATAGGCCCCTTTGACCAGACGAACCATGATGCGGCGGTCATGGGTTTGGGCCATGCGATAAAGCGCATCGACCACGTCCCCGGCGCGGCGACCGTAGGCTTGGACCACCATGCCGAAGCCCGCCCAACCGGCAAGCGACGGATCGGCCAGCGTGGCCTCAATCACCTTGAGCGACAGGGCCAGTCGGTCGGCCTCTTCTGCGTCGATGTTCAGGCCCATCCCGGCTTTGGCCGCACGGCGGGCCAGATCGGTCAGAACCGGCACAAGTTCGGCCATCACGCGGTCGGTCTTGGCGACCTCGTACCGGGGATGCAGCGCCGAGAGCTTGACCGAGATGCCGGGATTGGCGGTGATGTCATTGCCTTTGCAGGCCGTCCCGATCCGGGCAATCGCATCACTATAGGCGCGGGCATAGCGGGCGGCGTCCTTGGCGGTCATCGCCGCTTCGCCCAGCATGTCGTAGGAATAGGTAAAGCCCTTGGCCTCCATCCCGCGGGCGCGGGTCATGGCGGCGTCGATGTCTTCGCCCAATACGAACTGACGGCCCATTTGCTTGATTGCGGCGCTGACGGCTTTGCGGATCACCGGCTCGCCCAAGCGGCGGACCATGCCGCGCAGGGTGCCAGCAACGCCCGGTTCGGCCTCATCGAGCACGCGACCCGTCAGCAGCAGACCCCAAGTCGAGGCATTGACCAAGGGCGAGGCCGACTGCCCAAGATGCGCTGACCAGTCCGAAGGGGCGATCTTATCTTCGATCAGCGCGTCGATGGTGGTCGGGTCTGGCACCCGCAGCAAGGCTTCGGCCAGACACATTAGCGCCACGCCCTCATTGGTTGACAGCCCGTATTCGGCCAGAAACACCTCCATCAATCCGGGGTGGGCGGCGGCGCGGATCTGGGTGACCAATTTGGCGGCCTTGTCCACGATCCCGGCCCGCGCGGCGCTGTCCAGATTGGCGGTCTGGATCAAATCGGCCAGAACGCGGGTTTCATCCCGGCGCTTGTTCTTGTCCCAGTCTGCGTTGAGGTCGATCATTGGCCACACTCCTGTTCGTTGGATCTGTGTAGCATCTTGCGCTTGGACGATTTGCCTATATTTTTGAATATAATGGGCGTAACGTCCAAAATGTTAGCAAGTTTTGGGTAGGTGTATATGCAAAGCGGTGACGAGATAGACTCGATGGATCATCGCATTCTATCGGTGCTGGCCACCGATGGTCGGATTTCCATGACGGCGCTTGGCAAAACGGTGGGGCTGTCGAAAACGCCCGTCACCGCGCGGGTCAAACGGCTTGAGGCGATGGGCGTCATCACCGGCTACCGGGCTGAACTGTCGCCGAAAAAACTGGGGCTGGAACATGTCGCCTTCCTTGAGGTGCGCCTGTCCGACACGCGCGAGGCATCGCTGCGCGGCTTTAACCGCGCCGTCCGCCTGATCCCCGAGGTAGAGGCTTGCCACATGATCGCGGGCGGGTTTGATTACCTGCTGAAGGTTCGCACGCGCGATATCAACGACTATCGCCGCGTGCTGGGCGAACAAATCTCGCAGTTGCCACATGTGGCATCAACTTCGACATATGTGTCGATGGAAACCGTGCTAGAGGCGGGCGGGCTGACCCTGTGACGGGCTAGGCCAACAGGTCGAACACCCCCGCATCGGTTTGCACATTTATTGAGGCTTGATCGCCCCCGTCCACCAGCGCCCATAGAATGCGGCCATCTGGTTTGTAGATGACAAAGGCCTCGGACACAGCGGCATCGCCCGCGCCCGTCGCGGCTGAGAAGTTGACCTGCAACTGGGCTTTGCCGACATTGGGATTGCCAAGATAAAGCATGTCGCCTTCTGCCGCGTCATAGTCCTGCACCCAGTCGGCCCCATGGGCGCGGCTGCCAAGATGATAGAACCTGTCTGCACCGTCGCCGCCGTTCAGCCGGTCATGCCCGAACCCACCGTTGAGGAAATCATCGCCCGCGCCGCCCAGCAGCATATCGCCATGCGCGCCGCCGGACAGCGTGTCATTGCCTGCGCCGCCGACGATGAAATCGCCGCCCGTTCCGCCGTCCAGCAGGTCGTCGCCGTCATCGCCGCGCAATTCGTCGCTGCCTTCGTCGCCAAAGATCGTGTCATTGCCGCCACGGCCATAGAGGAAGTCCGCCAAATCCCCATCTTCGCCGCCGCCATAGATCAGATCGCCTTTCGCGCCGCCGATGATCCGATCACTGCCAGCCCCGCCAATGGCAGTGTCGTTGTGGGTCTCAAGGGTCGAATATCGATTAACGCTTAAGAGAAAATAGTCGTCTCCGGCCCCGCCTTTCAGCAAATCCGACCCTTGGCCACCGTTCAGGGTGTCGTTGCCCGCCCCGCCCAGAAGCGTGTCATCCCCGTTCTTCCCTTCGAGCGCGTCATTTCCCGCGCCGCCATCGAGAAGATCGCCATAATTGCTGGCTTCCAAATAGTCGTCACCGCCCATTCCCAGCAAAGTGACCGCGACATAAGAGCCTGTTTCGACATCTCGGTTTTCTGTGCCAATGAAGGTTCGCGCGGTGAGATAGGTGCTGGTGCCGATCACACTGGTGGTCATGTTCAAAGCAGACGCGTCAAACGCAAAGTTCAGCTGGAAGTCATCTGTTGTGCCGCCCAACGTGGTTGCGATAAAGGCGCTGCCGGTGCCGGTGCCTTCGATCCGCCATTCGGCGAATGCGGTCGCTTCGAACACGACACGTCCATGAAAGTCGAAATCGGCAATCAGATCGCCGTTCAATTCCGCCAAGGTGCCGTTGAATTGGTCGGTGCCGTCACCGCCGGTCAGGGTGTCTGCGCCAAGGCCGCCGTTGATTGTGTCATGGCCGGTGCCGCCATTGATGGAATCCGCGCCATCGCCCCCGAACA
Organism: Pseudoprimorskyibacter insulae; assembly: GCF_900302505.1. GTDB lineage: Bacteria > Pseudomonadota > Alphaproteobacteria > Rhodobacterales > Rhodobacteraceae > Pseudoprimorskyibacter > Pseudoprimorskyibacter insulae. The sequence continues at coordinate 241,062 of NZ_OMOJ01000003.1, read as the reverse complement.
ATTGGTCTCGGCCTCCCAACCCAAGAATGGTGTCGGCGAAGGGCGTTCCGGTCAGGGTGTCATAGTCGGTTGTCCCGGTTGGCGTGGTGAGGGTGACAAGCGTATCCGTGCCCGCTTGCGTGATGGCGAAATCGCTGGCCGAATAGGCCCCGAGGAAAGTCAGGTTGAAGTCTTCGGACCCATCGCCGGTGGTGTCGGCAAACAGAATGGTGCGGCCCGCGCCAACGTCTAGCCGTGCCGAGGCGGCAATGGATGCGCCTTCGATCCGCACGCCGTCGGTTGCACCAAAGCCGGTCAGCGTATCGCCCGACAGCTCCGCCGCCGTGCCAAGAATGGCATCGCCGCCCGCGCCGCCGATTATGCTGTCGAGGCCCAGTCCAGGACGGATCGTGTCGTCGCCAACATCGCCCATTAGGCTGTCATCACCAGAGCCGCCAAGGATCACATCGTCACCCACGCCGGACCAGATGGTGTCAGCGCCCGCAGTACCGCTCATCGTATTGGCCAGGTCATTGCCAAACAAGTGGCCCGGCGTTTCGGCTGTGAAATCGCGTTGTCCGATCAGAACAACTGCGCGGTCGGGATCAAAGACCGACACGGATTCGACAATCAGGTCATATGACAGGGCAGCCGGGTCAAAGCTCCCCTCCAGCAACATCGAGAAATCAACCTTGCCGTCGCCAGTGGGATCGCCAAACACGGCTGTGCGCCCGGCGAATTGCTGAAACTGAACCGTGGTTCCCAGCGCCACATCGGTCAGGCGGATCACATCCTCAGGCGCGAAATCCAGCACCGTTTCGCCCGCCAGATCATTGGCGGAGCCTTCGACGCTGTCGCGCCCGTCGCCGGTGGTGATGGCATCCGTGCCTTTGCCGGGCAGGATCATGTCATTCCCGCCGCCCGCATCAATTGTATCTTCGCCGGGACCAGCCGTGAGCGTGTCAGCCCCCAGTTGCCCGATCAGTTCATCGGACATGAAATCCCCGGTCAGAGAGTCATTGCCATCCGTGCCTTGCAGCGTTTCCGGCGAAACGCCCAGATCGTCCAGGTTCAATTGCCCATCGCTGATCCGAAACTGCCAAACACCTTCGACCCCGGTGTTGCCGACAAGGCTATCCCAATCACGTTCATATATCGTCTGATCCTGACCGAACTGCGGCTGGTAAAAGTCATCGCCGATGAGAAAGCCGTTTTCGGCTAAGTTGGAGGCATTCCCATGAATATCGCTATAGCGAAAGATCACCTCAACATCTGCGCCACCGCGATAAATAAGTTCAACCTGATAGGAATAGGCTTCGCTCGGACCTTTGTAATGAGGCATGTTCGACACATCGAGGATGACGGACGATCCATCAAGGCCATAGCCGAGCGAAACATCCCCATCTCCGTAGTCATTCCAATAGGTCGTGATCCCGCGTGGTCCGACAGTAAATTGGCTGGAGGTGGTGCGTCCCGCAAAGGCCCAGATGTCAACGGTTTCTGTTGAGTCCTCGGAAAACAGTCGTAAATGTTGTTCACCGCCTATGCGGATGGACGTGTAGGTCACATCGCCGATTTTGATCCCGCTTGGGAAAACAGTCGTCAGATCAATGCCCAATCCGGTCTGTTCGATTTCATTGAAGGCGACGGGGTCTTTGGTCAGGCCGGTGGTGAATGCGAAGGTCATGAAACGTCCAATCTGCGAGAACGGTTTTGCGCAAAGGGTGGATTGAAAAGATTTGTTGAACAGGTTAGCGGCTCAGCCTTGGGTTGCAACCGGATCGCGCAAAATTTGCGGATCGCCGCCGCAATGGCCCGGCGCGGTATTGACGATGCGGCGTGCCTTGCTAACCTTTGAACGTGCACCGGCAAAACTGGCTGCATCCTTGAGCCGCTATTTGAAGGCATCCAGAGATTGGGCAAGGATTTGTAGATTGAAGCGATTGAGGCGGTTATGGCGTCACCGGCATTTGCAACCTTCACCAATTCCCTTAGCGGCAATTACGACGAAGACCGCTACATCCTTCAACTGACCGCAGGCAAGAACTACTGGTATGATCTTGAACGGGCTGTCGATGATCCGGGCGGGATCTCGGTGTCCTTTGCCTCGCAAACCGGTGCGCGAATGGACGGAAACACCGCGACGGCGGATGGTGATCACCGGCTGGTGCTGAAATCGCAGCCCTACGCGATGTACACGCCCAATTACGTGCCGGGATATGCCGGGGCCTATACGCTGAGTGTCTATGAGGAGGTCGGCAACAGCAATGCCAGCACCGAACGGCTTGAGGTTGAAACGGCCTATCATGGCCGGTTCGACTATGTGAGCGACCGGGATGTGATTGGGTTTCAGGGCCGTGCGGGCGTTGGTTATTTCAATGAGATCGTGACCGAGGTCGAGGGGGCCACAGTCTCGGGGTATATCAAGAATGATGGCAGCGGACCGTCATACACCTATTTTACCCCCGAAGCGGATGAACTGCTTTATGTCGGCGTTTATAGCGGTGTCGTCACCGATTACACGCTGACCGTTCGCCAAGAGGTCGGCAATTCACTGAGTTCCGTGGCGGTTCTCAAACCGGATACGTCGATCGCATCGCGCATCGACTACATGGGCGATTACGATGTGTTCCATGTCACGCCCGAAGACGGCTTTGGCCTGACCGTCACTGTCACGGCGGCGGATACGGATCCGGCCTTGGGGCTGGACCTATTCGCTTATGAATATGACGTGTCATATGGCGTCACCGATACGCAGTTCGTGCTGACCGGCCCCACGGCCATCACGGTCGGGGCAGATGGTCCGGGCGGCTACATCCTGACCGCTGAGCGCGAGGTGCTTGGCACGTTGGACAGCAAATCCATGCTGACGCCGGATGCGCCGGTACATGACACGCTGCAATATGGCGGCGATATCGATGTCTTCCGGTTCGAAATCACCGATGGTGCGGATTACTTGATCCGGTTCCGTGGTGATCCCGGTGGCGATGAACTGACGCGGTTGCGGTTCGCAATTTTCGACGAAGATGGCACGCAGGTTCCGGTCAACGGCGGGCTTGGCAGCGAATGGCGGTATCTGACCGAAGGGCTTGGGGCAGGGACATATTTCGCCCGCCTGCTGACCGGACAAATCTACGATGGTGGCGATTATATCCTGACCATGACGCCGGAAGAGGCGGGCGACGCGCAGACCGGATCCGCCATCCGCCCAGGCGGGCAATTTGCCGGAAACATCGATGAATGGGACGATGAGGATTGGGTGCGCATCGTGGCGCAGCCGGGCAGGGACGTGACCCTGTCGATCGACATGGGGTCGGGTGCGCCAACCTTGTCGCCCATCGAACCAGAGGAAGGGATCTTCCTGTCGCTGGTCGATGAAACGGGCACCGTTCTGGCCATTTCCACGGTGACGGATACAAGCGAAACGCTGACCTTCACGCCAGAGCCGGGCAAGACCTATTTCGCCAAAGTCACGCCGCCGCCCGGATCGTTCAGCCTGTTCGGCCCAGACATCTTTGCATGGTCCGAGGGCGACATGGGCTATGGCTACACCCTGTCGATGACGCAAAACGGCGTGCGGATCGGCACCGCCTTGGCAGAGGTTCTGAGTGGCAGCGACGGCCCGGACTGGATCACTGCCGATGCAGGCAATGACACGGTCAACGCGCTGGATGGGGCCGATACGGTGATTGCCGGGCCCGGCGACGATGTGGTCAACGGCGGAACCACCGCCGCCGATCTGCGCGACGTGATCTATGGCGGCGACGGCGATGACAGTTTGGTCGGGGGCTACGGCAATGACGAATTGCGCGGCGATGCGGGCAATGACACGCTAGAGGGCGGCTTTGGCGCGGATACAGTGCTGGGCGGCACCGGCAACGACGTTCTGACTGGCGGCGCTTGGGGCGATATGCTGTTCGGCGGCGACGGCGATGATTTCCTGAATGGCGGCTTTGGGTTTGACCGGCTGAACGGCGGGTCTGGCGCGGATCAGTTCTTTCACCTTGGCGCGGCGGGGCATGGGTCGGACTGGATACAGGACTATAGCGCCGCCGAAGGCGATGTGCTGGTCTATGGCGGCACCGCAACGAAGGGCGATTTCTTGGTGCAGCGGGCTGCGACACCCGGCGCAGGCGACGCTGCGGTCAAAGAGGTGTTCATCACCCACGTTCCCAGCAACGCCTTGCTTTGGGCGCTGGTCGATGGCGACGCGCAAGCCGCAATCACGGTCCGGGCGGGCGGCGTTGAATTCGATCTGCTGGCCTAGATCCTAGTAGCGCGCGTCGGGCGCGCCTGCGAAGGCGTCCACGGGGCTGTTTCGGTTCCAGTTTCCGCGGCCCAGCAGCAGGTCAACCACTGCCGTCTGCATCTCGTCCATGGTGGCCCAAGCGTTGATATAGGTCGGCACGCGCGGCGCATCGTAAAGGTAATAGGGATACCCGAACGAGACCATCACCGTCGGCACGCTGTGCCAAGGCCGCTTCATTGCGCCCGCAAGCCCGCCAAACAGCTTGCCCCAATCCAGAAAGATCCGCCCGCGCAGCAGCAGGGTTTCTTCTGTGAAGGCATAGATCAGCAGGTCAAAGCCCGCCGGGTCCGCTGGCGTGCCTGTTTCATGCAGCGTCACGTCAAACCCTTCGGCGGCCAGCAGGTCCGGGAAGGCAACCGGCAGGGTCTTGTTCCAGAGCGGCTCAAAGATACCGGGGGCCACGACCAGAACCCGTTTGTGGGTCTTGGGGCTGATGGGCAGCAGGTTGGCCACGTCCTTTTCCAGCACCGGCGCACGGCGCAGGATCGGGGCCATCGCATCTTGGCGCAGCGCGGGCATCTCGGGCAGGGCGGCGCGTTTGTGCAGGCCAAGCGCGGCCTTTAGGCCCAGAACGCGGGTCACCGCATCGGTCAGGCGGTTTTGGTCGATATAGCCCGCGTTCACGGCGGCCAGAACGGCGTTGTAGTCGCCCAAAGGATCGGTCGAGAACAGGATCATATCGCAGCCCGCGCGGATCAGTTCCACCTTGCCCGGTTGCGCCTCAATATAGGCGGTCAGCCCCGCCATTTCGCTGGCGTCCGACACGATCAGCCCGTTAAAGCCAAGCCGCCCGCGCAACAGGTCCATGTTCAAAGTCCGGCAAAGCGAGGCGGGGTAATACCGGTCCAAACCTTCAAGCCCCTGCGCTTCGGTCCAGGCGGGGAAGGCGATATGGGCCGACATCACCGCCATGACCCCGGCGTCAATCGCGGCGCGGTACAGGCGGCCATGGGTCGCCTCCCAGTCCTCAAGCGACAGAGGGTTGATCGTGGTGACCAAGTGCTGATCGCGGTCATCGTGGCCTTCGCCGGGCCAATGCTTGGCCGTGGCGGCGATACCATTGGCCTGAAAGCTGCGCAGCTGCGTCAGCATGTGCCGTTCGATCCGGTCCGGGTCTGATCCGCTGCCACGAGTCGCGACGATGGCGCTGCGGGGGGTGGCGTTGATGTCCAGAACCGGCGTGAACGACCAGTTGACCCCCACGGCGCGGGCCTCTTGCGCCAGAACAGCGCTGACCTCGGCGGTCACCTCGGTGTCGTCAATCGCAGCAAGGGCAATCGGGTTGGGAACCTGCGTGCCAAAGGGCAGGCTCATCCGTGATCCTTCCAGATCGGCCGAGACCAGCAGCGGCACCTTCGAGGCCGCCTGCAAATCCGCGATATGGGCGCGTTCATAATCGCCGTCAGGGCCGAAGAAGCGCGTGATCGCACCTGGGGCAATCTGGCTGACCAGATCACGCGGCAACGCCGCCTCACCGGCTGAGCGCAGGTTGAACAACTGGCCCACGCGTTCCTCAATCGTCAGCTCAGAAAAGGTCTGCGCGACCCAGCTTAGCGCCTCTGCATCCAGCGAAAAAGGCGGGCGGGTCAAATGTGACAGATCCAGTTGCACGCGAAATCCCCCTCAGTCTGCGGCCAGTTAGCGGTAACTGTAGCGATGCGCAAATGTTGTGCAAGGGGCGGGGGAAGGTTCTGGCAGGCCTAAATTCATCCTACGCACAGCCCCTTGACTTTTGCGGCGGCGCAGCGCATTTGACAGGTCTGTGCTGCGCAGCCGCGTGAGCTTGCCGCGCCCGAACAGGGCCATCAGCGCAGACCGTCATAAAGCATCCCCATCACGCAGGGTTCTTGACGCATTGGCCTTGTCGCAAACGGCGGCGGGCTGGCGCGGATCCTTCTCGGTCGCGGATGCGGCCACAACTTGGCCCATCGGATGGATCCGGAACCGGGCCGCTAGGATATCATTTGTTCGACTTTGAAAAACTCGGCCTCGCGCCGACACTGACGGCCGCCTTGAAAGAAGCAGGCTTTGCCAAACCGACCCCGATTCAGGAAAAGGCCATTCCGCTTGCGCTGGAAGGGCATGACATCATGGGCCTGGCCCAGACCGGCACGGGCAAGACGCTGGCCTTTGGTCTGCCGCTGATCGATGCGCTGCTGGCCCAACAGGGCAAGCCTTTGCCCAAAACCGCCAAGGCGCTGGTGCTGGCCCCGACGCGTGAATTGGTCAACCAGATCGCCGACAGCCTGCGCCCGCTGGCCAAAGGCACCAAGCTGCGCATTGCAACCGTGGTGGGCGGGCAATCCATCAACCGCCAGATCAACATGTTGTCGCGCGGCACCGATATTCTGGTCGCCACGCCGGGCCGTCTGATCGACCTGATGGACCGCCGCGCGGTGGATCTGCGCTCGGTTCGCCAGTTGGTGCTGGATGAGGCCGACCAGATGCTGGACATGGGTTTTGTGCACGCGCTGCGCAAAATCGCCCCGCAACTGGGCACGCCGCGCCAGACCATGCTGTTTTCGGCCACCATGCCAAAACAGATCGAAGAACTGTCGCGCGATTACCAAACCGATCCGCGCAAGGTGCAAGTGTCGCCTCCGGGCAAAGCTGCCGACAAGATCACCCAATCGGTGCACTTCCTGCCCAAGGGCGACAAGCCGACCAAGCTGCGTGAGATCCTGTCGCAGGACACGAATGCGCTGACGCTGGTCTTTGCCCGCACCAAACACGGGGCGGAACGGCTGATGAAGGGGCTTGCCTCGGACGGGTATAACGTGGCCTCGATCCACGGCAACAAAAGCCAAGGCCAGCGCGATCGCGCAATCAAAGCCTTCCGTGACGGGGAAATCACCACGCTTGTGGCCACCGATGTGGCGGCGCGCGGCATTGATATTCCGGGCGTGGCTTACGTAATCAACTACGACTTGCCGGATGTGCCCGACAACTATGTGCACCGCATTGGCCGGACCGCCCGCGCGGGCCGCGAGGGCGAGGCGATTGCGTTTTGCTCGGCGGATGAGGTGGATCAGCTGAAGCAGATCCAGAAGCTGATGAAGATCGATATTCCGGTGGCCAGTGGCACCATGCCCGCCGCCGCCGCCCCGAGCGGCAATGGCGGTGGTCGCGGCAAAGGTGGCCCGCGCCGTGGCGGCGGTGGCCGCAAGCCCGGCGGTCAAGGCCAAGGTCAGGCGAAGGCGGCCCCGGCAGCGGCCAACAAGAAACGCCGCCCCCGTCGCAGAAGCGCAGTGGCGGCCTAAGCTCAAACGAAAAGGCGACGGTGTTCCGTCGCCTTTTTTGTTTCTTGTGAATGGCTTAGGGCAGGGGGCTGAACCGCCCCCTTGCCTTGATATCAGGCCAGCAGATCGAAGGTCACGCCAGCGGCGGTCACGTTCAGCTGGGTCTGTGCATCACCATCGATCAGCGCCCAGAGGATATCGTTGGTCGGCTTGTAGGTGATGAACACCTCTTGTACCGCAGCATCCCCCGCACCGGCGGTCGAGCCGCGCTGGACAAGGAAATCGGACTTGGAGGCCGCGCCGCCACCAAAGACCAGCACATCGCCCTCCGAGGCGCTGTAATCCTGGATCCAGTCGTCGCCATGGCCGAGCACGCCCTGGTGGAAGAAGCGGTCTGCGCCGCCGCCGCCGTTGACCCGGTCAAAGCCAAAGCCGCCATTGACGAAGTCGTTGCCGTCGCCGCCGAACAGGACATCGCCCCAAGCGCCGCCAGTCACAACATCGTTGCCCGCGCCGCCGATCATCGTGTCAGCGCCAAACCCGCCTTCCAGCGTGTCATTGCCCGCGTCGCCGCGCAGCTCGTCATTGCCGTAACCGCCCTGAACGCTGTCATTGCCATTGCCGCCATAGACCACGTCCCGCAGGTCGCTTTCGGTGGTGCCGCCATAGATGAAATCATCGCCGTCGCCGCCAATGATCGTATCGGCCCCGTCGCCCGCATAGAGGTGGTCATCGCCGTCCAGACCTTCCAGCCGGTCATTGCCCGCATCCGACCGCAGCGTGTTGGCCGAGGCATTGCCGGTCAGGCGTGTCGCCAACTGGCTATTGGCGAAGGTGTAGTTTTCGACGTCGATGAAGGTATCGCGCAGCAGATTCAGCCCCTGAACGCCGCCATCACCGGTGGTCAGATTGCCTTCGATAATGCTGCCTGCGGTGATGCTGAAGGTCGAGGCGTCCACATAGACTGTGTCGGACCCGGTTCCGCCGTTGAACGTGTCATTGCCGGTTCCCATGAACCAAGTGTCATCGCCGTCGCCGCCGTTCACGCTATCGTCGCCCGCGCCATCCCGCAGGGTGTCATTGCCGCCCATGCCAAGGATCACGTCATCACCGTCACGCCCGTCAATCCGGTCTGCATTGGCGCTGCCGGTGATGCTATCGACGCCGCTGTTCGATCCGTGGATCTCTTCGACATTGCTGAAGCTGTGGTGGAAGGTGCCATTCCACGACCCCGTTGCCGTGCCGTTGGTCATATCAACGACCACGTCCGACACGCCGCCCCGGTCATAACGCAAAACGTCATGGCCGCCGCCTGCATCCAGCGTGTCATTGCCGCCGCGCAGGACAAAGCTTTCGTCAAAACCGGACCCGACGACCGTGTCGTTGAAATGGGTCGTTCGCAATTCGGTGAAATGGCCGTTTCCGGTGATGGTGTCCGTGCCACCATAGCCGTTGTTGGACACGGTTTTGGTGGCAAGGTTCACATTCGCCCCTTGATCGCCGTTGCCCATGTTCAGCCGCAGCACGAATGGATTGGCCGAGGCCAGATTGTAGGTGTTGTTGCCGCCGCGCCCTTCGACAAACATGCCGCTTCCGGGGGCTGCGGTGATGTTGAACGTGTCGTTAAACTGGTCTGTCGCAATGCCCAGTCCGTTCACCCATTGGCCCGATTGCGGTTGCAAGGTTTGCAGCACGTTCACCAGCGTGGTTGTGCCATCCGCGCCCTTGTTGATGCTTCCGGTCCCGGCGATGCCATCCAGCGTGACGACAACGCCGCCTGTGCTGTCCCAGTGGCCGATATAGTTGAACGTTGCGCTATCGGCGCCATCAAAGTCGATGGTGTCATTGCCCGTGCCGGTGTGCAGCGTGTTCGTAAAGGTGCTGGTGCCAGGCTTCAGCAGGTCGTTGCCCGCGCCGCCTTCCAGCGTGTCATCGCCCGCGCCCCCGATCAGCGTATCATTGCCGCCTAGGCCCAGAATGCTGTCATTCCCGGCCAGACCGTCAATCAGATCGTCGCCTCCGCCGCCGATCAGAGTGTCATCGTTCGGGCTGGGGCCGCTGCTGGCATTCAGTTGCACCGTCTGGTCGTTAAAGCGCAAACGTTCAACCCCCGAGACCACATCCGTACCGAGGGACGAGGTGATCGTCGCCTCGCCCGCCGCGCCTTTGGTGACGGTCGCATCCGCAAGGTTCAGGGCAAAGCGCGCCTCGTCTTCGCCGTCGCCGCCGACCATAACGTCATCGCCTGCCTCGCCTTCCAGCGTGTCATCGCCATTGCCGCCGGTCAGCGTGTCGTTGCCGTCATCGCCCTCTAGCCGGGTGTCAAAGCTGGCCCCGGCGGCGGTGATGACATCGTTGAACACGGTGCCTTCCACGCCTTCGATGTTCCGCAGCGTATCGGTGTTGCCATAGGTGTCAGTTGCCACGCCTGTCGCCAGATTGACAGTGACCGCCGCGCCCGGATGGTTGTCCCAGCCCGGTTCCCACCGATAGCTGACACGGTCAAAGCCGCCGCGGCCATCAATTGTATCGTTGCCGTCATGGCCAACGAAGCCTTCCCAGTGGTCGGTATCCGACCCGGTGATGCTATCGGCGTCTTGCGAGCCTTCAAAGTAGTGGATGAAGGTGAAGGTGTCATTGACCTGACCCGGCGTCCCGCTGACAGCGGTGCCTGTGCCATTCACGCCGACGTTGATTGTCAGCCCGCCCACGTTGCGCAGATCGCCATAGGAAATGTCAGCGCCTTCTCCATCCGAATTATAGAGGCCCTCATGCCCGACGATGGTGTCTTGCCCCAGACCGGGGCGGATGTAGTCACCCCAACCGTTTGAGGCCACATCCCCGCCCGAGGCGTCCAGCAGATCGTTGCCATCCCCGCCTTGCAGACGGTCGCGGCCCGCGCCGCCCCGCAGCGTGTCATTGCCCGCGTCGCCCTCAAGCCGATCATCGCCCGTGCTGCCCAGCAGGCTGTCATTGCCGCCGCCGCCTTCGATGGTGTCGTTTCCGCCAAGCCCATCAATCGTGTCGCCCTGCGCGCCGCCAACAATTAAATCGTCGCCTTCGGTGGGGGAGACGCCATTGCCCAGCGACACGTCCTCATCCCAGAAGCGAATACGCTCCATGCTGCGTAGAACATCGGTGCCGTCAGCCGACACAATCGTTGCCTCGCCCGCACCGCCAAAGGTGATGGTGGCATCCGCGCGGTTCATTTCCATCCGGGCGGTGTCAAAGCCGGTGCCGCCGTCCATGGTGTCATTGCCAGCATCGCCGCGCAGATCGTCATCACCCGCGCCGCCCATCAGGCTATCGTCGCCGTCGCGCCCTTCGATCCAGTTGTCCGCATCATTGCCGCGCACTGTGTCGTTGTTGTCTGAGGCGCGAACCTCTTCGAAGTTCTGCACGGTCTTGGTAAAGGCCAGCCCGTTATAGGTGCCGGTTGCGGTGCCTGCCGCCAGATCAATATCGACCGTGCCAAAGTTACTGCGGTCCAGCCGCAGCACATCACGATCGCCGCCGCCTGCATCCACCGTGTCATCCCCGCCCAGCAGGCGGAACCGTTCGTCCCGGTCCGAGCCGATGAAATGGTCGGCAAAATTGTCCGTGCCCTCAAGCTCTAGCCGGCCGCTGCCGCCCAAGACATTGATTTGATCGGAGAACCCCAGCCCGTCATTCGACACAACGCCGGTCCGCAAATCTGCAACCACTCCTTGCGTCGCCGCCGTGTCGGCACCGTAGCGGAATGAAACGCGAACGGTGTCGTTCACAGTAACGTTGAACGTATCGTTCCCTTCCAGACCGCTTAGCCCGATCCAGCTGTCATCAGTGCCGGTGACATTGAATGTGTCGCCAAACTCAGTGCCAGAAAGGTCCAGCCCATCGGCCTCCATCGCGTCTTTAAGGCCAAGCAAGGTGTCGGATTTATTCGCGCTGCTGGCGGATCCGGTATTGGATGCGCCATTCACTGTGAGCGTTACCGCCTCGGCAATGTCTTCGTAGCTAATTCCTGCGCCTTGTCGTCCGGTCAGGCCAGAAAGATCGACGGTATCATTCCCCGCGCTGGCACGCACTTGTTCAAATAGGTTGTTGTCGCTGCTGACCGGCCCAAGCGAAATGCTGTCATTGCCTGCGCCGCCTTCCAAACGGTCGCCAAAGCTTGATCCGGCCACGGTGATTGGCGTGGTCACCAGCGGCAACAGATCGTTCCAGTCATCGACCAAGTTCAGCGGGCCGGTCATGTTGCTGCCGTCCACGCTCAGCGGGCCAGAGCCGTCGATCAGCGCGGCCATGGGTGCAAGGTTGCCGACTGCCGAAGCCGCCAGCGCCGAGTCAAACGCCACCAGCGACCAGGAAATGCCCGTCACATCCGCCAGACGAGACCCGTTTGCGTCGTTGTACTGAATGCCCGTCACGGTGCCGCCGGTTGGCGACATGGACTGCGAAAGGCTTAGCCCGGTTCCGAAAAGCGTGGTTTCATGACCGTTGAAATTGCTTTTCAGCGTGATCTGAGTGGAGGTTGGCGTGCCAACGACTTGAACGTCCACATCACCGTTGTTGGTGAAAAAAGCGTCGTCGAAAAAGGTTGCAGAGCTACCCCGAATGGCAATTTGCATGAAAAGTCCCTCCTTGAACGGTATTTTTAAAATTGGGGTTAGCCTAAACAGGCATTGTTTCGGTCTCAATCCTTAGAGTTTCATAAAGTCGATGGGCGATGCGTCTCAAACTGGGATTGCCCAGCAAAGCTCTGGACGTCTTGGACCTTTCTGGATGAGACGCCTTGGCCGATGCGCGATGTTTGCATCAACAAACGATGGGGCGCGTTATTCATGCGTTATTGCTGCGTCAAACCAGCGTAACGCACACTTCCTGCATCGTTTGGGCCCTAAACTGCGCCCACCCAAGAACAGGAGCGTGCCATGACCGACCAGAAGACATTTGTTCACCAATCCTTGGCCCAAGGGCTGCAAGATCATGGGGTTGGCGTGCTGTTCGGTCTGATGGGGGATGCCAACCTGTTCTTCGTCGATCATTACGTGCGCGGCTGCGGCGGGCGGTTTGTTCCGGCGGCCTATGAGGGCAGCTCGGTTCTGATGGCGCTGGCCTATGCGCAGCTATCGGGCAATGTGGCCGTGGCCACCGTCACCCATGGCCCGGCCCTGACCAACTGCGTCACCGCGCTGACCGAAGGCGTGCGGGGCCGCATTCCGATGGTGCTGATGGCGGGGGATACGCCTGCGTCCAACCCCTTGCATTTGCAAAGCATTGACCAGCGCGAGGTGGTCAAAACCACCGGCGCGGGGTTTGAACAAGTCCGCCTGCCGGAAACCGCCACCAAAGATCTGGCGCGGGCGATGTACCGGGCACAGTCTGAGCGGCGGCCCATCGTCCTGAACATGCCCGCCGATTACATGTGGGTGGAAACGCCCCATACGCCCGTCATTCTTGGGTTGCTCGAAGGTCCGGCCTATGTGCCCGAAGGCCCCGCCGTGGACGAGGCGATTGGCATGATCGCTTCGGCCCGTCGGCCTTTGATTTTGGCAGGCGGCGGCGCGGTTCATGCGCGCGATGCGATCATCAAACTGGCCGACCGGCTAGAGGCCCCCTTGGCCACGACGCTCAAGGCGAAAGGCCTGTTCCGCGGCCATCCCTATGATATGGATATTTTCGGCACGCTCTCGACGCCTGCCGCCTATGATCTGATTGCCCAGTCCGACTGCCTGATCTGTTTCGGCGCGGGCCTGCACGAATTCACCACCGACCGCGGCAAGCTGATGGCCAAGAAACGGGTCATTCACATCGACAACGACCCGCGTGTGATCGGGCGCAGCGTGCATCCAGACGCGGCTTTGGTGGCCGATGCGGCGCTGACGGCGGATAACTTTGTCTGGTGGCTGAATGAGGCGGAAATCCCTGCCAGCGGCTTTACCCGCGACCTTGATCCCGAAACCCTGCGCTTCCATCCCAGTCGCGCACCGGGCGAGGTGAAAGAGGGCTGCGTGCCCTACGTCGCGGCGCTCGAACGGATGGAGCAGGTGCTGCCGCAGGACCGTGTGTTGGTCACTGACGGCGGGCGCTTTATGACCGAGGTCTGGTGCCGCGTGTCCGTGACCGATCCGCAAAGCTTTGTTGTCACCGCCAATTTCGGCTCGATCGGGTTGGGGCTGCAATCGGCCATCGGGGCGGCCTTGGCTGCGCCCGACCGCGAGGTGGTTTTGTTCACCGGCGATGGCGGCTTCATGATGGGCGGGATCAACGAGTTTAACACCGCCGTTCGGCTGGGGCTGAACCTGACGATCATCATGTGCAACGACGCGGCCTATGGCGCGGAACATATCCAATTCCTGGATCGCCGCATGGATCCCAGCCTGTCGGAATTCGACTGGCCGTCCTTTGCCAAGGTCGCGACCGCGCTTGGTGGCACCGGGTTTGAAGTGCGCAGTCTTGAAGCGCTGGAGACGGCGCTGGCCGAGGCCGCGCAAACCAAGGGCACCAAGCTGCTGGAACTGCATCTGGACCCCGACGATGTGCCGCGCATGCGCATCTGACCGGGCAGGGCGGCGGGGATCAATCCGCCGCTCGTGGCACTTCGGATCAGATTAAGAGTGGCAATTTTATAATTGAAAAATAAAAATATTTCTGCCGTCAATTTTTGACGCCATCCCAGGTTTTGCGCGCAATTGCCGCGTGGCAGATCGGGCTGCAAAGGCGGATTCGAAAGACAACGGGGTGGAAATTAAGCGCCGGACAGGCTACGTGAACTGCGCAACCACACCCGAAGAGGCCCGATTTGTCTGCGATCCTGAAACGCAAATTAGACCCCGCGTCAGAGCGTAAGACCAATGCAGATTTGGTGTTCCAAGACCTGCGCGAACAGATTGTTTCGCTGGAACTGATGCCCGGCACCAAGATGTCTGAGGTTGAAGTCGCAGATCGGTATGGCGTGTCCCGTCAGCCCGTCCGCGAGGCGTTTACACGGCTAAGTGCGCAGGGGTTTCTGCTGATCCAGCCGCAAAAAGCGACCGAGGTCCGGCGCTTTTCCTTGCCGGACATTCGCGCCGCCCGGTTCATCCGTCTTGCGGTCGAACTGGAGGTGCTGCGCTGTGCCTGCGCCAATTGGTCTGACGATCACAGCCCCGCGTTTGAGGTCAATCTTGCGGCGCAGGAAAAGGCCACGGCCGAGAATGATACGCTGGCATTCCACACGCTGGATGGTGCCTTTCATGAACTGATTTCTGAGGTTGCGGGGCGGCCCTATGCCTTTGACGTGGTCGAAAAATGCCGTGCCTTGGTGCACCGGATTTGCGTCCTCAGCCTGCGACGTTTGCAGGAAATGGAAGAGCTGACGCGCGACCACCGGGCGCTTTACGATAGCATTCGAACCAATGACCCCGCGCAGGCCGAACAGTTGATCCGGCGGCACTTGACACATATCGATCAAACGATCGATGCTGTGCATGTCAATCACCCCGATTTGTTCGAGAATTAATCCAAGATGTTGATATTTAATGATTTAATAAACTTTACTCAAACTAGTAACCTAGTATCCTGACCCCCGGAATCATAGGGAGGTCCGATATGAACCTGAAAACGACTTTTGCCGCTGCTGCGGCTCTGGCGCTGGCACTGCCTGCAATCGCAGGTGCGGAAACGTGGCGCGGCTGGAACATTCACCCCGAAGGCTACCCCAACACCGTGGCGCTGGATCAGTTCGCCGAAGAGGTTGGCGCGAATTCGGATCTGACCATTCAGGTGTTCCACGGCGGCGTGCTTGGCTCGCAGCCCGATGCGATTGAGCAGGTTCGCAACGGTGCGCTGGAATTCGGTCAGTTCAACATGGGGCCGATGGGCCCGATCATCCCGACGACGAACGTGCTGTCGCTGCCGTTCATTTTCTCGGGTGTGGATCACATGCACAAAGCTATGGACGGCGATGTGGGCCAGATCTTTGCCGATGCGATGGAAAAAGAGGGCCTTGTCCCGCTGGCATGGTACGACAGCGGCTCGCGTAGCTTCTACAACTCCAAGCGTCCGATCATGGCTCCCGCCGATGTGCAGGGTCTGAAACTGCGCGTGATGAACAACGACCTGTTCGTTGACATGGTCGCGCAACTGGGCGGCAACGCAACGCCGATGGCCTTTGGCGAAGTGTATCAGTCGCTGAAAACCGGCGTGATCGATGGCGCGGAAAACAACTATCCGTCGTATGAATCGACCGGCCATTTCGAAGTGGCGGGCTTCTATTCGATCACCGATCACCTGATCATCCCCGAGTGTATCTGCATTTCGACGGATGCCTGGAACGCGCTGGACGAAGCCACCCAAGCCGTGGTCAAGACCGCTGCCCGCAATTCCGCCGACACCCAGCGCAAGCTCTGGGCCGAGCGTGAAAAGGAAAGCCGCGCCAAGGTTGAGGCCGCCGGGTCCAAGGTGAACGAAGTGGAAAACAAGGTCGCCTTCCAGGAACTGATGGCCCCGGTTTACGAAGGCTTTGTATCGGCCAACCCCGATCTGGCCGCAGTGATCGAAGCCATTCAGGCCGTTAAGTAACGCTTTGCACTGTCAAAAAGGAGGGGGCGCCTTGCCCCCTTCTTGCCGTTTCAGGAGGGGCCGATGGCCACTGAACTTTCCCTGATCGACCGCGCCTTGAACGCCATTGCCTCTGTTGCGATGGGGCTATCAAGCGTTCTGATGGTCGTCTTGATTGTCATCTTCGGCTGGTTGGTCTTTGGCCGCTACGTGCTGAACGACACGCCCACATGGGTTGAACAATTGGCCCTGTTGATCGTGGTCTGGATCGCCTTTTTGGCCGCCGCCGTGGGCATCCGGCGCAACAGCCATTTGGCGGTGGACTTCATCCGCGACGCCATGCCCGGCCCACTACGCCGGGCCTGCGTCTTGCTCAGCATTGCGGCGCTTTTGTTCTTCGGCGTGGTCATGGCGTGGCAGGGCTATGTCATGTTTGAACGCACCGCACAGCGCGAAATCCCGCTTCTGGGCGTGTCCGAAGGCTGGCGCGCGGTGCCTGTGGCCCTAAGCGGCGCGATGATTGCGCTGTTCTGCCTTGATGAGCTTATCAAAACACTTCTTGCCGGAGATCGCAGCTAATGGGTCTGGTTCTACTGTTCGGGGTCTTCTTTCTGGGCCTGATTGCGGGCGTTCCCGTGGCCTTCTGCCTTGGCATCGCATCGGTCGTGGGCTTCCTTTACGAAGGTCTGCCCCTGTTTATCGCCTTCCAGCGCATTGTATCGGGCATTTCGGTCTTTTCACTGCTGGCCATCCCGTTCTTCATCTTTGCCGGAGAACTGATGCTGCAAGGCGGGATCGCGGCGCGTCTGGTGCGGCTGGCTTCCTCGGCCGTGGGCTGGATGCGCGGCGGGCTTGGCGTTGTGAACGTCGCCTCATCCATGTTGTTCGGCGGGATCTCGGGATCTGCGGTGGCCGATACCTCGGCGCTCGGGTCGATCTTGATGCCGGTGATGAAGGAAAAAGGCTATGACAGCGATTATGCCGTCAACGTGACGGTCACCTCGTCCATCGCGGGCGTCGTCATTCCGCCCAGCCACAACATGATCCTGTATGCCGTCGCCGCAGGCGGTTTGCCGATCAGCCAGTTGTTTCTGGCCGGTGTCATCCCCGGCGTTCTGATGTGCCTTTGCCTTGCGGTTGTGGCGTGGCTGGTGGCTGTGCGCCGCGGCTATCCGGCGGAACCGTTTCCGGGCCTGTCCAGCCTGATGGTGTCCTTTATCGTCGCGCTGCCGGGTCTGTTTACGGCCGTGATCATCGTCGGCGGGGTGCTGTCGGGGATCATGACGGTGACCGAGTCAGGGGCCTTTGGGGCGATCTATGCCATCGTCGTCACGGCGCTGGTTTACCGCGAACTGACGTGGCAGAACTTCAAACAGGCGGTTCTGGTCTCGGTCCGCACCACGGCAATGGTAATGATCCTTGTCGCCTGCGCCTCGGCCTTTGCCTATCTGCTGACGCTGAACCGGGTGCCTGACATGCTGGCCGGGTTTGTTCTGTCGATCTCGGAATCCGAATTCGTGATCCTGCTGCTGCTGAACCTGACCCTGCTGGTGCTTGGTATGGTGATGGACATGGCCGCATTGATCCTGATCACCACGCCGATCTTCCTGCCGATCATCGTCGATATGGGCATGAGCCCGGTGCAATTCGGGATCATCATCATGATGAACCTTGGCCTTGGCCTGACCACGCCGCCGGTTGGCGCATGTCTGTTCGTCGGCTGCGTCGTCGGCGAAGAGCGGATCGAGAACGTCGTCAAAACGATCTGGCCGTTCTATTTGGCGATCTTGGTGGCGCTGATGCTGGTGACCTATGTGCCGCAAGTGTCGCTGTGGCTGCCAACCCTGTTGCAACAATAACAAAAAGGAGCTTTGGAGATGTCCGATTTTCCAGTGGTTGAGGCCGGGCCAAATGTGCGCCGTCAGGTGCTGGCCGACAATGCGTCGCTGATGGTTGTCTCATTCCGGTTTGATGCCGAAGGGGCCGAAGGCGCGCTGCACAGCCATCCACATGTGCAATCGACCTATGTCAATTCAGGCCGCTTCCGGTTTGAGATGAGCGGCGAGCAATTCGAGGTCGGACCGGGCGACAGTTTCGTCATTCCGTCGGGCGCAGTCCATGGCTGCGTCTGTCTGGAGCCGGGCGAATTGGTGGATTGCTTCACCCCGCGCCGGGACGATTTTCTGTAACGAGTGTCCGGCCTTGGCTGGATTGGGTTAGAACGCCGCGCACAAATGGGGGTGCGCGGCGTTTTTCATGCCGCAGGCTGCGTCTCGCCGCCGGGCCGTTCCAGAAACATCGCTTTGATGCCAAGGGCGCGGGCCACGGTGTTGCCGTCCTCAGCGCCCAAGACCATCAGCGCTGTGGCCCATGCATCGGCGCTCATGCATTCCTCGGCCAGTACGGTCACCGATGCAGGCGAGGTGGTCAGCGGCGAGCCAAGGCGCGGGTTGATCGTGTGCGACAGACGTTTGTCGCCGAGTTGCACCCAGTGGCGATAATCGCCCGAGGTGGCGACGGCCATATCGGTCAGCTCAATCAACGAATGCGCGGCGCGGCGGTCGTAGTCTGGTGCCTCAATCGCAACGGGCCATGCCGTGCCGTCGGGCCGCAAGCCGATGCTGCGCAAATCACCGTCAATACCAGCGGTCAGCGCCGTGGTCCCTTGGGCCATTGCCGCCGCAATCAGGCAATCTGTGCCGTATCCCTTGGCAATGCCGCCCAGATCGAACCGGGCAGGGGCGGCTTTGCGGGCCGCCCCGCGACCCCGGTCCAGCTCAAGCACCTCATGCGCCGGGCGGTGGCGGGTTTCGGACAACAAATCGCGGGCGCGGTCCATATCCGCAGTGCCGGGGCCAAAGCCCCAAGCCCGCACCGCCGGTTCGACCGAGATATCAAACGCCCCGCCAGAGGCGCGACCGATCTGCAAGGCCCGGTCCAGCACCGTCATAATTTCGGCGGGCAGTTCGGTCCAAGCGCCGACCGGCGCGGCGTTCAGGCGGTTCAGATCGCTATCCGGTTTCCACAGCGACATTTGCGCATCGACGCGGTCAACCGCATTTTGCATGGCCTGCGTCAGCCCCGGCGCGGCATCCGCATCGGTCCAAAGCTGCGCGTGCCAGCGCGTGCCCATGGTTGCGCCGCTTAGGTCATGGCGGATCAGATCAGAACACATCTTCGACATAGCGCCCCTCTTGCCGCAAAGCACTCAGCGAACTGCCGCCGCGGGTCAGAATTCGGTCCAGCGCATCGCGCACACCCGCGCCCATTTCGCGCCCGCCGCAGACCATCACCCGCGCGCCTTGCGCGATCAGATCGGTCAACCGGTCGGCATCATCCAGCAAGGCCTGCTGCACGTAGCGCGGTTTGCTGCCGCGCGACAGGGCAAGGTCCAGCGCGGCCAAGCGCCCGTCCTTTTGCCATTGGGTCAGCTCGTCCTCATAGGGCAGGCCGTCCTGGCGATTGCGGAACCCGAAATAGAGCGCGGTTGGCCGTCTGCGGCGGTTGTCGCGGATGAACCCGGCCAAGGCCCCGATCCCGGCACCGGCACCGATCAGGATCAGCGGGGATTTGCCTGGGTCGCTATGGAAAGTCGGGTTGACCTGGACTGCGGCTTCAATGCTGTCGCCGGGCTCCAGCGCCAAAAGCTGGGATGAACACAGGCCGCCCGGTTGTTTGCGCACGCAGATCTCAATGAACCCGTCGCGGCTGCCCGAGGCCAGCGAATAGGCGCGGCTGCGTGTGTCGCCATCGGGCACGACCTGAAGCAAATCGCCCGCGCGGTATCCGGCAAAGCCGCGCGATAGCAGCCGGTCTGTCAGGCTGGGGCGCGGGCGGGCAAAGCGCAACACGGCGGTCGGCGCTTGGGCATGTTCGCCGTAGACCTGCTTGGACACCAGCCGCAGGTGTGTGGTCTGACGGGCGGGCAGGTCGTCGGTAAAACCCGTCACGTCAAAGCCCGTCACCTCAGAATAATCGCGCGCCCAATCCTCAAGCTGTTGCGGCGCTTGGCGGTCGATCTTGACCGCTTCTAGCTGCTGTTTCCAGCCACGGTCATGTACCGCTTGGGCGATCTGGCCCGCAAAGGCGCAGAAGGCGGGATAGCTGCTATCGCCAAATCCGACGATGGACACTGGCGCTTTGGGCAGTTTCGACTGGCCCGCAAGTTCGGCCAAGAACCGCGCCCCCGAGGCGGGCGCATCGCCGTCGCCATAGGTCGCCGCCATAATGACGATCGATTTTGCCGTGGCATAAGACGCGGCGGTATAATCGTTGAGCGCGGCCACATGCGCCGGAGTGCCGCCCGCCGTCAGCCGTTTGGCCAAGGCGCGGGCATAGACCCAAGTGCTGCCGCCTTCGGACCCGACCAAGATCACCACATTCGCCAGATGCGCAGGGGCATTCGCCACGCTGTCCCGGCGGCGGCGGGTTTTGCCGTCCAGCCAGATCAGCCCGCCAGTAGCCGACAGCCCAACACCGCCAAGCGAGGCAAGCCCAAGGATCAACCCTAGGAATGATGCACCCTGACCGGTGTGCAAAAGGTGCATCACATCCATCACACGCGACCAGCCATCGCGGTCCGCCCAAGTCAGCATCTCGCCCGTGCCGGGATCGACATAGCCCGCACCTGCATCGGTTTCGACCAGATAGGCTTGATCGGGCAGGCCCGTGCGGGGCAGGGTGATGGCGCGGATCTCGCCTCCGGGAATGGCTGTCAGGGCAGGCAGCTCACTTGCGGGGCTGAGGCCGGTGCTGACGCTGGTCGGCCAATCAGGATAGGGCGCGACTTCGGGGATCAGGCCAAGCGTTGACGCCCCCATCCAAAGCCCCGACACAGACGAGATGAGCAGACCAACCACCGCGAACCGCGCCAGTTTCAGATGCAGCTTGCCCGCGCCTGCGCCGCGATCCCGCGACAGCAGCTTGCGCCAGCCGCCCAGACGCCGCGCCGCCAGAAACAACCCCGAGATTGACA
This sequence comes from Pseudoprimorskyibacter insulae, assembly GCF_900302505.1. Lineage (GTDB taxonomy): Bacteria > Pseudomonadota > Alphaproteobacteria > Rhodobacterales > Rhodobacteraceae > Pseudoprimorskyibacter > Pseudoprimorskyibacter insulae. The sequence goes on along the minus strand of NZ_OMOJ01000003.1, from coordinate 220,037 downwards.
GCGCGATCATCGCCGCCGTGGCGATCAGCACGACGATATGGCCGGTGTCCGACAGAAACAACGCCCGGTGCAGGTTTTCAAACCAAAGCTCAACGCCGTTGGCCGTGACTGGCCCCAGAACCTCGCCATTGGCGGGGTTGATCCGCAGCTGCTCTAGACCCTCGGCACCAAATCGCACGGCGGTCATGGCGCCATTGTCATCGACGGTGATCTGCTCGGCCCCCGGTACGGACAGTTGCACAGCTTCAATCAAAGCGCCCGCGTTCAGCGGTTGCGCGGTGCGGTCGGCTGCGACAACTGGAAAGACCGACAGGATGGCCCCGGTCAGGGATACGACGATCAAGACAATGGCGGCGGCCAATCCGGCCAGGCGGTGGATGCTGCGGATCATGGGATTACATGTCGAAGGTGAAGGTGGCGATATATCCGCGCCCGGCAACGGGTTGGCCTGCGGCGGCATCGGTTAGCGGCACGATGATTTCGGCGGGGCTGCGCGGCATATGTTCGACCGCCGCATCGACGCGGATCTGATAGCCTGCGTTGATCAGCGCATCCTCAACATCGACCGTCACGCTCAGCGACCGGCCAGAGCCGACTGACGCGCCAGACAGCCCGGCGATTTCGGACGAACTGCCTTGCGTGGCGGCGTACCAGCTGCTGAGCGAGTCCCACCAGCGCGATTTGCCCGAGGCCAGCCAAAGATGGCGCACATATTTGCCGTTTGCATCCGTGATGTAATAGGCAAGATAGGCATCTTCGCCGCCATACCGGCGCATATCCGTGTCCAAGGTGATCTGCGCGGCCTGCGTCATGGCGGGCAGGGTCAGGGCGGTGGATGCGGCCAAAGCGGCGTATACTGGTTTCATAACTTGTCTCCGAGTGAGTCGGGGGCATATCCCCGGCCTGACCGGTTTTGCGCGCGAAACTGAAGCCTTCCTGAAGTGCCAAAAGATATTGCTTCAGCTTCGCTTCAGCTTGGCGTGTCATGAACCAAGACGGGATAGCAGGAGGCGAACGCAATGCGCGTTCTATTGATCGAAGACGATGCAGTGCTGGGCGCGGCTGTGGCCGACCAGATCCGTGCCGATGGGCATGGGGTGGATCATGTCACGCGCCTTGGCGATGCCGAGGCTGCGGTCACAGGCACAGCCTTCGATCTGATCTTGCTGGATCTGATGCTGCCCGACGGGCGCGGCCTTGGGTATCTGCAAACCCTGCGGGCCAAAGGCGATGTGACCCCGGTGATCATTTTGACTGCGCTTGACCAGATCTCGGACCGGATCGCCGGATTGCAGGCAGGGGCCGATGACTATCTGGTCAAACCCTTCGATCTGGCCGAACTGTCCGCGCGCATTGGCGCTGTGTCGCGCCGTTATGCCGGAAACCCAAACCCGTTCATCACCCTTGGCCCGCTAGAGGTGGATCTGGCCGGGCGCACCGTGCTCAAAGACGGTGCGGCGGTGGCCTTGACCTCACGCGAATGGGCGGTGTTTGAGGCGCTGCTGCAGCGGCCCAATCAGGTGGTCGGCAAAACCCAGCTTGAGGATGTGCTGTACAGTTTTGACGACACAATCGGGTCGAACACCATCGAAGTGCATGTTAGCCATCTGCGCAAGAAACTGGGCCGCTGGGTCATCGCAACCGAACGCGGCCTTGGCTACCGTTTGGGCAAAGCGTCATGAAAACGCCGGAAAACCTATCGCTGAAACTGCGCATCGGCTTTGTCGTCGGGGCGGTGGTCTGCGTGCTTTGGTTGGGCGCGGCAGTGATGACCGGGCGGCTTTATATCAATGAAATGTCGCGGATGATGGACCGCGATCTACGCGCCACCGCCGAACGCATCCTGCCCATCGTGCTGCATGACCTGCGCGAAGGGCGCGGGGGCGATGACGACGACGACGACCGCAAGCGCGTGGATATCAAGCGGCTGGACCGGGAAAGCGGCGACATTGCCTTTATCGTCACAACCGCCGATGGCCGCATCCTGCTGCAATCGCGCAGTTGGGTGGATCTGGCCATACCTGCGCAGCGCGGGTTTTCAACCGATGCCGTGCACCGGTTTTACGTGGATGTATCGCGCCGGTCGCAGGCGCTGATTGCCGTAGCCCAGCCCCTGCACGAGCGCAAAGAACTGGCGGTGGCCGCGATCATGGGGCTGTCATTGCCTTTGTTTGTGGTTATCCCGTTGACGTTTCTGGGTATTTTTGGCGTGGTCGGGCGCGGCCTGGCCCCGGTTGACCACCTGCGGCAGGACATGGCGCAGCGCGGGCCGAACAACCTGTCGCCAATTTCGGTGCGCAATATGCCGCGCGAACTGGTGCCGGTTGTGGCCAGCACCAACACCCTGATGGCCCGTCTGAAGGCCGCATTTGAGGCCGAACGCAGCTTTGCCGCCAATGCCGCGCATGAGTTGCGCACGCCGGTTGCCGGGGCCATTGCCCAAGCGCAGCGCCTTCAGGCCGAAAGCCGCGATCCCCAAGCTGTCGCCCGTGCCCGCGATATTGAGGCGACGCTGAAACGCCTGAACCGCTATTCTGAAAAACTGATGCAGATGGCGCGGGCCGAAGGTGCCCGTCTGCGGGTCGATACCAAGATCGACATCCGGCCCGTCGTGTCGATGCTGGTGGATGATTTCGCCCGGCAGGGCGAGGGCGAGGCGCTGCGCCTTGATCTGCCCGATCACCCGATCAAGACGGATCTGGACGCGGACGCCTTTGGCATTCTACTGCGCAATCTGCTGGAAAATGCGTTGCGTCACCGTTTGCCGGGATCGGTTGTCGATGTCCGTTTGACCGATACGCATGAGCTTTGCGTCAGCAACCTGTGTCAGCCCTTGGATGCCGCCACGCTGCAACGTGTGACCCAGCGTTTTGCGCGTGGCGACGGGGCCGGGGATGGCAGCGGGCTTGGCCTGTCCATCGCGCATGTGATTGCCGAACGCAGCAACTCAGGCCTAGAGATCACCGCGCCGCAAGATGGCGATGCCCAACGGTTCACCGTTAAGTTTACCTTCTGATCAAGTGGTGTTGCCGACAATCAGCCGCGTGCCAAAATCCTGACGCCCGCCGTCCGGCGCGGGGCGGCTTGGATCGGCCACAAACAGCGCTGCGTCGCGCCCGATCTCATAGCGCGGAGTGGCGGTGGTGGTGATGCGCTGGGGCAGGGCCTCAAGAAACGACAGCCCGTTGAACCCGGCCAAGGCCACATCCTTAGGCACGCTGATGCCTTCGGCCAGACAATGCATCAAGCCGCCGCCCGCCAGATCGTCGTTGGAAAAGTAAATCGCGTCGGGGCAGGAACGCGCCAGCAACGTGCCGGTCAACTGCCGCCCCAGCACCAGCGATGACGGATCTTCGGCGGTGATGTCATCAACGATCTGGCCGCCCGCGTCGCGGATTACGGCGGCAAAGGCCTCAAACCGTTTTCCCGCCCGCTTGTCGCGCCCCCCTTGCGAGGCGGCATAAGCGATTCTGCGATAGCCGCGGTCAAGCATGTGCCGCGCCATATCGCGGCCCGCCTCGGCCTGCGAGACACCGAAACTTGCCATGATCGGGTCGCCGTCCATATCCATCACTTCGGACACGCGGATATCGGCGGCGGCGATCATCTGCCGCACGGTGTCGGTGTGTTCAAGCCCCGCCAGCACCAGACCGCGCGGCCGCCATGACAGGAAATCCAGCACCAAGGCCTCTTCGGCCTCAAGCGAATATTCCGACACGCCGAACACCGGGCGGATGCCCTGGGTGGCCAGCGCATCGCTGATCCCGGTCAGCACTTCGGTAAACACACGGTTCTGAAGCGTCGGCACCACCACGCCCACGAGCGGCGTTGTCGTTGTGCGCATTCCGCCCGCCAACCGATTGTGAACATAGCCAATTTCGGCGGCGGCCTTCACCACCTTTTTGCGCACCTCGGGCGATATCGCGCCCGCATCGCGCATCACACGCGACACGGTCATCTGGCTGACACCCGCGCGGGCGGCAACGTCATGCATGGTCACGCGAGTGCCTGCTTTGGTCTTGCCAAACTGTTTTGTGCTCATCGGCTCTGCGGGGTGTTTCGGGGTTGGGCGAAAAGGGGTTTGGTCCTCGTATCATTTCAAAGCGGTTGCGCCAATGGACGCAAGGTCGCGCTGAGTGCGGGGGTATAGCCTCCACTTGGAAGTGCAAGAAAACGGTTGACTCATGTTTACGTAAACACAATAGATGGTATCTGTTGTTTACGTAAACAAATCTTTGGAGCGGATTTGCGTACCAACGTTGGAGTAGGCGGCCATACGGGCCGCAATGGGAGGAATAAATGACATTCAAATCTGTATTGCTGGGAACGGCGGTCGCCTTGGCCGCCGCAGGAAGTCTTGCGGCCGAAACCTATCGCCCTGAATGCTTTGCAGCGGCACCGGGTTCGGGCGAAATCAGCTATGAGGCCAAGGACGGCCCCTACAAAATCGCCTTTGTGAACGGGTTCGCGGGCAATGACTGGCGCATTCAGGCGATCCAGTCGGCCAAGGCTTGGGCGGCACGCCCGGAAAACGCCGCCAAGATCGAAGATTTCAAAGTCGTCTCGGTTGGCAATGACAGCGCCGCGCAAATCGCCGCAATCGACAACTTTATCGCCGCTGGATACGACGCGGTGACCTTCATCGCCGTGAACCCCACCGCGTTTGAGCCGGTCATCCGCCGCGCCGCCCGCGCAGGCACGGTTCTGGTGCCGTTTGACAACGTGTTGGACAGCGACAAGGTCGTGATGGTCAACGAAAGCCAGATCGGCCTTGGCCATCTGAAGGCCCAGACCGTGATGGATGCGCTTGGCGGTAAGGCCAAAAAAATCCTTATGGTCAACGGTTTGCCGGGCAATGCCACGGACCGTGATCGCCGCGTTGGCATGATGGAGGTACTGGGCCAGGTCGAAGGTTTGGAAATCGTCGAAGTCGTGGGCAACTGGGACACCGGCACCAGCCAGAAGGTCGTCTCGGACGCGCTGGCAACGCATGGGCAGTTTGACGGCGTCGTCTCGCAGCACGGTGCGGCCGGTACGATCAACGCCATGCAGGCGGCGGGTCATCCGATTGTGCCGATGGGCGTCGATGCCGAAAACGGTGTGCGGATGCTGATGGATGAGCTGAACATCCCCGGCGTTTCGGCCAGCCAATCGCCCGCGCTGTCGGCCATCGCATTGGAGGCGGCGGTTGCCCTGTTGGAAGGCCACACCTTGCCGCAGAACCTTGCTCTGCCGATCCCGCAGGTGAAGGCCGAAGATCTGGCACCGGGTGTCAACTACTTCCCGGATCTGCCGAAATCGTTCAACACCGGCACCGGCTTTGCCGAATGCTTTGAGCCGTTCACGCCCGAAGAGCTGCTGGGCCAGTCGGCTGATAACAACTGATTTGACAGGCACTTGGCCTCGGCGCGGCCCATCCGCGCCGGGGTTTTTCGTTGACGGAGGTGCAGGTGAGCCCTGACCAAAACCCAATCGTCGAGCTTGTCGGCATCAGCAAACATTACGGCGCAACTGCCGCGTTGGAGGGGGTGGATTTCGCCTGCCACGCGGGCGAGGTGCACGCCGTTCTGGGCGAAAACGGCGCAGGCAAATCGACACTGATGAAATTGATCGCAGGGGTGATCCAACCGACCGAAGGACAGGTTCGCGTCGATGGCCAGCCCTGCACCTTGCCCAACCCCGCCGCCGCCGTGGCGCGTGGATTGGTTTGTATGTTCCAGGAATTGTCCTTGGTTCCGGATTTGACGGTGCTGGAAAACCTGATGCTGGGCGCGCCCGGCACCGGGCTTGGCCGGTTGCGCCGCGACGTGGTCGCGCCCGCACGGGCCGTTCTGGCGCGGATTGATGGCGGGCATATTCGCATGTCGGCTCGCGTGGCCGACCTCAGCCTTGCGGAACGCCAGCAGGTCGAGATTGCCAAGGCGATCACCCGCAACCCGCGTCTGTTGATTTTGGACGAGGCGACCTCGGCCCTGAACGCATCGGTGGTGGACAAGGTCTTTGCGATGATCCGCGAAGAAACCGCGCGTGGCATCGGCGTTCTGTTCATTTCGCACCGGTTCCATGAAATCGAAGCGCTGGCCGATAAGATCAGCGTGTTCCGCAATGGCCGCCACGTGGACACCTTCCGCAATGGCGATTACGGCTATGGTGCGATCATTGGCAAGATGGTGGGCCAGCGCATCGACGATCTTTTCCCGCCCAAACGCAGCACCCCGCCAGGGGATGAGGTTTTGCGCCTTGACGGGTTCGGCTGGCCCGGCGGGATCGAGGATGTTTCGATCAGCCTGCGGCGCGGGGCCATCGTGGGCTTGGGCGGGCTGGACGGGCAGGGCCAATCGCGCGTGCTTCAAGGGCTGTTTGGCCTGCTGAAAGGCACGGCCGGAGAGATCCGTATCGGCGGCAATCCGGTGCGCATCGCCACGCCTGAGGCGGCGAAATCGCCCGAACTGGGCATCGCGCTGGTGCCCGAGGACCGCAAGACCGAGGCTCTGATCCTGGATCAAAGCATCGCGCGTAATCTGGAACTGGCCGCGCTTGGCGTGCCGGGCGTCGCCGCCGAAGATCCCGCGATTTATCAACCCTTTACCGACGCGCTTGAACTGAAATGCGCCTCGCTCGATCAGCCGGTCGGGCAATTGTCGGGCGGCAATCAGCAGAAGGTCGCCTTGGCCAAATGGCTGGCACTGAAACCGCGCTGCCTGCTGCTGGCGGACCCAACACGGGGGATCGACGTCAAGACCAAGACGCAGATCTATCGCTTGTTGCGACAACTGGCCGATCAAGGCACGGCGATCCTGCTGCTGTCCACCGATTACGAAGAGTTCATCCACCTATGTGATGAGACCCATATTTTCTACGATGGCCGGATCGTGCGGCACTTGTCCGGCGATGACGTCACCGCCGAGAACATCCTTGCCGCCACGATGAACATGGCCGTTTCGGAGGCTTCCCATGCCTGACTTTCTACGTTCGAACCGGCGCGAAACAATCGCGGTGGCGGTTCTGGTGCTGCTTTTGGCCTTGTACTTGGGCACACATCCGCGCGGCGCATCGACCTATGTTCTGACCATCTGGGGCAATCAATGCTTGATCCTGGCTTTGGCGGCGGCGGCGCAGTTCTTTGCGGTGATCGTGCGCGGCATCGACCTGTCGGTCGGGGCGATCATGGCGCTGTGCAATAGCCTTGCCTCGCACGTTCTTGGCGGGACCGGGATTGACCTGTTTTTCGGCTGTTTGCTGGTGGTCGGCGCGGGCCTGCTGGCCGGAGTGGTCAATGGTTTGTTCATCGTCTTTGGCCGCATTCAGCCCATCGTGGTCACGCTGGCCACGGCGTCCGTTCTGGTGGGGCTGGCGCTGATCCTGCGGCCCACGCCGGGCGGGGCGATTGACTATGATCTGGCCGATGCAATGACGCTTGATCTGGGCGGGGTTCCGAGCTCGCTGATCCTCGGGGCGCTGGTGGTGGTGGCGTTCTGGCTGCCGCTGCGCCGGACGGGGCTGGGCATGGGGCTATATGCCGTCGGCTCGTCCGAGCAGGCGGCCTTTCAATCGGGCATCAATGTGCGCCTGATCCGCATTGCGGCCTTTGGGCTGGCAGGGGTCTTTGCCGCGCTGGCGGGGCTGTACTTCAGCTTTGTGACCACCACGGGCGATGCGGGGATTGCGCCGAACTTCACGCTCAATTCCATTGCGGCGGTCGTCTTGGGCGGCGTGGCCCTGCGCGGCGGGGTTGGATCGCTGATCGGGGCGATGGCGGGGGCGTTTATCCTGAAGACCATCGGTGCGCTGATGTTCTTTTCCGGCCTGCCGCCCTTGGCGCAACCCTTTGTCGAAGGGCTGATCCTTGCGGGCGCCATTTCCATCGGCGGGGCAGATGTTCTGCGCGTGCGCAACAGACTAGAGGTGTTCGGACGATGACCAGCCTGCGACTTTCGAAACCCGACACCGACACGCTGGTGCCGTTCATCGGGGCTGTGGCCCTGATCCTGTGCGGCAGCCTTGTCTATCCGCAGTTCCTGACGCTGACCTATTTGGGACAACAGCTTCAAATCTCGGCCTTTTTGGGCGTGATTGCCATGGGTGCGACCATTGTCATTCTGCTGGGGCATATCGACCTGTCGGTGCCTTGGGTCGTGGGCGGCGCGGCGATTATGTCAACCGCTCTGGTCGGCAGTGGCGATGCGCTGCTTGGGGCAATAGCCATTCCGGCGGCCTTGCTGTTTGGCGCGTTGATCGGGGTGATCAACGGGTTTGGTGTGGCGATCATGCGCATCCCGTCGATGGTCTGGACGCTTGCGGTCAATTCCATGCTGCTGGGCGTGGCGGTGCTGAACACTGGCGGCTTCAACCCCAAGGGCGAGGCTAGCGCGACCATGGTCTGGATGGCCTCGGGCCATCTGCTGGGTCTGCCGGTGGCCTTTGTGTTGTGGATGGCGCTGACCGCCGGGCTGACCCTGTTTCTGGGTCGAAGCGGCTTTGGCCGTTATCTGGCGGCGATTGGCTATAACGAAAAGGCAACCTTCCTATCGGGCGTCGGCACGCCGCGGGTGATCTTTACCGCTTTCGCGCTGGCGGGCGCTTGTTCGGCGCTTGGCGGGGTGCTTTTGGCAGGCTATGCCAATCAGGCCTATCAGTCGATGGGCGATCCTTACCTGCTGCCCACAATCGCGGCGGTGGTGATTGGCGGCACCTCGATCCTTGGGGGGCGCGGAGGCTTGGCTGGCACCATCGGCGGGGCGCTGTTTATCACTTTGCTGACCTCGATCCTGTCGGTTATGCAAATCTCGAACGCGTGGCGCAGCATCATCTTTGGCCTGATTATCCTTGGCGTTCTATTGTTCCAAAACCTGCGCAGAAAGGCTGCATCATGACAAACCCTGGCTACCAGTCCTTTGATCCCGCCTTTGCGCAGATGATCGACACCGACACCGCGCCCGAGCTGATTGCCGAAGGCTATATCTGGACCGAAGGCCCGGTTTGGTTGGATGGGGGGCTGTATTTTAACAACATCCCCGGCAAGCAGATGCTGCATTGGCAGCCCGGCAAAGGCGTGCGCGTGGCGCTTGAGAATAGCGAATTTGCCAATGGCAACACGCTGGACACCGAAGGGCGCATGGTGTCGTGCGAACATGGCGGACGGCGGGTGATCCGGCGTCTGGACCCGAACGATCTGTCGGCGGTTGAGGTCATCGCCGACAGCTATCAGGGCAAGCGCCTGAATTCGCCCAATGACGTGGTGGTGCGGTCTGATGGGTCTGTTTGGTTCACCGATCCGCCTTACGGCATCAATTCCGACGTCGAAGGCTACCCGGCCGAGAGCGAGATCGGCGGCTGCTATGTGTTCTGCGTCACGCCAGATGGTCAGATCACTGCCACTGTCACCGATTTCGACAAACCCAACGGGCTGGCCTTTTCGCCGGATGAAAGCGTGCTTTACGTGGCGGATTCCGGCGCGATCAAAGGGGCCAGCTTTCCAGGCTTTGACTATAGCTTGCCGCATCACATCCGCGCCTTCGATGTTGATGGCACGACCCTGTCCAATGGCCGCGTTCTGGCCGAGATCGAACCGGGCGTGCCCGATGGGTTTCGGGTCGATCACGAAGGATATATCTGGACCAGCGCAATGGATGGGGTGCGTTGCCTTGACCAGATAGGGCATTGTCTGGGAAAGATCCTGATGCCCGCACCAACCGCCAACCTGTGTTTCGGCGGATCGGAGGGAACAGACATGTTCATTACGTCATCGGACAAGGTCTGGCGGGTGCGCACAAATCGCCGGGATGCAGCTCAGCTGCGACTGGCCAAAAACAAAGGAGCCTGACTTGGCCACCACAATCAAGACTGCCGTCATTGGCCTTGGGTCAATGGGATACGGCATGGCGCAATCGCTATTGCGGGCGGGGCATAGCGTTTGGGGCGTCGATATCGCGACTGCTCGGATGGATCAGTTTCGCGCTGAAGGCGGGCAGGGCAGCGCCCTGGCCGAAGCCGCCGGGGATCTGGACGCCGTGGTTGTGGTGGTGCTGAACGCCGACCAGACCGAGGCGGTTCTGTTTGGTGAAGATGGCATCGTCCCGCATCTGCGCAAAGGCGCGGCGGTCATGTCCTCGGCCACGGTTCCACCAGAATTCGCCCGCCGGATGGAGGCGCAATGCGCCGCCGCTGGCGTGCTCTACCTCGACGCGCCGATCTCGGGCGGGGCGGCGAAATCGGCGCAGGGCAAGCTGTCGGTCATGGCCTCTGGCACGGCCGATGCCTTCGCTGCATTGAAACCTGTGCTGGATGCGACGGCCGAGACGGTGTTTGAATTGGGCGATGCCGCAGGCGCGGGCAGCGCGATGAAGGCGGTGAACCAACTTCTGGCGGGCGTGCATATCGCTACCATGGCCGAGGCGCTGACCTTTGGCATGACTCAAGGGGTGGAGCCTGCCAAATTCGTTGACGTGATTTCGAAATGTGCTGGAACCAGCTGGATGCTGGAAAACCGCGCGCCGCATATTGTGGCGGGCGATTACACGCCGCATTCTTCGGTGAATATCTGGCCGAAGGATCTGGGCATCGTGCTGGACATCGCCAAATCGGCCAAGTTCAGTGCACCGATCACCGCCGCTGCCATGCAGCAATATCTGGCCGCCGCCGGTATGGGGCTGGGCCATGAGGACGACGCCGCCGTTGCCAAGGTCTATGCACGCAACGCTGGCTTGACCCTTCCGGAGGGCGACAAATGACAACGCTTTTGGGCGCAATCGCCGATGATTTCACCGGGGCCACCGATCTGGCCGGGCTTTTGGCCCGGTCGGGCGTGCGTGTCAGTCTGCGGATGGGCGTGCCCACGACGCCGCCCAAAGACACCGCCGCCTTTGAGGTCATCGCCCTGAAATCCCGCACTGCGCCGGTGGATCAGGCTTTGGCCGAAACGCAGGCCGCGCTGGATTGGCTCAAGGCCGCAGGGGCGCAGCGGTTTTTCTGGAAATACTGCTCGACCTTCGATTCCACGCCCGAAGGCAATATCGGCCCGGTGGCCGAAGGGCTGATGCAAGTGCTTGGCACCGATCAGACGATCTATTGCCCGGCCTTCCCGGAAAACGGGCGGGCGATCTTTATGGGCCATCTGTTCGTCGGGCGGCAACTGCTGTCGGACAGCCCGATGAAGGATCACCCGCTGACGCCGATGCGCCAGTCCGATCTGGTCAAACTGATTGAGCCGCAGGTGACAGGTAAGGTCGGTCTGGTGGACCGGCTTTGCGTCGCCAAAGGCCCCGAAGCGATCCGCGCCGAACTGGACCGTTTGCGCAGCGACGGCGTGGCGCATGTGGTGGTGGATGCGGTCGAAAATGCCGACCTGTACCGTATTGCCGAAGCCTGCCGCGACATGCCGCTGATGACCGGCGGCAGCGCGATTGCCATGCCTTTGCCAGACCTTTACCGCGCCGATGGCGATCTGCCCGAGGGCGCAGCCGCAGGCGCACCGCCGGTTCTGGCGGATCAAAGCATCATCCTGTCGGGCAGCTGTTCGGCCATGACCAACGCGCAGGTCGCGGCCTATCTGGAAACCGGCGCAGCGGCCTATCGACTGGACCCGCTGGCGCTGACCGAACAGGGTGCTGATCCGGTTCTGGCGTGGCTGGCCGATCAAGATCTGTCAAAGGCTCCGCTGATCTACGCCACCGCCGATCCCGACAGCGTCAAGGCCGCGCAGGCCAAGCTGGGCGTGGCCGAGGCAGGCGAACTGGTGGAACGCACGCTGTCGGCCTGCGCTGTGGCGGCACGGGACGCAGGCGCACGGCGCATCGTTGTGGCGGGGGGCGAAACCTCGGGCGCGGTGACGCAGGCGCTTGGCGTCGATCAACTGACCATCGGCGCAGAAATCGCCCCCGGCGTGCCGTGGTGCTTTGCCACCAGTGCGGGCCATGACATTGCGATCACTCTCAAATCCGGGAACTTCGGCGCGGTCGATTTCTTCAGCGGCGCCTTGGCCGTGTTGGAGGCGTCATGAGCACCGAAGCCGCCTTGCGCGAACAGATCTGTCTGCTGGCCAAGTCGATGTTCGACCGTGGCCTGACGGGCGGATCGACGGGCAATATCTCGGCCCGGACAGAAGATGGCGGGCTGCTGGTCAGCCCGACAGGCACCAGTTTCGGGCGGCTTGATCCGGGGCGGCTCAGCCGGTTTGACGCCTCGGGGCGGTTGATTGGCGGGGACAAGCCGACAAAGGAAATGCCACTGCATTCTGCCTTCTATGACACGCGGTCAACGGCTGGCGCGGTGGTGCATTTGCATTCGTGCCATTCGGTCGCCCTGTCGATGATGCCCGATGTGGATGAGGACAATTTCCTGCCGCCGCTGACGCCCTACGGGATCATGAAGCTGGGCAAGGTCAAACTGCTGCCATTCTTCCTGCCCGGTGATCCGGCCATGGGCGATGCGGTGCGCGGGCTGGCAGGCAAACGCACGGCGGTGATGCTGGCCAATCACGGGCCTGTCGTGGCGGGCAAAGACATCGAGGCCGCCTGCAACGCCATCGAGGAACTGGAAGACACCGCGCGCCTTGCGATGATGACACGGGGGATGAGCCCGCGCGGGCTGTCGCCCGATCAGGTGCAGGCGCTTGTGACGAAATTTGATGTGGAGTGGGACGTATGAAACTGTCCGCCAACCTGGGCTTTCTGTGGAATGACCGGCCCTTGCCCGATGCGATCCGGGCCGCCGCCGCCGCCGGCTTTGACGCGGTGGAATGCCATTGGCCCTATGATGTGCCTGCCTCCGAGGTCAAATCCGCGCTGGATGACACCGGGCTGAGGATGCTGGGTCTGAACACCCGTCGCGGTGATCTGAGCGTTCCTGAAAACGGTCTGTCCGCCTTGCCGGGCCGCGAAACGGACGCCCGCGCCGCGATTGATGAGGCGTTAAGCTATGCGCAGGCCATTGGCGCAGGCGCAGTGCATGTGATGGCCGGGTTTGCCAGTGGCGCCGATGCCCATGCCGCCTTCGTGGCCAATCTGGCCTATGCCTGCGATCAGGCCGCGCCTTTGGGCGTTACCATCCTGATTGAGCCGCTAAACCGCCATGACGCGCCGGGGTATTTTCTGGTCACCACCGATCAGGCGGTTGATATCATCCGCCGCGTGGACCGTCCGAACCTGAAGCTGATGTTTGATTGCTATCACGTGGGCCGCACCGAAGGCGACGTGACCACGCGCTTGGCGGCATTGCTGGGCGATATCGGGCATATTCAATTCGCATCGGTCCCCGATCGCGGCACGCCCGATCATGGGGAACTGAATTACCCAACGGTGTTCGCCGCCATCAAGGCGCTGGGGTGGGATGTGCCGCTGGGGGCCGAATACAAACCCGGCGGGCCGACCGATCCGACCCTTGGCTGGATGGCCGAGGCGCAGAAGATCTAAGCGGGCAGGGGCGCGTTCTGCGCCCCGCCCATCGCGTTACGCAGCGCGCACGTTGTCGTTTGCGGCCAGCGACTGGTTCAACGCATAGATCTGCATCGCGGCATCTGCGGCTTCACGGCCCTTGTGCACGAAATGGTCAAAGTAGAACTGTTCATGTTCAGACTTCGGCTGAAAGTGATGCGGCGTCAGCGAGACCGAGAACATCGGCGTATCGGTGGCCAGTTGCGCATCCATCAATCCCGACACAACGGCTTGGGCGACGAAGTCGTGGCGATAGATCCCGCCATCGACCACCAGCGCGGCAGCGGCAATTCCGTCAAACCGTCCGGTGCGGGCCAGTTTCTGCGCCAAAAGCGGCATTTCAAACGCACCGGGCACGTCGAAGGCTTCGACCGTTGCGCCGGGGGCCAGTTCTTCGACCCGGGCCACAAACCCGGCATAGGCCTGATCCACGATATCCGCATGCCAGCGGGCCTTGATGAAGGCGAAGGTAGGGGATTTTGTCATCTCTGGTGTCCTTTCGCTATGACAAGATCCCAGAGCACGTCAGCACACCGCCCCCTTACGGGAACGCATGCGCATTCTCTTTCATCCGGACTTTAACCGTCGGCTCCGGAATTCCACCGGGATCTGCTGACCCTGCGTATGCAGGCGCTCGCGGGCTATAACCGCCGGTGGGGAATTTCACCCCGCCCTGAGAATACCCTTCAGCTAGCCATTGGGGGCCGCCCCGTCAAGCCGGTGGTGCATGGACCTTTGTGCAAGGCCGATCACAGTTGTGCGAAGCTCTTGCACAATTTTTAGGCGCTTGCCTGTCATTTGTCCAAACTTGGCGCGATCTTACAGGGCCAACCGTTTCAAACCGCCAATGCGCCCTATACTCAGAAATAGGCAGAAACGGCTTGCAGGGGGCAATATGCGTTTGGTGGTGTTTTCAGATCTGGACGGCACGCTTCTGGATCACGACACCTATTCATTCAACGCGGCAATTATGGCGTTGAATGCTCTGAAATTAAAAGACATTCCCTTAGTCTTGGCCTCTAGCAAAACCGCAGACGAAATCCGCGTTCTGCATGGTCAGATGGGGCTGGGCGCGGCGCCGATGATTGTCGAGAACGGTGCAGGTGTCGTGTGGCCGGGGCAAGAGGCAAGCGCAGGCACTGACGATTACTCCCGTTTGCGCGATGCGCTGGCCGCGCTTCCCGCCGATCTACGCGCCGGGTTTCGCGGCTTTGGCGATATGACCGATCAGGGCGTGGCGGATGTGACCGGGCTTGCGCCAGAGGCGGCGGCCATGGCGCGGAAGCGGCAGCATTCCGAACCGGGCCTTTGGGCGCTTGGCCCCGCGAAAGAACAGATATTCATTGCCGTACTGGCGGACCAAGGCATCACCGCGCGGCGGGGCGGGCGGTTTCTGACCCTGTCCTTTGGCCGCACCAAGGCCGACGCCATGGCCGAGGTTGCGCAGGCGCTAAAGGCCGATGTGACCATGGCTTTGGGCGATGCACCTAATGATACCGAAATGCTGCTGGCCGCTGACTACGGCGTCATTATCCGCAACGACCACGGCACGCCCATGCCGCCCCTTGCGGGCGAAGACAGCGGCACCGTCACCCGAACGCACCTGACCGGACCCGCCGGATGGAACCAAGCGGTGCTGCACAGACTTGATAATTTGACCCGATCATAACGACTAGGACGACATGGCAGACTTTCACCAAAACGGTAACATCGCTCAGTTCCACAACCTGCGCACGCGCTCGCTTGAGGAAATGGAGTACGAGCTTGAGGCCTTTGCTCAGACCCGCAAGATCAGCCTGATCCTGCCGTCGCTATATTCCGAGCTGGAAAGCCCCGCGCTTGGGCACATCATCGATGAGCTGTCCAAGGTGCGCTATCTGCACCGGATCATCATCGGGCTGGACCGGGCCACAGAAGACCAATACCGCATGGCACGGGATTTCTTTTCGCGCCTGCCGCAGGAACATGTGGTGTTGTGGAACGACTCGCCGCGTATGAAGGCCTTGGGTGACAAACTGGAAAGCCATGGATTGGCCCCGAAAGAACCCGGCAAAGGCAAGAATGTCTGGTCTTGCATCGGCTATCTGATCGGCTGCGCCGACAGTTCCGTGATGGCGATTCACGATTGCGACATTGTCACCTATGAACGGGGCATGCTGGCGCGGCTGGTCTATCCGGTGGCCAATCCAAACTTTAGCTATCAGTTGTCCAAGGGGTTCTATCCGCGTGTCGGCGGCGGCAAGTTGAATGGCCGGGTGACGCGGCTATTGGTCAGCCCGCTGCTGATTGCGCTGAAGAAGGTGATCGGGGATCACGACTATATCGATTATCTACGGTCGTTCCGCTATCCGCTGTCGGGTGAATTTGCCCTGCGCACCGGCATGTTGCCTGATCTGCGCATCCCGTCAGATTGGGGGCTGGAAATTGGCGTGCTGTCCGAGGCGTGGCGCAATCTGGGCCGTCAGGGCGTATGTCAGGTCGAAATTTCGGACGCTTACGACCATAAGCACCAAACCGTCAGCCCCGAGGATGCCAATGCCGGGCTCAACCGGATGTCCACCGACATCTGTAAGGCAATCTTCCGCAAACTGGCCGCCGAAGGCACCGTCTTTACCCCGAATGTCTTCCGCACATTGAAGGCCACCTATTACCGCCGCGCGCTGGATCTGGTCGAGGTCTACGCCAATGATGCGGCGATGAACGGGCTGATTGTCGATCGCCACGCCGAGGAACGCACGATTGAACTTTTTGCCGAAAACATCATGCGGGCCGGGCAGATCTTTCTTGAGAACCCGCATGAAACGCCGTTCATTCCAAACTGGAACCGCGTTCATGCCGCCGATCCGCAGCTGATTTCCGCGATGAAAACCGCCGCCGCCGAAGATCAGGCCGAGTTCGCACCTTTGGCCTTTCGCGCGCCCGCGGCCTGACGTGCGAAGGTTGCGGGGCCATAGATCGCCCCGCAACCGTTTCTTAGTGCAGATTGGTGATCCAGCGGCACTGATAGGGGCCGACTTCGATCGTTTCGCCATGCGGGTCGATCTTTTCGCCCGACAACAGATCCACCCAGCTTTCATCCTCGATCAGGTTCAGTGCCGAACAGGGCACGGTCACGGTGTCATTGCTGACATTGTGCAGCGCAAAGATGGATTGCGTGCGGTCCAGTGACTGACGCCAGACGCCGAAAATACGTTCATCCATCGACAGGGTGAACTGCGTGGCATTGGGATGGAACGCAGGCTGACGCGACCGCAGGCGCAGCCGTTCCGTCATGGCACCCAAAACGCGGGCCTGATTGGAATCCGGGTCGGCCAGTTTCGCCCGCAGCGTCGGGTAATCCCAGCGGTGACGGTTGATGGCCCGGTTCATCTGACGCCGCTCGACCCCCTCCAGATCGTTGGGGGTGGCCAGCATGGAATGGATGTAGAAGGCCGGGATGCCCTCTAGCGACATGACAATGGTCTGCGAGCAGACAAAGCGCGCGATCTGGTGATCGTCTTCGCCTTCAAACGTCCGCGCCATGGCCGAGAAATAGGCGCTGTTCAGCTCATAGACCGATTGGCGGCCATCGGGCAGGGTACGCATGGACACGACGCCGCCGCTTTGCTTGACGGTGTCGATCATGCGGTCAATCTCGGGCTGGGGCAGCAGACCTTCGGCGGGGCGCATCCCGATGCCGTCATGGCTGGCGGTGAAGTTCAGATAGGCGCAGCCCATCGGCGCGGGCGGCATGGCGCGGGACCAGCCGCTCAGATACCGGGCCGAGCCGGACAGCAGCGCATAAAGCACCAAGGGCGGCAGCGGGAAGTTGTAGATCGAATGCGCCTCATTGCATTGGCCGAAATAGCTTAGGTTTTCGGCCTTGGGCACGTTGGTTTCGGTCAACAGAACCACCGGTTCGGCGGCAAAGTCGCACAGCAGGCGCAGCAGTTTGATCACCCGGTGTGTCTGGGGCAGGTGGATCGACGGGGTGCCGACCTCTTTCCACAGGAAGGCCACCGCATCCAAGCGCACGATCCGAACGCCCTTATCGACATGCAGGCGGATGATGCGGATGATCTCTAGCAGCACCTCGGGGTTGGCAAAATTCAGGTCGATCTGGTCATGACTGAAGGTGCACCAGACGTGTTTCTTGCCGTTGACGGTATCCACCTCTTGCAGCAGCGGCGTGGTGCGCGGGCGGACGACCATCGACAGATCGTCTTCGGGCGAGGCTTCGAAGAAGAACTTGTCAAAAGGCTCTTTGCCCTGCCGATAGGCGTTGAACCAAGTCCCCTGACTGGACACGTGGTTCAGCACCAGATCCGACATCAGATAGAAACGTTCCCCGATCCGCGTCACATCCGGCCAGTCGCCAAGGCTCGGGTTCACCTTGCGAAAATCGGTGACGGCAAATCCATCGTCCGACGTGAAGGGAAAGAACGGCAAGATATGCACGCCATTCACCGCGCCCGACATATGGTTGAGCAAAAAGTCCCGCAGCAAATCCAGCGGCTTGTGAATGCCATCTAGAATTGAGTCGCCGTAGGTGATCAGAACCGCGTCGCCTTGGGTCCAAAGCGTGTTGCCGGGGCGGCGCGGGCGGCGGCGGGGCTGGTTGTCTTCTTCCGGCCAGAAGGCGGCAATCACCTGTTCGGCCAGCGCGGCATTGTCATTGCCTTTATAGACACCGTCCAGAAGGTCGCGGATGCGGGATTTCAACTGTGGGGGTGATTTTTGCATTTTGTCCGCTCGTCTTTTAATCTGTCAGGAGGCCCGCAAAGGCCGCGAATTTGTTTAATTTTTTCGCCTAAATGCCCGAAATGCAACGCCTCTTGGGAACGAAACAGGGTTTCGTTTTGTTTGTCTGGGATTGCGGACAGGCATCTGCCGTATTCTTTGGCACTTGGCGCGACTCACCCCGTGTTTGCGGCGGCGCAGCGACTGTTTGCGCATGACAATTATTCGCGCGATTGCTGCAAACAAAGGCGAATGGTCGCGCCCCGGCGAAAACCGGCCTTTGCGGAGATTGAAGGTCTTTCGAAATTCAAACGCTTCTGACATAAGCAGCCGCGAAACCGTGGTCGTGCGCCTGCCCGAGTCTTGTCCGGGCGCGCGGTCGAACCAAACCTGCGGCCTGCCGCGCGACCGATGTGTTTTACAGCCTGAGCCATGCGAAAAGGTAGAAAATCATGAGCGATACATCGAAGCCAGATCTATTGTATACCAAGGTAGACGAAGCGCCCGAGCTGGCCTCGGCCTCGTTCCTGCCCATCATCCGGTCCTTTGCCTCCGCCGCTGGCGTGACCGTCGGCATCAAGGACATTTCGCTGGCGGGCCGCATTCTGGCGACCTTCCCCGAAAAGCTGACCGATGCGCAGAAAATCTCGGACGATCTGGCCGAACTGGGCGAGCTGGTGAAAACCCCCGAAGCCAACGTCATCAAGCTGCCGAACATTTCGGCATCGGTGCCGCAGCTGAGCGCCGCCGTCAAAGAACTGCAGGCGCAGGGCTATGACATCCCGAACTACCCCGAAGACCCGCAGACCGACGAAGAAAAGGCGATCCGCGCCCGTTTCGACGCGATCAAGGGCTCGGCCGTGAACCCGGTTCTGCGCGAAGGCAACAGCGACCGCCGCGCCGCACGTGCCGTGAAGAACTTCGCCCAGAAGAACCCGCACCGCATGGGCAAATGGGCCTCGGACAGCAAGACGCACGTGTCGTCGATGTCCGGCAATGACTTCTACGCCAACGAAGTGTCGGCCACGCTGAACGCCGCGCAAGCAGGCGCCGCCAAGATCGAATTCGTCGGCAAAGACGGCGCTGTTTCGGTTCTCAAAGACGGCTGGAAGCTGATCGAAGGCGAAGTCGTTGACGCGACCTTCATGTCGGCTAAGGCGCTGTCGTCTTTCCTGGCCGAAGAGATCGAGAACACCAAGAAAGACGGCATTCTGTTCTCGCTGCACATGAAAGCCACGATGATGAAGGTCTCGGACCCGATCATCTTTGGCCACGCCGTTAAGGCATGGCTGGCCCCGATCTTTGACAAGTACGGCGATCAACTGGCCGCTGCCGGTGTGAACCCGAACTCGGGCATGGGTGCCGTTCTGGCCCGCATCAACGAGCTGGACAACGCCGCCGAGATCAACGCCGATATCGCCGCCCTGACCGCCGAGCGTCCGGCCATGTATATGGTGAACTCGGACAAAGGCATCACCAACCTGCACGTGCCGTCGGATGTGATCATCGACGCATCCATGCCCGCTCTGATCCGCGCAGGCGGCAAGGGCTGGGGCCCGGATGGCAACGAGGGCGACACCAACTGCGTCATCCCCGACAACTGCTATGCGCCGGTCTATGACGAGTCGGTCAACTTCTTCAAAGCCAATGGCGCTCTGAACCCGGCCACTGCTGGCACCGTTCAGAACATCGGTCTGATGGCCCAGAAGGCCGAAGAATACGGCTCGCACCCGACCACGTTTGAGGCCCCCGCAGATGGCATCATCCGCGTGGTTCTGGCCAACGGCGAAACCCTGCACAGCCATGAGGTTGAGGCAGGCGACATCTGGCGCGCTTGCACCGTGAAGAAGGCCCCGATCGAGAACTGGATCCAGCTGTCGATCGACCGTCAGCGCCTGACCGGCTATCGCTCGATCTTCTGGCTGGACGCAAACCGCGCCCACGATGCACAGCTGATCGCCTATGTGAAACCCGCTCTGGAAGCGGCTGGTGTTGCGGACAAATTCGAGATCATGGCGCCCCGTGAAGCCACCCGCGCTTCGCTGGAAACCATCACCGCAGGTGAGAACTCGATCGCCATCACCGGCAACGTTCTGCGCGACTACCTGACCGACCTGTTCCCGATCCTGGAACTGGGCACCTCGGCCAAGATGCTGTCGATTGTTGGCCTGATGAACGGCGGCGGCATGTTCGAAACCGGTGCTGGCGGCTCGGCCCCCAAGCACGTCGAACAGTTGGTCGATGAGAACCACCTTCGTTGGGACTCGATGGGTGAATTCTGCGCTCTGGGCGAGTCGCTGAACTTCCTCGCCGATGCCAAGGGCAATGCCAAAGCGGGCGTCCTGGGCCGCGCGGCCGAAGCCGCAACGCAAGGCATCCTTGACGACAACCGCAGCCCGGGCCGCAAAGTGGGTGAGCCGGATAACCGCGCCAGCCACTACTGGTTCGCCCGTTACTGGGCCGAGGCTCTGGCCGCGCAGGGTGACGACGCCGATCTGGCCGCGCATTTTGCCCCTATCGCCAAGGCTCTGGCCGAAGGCGAAGCCGCCATTCTGGCCGAACTGGCCGCTGGCGCAGGCAACAAGGTGGACATCGGTGGTTACTTCCACACCGATCCGGCCAAGACCGCAGCCGTGATGCGCCCGAGCGCCACGCTGAACGCGATCATCGGCTGAACCACTTGATCTGACTTAGAAAAGGCCCCTGCGAAAGCCGGGGCCTTTTTGTTTTAGGCCCTCGGCTTTTGATATGTACCGGCGATCCATGGCCCTGTCGTGCCGCCAAAACCCCCTCCGATATATTCGATGATATCGAGCGCGCGCCAATCCCCGGCCTGCGCATAAGCGGCTTCAAACGCCGGGCGATCAAGGTAATTGTAGTACCGAGCTTGTGCGTCGCGCCCTTCGACGCCGCCGGATTTGTAGCTTGCAAAAAACAGACCTCCGGGGCGCAAGGCACGATACACGAGGGTCAGGACATCGGGCAGATCGGGGCGCGGCACATGCAGCAGCGAGGCATTGGCGAAGACCGCGTCGTAGGCCCGCACTGCGTCTAGTTGATCAAACCGCATGACGCGCACGGGGCGGGCAAGGCGCGTTTCGGCCTGTGCGGCGACTTCTTGTGTGCCGTCGGTCGCATCAACGTCAAACCCGGCGGTAAGCATCGCCTCGGCATCGCGGCCACCACCGCAACCGAGCTCCAGAATACGGGCCCCGGCGGGCAGGCGGGCCAGAAATCCAAGAAGATGGCGACTGGTGCCATTGGCTCCGCTCGCGACATAGGTTTGTGCGGTTGAGGCGTAAAAGGCGTGGGTTTGCTTGTCCATTTGGGTTTTGTTGAGATCCGGTCGCTGTAGTGATTGCAGGATGTGGCGCAGTTATGTGACAGCGCTGTAACAGGCGGAGATATGAAAAGGCCCGAGGCCTTGCGGCCCCGAGCCTTTCGGGGGGCGCTGCCCCCCTGGACCCCCCGGGATATTTTCGGTCAGAAAATGACAGGGGGCGGGTGCACCTAGATCAGGCGCAGATGTCTTTGACCGACTGTTTCACGGCGTCGAGGTTGAACACGTCGTCGAGCCAGGTTTCTTTGAAGATCACCGATTTGGCCTTGTCGATGGCCAGAAGCGCGCCGTCCGAGAATTTGCCTTCGGGGAAGATGCCAAATGCGATGGCCAGTTCGATTTTCAGGTGGCCGAGCACGAAATCATGGGCCGCGGCCTCGGGGATGCCCATCGAGACGGCGCGGTCGGTTGCTTCGCGCAGGGCAAGGCAGAAGGTGGCGGCGACGGTTTCCGACAGGGCGGGTTCCAGCACGGCAATGTTTTCCAGCGTGCATTTATGCGAGCGCGCGACCGGGGCGTAGATGGCTTTGGCCACGTCCTCGCAGATCGCGTAATCTTCCTCGGGGCCTTGGAACAGGGCGCAGACGATGCCTTGGGGGGCGTCGATGCCGCCGAAATAGTCGCGCTGCACGGCCTCATTTGGGGTTGGGTCGAAGATATGCGGGTGGCAGGGATGGGTGCAGAAATAGCTGACATCCTCGCGCACGGGCATTTCGCCCGCATAGGGGGCTGCGGCGTCGAGCACGATGATCCGCGCGCCGGGTTTGACCTGATCGATGAAGCTATGGGCGATCTTGCCGATCAGGCGGTCGGGCACGGCCATGACGATGACGTCAGCGCCCGCCAGAGCGACGGCTTGATCGACGGCGTCTACGCCAACCTCGGCCATAAGGCGCGCCCGGCCTTCTTCCGAAATCTCGACGTGGTCCACATCGTAATTGGTTTTGGCAAGGTTCTTGGACAGGCGCACGCCCATCTTTCCACCGGCACCCAGCAGGGCAATCTTGGTCATTGTTTTCCTCCTGCGGCGCCACCGCCGCGTTTGATCCATCCGAAATAGTCGTCGCTGCCCATCTGCCCGCCTTTCAGCGCGATTTGCAGACCGTCAAAACGGGCATCGTTTGAGTAGCCCGTGAGCAGGCCCGCGCCGGGGGTGGTGGGGGCCAGAGCGGTAAAGGCGTAAAGGCCCAGTTGCCGCGTGACCGCGCCCGAGGTGTCGCCACCCGACACGATGGCGCGGGTGAGGCCGGTTTCCGTCAGCACGCGTTTCAGGATGCGCCCGAGCGCGGCGCCGATCTGGGTGTTGGCTTGTTCGCCAGTCATGCCGCTGGCCTTGATGGCGGCGCGCACCTGCGCGACGGCCGGGTCATCGGGGCCCCGCGCGGTGACGATCAGCGCGTCTTGGGCTGCGTCTAGGGCGGCGCGGGCGGTTTTGGTGGTGGCGGCCTCGGCGGTGACATCGCCGCCTAGCATTGCGGCGACATCAAGCGGGATAACGGCAAAGCCGTTGCCCTCGGCCCAAGCGATCTGGCGCGCGGTGATGGGCGAGACAGAACCAGAAACGGCAACGATCCGATCCACTGCGCCTGCGCCTTGGCTCAGGGTTTGCGTGGGGATCAGGCCTTGGGCCTGCCAATGGGCGATCAGCGCGTATTCGATGCCTTGCGAACCCGCGACGAGGGGGGCAGTAGCGCGTCCTTCCCAAATCAGGCGGCCGTTCTTGCGCATATGCGCCTCGGTCATGGCGTCTAATGTGACGATGCCGCCGTTCTGGGCGCGCTCTTGCAGGGTGGCTTCGGGGGCGCTGTCCAGCGCCTCGACATCCAGATTGGTGCAGGGCAGCAGGGTTTGCAGCGACAGATGCCGCGCGACGTCGGCTTCCTCCATCGGGGTTACGGGGTGGCGGGCCATCACCGGATGGCGATCCAGCCGGAACACCCCGCCGGGGGCCGAGGCGAAGAGATGCCCGAAGGCCTGATAACGGCGCATCACGGGGGCGGCGACAAGGAAGGGCACATAGGCGCTTGGCACCACCGACAGGGCCACATCAATCGCCCGCCCGATCGAGCCGACATGCGGAGCGCTGTCGAGGGTTGAGCAGGTCTTGTAATGCACCAGCGGCGCGGTCTGCGTGGTCAGGTAGTGGAAGGCTTGCGGCAGGTGCGCCTCCATCCAGCCGGGGCCGTGGGCGCGGGCGGTGGTGGCAATGCCCAGCCCGCGTACATCCGCGAAGCGCGCACGCTGGTCCGGCGTTGGCACATCGGTGAACAGCACGGCAGGCAGGCCAGAGAAGGCCATCGCCTCCATCGTGGCGGCAGAGCCGGTAAAATCGTCGCCGACCCAGCCGATCAAAAGGCCGCCGGGCAGGCTCATGCGTAGGTCTCCAACGCGGCGGCAAGGGCGGGGTGCGTTTCGCCATAGGTTTGGGCGGGGATGCCCGCGATTGCGGCGTCCCATGCGTCGCGCAGCGATTGCACGCCTGCGGCGGGGCCATGCGGATGTGCCATGATCCCGCCGCCTGCCGCATAGATGCAATCGGCATGGCCAAGGCGGGCGTAGGTTTCAGGCGGCTGAACCGCTGATTGGCCCGACGAAAACACAGGCATGGCGATGCAGGGTTTGCCCTCGAACATCGGCTGGCCCAGCGAACGGGCCGAGGTGATCACGCTGTCGTCCGCTTCCGAGAACTTGTTGCGCAGCCCGTTGACGTGCATGTGGTCCGCCCCGGCCAAGCGCCAGATCTTGGACCATGCGGTGAAGTCCCAGCCAAGGGCGGGGTGGCGCGACAGATATCCCCAGCCGTTTCGGTGGGCGTGGATCGGCAGGTCGGTGTGGCGGGCCAGCGCCAGCATTCCGGCCAGGCCCACGGAATTGAGGCTGGCCATGACGCAGGTGCCGCCCAGATCGCGCACCAGATCGTGGCGGCGGCGCATGTCATCGACTTCGCCCGAGAGGTTGAAGGCGTACATCACCTTTTTGCCGGTCTTGTCGGCATGGGCTTTCAGTACGTCCATCACGGCGCGCACGCGGGTGTCGAACGGGCAGTTCGGGCCGTCGGCTTGCAGTTCGTCATCCTTGATGAAGTCGATGCCCGCCGCAGCCAAGGTGCCCGCCAGCGCGGCGGTGTCCTCGGCGCTCAGCCCGACCGAGGGTTTGACGATGGTGCCGATCAACGGACCAGTGGCGACACCCGACAACTTGCGTGTGCCGTCTATGCCGAACTTGGGGCCGGGGTAATGGCTGAACGCGTCTGGCAGGCGGATATCCAGGAGGCGAAGGCCGGAAAACTGCTGCAATTCAAACAGGTTGCCCGCAACGGTGGCCGTCAGGTTGATCAGGTCCGGGCCGGTGGTTTCAAGCGGCCATGATAGCGTGACCTTGGCGCGGCGGATCCCATCGGGGCCAGCGCCCCGCGCGCCGGGCAGAGAGGGCGCATCGGCATTGGGCAGTTGCACCAGCCCTTCCACCCGCGCGGATGACCGTTCGCGCAATTCTTCCGTCTCGCCGGGAAGGCGCACGAAGGTGCCAGAGGATTGCTCGCCCGCCATCGCCTCGGCGGCGGCGCTGGGGTCAACAGGGGTTTCGATCAGGTAATCGGCTTCGATGCGGGTCATGGCTCCTCCTGGTCAACTCATTATACCAGTTGAGGCGCGTAGAAAAGGCCCATTGCTGCAGGGCGGTGTTTACCCGTGGCTTTGGTGGTAAAGCGCGTTGGCGCGGGTCAGGTGGTCGGCCATGGCGCGGGCGGCGGTTTCTGCATCCTGCGCGGCGATGGCGGCCAAAATCGCGCGGTGTTCCTTGAGCGTCAGCGCCTCTAGTCCCGGACTGCGCACCAGATCCTTGTGAAAGGACCGCAGCCAGGAAAAAGTCGCTGCGCTAAGGGTTTCAAAGATCGGATTGCCGGAAATCGCCGCGATGGTGCGGTGAAACTCTCCGTCCAGATCAAGGAACCGTTCGGGGGTATCGCGGGCCTCGGTCTGTCGGTCGAGGATTTGTTCCAAGGTTGCCAAATCGCCATCGGTTCGGCGCATCGCGGCAAGACGGGCCATTTCCGCCTCAAGCGTGACGCGGGCCTCTTTCAGATGATCCATGGTCGATGCGCCATGGGTCAGGACGTGGTGCATCGAGGTGGCCATCTGCCCGATCAGCCCATCCAGCGAGGGTTCGGCCACACGCGGGCGGCCCCCGTGGCGAATATCGATCAGGCCCATGCGTTGCAGATTCTGCATCGCTTCGCGAATGGCGGGGCGGCCGATTTCATATTCGGCCATCAATTCGCGTTCCGACGGCAGCACATCGCCCGGCGCCATGCCGCTGCGGATCCGCTCTAGCAGGCGGTCCTGAACTTCGTCAGACAGTTTTCGGGGGCGAATTGGCTCAGTCATGAGCGCAAGATAGGGCGGCGGGCGGTCCGGCTCAAGCCAGCATCCGCCCGCCGGAACCGTCACATCAGCGACGGCAGGAAAAGCACGAGGCCGGGGAAGGCCACGGTGATCAGCACAACCACCAGATCGGCGGCAAGGAAGGGGATGACCCCTTTGAAGATCTGAACCACGGTCGCATATTGGCTGGCCACGTTTCGAATGACGAACACGTTCAGGCCAACGGGCGGCGTGATCATCCCGATCTCCAGCAGTTTGACGACCAGAACACCGAACCAGACCAGATCGATGCCTTCGGCCCTGAAGATCGGCAGCAGCACGGGCAGGGTGACCAGCATCGCGCCGAACGGTTCCATGAACATGCCAAGGATCAGGTAGATCACCACGACGATCAGCATCAGATGCGCATAGCTGAGGTCCGCGCCGCTAACCGCCGAAGACACCGCGTTTGATAGGCCCGTCAGGCCCAGAAAACGGGTGAACATCGACGCGCCCACACCCACGATCAACAGCGATGACGTGGTCATCAACGTCTCAATCATGGATTGGCGGAACAGCGCCCGCGTCAAACGCCGCGTCGCCAGCGAGATCACGATCGATCCGATGGCCCCAACGGCCCCGGCCTCGGTCGCGGTGAAAACGCCCGAGAACAATCCGCCAAAGACCACAACCATCAACAGCAGCACCGGCCAGATGTTCAGAATGGCTTTCTTGGTGTCGATGTCATCGGCGTCCAGCGGCTTGGGCGGCGCGATATCGGGGCGCAGCCAGCAGGTCAGCAGAACCACGATGGCATAGCTGAGTGCGGTCAGAAGGCCGATGGTGATGCCGCCGACAAACACCTTGGTGACCGATGTTTCGGCAAAGACGCCATAGACAATCATCAGGATCGACGGCGGGATCAGAGCCCCAATGGTGCCGCCCGCCGCGATGGACCCAGCCGCGAAGGAGGGTGCGTAGCCAGACCTTACCATTTCAGGAATGGCGATCCGGCCCATGGCGGCGGCGGTGGCCAGCGACGACCCGCAAACCGCGGCAAAGCCCGAACAGGCAAAGATCGACGAGATTGCAAGCGCGCCGGGGATGCGGCGCAGCACGGCCTTGGCCGCATCAAAAAGCCCCCCCGTCAGCCCGGTGTGAAAGGCGACAAAGCCCATCAGCAGGAACATCGGCACAGCGGACAGCGTCCAGTTGGCCACAAAGGATTGCGGCGTGTTGGACAGAATGCCGATGGCCGGGGTGATGCCCAGCAGCCAAGTGATGCCGCCGAAGGGCACGGCAATCAGCGCCAGCGCAACAGGCACGCGCAGGGCCAGAAGGATGAACAGGACTATAACGCCTGCGATGCCGGTCTCGACGCTCATGCGATGGCTCCGTCAGATGTGGCTTCGTCAACGGCCCGCAGCAGCACAACCAGCACCGCCAGACCAAAGCCGAAGGGCAGCATGAAATGCGCAGGCCACGTCGGCACGGGGACATTCATCGCCATGACAAAGGTGCCGGTGGTCATGTTCTTGATCGCCACGCTCCAGCTGACCCAAGTCAGCGCACCATAGATCACGCCCGAGATCAGCGAAACGGCGATATTGGACAGGCGGCGCATGCGCGGGCCCATGAAGCTGTCCATGATTTCAACCTGAACCATGCCGCCGTTCTTTTCGACCCACGCCAGTGGAATAAAGGCCAGACCGACCATGTAATATTCGGTGACGATCTCATAGGTGGCGGGGATAGGTGCATTGGAAAGGTTGCGGCTTAGGACATCCAGCCCGACATGAACCATCAAGGCGATGACAGCCAGCCCGCCGATCAACACCAGAACGGACATCAGCCCATCCCTGATTTGGTGCAAGCGTTGCATGCGCGGCTCCTTTGAAGCCTGTGTTTTTATAGAAAAAGCCGGGCGCAAGGGAACACCCGGCCGGTCGTTATGAAGATCAGCCGCCGTAGGTGGCCAGATCCACTTTCGACCAGACTTCGTCATAGACGCGTTCGGCCATTTTCACCGGATCGCTGTTTTCAGCTTCGGCAATCGCTTCCCATTTCTTGACCAGCTCAAGGAAGTGGGCGATCTGCTCAGGCGCATCGGCGATGCCGAATTGCTCTTGGCTGAAGGTGCCAGCGGTGGCGATATCGGCTTGGATGAAGTCCCGCGCGGCTTTCACCAGCGCTTCGTCGGCCTGGATGAACTCAATCCCGGCTTTCTGAGCGGCGCCTTCGGCAATCGAGGGGATCTCAGCCGCCCAGCGGTTGGTGAAATCGGCGTTGGCCCGGTTGGCGGCACGCATCATCGCCGCGCGGTCTTCGCCCGACAGGCTTGCCCAGGTCACGCCCGAGGTGGTGAAGTTCGAGGTCGAGATATACATGCCCAGCGGCAGATAGGTGACATACTTGACCACTTCGACCAGACGGAAGGCCAGTGCATCGCCGATCGAGGCCATGGTGCCGTCAATCGTGCCTTGGCTGATGGCTTCGAACTGATCGAACACCGACATTTGCGCCGGAACCGCGCCGAAATGCTCGGCGAAACGGGCCCACGGGGCACCGCCCGACCGCAGACGCAGACCTTTCAGGTCTTCGGCGGTGCGAACGGGTTTGGTCGACATGATCTCATAGGCATCCGACGCGCCCGAGCCGAGATAGACAAAACCCAGCTTTTTCATCTCGTCCTGACAGGGGGCACAGTTGACGATGAATTCGGTCATCGCGGCACCCATAGCCTGCGCGTTGGTGCCCGTCAGCGAAAGCTGGCCGGTGACCGACATCATCGGCAGATCGGCCGGGAAATAAAGCGGCAGCAGGTTGCCAACTTCGGTCACCTGGCTTTGGATCGCGTCCTTCATCTGGCCAAGGTTCACAACTTCCGGGCCAAGCATGATGGTGCCAAGACGGCCATCCGATTCCTCGGGCAGGTACTTGGCGAAGTTGGTGTAAAGCGTGCCGTTGGCCGGGTGGGCCGGCGGTGCCGCAGGCGCGATACGGATATCGCGGGCTTCGGCAGCCATGCTGAAGGTCATGGCAACAACAGCGGCCAGACCTGCGACTTTAAAGAGCTTAGACATTGTTTTCCTCCCTAGAAACACGCCCTGCTCAGAGGTTCAGTAGCCTCTTTGCATTTTCCTTCAGAATGAGAGGGCGCACCTCATCCCGAAACTCTGAATTCTCGAAATCGGCCAGCCAGCGGTCGGGTGTGATCGCGGGCCAGTCACTGCCGAACAGCATCTTGTGCTTGAGCAGGCTGTTGGCATAGCGGACCAGAATTGGCGGGAAATACTTCGGGCTCCAGCCGCTTAGGTCGATGTAGACATTGGGTTTGTGCTGCGCGACCGAAAGCGCCTCTTCCTGCCAAGGGAAGGACGGGTGCGCGAGGATGATCGGCATGTCGGGGAAATCCACCGCGACATCATCCAGATACATCGGGTTCGAATACTTCAGCCGCATCCCCATGCCGCCGCGCATCCCCGAACCAACGCCGGTTTGCCCGGTGTGAAACAGCGCAAGCGCGCCTTCTTCGGCGATGGCCTCATAGATGGCATAGGCGCTGCGGTCGTTGGGGTAGAAGCCCTGAAATGTCGGGTGAAACTTGAAGCCCCGCACCCCGTAATCGCGCACAAGGCGGCGGGCCTCGCGGGCACCCATCTTGCCCTTTGCGGGATCAATCGAGGCAAACGGGATCAGGATATCGCTGTTTTCGGCGGCAATCTCGGCCACCTCTTCGTTCGAATAGCGGCGAAAGCCGGTTTCGCGTTCGGCATCGACCGGAAAGATCACCGCGCCGATCTTGCGTTCGCGGTAATAGGCGGCGGTATCCTGAACCGAGGGCAGCATTCCATCCGCACCGGCGGGGTTCTTGAAATACTTGGCCATGCCAGCCTGAAATTCGTGATAGCCATCGTCGCGATGACCGCAGCAGGGTTCCTCGGCGTGGGTGTGGATATCAATGGCGATCAGGTCGTCGATATTCATGTCTCGTCCTTGAAACCGGATAGTTTCTGCAAAAGCCCGATCAGCGTGGCCATGTCTTCTTCGGGCAGCATGGCGTTTTCTTGCAGATAGTAGCTAAAGAATTCGGCCTTGCGGGTGTTCACGAATTGATAGCCCGTTTCCGTAAGCCCAAGGATCACAGAGCGGCGGTCGTCTTCGGGGATGATGCGTTCCACATAGCCCGAAGCCTCCATCCGCTGGATCAGCTTGGTCATATGCGCGGGCTTGATCCTCAGCTTGCGGGCCAATGCGCCCTGACGGATGCCTAGGTTCCGTGAAATCACCCACATGACCGAGAATTCGCCGGGCTTCAGCTCATATTTGGCCAGTTCGCGGTAGAACCCTTCGAACACCTGCAACTGCGCCATGCGAAGCAGGAAGCCAAGCGAGCCTGACAGCTCTCCGATGACGATATCGTCTTCGGTTGGTGTGGGGGTCACTGCGTTCATTTTGCCCCCGTCGGCGCGGCCACCTTCGCGGCACGCTTTTCAAGGAAGGCGCGCAGGCGATCTTCGGCTTCGGGCGAGGTGGCGGTGAAGCTGGCGATAAAGCTTTCGACGAACAACCCGTCCTCCTTGGCCATGTCGGAAATGCGCGGCAGAGCGTGGATGATGGCGTAATTGGTGATCTCGGCGTTGGTGGCCGCGCGGGCGGCCATTTCGGTGGCGCGTTCTACGGCGGTGCCAGCGGGCACGACATATTGCACGGCATTCCAACGCTCGGCGGTTTCGGCGTCAATCGACCGGCCCGTCAGCATCATGTCGGTCATGCGGGCCACGCCGATCAGGCGCGCACAGCGGACCGAGCCGCCGCCGCCCACAAAGATCCCGCGCTGGCCTTCGGGTAGGGCCATAAAGGTTGTTTCATCGGCCACGCGTACCTGACACGAGGCCGCCAGCTCGAACCCGCCGCCCACAACCGCGCCATGCAGCGCCGCAAACCACGGCAGCTTGCCATGCTGGATACGGGCGAACACCTCGTGCCAGCGGCGTGATCCGTGGACACCCTCGAACGGGGTTTTTTGAACGTGCTCGGCCAGATCAAGACCTGCGCAGAAATGGGGGCCGTGGCCATGGATTACGGCCGCTTTGGCACCGGCTTCGGCCATAGAGATCACGTCGTTCAGCTCTTCGACGAACCGGTCGGAAATGGCGTTGCGCTTCTCGGGGCGGTTCAGCCCAACGATGGCAACGTCACCTTGAATGTCGAAGGTCAAAAACTCCATTTCGGGAAAACTCCGGTCTTGCTTGCGTCTTGAATCACTATTCATGGAAAAAGTTTCCATGTAAACTAAATTCGGAAGAGGGAGGATTTCATGACCGCAGAGCAGGGGCAGCAGGCCAAATTCTGGGATGTCGATCTGGCGTGGGAAACCCGCGACGATGGCACCATGTATGTGTGGCAAAAGGGCGAATTGCCCAAGTTTCCAGACCGTTTGTCCGACAAGATCCACCACTGGGCCGAGGCCGCGCCAGACCGTCTTTGGATGGCGGCACGCGGCGAATCGGGCGCGTGGGAGGGCATGACCTATGCCGAGCTTTTGCGGAACGTGCGGGCCATTGGGCAGGCTTTGCTGGATCTGGGCTTGTCACAAGATCGGCCCTTGGTGATCCTCTCGGCCAACTCGATTCCGCACGGGCTGATGGCGCTTGGCGCGCAATATGTGGGCGTGCCGTCTGCGGCGATTGCCCCGGCCTATGCGCTGGTGTCGACTGACTATGGCAAGCTGAAATCGGTGCGCGATCAGATCACGCCGGGCGCGGTGTTTGCGGAAGGTTTGGATCAATTCGCCCCTGCGATAGATGCCGTGTTCGGTGATCTGCCGCGTTTGGGCGTCACTGGCCAGGGCGCAGCCATGTCGTGGGAGGCCCTGCTGGCCACCACCCCGACCGAGGCCGTGGATAAAGCCAACGCCGCCACAGGCCCCGATACCGTGGCCAAGTTCATGTTCACCTCTGGCACCACCGGATCGCCCAAGGCGGTGATCCAGACCCAGCGGATGCTGTGCGGGAACATGGCGCAGGTGCTGGATTGCTATGCCTATTTCAAGGACGAGCCGCCGGTGATCGTGGATTGGGCGCCGTGGAACCACGTGGCCAGCGGCAACAAGGTGTTCAACATGGCCATATACAATGGCGGCACCTTTTATATCGACGACGGTCGCCCGACGCCCAAGCTGATTGGCGAGACGATCCGCAACGTGCGCGAAGTCCGCCCGAACTGGTTCTTCAACGTCCCAGCAGGCTATGAGATGATGGTTGAGGAAATGAACCGTGATCCCGGCCTGCGCGATGCGTTCTTTTCCAACGTCAAACTGCTGCTTTATGCGGGCGCGGCCATGGCCCAGCACACCTGGACTGAGCTTGAGCGCCTCTCGCGTGAGGCGCTTGGCTATCGAGTCACACTCTCCACCGGGCTTGGGTCCACCGAAACCGCGCCGTTCTCGCTATTCTGTGTCGAGCCGCAAGAGGCGCCCGGCAATATCGGCGTGCCTGCCAAGGGCATCACGCTCAAGCTGGTGCCGAATGAGGGCAAGATGGAGGCCCGCGTAAAAGGCCCCAACGTGACGCCGGGCTATTGGCGCAACGAGATGCTGACCACCGAGGCGTTTGACGACGAGGGGTTCTATTGCTTTGGCGATGCGCTGCGGCTGGCCGATCCCGAAGATCCGCGCAAAGGGTTCTTCTTTGATGGCCGCGTGGCTGAAAACTTCAAGCTGGGCACCGGCACTTGGGTCGCCGTCGGCGCAATGCGCGCCAAGCTGACCGACGCCTTGGGCGGATTGGCCCGTGACGCGGTGCTGGTGGGCGAGGGGCATGAGGAGCTTGCGGCTCTGCTCATCCCGTTCCGCCCTGCGATGGAGCGGTTGGTCGAAGGCGGCGCGGCGCTAGAGGATGAGGCTTTGGTTGCACACCCCGCCGTGCGCGCCGAAACCGCGCGTTTGCTGGCCGCGCATGTGGGGGCCTCAACCGGATCGTCGAACCGGGTGCGCCGTGTGATGTACCTGACCGACCCGCTGGATCTGGACAAGGGCGAGGTGACGGACAAAGGCTCGGTCAACCAGCGGGCCGTTTTGCGCCACCGCGCCGATCTGGCCGAGGTGGTCTATACAGACGATCCGCGCGTTATCACCGCCTGAGACTTGCCGAAACCTGGCTTCCGTGTATACATTTCCTCTGAACAGAGGGATGTATACATGGATAAGACCTCCGCCAAGACCCACGCCAAGCGCGCCCTGCTAGAACTGCGCGAAAAGATCATCAACGGCGAATTCGCCGGGGGCCAGCGGCTCTATGAGGTGGCCTTGGCCGAGGCGCTGGATGTGTCCCGCACTCCTGTGCGCGAGGCCATGTCGCGCCTTGCCGAAGAGGGGCTGCTTGAACGCGCTTCGGGCGGCGGGTTTGTGGTGCGGTCCTTCACCGTGGCCGATGTGATTGATGCCATCGAATTGCGCGGCGTGCTAGAAGGCACAGTGGTGCGCGTGGCCGCCGAACGCGGGGTCGATGATAAGGCACTGGCCCCTGTGCGTCAGACGCTGATTGATCTGGATAAATGCTTTGGGGAAACAGTGGAAGATGTTGATTTTCCGCTGTATTCAGAACTGAATGCCCGGTTTCACGATCAACTGTCGGGCCTTGCCGGTAGCGCCATTCTAGCCCGGGAGCTGGAACGCGCGAAATCGCTGCCCTTTGCCTCGCCTTCGGCTTTTGTGCCATCAGGGAATGAGCCGCGCGCCTTCAATGTCTCGCTTGCCATTGCCCAAAGCCAGCACCGCGCCTTGGTCGATGCCATTGCCGCCCGCGAAGGTGCACGCGCCGAATCCATTGCACGCGAACACGCCAGAATCGCACGCGGCAATCTGAACTATCTGCTGGGTCAGGATGCGGCGGGCCTCGAGCGGATGCCGGGCCATGGGCTGTTGGTGGATTGATGGGATAACCATCTGATTTTCAACATTTGCTGCATCTGCATACAATGCGATGTATGCGCGAGCGGGCGATTTTGCTTGATTTCACCCTGAATCACTGCCTCTATGTATACAATTCATTAGGAGGAGGAGTGATCCCATGGCTGCAACCAGCCTTCAGGACGTGATGGATGAGGCCGGCAACATCGTTGATGTGCTGCGCAACTCGAAAATTGGCATGTATGTATACCCGGTCGTCGCACCGGAATTCTCAAACTGGCGCGTTGAGCAAGAAGCATGGCGCAAGACCGCCGTTCTGTTCGATCAGTCGCACCATATGGACGAAGTGATCGTCGAAGGCCCGCAGGCGGCAGAGTTCCTTGCCCACCACGGCATCAACAGCTTTTCGAACTTCGGTCTGAACCGCGCCAAGCACTATGTGCCCGTGACCCCGGCGGGCCACGTGATCGGCGACCACATCATTTTCCGCGAGCGGGAAGACAAGTTCGTGCTGGTGGGCCGCGCGCCGACCTCGAACTGGCTGATGTTCGCGGCGGCCTATGGCAACTGGAACGTCCGTCTGCGCCACGACCCGCGCAGCCCCAGCCGCCCCGAAGGCGAGCGTGTCCTGCGTGAACATTACCGTTTCCAGATTCAGGGCCCCGATGCGACGGCGATCTTTGAAAAGATGAACGGCGGCCCGATCCCCGACATCAAGTTCTTCCACGTGGACTGGATCAACATCGGCTCGAAGAAGGTGCAGGCGCTGCGCCACGGTATGTCCGGTGCGCCGGGTCTGGAAGTCTGGGGTCCGTATAAGGACAAAGACTATATCCACTCGACCATCATGCAGGCCGCCCGCGATGCAGGGGTGAACCTTGTTCAGTGTGGCGCTCGTGCCTATTCGACCAACACGCTGGAGTCGGGCTGGATTCCGTCGCCGTTGCCGGGCATCTACAGCGGCGATGGCATGATGGCAGACTACCGCCAGTGGCTGGGTGCCGATATGTACGAAGCGGCCGGTGCCATCGGTGGGTCGTTCGTTTCGGACAACATCGAAGACTATTACGTCAACCCGTTCGAACTGGGCTACGACTTCTACATCGGTTGGAAGAAAGACGACTTCATCGGCAAGGCCGCGCTTGAAAAGATCAAAGCGGAAGGCGCAAAGCGCAAGAAGGTCACGTTTGAATGGAACCGGGATGACATTCTCAAAGTCATCGCCTCGTCCTTTGAGCAGGGCACGCCCTATAAGTGGATCGACTTCCCGCAGCCCAACTATGCCTCGTCCAGCGCCGATATGGTCTGTGACGACAGCGGCAAGATGGTCGGCATGTCAATGTTCAACGGCTATTCGTTCAACGAACGCTGCATGCTGAGCCTTGGTGTCGTGAACAACGACGTGCAGGTTGGTGACGTTCTGACCCTGAAGTGGGGCGAGCCGGAGACCACGGGCAAGACCTCGACCGAGGTGCACAAGCAGGCCGAAATTCGCGTTCGCGTATCGCCGACACCGTATTCCAGCGAAGCCCGCGAAAACTATGCGGACAGCTGGCGGACGAAAAGCTGAACGCTGCGTTCAAAAAGAATGACGGGCCTTGGCCCGTCATTCCTGTTTTAGCTGCGGGGGACAGCGCAGGCGTATAGCCTGTTTCAATACTCGGACCATGGAAGTGATTGGGCGGCACAAGTCCAACTAAGTACCGTGGATTTCGAGGAAACCGCCACTAGATGTGGCACTTAACATCGCGTGACTTAAGGGAGGACGCACATGTTCCAAGGAAAAATCATCAAGGCAGCAGTTGCCGCCGCCGCCTTCACGGCGCTGGCAGCACCGGCTATGGCCGAAACGCTGAAGCTGGCCCACTGGGTGCCGCCGGCGCATATTCTGACCAAATCCACCGTTGAGCCGCTGCAAAACGCGCTGAACGGTTCGGGTCTGGACGTCGAAGTCTATCCGGGCGGTGAGCTGGGCAAAGGACCGCTGGAGCAGTACATCCGTGCCGTTCAGGGCGTGGCCGATATCACCTGGGGCCTTCAGGGCTATACCTCGTCGCAGTTCCCGCGCACCATGGTGTCGGAACTGCCGGGCGCGCTGCCGGACGGCATGGGCGGCTATGACCTGATCTGGAATGCCTATGACGCAGGCCAGCTGGACAAGGAATTCCCTGGCACGCAGCCTCTGGCGCTGTGGCTGTCTGAGCCGAACATCTTCATCATGAAAGACCGTGACATTCGCACCCCCGATGACCTGAAGGGTCTGAAGATGCGCGTGTCGGGGTCGGCGGCTGCCGCTGTGATGGAAGCGCTTGGCGCAACCCCCGTTCAGATGCCCGCGGGCGAGATCTACAACTCGCTGCAAACCGGCCTGATCGATGGCGTTGTGACCGGTGCTTCGGCGGTCGGTGACTTCAAGCTGGACGAAGTGGCCAACAGCTACACCATCGGTGCGCCGCTGGGCCGGATTTCCTTCTATCTGGTCATGAACAAAGGCAAGTACGATGGTCTGTCGGCTGACCACAAAGCCGCGCTGGACGCCATCGCAGGTCGCCCGCTGTCGAAATCGGCAGAGGATGGCTGGAATGGCCGCGCCGCTGACGTGATCGAAAGCCTGAAGGCCGCCGGTGACAACACGGTCTACTTCCTGAACGCTGATGAAGCCGCCGCCTTTGGTGCGCTGACCCTGCCGGTCACGGATAAGATCGTGGGCGAGCTGGGCGCCGAAGAGGTGCTGGCCACCATGCAGGGCAACTAAACCTTGCTGGCATCGCTGGATAAAGTTGCGGACAGGCTTATCAGCCTGTCCGCGCTCATTGGCACCCTGGGTTTGTTGACCGAGGTTGTCATCATCATGATCGACGTCGTGGGCCGCTACTTTGGCGCGCCATTGCGCGGGGCGCAGGACATCACTCAAATGGGCTTGGTTCTGATCGTCTTTGGCGGCATGGCCCTGTGTGACCGCGTCGGCGGGCATATCAACGTCGATCTGTTCGAAAAGAAATTTCCGCCCACCGTCATCTGGCTTGGCGATTTTATCTCAGCATGGTTGGGCGCGATCATCTTCGCCGCCATCGCTGTTTATGTGTTGGAGAGCGCCGCGCTTAGCCGAATGCTGAACCTGGCCACCAATATCATCAACCTGCCCAAGGCATGGTTCCAATATTTCGTCGTGGCGGCCTGTATCATCACCGCTTTCGGCATGGCCCTGCGCGGCATCGGCCTGATGCTGACCGGCACCTCAGGAAAGGGCGCAGCATGAGCAGTTTTGCACTTGGCGTCTGGGGCATGGTTGCCCTGTTTGGCCTATTGGCGCTGCGCGTACCTGTGGCCTTTGCCATGTTCGCGGTCGGCTTCACCGGCATTGCCATCCTGAACGGTTTTTCCTCGGCCACATCGACGCTGGCCTCCGAGGCGTTCACGCTGGCGGCCTCAGCCGAACTGGTCGTCGTGCCGCTGTTCATCCTGATGGGCAACGTCGCCACCGAAACCGGGATGAGCCGTAAGCTCTATGATGCTGCCTATGCTATGATCGGGTCGGTGCGCGGCGGTCTGGCCTCGGCCACGGTGATCGGCTGCGGCGGCTTTGCTGCGCTGTCTGGCTCATCCGTCGCATCGGCCCTGACCATGGGCAAAGTCAGTTTGGCCGAGATGGACCGCTTCAACTACAGCCCGCGCCTCAGCACCGGGGTTGTCGCCGCAGGCGGTACGCTGGGCATTTTGATCCCGCCCTCGACCGGTTTCGTGATCTACGCGATCCTGACGCAGGAAAGCATTGGCCGTCTGTTCCTTGCAGGCGTGTTGCCCGGACTTTTGCTGCTGACCATGTTCGTTCTGACCGTCAGCCTTCTGTGCTGGATCAATCCGGCGATGGGCCCGGCTGGCCCCAAGACGTCGCTGAGCGAAAAGGCCAAAGCCATGATGGGCGCAACGCCCATTCTGATGGTGATCGCGCTGACCATTGGCGGGATCTACGGCGGGATCTTTTCGCCGGTCGAAGCGGCCGCAGTCGGCGCAGGGCTGGTCATTCTGTTCGGTGCGGCTATGGGCAAGCTGACCCTGCGCGGGTTTTGGAGTGCGGCGCGGTCCTCGGTTGTGACGACGGCGGCTGTCATGCTGATCCTGATCGCGGCGCATATGCTGAACCCGTTTCTGGCGCTAAGCCATATTCCCCAGGTCATGGGCGAATTTCTGGCCGGTCTGAGCCTGCCGCCCTTGGGCATTCTGGCGGTGATCTTGCTGTGTTATCTGGTGCTTGGCTGCTTTCTTGAAGGCTTTGCCATGCTGGTGCTATCGATGCCGATCTTCTTTCCGGTCATCACATCGCTGGGCATTGATCCGATCTGGTTCGGCGTGTTGGTGGTGCTGACGCTGGAAATGGGGCTGATCTCACCGCCCGTGGGGCTGAACGTGTTCATCGTGAAATCGGTGGCGCCGAATGTGCCGCTGTCGGATATCTTCCGCGGTGTGTTCCCGTTCTGGCTGGCGATGCTGGTGACCCTGGCGCTGTTGGTGGCTTTCCCGCAAATCGCGCTGATCCTGCCGAACACGATGATCCAATGACGGTTCTGCTGATCCCCGGGCTCCTGTGCGACCGCGTCGTATGGGAGCCCGCGATTGACGCCTTGGGCGGGCAGGCGGCAGTGGCCGATCTATCGACCCAATCCGACATACGGGACATGGCGCGCGATTGCCTTGCGCGCCATGATGGCCCCCTGCGGGTCGCGGGGCATTCCATGGGCGCACGCGTCGCTATGGAGATGGCCCATCAAGCGCCGGACCGGATCGAGCGGCTGGCGCTGCTGGACACCGGCATTCATCCGCTGAAAGAGGGCGAGCCGGAAAAGCGCGCCGAGATCGTGCGCTTTGCCAATGAAAACGGGATGGCGGCGCTGGCCGAACGCTGGTTGCCGGGCATGATCCACCGCAAGGATCTGCCGCAGGTGTGGGACATGCTGCGCGCCATGGTACTGCGGATGAATCCCGCCTTACATGCCCGGCAGATTGCCGCGCTGGTGGGGCGGCCCGATGCCTCGTCCTATTTGGCAGATGTGACATGCCCCGTGCTGCTGGTTGTGGGCCGCCAAGACCAATGGAGTCCGGTATCCCAGCACGAAGATATGAAGGTCTTGATGCCGCAAGCGCAGCTGGAAGTGGTCGAGAATGCGGGGCATTTCGCGCCGGTTGAACAGCCTGAAGCCGTTGCCGCACTTCTGAAAGCCTTTCTGGAGTAAGCCGATGTTCTTCCTGATGCGCTGTATTCACCACCCCGATATGGACGCGCAGCGCGATGCCCTGCGCCCGACCCATCGCGACTGGGTCAAAAGCGCGGGCGGCAATTCGGCGTCCTGCCTGATCGGCTCGGCTTTGTGGAAGGACGATGGTTCGGCCCTTGGGCATTTCGGCATTTTGCAGGCCGAGAGCGGGGCCAAAGCCCGCGCCTTTGCCGAAGGCGATCCGTTCAACACTGGTGGCGTGGTGGCCGAAATCCACATCACCCGGCTGGCCGACGGGTTCCAATCGGACCGCGTGTCCGAG
This sequence comes from Pseudoprimorskyibacter insulae, assembly GCF_900302505.1. Taxonomy (GTDB): domain Bacteria; phylum Pseudomonadota; class Alphaproteobacteria; order Rhodobacterales; family Rhodobacteraceae; genus Pseudoprimorskyibacter; species Pseudoprimorskyibacter insulae. The sequence continues at coordinate 180,740 of NZ_OMOJ01000003.1, read as the reverse complement.
TGGATGAGCCGCGTCTCGGGCTAGGCGGGGCGGTGGACTTTGGCGGGGCGGTGGGTTGAAAACCCACCCTACGCCGTCGCGCCATCGCCGCAGGGTGGGTTTTAACCCACCGTTTGCGGCAAATCTGGTCGCAGCGCGCCCCTGAACGCATCAATCATCCGAACATCCGCCCCGCGCCGTGTTGTCAGGCCGATCTCAACCTCGGCATCGGGCAGGTCGATGGCCACCTGTTTCAAGCGCGCATCCAGCCCGGCCAAGTGGTCGCGCGAATAGGCCAATAGCCCGACCGACTCCGAATGGATCACCACCGCCTCGGCCTGAACAAAGCTGTGAATCTCGCAGGTTTGGGTGGGCGGCGGCGTGCCTTCGGCGGCGTAAAGCCGTTCGAAATAGCTGCGAATGGGCGTGCCATGCTGCGCCACCATCCACGTCTGATCGCGCAGAGTTGTCATGGTTTGCGGCGCGTCATGGCAGGGGTGATCGGCCCGCGCCACCAGCGCGTAGCGTTCGTGATAAAGAAACCGCTCCTCTAGCGCGGCGATTTTCGGCGGGCGGCGCAAAATGCCCATCAGGCAGTCGATTTCCCCGCGCATCAGCGCATCGGTCAACATGGCGTAGCTGCCGGGAATGGCCATCAGGCGCAGGCCCGGATGGCTGTGTGTCAGTCGTCCAAAAGCGCGCGCCACCAGATCCTGCCCGGAAAAGGGCAGCATCCCCACCGCCAGCCGCCCGCGCTCTAATCCGGGACGTTCCGCCAGCATTTCCGCAAGTGTGCCAATCTCCCGGCGCAAAAGCTCGCCCAATTCGGCCAGTCGGCGCGCAGCGGCAGTGGCCTCAAGCCCGTCGCGGCGGCGCTGAAACAGGGGGGGGCAGAACCCGTTGACCGCGGACAGGGTGCGGCTGATCGCGGGTTGGCTGACGCCCAGATCTGTGGCCGCACTCAAGGTAGAACCGTGGCGCACCACGGCGGCAATCGCATCAAGCTGCGACCATTTCAGATGCGGTGCCAGATTGGCGCGGATCCCTTCGGCGGCAAAGGCGGCCTCGGCCTGGGCAATCGCGGCGCGGCCCCGTGCGCAACGATCCAGCACAATGGATCCGAATGCGGTGGGGTCTGATCCGCTCCAGCCGCGCTGAAAAATCGCCCGGCCAAGCGCGTCCTCGGCGGCGGCGACGGTCCTTGATACCACCGATTGCGAGGTGTTCAGGATTTCGGCGGCGGGGCCGATCCCGCGTGTGCGCGCCACAGCGTCCAGAACGCGCACTTGTTTTAGCGATAGGGTGTCCATCTCATGATATAATCAGTTTGGTCTTGGCTATTCAATATTCGCATAAGTGCTGATCGACACCTCCTGCTACCAATGCAGCCAACAAGAGGAGACCCAAATGACCCGTTCACTCGAAGATAAGCTCAAAGACTACGACAGCCCCGCGCAGATGCTGCAAAACGCGCAGATCGGCAAATATGTTTATCCCATCCCCGCCGAATTCTCGAACTGGGTGGATGAACAATTGGCCTGGCGCAATACGGCGGTGCTGTTCGACCAATCCGTTCATATGACTGACCTCTACGTCAAAGGCCCGGATACCATCCGCCTGCTGTCGGATCTTGCGGTGAATTCGTTCAAAGGGTTCGGGCGCAACAAGGCCAAGCAGATCGTCTGCTGCAATGAGGATGGCTATCTGATCGGCGACAGCATCCTGTTTGGGCTTGAGGATGACGAGGTGAACATCGTTGGCCGCCCGAACATTCCCAACTGGGTGCAGTATCACGCCGAAACCGGTGGGTATGATGTCGAAGTGTTCCGCGATGAGCGCCGCCTTGATGCGCCGGATGCGCCGCGCCGCACCTATCGCTATGAGGTTCAAGGCCCCAACGCCATGGCCATTCTTGAGGCTGTGAACGAAGGCGGGCCGCTTGTCACCAAATTCTTCAATATGGGCGAAATCACGATTGCAGGCTGCAAGGCGCGTACCCTGTCGCACGGGATGGGCGGCCAAAAGGGGCTAGAGCTTTGGGGGCCGTATGAGGACGGGCCGAAGGTCAAAGCTGCGCTGGTTGAGGCAGGCAAAGCCTATGGTATGCGTCAGGCCGGTGCCCGCGCCTATGCCACGGTGGCGATGGAATCTGGCTGGATCCCGTCGCCGCTGCCTGCGATCTACACTGGCGCCAGCACCAAGGGTTTCCGCGAATGGCTGACAGATCGCAGTTTCGAGGCCGTGGCCTCGATCGGGGGCAGTTATCAATCGGGTGATGTGACCGACTATTACCTGACGCCGTGGGATCTCGATTATCACCGCGTGATCAAGTTTGACCATGATTTCATCGGCCGCGCCGCTTTGGAAAAGATGACCGAGGCAGGTGGCCACCGCACCAAGGTCACGCTGGTCTGGGACAAAGAGAGCATCCTTGAGATCTTCGGCGGCTTGATGGATGTCGATGGTCTGCCGCCTAAGCTGATGGAAATGCCTGCCGGTCATTACGCGGCGCATCCCTATGACGCGGTCACGCTTAACGGCGCGGGCGTCGGAATCTCGACCTATCCGGTCTATACCGCGAACGAACGGGCGTGGATTTCGCTGGCTGTGGTGAACGGGGATCTGGCCGCGCCGGGAACCAAGGTGAATGTCCTTTGGGGCGAGGCCGATGGCGGCACGGGCAAGCCCGTCGTCGAACGTCACCGCCAGATGACCGTGGGTGCGACCGTACAGCCGTGGCCGATTCATACCGCAAGCCGGATGGAATACCGTAAGCAAGACTAGGCATTGGCTAAATGTATGCATGAATGGCCGCCGGCATCCCGCTTGCGGCCATTCTTTTTCTTGAAACGTAGGTGAATCGCTGTATCATGTATACATTGTGGAGGAGGAGGCCATGGGAACTGTGACCCGTTTGGAGATGCAAGACACCGCGCAAGCGCGCATGACGGCGCTGCTTGAGGGCGCCTCGATCGAGGTAATGCCGCGCACCGCTGCCAAGGTTGAGGACTTTGGCGCTTTGCTGCCCAAGGGCTCGCGCGTGTATGTGGCCCATATCGAAGGCACCCCGATTGAGGACATGGTGCAGACCGTGCGCCGCCTCTCGGACGAGGGCTACGCCGCTATGCCCCATGTGCCCGCGCGGATCATTCCCGATCTGACAGCGTTCGAGGATTGGCTAAAACGCTACGCCGACGCAGGCGCATGTCAGGCGCTGGTTCTGGCAGGCGGGCCGACCACGCCGCTTGGCACCCTGACCAGCGCGATGGATCTTCTGGTCTCGGGCCTGTTTGACAAACACGGGTTCAAGCGGCTTCATGTCGCGGGCCACCCCGAGGGCAACAAGGACATCGATCCCGATGGCAGCAATGCGCAGGTCGATGCGGCGCTGGCGTGGAAGCAGGGCTTTGCTGAGCAGACCGATGCCAAAATGGCCATCGCCACCCAGTTCGCCTTTGAATCTGGCCCGATTATTGCGTGGGAAAACCGGCTGCGCGGGCAGGGGATCACCTTGCCGATCCATGTGGGTGTTGCCGGACCGACCAAGCTGCAAACCCTGATCAAATTCGCCATTGCCTGCGGTGTTGGCCCGTCCTTGGGCGTGCTGCAAAAACGGGCCAAGGACATCACCAAGCTGATGCGCCCGATTGAGCCTACTGACTTGGTGCAATCGCTGGCCGATCACAAAGCGCAAACGCCTGACAGCCTGATCGAAACGGCGCATGTGTTTCCACTGGGCGGGATCAAGGCCTCGGCCGAATGGCTCTCGGCCAATCGCTGAAACCGCGTCCCGCAAAGCAAAAGCCCCGGCAGTGCCGGGGCTTTTTCGTTTGGGTCAGGCGTTGCCCGGCGGCAGCATCTTGCCGGGGTTCATGATGTTCTTGGGATCGAACGAGGCTTTGATCGCCCGCATATAGGACAGTGCAGGACCATGTTCGGCGGTCATATATTTCATTTTTCCAAGGCCAATGCCGTGTTCCCCCGACACCGTGCCGCCCAATCGCAGGGCGGTTTCCGAAAGCGCGCTGGTCATTTCCGCCACGCGGGCCATCGAGTCCGGATCCTCGGGGTTGCAGCTGATGCCGCAGTGGAAATTGCCGTCGCCCACATGGCCAACAATGGGTGCAGTCAAGCCAAGGCGTTTGCTGTCTTCCTGCGCTTGCAGCACGGCCTCAGCCAGTTTCGAGATCGGCACGCAGACATCCGTAGACAGGATCTTGGCGCCCGGCTCCAGCATTTTGGTGGCGTGGTGCGCATTGTGGCGCATCTTCCAAAGCGCGGTGCGATCCTCGGCCTTTTCAGCCCATTGGAAGCCGCTGGCGCCGAACTCTTCGGCGATATCGCCAAAGGCCGCGGCCTGTTCCTTGGTGCCGTCAGGGGTGCCGTGGAACTCAATGAAAAGATGCGGTTTTTCCGGCAGGCTGCCTTTGGTGTACAGGTTAAAGCCCTTCACCATCACCTCATCCACCAGCTCAATTCGCGCCATCGGGATGCCCGATTGAATGGTCAGGATCACGGTGTTCACCGCATCCTCGACGCTTTCAAAACGGCAGGTCGCGGCTGACATCGCCTCGGGGATGCCTTGCAGGCGCAGGGTGATTTCGGTGATCACGGCCAGCGTGCCTTCGGAGCCGACCAGCAAATGCGTCAGGTCATAGCCGGTTGAGGATTTTCGCGCCTGTGTTCCGGTGCGGATGATCGTGCCATCGGCCATCACGGCCTCTAGCGCCAGAACGTTTTCGCGCATGGTGCCATAACGCACGGCGGTGGTGCCGCTGGCGCGGGTGGCGGTCATCCCGCCAAGCGAGGCATTCGCGCCGGGATCAATCGGGAAGAACAGGCCGGTGGTGCGCAGGTCTTCGTTCAACTGTTCGCGCGTGACGCCCGGCTGCACAACCACGTTCAGATCTTCGGCATTGATCGTCAGAACCTTGTTCATGCGGTTCATATCAAGGCTGATGCCGCCCTTCAGCGCCAGATGCTGGCCTTCCAACGACGAGGCCGCGCCATAGGGGACGATGGGGCAGTCTTCCTCGGCGCAGATCTTCACCAGTGCCGCGATTTCTTCGGTTGATTCGGGGTAGACCACCGCATCGGGCAGCATGGTGTCGTAATGAGTTTCATTCTGCGCATGCTCGGCCCGGATGGCGTTGGCGGTGCTAAGCCGATCGCCGAAAATTTCGGTCAGGCGGGCAATGGCGGCAGCGTGCTGCATGAAACTCTCCCTGATATAATCTGATGTTTGGTATACCATTTCACTTGACCCGAGCAAGCAGCGATATCGTCTTGCCCAAAATATCGGCGGAATGAAATTTCTTCTAACCCTGCGAAAAAGACTTGCCGAAACCGGTTTCGGAAAAGACCGTAAGGCACGGGAGAGCGAAACGTGACTGAAATCTCATCATTTCCGATGCTGCACGGCGCGCGTCGTCGGGTGACTATTTCGGACGTGTCCGATGCGCTGGGGCTGACCAAAAGCACCGTGTCGCGGGCATTGAACGGATACCCGGATATTTCCGAGGCGACGCGCCTGAAGGTGCAGAAGATGGCGACCAAGATGGGGTATCGCCCGCATTCTCAGGCGCAGGCGATCCGCACGGGGCGGGTTCGTGCGCTTGGGTTGGTGGTGCAGATGCATGACCACGATTCGCAGCGTCCCTTTCTGGCCGAATTCCTGTCCGGCATCAGTTGTTCTGCCAGTGCCGAAGGTTGGACGCTGACGGTTGCCACAGCGGCGAGCGAGGCCGAAACGCTCGAGGCGATGCGCGCTTTGGTGCGGGACGGCAAGGCCGATGGGTTTATCCTTCCGCGTTCGCGCCGCGAAGATCCGCGCGTTGATCTGCTGCGGCAGGCGGGGGTGCCGTTCGTGCTCTATGGGCGGGCCGTGGCACCGGAAGGCTGTGCTTGGTTTGACTTCTTGGGCGAGCAGGCCATGTCCGAGGCGGTGCTGCATCTGGCCAGCCTTGGCCATCGCAGGATCGGGTTTTTCAACGGCGGCTTGGGTTATGTCTATAGCGGCTTGCGGGCCGCAGGGTTTGGCGCGGGTATGTCGGCAGCGGGGCTGACGATTGATCCGCAGCATTGCCGTGATGACATTCTAACTGCCGAGCATGGCCGCCGCGCCGCGCTGTCTGTGCTGGATCATCCCGAACACCCCACAGCGATCATCTGCGCGACCGATATGGGGGCCATTGGCATCTATGCCGCCGCCGAAGAATTGGGTCTTCGGATTGGCCGCGATCTGTCGGTCATTGCATATGACGGAACGCCCGAAGGCGCGTTTCAGTCCCCGCCATTGTCAACCTTTGCCGTTGATAACCGCCGCGCTGGCGAACGTCTGGGCGCTTTGCTGATCCGCCGGATCAGGGGCGAGGCGGTCGAAGCGCTGCGGGAAACAGACACCGCCCGGTTCTTGGATCGCGGATCCGCCGGGCGCAGCGTTAAAGAGTAAAACACAAATATATCAAACCGATGGGAGGTTATCTGATATGACAATCGCAAAGAAAATTTACCTGTCCAGTGCCGCAATGGCATTGGCGCTGACCGCCTCGGCGGCGATGGCGGATGATATCCGTTTCTGGACCACCGAAGAACAGCCCGAGCGTCTGGCCAAGCAGCAGGAAATGGCAGCTGCCTTTACCGCGCAGTCGGGTCACACGGTTGAGGTGATCCCGGTCACCGAATCCGATTTGGGCACCCGCGCCACCGCTGCCTATGCCGCAGGCGATCTGCCCGATGTGATCTATCACACGCTGCAATACGCGCTTCCCTGGGCCGAAGCGGGCATTCTGGACACCGACGCCGCCACGGACGTGATCGAGGATCTGGGCGAAGGCACCTTTGCCCCCGGCGCGCTGAACATGGCGGCTGTTGATGGCGGTTATGCCTCGGTTCCGGTCGATGGCTGGACGCAGATGGTTGTCTACCGCAAAGACCTGTTCGACGCCGCAGGCCTTGCTGCGCCCACCAGCTACGACGCCGTGCGCGCCGCATTGGGCAAGCTGCATAACCCGCCGGAAATGTTCGGTTTTGTGGCCGCCACCAAGGTGGACGAGAACTTCATGAGCCAGGTTCTGGAACATGTGTTCCTGGCCAATGGCGTGTCGCCGGTGGGCGGCGAAGGCTTTGCCGCGCTGGATGAGGCCAAGACCACCGAAGTTCTGGAATTCTACAAGGCCATCGCAGAAGCCTCGCCTCCGGGGGATCTCTACTGGCAGCAATCGCGCGAACTGTATTTCGCGGGCAAAGCGGCGATGATCATCTGGTCGCCCTTCATCCTTGACGAACTGGCCGGTCTGCGTGACAGCGCCCCGCCCACCATCAACGATGATCCGACCTCGCCCGAACTGGCGTCGAAAACCGGTATCGTCACCAACTTTGCTGGCCCGTCGAACCCCGATGGCGCGGCATGGGGTGACATCCGTTACTTCGGCATCACCTCGGACGCGGAAACCGATGCGGCGATGGAATTCGTGAAGTTCTCGATGGATGAGGGCTACACCCAGACCCTGTCGATTGCCCCCGAAGGCAAGTTCCCCGTCCGTCGCGGCAATGGCAGCGATCCGGCGGCCTTCACCAAGGCGTGGTCGGAACTGCCGGTTGGCGTTGATCGCAAGGCCCCGCTGGGCAGCCTTTACGCACAAGAGATGATCGACGAGATCGTCGGCGGCCTGGATGTGGCACAGCGCTGGGGCGTGAAAGAAGGCCAGTTGGCCCTGGCCTCGAAGATGATCAACAGCCAGATCATCAACCGCGTGGTGCGGGAATATATCGACGGCCAGATCGACGCGGCGGCTGCTGTGGCGAAAATGAACGACGAGCTGTCGAAGGTCGAGTAACCTTTGATCTGTGGGGGCGGCCACGCGCTGCCCCCACGCTATGTACCAGTGTTGTCGGGGATGCCTGTATGATGCCCCGAACCTGAGAGATTTTCTGAAGGCATCGCTATGACCGTTTCCACCCCCCCGACAGGGGCCGGACCTTTGGCACGCCGCGAGGCGCGTCTGGCGTGGGGCTTGCTTGCCCCGACTTTGCTGGCCGTGTCGCTTGTGGTGATCCTGCCGCTGCTGGCCGTGTTCTGGATCAGTTTCAAACCCGTGGGCCTTGCCGATCTGCGGCCCCCTGCGCCTGTGGTCCGCGAAGATCTGCGCGGCAAGCCGCAAACCGCGGGCGACGAGGCGACGATCCGCTACCGGCTGCGCAATTCCTCGCAGGACAAGGTGATTTCGGGCGTTGTGCTGACGGATACCTGGCCTGAGGGGCTGGCGCCCGTCGCGCTGGACCCGCGCTGCACGCTGAATGGCGAGGCGCTGCGTTGTGATCTGGGCGATTGGGAGGGCGGCTTTCGCGACGAAATCCGTCTGGATGTGACCGTGGGCCAAGCCTTTCTGGACGCAGGCGGCGATGTGGATGACACCGAGGCCGCTATTGCTGGCAACGCCGAGAACATCCTGACCAACGCCAGTTTCACGCTTGAGAACTTCACCCGCATCTTCGACGGCGCGCAGTTCTGGAGCGTATTCGGCGTCACGATCTTCTATACCGTCTTCGGCACCGTTGGCGCACTGGTCATGGGGCTGTTTGCCGCCATGCTGCTGAACCGGTCGTTCAGGGGCCAAGGGTTCCTGCGCGGGCTTTACCTGTTCCCCTATGTGGCCCCGGTGATTGCGGTGGCGTTTTCGTGGATCCTGCTGTTCGACCCGTTCTCAGGCTCGGCCAATGCGCTGCTGCTGCAAATGGGCGTGACGCAACAGTCGATTAACTTCTTTGGCGAGCGGCCCTTGGCGCTGATCATGGTCACGCTGTTCGAGATCTGGCGCTATTTTCCGCTGTCTTTCCTGTTCATCCTTGCGCGGATGCAGTCGATCGACACGGATATGTATGAGGCCGCGGATATGGACGGGGCCAGCCCGTTCCAGAAGTTCTGGTATCTGTCGATGCCGCAATTGCTGGGCATCCTGAGCGTGCTGTTCCTGCTGCGTTTCATTTGGACCTTCAACAAGTTCGACGACATTTTCCTGCTGACCGGCGGCAACGCCGGGACGCGGACCCTGACGGTAAACGTCTATGAGCAAGCCTTTGCCGTGTCGAACATCGGCGCGGGCGCGGCTGTGGCCGTGGTGATTTTCAGCTGCTTGCTGGTGTTCTCGTTCTTCTTCTTCAAGTTCATGTCGAAGGAGGAGGGGCTATGAGGGGTTTCGCTTGCCTGCGGCAATCGACGGATGCGAGGGGCGCTGCCCCTCGCGCTCCCCGGCGGTATTTGGACGGGGATGGAGACGCTGGATTGGCGGGTGGCCATCTTGCGTTGAGGGCGGGGCCGAGGGGCCAGCCCCTCGGGCTCCCCGGGATACTTGAGGTCAGAAAATACCAAGGCAGCATTTGCGAAGGGGCGGCGCTATGAGTTTGATGCGCAATGGCTATGTGACGGGGGCCGTTCTGGGCGCGCTGTGGTGTTTCGTGATCGCGGTGACGGTGGCGGTGTGTTTGAGCTTTGCCACGGGCGCGGCGTTTCGGCCGTCGATTGGCTGGTCGGTGCTTTGGGGCGCGGGTTTGGGCGTTGCGGCGTTGCGCGGCTGGCGGGTCTTGCTAGGGCCGATGGTGGCGGTCTGCGTCGCCGGGTTGGTGGGTTTCGGCCCGTTGGTGGTGGGCGATGCGCCCATGCTGGCCGAGGTGCTGGGCCATGCCGCCGTGGCGGGCTTTGCTGCGCTGGGGCTGTCGATGATCCTGGAGGAGGCCGAGCCTGCGGCGCTGACGCGCCATGTCTATGAAGAGGCGGTGATCCGCTTTCTGACCGGCTTTGGCTATATCTTCTTTACCGCCATCGTGGTGATCCCTTTCTATGTAATGGTGATGACCAGCCTGAAGAACCAGGCTGAATTGTTGCAGAACCCGCTCGATTTCTCGCTTGATCTGAGCAAGGGGGCGGGATTGCTGCGCAGCTATTTTGAGCTGTTCTCGCAGTTCAATTTCGGCAGCTACCTTTGGACCAGCTTCTTTGTCTCGGTACTCACGGTGTTCATCACCTTGGCCTTTGCCATTCCCGGCGCTTATGCGGTGGCGCGGTTGCGGTTCAAGGGACGGGCGGCGTTTTCGCGTTCGATCCTGCTGATCTATATGGTGCCGATGATCGTTCTGGCGCTGCCGATCTACATCGGGTTCTCGATGACCGGCCTGCGCAACACCATTCTGGGGATCGTGATGATCTATCCGGTGACGACGATCCCGGTCGCGCTTTATATGCTGCAGGGTTATTTCCGCGGGCTTCCGTCTGAGGTGGAAGAGGCGGGGTTGATGGATGGGCTGAGCCGTTTGGCGGTGATCTGGAAGATCACCCTGCCGCTGAGCCTGCCAGCGCTGGCCTCAGTCAGCCTTTATGTCTTCATGATCGCGTGGAACGAATTCCTGCTGGCCTTCATGCTGCTGGACGATCCATCGAAATTCACGCTGACACGCGGGATTTCTTCGCTCAATTCCTCGGAGGTGCCGCGCCAGCATTTGATGGCGGGTTCGGTCATCGCGACCGTGCCGATCATGGCGCTGTTCCTTGGGCTTGAGCGCTTTATGACCAAGGGCCTGACGGCAGGTTCTGTGAAAGGATGACGATGACTGTCGAATTGGATGCGCGGGCGAAAGAGATCCTGCGCGGGAATGATCGGGGCGGCTATACCGTGCCGACCCATGGGCTGTATCCCTATCAGTGGAACTGGGACAGCGTGTTTTCGGCTTGGGGCTTTTCGACCTTTGATCTGCCGCGTGCCTGGGTTGAGATTGAGACGCTGTTTGCCAGCCAGAAAGCCGACGGCATGGTGCCGCATATCATCTTCCATCAGGTCGATCCGGGCTATTTTCCGGGGCCGGATGTTTGGCAAGGGGGCGGAGAGCCGCCGACCTCGGGCATTTCGCAGCCGCCTGTGGCCGCCATTCTGGCACGTCTGATGTGGGAAGGTGACCGCGACGCGGGGCGTGCAGCGATCACTGCGCTTTACCCCAAGATGGTGGCTTGGCACCGTTGGTGGATGGAGCATCGCGTGGTCGATGGCGTGGCCGTTGTCACCCACCCGTGGGAATCTGGGCGCGACAATTGCCCCGATTGGGATCACGGGATGGCGGGCGTTGATGGCTCAAACGTGGGGGAATACCACCGCCGCGATACGGGCCATGTGGATGCCGATATGCGCCCGAAAAAGATCGACTATGACCGCTATCTGGCCATCGTTTATGCGGGCCGGTCGATGGGCTGGGATCAGGCGCGGGTGCTGGCCGAAGGGCCGTTCCTGATGACGGACCCTGCCGTGCATTTCATCTTGCTGCGGGCGATGGATGATCTGGCCGCCATAGGCCGCGATCTGGGGCAGGATGTGGCTGAGGTGGAAGGCTGGGCCGAGACGTTGCGCGCGGCTGTGCCGGATATGTGGAACCCCGATCTGGGGGCCTATGACGCCTATGATCTGAAGTCGGGGCAATGGGCCAACAATCTGGGGACGGGCGCTTGGCTGTCCTATCTGGCGGGCGTCGAAAACGCGGCCATGGATGCGCGGCTGACCAAGGCCTGGGACAAGGTCCGCTATGGCATTCCTTCGGCGGACCCCGAGGGCGCGACGTTTAACCCCAAACGCTATTGGCGCGGTCCAAGCTGGGCGGTGATGAATGCGCTGATCGCGCTGGGGTTTCAGCGGATGGGGCATGAGGCATGGGACGCGCGCCTGCGCCGCGAAACGGCCGACATGATCCGCATCGGCGGCTTTGCCGAGTATCATGACCCATTGGACGGATCGCCATGCGGCGGCGCGAATTTTTCATGGACAGCAGCCATTTGGCTGACTTGGGCGGGGAGAGACTGATGGCCTCGATCGAACTGAAGGCGGTTGAAAAGTGGTACGGTGACGTTCAGGTCATCAAGGGCGTGGATCTGGCGATTGAGGCGGGGGAGTTTATCATCTTCGTCGGCCCATCTGGTTGCGGGAAATCCACGCTGTTGCGGATGATCGCGGGGCTTGAGGAAACCAGCCGCGGACAGATCATGATCGCCGATCGCGATGCCACGGCCGAGCCGCCCTCGCGGCGGGGGTTGGCGATGGTGTTCCAGTCCTACGCGCTATATCCGCATATGTCGGTGGGCGAGAATATGGGCTTTGCCCTCAAGGCTGCAGGTGCCTCGAAAGAGGAAATCGCCGCCAAAGTGGGCGAGGCCGCGCGAGTGCTGAAGCTGGATGCGCTTCTGGATCGTCGCCCGAAGGATCTGTCGGGGGGGCAGCGTCAGCGCGTGGCCATCGGGCGCAGCATCGTGCGCGATCCCACGGCCTTCCTGTTTGACGAACCGCTGTCGAACCTTGATGCGGCGCTGCGCGTTGAGATGCGGTACGAGATCGCCAAGCTGCACCAAGCGCTGAAATCGACGATGATCTACGTCACCCACGATCAGGTTGAGGCAATGACGCTGGCCGACCGGATCGTCGTGCTGGAAGGCGGGCGGATTGCTCAGGTTGGATCGCCGCGCGAATTGTACCTGCGCCCGGCGAACCTGTTTGTGGCGCAATTCATCGGCAGCCCGAAGATGAACATGATCGACGGCGTCGGGTCCATGCTGCGCAGCATTTCCGCGCCCGGCGGCACTGCGCATGTGGGCATTCGGCCCGAACATATCACCCTTGGCGCGGCAGGATCGGGCCAGATTGACGGGGTGGTGGACGTGACTGAATACCTTGGCGCGGACACCTATGTGATCGTCGATTGCGGCAATGATCTGCGGCTGACCGTCCGGGTCGAAGGCGACACCGATCTGCGCCCCGGTGCGTCTTGCGGGCTGACATTCGCGCCAGAACATCTGCATTTTTTCGACGGTTCGGGTCTGGCAATCCGCGCAGCATAGTGCAGAAAAAAGCGCCGCAATGATCGCGGCGCTTTTCATTTTATATCAACGTCTTGCTGCGCAATGCTGCGCAGAAACTTTAGGCGTAAAGTGGCTTCACGCCCATCTGCAAATGCAGCATGTTGACCGCCGTTTCCGGCAGATCCAGCGCCTTGGCCAGTTTGTTCAGATAGGCGGCCTCGGCCTCGGTATCGACGCGGATCGTCATGAGCGATGCGGAATACACCTGCGCCTTCAGCGGCTCGGGTGTGTCGGCGGCAAGACCGGCAATATCGACCTTGGCGTTCAGCTGATCTTCGATAAAGGCGATGTCCTCGGCGTCGGCATCGCCAACCGTATCAAGGATGCGCACCTTTTCGGCCTCATCAATGGTGCCGTCGGCCTTGGCCGCTTGGATCATCGCCCGAAGCGCAAGGCTGGCCATCTGTTCGGAATCCGGTAGGGGCGATTGACCCTTGAACTGATCAAGCAGACCCTCGACCGATTTGCCGCCCATCGCCGCCGCACCGCCAGCCGCCGCCAGCATTCCGGCCATGCCCGCGCCGCCGTCCGGCATCGAGGACAAAAGCCCCCCCTTGTCGCCCGATGGTTTGCCACCCATCAGCGCCGATAGGTCCACGCCCCCCAAGTCCTGCATCTTCTGCATCATCTCGGCCATGGGATTGCCCGCGCCGCCCAAGGCGCCCATCATCGCCGAGGGATCAAACCCGCCCAGCTTATCCATCATGCCTTGCATTGGGTTTGCGTCACCGCTCATGGCTTTGACCATATCGGCCTGATTTTTGGCCATCGGGTCCGAGGCCGGCACCTGCGCCCCGCCCCCCAGAAGGCCCTGAAGCCCGCCGCCGGACAGTTTGTCGACGCCGCGCGCGGCTGCATAGCCAAGGGCCACTTTGGTAAGGGTGCTGATAAGACTCATGGGGCGGTCCTCCGATACTGGTGTTTCATTTTAGTGTTGCACAGCCAAGGCGCACCGGTCCACGGATATCCGCTGCAATCTGCTTGACGGCGCGGACTGTCCGGTGTCCCTGAGATCCATGCAACGCAAAGATTCCATGGATGCGCTTGGCGCATCGGCCATGATCGTGTTCGCGACCATTCTGGCCGTCAATCAGGTGGTGGTGAAACTGACCAATACAGGGCTTTCGCCGGTGTTTTCGGCGGGGCTGCGGTCTGCGCTGTCTTTGGGCGTGGTGCTGATTTGGGTCTTGTTGCGCGGCAAACGGCTTGGCCCGATGCGGGCGGCGCTCTGGCCGGGGCTGGCGCTAGGGGCCTGTTTCAGCACGGAATTTCTGTTCCTGTTCACCGCGCTGGATCTGACCACCGTGTCGCGGGCGTCGATCATGTTCTATTCCATGCCGGTCTGGCTAACGCTGGCCGCGCATTTCCTTTTGCCCGGCGAACGGTTGAACCGCCGAAAGGGCTTGGGCCTGATACTGGCCATGGGCGGCGTTGTGCTGGCGCTGGCCGATCCGGGCGCACAGGGGCAGGGCGATTTGCGCGGCGATCTGTTTGCCCTGTTCGGCGCGGTCGGCTGGGCGGCGATTGCCCTGATCGTGCGCCTGACCCGCGCCAAGGATCTGACCGCCGAGGGGCAATTGGTCTGGCAATTGGGCGTTTCGGCGATTGTGCTGCTATGCGTCGCGCCGCTGTTTGGCCCGGTGATCCGAGAGTTTCAGCCCTATCACGCGGCCTTGATGGCCTATCAGGTGATCTTGGTGGCCAGCTTTGGCTTTCTGTTCTGGTTCTACTGGATGATGATCTACCCGGCCTCGGATATCGCCTCATTCAGCTTTCTGTCGCCGGTGCTATCGGTGGCAATGGGCTGGTTGTTGTTGGGCGAACATATCGGCGTCGATACGCTGATCGCGCTGGGGTTGGTCGCGGCGGGGATCACGCTGATCAACCGCCGCCCCAAGCGTCAGGTGCCGCAGAAGGTGGCCTGAACCACTTCGCTTTGCGTCGGCGGGCGGGTCAAGTCCGCCTCATCGGGCTGGGCGTCATAGGGGCGGGCCAGCACGCGCATCAGCCGGTCAAACGGGGCATAGTCGCCCTGAACCGCGGCTTCGATCATCTGCTCAATCCGGTGATTGCGCGGGATGAAGGCCGGGTTGGAGCGGGCCATGACGCCTTGCGGGTCGGCCTCAGCCTCTAGCCGCTTGCGCCAGCCGCCCTCCCATGCATCGAACGCGGCGGGATCGGTGAACTGGTCGCGGGCTTTGCCCTCCAGCAAGGCGCGGAACGTATTGGTGAAATCGGCCTGACCGTCCTGCATGATCTGCAATAGCGACGTGACCAGCCGCACGTCATCGCCCTTTGGGTCGGCAATGCCGATCTTGGCGCAGAACACACGGGTCCATTCGTCGCGCACCACGTCCTGCATGGCGTGCAGAATGGCGGTGAATTCGTTGATCGTGGCCTCACTATCCTCGCCGCACAGGGGCACCAAAGATGTAGCCAACTGCGCCATATTCCAAACGATGATGTCCATCTGCGCGTCATAGGCATAGCGGCCCATCCGGTCGATTGACGAATAGACCGTCGCGGGGTGGTAGGTGTCCATGAAGGCGCAGGGGCCGTAATCAATCGTCTCACCCGAGATCGCGCAATTGTCGGTGTTCATCACCCCGTGGATAAAGCCAAGCCCCATCCACTGCGCCACCAGCCGCGCCTGTTTGCGGGCCACGGCCTCAAGGAACTGGGCAGGCGTTTCAACCTCGGGATAGTGGCGGGCCTTGGCATAGGCAAACAGCGCCTCAAGCAGGTCATAGCGTTGCCGCGACAGATAGACCTGAAACGTGCCCACCCGTAGATGGCTGGCCGCCACCCGCGTCAGCACCGCGCCGGGCAGGGCGGTTTCGCGATAGACGGCCTCTCCGGTGGCGACGGCGGCCAAGGCGCGGGTCGTCGGCACGCCAAGCGCATGCATCGCCTCGCTGACCACATATTCGCGCAGCACCGGCCCCAGCCAAGCGCGCCCATCGCCCCGTCGGCTGAACGGCGTTTGGCCCGCGCCTTTCAGTTGGATATCACGCAGCGCACCATCCTTGCCGCGAACTTCCCCCAGCAGGATCGCGCGGCCATCGCCAAGTTGCGGGTTGAACTGGCCGAACTGGTGGCCGGCATATAGCTGCGCCAGCGGATCGGCCCCGGTCGGCACCGCGTTGCCGCCAAAATACGCCGCCAGTCGCGGATCATCCGTGCCGGTGATGCCCAGATCTTCGGCCAGCGCATGGTTGAACGCCAGCAATCCGGGCTTGGCCACTGGGGTCGGGGTTTGGCGGGCAAACATGCCATCGGGCAGGCCCGCAAAGCTGTTCTGGAAAGGGATGTGCAATGTCATGGCCAAGATATAGCTTTCATCGGCCCCGCCACCAAGGGTCAGACCAAGGTCTTTTCCATGGTGATAGACGTCGCCCGGTCAAACCCCGCATGGGCCTTTTCGGCGATCTTCACAAAGCCCATCCGTGCGAAAGCCGCGTGATTGCCCGTCAGTTCGACCCGCGTCTCCAACCGCAGCTTGGGCAGGCCCAGACGCCGGGCCAGCGCCTCGCCCTCGGCCATCAACGCCGCGCCCAGCCCTTGCCGCTGATAGGCAGGCGATACCGCCAGCTTGCCGACGTAAAGTGCATCGGGCTCCGGGCGGAAAAACGCGCAAGCCACAGGCGGCGCACCGACAAGATACAGATGCTCATCCCGCGCCTTCTGCGCCATGCTTGCGGGCGTCAAACGATGCGCCGAGGAGGGCGGGTCAATCACCCCGTCCATATAGGCGAAACTGTCCAGGATCAGTGCCAGAAGCGCCTCCCAGTCGCCGTACCCGCCCGGCACCTGATAGGGCGTCACAGCTCGCGGCTCATGAACAGATAGCCATCGCGCTTGGCAAAATGCGCCCGTGCATAAAACTCCTGCGTTTTGGCGTCATCACCGGCGACTTCCAGATGCAGCGCCCGCACCCCGCCTTCGCGCAGGCCCTTGGCGATCCCGGCCAGCGCTTCACTGCCCATGCCGCGCCCGCGTACCTTGGGCCTGACGTAGATTTCATCCAGAATGGCATCCAGCCCGCCATATTCCACCGACCAGCCAAAGCTGACCACCACATAACCCACCGGCGCCATGCGCGGCCCGATCAACCAGATCGCGCCATGCGGCACGCCTTCCAGCAAGGGGGCAATCGCCTGCTCGTGATGCGCTTCATCGGTGCCATAGCCCATTTCGGCGTGAAAGGCCGCGACCATGGGCAGGATCTTTTGCAGATCCTCCGGGCCGGCCAGTTGTAACATTTTCAAAGCCGACCCAACCTTTCCGTCAACACCTCAAAAAAACCATCTGCATCAATATCGCCCATGAAAATGGCGTTGGGCGCACGGCCCGACACGCGCCACCAATCGGCCACGGTCATGCCCAGCGTAAAGTCGCCGTGCGTTTCAATCTCAACATTGATCCGCCGCCCGGTGAACAGCTCGGGCCGCAGCAAATAGGCGGTCACGCAAGGATCATGCAGCGGTGCACCGGCGCTGCCGTATTTTTCCTTGTCGAACCGCTCAAAGAAATCGGTCATCTCTGCCACCGCATGGCCCACCGGCGTGCCAAGGGCGCGGAAGGCATCGTTGCGCGGTTTGGTCACAAGCGCCTTATGCGTCACATCCAGCGGCATCACCACCAAGGGCACGCCCGCGCCAAAGACGATCTTGGCGGCTTCGGGATCGACATAGATATTGAACTCGGCCGTGGGCGTGATGTTGCCCACCTCGAAATAGGCCCCGCCCATCAGAACGATTTCCTGAATGCGCGGCGCGATATCGGGCGCACGCTGCAAAGCGGCGGCGATATTGGTCAGCGGTCCCAGCGGGCAAAGCGTCACGCTGCCCGCAGGTTCATTCCGCAGCGTTTCAATGATGAAATCGACCGCATGCTGTTCCTGAAGCGGCATCACCGGATCGGGCAGGTCCGGGCCATCCAGCCCCGTCTTGCCGTGCACATGTTCTGCGGTCACCAGCTTGCGCTGCAAGGGCGCGTCACAGCCCGAATAGACCTTCACATCGGTCCGCCCCGCCAATTCACAGATGATCCGCGCGTTCTTTGACGTCAGCGGCAGCGGCACATTTCCGGCCACTGCCGTAATGCCCAGCACCTCGATCTCAGAGGGCGAGGCGAGCGCCAACAAAATGGCCACCGCATCATCCTGCCCCGGATCGGTGTCGATGATGATCTTGCGCGCGTCCATGGGGCCTCCGGTCTTTTAGCAACCCCCAACCTGTGACACGCAGACCAGCCCCTTGCAAGTCACGACCCGCGAGGCGGCCAGAAACCTCTGCTTCTTCTCTTTGATAAATACCGCCGGGGGGTGAATTTGCTGGCGTAGACAGCAAAGAGGGGGGCAGAGCCCCCCTCATCGGTCGGATCGCGCCAGCGATCCGATCCATTATATTTGTCCGCGATCAGCCGTCGAAATCGACGGTTTCGATCAGGCGCAGCGCCTCGGGGCGGTGGGCCGCCACGGTCATCAGGTTCACGTCATCGGCGGTGAAGCTGCCCCAGCTCAGGACCAGGTCCGACGCGGCGGTGCCCGGCGCAATGGGGTATTCGTGGTTGGCTTGGGCATAGATTTCCTGCGCATCGGGCGAGGTCAGGAATTCCATGAACTTCAGCGCGTTATCTTTATTCGGGGCCGCAGCGGTCATCGCCACACCCGAGATGTTCACATGGGTGCCGGTGCCTTCGAAGGTCGGGAACACGATATTGACCGAGTTGGCCCATTCCGTCTGCTCAGGATCGGCCAGCATCTGACCCATGTAATAGGTGTTGCCGATCGAGATATCACACTCACCAGCCCAGATCGCCTTGACCTGCGCGCGGTCATTGCCCTGCGGCTTGCGGGCCAGGTTGGCTTTCACGCCTTCCAGCCAGGTCTGCGTGGCCTCAGCGCCGTGGTGCTCGATCATTGCGGCGGTCAGCGCGACGTTATAGGCATGGGTGCCCGAACGGGTGCAGATGCGGCCCTTCCACTTGGGGTCGGCCAGATCTTCATAGGTGGTCACTTCGCCTTCGGCCACGCGGTCCTTGCTGGCATAGATGATGCGGGCGCGGGTGGTCAGGCCGAACCACTGGTTGTCCGGGTCACGGTACTGGGCGGGCACGTTGGCCTCTAGCGTTGCCGAGGTGACGGGTTGGATCACACCCGCCTCAACCACCTGCGCCAGACGCGAAATATCGACGGTCAGCACCACATCGGCAGGCGACCGGCTGCCTTCGGCCTGAAGACGCTCAACCATGCCTTTTTCCAGATAGGCAACGTTGACGCGAATGCCGGTTTCTTCGGTGAAGGCATCGGTCAGCGGCTTGATCAGCTCGGGCTGACGATAGGAATAGACGTTCACCTCTTCTGCGGCGAGGGCAGGGGTTGCAACGGTCAGGGCCAGAAGGGCGGTGGTCAGGCGATAGGACATGTGTGCTCCGTTCGGTGCGTTCGATTTGCGCACCGTATATCCTGACTATTTTGCTTGGGTCAATACCTGATAAATAAAATCAGCTTTTCTCGGTCAGCTTCGCCGCATCCCAAAGTGCATCCATTTCTTCCAGCGTGCTGTCCTCGGGGCGACTGCCCCGCGCCGCTAAAGCCGCCTCGATGGCGGCGAAGCGGCGGGTGAACTTGGCATTGGCCCCGCGCAGGGCGGCCTCAGGGTCGATCTTCATATGGCGGGCAAGATTGGCCATCACGAACAGCAGATCGCCGAATTCCTCTTCGATATGGGCCGGGTCCGTGGCCTCGCGCAGCTCATTCGCCTCTTCGATGACCTTATCCAGAACCTGATCTGTGCTGGGCCAGTCAAAGCCAACCCGCGCCGCGCGGTTTTGCAGCTTTACCGCCCGAAGCAGCGCAGGCAAGCCCACGGCCACACCATCCAGCACGCCGGTTTCCTTGCGCGCGGCCCGCTCGGCGGCTTTCACCGCCTCCCAGTCCTGCACTTGTTGTTCGGCGGATTTGGCGTTGCTTTCGTCGCCAAACACATGGGGGTGACGGCTGACCATCTTGTCGGCAATGGCATTGGCCACATCGTCGAAATTGAAGTGCCCGGCCTCATCGGCCATCTGCGCATGGAACACCGATTGGAACAGCAGATCGCCTAATTCGCCTTTCAACTCGTCCCAAGCCTCGCGCTCGATCGCGTCGGCGACCTCATAGGCCTCTTCGATGGTGTAGGGCGCGATGGTGGCAAAGTCCTGTTCGATATCCCAAGGGCAGCCAGTCTGCGGATCGCGCAGGCGGCGCATGATTTCGACAAGGCGCGGCATGCCTCCCGTCGGGTCATTGATCAGATCAGTCATTGCGGGCGCTCCGATTTTCAGGCTTGGTGCAGGGATGGGACAATACGCCGAAGGAGTCCACCCATGCCCGTCATCAATCGCATCGCCGGTTTTGCCGAAGACCTGACAGCGTGGCGCCGTCACATTCACCAGAACCCCGAATTGGGCCTGGATTGCCATGGCACGGCGGCTTTCGTGGCCGAACGGCTGCGCGAATTCGGCGTGGACGAAATTCATGAAGGCATCGCGACCTCGGGCGTTGTAGCGGTGATCCATGGCAAGGGCGACGGGCCGGTGACCGCCCTGCGCGCCGATATGGACGCCCTGCCGATGGAGGAAGACACCGGCGTGGACTACGCCAGCCAAGTGCCTGGGCGGATGCATGCCTGCGGCCATGACGGGCATACCACAATGCTATTGGGCGCGGCCCGCTATCTGGCCGAGACGCGCAATTTCGCCGGTAAGGTCGTGCTGCTGTTCCAACCCGCCGAAGAAACCATCGGCGGGGGGCGCATCATGGTCGAAGATGAAAAGGTCATGGACCGCTTCGGCGTTGAAGAGGTTTACGCCATGCACACTGACCCGTTTGGCGAGGTTGGCACGCTGTCCACCAACCCCGGCCCGCTGATGGCCTCGGTTGATGATTTCGACATTTATCTGACGGGCAAGGGCGGCCATGCAGCCTATCCCGAAAGCTGCGTTGACCCGATCCCCTGCGCATTGGCGATTGGCCAAGCGCTCATGAGCATTCCGGCCCGCAACGCCGATCCGAAACTGCCGCTGGTGGTGTCGCTGACGACCGTTCAAGGCGGCACGGCGCCTAACATCATCCCCGAAACGGTGCATATGGCCGGGACGGTGCGTTGCTTTGACGAGGGGCTGCGCGATCTGGCCGAGGCGCGGATTCGTGCCATCGTGGCAGGGCAGGCGGCGGCCTATGGGGTTGAGGCTGACCTCGACTACAACCGCCAATACCCCGCAACGGTGAACCACGCCGCGCAAACAGCTTTTGCGCTGGATGTGGCGTCTGAGGTGGTTGGCGCGGGCAATGCCATCGGCGATATGCCCGCCGAGATGGGGGCTGAGGATTTCAGCTATATGTTGCGCGCCCGTCCGGGGTGTTTCCTGTTCTTGGGGCAGGGCAAGGGTCCGTCGGTCCATCACCCCAAGTTCAACTTCAATGATGCGGTCGCGCCCGTCGGGGCCAGCTTTTTCGCAAAGCTGATCGAGACGCGGCACCGTATCTCTTAAGACCTGAGGCCCCGATTGGGGCTTGCGCGGCGCTGCCCTTTCCCGCATCGCCCGCCCACCCACCCCGATGCGAGAAAGGGCATCGCCTATGGCTTTGGAAGACGCAAAGAAACAGATCGACCACGCGTTCACCCGCGAGGATCTGAAAGGCTCTAGCTTTGAGAATGTGTTCGCTGGCGCGACCTCGTTCCTGCGCCGCAAATACACCAAGGATCTGCGCGGCGTGGATATCGCCGTTACGGGCGTGCCGTTCGATCAGGCGGTGACGAACCGCACAGGCACCCGCCTTGGCCCCCGCGCGATCCGCGAAGCCTCGGCCCTACAGCCCTGCGATGCGCCTTATGGTTGGGGTTATGATGTGCTGTCGGACTTCGCCATCGCCGATTACGGCGATCTGGCGTTCGATTATGCCAAGGTCAGCGAATTCCCGGCCACGCTTCAGGCCCATATCGCGGGCATTCTGGAGGCAGGTGCGGCGACGGTCACGCTGGGGGGCGATCATTCAATCACCTTGCCGATCCTGCGCGCCTATGCGGCCAAGCATGGCCCCGTGTCGGTGATCCAGTTCGATGCCCATACCGACACTTGGGCCGATGACGACATGAGCCGGATCGACCACGGCACCTTTCTGTATAAGGCTGTGAAGGAGGGGCTGGTGGACCCCAAGCGATCCGTCCAGATCGGCATTCGCACCGACAACCCCGACACGATGGGGTTCAACATCTTCGATGCGCGGCAAGTGCACCGTGACGGCCCCGAGGCGATTGCCGAAAAGGCCCGCGCCATAGTCGGCGATCATCCGGTGTATCTGACCTTCGACATCGACGCGCTGGATCCGGCCTTTGCGCCGGGCACTGGCACGCCTGTTTGGGGCGGTCTGACCAGCCATCAGGCGGCGGTGATGCTGCGGCAATTGGCGGGCATCCGCTTGGTTGGCGGCGACGTGGTGGAGGTTTCCCCGCCCTTTGATACAACAGGGGCGACGGCCATCGCCGCGGCCCATGTTGCGACGGAAATTCTGTGCTTGTGGGGCTGGACGCGGCGCGGCTAGGCTAGGCCTTAACGCGCGAGGGCGGACATGCAATTCAAGCGCAGACAGCGCAAGAGGTGGGGCATGTGGATCGGACTTTTTATCGCTTTGGCGGTTCTGGGCGGCTTGGCGTGGATTCGCCTTGCGCCCAGCGATGTGGCGCGTTGGCATGTCGATCCGATGGTGACGGTGGATCAGGACTTGGCGGGCGGCGTGCGCAGGCGCATTCCCGGTGACGCCGCCACGTTTGAGCGGCTGCACCGGATCATCCTGGAAACCCCGCGCACCGAGGTGTTGGCAGGCCGCCCCGAAGACGGGCGCGTCACCTATGTCACCCGTTCCAAGGCGTTTGGTTTTCCCGATTATGCCACGGTGCAACTGTCTGATGACGCGCTGGAAATCTGGTCGCGGCTGCGCTTTGGTCAATCAGATCTGGGCGTCAACAAGGCCCGTGTCGATGGGTGGCTGAAGGCTCTGCGGTAGGGCAGAACTATAGCAGCCGGATTGAATTTCGCGCCACATCGGCACGTTCAGCGACATCTGGCATTGCGCGGTAAAGGTGCGGCTGCCAACGGTCAGGCAAATGAACTGGCCCAGTTCGACCCGGTCGCCTTGGGTGTCGGTGCAATAGCAGTCCACGGTTTTGCCGCCGATGGTGGCATCGGCCAAGGCAGGCCCCGCCAAGAGGGCAAGGAAGAACGCCAAGGATCGCATGAGCCCATGATAGCACAAACGCGCGGGTTTGCGCAGCGCAATTTCTCACCCTTGACCAAAGCGCCGGGATAAGGGACAGAACATCATGCTTCCCAAAGACAGACTTGCCCAGATCACCCAGCGCTTTGAATACCTTGAGGCCCGCATGGCCGAAGGGGGCGGGGATATTGCAGCCCTTGGGCGCGAATATTCCGAACTGCGCCCGGTGGTCGAACAGATCGCCGCCTATAACACGCTGCTGGACGATATCGCCGAAGCCAAGGCCATGATGGACGATCCAGACATGCGCGAACTGGCCGAGGAAGAGCTGCCCGCGCTGAAGGCCGCGTTGCCAGAGGCTGAGCACGCGCTGCAATTGGCGCTGCTGCCCAAGGATGCCGCTGATGCGCGGCCCGCGATCCTGGAAATCCGTCCCGGCACCGGCGGGGATGAGGCATCGCTGTTTGCGGGCGATCTGCTGCGCATGTATCAACGCTATGCCGAGGCGCGGGGCTGGAAGTTTGAGATCATCGAAGAGGCCGCGACCGAACTGGGCGGGATCAAGGAAGTGGTGGCCCGCATTGCCGGGGAAAACGTCTTTGCCCGGCTGAAGTTCGAATCCGGCGTGCATCGGGTGCAGCGCGTGCCAACCACCGAAAGCGGCGGACGGATTCACACATCGGCGGCGACGGTTGCGGTATTGCCCGAGGCCGAGGATGTGGACATTCAGATCAACGCCAATGACATCCGCATCGATACGATGCGCAGTTCGGGCGCGGGCGGGCAGCACGTCAACACCACGGACTCGGCGGTGCGGATCACACACTTGCCGTCGGGGATCGTTGTGACCAGCTCGGAAAAATCGCAACACCGCAACCGAGAGATTGCCATGCAGGTTCTGCGCACGCGGCTGTTCGATCTGGAACGCCAGAAGGTCGATAGCGAACGCTC
Source organism: Pseudoprimorskyibacter insulae (assembly GCF_900302505.1). Classification (GTDB taxonomy): domain Bacteria; phylum Pseudomonadota; class Alphaproteobacteria; order Rhodobacterales; family Rhodobacteraceae; genus Pseudoprimorskyibacter; species Pseudoprimorskyibacter insulae. The sequence continues at coordinate 156,660 of NZ_OMOJ01000003.1, read as the reverse complement.
GGCCAATCGTAAATCGCAGGTCGGATCCGGGGATCGCAGCGAACGCATCCGCACCTACAATTTCCCGCAAGGCCGGATGACCGATCACCGGATCAACCTGACTCTGTACAGCTTGGACAAGGTGATGCAGGGCGATCTGGATGATATCCTTGATGCGCTGAGCGCCGATGCGCAGGCCACCTTGTTGGCCGAAATGGATATGCAATGACCGGGTCCGAGATTCTGGCCAAGGCCACGATATTTCTGACAGCGGCAGGTGTGCCTGACGCGGGCCGCGATGCGCGGCGTCTGCTGGCTCATGTGCTGAAGGTGCCGCCGGGGCGGCTGACGCTGTTTTTGCCCGAACCGGTCGATCCTGATCTGACGGTGATCTACAACGCGTTGATCGAACGGCGCGGCGAACGGGTGCCTGTATCGCATTTGACGGGGCGGCGGCAATTCTATGGCCGTGAATTCCTTGTCACGCCCGAGGTGCTGGACCCGCGCCCGGAAACCGAAACCCTGATCGAGGCCGCGCTGTCCGAACCGTTTGAGCGCGTGCTGGACCTTGGCACCGGCACGGGCTGCATCCTGCTGACGCTACTGGCGGAAACGACCCAGACCACGGGCCTTGGCATTGACCTGAGCGAAGAGGCGCTGAACGTCGCCTTTTGGAACCGCAACAGCCTGCGGCTTGAGGACCGGTCTGAGCTGACCAACGGCAGCTGGTATTCGCCCCTGACCAAGGGCGGGCGGCGCTTTGATCTGATCGTGTCGAACCCGCCTTATATCGCCGCTGCGGAAATGGACGATCTATCGGCTGAGGTGCGCATCCATGAACCCCGCATGGCCCTGACCGACGAGGGGGACGGGCTAAGCGCCTATCGCCAGATCGTGTCGGGTGCCCCGGCCTTTCTGGCACCCGGCGGGCGCCTGATGGTCGAGATCGGACCGACGCAGGGGCAGGCCGTGATGGATATGATGCGCAACGCAGGCTTGATCCATGCGGCGATCATTCCAGACCTTGATGGGCGCGACCGCGTCGTTCTGGCGCGGGCATCTGGGTAACAATCGCCACTCTATCGCGTGTTTTGCGATGTTTTTTTAACACTAGCCCTTGTATCGTTCGTCTGGACGTGCTTACTGCAAATAGTTGCTGCGGTGGATATCGTTCCGGTGGTCCCGCGCAACGCCAAGCCCAAAAATTCGGTGCCCAGAACAGCGCATGTGAAATGTGACGGCACAGGGATAGTCAAGGATAAGGCTGGAACTCCAAAACTATGAGATCATCTAAGTCACGCTCGCGGTCCAAATCCAACCGGAACCGGTCTTCTGTCGGCAACGTCGTCAATCGTGTGTTCGATAGCTCGGGCCCCGAAGGCAAGGTACGCGGTACACCGCAGCAAATCATTGAGAAGTATAACCAACTGGCCCGCGACGCCCAGTTGGCAAACGATCGGGTTGCTGCTGAGAACTTTCAGCAGCACGCCGAACACTACCTGCGTATGCTGGGCGAAGCGCAGCGCGAAATTGACGCGCGCCGCGAACAGCAGGAACGCGAAAACCGCGAACGTCAGGCGCAGCGTGATCGCGACCGCGAAAACCGCAAAGGCGACAATGACGACACCGGCCAAAACGGTGGCGACAATGACAATGATCAGCCCGTAAAGGCAGACGCGCAGGTACGGGATCCGTCCGAAGCGCCGCAGCCGGATGTGGTTGATTTTTCGGCCTCTGACGATGGCGATACTGGCTTGGTCGATACGCCCGAAGCGGCGGCCGAAGAAAAGCCGAAAAAACCCCGCGCCCCGCGCAAGCCGCGCAAAAAGCCCGCGCCGAAAAAGGCCGAAGCGGCGGCTGAAGGCGACAGCACCCCTGCGCCCGCGCCAGAACCTGCGCCCAGTGGCGACAGCGGCCAAGCGGCAGAGTGACCAAACAGAAAAACGCGGGCTTAGGCCCGCGTTTTTCGATTCTGGCGTCGGGCTTGGTGTTAGGCGTCGATGGCGCGGGCCAAGGCGCAGAACTGCTCTAGGCTGACTTGTTCGGCCCGTTCGGTGGGCTGAATGCCTGCGGCCAACAGACGGTCCTCCAGGTCAGGTGCGATGCCCTTCAGCGCCGAGCGTAGCATCTTGCGGCGCTGGTTGAAGGCGCGGGCGACAACCCGTTCCAGCGTCGCGGCATTGGCCGGATAGCGTGGCTCGGGCAGGGCGGTCAGATGCACCACGGCTGAATGGATCTTGGGTGGCGGGCTAAAAGCCTCAGGCGGCAGGCTCATGACGATGCGGGCATCGGTGCGCCATTGGGCCAGCAGGGCCAACCGTCCGTATGTCTTGCTGCCGGGGGGCGCGACGATCCGGTCGGCCACTTCACGCTGGAACATCAGCGTCAGCGACGACCAGACGGGCGGCCATTCCTTGGGCGTCAGCCAGCGCACCAACAATTCGGTGCCGACGTTATAGGGCAGGTTGGCCGCGATGCGGATCGGCGGCGTCAGATGCGCCAGCGGATCGACCTCAAGCGCGTCGGCGTTGATCACCTCAAGACGGCCCGGATAGGCCTCGGCGATTTCGGCCAGGGCGGGCATACAGCGGCTGTCTTTTTCGATGGCCAGCACGCGCCGCGCCCCTTCGGCCAATAGGCCGCGCGTCAAACCGCCGGGGCCGGGGCCGACCTCCAGCACGTCACATTGGGTCAGATCCCCGGCGTGCCGGGCGATCTTGGCCGTCAGGTTCAGATCCAACAGAAAGTTCTGACCAAGCGACTTCTTGGCCGCGATCCCGTGGGTGTCGATGACCTGACGCAGGGGGGGAAGAGTATCAATGCCGCTCATGCGGCCTCAATTCACCAAAAAGCCCGACAAGGCAAGGGCAAGGTAGCCGGAGGTCAGCGCGAAAGGCAGACCAGCCAGCGTATAAAGCGAACTGCGGCCGATGGTGAAATCCAAAGACCGGAACACCAAAACCGCTGCCGGGATCAAAAACAGCACGCCGCCCAAAACGCCGGGCATCAGCTCAAACTGGATTACAGAAAGGATCAAGTTCGCCAATGCGCTGGCCATAAGGCTACCGGTAATCAGCGCAAGCGGCCAGACCGTTTTGTCAGCGGTTTTCAACCCGATCACAGCAAACACAACTGTCAGGATCGTGGCGGCCAAGATCACCTGCGCCGTAGACATTTGAATAAAGAAGTTATTCGTATCCCCCCATTCAGGAAGAAACATAATTTCTTCGATATTCTTGATACACATAGCGCAGAGCAATAGCGCAAAGGCAGCACGCGGTTGCATGGTTCAATCCTTATTCATTGCCCAAGCCAATTTCAATGCTTCAATGGTCGAGCTGGAATTCGCGAGTCCCTTGCCCGCGATATCGAATGCCGTGCCATGGTCTGGCGACGTGCGGATGAAAGGTAATCCGAGTGTTACGTTGACGCCATGATCGAAATCAAGCGTCTTTATGGGTATAAGAGCCTGGTCGTGGTACATACAAATGGCAACATCGTATAGGGTGCGGGCCGCCGCATGGAACATGGTATCGGCGGAATGCGGGCCGGTGATTTGCATGCCTTCATTCTTAAGGCGATCCAATACCGGCGAAATCAATTCGATTTCCTGACGGCCCATTTTTCCACCTTCGCCCGCATGCGGATTAAGGCCAGCAACGGCAATACGCGGCTCGGTCAAACCAAAGCGGTTTTGCAGATCGCGGCGCGTGATGCGAATGGTGGTTTCCAGCAATTCCGGGGTCAGGGCATTTGGCACGTCCTCAAACGCGATATGGATGGTGACGGGCACAACGCGCAGCGCGCTTGAGGCCAGCATCATCACCACATCTGATTGCCCCGCCAGCGCGGCCAGATATTCGGTATGGCCGGGATAGGCAAAGCCTGCGCCGTCTTGCAGCGCTTTTTTGTGGATGGGGGCGGTGCAGACCGCCGACGCCGCGCCGCGCTGTGCCAGATCGACCGCGCGAGCGATCACGTCAATCACCGCCTGCGCTTGGGCCGGTTGCGGCGAGCCGGGGGTACGGGGCGATCCGAAGTCATGGGGCAGGACCGGCAGGTCGGTGCATTGGGCGGCTTGCGACGGGTCGGTGATGACCTCATAGGCGCAATCCAAATGCGACGGATCGCCGATCCAGAAAAACGGAACCTCTCCGCGCAGCGCTTGCCATGCGGGGCCAGCCAGTTCAGGCCCGATCCCCGCAGGCTCACCCGAGGTGAGCGCGATAGGCGCGCGGGTCATTGGCGTACGATGTAGGCGTCAGCTTTCAGCTCGGCCAGATAGCCATCGGCAAAACTGCCGATCCGGCGGTTGCGCAGGCCAAGCGCGATGTTTTCGCGGTCGGCGTCTTCGTTCACGGCGGCGGTGCGCCCGCAGAGCATCAGCAGAACCAAGGTCTGGCCGTTGTTGCGGGTCAGCGCGGTCGAGATTTCGCCCGCGTCCATTTTCGACAGCTCAATCGCCACGTCGCCGGGCACATCCGCCGGCGGTTGGGTCATGCGGTCCAGAACCTCCTCCGGCTGGCCTTTGGCCACGCCGTAAAGGTCGTCGCAGCGGTCCAGCGATTGGGCAATCACCCGCGCCTTGGCCAGCGTTTCGGGGCTGCGGCCACCGGGTAGGTAGTACATTGCGTATTCCACAGCGGCGTAGCTGGGCGCGACATAGTTGGTTTCTTCAATCGCGCGCAGCTGGAACAGCGCCACGGCATTGGGCAGCGGCAGGGGGTCAGTCACCTGACCGGGGGCCAGCCCAAGGATCAGCGGCTGAAGCACGGGCGGAAGTTCGCTGACGTTTTGCCACGGAAGACGGCCACCAGCGCCCCGCGTCGCGGTCGCCGAAAATTCACGCGCGGCTGAAGAAAATTCAGCAATCGTGCGGTATTGGGCAATGCGGTTGGCGCGCTCTCGTACCTCTTCGCGGGTTTCCGGCGTTGCGGGCATGATGATTTCCGACAGCAGTACACGCACGCCGCCACCGGTTTGCGAACTGGAAATCGCGCGGTCAATTTCAGCCTCGGACGCGAGGGAACGGTTGCCAAACCGGGCGCGGACCAATTCGCGCCAAGCGATGCCTGCGGTCACGAAGTCGCGGAAGGTCTGGCTTGCGACACCTTCGGTTTCCAGCGCTTTCAGAAACTCAGCAGGTTCAAGGCTGCCTTGCGCGGCGAAATCGGCAATCGCGGCCTCAATCTCTTCGGCAGTGGGCACGATGCCTGCGGCCTGCGCGGCCTCCAGCTTTAGCCGGTCTTCGATCAGCTGTTCGATCGCCTGTTCCTGCGTGTCGCCGGGCGAGTTGAGAACCACCATCATCCGGGCGCGTTGTTCCACCTCGTAATGGGTGATGACCTTGTCATTGACGCGCACAGCCGGTGAAAACAGGCTTTGCGCGGCGGCAAACGTGGTCGAGGCCCCAACAAGGCCAAGGGCAAGAACAGGCGGGCGGATCAGCGTCAGCGGCATGTGCGTCGATACTCCTTGGCACTGCCGCCGGTGCTGAAGCCTTTCAGGGCAACGGTCAGGCCATAATTTGTCGTCGGTTCTATGTTAATGGATGATGCAAAGCGGCGCGAGACCGAAAACCCGACGTCGATGCATTCATTGCTATAGTCGAGCCCAACCCCGGCCCGGTCCAGCCGGTTGTCGACGATATCATAGCGCCACAGGGTCGAGCCGGTCCAGTTTTCGGCAAGTTGATAGGTTGCGTCCATGGTCCATTCGGACAAGGCCCGATTGCGGGCAACCGCCGGGTCAGCCGATTGCAGCACGTAAGACGCCTCAAGCCCGAGGCGTTTATAGTCCCAAACCCCGCGGATTTCGGCCTTGGCAAAGCGCCCGGCGTTGTCCAGCAAGCCGCGGGCCACAAGATCCAGACCATTGGCACCGGTGAAATGCATCGCCAGCAACCAATCGGATGTTTCACCCATCAAGCCTGACGATCGCGAAAATTCGGCATCCGCCGTGTCGCGCCAAATGCGGCCAAGGGTCAGGCCCGCCGACCAACCGGCAGGGGCATAGCGCATCCAGCGGATGCCCGCTGCACCGACCCAGCCGCGTTCGCGCCGGTCAGGCGCCGGAAAGCGGGACAGCGACAGCAGGTTCGCCTCATCCAATTCGACGCGTGTGCTTTCGTCATTGGCGATGTTGGGCCGCGTGCCGCCTGTCCAACCGATCTGCGCCACCGGTTCCAGCAGCATCCCGCCGCCTTGCCCGTCATTGCGCACCCAAGGCCAGCGCACCTCGACGGCGGCTTGCGGCGTCAGTTGGGTGATCATGGCATCGGCGGTGCTATCCTGCACTGTGTTGACGTGATCGGCCCAGACCGACCCGGTAAAGCCCGCGCGAATACCGGCGGGCAGGGTCCAGCGGTTCAGATAGGTCACACCTGCATTCAGACGCGTCACATCGCGCCCGTCGACATCGGTCTCAGAATAGCGGAAATGGCTGTGCGCCGTTACATCATAGCGCAGCTCGCCTCCGATGGCGGGCAGGAACCGGCGCTCATATTCGACATTGCCCACGATGGTTGGCAGGGTTGCGTTGCTTTCATTGGCACGCAGCGATTCATAATGGATCAGAGCGCCGGTGATATACTCATCCGGGCGCACCCGTTCGATCCGCAATTCGCTATCAAGGCGGTCCTTGTCGGAATAGTTGTAATCGCTCAGGTAACTGCGGTCGTTCACCGCTTCGATGTCGAAGGTCAGCTTGAAATCATTGCGCAGATCGAACGCGCCTTCGCCGAACAGATAGGCGCGGGTCGTATCGCGTTGCACTGTGTCGCGGCTGATCGCGGTGTCGAAGCTCACAGTGCCGGTGCGGAAGGCGTGGCGATAGCGCGCCTCAATCGTGCGGGTGACGGGCGACAGGTACGGCGCAAAGGTGATGTCGGCATGGTCGCCCAAGGGCACGAAATAGGGCATCCGGACCCCGGTGCCCAACAGCGTGCTGGACAGGATTTCCGGGATCAGGAAGCCGCGCGCACGGGTCAGGGTCGGGTCGGGCAGGCGCAGATGTGGCAGGTAGAACACCGGCACATCCAGAATGCGCAACTGTGCCTCGTCGATATAGATCTGCTTGGCCTCTTCGTCATGCACCACATTGCGGGCACGGATTTGCCAAAGCGGCGTATCTTCGCCGCAGACCTGACATGAGGTGATCGCCACCTTCGACATCTGGGTGTAACGCCCCTCGACCCGCCGCGCCTGAACCGAGGCCAGCTGCAATTGTTCGTCCAGCACCAGCCGCGCGCCGCGCAACAGCCCGTTGCGCAATTCGATGTCCAGATCGGCGCTGTCGGCAATCAACAGATTGCCGTTCGAGTCAGACAGTCGGATCGGGCCTTCGATCGTCAGGCTGTCGGCGTCGCGGTCATAAACGATGCGCGATGCAGTCAGGCGGACGCCATCTTGAAACGCTTCGACCTTACCCTCGGCAATCAGGCGGTTGTCGCTTTCGACCAGAACCCGGTCAGCGACCAGCAGCGCGGCTTGATTCTCGGTTTGGGCAAGGGCAGGCGCGGCCAGTCCGGCGGCCAATGCGGCGGCAGCAATCAGATGACGCATCAGCCTTCCTCCCGGTGAAGGATCAGCCCAAAGGCCAGCAAGACCGAGGCAACCGGCGGGGCCCAAGCGGCCAGCACCGCGTTTACTTGGCCGTTCTCGCCCAAGATCTGCGCAAAGTTGCGCACATAGTAAAGGCCAAACCCCAGCAAGATCGCCGAAAGCACGCCGATGCCGGTTTTGCCCAGCCGCGAATGGCCCATGGTAAAGGCCGCGCCGACCAGCACCATAGCGGCCAAGAACAGCGGTTTTGCCATCTCCATCTGAAGCCAGACGAAATGCCGACGGGCCGAAAATCCGGCCAGTTCCAGTTCGGCGATATAGGCGCGCAGTTCCCAGATCGGCACGGCCGATGGGGTTCCGAACCGGTCGCGGATGCTTTCTTGGGTCAGGGTCGAGGACACCTCTACGCTGTCGAACCGCTTGGCCGCAGCCTCGGCGTTCAGGGTTGCGCTCAGGGGCCAGACCTTGGCGTCGTCAAGCACCCAATGGCCATTGTCCAGACGGGCGGTATCGGCCTCAATCCGTTGTACGGGGCCGCCGCCGGGGGCGTAGCTGACAAAGCTGACCTGATAAAGAACCGTCGCTTCGGGGTTTGCGCGGCTGGCGCGGATCACGGTTTGGCCGGTTTCATCGCCTTGTCGCAGCCAAAGCCCCTCGGCCCCGATGGATAGGGTGCTGGTGCCGCCGTTGCGGTAAAGTTCGCGCATCTGGTTGTATTGCTTGGATGTGGCGGCAACGATGGGGTTGAACACCCCCACAGCCAGACCGCCAAGGATCAGTGCCACCATGACCGGGGCCAGCAGCGAACTTGTGGCCGACCGGCCCGCCGCGCGGATCACGACCAGTTCCGACGACCGGGCCAGCCCGATGAACAGCGCAATCGCCGACAGGATCACCACAAGCGGCAAGATCTGATAGAGCGATTTGGGCGTGTTCAGCAGCGTCAGGCGCAGCACCTCGCCAAAGCTGACCGAACTGTCAAACCGGCGCATTTGTTCGACCAGATCCAGCAGGGTCATAAAGGCAAAGAAGATCGCAAAGACCGAGGCCAGGATCCAAAAGAACCGCCGCGCGATATAGTAATGCAAGGTCATGCCGAGGCCTCCTGCGCGGTGCGGCGGGGGCGGCGGAACGGGCGGGCTGCCAGATGCAGCAGGATCAGCGATATGGTCAGGCCGATGACCGTGGGCGCATAGACCAGCGGCCACATGTCCGGGCTGGATCGCACGGGATCAGTCACCGCGCTTTCCACCAGCTTGACGATCACCAGAAGGAAGATCGCCCCGACGATTTGCCGGCCCACGCCAAAGCGGCTAAACCCGCCGACCATCAGCGCCGAAAACCCGATCAGTGCCGCGACAAGGCACAACAGTGGTTGTTGGAACCGGCCATGTGCTTCGTCCAGAACGCGGGCGACGGTGTTGTTTGTTTCCGCCCCGACCGCGGAGGGCCGGGTCAACAGTTCGAGCGTCGGCACATGTTCCAGACGGCGCAGCAAACCGTTGTCGGTCTGAATAAAGGCGCTGATGTCGTATGAGAAATCTTCGAAAGTCGTGGTGGTCAATCGTTCTGACTTGCGATTGAGCGATTGCGCCATGCCGCGCAGCATCACCAGTTTCGGCCCGTTTTCATCGCGCATCAGAAACCCGCTATCGGCGGTGTAGGTCACCGCTCGGTTTTCTGAACGCCGGTCCGACAGAAAGATATTCTGTAATTCGCCTTCGGCGGTAATGTCCCCGATGTAAAAAGTCACGCCGCTGGTTGGGTGCAAAAACACCCCCTCGCGCAGTAGCCGCGCCGAAACCGAGCCTGAGATCTCAATCTCGCGCATGCGTAGTTGGGCAAGGCTTGCGGGGATCAGGAAGTGGGTGATGATGCTCATGGCGAGGATCAGTAGGATGCCAAAGGCCACCACGGGCCGCGCAATGCGCCATGGTGAAAACCCGGTGGCCTGAACCACGGTCAATTCGCTGTCATTGCTAAGTTTATTCGTCACATAGACCGCCGCCGCAAAGGCCGCCATCGGCATCACCAGCCCGATCACCTTGGGCAGGCTCAGCGCGGTGAATTCCAGAAACACCCCCGCCGAATGGCCATCGGCGATCAGCCGGTCAAACAGAACAACCGCCCGGTTGACCCAATAGACCGACACCAGCACAAGCGCAAAGAAGCCGAACAGCACCATAAGCTGCGACAGCATATACCTGTCGAATCTGGCCAAAAGCGGTCCCCCAAGACGTGGCTGGCGTGGCATCTCTGCCGTGTTCCATGGGTTTGCTGCAAAACCCGGCTCTGGTCAATGTCTTCGGGGCAAAGTACATCTTGGCAAACCGAACCAAAAGGACCCGCTCATGACCCAGCCCAGAGAGATTTCCTTTCAGGACCTCAACCTTGCTTCGCTAGAAACCTTCGAAGGCCGTTTGGTGATTTGCATCACCGATGACGGCAAGATGGACCAAGCGGGTCGCCGGGTGAACCGCCTGACGCGCGGGGCGATCCTGCGCCTGACGGAATCGGCTGACTGGTCCAAGATGAAAAACGGCGATATTTCAACGCTGTCCTGGCCTGCGGGCACTACGGCCAAGGCGGTGGATGTGATCAAACTCAGCCGCAGCGCCGATGCGGAAACCGTGCGCATCGCGGGTGCTGCGCTGGCCAAGGTGGCAGGCAGTGACGCGCTGCTGATTGCGGCCAGCCCGGTGCGCCGGATTGGCCAGTTCGCGCTGGGTCTGATGCTGCGCGGCTATGCTTTCACTCAGCACAAAACCGCCGAGGATACGCCGCTGGCCGCTGCGATCATGATGGTCTCTAAGACCGAGGAGGCGCAGGCCGAATATGAGGCGATGCGCGCCATTGCCGAAGGTGTGTTCTTTACCCGCGATCTGGTGGCCGAACCCGCCAACGTTCTGACCACGACCGAATTCGCCGCGCGCCTGTCTGCGTTTGAGGAATTGGGCATTCAGGTCGACGTGCTGGAAGAGGATGTTCTGGCCGAACTGAAGATGGGCGCTTTGTTGGCGGTCGGGCAGGGCTCTGCCTCGCCGTCGAAGGTCGTTGTCATGCGCTGGAATGGCGGCGAACGTGACGCCGCGCCGGTGGCTTTGGTTGGCAAGGGCGTGGTCTTTGACACGGGCGGTATCTCGCTCAAACCTGCCGCTGGCATGGAAGAAATGACCATGGACATGGGCGGCGCGGGCACCGTGGCTGGCACCATGATGACGCTGGCCAAGCGCAAAGCGCCATGCAACGTGGTGGGCGTTGTCGGTCTGGTGGAGAATATGCCGTCGGGCACGGCCACGCGCCCCGGCGATGTGGTCACCTCGATGAAGGGTGACACGATTGAGGTGATCAACACCGATGCCGAGGGCCGTTTGGTGCTCTGCGATATCATGTGGTACACCCAAGAGGTCTATAAGCCGGTCGCGATGATCGACCTTGCCACCCTGACCGGTGCCGCCATCATCGCGCTGGGGCATGAAAACGCGGCGGTTTATTCCAACGACGATACGCTGTGCAACAAGCTGCTGAAATCGGCTGAGGTCGAACAGGAAGGCGCGTGGCGGATGCCGCTGGGCCAAGCCTATGACGACATGCTGAAATCGGGCGTTGCCGATATGAAGAACGTCGGCGGACGGCCTGCCGGATCGATCACGGCGGCGCAGTTCCTTGCCCGCTTCGTTCAGGACAAAACCGCTTGGGCGCATATCGACATTGCCGGCGTGGCGCTGGTGTCGCGTGATCTGCCGATGTCGCCCAAGGGCGTGACAGGCTGGGGCGTCATGACCCTGAACCGTTTGATCGCAGATCACTACGAGTAAGATGGGCGAGGCCTTTTTCTATCACCTGACGCGGCATTCGCTCGATGAAACCTTGCCGCTGCTTCTGGGCAAATCCCTAGAGGCAGGCTGGCGGGTGGCAATCAAGGGCGTGCGCCGCGAACGGTTGGAATGGCTGGACCAAAAGTTATGGCTTGGACCCGACGACGGGTTCTTGCCGCACGGGCTTGAGGGCGGGCCGCATGACGCCGATCAGCCGATCTTGCTGACCATGGCAGAAGCGCCTGCGAACAAGCCCGACTGCATCCTGAGCATCGACGGCGCGGATATCACCGCCGATCAGGTGGGCGCTTTGACCCGCACGATGATCCTGTTTGACGGCACCGACCCCGAAGCGGTGCAGCACGCCCGCGTTCAGTGGAAAACCCTGACCGATGCGGGTTGCCCGGCCAAATACTGGTCCGAGGAATCGGGGCGCTGGCAAATGAAGGCCGAAAAGAACACCTGATCAGCGTTCAAGGATCAGGGTGTTGTTGCTGATCTCAATGCGGGAAAACCGCTGAAGATAACTCATCCCCAATAGCGATTTGTCCATATCGCCCTGGTTCACCAAGGCCCGCACGTTGCTATCCTCGAACGGGCCGAAACTGACGTCGTTCAGCCGGATCGGCGCGGTGCGCACAGTGCCGTTGGCGGTATTGGCCTGCCCAAAATAGGATAGCCGCTCCAACGGAACCCCCGCCGCTTTGGCGTCATCTTGGGTCAGAACCATGTTGCTGGCACCGGTGTCGATGACAAAGGGGATCTCGGCCCCATTGATGCCCAACGTGGCGTAATAGTGGCCATCCGGGGCGCGGGGCAGTTCGATCCGACCGGCCTCAGAAAACACGGTTTGCTGCGGGATGATGCGGGTGCGGACGTCACCCCAAAGGCCTACGCCTACGGCAATAATCGCAATAATGACAAACCATTGGCCGAACGCCTTCAGGTGCTGGCGGATCTGTCCGCGCCCGCGCGCAATCAGCCCGACCGACAACATGGCCAGTAGCAACACAAGGTAGGTCAGATTGCCAAATTGTTCGCCGCTCATATCCCGGTCCTTTCCCTTGTCTTAAGATTTAGGGGGCTTGGATCAGATTTTAAGAGGTGACCTGCCAACGTTGCGCCAGCTTTTCCAAAGCGGCAATGCGGTCGGCGGTTTTGGGGTGGCTCATCAACCACGCGGGCACCGTGCCGCCGCGCGATTGGGTCAGCGCGTCTAGTTTGCGGAACATGCCGATCTGCGCGTCGATGCCAATCCCGGCCTTATGCAGCAGGGCGGCGGCATAGGCATCGGCCTCATACTCATCTGACCGTGAAATCCGGGCGGCCAGCAGGCTGGTCAGCCCGTTGGCAATCATCACGCCGATCCCCGGCAGGAACCGGTTCAGCACCATCGCCAGCGCCGTGCGCAGCGCGTTTTGCCCTGAAAAGTCGATCATCCGGCGGCGCGAATGGCCAAGTGCGACATGGCCCAGCTCATGCGCGATGACGCTGGCCAGTTCTTCGGCGGACACTTCGCCGTTGCGGTATTTCGCGTAGAACCCCCGCGTGATGAAGATCCGGCCATCGGGCGCGGCCAGCCCGTTCACCGGCTCAATTTCATAGATGTGCACGCGCACCCGTGGGATATCCAGCGCCTCGGCCATTTTGGCGGTCAGCTGCTGCATGGTGCGGTCCGCCAGTTCGGTCGACCTCTCGTTCAGCTCTTTCGTGGTGCGCCAGACCGAAAAGCGATAGGCGACAAAGGCATAGAGAACGGCCAGAAGGATCGGGGTCAGTTTTAGCATGGGCTAGATATGGGGCGTGTCATGGCAATTCCAACCGTTACGCCTGCACGGCAAAGTGCGCCAGATCACGCTGCAATTCGCCATAGCCGGTAAAGCGCCGTTCAAACCGCAGGCCCATCCGGTCAGCGTGCGATTGCGCCAACGCGGTTAGGGCCGGATCATCGGTTTGGGCCTGATAAACCAGCCGGTCGTAATTGCCGAAATACATCTGCAACAGGTCAGGATGCCGGTCGAGGCCCAGCGGACGCCAGACAAAAGCATCGAACTGGCGCACCAGAAAATCGGTCAGGTAAAAGGCGGTGACTTCGCCGCGATCCGTAAACTCGGCGTTGCCTTCGAAGAAGGCATAGCAATGCGGCCCTTCCATCATCTGCACGCCCATATCGGCGCAGGCCGCCTGCAACAGCCCGCCGGTGCCGCAATCGGCATAGACGACGAACACCTCATCATAGCGGTCGCGGTTGTCGGCCACGGCCTTGCGCACGGCATCGGTGATCCGTTCGGGATGGTTGTGCAAAATCGCCGGAAGACAGCGCAGATCCAGATGATCCCAGCCATTGGCCTGTTTCAGATCGAGGATTTCACGGGCAAGGGCCCCGCAGGCAATGGCCAGCACGCGGCCTGCGCCGCGCAGATCAAGGCCATGGTCTGTCAGGTCGGAATCTTCAGGCGTGGCCGTCATCGGCCGGAACCGTGGCCAAACCCCAGCGTGCCAGCAAAGCCAGCACGATCATGACCGGCAGAACAGTCATCGCACCCCATTTCATAAACGCCAGCACGGTCAGCCCCGAGGCGACAACGGCGGATAGGATCATGGCGACAAAGGTGGTGATAGGCATTCATCTCTCCTCTGAGCCTTTAATATGGGGGATAACCGGCCATAAGAAAAGCCCCGCTTGCAGACGGGGCTTTCAAAATGTTGCAAATGCTCGCAAATCAGCCAGCAGCAAGCTGGTTGTGTTTGCGGGCGATCAGGGTTTTCGCCGTCTCAACCGCAACAGCGGCGTCGCGGCAATAGGCGTCTGCGCCAATGGCACGGCCAAACTCTTCGTTCAGCGGCGCGCCGCCCACCATCACGATATAGTCGTCGCGAATGCCCTTTTCCTTCATCGTGTCGATGACGATTTTCATATAAGGCATGGTAGTGGTCAGCAGCGCGGACATGCCAACAATGTCGGCCTCTTCCCGTGCGGCGGTGTCCAGATAAGCCTCAACCGGGTTGTTGATACCCAGATCGACGATCTCAAATCCGGCGCCTTCCATCATCATCGCAACAAGGTTCTTGCCGATGTCGTGGATGTCGCCCTTCACTGTGCCGATGACCATCTTGCCCATACGCGGTGCGCCGGTTTCGACCAGAAGCGGCTTGAGGATGGCCATGCCGCCCTTCATCGCATTCGCGGCCAGCAGCACCTCGGGGACGAACAGAATACCGTCGCGGAAGTCGTTCCCGACAATGGTCATCCCGCCGACAAGCGGCTTGGTCAGAACATCATAAGGGGCCCAGCCCCGGCCAAGCAGGATGTTGACGCCTTCTTCGATCTCTTCTTTCAGACCGTCGTAAAGGTCGTCCTGCATCTGCTGGACAAGCTCGTCATCGTCCAGTTCGGACAGGATGATATCGTCTTCTTCTTCCGACATGGCAAATCCTAATCATGTGCACCCGCAGGCGGGCTTCATCGGCTAAGTGTGACTATTTGTCAAATCTGGCAAGGGGATATCGCCCATTTCCGACACTGGCCACAGACAGAACGACCAAATGCGGCGGAAAACGCGGATTGTGTGCGGGATTTGCACATGCTGATTGTGCGCGTTTCTGTTTTGTTCTACATTTGTGCAATGTGCGCCAATGTCGTCATCCCCTCTGATCGCCGCCCCGGACGGGGGGCCGCCAGCCGCGACAGTGGCCGGTTTGAAACCTTTAGCCGCAGTGACGATCATGATGGCTGGGACATTGATGAACCGCTGCCGCCCGTTCGAACCGAGGTGACAGAAGAACGGATCACCAAGGCGATGAACTATGTCCGGTCGCCGGATCTGCCCTTTGATCGCACCATCAACCCGTATCGCGGCTGTGAACACGGGTGCATCTACTGTTTTGCCCGTCCCACCCATGCCTTTCTGGGCCTGTCGCCGGGGTTGGATTTTGAAACGCGGCTGGTGGCGCGGCCCGGCATTGCGAAGGGGTTGGAAAAAGAACTGCGCAGCAAACGCTATTCCTGTGCGCCGTTGTCGATCGGGTCGAACACCGACCCCTATCAGCCGATTGAGAAGCGCTACGCCCTGATGCGCGACATTCTTGAGGTGCTGGACAGGTTCAACCATCCGGTTGCCATCGTCACCAAAGGCACCTTGGTTGAGCGTGATATTGACCTGCTGGCCCCGATGGCCGAACGCGGTTTGGTGCGGGTCGGGATATCCGTCACCACGCTTGACGCCGATCTGTCCCGCCGGATGGAGCCGCGCGCCCCATCGCCCAAGCGCCGCCTTGCGATCATTCGCAATCTGCGCAGCGCGGGCATTCCGGTACGGCTGATGGTGTCGCCGATTGTGCCTGCGCTCACCGACCCTGAGCTTGAGGCGATCATGTCCGAAGGCCGCGCCGCCGGGGCCGATGCCGCCAGTTGGATCATGCTGCGCCTGCCGCTTGAGGTGTCGCCGCTGTGGCGCGACTGGCTAGAGGAACACTATCCGGGCCGCAAAGACCGCGTGATGGCCCGCTTGCGCGAAATGCACGACGGCAAGGATTATTCAGCAACTTGGGGGCATCGGATGCGGGGCGAGGGGCATTATGCCCGCCTGATCGGTCAGCGGTTCGAACTGGTCCGCAACCGTCTGGGCTTTGATCCGTCGCCGCCCGCATTGCGCCGTGATCTGTTCCGGGTGCCCGAATTGCCGGGCACCCAGCTTAGTCTGTTTTAGGCTTTCAGGGCAGCGGCTTCGCGGGCCAGGGCGGTGATGCCGTCCCAATCGCCTGCGATCATCTTGTCCTTCGGCGCAACCCAGCTTCCGCCTACGCACAGCGTGTTGGACAGCGACAGGTAGTCATGAACGTTCTTCATCGATACGCCGCCGGTCGGGCAGAATTTAACCTGTGGGATCGGCGCGCCAATGGCCTTTAGCGCGGGGGCGCCGCCGTTTGCTTCGGCCGGGAAGAACTTCTGCACGGTGTAACCCTTTTCCAGCAGCTGCATCACTTCCGTCGCGGTGGCAGCGCCGGGCAGCAGCGGCAGGTCATGTTCGATACAGGCATTGATCACGCTGTCCGTCGCACCGGGCGAGACGCCGAATTTCGCACCGGCGGCTTTCGCGGCGGCCACATCGGCGGGGGTCAGCAGGGTGCCAGCGCCGACAACGCCGCCTTCGACCTGCGCCATTTCGCGGATCGCATCCAAGGCGCAAGGCGTGCGCAGCGTGACTTCCAGCGCGGGCAAACCGCCCGCAACCAGCGCCTCGGCCAAGGGGCGGGCATGGGACACATCGTCGATCACCAGAACCGGGACAACGGGGGCAAGGGTGCAAACCTCTAGGGCTTTGGCGCTTTGTTCTGCGGGGGTCATGTCGGTCCTTTCTGAGTGGAGGCAGCCCGACTGGGGGTATGCCATACTTGATGAGTTTTGGTTGATTTTTAGATGAGTTTTTTATTGATTTTCTATCAGAATGCGAACAGCATCGTCTGACCCGGAGGAGGGCTGGGCGCTATATTTAAGCCAATACGCATTGTTATTGCCTGCATTTTGCGGGCCGCTTTCTTGTGTCGGGAATACGATTTCATAGCGGAGTGAATTATCAAATGACGCCTATAAAACTCAGTATCAAACTCGGAATTGCGGCCTTCGGCGCCTTTGCCTTGGCTGGCTGCCTTGGCAATGGCGGGTCCGGCGGTGGCGGCGGTGCTGGCGGATCTGGCGGCACAGGTGCTGCGGCCAGTGTGACATCCTACAAAGCGCTTTACGCTACCTATAGCGATCCGACGGCGCTGTCCAACGCCCCGACCAGCGATATGCCGTCGACAGGCAGCGCGAAATACACCGGCAATGTCTATCTGACCAATATTGCCGAGGCTGCCACCCCAACAAATGTGGTTGCCACCGATGTTCTGGGCGATGCCGATTTGACGGTCAACTTTGCCAAATCCGGTCAGTCGTCGATCACCGGCACGGTTGGCAATATTCGCGGCAAGGATGCCACGGGGGCCGATTTCACCTGGTCGACCACCTTTGATACCGCACATGCAAACGGCAGCGGTACGCTGTTGACGAACGAAAACACGATCACCCTTCCGGCGCCCGCCTCGGGCACGGTGACCACGCGCGCCGCTGGTCTCAACGTGATCTTGGGCGCAGACATCACGGCGACCAACGCGGCCTCGCTTGGAACAACCGGTTCGGCATTGCTGACTTTGGGCGGCAATATGATGGGATCGGCTGGGCATCATTCCATCGGCACGGCGCAACTGGCCATCGACGACAACAACAAGGCCGGCATCATCGATTATAGCGGCACCGGCACTTACGTGTTGGAAAAGCAATGATCGCATAGACGATCCCACAGCTTTGACAAAGACGGGCCGGATCATCTCCGGCCCGTTTTGCATTACACCACCACGGCCGCGCCTTCGGAGGCGAGGCCAACCGTTTGGCGGAACATCTCGAACAATTCGCGGCCCACGCCATTGCCGTTGCCGGTCAGATCGGCGGTCACCGGCGTGCGACTGTCGAAATCAGACTCAAGGCAGTCAATCGTCCCGGCCTCGGCATCGACGCGCACCAGATCGCCGTCCCGCAAACGGGCCAGCGGGCCACCGCCAAGCGCTTCGGGGCTGACGTGGATCGCGGCTGGCACTTTGCCCGATGCGCCCGACATGCGGCCATCGGTGACCAGCGCCACCTTCAGCCCGCGATCTTGCAGCACTGATAGGGTCGGGGTCAGGCCGTGCAGTTCGGGCATGCCGTTGGACTTGGGGCCTTGGAAACGGACAACAACGATCGTGTCTTCGGTGAATTCGCCCGCTTTGAACGCGTCTTTCACGGCCTCTTGGGTGTGGAACACGCGGGCCTTTGCCTCAATCACGCGGCGCTCGGGCGCAACGGCGGACACTTTCATCATGCCATGGCCCATGTTGCCGTGAAGCTGTTTCAGCCCGCCGGTTTTCTGGAACGGATCAGACGCGGGGCGCAGGATCTTGTCATTCAGCGTGGTCTTCTGACCCTCGCGCCATGCCAGCGCGCCATCGTTGATCACCGGTTCCTGCGCATAGCGCGACAGGCCATCGCCTGCGATGGTGGTCACGTCTTCATGCAGCAGGCCCGCATCCAGCAACTCGCCAATCATGAATTGCAGCCCGCCTGCGGCGTGGAAGTGGTTCACGTCGGCCAGACCGTTCGGATAGACCTTGGTCATCAGCGGCACGACGGAGGAGATGTCGTCGAAATCTTCCAGCGTCAGGTTCACACCGGCTGCACGGGCCATGGCAGGCAGGTGCAGCACAAGGTTGGTGGACCCGCCTGTTGCCATCAGCCCCACAAGCCCGTTCACAAAGGCCTTTTCGTCCAGCACGTCGCAGACGGGGCGGTAGTCGTTGCCCATGGCGGTGATTTCCAACGCACGTTGGGTGCCCGCGATGGTCAGCGCGTCGCGCAGTTCGGTGTTGGGGTGCACGAAGGACGCGCCGGGCAGGTGCAGGCCCATGAACTCCATCAGCATCTGGTTGGTGTTGGCGGTGCCGTAAAAGGTGCAGGTGCCGGGCGAATGGTACGAGGCCATCTCGGCCTCCATCAGCGCGGCGCGGTCGACGTCGCCGGTGGCAAACTTCTGGCGGACCTTGGCTTTTTCATCGTTCGGCAGGCCCGAGGGCATCGGCCCCGCCGGCAGGAAGATGCCGGGGATATAGCCAAAAGTTGCCGCAGCAATCACCAGCCCCGGCACGATCTTGTCACAGACACCAAGGTAAACGGCAGCGTCAAACACGTTGTGCGACAGGCTGACCCCAGCGGCCAGCGCGATGACATCACGCGAAAACAGCGACAGTTCCATGCCCGTCTGGCCTTGGGTCACGCCATCGCACATGGCAGGCACGCCGCCCGCAACCTGCGCCGTGCCACCTGCCGCGCGGGCGGTATCACGGATGATCTGGGGGAAGCGTTCGAACGGCTGGTGGGCCGACAGCATATCGTTATAGGCGGTCACGATGCCAATATTGGCACTGCGTTCCGTGGCAAGGCGCGATTGATCGCCGCCCATGGCCGCATAGGCGTGGGCTTGGTTGCCACAGGTCAGATGCGCGCGGCGCGGGCCGTCTTCGGCGGCGCGGCGCATCCGGTCCAGATAAATCCCACGCGACTCGGCGCTTCTGGCTTTGATCCGGTCGGTAACGGCGGCAATCGTGGCGTTCAGGCTCATGGCGGGTCCTTTGCGGTTGTTCTGGTCCGTCCCGGAGGGCAGTTGGTTTTCTCCTACCTCGGTTAGCGCTAACAGTAAAGGCCTAACAGTCAGGACGAGCGAACGGAGGGGGCGTGCAAAAGTGCGATCAAGGGGCTGAATGCACAATAGCGCTTTTCCTGATGCGCCGCAGCCGCTAAATGGGCCCATGACCCAATCCAGCACCCCCACCATCCGACTCATCCCCAAAGCCAATGCCCGCGCCCTGCGCCGTGGCTTTCCTTGGGTTTTCGCCAATGAACTGGTCACCGACCGCCGCACACGCGCGTTGGAGCCGGGAACCATCGCCCGACTGGAAGACGCCGAGCGTCGCTTTCTGGGCATTGTGGCGGTCAATCCCAATTCGCGGATCATTGGCCGGATGCTGGACCGCGATGAAGAGGCGGTGATCGACAAGAACTGGTTCGCCGCCCGCATCGCCCATGCGCTGCAACTGCGCGAACGTCTGTTCGATGCGCCATTCTACCGCCTCATCCATGCCGAATCCGATGGCTTGCCGGGCGTGATTGTGGACCGGTTCGGCGACACCTGCGTTGTGCAGCCGAATGCCGCCTATGCCGATGTGTTGATGGATGATCTGGCCGCCGCGCTGGCCGAGGTGACGGGCGTCAAGAACATCCTCAAGAACGCCGGTGGCCGCGGCCGCACGCTTGAAGGGCTGGATGACGAAGACAAGGTGCTGCTGGGTGCAGCCCCCGATGCGCCGGTGCCGGTGCAGATGAACGGCGCGACCTATATGGCCGACCTGACCGGCGGACAGAAAACCGGCCTGTTTTATGACCAACGCCCGAACCACGCCTTTACCGCGCGTTTGGCCGATGGGGCCAAGGTGCTCGACGTGTTCAGCCATGTGGGCGGCTTTGCGCTGGCCGCTTTGGCCGGTGGTGCGGTTTCTGCTTTGTCGGTCGATGGCTCGGCCCCCGCGCTGGAATTGGCGCAGCAAGGCGCGGCCGCCATGGGCGCGGCAGATCGGTTCGAAACCCGTCAGGGCGATGCCTTTGACGTGCTGGCCGCGCTTGGCGAAGAAAACGCCATCTTTGACGTGGTGGTTTGTGACCCGCCCGCCTTTGCGCCGAACAAACCGGCGCTTGAGGCCGGTCTGCGCGCCTATGAGCGCGTGGCCCGTCTGTCGGCGCCACTGGTCGAAAAGGGCGGTTATCTGGTGCTGTGCTCCTGCTCGCACGCGGCGGATTTGAATGCGTTCCAAGGCGCGTGCCTGCGTGGGATTGGCCGGTCTGGCCGTTGGGCGCAACTGGTCCACACCGGCTTTGCCGGGCCTGACCATCCGCTGATGCCGCAACTGGCCGAAAGCGGCTATCTGAAAGCGCTGGTGTTCCGCCTGCAATGAAGGTCTTGCTCGACACCTGCGTGATGTTCCCCACGGTGATGCGTGAGGTGCTGCTGGGTGTGGCCCGGGCCGGGTTATACACGCCGCTGTGGTCGGCGCGCATTCTTGAGGAATGGGCGCGGGCCGCGCGGAAATTGGGGCCAGAGGGCGAGGCGCAGGCACGCGGCGAGATTGCCCTTTTGCGGGCCGCTTGGCCCAAGGCTGAGGTGATGTGGAAGCCGTCGCTCGAAGATCGGCTGTGGTTGCCCGATGTGGCGGACCGCCATGTTCTGGCAGCGGCGATTGCAGGATCGGCGGACGTGATCGTCACCATGAACGCGTCAGATTTTCCCCGCAACATCTTGGCCGAAGAAGGCGTCAGCCGGGCCGACCCTGATGGGTTTCTGATCGGGTTTTATGAGGCCCAGCCCGAGGTGGTTGGCGCGGTCTGTGCGGATGTTCTGGCCACCGCGCGGCGTTTGTCGGGCGAGGAATGGCAGATGCGGGCCTTGCTGAAAAAGGCGCGGTTGCCGCGTTTGGGCAAGGCTTTGGGGTAGGATCGGCGCAAGCGCCGAACGAGAGGCGCTGCCTCTCGTGCTCTCCGGGATATATTTTGTCAGAAAATATAGGGGCGCGGCGGTTTGGGTCGCGCCCGTTTTTTATCCGCCGAAGCCCACGGCGCTAAGACCGTCCAGGACGAATTGCACCGACAGGGCTGCGAGGAGCATTCCCAACAGGCGTGTGACCACGGTGATGCCGGTTTTGCCCAAGGCCCGTTCGATGGGGCCAGACAGCAGGAACATCACGGCTGCGATGACGATCACCGCCAGCATGACGCCGATGACCGTGGCCACGCCGATCGCGTTGGTTGTTTGGCCCATGAGCAGGATCATCGAGGCGATGGCACCGGGGCCTGCGATCAGCGGGATCGCCATGGGGAAGACGGACGGGTCGGGGTGTTCTGGTTCTTCGGCTTGTTCCTCGGCCTGATTGTCGCGGCGTTTGGTGCGGCGTTCGAACAGCATGTCCAATGCGGTGATGAACAGCAGGATTCCGCCCGAGATGCGGAAGGCCGGCATCGAAATGCCGATGGTGCTGAGAACCGTTTCGCCAAGGAAGGCGAACAGCAGCAGGATCAGCGCTGCAACCACGCAGGCGCGGATAGCGACCGTGCGGCGATGCGCTTTGTCGGCCCCTGCGGTCAGGGCGATGAAGACCGGGGTTAGGCCGATGGGGTCGATCACCACGAAAAGCGTGGCGAAGGATGTGATGAGAAACGCTGTATCCATGGATATGGGGTAGGGGCTTTGAAAGGGGCTGTCCAGAGGGAGGGTGATATATTAGAAAATCGGAATGAGTGATTTGTCCGACCATTGGAATGCCCGCTACGACGGTGCAATTGCTGAGACGCTGACATGGTACGAGCCTGTACCTGAGGCTGGATTGCGCCTTGTGGATCAGGCGGGTTTGCCGCGCGGGTCTGCCGTGGTCGATGTGGGGGCGGGTGCGTCATCTATGCCCGATGCGCTGGCGGCGCGCGGGTTTGACGTAACAGTAATGGATCTGTCCGAGGCGGCTTTGGCAGGGGCGCGGGTGCGACTTCCGCAGGCGCGGTTTGTGGTTGGGGATGTGTTGGCGTGGGAGCCAGATCGGGCCTATGCCCTTTGGCATGACCGCGCCGTGTTTCATTTCCTGACCGAGGCCGAGCAGCGAGACGCCTATCGCGCGATATTGGCCAAGGCGGTGCCTGTGGGCGGCGCGGTGGTGATTGCCACCTTTGCCGAAGATGGGCCGGAAAAATGTAGTGGCCTGCCGGTTCGGCGCTATAGCTATGACGCCTTAGTGGCTGAATTTGCAGATATTTGTGCGCCGGAAGACGGCGTGCGGCATGAGCACATTACCCCCAAAGGCACCGTTCAGCCCTTCATCTATGCGCTACTGCGGCGGGTTTAACCGGCCTCGGCCGTCTCCAGCTTTTCGAGCGCTTCCATCCACAGCTCCTCGGCGCGGGCCAGCCCGTCTTCGACCTCGGCAAATTTGCGGCTCCACAGCTCCAGATCGGCTTTCTTGTCCTCGTCGTAAAGCGCGGGATCGGCCATCTTGGCCGACAGCTTTTCGTGCATCTCAGTGATTTTCTGCACGCGGTCTTCGCATTTGCGAACCTCAGAACGCAGGGCAAGGATCTGGTCGCGGCTGGCGCGTTTCGGTTTTTCAGCCTTGGGTTTATCGGCCTTTTCCACCTTGTCGGCGGTCAGCAGCAAGGTGCGATAGGCGTCAAGGTCATCCTCATAGGGGGTGACGGTGCCGTCTTTGACCAGCCAAAGCCGGTCGGCCACCATCGACAGCAGGTGCATATCGTGGCTGACAAGGATCACCGCGCCGGAATAGGCAGTCAGCGCCTCGACCAATGCTTCGCGGCTTTCGATGTCGAGGTGGTTGGTCGGCTCATCAAGGATCAGCAGATGCGGCGCATCCAGCGTGGCCAGCAGCAGCGACAGACGCGCCTTTTGTCCGCCCGACAGGCGCCCGACCTCGGTTTCGGCCTGATCGGCACCAAGGCCGAAGCCCGCCAGCAGGGCGCGCAGTTTCGATTGGTGCTGTTCGGGGCGCAGGCGTTGCAGGTGCTGAAGCGGGGTCTCATCGACATAAAGCTCATCCACCTGATGTTGCGCAAAGAAGCCGATGCGCAGCTTCGACGAGCGCGTGATCTGACCATCCATCAGCGCCAGACGGTCTGACAATAGCTTGGCCAGCGTGGATTTGCCCTGACCGTTCTTGCCCAGCAGGGCGATGCGGTCATCTTGGTCGATGCGCAGGTTCAGGCGCTTTAGCACGGGCGTGTCGGTGTAGCCGGTCGAGCCGCCCTCAATCCGAATGATCGGCGGCGACAGGGGATCGGGCTGCGGGAAGGTGAACACACGCTTGGCCGCCTCTTCGGGGGCGGTGACCATGTCCATGCGTTCGATCATTTTCAGGCGGGCCTGCGCCTGTTTGGCCTTGGTGGCCTTGGCGCGGAAGCGGTCGACAAAGCTTTGCAGATGGGCGCGGCGGGCCTCTTGCTTTTTGGCGGTCGCGGTCAACTGCGCGCGTTTTTCGGCGCGCTGACGGGCGAACATGTCATAGGGCACGCCGTAATAGGTCAGCTTGCGGTCTTCGAGGTGCAGGATGCTGCCGACGGCGCGGTTCAGCAAGCCGCGGTCGTGGCTGATGATGATGACCGTATGGGGGTATTTCGCCAGATAGCTTTCCAGCCAGAGCGCGCCTTCAAGGTCCAGATAGTTTGTCGGTTCGTCGAGCAGCAGCAGGTCAGGCTGCGAAAACAGCACCCCCGCCAAGGCCACGCGCATCCGCCAGCCGCCGGAAAAGGCGCTGCACGGCTTTTGCTGGTCGTCATAGTCAAACCCAAGGCCCCGCAGAATGGACGAGGCGCGGCCCTCGGCACTCCAGGCGTCGATGTCGGCAAGGCGGGTCTGCACTTCGGCGATGCGGTCCGGGTCGGTCGCTGTTTCGGCCTCGGCCATCAGCGCGGCGCGTTCGGTATCGGCGGCCAGCACCGTATCGATCAGCGACACCTCGGACGAGGGCACCTCTTGGCTGACGCCGCCAATGCGGGCGCGGCTGGGCAGTTCGATGGCGCCCGACTCCAACGTCAGCTCGCCCCGGATCAGGCGGAACAGCGTGGTTTTGCCCGCGCCATTGGGGCCGACAAGGCCAACCTTATGGCCGTCAGGGACAACGCAGCTTGCGCCCTCAAACAGGGGGCGGCCTTCGATATTATAGACAAGATCGCGAATGGTCAGCATGGGCGCGGCGTAGCAGAGGCGGCAGGCTTTGGAAAGCGGTCTTGAACGGCGCCGAAGAAACAGCCCATCAGGCCGCGCATGGGGAAGGTTGCAGGCAAACGGGCCTTTCCAAGCGCGGCAACCCATGCTATCGGAGCCGCGAAATTCAGACGGGCCGGGCCATTCCCGGCATCAACAGGAGTGACCACAATGGCCATCGAACGCACGCTGTCGATCATCAAACCCGATGCAACCAAGCGCAACCTCACCGGCAAGATCAACGCCAAGTTCGAGGATGCAGGTCTGCGCATCGTCGCACAAAAGCGCATCCAGCTGACCCCGGCTCAGGCTGGCAAGTTCTACGAAGTGCACGCCGAACGTCCGTTCTACGGCGAACTGTGTGACTTCATGGCGTCGGCACCGGTTGTTGTTCAGGTTCTGGAAGGCGAAGGCGCCATTGCCAAGAACCGCGAAGTCATGGGCGCAACCAACCCCGCAGACGCAGCCGCCGGCACCATCCGCGCTGAGTTTGCGGAATCGGTTGGCGAAAACTCGGTTCACGGTTCGGACGCCCCTGAAACCGCGGCTGTTGAAATCGCGTATTTCTTCTCGGGCCTCGAACTGGTCGGCTAATCGCCTTCCTTTGGACCCAAGCCTTACCTATCCTGACGCCGTCCCATTCTTGGGGCGGCGTTTTCAATTCTAGCAGGCGGTGCAATGAAACCCTGGAAGACCCTGTCGAAAGACATCATTTTTGAACGCAAACCCTTTTTCCAGATCTCGCAGCAGAAGATCGAACTGCCCAATGGCAAGGTGATTGACGATTTCTTTCAGGTTCACCTGCGCACCTTCGCCAGCATCGTCCCCGTGATGGAGGATGGCCGGGTTCTGGTGCTACGGAACTACAAACACGGGCCGGGCCGCGTGGTTCTGTCGGTGCCTGCAGGCTTCATTGAGCCGGGCGAGGCGCCGATGGACGGGGCCAAGCGCGAATTGCTCGAAGAAACCGGCATGGTGTCAGATGATTGGACGGCGCTTGGCACCTATGTGGACAACGGCAACCAACAGGGCTGCACCGGGCATTACTTCCTTGCCAAGGACTGCCGCCGGGTGCAGGCCCCCGATTCCGGCGATCACGAAGAAATGCAGATCGAGACCATGAGCGTTGAGGAATTGGACGCGGCGCTTAAGGCCAATGAATTTGGCGTGGTCCATCAGGCGGCCAACTGGGCCTTTGCGCGGATGTACCTTTAACGCCGCGCGATCACGCCGATTTCATCCAAGATGCGGTCAATCCCGGCTGGGGCGCGGTCTTTGTGCCCGGCCACTTCGGCCTTCAGGGCGTCGAAGGCTTGGCGTAGATCGTCTTTTTCCTTGCCTTTACAGTCATTCCAAGGGCGACCTTGAAGTGCCATGTGCAGGACGTAATAGCCGATGAAATGCGCCTGCGTGCCGGACAGCAGCATCCGGCGATAGGCTTCATGCGCGCCCAACTCCCGCAGATCCTCGGCGCTGGCAATGCCCGCACGGGTGCATTCGCGTTCGACCGCAGGGCCAAGGTTGCGCATGGATGAAATGGGGGTTTGCATCATGATTTCTGTTTGGCCAGATCCACAGCCATTGCGAAGACCTTCGGCAACGCCTCTTGCAATTGGGCATCTTTGACGGTCAGCGACATGCGAATATGGCCCGCCGCGCAGCGTCCGAAACTTTCGCCGGGCATAACGGCAACGCCTTGTTCATTCATCATTTTACGTGCGAAATCTTCGCCGGAAAGGCCGGTCTTGCGAATGTCCAGAAAGGCGTACATCGCCCCGGTTGGACGGACCAGTTCCAATTGGTTATAGCCCTTGGCGATGTCGAGCAACATATTCCGGCGGCGCAAGAAAGGTTCGCAAACCTTGCGTTCGGCGGTCGGACCCATTTGCAGCGCATAAAGCGCGGCATCTTGGATATAGCCCGGCACGCCATAGGTCGTGACAACCGCCAGTTTTCGCAACGCTTCGATCACGCGTTCGGGCCCGATGATCCAGCCGACGCGGCTGCCGGTCATGGCGTGGCTTTTGGACATAGATCCGACGACCAGCGTATGATCCATCATCCCCGGCAGGGACCGGGGGCTGACGTGATTGCCTTCCCAAACTTGCGTATCATAGACCTCATCCGAGATCAGCCAGCCATCATTGCGCTGCACCACGCGGGCAATCGCCTCAATCGTTGCGGCGGGATAGACGACGCCGGTGGGGTTGTTCGGGCTGTTGATCAGCAGGCTGCGGGCGCGGTACGTGGCCCAAGCCGCATCAAGCGCCTGTTCATTCGGCAAAAAACCATTCGCCGCCGAGGTCGGCACCGAAACGGGCCGTGCACCCGCCGACCGGATCGTGCCGGGATAGGTGGGGTAATAGGGATCAACATGCAGCGCCGCCGACCCATCGCCAGCGGTCAGCAAATGCGTGGCAAACAGCGCCATCTGTGCGCCGGGTGTGACCAGAACGTTGTTCTTGACCGTCCGAACCCCAGTACGGGACTGCACCCGCCGGGCAATTTCAGTGCGCAGCGCATCCGTGCCGGGAACCACTGGATAGCCTGTTTGCCCACCACGGGCCGAGGCATGCATCGCATCCAGAATGCTGGGATCGGTTTTGACATCCGGCTCGCCGATGGTCAGTTCGATGATGCCTTCGCCCTTCAGATTTCGTTCGCGCGCCTCGCGGTAGATTTCCCACCCGTCCTGTCCTTGGGGGGATAAACTAACAAGGCGACGAGAGACTTCAGGCATTAGGCAAGATCCGGGTGTTTAGACAAGGCGAACATCGTTTGCTCTAGCGTAGCATAATGTCCACGTGCTCTGCACCAGTTGACTTCGGCATAGGGTAGATGACGTGCCAGCGCCGAGGCTGTTTCGGGTGCAACAAAGGCGTCATCTTCGCCTTGCCAGATCGAAACCTGACAGCGAATCCGCTCAAGACAGCCGTGCCACGGTTTTTCAAAGGCCGCGCATTCGCGCATCATCGCGGGTGCATTGCTGGTCAGCCCCTGCTGGATTGAGGCGACCAAGGCGCGGTGCTGGTCTTTGTCTGCAAAGAACTCTGGCTCGGCGGCGACAATGGGCTTGGCCACGGCCTTGGCCGCCAACCCAGACGACAGGCGACCCAGCAATCCGCCAGTGCCGATGAATTTGGGCAGCACACCGCCCAGTATTGGCGGCACCACAGGGGATGCCAAGGTCACGCGCACCACGCGCGATCCCAGAATGTCGGCCAGCCGCAAAGCCGCCTGCGTTCCCATGGAAAACCCGACCAAGTGCAATTCGCCTGCGGGCATGGCATCGGCCAGCGCGTCAAAGCTGCGTTGATTGCGATTGGCCACTTTCAGATGGGCCAACGGGGTCAGGGACAATTCATGTGCGCCGCCGGGCAGGGCGTGAAGATATACGGTTTTCATCAAATCAGTCGTCGTTGCTTTTGTCTTTGGGCGGTCCACTCGAAGCCGCGCCCGTTTGGTTGCACAGAACTTGGGTGTAAATAGGGCGCATGGCGGAGGTCGCCTCGGCCTGCCGCGCGGGGTGGCCGTGGGGCCACGATTATTATCGCTTGTCCTCAAGTGAACTTGAGGAATTATCGTGGTGTCATCTTCAAAGAATCAAGGAGCTTTGACATGACCGCGCAATTGGAACACGTGAACATTACCGTCACCGACCCAGACCTGACCGCCGCATTCCTATGTGATCTGCTGGGCTGGCGCGTGCGCTGGAGCGGGGCCGCGCTCGACAATGGTTACACCGTCCATGTGGGGGGCGACGCCGGCTATCTGGCCCTTTACCGTCAATCGAAGCCCGCGCAGGATCAGGCCCCGCGCTATACGCATCGGGCGGCGCTCAATCATGTGGGCATCGTGGTCGAGGATCTGGACGCGATAGAGGCCAAGGTCGCCGCAGCCGGGTTCAAACCCAAATCCCACGCCGATTATGAACCGGGCCGCCGGTTTTACTTCATGGGGCCGGATGGTGTGGAATACGAGATGATCTCGTATCGCTGAATGGCTGATGACAGGCCGCTGCGGGTGTGCTACGCCCGCAGTATGACCCATGCGACCATCATTATTGGCTGCTGCATTACCGCCTGACATTCTGGCGGGACGGTCTTCTATTCCATATCCGATGGTAAGTTGCTAATCCCGCCGCGAGACGCCCGCGAGGATTGGCCCATGACGATCAGACTGACGAACTCCAAGTCCCGGACGAAAGAGGCTTTCGCGCCCATCGATCCGCAAAATGTGCGGATGTATGTCTGCGGGCCGACCGTCTATGACCGGGCACATTTGGGCAATGCGCGCCCTGCCATCGTGTTCGACGTGCTGTTCCGCCTGCTGCGTCATGTCTATGGCGAGGCGCAGGTGACCTATGTGCGCAACTTCACCGACGTGGACGACAAGATCAACGCCACCGCGCAGGCCCGCAAGGCGGCGGGGGATGCGCGGTCGCTTGAGGCCTTGATTGCCGAGCGGACCGAGGAAACCATCGGCTGGTATCTGGCCGATATGGGCGCGGTCGGCGTGATGGAGCCGACCCACATGCCCCGCGCGACGCAATATATCGACCAGATGATTGCGATGATCGAAGGCCTGATTGCGGGAGGGCACGCCTATGCCGCCGAAGGCCACGCGCTGTTCGCCGTGGACAGCTATGCCAAATACGGCGCGCTGTCGGGACGATCAGTTGACGATATGATCGCAGGCGCGCGGGTTGAGATCGCGCCGTATAAGAAAAACCCGATGGATTTCGTTCTGTGGAAGCCCTCAAGCGATGACCTGCCGGGATGGGACAGCCCATGGGGCCGAGGCCGCCCGGGCTGGCACATCGAGTGTTCAGCCATGAGCTATGAACTGCTGGGTGAGACGTTTGACATCCACGGCGGCGGCAACGACCTGATGTTCCCGCACCACGAAAACGAGATCGCGCAAAGCTGCTGCGCCCATGGACATTCCGGCGATGGCGCGGGCTTTGCCAATGTCTGGCTGCACAACGAGATGTTGCAGGTCGAGGGCAAGAAGATGTCCAAATCCTTGGGCAATTTCTTTACCGTGCGGGATCTGCTGGACGGCCACGATGGTGAGGCGGGTGTGCCGGGCGAGGTGATCCGCTTTGTGATGCTGTCCACCCATTACCGCAAGCCGATGGACTGGACCGCCGAAAAGGCCCGCGATGCCGAAGCCACCCTGCGCAAATGGCGTAGCATGGTAGAGGGCGTTGAGGCCGGGGTTGCCCCCGAGGCCGTGGTTGCCGCGCTGTCGGATGACCTGAACACCGCAGGCGCGATTGCCGAATTGCACAAACTGGCCGGTGCCGGTGATGCGGCGAGCCTGAAGGCCGGTGCCGCGCTGCTGGGTTTGCTGGGCGCGGATCTGGGCGATTGGGCGGCGGTTTCAGTCGATCTGCGCGCCTATGCCGATGCCTTGGCGGCGCTTCGGGCGGCCGCGATGGAGAGCAAGGATTTCTCGGGCGTGGATACGATGAAAACGGCCTTGGTTGAGGCTGGGTTGGAAGTGCGCATGTCCAAGGCCGGGGTCGAATTGGTGCCGGGTCCGGGGTTCGATGCGGGCAAACTGGCGGGGCTGCTATGAAGGGTTTCGCCTGTCTGCGGCAGTCGAAAGTGATGGATTGGATCGCCTGCCTGCGGCAGCCGATCGGGGCGAGGGGCGCTGCCCCTCGCGCTCCCCGGGATATTTTGGGTCAGAAAATGACAGGGGCGGCGGTGCTGTGTGTTGGGCGGTCTGGCAATGTTTCGGGCGCGTTCCAGCGGGATTTGCAATGTGACGACGCAGGGCTGTTTGGCCCTGGTGGACTGGGAAATGCAGGTTTGGCCGGTTGGGGGCAAACTGCGATGAGGAGGGCGGCGTGATGGGTGCAGAGCGTCTTTATATCTATGACACCACGCTGCGCGACGGGCAGCAAACGCAGGGCGTGCAATTTTCCACCGCCGAAAAGCTGCGGATTGCGGCGGCGCTGGATGGGCTGGGTGTGGATTACATCGAAGGCGGCTGGCCGGGGGCGAACCCCACTGACAGCGCCTTTTTTGAGCAGCCCTTGCAGACCAAGGCGAAAGTGGCGGCCTTTGGTATGACCAAACGCGCCGGGCGCTCGGCTGAGAATGACGATGTGCTGGCAGCGGTGATGAATGCCGGCACCAAGGCGGTTTGCCTTGTTGGCAAGACCCATGACTTCCATGTCGAGACCGCGCTTGGCATCACGTTGGAGGAGAATGTCGAGAATATTCGCGCCTCGATCGCGCATATCGTGGCCGACGGGCGCGAGGCACTGTTTGACGCCGAGCATTTCTTTGACGGCTACAAGGCCAACCCAGGCTATGCGCTGACCTGCTGCAAGGCCGCCTATGAGGCCGGGGCACGGTGGGTTGTGCTCTGTGATACCAACGGCGGCACCTTGCCGGGCGAGATTGGCCAGATCGTGGCGGCGGTGATCGCATCGGGCATTCCCGGCGATCGGGTCGGCATCCATACGCATAACGACACCGAATGCGCGGTGGCCGGGTCTTTGGCGGCGGTGATGGCCGGGGCGCGGCAGGTGCAGGGCACGTTGAACGGGCTTGGCGAGCGCTGCGGCAATGCCAATCTGACGACGCTGATCCCGACGCTATTGCTGAAAGAGCCCTATGCCAGCAAGTTCGACATTGGCGTGACGCTGGATGCGCTGAAGGGGATGCGCAAGGTCAGCCGGATGCTGGACGATATCTTGAACCGCGTGCCGATGAAGCAGGCGCCTTACGTCGGGGCCTCGGCCTTTGCGCATAAAGCCGGGCTGCATGCCAGCGCCATTCTGAAAGACCCCTCGACCTATGAACATGTGGACCCCGGTGTGGTTGGCAACAGCCGGATCATTCCGATGTCCAATCAGGCCGGGCAGTCGAACCTGATCCGGCGGCTCTCGGAAGCGGGGCTTGAGGTGGAAAAGGGTGATCCGGCCTTGGCCCGCATTCTGGAACGGATCAAGCAACGCGAGACCGATGGTTATTCCTATGACACTGCGCAGGCCAGTTTTGAGCTGTTGGCGCGGGATGAGCTGGGCCTGTTGCCCGAGTTCTTTGAGGTCAAGCGCTATCGGGTGACGGTCGAGCGGCGCAAGAACAAGTACAACCAGATGGTGTCTCTGTCTGAGGCCGTGGTCGTGGTGAAGGTGGACGGCGAAAAGAAGCTGTCGGTGTCGGAATCCATGGATGAGGCGGGCTGTGATCGCGGCCCGGTCAACGCGCTGTCGCGGGCGTTGGCCAAGGATCTGGGGCCGTATCAGGAACAGATCGACGATATGCGTTTGGTGGATTTCAAGGTGCGCATCACCCAAGGCGGGACCGAGGCCGTGACCCGCGTTGTGATCGACAGCGAAGACGGACAGGGCAAGCGTTGGTCAACCGTGGGCGTGTCGCCTAACATCGTCGACGCCTCGTTTGAGGCACTGCTGGATGCGGTGCGCTGGAAACTGGTGCGCGACGGGGCCAAGGGCTAATCGATGGGCATCGGCGGCGCAGCGATTGGGCTTGCCTTGGGCGGGCTGGCGACACTGGCGGTGGCCTTGGGGCTGATCGCGTCGCAATCCGTGCCGGAAGCCGATGGCGCGGGGGGGCTTGAGTTTTCGGGCCTGATCGGGCGCGATGTGACGCCCTTGCCGCAGCGTGCCGTAGCGATGCGCGATGGTTGGGGCATGCCGGTGCATGAGGCCAAGGGGCCAGCGGATGGCCCCTTGATCGTTGCGGTGCATGGGTCCGGTTGGAACGGGCGTCAGTTCGACGCTTTGGGCGCGGCGCTGTCGGATCGCGCCAGTGTTCTGGCGGTGGATCTGCGCGGGCACGGGGCATCTCCAGACCGGCGCGGGGATGTGGATTACATCGGCCAGCTAGAGGATGATCTGGCCGACTTGATTGCTGCGGAACGGGTGCCGGGGCAGGCGGTTTATCTGCTGGGCCATAGCTCGGGCGGTGGGTTGGTGGTGCGGATGGCCGGGGGCGCGCATCGCGATGCCTTTGACGGGGCGATCTTGCTGGCGCCGTTCCTGGGCCATCGCGCCCCGACCCAGCGCAAGAATTCGGGCGGTTGGGCGCAGCCGATGCTGCGGCGGATCATCGGCCTGTCGATCCTGAACGCGGTGAAGATCCGGGCGCTGAACCATCTGCCGGTGATCTGGTTTCGCTTTCCGAAGGCGGTGCTGGAAGGGCCGATGGGCCATCTGGCGACGCGCAGCTATTCCTATCGGCTGAATGTCTCATACGCGCCGAGATCGGATTTCAAGTCTGATATCAAGGCGCTGCCGGGATTTCTTTTGGTCGCAGGCGCACAGGATGAGGCCTTTGACGCGGCGGGGTATCAGCCGTTCGTCGAAGGCTTGACCCAAGGTGGCAGCTACGCGGTGATTGAGGGCGTCAAGCATCTGGACGTGGTCGATCACCCGATGACTTTGGCCAAAATCAAGGAGTGGCTGGATGCAAGATGACAACTGGCACGCCTGCGCGCGGATTGTCGAAGCGGGCGATCCCGAACGTTTTGCCGCCGCCATGGCTGCGCCGGTGCAGGCCCGCGCGGTGCTGTTTCCGATCTACGCTTTTAACGTCGAGGTCAGCCGCGCGCCTTGGGTGACCCAAGAGCCGATGATCGCCGAGATGCGCCTGCAATGGTGGCGCGATGCGTTGGCCGAGATCGAGGCGGGCGGATTGGTGCGCCGTCATGAGGTGGTCACGCCATTGGCCATGGTGCTGGACAAAGCCAGCGCCAAGCAACTGGACGATCTGGTTCTGGCGCGGCGCTGGGATATCTACCGTGACCCGTTTGAGGATGCCGCCGCCTTCCACGCGTTTCTTGAAAACACCGGCGGGCTGCTAACGGTTGCGGCGGCGCGGGCGCTTGGGGCGCCTTGCGATCAAGCGGCGATGGATGCTGGCTATGCGGCGGGGCTGGCGGCCTATCTGCAAGCCGTGCCGGCGCTAGAGGCCGCAGGCCGTGTGCCGTTGGTGGATGGCCGGGCCGAGGCGGTGGCCGATTTGGCGAGAACCGGGCTGGAGCGTTTGGAGAAAGCCCGCCGCGCAGGTGTCCCAGTCAAAGCGCGACCGGCGTTTTTAAGCGCGGCGCGGGCGGGGGCGGTGTTGCAACTGGCGGCGCGGGATCCGATGGCCGTGGCCGAGGATCGTTTGCAGGTCAGCGAATTCAAACGTCGCTTTGCCCTGACCAAGGCCGCAATGACCGGGCGTTTCTAAAGACGGGATGTAGGGGCGTTTCCCAGCCTCGGGCGGGGCAAGCCCGCCACTTGGCCGAGAAAGAGGCGGGCCGTTGGCCGCGCCTCGGCGCTATGCGTCGTCCTTGGGGCGCAATGCCAGCCAGAGGAGTGCACCGCCGGCCAGCACCAGGAACGGGGCCATTGCCATATTCACAGCGGTCCAGCCTTCCTGCGCGGTGCCGCCCGAGCAGTTCATCAACCCGCCCGAGGACAGCGACGCAAAGGTCACGCCGCCAAAGACGATCAGATCGTTCATGCCCTGCATCCGGCCACGTTCGTGCGGTTCGTGCGAGCTGGCCAGCATGGCAGTCGCGCCGATAAAGCCAAAGTTCCAGCCGATCCCCAGAAGGATCAGCGCAATGAAGAAGTTCTCAAGCTGAACGCCCTGCAGCGCAACGCCGCCGGCAATGGCGAGGATCAACAGGCCGGTGGCGACGATCTTCTCAACCCCGAAACGGGCGATCAGATGGCCGGTGAAGAAGCTGGGGATATACATCGCCAGCACGTGCCCGGTGACGACGTAGCCTGCGATGAACTGAAACTGTTCGCGGGCGGTGCCTTCGGGGATCAGGTTGGTCAGGTAGGACGGCACCTCGGTCGCGCCGCCAACGCCGCAGCCGACAACGGCCAGCGGCGTCGAGGTCATCACAAGGTTCATCAACGCGTAGGACACCATCGCCGTAATCACCGCCACGGCAATGCGCGGCGTGGTCAGAAGCTCTAGCCGGGTGCGGCCACGCGGCGCATCGACGCTTGGCACCGGCGGGCGCGGGATATCGAGCAGCAAGAACAGCCAGCAGCCCACAAGGTTCAGCCCCGCCACGGCCAGATAGGTGCCGACAAAGGGGATCGCGCCGAAGGCAAAGGACGAATAGTTGCCAAGCTGCGGGCCGATGACCGCCGCCAAAAGGCCCCCGGCCATCACGTAAGAAATCGCCTTGGGGCGGTATTCATCCGAGGCTGTATCGGCCGCGGCGAACCGGTAAAACCCCTGCGCCGACATATACATGCCAGTGATCAGGCTACCGATTAGAAGAATCGGGAAGCTGCCGATTTGCAGGCCGTAAGCAGCAATCAACGCCCCAACGGCCCCGGCAAAGGCGCCCATGAAAAAGCCGACCTTGCGGCCATATTTCTGCATCACCGCAGACACAGGCGTCGCCGAGAGCATCGAGCCAAGCACGATCATCGAGATCGGCAAGGTGGCAAAACAGGGGTTGGTCGCCAGCGACTGCCCGGCCAGACCACCAATGGTAAAGATCATTGGCATCTGGGCGCCAAGCACGGCTTGGGCCAGAACCAATACGGTGACATTGCGCTTGGCGCGGGTATCGGATGCAGTGTTCATGGTGAATGGGTATGCCGCAAAGCTGAACATCGCAAGTGGTGAATGCGTTTCAGGCGTAGCGGAGTTTTTCGCCATGCGGTACGACTGGGCCATGACGCAAACAGTCCCCAATTCGCGCGTGTTGATCGTGTCCGGTTCGGCCGAGGCGCGGGCTTTAGCGCGGGCGCTGCCGGGATCGCTGGTTTGGCTGCCACAAGAAGAACGCGTGCCGCAGGTCTGGCCCTTTGCCATGCCGATGCCAGCCGAGCCGGTTCCGGCCCTTGCGGGGATGCGTGCGGTGATTGACGCCTGCCACCCTTGCGATGCCGCGACCCAGCGCAGCGTGGCCTTGGCGGCGCGAAAGGCGGGGGTGCCATACCTGCGCCTGCGCCGCCCGGAATGGCGGGCCACGCGGGCCGATCGCTGGGTCACATTGCAGAGCGAAGCTGAGGCGGCGCAAGTCGTGCGGCGCGGATCGCGGGTCTTGCTGGCGACGGGGCATGAACGGCTGGCGCGGTTTGCGGCGCTGAAGGATTGTTATTTATACGTGCGCAAAAACTCGGCGGTGCAGCGGCCTTGTGTGCTGCCCAATGGGCGGTATTTGCTTGGCAATCCGCCGTTTTCCGTGCCCGAGGAAGAGCATTTGCTGCGCCGTTTGGGCATCGACTGGATCATCCTGCGCAATGCCGGAGGGCCGGGCGGCTGGCCCAAGCTGGAGGCCGCGCGAAAGCGCAAGGTTCGGGTTGCTTTGCTTCAGCGTCCTGCGGTGGATGGTCCGGATGTGCAAACGGTTAAGGAGGCGCTGACATGGCTGAACCGGATCTAGGCCGGATCATCGAGACCGAGGCCTGCGTGGCCGAAGGGGCGGCATGGCTGATCAGTCACGAGCCGCGCTTTGCCTACGCGCTGGAACTGACGGGGCCATTGCCGCTACGGCGCAATCCGCAGGGGTTCAACCAATTGCTGGGCGCGATCATCAGCCAGCAGGTCAGCGTGGCCTCGGCCCGCGCCATTCGTGCGCGGCTGGATGCGGCGGGCATGACCGCGCCTGCGCCGATTTTGGCCACGGATGAAGAGGGGCTGCGGGCCTTGGGCCTCAGCCGCCAGAAGGCGCGATACGCCCGCGCCTTGGCTGAGGCAGGGATTGATTTCGATGCGCTGGCCCATGCGCCGACAGCGGACGTGGTCAAGACGCTGACCGTTGTCACCGGGATCGGGGTCTGGACGGCGGAGATTTACGCCATGTTCAGCCTTGGCCGCGCCGATGTCTTTGCGCCCGGTGATTTGGCACTGCAAGAGGCCGCGCGGATGCTGTTCGGGCTTGAGGAGCGCCCGCGCGAAAAGGCCATGCGCCAGATGGCAGAAGACTGGAGCCCATGGAGAGCGGTTGCGGCGCGGGCGCTCTGGGCCTACTACCATGTGGCAAAGCAACGAGAGGGCATCGCATGACGCGCGTATTGCAGGCTGGCCGCAAAGAGCCGCTTTCCGGGGAAATCCGTTCGGTTGTCGTGTTCCTGCACGGCTATGGGGCCAACGGGGCCGACTTGCTGGGGTTGGCCGATCCGCTGGCCGAGCATCTGCCCGACACGCTGTTCGTGGCCCCCGACGCGCCGGAAAGTTGCGCGGGATCGCCCTTTGGCTATCAGTGGTTCCCGATCCCGTGGATTGACGGATCGAGCGAGGAAGATTCCGAGGCGGGCATGCGGGCCGCTGCCGAGGATCTGAACGCCTTTCTGGATGCGTTGATGGTCGATGAAGACGTGCTGCCTGAACAGGTGGTCCTGTTCGGGTTTAGCCAAGGCACGATGATGAGCCTGCATGTGGCCCCGCGCCGCGAAGATGCGGTTGCCGGGATCGTGGCCTTTTCGGGCCGGTTGCTGGCGCCGGAACTGCTCGCCGATGAAACCATCAGCCGCCCGCCGGTTTTATTGGTGCATGGCGATCAGGACGATGTGGTGCCGGTGCAATCGTTGCCCGAGGCGGCGGAGGCCTTGCAGAGCGCGGGCTGGAAAGAGGTGTTCGCCCATATTCAGAAGGGCACCGCCCATGGCATCGCGCCGGATGGGCTTTCGGTGGCCTTGGCCTTTATGCGCGACAAATGCGGCTTGTGATCCGTTGATCCAGCGGAGCGCGGCCCCTTCGGGCCCGCGCCCAGGGTTTGCCCGGTGCTGCGCACCGGGTGATGAGAGGGGGCGCTGCCCCCTTTTTGCGTTTTCAACGCAAATTCACCCCCGGCGGTATTTATCAAAGAGAAGAAGCAGGGGCGGGGTTACTGCGTGGTCAGGCGGGTGATGCCGACCGCGGCGGCGCGTGCTAGCCCGACATCCAGCGACATCGGGATATATTCGCCGCGGCGCCAGAGTTGGCCCAGATCTTCGTAATGGCGCGACAGGAAGTGGCCCGATTGCCCGGTTGCGCTGATGAAAACCGAACTGTCGGGATCGGCAAAATCATAGACGCCGCGATAGCCTGCGGCATGCACGTTCTGGAACGGGGCCGGGTCTTTGCCCGAGGTACGCCCGCGTTGCAGCGTGTGATCGCCGCCCGATGTGCTTTGGTGGATGTTGACGAAATAGCGCAGCAGCGGCACCTGGCCCAGAACCGGGTGGTCATGGGTGGCGGTGTGGGCCGCGCCCCAGCGCAGCGATTCCAGCGCCGTGCCGTGGTGTTCTTCGATCCAGACCAGCGCATCGTCCAGCGCAAGGCGGGCCACGTCTGAGCAGGTCTCAATCGGGGCCGAGCGCAGGACGTCGCACCATGCGCTGGCGCCGTCGATATCGCGGAACACCCGTTCGATGAACAGTGGTTCAATATGGTCAAATTCGCCCGTGAGCGGACCAAGATCATCCGAGATCAGGCGCTTTTGCAGGGCGCGCACCCATGCGGCATAGATCAGCGGTTCGGGCAGGTGTTCGTTCATCTCGCCGTTCCAGGCGGCCAGCATGTCCAGCGCCTGTTGGCGGCGGCGGGCGGGCGTGCCTTCGGGGGCGGCCTCTCCGGTGAACCACAGATCCGCGCCGATCAGCGGCAAAAGCGTGCGGGCCGTGACCGAGACCGTATCAAGCTGCGCTTCGATAAAGCTGTCGCGGGTGTGGACCTTGCGGTTTTGCATCATCCGTTCCCAGCGATAGACGCGCTGGCTGTCACCCCAGTCAAAGCTGACATGGCGGGGAAAGGGGGCATCGGTGGTGCGGTTGTTGGTGTTGCCGACGATGCCGCCTTCGGGGTTGATGAAGGACGGGTTGTCTTCATAGGGCAGGGTGCCGGACCAGCGGTTTTCGGGCATCCAGCCAAGCGCGGGCAGGCGGCCCTTGCTTTGGTGCGCCGGATCGCGAGCGGGCATGGCGCCGATCACCTGCATGGCGATGCCGGTCTGGTCGATCAGCGTCAGGTTCTGCGCCGGGGCGACATAGCTGCGCGAGGCCTCAAGCGCCTGCGGGATGTCTTGGGCGAACATCAGGCCGACGGCGGCCCTCATTGACGTGTCGGCGGGGCTGAGGGCTGTCCATGACAGGGCGGCCACATGGCCCGGCGGGGTAACGGTGGCCAGATCGAACTGGGTGCCGGGCAGAACCGGGCCATTGTCGGACCAACGCAGGGTCATGGTCAGGGGGGCTGCGTCTTTGATTTCGACAATGGATTTGCGCGTGCGGAAGGGTTTGAACCCATCGGGCGTGCGATATTCTTCGGTGTTGTCGGGGTTCAATTCTTCGATCAGCAGGTCTTGGTCATCAAGATAGGCCGAGGTCAGCCCCCAGCCCAGTTGTTCCGACCGGCCCACCATGATGGCCGGAACGCCCGGAATGCCCGCGCCGATGACGCCGCCAGAGCTGAGCTCTAGCCGCGCCAGATACCAGATGGTCGGGGCGGTCAGGCCAAGATGCGGGTCATTGGCCAGAAGGGTGCCTTTGCTGGCGGACCGGTGCGGGGCGGCGGCCCAGGCATTCGAAGCGCCTGCAAGGGCCGGTTCGGGGACCGGCCAGAGCGCGGCACTGCGCAGGGGCTGGCCCGATTGGCCGGGCAGGACGCCGGGCACAAGCGCGGCATAGTCCGGCAGGGCGGCAATGGGGGCGCCAGGCATATCGGGCAGCAGATCGGCCAAACGCTCGGGCGAAAGCAGCAGCGAGGCCCGCGCGCGCAGCACTTCGCTTTGCAGATGCCCAGACAGTTGCAGGCCCATCAGCTTGATGATCGCCAGTGAATCCGCCGGTTGCCATGGCGAGATCGCGGCGTTGAACAAGAAGAACTCGGGCGCGCCACGACCAAGGCTGTCGCGGTTGATCTCATCGATGCGGGCGTTCACCCCGGCGGCGTAGGATTCAAGCGCGTCCAGCGTGCGAGCGTCTTGTGACGGGACCGATTGCACGGCGGCTGTGTAGAGGTCGAGGCGGCGCAGCAACTTGTCTGTCTCAACTGTGCGCGCGCCGAAAATCTCGCTCAGGCGGCCTTGGGCGGTGCGGCGCAGGATGGTCATCTGCCACAGACGGTCTTGGGCATGGGCATAGCCAAGGCCAAAGAACACGTCGCGGTCCGTTCCGGCAAAGATGTGCGGGACGTCATTGTTGTCGCGAATGATCTCAATCTCGCTGGTGAGGCCCGCGACCGGCATGGTCTTGTTGTAATCGGGCAGGGACCGCGAGGTCAGGTAATAGACCAACGCAACGGCCACCACCGCCAGCACGATCAGTGCCGATACGATCTTGACCAGCCAACGAAACAGCGTGCCCATCCTAAATCCCCGCTTGTGTCGATGTTTTGGGACTAACCCGGTCAGGGCCTCTTGCCAAGGGGCGGCAGAGCGGCAACAAACGGTATACCAATTCAATGCGCGGAGGACGTCATGGCAAAAGTTGCATTCCTGGGGCTTGGGGTGATGGGTTACCCAATGGCTGGGCATCTGGCGAAAGCGGGTCACGAGGTGACGGTGTACAACCGCACAGCGGCCAAGGCCGAAAAATGGGCGGCGGATCACGGTGGCGCCTTCGCCGCAACCCCGCGCGAGGCGGCGGCCGGTGCCGATTTCGTTCTGTCCTGCGTTGGCAATGACGACGATCTGCGTTCGGTCTGCCTTGGTGATGACGGTGCCTTTGCCGGAATGGCCGCTGGCGCGATTTTTATTGATCACACCACGGTTTCGGCGGCAGTGACGCGCGAACTGTACGCTATGGCCAAGGACGCCGGGATTTCCTTTGTCGATGCGCCCGTGTCTGGCGGTCAGGCCGGTGCGGAAAACGGCCAGTTGGTCGTGATGTGCGGCGGCGACGAAGACGCCTATGCCAAGGCCGAACCGATCATCGATGCCTTTGCCAAGTTGTGCAAACGCCTTGGCGATACGGGTATGGGTCAGATGTGCAAGATGGTGAACCAGATCTGTATTGCCGGTCTGGTACAGGGCCTGTCCGAAGGGCTGCATTTCGCCGAGAAGGCCGGGCTTGATGGCCGCGCGGTGGTTGAAGTGATTGGCGGCGGCGCGGCTGGCAGCTGGCAGATGGTCAACCGCTATGAAACCATGATTGATGACAAGTTCGACCACGGCTTTGCCGTCGATTGGATGCGCAAGGATCTGGGCATTTGCCTTGATACCGCCGATGAAACCGGCGCAAGCCTGCCGGTCACGGCGTTGGTCGATCAGTTCTACAAGGACGTGCAGAAAATCGGCGGCGGGCGTTGGGACACGTCGAGCCTGATCAAGCGCCTACGCGCACTGGATGGATGATGGCGCGACCCGCGCTTGGGACAACGCAAAGGCCGCCAGATTTGAGGCGGCCTTTTTCTTTTTGAGCATTGGCGCGCCGAAATCCTATGGAAATGGCTGATTTTTTGTAAAAACCGCGCATTTGGGGGTGCTTAGGCCGGTAAGCGCCGTCATTTGGCCATTGTAAAATCGCTTTGCATCTGCATATGGTGATCTATGGCCCCGCCTTATCAGGCGACTGCTGGCCTAACCCTGAGATTCGCCGGTGCTGGCTTTGACGCGAAACCGCAAGCCGCGCCGGATCTTGAAAGGCCCCGCAAAGGCCCGACATACCCCGCCCGGACCGCGCAAGCGACGGGCATGAAACGGGCGCAGCCCCCATAAGGCATGCGTCGGAGAAGAACCGCGATGAAGCGCGCGACCGGATTGAGGCAAACAGCACGAGACCTACGGGTCCGGCCCTTGACCTGCGTGCGCCCGCTCGCCCAGACAAGTCACCGTCATATTAGTTCCAGACCCCCGGGAAAGGGCTGCATATGACGTGCATACGGACCACATGGCTAAGAAAATGCTTATCG
The DNA here is from genome assembly GCF_900302505.1 of Pseudoprimorskyibacter insulae. GTDB lineage: Bacteria > Pseudomonadota > Alphaproteobacteria > Rhodobacterales > Rhodobacteraceae > Pseudoprimorskyibacter > Pseudoprimorskyibacter insulae. The sequence goes on along the minus strand of NZ_OMOJ01000003.1, from coordinate 115,087 downwards.
ACGCCACCCACGCGGAAGAAACCCGCGTCGTGGTGGTTGACGGAAACAAGGTTGAGGAATTCGACTTTGAATCCGAAAACAAACGCCAGCTTGCTGGCAACATCTATCTTGCAAAGGTAACACGGGTCGAACCGTCGCTTCAGGCGGCGTTTGTCGACTATGGCGGCAACCGCCACGGATTCCTTGCGTTCTCGGAAATCCATCCGGATTACTACCAGATCCCCGTCGCCGACCGTGAGGCGCTGATGGAGGAAGAACGCGTCTATGCCGAATCCATCCGCGAGTCGGAAGATGGTGACAGCAAGGAAGGCAAGGAAAAGGACAAAGAAGAAGGCGGCCCGCGCCGCCGTCGTCGTCGGTCCTCGAACAAGGCTGAAAAGTCGGCGCCCAAGGATGTGACGGCCTCTAAAGACGTGTCCGACACCATCTCGGGTATGGAAACCATCGATCTGGACACAGATAGCGACGACGAAGAAGGTCTGTCGCCGATGGAAACCGTTGCCGAAACTCCGGTTGAAGAACCGCAGGACACCCCGGCAGACGGTGACGCCGTCGCAGAGGGCGCAGCAGAGGCACCGGTAGAGGCTGAGGCCGAAACTGCGGTTGAAGCAGCCCCCGAAGCAGAGGCAGAAACCGCCGAAGCCCCGGCTGAGGTTGAGGTCGAATCTGAAGAGGCTGAGGAAGCCGACGCAGAGGCCGAAGAAGATGAAGATGACACCAAGGCAGATGCGGCTGCCAAGGACGAATCCATCGAATCCGTCGCCGATGATGACGATCACGAAGACATTCGCCCGCCGCGCAAACCGCGCGCGCGTCGCTACAAGATTCAAGAAGTCATCAAAGTGCGCCAGATCCTTCTGGTGCAGGTCGTCAAAGAAGAGCGTGGCAACAAGGGCGCGGCCCTGACCACCTATCTGTCGCTGGCAGGTCGCTACTGCGTCCTGATGCCGAACACCGCCCGTGGCGGCGGCATCAGCCGTAAGATCACCCAAGCCGCCGACCGTAAGAAACTCAAGGAAATCGCCACCTCGATCGACGTGCCGCAGGGCGCGGGCCTGATCATTCGGACCGCTGGCGCCAAACGCACCAAGACCGAAATCAAGCGCGATTACGAATATCTGCAACGCCTCTGGGAACAGATCCGCGAGCTGACGCTGAAATCCGTCGCGCCCGCCAAGATCTACGAAGAAGGCGACCTTATCAAACGCTCGATCCGTGATCTTTACAATCGTGAGATTGACGAGGTGCTGGTGGAAGGCGAACGCGGTTACCGCATCGCCAAGGACTTCATGAAGATGATCATGCCGTCCCATGCCCGTAACGTGAAGCATTACAACGAACAGATGCCGCTTTTCGCCCGCTATCAGGTCGAAAGTTATCTGGGCGGTATGTTCAACCCGGTGGTTCAGCTGAAATCTGGTGGCTACATCGTGATCGGCGTGACCGAAGCGCTGGTTGCGATCGACGTGAACTCGGGCCGGGCCACCAAAGAAGGCTCGATCGAGGAAACCGCGCTCAAGACCAACCTTGAGGCGGCCGAAGAAGTCGCGCGCCAATTGCGTCTGCGCGACCTTGCGGGCCTGATCGTGATCGACTTCATCGACATGGATGAGCGTAAGAACAACGCCTCCGTCGAAAAGCGCATCAAAGACAAGCTGAAGACCGACCGCGCCCGCATTCAGGTTGGCCGCATCTCGGGCTTTGGCCTGATGGAGATGAGCCGCCAGCGTCTGCGCCCCGGTATGATTGAGGCCACGACCCAACCGTGCCCGTCGTGCCACGGCACCGGCCTGATCCGCTCGGACGATAACATGGCGCTAAGCATTCTGCGCCAGATCGAAGAAGAAGGCGTTCGCAACCGGTCGCGTGAAGTTCTGGTGCGCTGCCCGGTTGGCATTGCCAACTACCTGATGAACCAAAAGCGCGAACATGTGGCGATGATCGAAGGCCGCTATGGTCTGTCGGTCCGCATCGAAGGCGACCCGCATCTGGTCAGCCCCGATTTCACGCTTGAAAAGTTCAAGACCGCCACGCGCAATGTCACCCCGGTCGAAACCCCCGTTGTGTCGGTTGACACTTCGATCATGGATGAGATCGACGAGGAGGTCGAAGCCGAAGATCTGGAGGTCGAAGCCGACACCGAAGCAGATCGCGATGAGGCGGATGACGATCAGAAGCCCAAAAAGCGCCGTCGTCGTCGTCGCCGCCGGAAAGGTGGCAATGGGGATGGTACATCGTCTGAGGACGGGTCGGACAATGACTCTGATGCGGATGATAACGGTTCTGAAGATGAAGGCGACGATCAAGCCGCCGCGTCCGAGGATGGCGAAGAAGAGGCCAAGCCGAAGAAGCGCCGCCGTTCGCGTCGTCGTCGTAAGGACAAGCCCACCGAGGAAGGCGCAGGCAATGACGGCGCTGAGGGTGAGGGCGAAGAGGCCGCATCTGAGGTGACCGCGTCGGAAGAGACCCCTGTCGAAACCGCTGCGGCCGAGGGTGACGCATCTGCCGAGGCCGTAACTGAGGCCGAAGCGCCTGTAGCCGTGGAAGCGGCCACTGAGGCCGAGGTGACCGAGGCCGCCGAAGCACCTGCTGATGCTGCGCCGGAAGAAAGCGCCGAAGTGGTTGAAGTACAGTCCGAGGCGGAAACGACCACTGAGGAGCCTGCTGCCGAAGCCGAGCCCGCACCTGAGGCAGCGGCGGAACCGGTTGAAGCTGCGGCGGAACCCGCCGAGGTTGCGGAACCAGTAGAAGCGGAAGCGGTTGAGGCCGAGGCTGTTGAAGCACAGGCCGAGGAGCCTGTCGCCGAAGCACCGGCTGAGGTTGCTGAAGTTGCTGAGGAACCTGCGGCAGAAGCGGACGTTGCCGAAGCGCCCGCAGAGGAGCCGGTTCTTGAAACCGCAGCGGCAGAACCCGCGCCGGTGGAAGAGACTGCCGAAGAGGAAGACCCCAACAAGCCAAAGCGCCGGGGTTGGTGGTCGCGCTAAGACGCGGCCAACCACAAAAAAAATACGGGGCGGTGCAAATGCGCCGCCCCGATGCGTTTCAGGTCAACCGTCTAAAATCAATCGGCCTTCTGGATCTGCCAGATCATCACGCCGCCCTCAGACTCTTGCTGGTCCAGCAAGGTATGACCGGCCTCTTGGCAGAAATGCGGGACATCAATGATCGCCGCCGGATCATCGGTCTGAAGCACCAGAATATCGCCCGCCGCTAAGGCCGACAGGCGTTTGCGCGCCCGCAGCACGGGCAGGGGGCACAGAAGCCCAATGGCATCGCAATCTTGTTTCATAGCAAACCTCTAGGATGACCGAGGTGATCTGTCCACAAGGATGTGATACGGCGTGGCGTGACAGCGCCAGCGGGATACCCTAAGACGATCTCATGTTTGAAACGACGCTCATAGATGCCAGCATGCTGCCTGCGATGTTCATCGCATTGGCGTCTGGCATTATCTCCTTCCTTAGCCCCTGTGTTCTGCCGGTGGTGCCGCCCTACCTGGCCTATATGTCGGGCGTGTCGATGGCCGATCTGGGCAAAGGCGCGGGCCGTCGGGCGATGTTGCCTGCGCTTTTCTTTGTCATGGGCTTGTCGACGGTGTTCCTGCTGCTGGGGCTCGCCGCCAGCGCCATTGGGGCGGCGTTTTTCCAGTTTCAATCGTGGTTCAACACCATTGCCGGGATCACTGTGATGATCTTTGGCGCGCATTTCATTGGCGTGATCCGCATCGGCTTTCTGAACCGCGAAGCGCGGATTGATGCCGGGGATCAAAGCGGTACGGCCTTTGGGGCCTATATTCTGGGGCTGGCCTTTGCCTTTGGCTGGACGCCCTGCCTTGGCCCGCAGCTGGGCGCGATCCTGTCCTTGGCCGCGTCTGAGGCATCGGTCAGTAAGGGTATGACTTTGCTTGCGATTTATGCGGCGGGCCTTGGCATTCCCTTCCTGCTGGTCGCCGCCTTCCTGCCGCGCCTGACCGGCACCTTGGCTTGGTTCAAACGCCATATGGAGCAGATCGAACGCGCCATGGGCCTTTTGCTTTGGACGATTGGCCTGTTGATGCTGACGGGCGGGTTTTCGTCGCTGTCCTTCTGGCTGCTGGAAACCTTCCCCGCTTTGGCAACACTCGGGTAAGGTTGTTCTGACTTTCGGAACAATTGCCATAGTCTTGCCGGATTGCTCATCTATCCTGACCCAAACGATATTTGAGCAGTCCGCATGACAGATCATCCTGTGCGCACCCGCCGCGTGTTTTATGTGCCCGGCTATGACCCGATCCCGCCCCGGCGGTATCGCGAACTCTATCGCCGGGAATCTGCCGACCAAGCGCGGATTTCAGGCTATGAGATCGCGCTGAGGCCCAAGAAACGCGGCGGCACTTTCGGTTGGCAGGTTGAAGGGCAGATCGACGGGCAGGCGGTCACCGCAGATATCGACGTGCTGATCTGGTCCGATATCGTGCGCGACAGCATGGCCAACGGCATCATCGCCACCTATGCGCAGCTTGTCCGCACCGCTTGGGCCTATATCGGCACCGGTGCCCTGTGGCGGCTGATGCGGCTGCGGCAGGGGCCGGTGATCGCTGCGCTTTATCCTGTGTTGTTCCTGCTGGTGCAGGCGGGGCTTGGGCTGGGGCTGGGCTATCTGGCCTATTGGGCGATCACAGCGCTGCTGCCGGGGTTCGGGATCGCGGCGCAGGCCCTGGGCGGTGTGCTGTGGTTGGTGATCGCTTGGGCCGTGGTGGAATGGTTCCGGCGGCGCGATGGCAAGTTCTTTGCCTATTACCTGATGCATGACTACGCCTTTTCGGCCCGCTATCTGGGCGCCAACCCGCCCGCGCTGGAAATGCGCATGGCCGATTTTGCAGACACCATCGCCGAGGCGCTGCAAAGCGATGCCGATGAGGTGCTGGTGGTCGGGCATTCCTCGGGGGCGCATTTGGCCGTGTCGATTTTGGCGGACCTGATCCGCGATGGGCGCGTGCCGGCGGATGGTCCGGCGCTGGCCTTCCTCAGCCTTGGCCAAGTGGTGCCGATGGTGTCCTTCTTGCCCAAGGCCACGCGGCTGCGGACGGACCTGCGTTTCCTCAGTGCGCGGGATGAGCTGACATGGGTCGATGTGACCGCGCCCGGCGATGGCTGCGCCTTTGCGCTATGCGATCCGGTGGGCGTGTCGGGTGTCGCGCCCGAGGGCAAGACATGGCCGCTGGTGTTTTCCGCGCAGTTCAAAAATTCGCTGAGTGAGGCCCGCTGGAATGAGTTGAAGCGTCGATATTTTCGCTTGCATTTCCAATACTTGTGCGCCTTTGATAAACCTTTGGATTATGACTATTTCCAGATCACCGCAGGCCCAGTCACCTTGGCCAAGCGCTATGAGGGCCGCCCGCCGTCCGCCAGCCGGATTGAGCATGCGGTGTCGAAATACACATCGGTCGACCCATGATCCCGCCCAAACCAAAGGCCCGGCCAGATAAGGTAACGCTTTGGCGCTACGTCAAACTGTTCCGCCAAGACATTCTGTCGGCCCAACCCGCGCGGCTTTATCGGGCGTGGATGGCAGAATTCCGCACGCCGTTTTTCCGCAGCTATCTGCTGAACCAGCCCGATCTGGTGAAAACGGTTTTGAAGGACCGCCCCGACGATTTCCCCAAATCTTCGCGCATATCCGAAGGGCTGCGGCCTTTGCTGGGCAACTCGGTCTTCCTGACCAATGGCGAGGTGTGGAAGCGCCAGCGCCGCATCATTGACCCAGCGTTTGAGGGCGGGCGTCTGCGCGACACATGGCCAGCAATGTGGGCGGCGGCAGAGGCGGCGGCCAAGCGGTTGAACGCGCAGGCCGAGCAGGTGGTCGAGGTCGAAGAGCTATGTTCGCACGCGGCGGCGGATGTGATCTTTCGCACGCTGTTTTCCATCCCGATCGAGGATGATCTGGCCAGCGCCGTGTTCCACGAATTCCGCGCCTATCAACGCAGCCAGCCGATCCTGAATGTGGCGGCCTTTGTGCCACTGCCGCACTGGATGCCGCGCCTGCATCGCCGTGGCACCCGGGCCTCGGCCCGGCGCATCCGGGGGCTGATCCAGCAATTGACCGACCGCCGGATGGAGCAGATCCGTGCAGGCACCGCGCCGGACGATCTGGCCACCAAGATCATGACCACCCGCGACCCGGTGACAGGCGATACCTTCACCGCCGATGAAATGGTCGATCAAGTGGCGATTTTCTTTCTGGCCGGTCATGAAACCAGCGCCTCGGCGCTTGGCTGGGCCTTGTATCTGCTGGCCGAAAGCCCGGAGTGGCAGGACCGTGTCGCCGAGGAGGCCCAGGGCTTGGTTGCGGGGGACTTTGCCGAGTTTGGACGATTGAGCGCCGCCAAGGACGTGTTCCGCGAAACGCTGCGGCTTTACCCACCCGTGCCGATGATGGTGCGCGAGGCCACATGCCCCGAACGGTTCCGCGACCGCGACATCGCCCCCGGCGCGCAGATGGTCATCAGCCCGTGGCACTTGCACCGCCACGAACGCATTTGGGACCGCCCGGATGAATTTGACCCGGCGCGCTGGCAAACCGACGATGGGCGGCGCTGCGCCCGCGATGCCTATATCCCGTTCTCAGCCGGGCAACGGGTCTGCACCGGAGCGGGTTTCGCCATGGTCGAAGGGCCGCTTCTGCTGGCGCGGCTGCTGCGGGATGTCTCGGTTCGGCCCGTCACCCCGCCGGAACCCGTGGCCCATCTGACCGTGCGGGCCAAGGATGGCATCCACCTGCGCGTCGAGCGGCGTCGCCCGCCCACGCCCATCGAGGGAGAGGCCGGGCGCTCTGGCACGCGCCAGAGGGGCTAAACGGCGATGAAGGAAAACTGAAACACCCGCCCGCGATCCCCCATTGAACCGCTGGGTGCGCTTGGTATACCAAGTTGCAATGCCAGACGTGAGGGAGGAACCAGCCATGTCACACTTGAAACTTGCAGCCGGAATGGGCCGCCTTGGCACCGAGTCTGCCTTCACCGTTCTGGCCCATGCCGGCAAACTGGCCGCGCAGGGCAAGGACATCATCAACCTTGGCATCGGCCAGCCCGATTTCCGCACGCCGGAACACATTGTTGAGGCCGGGGCGAAGGCGCTGAAGGACGGCCATCACGGCTATACGCCCGCAAATGGCCTGCCGGTGCTCCGCGAGGCAGTCGCCGCCGACCTGAACCGCCGCCATGGGGTTGAGGTGAATCCCGACAACGTGGTCGTTGTGCCGGGCGGCAAGCCCACCATGTTCTTCGCCGTGCTGATGTTTGGCGAGCCGGGGGCCGAGATCATGTACCCCAACCCCGGTTTCCCGATTTATGAATCGGTGATCAAGTTCACCGGGGCGACCCCGGTGCCGATCCGCCTGACCGAAGACAAAGGCTTTGCCTTTGATGCCGAATCCGTGCTGGCGCAAATCACTGATAAAACCCGCCTGATCATCATCAACAGCCCGGCCAACCCCACGGGCGGGGTGACCCCGAAGGAAGAAATTGACAAGCTGGTCAAAGGCTTGGAGACCCATCCGCATGTCGCCATTCTGTCGGATGAGATCTATTCCGAGATGCTCTATGACGGGCGCGAACATGTCTCGCTGTTGCAATACCCGTCGATCCGCGACCGGCTGATCGTGCTGGATGGCTGGTCGAAAACCTATGCCATGACCGGCTGGCGCATGGGCTATGCGGTCTGGCCTGACCAGTTGGTGGATCACGTCACCCGTCTATGCATCAACGACCATTCTTGCGTGAACGCCTCAGCGCAATTCGCCGGGCTGGCCGCGCTGACCGGGCCGAAAGACGCGGTGCTGGATATGGTGAAACAGTTCGATGCGCGCCGCAAAGTGATCGTAGACGGGCTGAATGCGCTGCCGGGCGTGCGCTGCGCCGATGCGGCGGGGGCGTTCTATGCCTTCCCGAATATCGAGGGCACGGGGCTGACTTCGATGCAGGCGCAGAACAAGTTTCTGGAAGAGGCCGGCGTCGCCGCCATCGCAGGCACCAGCTTTGGCGCCTTGGGCGAGGGCTATATCCGGTTCAGCTATGCCAACTCGACCGAGAATATCGAGCGGGCCCTAGAGCGCATCGGCAAGCTGCTGGCGTGACGCCGTAGGGTGGGTTTTCAACCCACCGCCCCCTGGCGCAACCGAATGGTGGGTCACAAACCCACCCTACGGGGCACGCGTGACGTAGAAATCCAGCACATAAAGGCGGATCGCGGTCGCAAGGCCGCTGTCGAGCCCGCGTGATTCATCGATTTCGGCAGCGAGTTCGTTGATTGCCTTGCCTTCGGATTTGGCAATCTCACGGAAGGCGCGCCAGAACGGTTCCTCAAGTGACACCGACGTGCGGTGCCCGCGCAAGGTCAGCGAGCGTTTGATCGGACGACCGCTCATTCCTTGTGATGCCCGTCCAGATCCTTCTTCGCCTTTTCGTCACGCGCCTGTTCCAGCGCTTTTTGCGCTTTGGTGCGGCCAAATTTCACCGCATTCTGATCCGCGTCCTTGCGGGCGTCAGAGCGGGCTTTGGCTTTGCGGAATTGGTTCAGGTTTACGATGTCGGCCATGGTCCCATGCTAGCAAATGCATCGCGCCCGTCCAGAGGGGGCGAGCGTGGTCATTGCCATTGGCGTCACTATTTTTTGCGTATTTGGAAAGAGAAGAATGACAGGACCAGTTCTGATAGGGGCATCGTCCTGCCTGCTTCTTCTCTTGAATAAATACGCAAACGCGACGCTGGCCGCTTGCACCTGCATCCGCAGAACGAAAACAGGCACCCCGAAGGGTGCCTGCGAGGTCAGTCAAAGCGGAGGCAGAGATCAGTCTTTGGGGCCGATCATCTGTTCGGGGCGGACCACGGCGTCAAAGGTGGCTTCGTCCACAAAGCCAAGCGCGACGGCCTCTTCCTTCAACGTGGTGCCGTTCTTATGCGCGGTCTTGGCGACCTTGGTGGCGTTGTCATAGCCGATGGTCGGGGCCAGCGCGGTCACCAGCATCAGCGATTCCTGCATCAGTTTCTGGATGCGCGGCTTGTTCGCTTCGATGCCCAGCAGCATACGTTCGGTAAAGCTGTCAGCGACGTCGCCCAACAGCTGCATGGATTGCAGCAGGTTGTAGCTCATCATCGGGTTGTAGACGTTCAGTTCGAAATGGCCTTGCGAGCCTGCGAACTTCATCGCCGTGTCATTGCCCATGACATGTGCCGCGACCTGAGTCATCGCTTCGGCTTGGGTCGGGTTAACTTTGCCCGGCATGATCGACGAACCGGGTTCATTTTCCGGCAGGATCAGCTCGCCCAGACCCGAGCGGGGGCCCGAGCCGAGGAAGCGGATGTCGTTGGCGATCTTGTACATCGCGCCTGCAACCGTGGCCAAAGCGCCCGACATGAAGACCATCGCATCATGAGCGGCCAGCGATTCAAACTTGTTCGGCGCGGTGACAAAGGGCAGGCCGGTGATTTCGGCCATATTGCCCGCAACCTGTTCGCCCCAGCCGTTCTTGGTGTTCAGGCCGGTGCCGACGGCGGTGCCGCCTTGCGCCAGCTCATAGATACCGGGCAGGGCCAGTTCGATGCGCTTGATGCCGTTGCGGATCTGCATGGCATAGCCCGAGAATTCCTGGCCCAGGGTCAGGGGCGTGGCGTCTTGGGTGTGGGTGCGGCCGATCTTGATGATGTCTTTGAACTCGGCCGACTTGGCTTCCAGACCTTCGGCCAGTTTGGTCAGACCGGGCAGCAGCACGTCGCGGGTCATCATCGCGGCGGCGATGTGCATGGCGGTCGGGAAGGTGTCGTTCGACGACTGCCCCATGTTGCAGTGGTCATTGGGGTGCACCGGCTTTTTGGAGCCGATTTCGCCGCCCAGGATTTCGATCGCGCGGTTGGCGATGACTTCGTTCGAGTTCATGTTCGACTGGGTGCCGGAGCCGGTCTGCCAGACGACCAGTGGGAAGTTGTCATCGAACTTGCCTTCGATCACTTCGCCCGCGGCCTGAATGATGGCATCGGCGACGGTGGCATCCATGTCGCCATTGGCTTTGTTGGCCATGGCGCAGGCTTTCTTGATCACGCCAAGCGCGCGCACGATGGCGACGGGCTGTTTTTCCCAACCGATGGGGAAGTTCATGATCGAACGCTGTGTCTGAGCGCCCCAATACTTGTCTGCGGGGACCTCAAGCGGGCCAAAGCTGTCGGTTTCGGTGCGGGTCGCGGTCATCTCTCGCTCCTCGATGTATGCGGTTGTATGCCGATTAGCGCCTGAAGCGCGATTGCGCAATTGTCCAGAAGGGCGCAGTCCGTATCTGTTTAGTAAAACCGACGCGACGCGCAACCATTGCCGGCGCCCTAAGCGCTAACGCCCAGTGTTTTGGCAGCAATCAGTTGGGATGTTTGCGGAAACTGTCGAGGCTGACCACATCTGCATCCTTATGCGGGGGCAGATCGTCGCCATCATCGTCCTGATCGGCCACCGAAGAGGGGGCCGTATCGCGCGACAGGGGAATCGGTGTCGGGCTTTCGGATTCGCTGTTTTCAAAACGCAGGCCGAATTCGACAGACGGGTCGACAAAGGTCTTGATCGAGTCGAACGGGATATACAGACGTTCCGGCGCATCGCCAAAGTTCAGCGTCACCGCGAACCCGTCATCATCCACTTTCAGATCGTCGAACCAGTTTTGCATGACCACGGTCATATCGCCGGGATAGCGATCAGACAGCCAGTCCGCGATCATCACATCGGGATGGCCAGTATCGAAGGTGATGAAAAAATGATGCTGGCCGGGCAGCCCGTCTTCTTGGACGCCGGTCAAAACATCATGGATCAAGCTGCGCATCGCACGATGCATCAGGTTCCCATAGTCGATACTGCGAGACATGCCAGTTCTTCCTCTGCCAATGGCCTGAGCATATTCCATATTCTCGGAAACAAAAGAGGATACCAGTGAAAAATCAATGAATGGGCGAAACAGACAGGATTTGTCCGGCTGTGCAACCTATGCTGGCGATGTGGGAAAGTGCAGGTTTCTGTTGCCAGGTACCTGCGAACCCCGCCTTACGCTGCTAAGCGCAAGGACTTAGATTTCGATTCCTCGAACTGCTTACGCAGCCAGAGCAACCGGAGCACGATTGTCGTTTGCAATTGTACTTTTTGAACCGATAACGGTGGTATCTCACCGAAGCAAAGCTACGTTTTTACACGTTCGTCGATCCTATTTCGGCCCCATGATCCTCAAACGAAGGATGTTTGGTGGAGCCGCCGGGTACCGCCCCCGGGTCCGATCCGCTTATTCTACGCGCGTTTATGCCCATAGTTCCCGAGGGAACACCCGATATATAGAAGCCGTTGTTCCGCTTTACAAGTCAGCTTGAGGCAGCACACTGTTGTTGTGCTGCAACAGGTATCGAAATGGGAAACCGGGGCCGAAACGGCCCTGTTTTGACGCGCTATCGGGGCGGCAATGTTCGAAAAATGAAACAAAACCCATTGTTCGGCTTGGATTGTTTCAATAGTTTCGCAAATTCCATCTAAAGTTGCGCGATTGTGCCGGGGCAGCGACAAACGCACTTAAAACGGCAGATCGCGTTTAAATCTTAGCCGTTTTTTACGGAGCGATGACAATTCGCACAGACCATGCTAGCTTGGATCCATCGATAACGGATCGCGGAAAACCGCGGCCAAGGCAGAGCAGGATTTATTATGAGTGTCCAATATGAGATTGATCCCGATGAACTGACCGGCCCGGCCAGCTGGTCCTACGGCAAGTTGATCGGCGTTTTGTTCCTAGTCATCACCTCGGCTCTTTTGCTGAACGTCTTCCTGATCGCCGGGGCGGCCAAGATGTACGGATTTAGCAATTTTCCATTGTTTGTGGTTCTCACCTGGATCTTCCCGGTTAGCCTGATCGGGGCGTGGTTTACCGCCCGCTGGGTCCGCCGGATGGTCGAAAACCCAGACGAGGCGTAACGCGCGCGACATCGGGGCCGCGGAACCCTCCCGCCGCAGTGCCCCACCATTGGCCCGGTCCCTTGCCGGGCCATTTGGCGTTTGATCGGCTGTGACAAATTCTTCACTGGCCATGGCGCGGGGCAAGATCTAAGGCGAACACATGTCAGATACATTGCCCCCATGCCCCGATTGCGCCTCGTCCTTCACCTATGAAATGGACGCTTTGTTGGTTTGCCCTGAATGCGGCCATGAATGGTCGGTCTGGGGTGAGGCCGAAAATGTGATCCGCGACAGCGTTGGCAATCCGCTGGCCGATGGCGATACGGTGACCGTGATCAAGGATCTGAAGGTCAAAGGGTCTTCCTTGGTGGTCAAGGTCGGCACCAAAGTGCGCGGCATCCGCCTTGTTGCGGGCGATCACGACATTGATTGCAAGATCCCCGGAATTGGGCCGATGGGGCTGAAATCGGAATTCGTGAAAAAGGTCAGCGATTAAGCTGGCCTATTCTGTCGGCGGCGGCGGTGTCTGCGCCGCCGATCTACGCAGGATTTTACGAATGCCGAAAATGGCGCTGACACCGATCGCGCCAAAGATCATGCCGATAACCCAGATCACGAAAATGCTGGGATCTTGGAACAGGGCAGGCGTGAACAGAATCGAACAACCCCCCGCCAGAAGCCCGATAAGGGCGACAAGTGTCAGAAATATAACAACAATGACGCGTACCTCTGGGGACATGGATTGGTCCTTTCGTCAGTCAGTTTAGCACAGGCGCGTTATCTGCATCTCACCCAGACAAAGCCCCAAATGGCGAAGGCCAGCACGCCAAAGCCGATGAAGAAGATTGCCAGGACGCCGTTGCCGTAGAAGTAACCGTCTGTCATAAAAAGCAACGCGCAACCGCCCGCAAATAGCCCGACCAGGGCCAAGACGGTCAGAACGATGTACAGGAAAATGCGTAGGTAAATATTCATTCGTGCGCGCCCATATTGGTCAAGCGCGCCTTGATTGAACCTGCTTTTCGGGCGCGCGCGGCCTCATCCCGGTAGAACAGATTGTAGGTGTCAAAGGGGATGATCCCCTGATCGGGCGTGACGAAATGCACGCAGGACCGTTTCACGCGGCCAAGGTCAAAATTATGCGGGTCTAGGAATTCAGAAATGGCGATGCGGAACAGATCGTCATATCCGATGTTTTCGGTTGTCGGCATCTCGGGCAGGCAGCAAAACAGTGCCTCAAGCCGTTCGGTCGTGTTCGCCGGGGTCGATGAGAACGAGAAGAACTCGAACATCCGGTCGCGCAGGGCGGGGTATTTTTCGAAGGTGACCGAGTTTGGTAGCTCCGACAGAAGCACCTCACGCGGCAGCATCCCGGTGATCGGTGCCACGTTGCGCCCTTTGCGAAGGCCATAGCCCACACAGATGCTTTCAGGGTTGCAGGGCAGCGGTATCATGTCATTTGCGCCAAAAGGGTTGTCTGCCTCGATCACCGCGCGGCGAATGTCGGACAGGACCGTGCGGTCCTTGGCCGGGTCAAAGCCGATGTTGCGGCCCGCGTCCTGCACCGGTTGGAAGGTCACGCCGCGCACGCAGGACCAGTTCAGCGCGTGGTCAATGATCGCGCCAACCTCATCATCGTTCAGCCCCTTGCGAATGACGGCCACCAGCGTGGTTGAAATTCCCGCCGCCTCAAGGTTTTCCAAGGCTTGCTGGCGAATGCGTGTCAGATCGGCCCCCCGCAGGGCTTTCAGCACGTCGGGGCGCAGGCTGTCGAATTGCAGATAGACCTCAAACCCCGGTTTTAACTTGGCCAGTTCCGCCACAAACGCTGGATCACGTGCGATGCGCAAGCCGTTGGTATTGATCATCAAATGGCGGATGGGTCTGGCCTTGGCCATGGCCAATATCTCAAGGATCTGCGGATGCAGCGTCGGCTCTCCGCCCGAGATTTGCAGCAGGTCCGGTTCGCCCTCAGCGGCAACCAGCGCATCCATCATCGCGCCGATCTCCTCTAGCGACCTTGTGCCGGTTTTTTCGGGCGAGGATCCGGCAAAGCACATCGGGCAGGTCAGGTTGCAATGCTCGTTCACCTCGATCAGGGCAAGGCAGCTGTGCTGCTCGTGATCTGGGCACAGCCCGCAATCATAGGGGCAGCCCATGTCGATCCGCGTGTCAAACCGCTGGGGCCGGTCTCCGGGCTTCAACCAATCGGCGCAGGCCTTGAAATAGGCGATATCGGTCGACACCAGCACCTTCTGCACCCCATGGGTTCGGCACCGTTTGAGGTAGTAGACGCAATCGCCTTCAAAGATCACCTTGGTCGGAACCGGGGCCAAACAGTCGGCGCAAAGCGAGGTGACTTGCGAATGGAAGATATAGGGGGCGGCTTTACGGTCGGACATACCATTTGCTCATGCTGACGGCATAAAGCACCAAAGCGGCGCAGCCGATGTGAAAGAGGTTGAACGGGCCAAGAACGGGCGGGTAGGGCTTCAGGAATTCCCAGACAAAGCGCTGAGCGCCATAAATGCCGATAATGCCGTAGAACCCATAGCGCGAAAAGGCATCCGGCCTGCGCCACAGCATCAGCAGCGCAAGGATCAGGCAAAGCCCCATCGCCGCGCTTTCGTAAATCTGAACCGGGTGGCGCGGGATGCCATCGCCGAAATCCACGGCCCAAGGCAGGGTGGTGGCAATGCCGAAGGTCTGATCGGGAAGGCCGGTCAGAAAGCACCCCCAACGCCCTACCATCACCGAGGCGGCAAAGCCTGCGGCCAAAGGCGCGCCGGTGGATCCGCGCAGCCCGGCGCGCAGCTTATAGATCTCAACCGCCGATATCGCGCCAATTACCGCGCCCAAAATCGACCGGCCAAGTGCGGGTTCACCCATCAGCCACAGGTTGATCGACCCCATCGCGTAGGCCCCGACCACCGCGCCGCCGATCAGCGCCAGCGGATAGCCTGCGCCCGCCCGCTCCAACGCGCCAAGCCCCGGTTTGCGCAGGCCCCAGAACAGAACCAAAGCCGTAACGCCAAGCGACGACGCAGCGGCCAATAGGTCAAAGATCATATGGATGGAAAGAATTTCGAGCATCAGGTCAAATCAGGATCAATTGCTGACCAAGATGACCATTTGGCCCAGAGCCGCAAGTCAGGAATGTCTGAAAGGCGATGGTAGGCCCGGCAGGATTCGAACCTGCAACCAAAGCGTTATGAGCGCTCTGCTCTAACCGTTGAGCTACAGGCCCGCCTTACCTCTTGAGTACCAGACAAGCGGGCAGCGTCAAGCATTGTGATTGAAGTTGTGGCCTGCTTGGGCTACTGCCGCGCCAACAGCGATGAAAGGCGGCGACATGAGCGATGGTAAGAACGGAATCACCTACGCAGATGCAGGCGTGGATATTGATGCGGGCAACGCGCTGGTGGATCGGATCAAACCGGCGGCAAAGCGGACAAACCGATCGGGCGTGATGTCCGGTCTGGGCGGCTTCGGCGCTTTGTTTGACCTCAAGGACGCAGGCTATACTGATCCGGTTCTGGTCGCCGCGACAGATGGCGTTGGCACCAAGCTGCGCATCGCGATTGATACTGGCTACGTTGACGGTGTGGGCATCGACCTTGTCGCTATGTGCGTCAACGATCTGGTTTGCCAAGGCGCCGAGCCGCTGTTCTTCCTTGACTATTTTGCCACCGGCAAACTGGACACCGATAGCGCCGCGCGCGTGATCGAAGGCATCGCGGAAGGCTGCGTGCGGTCTGGCTGTGCGCTGATCGGCGGTGAGACGGCGGAAATGCCGGGCATGTATCCGGCGGGCGACTTTGACCTTGCAGGCTTTGCCGTTGGCGCGATGGAACGCGGCACCGAATTGCCTGCAGGTGTGGTCGAAGGCGACGTGTTGCTGGGCCTTGCCTCGGACGGTGTGCATTCGAACGGCTATAGCCTTGTGCGCAAGCTGGTTGAGGTGTCGGGTCTTGGCTGGGAGGCAGACTGCCCCTGGGCCGATGGCACGCTGGGTGAGGTGCTTCTGACCCCAACGCGCCTTTACGTGCGCCAAGCGCTGGCGGCCGTGCGGGCAGGGGGCGTACACGCGCTGGCCCATATCACCGGCGGCGGCCTGACCGAAAATCTGCCGCGCGTATTGCCCGAAGATCTGGGCGCAGACATCAACCTTGATAGCTGGGATCTGCCGGGTGTCTTCAAGTGGATGGCAGCAACCGGCGGCATGGCCGAAAAAGAGATGCTAAAAACCTTCAACTGCGGCGTTGGGATGATCCTGTCGGTTTCTGCCGATCAAGCGGACGCACTGGCTGCGCTGCTGGCAGAGGAAGGTGAAACCGTCTATCGCCTTGGCACCGTGACCAAGGGCGCAGGCATCCGCTACAGCGGGTCGCTGCTTTGACGAAACGCGTTGCCATCCTGATTTCGGGGGGCGGGTCCAATATGATCAAGCTGGTCGAAAGCATGACCGGCGATCACCCCGCCCGCGCCGTTCTGGTTGCCTCAAACGACCCCGAGGCGGGCGGCCTGAAGAAAGCCGCCGCCATGGGCATCGATACCGGCGCAGTTGATCACCGCCCGTTCAAAGGCGACCGCGCGGCGTTCGAGGCCGAGTTGCGCAAGCTGATTGACGCGGCGCAGCCCGATATCCTGTGTCTGGCGGGCTTCATGCGCATTCTGACGCCCTCGTTCATTGCGGCGTATCAGGGCCGGATGCTGAACATTCATCCGTCGCTTTTGCCCAAATACAAAGGCCTGCACACCCATCAGCGGGCCTTGGATGCCGGCGATGATGAGGCGGGCTGCACGGTGCACGAAGTTACTCCGGTGCTGGATGATGGTCCAATTCTTGGCCAAGCCCGCGTCCCGGTTGAACCGGGCGATACCGCGGACACGCTGGCGGCCCGCGTGCTGACGCAAGAACACCGCCTTTACCCCGCTGTGCTGCGGCGCTTTGCGACAGGCGACCGCGGATTTCTGGGCCTGAACGACTAGCTGGTTGCCTTTCCCTTCGCGCTCGGCTGAAATAGGAAAGGGCGCGACAAGAAAAAGAACGGATCCCGATGAGAACGATTACGACGACCGAAGAGCTGGCGGCTTTCTGCGATCAGGCCAAGGATCAGCCCTATGTGACCGTCGACACCGAATTTCTTCGCGAACGGACCTATTATTCGAAACTCTGCCTGATCCAGCTGGCGCTGCCGGGCAAGGATGATACCGACGCGGTTCTGGTCGATCCGCTGGTCGATGGTCTGTCGCTGGCGCCCTTGGTCGATTTGTTCCGCAACGAATCCGTGGTCAAAGTGTTCCATGCCGCGCGGCAGGATCTTGAGATCTTCTTCATCGACGAAAAGGTTATCCCGTCACCGCTGTTCGACACGCAGGTCGCGGCGATGGTCTGCGGCTTTGGCGAACAGGTGGGTTATGAAACCCTTGTTCGCAAGATCGCCAAGCAATCGCTGGACAAGAACGCACGCTTCACCGATTGGTCGCGCCGTCCCTTGACCGATGCGCAGAAAAAATACGCATTGGCCGACGTCACCCATCTGCGCCAGATCTACGAATTCCTTGCCAAAAAGTTGAAAGACAGTGGCCGGGCCCATTGGGTGCAGGAAGAACTGGGCGTTCTGACCAGCCCCGACACCTATGTCACCCACCCCGAAGAGGCGTGGAAGCGGGTCAAAACCCGGTCCAATTCGCCGCGCTTTCTGGCGATTCTGCGCGAACTCGCGACCTTCCGCGAAACCTATGCGCAGTCGCGTAACATCCCGCGCAACCGGGTGTTCAAAGACGATGCACTGGTTGAGCTGGCCTCGACCAAACCGGCGAATATGCAGGATCTGGGGCGGTCGCGCCTGTTGCTGCGTGAAGCCCGCAAGGGCGAAATCGCCGATGGTATTCTGAAGGCCGTGGCCGATGGTCTGGCCTGCCCCAAGGAAAACCTTCCCGAGCCCGACACCTCGCGCGATAAGTTGCAAGTGAACCCGGCTTTGGCCGATCTGTTGCGCGTGCTGCTGAAGGCCAAGACCGAACATTCGGGCGTGGCCTCCAAGCTGATCGCGCCCGCCGCCGATCTGGATGCCATTGCCGCAGGTCTGCGCAATGTGCCTGCGCTGACCGGCTGGCGGCTTGAGGTCTTTGGCGATGATGCGCTTCGCCTGTGCGACGGGCGTATCGCCTTGGCCGCAAAGGGAAGTTCCGTCGAGGTGATTGAGCTGTAACGCGCCGACTTACCGGCGCGTGGTGGTCCGTTCATTGCGAGCACCGCGCACGGTGATCCGGCGGAATTCGGCAAGCTCATTCGCGGTTAGGGATGCGGCCACCACCACCGAACGTTGATCGTCGCTGCCGCCAAGGATGGCGGTGGGCAGGGGTTCGTACCGCAGTTCCATCACCAGATCGCCGCCGGTCGACGCCTCTTCGACCTTCACCAGACGCGCGTTCGAGATGCCAAGGCTGGGCGCAATGCCGCGCGCGCGGATGACCGCGCCGCCGACGCGCCGTTCCACCACCAGATCGGCAATCTGGTCGATCAGCACGCCTTCGGAGACCTCATCCGGGCCGCTGAACAGCCCGCGACGGGCCACCGGGATCAGCGGGTTCACTTCCTTGGTGTCCGTCGCCACCGCGCGGGACTTGCTTTTGCCGAACCAATTGAACGGGTTGATCCGCGAGTCGCGGACCGCTCCGCAACTGGCCAGCACCAGCGTGGCGGACAAAAGAACAATACCGGTTTTCCGCATGGCGCGATCCTCCAATTCCTTGTGTCCTTGCTAGCCCAACCAGCGACAGTTGAAAAGACACGACACGTCTGGACCTTCGCCGCAGGCTTGCCTAGGTCTGGTGCAAACAAAGGCAAAGAGGTTCCGATGGCCAGCAGCGCATTTGAAGACGTGGTGGAAGATTTCGAATTCCTGGACGACTGGGAAGACCGCTATCGCATGGTGATCGACATGGGCAAAGACATGCCGCCGCTGGATGAGGCGCTGAAAGTGCCCGCCACCAAGGTCGATGGCTGCGCCAGCCAGGTCTGGCTGCACCCGACGATTGACGGCGGCGTTTTTCGGTTTGACGGCGATAGCGACGCGATGATCGTGCGCGGACTGATTGCCCTGCTGCACCGGCTGTACAATGGGCTGACGCTGGCCGAGGTGTTGAAGGTGGATGCGCGGGCCGAGCTGGGGCGTTTGGGCTTGCATGACCACCTGTCGGCGCAGCGGTCCAACGGGCTTCGGGCGATGATCGAGCGGATCAGATTGTTGGCGTCAGAGGCCGCGTAATCCAGCCGTGCGGCGCTTCGCGCCGCGCATGGGGTGCTTGGCCATGCGGCCAAGCGGGTGGGGGCTCTGCCCCCGGCTTCCTGCGGAAGCCCCCCCGGCGGTATTTACCAAAGAGAAGAAGGCAGGGGCGGACCCTGCCTTTTGTCGTTTTCGCCTAGCTGTTGCCGTCGCCGGCAAAGCGGGCCGCATCGGCGGCGGCACGGCGGATGGCGTTCGATTTGTGCACCGTTTCCTGGTATTCGGATTCCGGGTCGCTGTCATAGACGATGCCGGCCCCGGCCTGAATATAGAGCTTTTGGTCTTTGACGATGGCCGTGCGCAGGGCGATGCACATATCCATATCGCCGCCCGCGCTGAAGTAACCGACGCCGCCTGCATAGACGCCGCGCTTTTCCGGTTCCAGCTCGTCGATGATTTCCATGGCGCGGACCTTGGGTGCGCCTGACACCGTGCCTGCGGGCATGCCTGCCAAGAAGGCGCTGAGCGCGTCTTGGTCATCGGCCAGTTCACCCACCACGTTGGACACGATGTGCATCACGTGGCTGTAGCGTTCGATAATGAACTGTTCGGTCGGGCGCACGGTGCCGATCTTCGACACGCGGCCCGCGTCGTTGCGGCCCAGATCCAGCAACATCAGGTGTTCGGCCCGTTCCTTGGGATCGGCAAGCAGATCCTCGGCCAAGGCGTTGTCTTCTTCAGGTGTGGCGCCGCGCGGGCGGGTGCCTGCGATGGGGCGCACGGTGACTTCGCTGCCGAAGACGCGCACGAGGATTTCGGGGCTGGCACCGATCACCTGGAAGCCGCCGAAGTTGAAATAGAACATGAACGGCGACGGGTTGGTGCGGCGCAGGCTGCGATAGAGCGCAAAGGGCGGCTGGCGGAAATCCTGTGTCCAGCGCTGAGACGGGACCACCTGAAAGATGTCCCCGGCGCGGATGTAATCCTTGGCCTTTTCAACTGCGTCCTTGAACCCCTGATGGGTGAAGTTGGACACCGGCGGTCCTGCCTCAAACGCATCGCCGAGATCGCGGCTGGTTTGCGGCAGCGGGCGTTCCAGATCGCGGACCGCGTCCATCACCCGTTCGGCGGCTTGGGCATAGGCGGCGCGGGCCGATTGGCCATCGCTGACCCAAGCGGGCGAGACGATGATGACCTCGCCCTTCACGCCGTCCAGTACCGCAACCACCGATGGGCGGATCATCACCGCATCGGGCAGGCCCAGCGGATCGGGGTTGGCGTTGGGCAGGCGTTCGACCAGACGGATCATGTCATAGCCCAGATAGCCGAACAGGCCAGCGGCGGCTTGGGGCAGATCCTCGGGCAGATCGATGGCGGATTCGGCGATCAGGGCGCGCAGGGCCGTCAGCGGGTCGGCGTCCTGATCGGTGAAAGTATCGCGGTCAAACCGGGCGCTGCGGTTGATGCGCGACTTGGTGCCATGGCATTCCCAGACCACATCCGGTTTCATACCGACGATGGAATAGCGCCCCCGCACTTCGCCGCCCGTGACCGATTCCAGCACGAAGGCATCGCGCCCGGCCCCGGTCAGCTTGAGCATGGTTGAGACGGGCGTATCAAGATCGGCCGCAAGGCGGGCATAGACCACCTGATTGCGACCGGCCTCATAGGCGGCGGCGAAGTCTTCGAAGGACGGTGTCAGGGTAGCCATGGATCTTACTGGAAGTTGCTGTGAACGGCGTTCAGCGCCTGTTGGTCAATCTTGATGCCAACACGCGACTGGATATCAGTGGCCATGGCGGTGAACAGATCCTGCGCCACATCGTTTGCGGCCTGATCCTTGAGTGCATCGGCCATGGCGAGCGCCTCATCCGCAGTCAGATCGGCGGGGGTGACCGCATCAAGACGCACCAGAATGGCGCGGCCCGCATCGGCAACGGCGACAGCGCGGCCCGTTTCAAGCTCAAACGCGGCGGTGATCACCTCGGTCGGCAGAGCCTCGACAAAGCCGCGACGACGGATGCCGGTTTCGCGGGTAGAGGCCATCAGACCAAGTGCGTCAAAGGTTTTGCCCTCGTTCAACTGGCCTGCCAGCGCTTCGGCATGGGCCATAACGGCCTTTTGCGTCTCGCGGGTATCCCAATCGGCCTGAACGGCTTCGCGGGCCTCATCGAAGGGGATCGGCGCGGGGGCGATGACCTCATCCAGACGGATCGCAAAGATCCCGCCATCGGCCAGACGTAGCACTTCGGGGAAGTCGCCATCCTGCGCGGCAATCGCGGCATCGCGGAATTCCTCATAGGCGGCGATGCCTTCGGCGTCGGCGGCGGACCAAGTGATGGTGCCGGTTTCCATGTCGCTTTCGGCGGCCAGTTCTTCAACCGTGGCGCCAGCGGCCAGCAGGTCCGACAGGTCTTCGATCTGGGCGTCGATGGCACGGCGGGCGGCATCGGCGGCCAGTTCGTCGCGCAGCATTTCGCTGGCGGCGATATAGGGCAGCGATTGTTCGGGCAGAATGCCGTTCACGCGGAACAGGGCCGGGCCCAGATCCGACGGCAGCGGGCCGACGACATCGCCAACCTCGGCGGCGAACACGCCCTCTGCGGCACCGTCCAGATCATCTTTGGCCAGATCGCCCAGATCCACATCCAGCAGATCAAGACCGCGCGCTGCGACCTCATCCTCAAACGTGGCCTCGGCGGCATCAATGCGGGCCTTGGCGGCGATTGCGGCATCGTCCGACGGGAAGATCAGACGTTCGACAAGGCGGCGTTCGGGCTGATTGAATTCGTCGTGACGGTCGTCATAGGCGCGGCGCATGGCCTCTTCGTCCACGGCAACGGTATCAAGGATCATTTCCGGGGTCAGCCACGCATAGGTGATGCGGCGCTGTTCGGGATGGGTATAGGCGGCGATGTTTTCGTCATAAAGCGCCTTGAGGTCATCCTCGGACGCCTCGGCGATGCCGGTGTTCACGTCTTCGTTTTCAACCGCGGCCCAGGTGAAGTTCCGCTGTTCCAGCGCATAGGCCAGAAGGGTGTTCACATAGGCGTCAGGCAGGGCGGTGCCCGCCAGAACTGCGCCTTGCAGCAAGGTGCGGGCGCTTTCTTCGCGCAGCTGTTCTTCGAAGGCGGTTTCCGAGATGTCGATGTTTTCCAGCGCATAACGATAGGCTTCGCGGTTGAAGCTGCCGTCGGGGCCTTGGAAGGCCTGAATGTTCTGAATTTGCTTGAGCAATTCGGCATCGCCCACCGACAGGCCAAGGCTATCGGTTTCCACATCCAGCGCACGGCCCGTGATCAGCTGCGCAAGGGCACGCTGTTGCAGGCCCAGAAATTGGGCGTCTTGGAAGGTCAGGGGCTGGCCGGTCTGCGCCTCGAAGGCACGCATTTCGGATTGCAGCGTCCGGGCGTAATCTCCGACTGTGATGTCTTTGTCACCAACCGTGGCGACGGACTGAACCGAGCCGCTGAAATTGACCGTGCCGAACCCGGCAATGCCGACCATCAGCAGTGCCAACAAGATCCAGACAAGGATTTTCGAAATGCCGTTCTTGGCTTTCATCAGCCGTATTCCTCCAACCGTGCCGTTTCAGGCGTTCGTGGTTGTCTACGCCGCGCCGCCCTGAGGGGCAAGGGGCCAGTCAAGTCTGGCGATCCGTTCGAACATCGCAGCGATGGTGGGCGCGTCGATATTTGCAAAGGCAATGCGGATATGGCGGCTGCCGCGTGCGTCGCCTTCAGGGGTGAACATGGTGCCCGGCAGGGCCAGAATGCCCACCTCTTGCGCAAGACGCTTGGCCACGACGTCAGAGGGGGCATCGAACGGGTGTTCCAGATAGGCGAAATAGGCCCCAAGCCCCAAAAGCCGCCAGCCCATCGGTGCGATCCGGGGCATTGCATGGCGGATTGCTTTGGCGCGGGCCTGAATATCGCGGCGCTGTTCGGCCACCCAATCACCCATGGTCTGCAACCCATATAGCGCGGCGCGCTGGCCAAGCTGGCTGGGGCAAATGGTGACGCTGTCGATGAAGGTCTCAAACGATCCCATCAGATCGGCCCGCGCGACCAAGGCACCGACACGGTGGCCTGTCAGGCGGTAAGACTTTGAAAAGGAATAGATCTGCACCAAGGTTCGATCCCAATCCGGGCGCGTCAGCAGGTCATGCGGCGGCGCATCGCTGCTGCGAAAATCGCGGTAGGTTTCATCAAGGATTAGGGTCAGACCATGCGCCTTGGCCAGATCATAGGCCGCGCCCAGAACGCTGGGCGGATATTCAACGCCGGTTGGGTTGTTGGGCGAGACCATGACGATGGCCTTGGTGCGCGGGGTGATCAACGCCTGCGCCGCCGCCAGATCGGGCAGCATGGCGTCATCACAGGGCAGGGGCACAGCCCGCATCCCGGCCATATCCAGCCACATCTTATGGTTAAAATACCACGGCACCGGCAAAAGAACCTCATCGCCCAGATCGCACAGCGCGGCGATGGCGGTGGCAAAGGCGTGGTTGGCCCCCGAGGTAATCGCCACCTGATCGGCGGAGACATGGCCGCCATAGGCGCGGCTCCATTGCTTGGCGACTTCGGTGCGCAGGGCAGGCAGGCCCAGATCCGGCCCATAAACATGGGTCGCGGTATCGCCCAAAGCCTGCGCCATGGCGTCGATCATCGGGGCAGGCGGCGCGGCCATTGGTGCGGCTTGGCTGACGTTGATCAGCGGGCAATCGGGCGGCAGCGTCACCCCCTCCAGCCAGCGGCGGGCGGCCGGAATCGGCGACGGAAAGGTGGCGTTGGTGCGGGTGCTCATGTCAATCGGCCCTTTTGGTTCGGGGCGATCAAACCGGCCTCAGGCGGCCATGTCAAACGCCTTCCGGGCCTCATTGATCCGGCCGTGGTTTTCATCGGCCCAGTCCCGCAGCGCCGCTATCGGATTGAGCGCGGATCGCCCCAGATCGGTCAGCGCATATTCGACCGACGGCGGCTTGGTCGGGAACACTTCGCGCGAAATCATCCCGTCCCGTTCCAATTGGCGCAATGTCTGCGTCAGCATCCGCTTTGAGATATCGCCTACCTGCCGCTGCAACGCCGAAAACCGCTGCGGCCCGCGTTCCAGCGCGATCAGGATCAACAGCGTCCATTTCTGTGCCACACGGTCCAGCACATCGCGGATTGGGCATTGCCCGGCATCCAGCGGCGCACCGGGCGGCACGTCGGGAAACAGGGGGCGGTTACTTTGGTGTTCCCTGGTCATTTAAAAGTGCCTCCTTCACGGACCCTATCAGTAGGTCTACATCTGAGACCATATCCCGATTCGGGACATAACGCCAACTATAGACCGTATGGAAAGGGTTCTCTTATGGCTTTGAAATATCTCGTCACCGGTGCCTCTGGGCAATTGGGCGCTTTGGTCATCGATGCGTTGCTGAAAGCCGAAGATCCGGCCAGCATCGGCGCGCTTGTCCGCCGTCCCGAAGCCGCCGCCGCGTTGGAGGCCAAGGGCGTCACCGTCCGCGTTGCCAGCTATACCGACGCCCCTGCGCTGGAAGCCGCGCTTGCCGGTGTGGAGCGTTTGCTGCTGATTTCGTCCAGCGAAGTGGGCCAACGGGCCGTTCAGCATCAGACGGTGATTGATGCCGCCAAAGCGGCTGGCGTCAGCTTTGTGGCCTATACCTCGATCCTTGGGGCCAAAACCTCGCCTCTGACGATCCTGCCGGGCGAACATGTCCAAACCGAAGAGGCGCTGGCCGCCTCAGGTCTGCCATACGCGATCCTGCGCAATGGCTGGTACACAGAAAACACCGTCATGGCCGCGCCGCAAGCCGCTGAAAGCGGGGCGCTATATGGTGCGATGGGAACAGGTAAGATCGCCGGTGCGGCCCGCGCGGATTATGCCGACGCTGCAGCCAAGGTTCTGACGGGCGATCTGCCCGCCAGCGGCACCGTTTACGAACTGGCAGGCGACACGGGCTATTCGCTGACGGATTTCGCCGCCGAAATCGCCGCCGCGACGGGCAAACCGGTGGCCTATACCGATCTGCCGCAAGACGCTTTTGCGCAAGCCTTGGAAGGGGCGGGCCTGCCTGCGCCGCTGGCCGCGATGCTGGCCGATAGCGACCACGGCGGCAGCCAAGGCGGGCTATATTCCGATGACAAGACCCTGTCGCAATTGATCGGTCGGCCAACCACCCCTTGGCAGACCACGCTGCGCGCGGCCTTGGTGTAAATCAAATCGGGGGCCAACTGGCCCCCGTTTCCTTAGTCCTTGCCGCGATAGGGCTGCACATATTGCAGCGCCATATCCCACGGGAAGAAGATCCAAGTGTCTTGGCTCACCTCGGTGATATAACTGTCGACCTGCGGGCGGCCCTTGGGCTTGGCGTAGA
Source organism: Pseudoprimorskyibacter insulae (assembly GCF_900302505.1). Classification (GTDB taxonomy): domain Bacteria; phylum Pseudomonadota; class Alphaproteobacteria; order Rhodobacterales; family Rhodobacteraceae; genus Pseudoprimorskyibacter; species Pseudoprimorskyibacter insulae. The sequence goes on along the minus strand of NZ_OMOJ01000003.1, from coordinate 89,522 downwards.
CGGTGGCGAAATGCGCCTTGGGATACAGCTTGCGCACCAGTTCCAGCGTTTTGCCGCTGTCCACCAGATCGTCGATCACCAGAATGCCGGTGCCATCGCCCATCAAACCCGCGTCAGGCGCTTTCAGCACCTTCGCTTCGACCTGATCCTGATGGTTGTAGGATTTGACGCTGATCGTATCGATCACGCGAATGTCCAGTTCGCGGGCGATGATCATCGCAGGGGCCATGCCGCCGCGGGTGATCGCCACAATCGCACGCCAGTTGCCATCGTCGGGGCCTTGGCCATCCAGCCGCCATGCAAGTGCACGGCTGTCGCGGTGGATCTGGTCCCAGCTGACGTGAAAGCCTTTTTCGTGTGGCAGGCGGTCGTCCATAGTGGTCCTCCGAAGTCAGGTAAGCGCGATTTTGATGCCAAGCGCGGCGATCAACGCTCCGAAAGTGCGGTCTGTCCAGGTTTTGATGCGGGCATAGACACGCCGCGCATGCTGGGATGAGAATACACGCGATACGAAGATGTACCAGAGCGTCTCATTCAGCCCGACGGCCAATACCAGCAACGCCCGAATTTCCAAGGGTGCCGTAACGGGAACCAGCCCGGCAAAGACCGCGCCGAAGAACACCGCCGGTTTGGGGTTGGTGACAAAAGTCAGAAACCCGAACCGAAGCGCGGCCCAAGCGCTGCGCGGCGGTACATCCGCCGCCGTCGGCAGCGGCTCGCTGGCGTGGCGCCACATCATGAAGGCCACGAACAGAAGGAACCCCGCGCCGATCAGCTTCATCGCGGTGAACAGGCCAGGCAGGATTTCGAACAGCAGCGTCAGACCCGCCATCGCCCCAGCCGCCCAGACCATCGACCCAAGGCCAAAGCCCAACGATAGGGCAAAGGCCGTGCGGAACCCTTCGTTGATCGCCGTGCGCACACAGACCACGAAAGACGGGCCGGGGCTCATGGCGGCCAGCAGGTGAACGAACCAAACGGTGGCAAAGGCAAGCAGGCTCATGCAGCGCCCCTAGAAAAACGCCCCCGCCAGATGGGCAGGGGCATAAACAAATACGATCAGGCTTTGGTGATATCCGGCGCGTCGACGGCCTTCATGCCGACCACGTGATAGCCCGCATCCACGTGCAGGTTTTCGCCCGTCACGCCGCTGCCCAGATCAGACAGCAGGTACAGCGCCGATTTGCCCACATCGTCGATGGTCACATTGCGGCGCAGCGGCGAGTTATATTCGTTCCACTTCATGATATAGCGGAAATCGCCGATCCCCGATGCGGCCAGCGTCTTGATCGGACCGGCGGAAATGGCGTTCACCCGGATGTTCTTTTTGCCCAGATCTTCGGCCAGATACATCACCGACGCCTCGAGCGCGGCCTTGGCAACGCCCATCACATTATAATGTGGCATGACCTGTTCTGCGCCGTAATAGGTCAGGGTCAGGGCGCTGCCGCCGTCGACCATCATCTTTTCGGCGCGCTGCATCACAGATGTGAACGAATAGACCGAGATATCCATCGTCATGGCAAAGTTGCCGCGCGTGGTGTCCACATATCGGCCACGCAGTTCGTTCTTATCGGAGAAGCCAATGGCATGGACGATGAAGTCCAGTTTGCCGCCCCAACGCTCGTTCAGCGCATCAAAAAGCGAGTCGACCGATGCCTCATCCGAGACATCGCAAGGCAGGACGATGTCACTGCCCAATTGTTGTGCAAGCGGGCCGACACGCTTCATAAGCGCCTCGCCCTGATAGGAAAACGCCAGTTCGGCACCTGCATCGGCGAGCGCCTTGGCAATGCCCCACGCGATCGACTTGTCGTTCGCCAAGCCCATGATCAGACCGCGTTTTCCGGCCATCAGCTGATTTGACATATCGGTACTCCACCACCAGAATTCGTTGACACTGCTTTAGGCGAGATACATCTGATCATCAAGTGTCGCTCAACGCTAGGGAAGCCTTGAAGTTTACCATGTCTCATGACACCATTTGCCTATCAGGAGTGTAATCTATGTCCGATCGCCACGGTATTTTCGCCGGACAAGACCCGTTTGAGATCGCCCGCAACTGGTTGGCTGAGGCCGAACAAAGCGAAGTGAACGATCCCAACGCCATAGCACTTTCCACCGTCGACAGCGACGGGTTGCCAAACGCACGCATGGTTCTGCTGAAAGATATCGAAGACGCGGCCTTCGTCTTTTACACAAATTATGAAAGTAAGAAGGCGCAGGAACTGGATGGCGCTGGCAAAGCGGCCTTCGTGATGCACTGGAAATCGCTCCGTCGTCAGATCCGTGTTCGCGGTCTGATTGAACGTGAAGACGGCGCGGCGGCAGATGACTATTACAAGTCCCGCTCACTCAAAAGCCGGCTGGGCGCTTGGGCCTCGCAACAATCGCAGCCCTTGTCATCGCGGGCTCATCTGATGGCCGAGGTGGCAAAAGTCACTGCGCAGCATGGAACCAACCCGTCCCGCCCGCCGTTTTGGGGTGGATATCGCATCACACCCTTAGAGATAGAGTTTTGGGCTGATGGCGCGTTCCGGTTGCACGACCGTTTCGTGTGGCGGCGCAGTTCCCCCACTTCTGAATGGAATGTTGAGCGGTTGAACCCATGAATTTCACGTTACGCGAAATGCAACGCTGTGAAAAAGATAGAGTTTTTGGCTTGCAAAAGATCTGTCTCCTATCGCAATGTCGCGGCGGGGATAAAAAGTGGAAACACGTTTGAAACAGCAAGACACAGACACGCGCCGCGTCTGCGGGAAGGTCAAATGGTTTGACCCGGTGAAAGGTTTCGGCTTCGTGCTCTCGGATGAGGGCGGGCCGGATATTCTTTTACACGCCAACGTGCTGCGGAACTTCGGGCAATCGTCGGTTGCAGACGCTGCCCGAATTGAGATCGCCGTCCAACGCACCGACAGGGGGGTGCAGGCGGTAGAGGTTTATCGAATCGATCCGCCCGAAGACATGACCGGATTGCCGCTGGCCGATTTCGAAGAAATCGACCCCGAAGTGATCCGCTCCGCACCGTTGCAGCCTGCGCGTGTGAAATGGTTCGATAAGGGCAAAGGTTTCGGTTTTGCAAATGTGTTCGGCAAGCCGGATGACATTTTCCTGCATGTCGAAGTGCTGCGCCGGTCGGGCCTGTCTGAACTGCAACCGGGCGAAGCCTTGGCTGTTCGGATCATCGAAGGCAAACGCGGTCTGATGGCCACCGAGGTTGGAGCATGGGAAAGCGCATTGTCCAAATAGCACTGTCCAGTGCGGCCATAGCAGCGGCAGGGACAGCCGCGTTTGGGGCCTGTATGCCCGATACGCTATGGTTGCGCGGGGACTGGGGGACAGCGCGGTTCACCGTGGAAATTGCCGATGACGCAGAGGAGCGGGCGCAGGGATTGATGCACCGCTCATCCATGCCGCGCGCGGCTGGGATGCTGTTCGTCTACCCTTATCCGCGGGCCGTCGCCTTTTGGATGCGCAACACGCTGATCCCTTTGGATATGGTCTTTGCCGATTCCGAAGGCGTGGTGCGGCATATCCATTCCAATGCCGTTCCCTTGGATGAAACGCCCATTCCGGGCGGGGATGACATTCAATATGTGCTCGAAATCAATGGTGGCCTGTCCAGTTCCATGGGCATCACCGTTGGATCACAGATCCAGCACCTGTCGATCGGTCAGACCGACGCGGCATGGCCTTGTGACAATTGATATAATTTGGGCTTTTCATTCCCGTTCGGTGCGGTTAAACGCATCGCAGTCGGGGCGTGGCGCAGCCTGGTAGCGCGTCTGTTTTGGGTACAGAAGGTCGTGAGTTCGAATCTCGCCGCCCCGACCACTTTCAACCATCTTCGTCGGCAAATACGCACTGCTATATAGTGTGTCTTGTCGGTTGTTGCCCCATAGCTGGTGCCAAACCCTCCGCATAAGAATCGGGCAAGCGGGTTCAAAGCTCTGGTCCGATGCGAAATTGCCACGGACCGTCCAAAGACAGATTTCACGCTCCAAAGTTGCAGGCCCGCTGAAGTTATCCACGAACACCTCTGGATAAGTGTGCGGACAAACCGGATTTTTCTATGTTGTTAAAGGGCCTCTAAAGATCCTCGATTGTGAGTGAATCGCAGCGCCCAAGCGGCCTTGAAACGCCTTGAAATCGGTCAAGTGGAAAACGCCCCGTTTCGGCCAAAAAAACCCGTTGACCGTTTATGGCGATATACGCCAGATTGTGGGAGCCGGTTGAGAATGCCACAATATATAGTGGGCGCGGCATCGGGACAGTGAACACACGTACTCAGTTTTCCAAGTCAACGCACCGGTTTCGCCGGCTGCGAACGCGTGTCCCGTATGCTGCAGATTGGCCAGGCACGGTCGAACAATAGGCAAAGAATGGGGCGGTTTCGATGAAAATTGAACGCAAGTTTACGACGGCAGGGCAGGATGCTTATGACAGCATCGAATTTGTGACGACCGGATCTGAGATCCGAAACCCTGATGGCAGCATTGTTTTCAAACTGGACGACGTCGAAGTCCCCGCAAGCTGGAGCCAGGTTGCCTCGGACGTGATTGCGCAGAAATACTTCCGTAAAGCGGGCGTTCCGACCGAGCTCAAGAAAGTCAAAGAAGCCGGCGTTCCTGAATTCCTGTGGCGGTCCGTGCCCGCCAATGATGATACCCCGAAAAGCGGCGAAACCTCGTCGAAGCAAGTGTTTGACCGTTTGGCGGGTGCTTGGGCCTATTGGGGCTGGAAAGGCGGCTATTTTACCACGGAAGAAGACGCGCAAGCCTATTACGATGAAATGCGCCACATGCTGGCGACACAGCGTGCGGCGCCCAACAGCCCGCAGTGGTTCAACACCGGCCTGCACTGGGCCTATGGCATCGACGGCCCCAGCCAAGGCCACCATTACGTGGATTACAAGACCGGCAAGCTGGTCAAATCGAAATCCGCCTATGAGCATCCGCAACCCCATGCCTGCTTTATCCAGTCAGTTTCTGACGATCTGGTTAACGAAGGCGGGATCATGGATCTGTGGGTGCGCGAAGCGCGCCTGTTCAAATACGGCTCTGGCACCGGCACGAACTTTAGCTCGCTGCGGGCTGAGGGTGAGAGCCTGTCGGGCGGCGGCAAGTCGTCGGGGCTAATGGGCTTCCTGAAAATTGGTGACCGTGCCGCTGGCGCGATCAAGTCGGGCGGCACCACGCGCCGCGCCGCCAAGATGGTGATCTGCGATGCCGATCACCCCGATATCGAACAGTTCATCAACTGGAAGGTCAAAGAAGAGCAAAAGGTTGCCAGCATCGTCGCGGGATCGAAGATGCATGAGAAGATGCTGAACGCCATCTTCAAGGCGATCCGGTCCTGGGACGGGGCCGAGGCCGATGCCTATGATCCCAGCACCAACGACGGGCTGAAAACCGCGATCCGCGAAGCCAAGAAGGTGATGATCCCTGAAACCTACATCAAACGTGTGCTTGATTATGCGCGTCAGGGCTATGCCAGCATCGAATTCCCGACCTATGACACCGATTGGGATAGCGAAGCCTATGCCAGCGTTTCGGGTCAGAACTCAAACAACTCGATCCGCGTCACCGATGCCTTCCTCAAGGCCGTCAAGGACGACGCCGATTGGGAATTGATCCGCCGCACCGACGGCAAGGTCGCCAAGACGATCAAAGCCCGTGATCTGTGGGAAGATGTGGGCCACGCCGCTTGGGCCTGTGCCGATCCGGGCATCCAGTTCCACGACACCGTGAACGCATGGCACACTTGCCCCGAAGACGGCGAAATCCGCGGCTCGAACCCGTGCTCGGAATATATGTTCCTGGATGACACGGCCTGTAACCTTGCCTCGATGAACCTGCTGACCTTCCTCAAGGACGGTGTGTTCCAGGCAGAGGACTACATGCATGCCAGCCGTCTGTGGACGATCACGCTGGAAATCTCGGTGATGATGGCGCAGTTCCCGTCGAAGGAAATCGCGCAACTGTCCTATGACTTCCGCACGCTGGGCCTTGGCTATGCCAATATCGGCGGCCTGCTGATGAATATGGGCTACAGCTATGACAGCGACGAGGGTCGCGCCCTCGGCGGTGCGCTGTCGGCAATCATGACCGGCGTGGCCTATGCCACCTCTGCGGAAATGGCGGCGGAACTTGGCGCGTTCAAAGGCTATGCCAAGAACCAAAAGCACATGCTGCGCGTTATTCAGAACCACCGCAACGCCGCCTATGGCGCAAGCGAAGGCTATGAAGGGCTGGCGGTGAAGCCGGTGCCGCTGGATCTGGCGAATTGCCCCGACCAGAAGCTGACCAAGCTGGCCATGGCCGCTTGGGACGAAGCCTATGAACTGGGCACCAAGCATGGCTACCGCAATGCGCAGGTTTCGGTGATCGCGCCGACCGGCACCATTGGCCTTGTGATGGATTGCGACACCACCGGGATCGAACCCGATTTCGCGCTGGTGAAGTTCAAGAAACTGGCCGGTGGCGGATACTTCAAGATCATCAACCGTTCGGTTCCGGCGGCGCTGGATAAGCTGGGTTATAGCTCGTCTCAGATCGAAGAGATCATCAGCTATGCCGTGGGTCACCAAACGCTGGGCAATGCGCCGGGTATCAACCACACGGCCCTGATCGGGCACGGCTTTGGCCCCGCGCAGATTGACAAGATCGAGGGCGCGCTGGCCACAGCCTTCGACATCCGCTTTGTGTTCAACCAGTGGACGTTGGGCGAAGAGTTCTGCACCAAGACGCTGGGCATTCCGGCGGCCACGCTGAACGATCCGTCCTTTGACCTGCTGCGCCACCTTGGGTTCACCAAGAAAGACATCGAAGCGGCCAACGATCACGTCTGCGGAACCATGACGCTGGAAGGCGCGCCGCATCTGAAGGACGAACACCTGTCGATCTTCGATTGCGCCAACCCCTGCGGCAAGAAGGGCAAGCGTTACCTGTCGGTCAACAGCCACATCTATATGATGGCCGCTGCGCAATCGTTCATCTCGGGCGCGATCTCGAAAACGATCAACATGCCGAACTCGGCCACGATCGAGGATTGCCAGAAGGCGTATGAGCTGTCGTGGTCGCTGGGCATCAAGGCGAACGCGCTTTATCGTGATGGCTCCAAACTCAGCCAGCCGCTGGCAGCCGCGCTGGTTGAAGATGACGACGACGCCGCCGAAACGCTGGAAAGTGGCAGCACGCAGGAAAAGGCGGCTGTGCTGGCCGAAAAGATCGTCGAGAAGGTGGTCATCAAAGAGATCATCAAATCGCAGCGCACCAAAATGCCGGAACGCCGCAAGGGCTACACCCAGAAGGCGGTTGTCGGTGGCCACAAGGTCTATCTGCGCACCGGCGAATATGAGGACGGCAACCTTGGTGAGATCTTCATCGACATGCACAAGGAAGGCGCTGGCTTCCGCGCGATGATGAACAACTTCGCCATCGCGGTGTCGGTTGGTCTGCAATACGGCGTGCCGCTGGAAGAGTTCGTCGATGCCTTCACCTTCACCAAGTTCGAACCGGCGGGCATGGTGCAGGGCAATGACAGCATCAAGAACGCCACCTCGATCCTTGACTACATCTTCCGTGAACTGGCTGTGTCCTACCTTGATCGTACCGATCTGGCGCATGTCAAACCGGCCGGAGCATCCTTCGATGATCTTGGCCGCGGCGAAGAGGAAGGGGTGTCCAACGTCAAGGAACTTAGCGAAACCGCCGCATCGCGCAGCCTTGAGGTGCTAAAACAGATCAGCTCGACCGGCTACCTGCGCAAGCGCCTGCCGCAAGAACTGGTGGTGCTACAGGGCGGGGGCGGGGCCTTTGCCCAGACCGGCACCGACCCGGTGGCCGCGCTGAACACGCTGGTGCCTGAAACCGCCGGCATGACCGCGACCGCCACGCTTACGGCGACTACGGCGATCAGCCTGGCCGATAAGGCCAAGATGCAAGGCTATGAAGGTGACCCCTGTGGCGAGTGCGGCAACTACACGCTGGTGCGCAACGGCACGTGCATGAAGTGCAACACCTGCGGCGGCACCTCGGGCTGTAGCTGATCTAAACCTGATTAATGATCGAAGGCGCTCCGGTTTTCCGGGGCGCTTTGCCGTTTCCGTATGGTGAAACGGATGTCGCGGCTTGGCGCGGCGGTTTCCGATGCATCACACCCCGTCGCCCAACAATGCCGCAGGGCCGCAATTATGCGCGTTTGGAATTGGTTGGACGCTGGCTCTGATCGGGCAGGGGCCCTATCACACCGTCAATCATGGCCCCTCAGCCCATTGCAGGAGAAATCATATGTCCAAATACGCCCTGACCGTGGCTTGCCCCACGTCGCGCGGCATCGTCGCAGCCATTGCCGTTTTTCTGGCCGAGAACGGCTGCAACATCACCGACAGCGCCCAATATGATGACGAAAACACCGAACGGTTTTTCATGCGCGTCGCCTTTGAAAGCGAAGAGGGCAAAAGCCAGGACGAATTGACCAAGGCCTTCACCGCCGTCGCGGATCGGTTCGCAATGGACTGGGCCATTCACGATGCATCGCTGCGGATGAAAGTTGTCATCATGGTCAGCCGCTTTGGTCACTGCCTGAACGATCTTCTGTACCGCTGGCGGATCGGTGCGCTGCCGATTGATATCGTGGCGGTGGTGTCCAACCACATGGACTACCAAAAAGTTGTTGAGAACCACGACATCCCGTTCCACTGCATTCCGGTGACCAAGCAGAACAAGCCAGAAGCCGAAGCCCAGATCATGAAGGTGGTCGAAGACACCGGCGCCGAGCTGATTGTTCTGGCCCGCTACATGCAGATCCTGTCGGATCAGATGTGCCAGAAGATGTCGGGCCGGATCATCAACATCCACCATTCCTTCCTGCCGTCTTTCAAAGGGGCCAACCCCTATAAGCAAGCCTATGAGCGCGGTGTGAAGCTGATTGGCGCCACGGCCCATTATGTGACCGCCGATCTGGACGAAGGCCCGATCATCGAACAGGACATCATCCGCGTCACCCATGCCCAAAGCTCTGAGGACTATGTCTCGCTTGGGCGGGATGTTGAGGCGCAGGTTTTTGCCCGTGCGATCCACGCGCATATCCACCATCGCGTGTTTCAGAACGGCAATAAGACAGTTGTCTTCCCGGCCAGCGCAGGCGGCTACGCATCTGAGCGCATGGGCTGAGCTACATTCTGAAAGCTGATCTTGATTGCGGCTCACTCTTCTTTGGGGTGAGTCGCTTTTCGTTTTTTGAAATCCGCCACATTTCCGCCCCAAACACTCCATGCCGCCCTTAAAATTTGCCGTTCATTTCTCGCAAATTTGCACAGCTGTCCTGAGGAAATGCGAAGTGTCCTAAAAAATGAGCGGCGAATCTGCTGGTAGGATTGCGCTAACATTGCCGGAAACGCGCTCAACTGCCGGGTGTATCGGGATTTTTTAGAGCAACCTTCAAATATCTACGGCGCATCCTTTGCGCGTTGGGGGTTGTTACTATCTTTTGATATTGAGGCCCCAAAAAAGACATTCCCGGTTGCTTCTATTTCCTTGTGAAGCCGAGTGGCGCGGGTTCAGACCTTGCCGCATAATAGGATTACCGAAACTTGGGACAGACCCTTCCAAGATGTCGGAGCACCGAAACGGGAGACGAAACATGAGTACACGCAAGTCAAACTCACGGAACGTGTTTACTGTAGAGTGGATGATCCTAGCGACTATGTCCGCGGCATTCGCCCTTTCCATCGTCACTAAACTCGCAGCTGCTCCGCTCATGGATGTGGCAGATACGACAGCGTCCAAACTTGGCGCACTGGATGTTGTCGGCTCTTCCAGAATTGTCCTGATGCAGGACTAAGAACCGGCGGCGAGCAGAGGGAACATCTGACCGGGCGACACCGGCATAACGCTATAACTCGGCTGGGGCTGAGCGTGCTCAAGACACGGGCCCCCGCATCAGGATACTAGCCTAGGGACAGGCAGTGAACGGCGACCAGAATGGTCGCCGTTTTTTCTTTAGTCGAAGTCTCCGAAATCATCATCGCCGCTGCTATCGCCAAGTTCGCCAAACAGCGCCATCATCGATGGGTCTGCAAGGTCCATGGTTTCCAGCTTGGATTCCTTTTTCTTCTTTTTCGGCGCAGGTTCTGGCTCAGGTTCCGGCTCGGGTTCTGGCTCGGGTTCTGGTTCGATCATATGGGTCGGAATGGGCTCTTCTTCGATCACGGGTTCCGGCTCGGGCTCTACCGGCAATTCGATGATCGCCTCTTCGACACCAAGTTTCATGAGCATATCGTCCAAGATCCGAAGCCGGAGCTTCATCGCATGGCGTTTTTGTTCCGACGTCGTGGCATCGGACCAAGCGGTCTTGGTGATCTCGATGGCCTCATCATTCGGACATTCGCCCAGCTTTGTATAACTGCGCCGCAGCGGGCGCGGCAGGGCCGGGGTTTTTAGCGCCGATTGGGCCTTTGAGGTGCTGGACAAGCGGGCTCTCCTTTCGATGTTCGGTCAACTTGGCACTCCTCTTGCAAATCCTGTTCCAGTCCGCCCGGCGATGGGCAGAAAGAAAACCACAGGAGAGAGCCATGACGGCGATCCGAGACCATTTTGGCGTTCATGCCAGCGCGCTTGTTCTGCGCAACGAGCGGAATGAGCTATTGGCTTCGAACATCGCGAACGCGGCAACGCCCCATTTCAAGGCACGCGACATTGATTTTGGAGCCGAACTGAACCGCCGCATCGGCGAGGGCGGCAACCTGGCCACCAGCAACAGCCGCCACTTTAACGTGGGCGGAACGATGCAGGGTGGCGTGGGTTATCGCGACCCTGTCAATTCATCGCTCGACGGAAACACTGTCGAACTGTCCGTCGAACAGATGGAGTTTTCTGAAAACACCGTGCGCTACCAAGCCAGCCTGACCTTGCTGAACCGCAAGATCTCGGGGCTGGCGCAGGCAATCAAGGGAGAGTGAAGATGGCCGTCAATAATGTCTTTGATGTTGCAGCCAATGCCATGTCGGCGCAACTGACGCGCCTGAACACCGTGGCGTCGAACATCGCAAACGCGGGGTCAGTGTCGCCGACCGCAGAAGGGGCCTACCGCGCCATTCGTCCTGTGTTCCAAACCGAATATGCCGATAACTTTTCCAAGGATGGCCTGTCCTCGGTCCGGGTGGATGAAATTGTCCAACTGAACCGCGAACCTGTTCAGCTGTATCGCCCCGATCATCCCAAGGCTGACAAGGACGGGTTCGTCTATCAGGCCGTGGTCAATGTTGATGAAGAAATGGTCGAGATGCTGGAAGCGGGCCGCCAGTACCAGAACACGCTGGAGGCGGTGAACACCCTGCGCACGCTGATGGCACGTACCGTGACCATGGGCAGCTAAGGAGCGGCAATAGATGACATCCGTTTCCGAACTTTCCGTCGCAGGCCTGCGCACCACCGAAGATCTGGCGCCCGCCGCAAAGGGCGGCACATCTGAACTGGGCCAGCAGGATTTCCTGACTCTGATGACGGCGCAGTTGAAGAACCAAGATCCGTTCTCGCCGATGGAAAATGGGGAATTCCTTGCGCAGATGGCGCAGTTTTCGACCGTGTCAGGCCTCGATACGATCAACGAAACCCTGCAAGGTCTTTCCGAACAGATGGGCGGCGACCGCATCCTGACCTCGGCGTCCTTGCTGGGCAAACAGGTGTTGGTCACCGGCACCACCGCACGCCCTGATGCGGATGGTCAGATCATCGGCACCGTTGATCTGCCAAGCGCGGGCGATGTGCAGATCCGCTATAGCGATGCCACCACCGGCCAGCCTTTGGCCACGCAGGACATGGGCAATCAATCGCAAGGCGCGATGGAATTTGCCTGGTCCGATGTGCCCCAATCCATCCGTGACGCCCGTTCGGCCGTCAAAGTCTCTGTTGTGCTGTCTGGCGACAGCGGCACCAGTCTGGTGACCCCGCAAGTCTATGCGCGTGTCACCGGCGTTCGCGTCCCCGCCGCAGGCGAGACCGACTTCAACGTGCAGGTCGAAGATTACGGCCTGAAAAACTCTATGGAAATCAGCTCTCTGCGCTGATGCGGAACGAAAACACCTGAAAGGGAACCTCTTATGTCTTTGCTTACTGCCATCTCGGGTCTGAACGCTGCGCAGGCCGATATCGCCACCACCTCGAACAACATTGCCAACGTCGGCACCGTGGGCTTTCAAGGCAGCCGCACCGAATTTACCGATGTCTATTCCAGCTCGCCCTATGTGAACCCCAACACCAAGATCGGCGCGGGCACCATGGTGGCCAAAGTGGCCAAAAGCTTTGCCCAAGGCGTGGTTGCCCCGACCAAGAACACGCTTGATCTGGCGCTGCTGGGCGAAGGTCTGTTCATGGTGAAAGACAGCCTGCAGGACAACAAAGTCTCCTATTCGCGCAATGGCGCCTTTGCGATGGACCGCAACGGCTATGTCGCGAACTCGTCCAATCACTTGCTGTCGGTCTTCCCGACCTCGATAGAGGGCGATGCGCTCAGCATGACGCAAACCATCCCGCTGAAGGTTGAGGCCGAATATGGCACGCCGACGAAGTCGCAAAATGCGTCGGTGTCGGTCAATTTCTCGACCCGTGAAGATGCCATTGGCCAGCAGGCCGCCATACCCGCCGCGGCTTTTGATCCGGCGGACCCCACGACATTTGCCCATAGCTCGGCCATCAACCTTTATGACAAGAACGGCCAGCCACGCGAAGCGCAGGTCTATTTTGTGGCAACCGCCCAGCCCGACGCGACAAACCCCGACACCAGCTTTACGCCCTACCTGGTATTGGACGGCTTGGTGCACGCACCGAACGATCCGGCAACCGCCGAAATCACCTTCGACGTGGAAGGTACGCAAATTGACGGTCTCGATGGTGTGGTCTTTGATGACAATGGTTCGGATTTGACGATTGATCTGTCGGGATCCACCCTAACGGACCGTGATTTTGGCGTGCTTGCAATGGAACATGATGGCCAGACCAAGCGCAGCTTGTCGTCGCTACAAGTTGATGAGGCGGGGGTTGTCTGGGCCACCTATGGCGACGAAGAACCGATTGCCCTGGGCATGGTTGCCCTGGCGCGGTTCCCCAATATGCAGGGCCTCGAAAGTCTTGGGAACGTGGAATACCGCGAAACCCGCGCCTCGGGCGATGTGACCTTGGGCGTGCCGGGCCGCAACGGCTTTGCCCGGCTGCGTTCGGGCGCGCTGGAACAGGCGAATGTCGATCTGACCGAAGAACTGGTCAGCCTGATCACCGCCCAGCGGAACTATCAGGCATCTGCCAAAGCGTTTGAGACCAACTCGGCGCTGCCGCAATCAATCCTGAACATCCGCGGATAACCGGAGGCTAGGCCATGGACCGTCTGATCCACACCGCCCTGAACTCTGTCACCATCCACCGCGATACGCGACAGATTCAGGCGCAGAACCTTGCAAACATCAACGTGCCGGGCTTCCGGCGCGATTTGCAAAACGAAGGCGAAAGCAAGTTCTTGCGATCGGCCGAAACGGACTCTGTCCGGGCTTTCCAATTGGAAGCAGGCACGCCGGGCTTTTCGCATGCGCCGGGGTTCTTGGATCGGACGGATATGGACATGGATGTGGCCATTGCCGATTTTGGGTATTTCTACATCAAACCCGAAAGTGGCGACAACGCCCTGAGCCGGCGCGGCGACTTGCAGCGCGGCATTGACGGGATGCTGCGCAACGGGGCGGGCGATATGATGCTCGACACTGATCTGCAGCCCATCGAAGTGCCGCAGCATCGGTCGATCCGCATTTCTGACATCGGCGAGGTCTACATCGAACCCACCATCGGCCCGCCGGGACAATCGGTTCTGGTCGGCACGCTGGCCACAGTCATTCCCGATCAGAACCTTGTTCTGCGCAAAGGGCTGGATGGCGAAATCCGAACCGACAAGGGCACCGTTCCGCCCCCGAACCAAGCGGCCACCGTGTTGCAAGGCGTCCTGGAAGGCAGCAACGTCAACGCGGTTGAGGAAATGCTGACCAATGTCGAAACACAGCGCAGTTTCGAGATCGGAATGAAAGTCATTCTGATGGCCAAGGAGCTGGACGAAGCCGGCAGCGCTGCAATGCAGGCGCCGAACGCGTAATCGCAGTCTTGGCACGGGGTTTGCAATTAAATGGATGACAACCAACAACCGGCCTGAGGAGGCACGACCATGTCATCCAACGCCATGCACGTGGCCAAGACCGGGCTGAACGCCCAGCAGACACGCATCCAGATTATCTCGAACAATCTGGCCAACGTGAACACCAACGGGTTCAAACGCGACCGCGCGAATTTTGAATCCCTGCTTTACCAAGTGTGGCGTCCCGCCGGGGCGCAGACGTCTGAAGCCACCGAACAAACCACGCCATCGGCGGTCGGGACGGGGGTTCGTCTGGTCAGCACTGAAAAGATGTACAGCCAGGGCAGTCTTGCCCAGACAGATAACGCGCTGGACATCGCGATTGACGGAAAGGGCTTTTTCCAGGTTCTGATGCCCGACGGCCAGATCGGCTATACCCGCAACGGGGCCTTTTCCCGCAATGCCGATGGTCTGATGACCACGCCAAGCGGCTATGTCCTGCAACCTGAAATCGCCATTCCCGAAGATGCGATGGATGTGACCGTTTCCCGCGACGGGATCGTCAGTGTCACGCAGCCGGGGCAGATCGATGCGCAGGAAATCGGCCAGATCACCCTAGCCAGCTTCACCAACCCGCGCGGCTTGACGCCGGTGGGTGAAAACTTTGTCACTGAAACCACTGCCAGCGGACCGCCCATCGTTGCGACGCCTTTGGCAGATGGCTCCGGCAAGCTGGTGCAGGGTGCGCTTGAGACGTCAAACGTCAACGTGGTGCAGGAACTGGTGGATATGATCGAGGCGCAACGCGCCTACGAAGTGAATTCCAAGTCCATCTCGGCCTCGGACGAGATGATGCGCTTCCTCTCGAACAAACTTTAAGGACACTTTGCTATGATGCGCTTTGCAATGCTCGCAACTGGGGCAGCCCTTCTGCTGTCCGCATGTTCCACCCAAGTTCAGAACGCCGCATCGGCCGATTTCGCGCCGGTCTATCCAACCCCCGCCGAAGAACTGACGCGCCGGATGCCATCGGGCGGGATCTATTCGGAAACGGCGGCGGGCCTGTTTGCCATGGATCGCCGCGCAGGCCGCGTGGGCGATATTCTGACGGTCGAATTCACCGAAAGCTTCACCGCCAGCAAATCGCAAAACGTGGCCACCAGCCGCAGCGACAGCTTTGACGTCCGGCTTCCGGGTGCGATCTTTGGCGGCTTTACCGGCAATGGCTTGAATTCGGGCCGCACCAGCGCCTTTGGCGGAACGGGCGCGGCGGCACAGTCGAACGCACTGTCGGGCCGCGTGTCGGTGACCGTGGTGCGTGAATTGCCGGGCGGGAACCTGGAAATCCTTGGCCAGAAAAAGATGACCTTCAACAATGGCGACGAATATGTCCGCCTGCGCGGCACCGTGCGCCCGTCGGATATCTCGGCGGACAATGTGGTGCAGTCTGACCGCATCGCCAATGCCGAGATCCAGTATGTCGGCGCGGGCCAGGTGGCCGACGCGGGCAAACAGGGCTGGCTGCGCCAAGGTCTCAACACCGTATCTCCGTTCTGATCGCCGCGCCCTAGGAGCCTGCCATGTTCAAACGTGTTTTTCTGCTGATCCTTCTTCTTGCGCTTCCGTCCCATGTGGCGGCGGACCGATTGAAGGACATGACGTCGGTGGCAGGCGTCCGGTCTAACCCGCTGGTGGGCTACGGTCTGGTGGTGGGTCTGTCGGGCACCGGGGACGGCAATTCGGGCCTGACGCGCCAAAGCATGCAGTCCATTATTTCCCGTCTGGGCCTTGAAGTGGACGCCCGCAACCTTGACGCTCGCAACGCGGCCTCGGTCATGGTGACGGCGGAACTGCCGCCCTTTGTCAAACCGGGCCAGAAACTGGACGTGACCATCTCAACCGCTGGGCGCGCGCAATCGCTGAAAGGCGGCACGCTGCTGATGACGCCGTTGATGGGTGCCGATGGGCAGGTCTATGCCATCGCCCAAGGCAATATGGTCGTCGGCGGTTTGGGTGTGAAGGCCGGTGACGGATCGTCCCTTGTGGTGAACATTCCCACGGTGGGGCGCATTCCCGGCGGGGCCTTGGTGGAACGGATGGTCGAAACCGCCTTCCTTGAGGCCGAATATTTGGTGTTGAACCTGCATCGCAACGATTTCTCGACCGCCAGTTCGGTGGCCGAGGCGATCAACGGCATGTTCGGCGATGGGGTCGCACTGGCCCTTGATGGCACATCCGTTCGCGTGCGCGCGCCCAGCGATCCGGCCAACCGCGTCGCCTTCATGAGCATCCTTGAGACGATCGAGGTCGAACCGGCCGAACCGCGTGCGCAAGTCATCGTCAACGCCCGCACAGGAACCGTGGTCATCGGCGGATCGGTCAAGGTGACCCCGGCTGCGGTCACGCATGGATCGCTGACCGTGCAGGTGAACGAAGATTTTAACGTTGATGGAAATGCGACCGTTGTGAATGGCGACAACAATGTCGTCGTCAATCAGGCCCCGCCCGTTGTGACGCCGGATTCAGGGATCACCGCGATCGAACAGGTCAACCCGGCCTTTGTCTTTGATCCCGGTGTGTCGCTGGCGTCCTTGGTCGACGCGATCAATTCGGTCGGCGCATCGCCTGCCGATCTGGTCGCCATCCTAGAGGCGCTGCACACCGCTGGTGCGCTTCGGGCCGAATTGATCGTGATCTGACGCGCGAAAAGGAGCAAGTGATGACTCAACTGCCCACAATCGGCGGGGCCATGCCCCTGACGCGCCAATTGACCGGCGACGCGGCCGAGGCCCGTCAGGATGACCGCCTGCGCCAGGCCGCCGACGGGTTCGAAGCCTTGTTCCTGCAACAGATGCTGAAATCCGCCCGCGAGGCCAGCCTGGGCGACGATCTGTTCGGCAGTAGCGCGCAAGACACCACCAATTCGCTATTGGATCAGGAACTGGCCAATACGGCATCGGGCAATGCAGGCTTTGGCCTGTCCGACGCCGTGTATCGGCAGTTCTCGGGCTTTGTCGGAAAACGAGGGTAACGCCGGATGGCCAGCCTTTATGACATCGGTAAATCGGGCCTGACGGCCGCTCGCACCGCGCTTGGGGTGACGGGCGAAAACATCGCCAACGCCGAAACCGATGGCTACAAGCGCCGCGACACGCTTCAGGTGGAAAACGCTGGGGCGCAGGCCACGCCGTTGGTGCAGGGCGCGCAAGCCATGGGCGTATCCGTTGTGGATGTGCGCCGCGCCTTTGACGAACTTCTGGCCGAACGCGTGCGTATTGCCGGTGGCACATTGGCCGCCGCCCAAGGGTCGCAGCCGCATCTGGAACAGCTTGAACTGCGGATGCAGCCGGGTGTGGGCGGCTTGCAGACCCATCTTGGCACTTTCTTTGACTCGGTCTCTAGCCTTTCTGCCGCGCCCGAGGATTCAGGCCTGCGCAATGTGGTGATGGAGGCCGGCAAGCTTCTGGCCGGGTCGATCTCGGATCTGGCGACTTCGATCATGGACGTGGGCCAGGGCATCCGCAAAGAGGCGCAGAGCGCCGTTGACCGGGCGAATGGCATCTTGGGCGAACTGTCCGAGGTGTTTTCGCAAGCGGGCAACCAGCATGTCACCGCCGCCCGCAACCCGCTGCTGGATCGGCGCGATAAGCTTCTCGAGGACTTGGCCGAGATCGTTGATATCAACGTGTCCTACAAGGATCGCGGGCAGGCCGAAATCCGCATGGGCAATGCCTCAAATGGGCCGCTGCTGTTGTCGAACTACAGCGCCGCCCGGATGAGCCTTGGTGAAAACGGCAAGGTCATCCTGACCCCGCTGAAAGAAGCGGTTGGATCGGGGCCGGTGTCGCGCACGCCGACGTCAGGGTTGCTTTATGGTCTGGCCACGGCCACCGGCGCGATCAATCAAGCGCTGAAAGACGTGGATTACTGGGCGCGTCAGGTCGCATCAGATATGAACACCATCCACGAAAGCGGGCTTGACGCCAAAGGCCGGCCAGGCGGGATCATGTTTGATCTGTCCGGTTGGGATGCCAACCCGGCCGAAATCAACCGCGGCACGATCACCGTGTCGATTGAGGTGACAGACCCTGACCTCATGCCCAAAGGTCCGCTGGACATGACCTATGATGGCGCCCGCGGCTTGTGGCAGATGACTGACTCCGCTGGCGAAGTGCTGGGCGAAGGGGCAGGCCAGATCTCGGCGCCGGGGATGGTGGTCAAGCTGGAAGGCACACCCAAGACCGGCGACCGGTTTGAGCTGACAAACACCTCAGGTTCGGCCAAGCATATGCGCTTTGCCGTGGGCAGTGGTGACCGTCTGGCCGCTGCCGCCTCGCTGACCGTTGGGCCGAACGCGGGCAATCTTGGCACCGCAACTCTGGGCATTGCCCCGTCGCCTGCAACGCCGATCACCGCGCCGTCGCTAGGCGATCTTTTGACCGATGGCCCGTCAGAGCCGGTCAGCTTTCTGGAACCCGGCATCGTCGGCCATATCCCCGCCGGTGCCAGCGCGGTCACCCTGACATCGCAGCCGCGCGATGCCATGTTGGAATTCGGGCTGGCCGCGGACGCCGTGGTGCAGTCCATCCAGATCACCACCGCCGCTGGGGTTGAGACCTTCTCTGACGCCTCGGGTCTGGCCCCGGACGATTTGGTTACGGCGGTGAATACTGGCCAGCTGTTGTCGGCCAATGGCACGCGCCTGTCTGAACTGGGCCTGGTCGCGGCAAGTGAAGAAGGCGCATTCGGTCTGATGGCCCGCGCTGGCACACCCTTGCCTGATGCCAGCCTGACAACGCAGGCCGGCACCACAACCGGCGTTGCCGTGTCCGATGCCGCCGATGCCGCCGATATCGCGATTTTCACCCGCGAAGGCCGCCAGATTTCCGGCACGCCTTTGCTGCCTTCGGAAGTCGCGGCCCTGATGACCGAGGCGAACGGCTTTACCGCCGATGCCGTCTACCGCTATGACACGCTGAACAAATCGGGCGCATATGGGGATCTGACCGTCAACCATGACACTGCAGGCGGTGCGCCGATGGTCGGACTTGGGGCGGGCAATGGCGTTGCCACTTGGGCCGGATCGACCCCCGCGCCATCGCGTGATGCCGAAACGCTGATTGTCGATTGGCAAGGCCAACGGGCCGAGATCGCCGTTCCCAAAGGCGCAAGCGCCGCGCAAAAGGCGGACCTGCTGAATGATGCGCTGCCCGCAACGGCGAAGGCCCGCACGGCGATTGCGCTGGATCTGCCCGCCACAGGCACCGTTCGGTTCAATCTGACCGGGCTGTCCACCACCAGCCAGCCGATCACCGCGGATCTTGGAACGGACGGCCTGCCTGCGCTGGCCTCGGCCGTCAATGCCGTCCGCGCCGCCACCGGCATCACCGCCGAAGTCAGCCCCGACGGCGCGCGCATTCACTTGTATCAGGCCGATGGTCACACGATCACGCTGGGCCGGTTCAGCCATTCGGGCGGCGGCGGCCTTGGGATCGACCGGCTGGATCAGAACGGCGCGGCCTTGGGCGCTCAGACAGCGCTGACCGGCGACGGCACCCAATCGGCGCGGATCGAAGGCACGGTCAACCTGTCGCTGACGGGCGGGTTTTCGGTGTCCGAAGGCGGGGTCTGGACGGCAGCCACCACCGGCGGCTTCACCGGCGGCCCGATTGATCGCAGCACCTCGCTTGCCGGGGCGCGGCAGACGTTTTCCTATACCTATGACGGCACGCAGCAAGGCGCATCCTACGGCAGCGCCGGGGCCGCGCCGATTGTCTTTGATGTCGATGACGGGCAGGGCACGCTGCACAGCTATTCGCTCGACCCGTCTTTGGCTGGGGCTGCAGACGGGGCTGATGCCGCCGCCGCGATGGCGACCACCCTGCGCCGCACCGCGCCTGAAAGCACCCTGACCGGGGCCGCGCTGGCCAATCTGCCACCCGATGCCGCGCAATTGGGCCTGCGGCTGGGCAGCCAGTCCTACACCGTGACCATGGTCGATGGTGCGCCGGTTGTGACCGGGCCCGAGGCCGGGCGCGTCACCGCCAGCTTTGATGCCGCGAACCGGCTGACCCTGCAAACCGTTGGCGGCCATCTGGACGGCGCGGCGTTGGAACTGGCGACTGACCCGCTAGAGGCGGCGCGCTTTGGCATGGGCGTGTCCGATAGCCCGACCAGCACCTTGCTGGGCCAGCCCTTTGATGGGGCGGGCCTGCCTGCCAGTTTCGACGTGGAGCTGGGCGGGGATGTTTACACCGTGTCGGCCAGCGCGGGCGGTCTAAGCCTTCCGGCGGGTTTCCCCGGCACTGCCAGCTTTGATGCCGCCGAAGGGCGATTTGGCATCAGCTTTGACGCCGCCGCAGGCCCGATCCGCATTCCGCCGCAAGCCGGGGCCTTGGCTGCGGGGTTTGAAACCTTGGGGGCCGAGGCGCAGCTGCTGAACGGTCAGTTGCAATTGACCGCCACTGATGGCCGCGTTCTGCAAACCACCGCCACCAGTTCGGGAAGCGGCGTGACCTTGCAAATGGACAACTTGCCGAACGAAGACCTGCTGGTCGTGATGCAAGGGGCTGGCGCGCTGCGCCTAAGCGGCGCTGTGACCGTGCCTGCCGATCCGCCCTTGGCCGCGCCGCGTGAATTGCGCGTTCTGGATGCCGCCAGCGGGCAGGTGGGCCTTTATGATGCGGCCACCGGCGCCGAAATCGCCGTGCGCACCCTGGACGAAAACCGCGCCACCACCATCGGCGGGATGGAGATCACCCTGGCCGGAACCCTGGCCACGGGTGACAGTTTTGCCATCACGCCGAACCTTGGCGGGGCCGGGGATGCCAGCAACTTTGAACGCATCGCCGATCTGGTGCAGTTCGATCAGACCACCGGCACGGGCGGCTTTGCGGCGATGTATTCCGAAATCTTGAGCGATATCGGATCGCAGGTCGCGGCGGGCAAAAGCCGGGTCGAGACGGCGCAGGCCTTCAAGGATGGGGCCGATCAGGCCGAGATGGAGCGAAGCGCCGTAGATCTTGATGAAGAGGCGGCACGATTGTTGCAGCAGCAACAGGCTTATCAGGCAAATGCGCAGGTGCTGAACGTGGCCCGGCAATTGTTTGATACCCTGATTAACACCTTGTGAGGACGCGATGACCATCGGAACCCCCCTGTTTCACGCCTTGAACGTCCGCGCCTTTTCCCGGCTGGATACAGAAATCTCGTCGCTTCAGGATGAAATCTCGACCGGCAAGAACGACCCGTTGCCATCGGCCGATACGGTGCGTGCGCTGCGCCTGTCTGCGGCGCAGGAACATAAAACCGCGCTGGACCGCTATGACCGCAACCTTGACCGGGCAGCGGCGCGTCTGGATGTGACCGACACAACGCTTGGCAATGTCGTGGATACGATGCAGCGTTTCTCCGAACTGGCCGTGCGCGGCGCGTCCGATATTTCGCCCACCGAACGCGAAAGCATGCGGCTTGAGGCGGTGCAGCTGCGGGGGATGCTGATCGACTTTGCCAATTCCCACGACAGCACAGGCCGTCCGCTGTTTGGCGGGCACCTGCCATCGGGGCAGGCCTTTACTGATACGGCGGCGGGCGTGGCTTATAACGGCGATGCGGGCATTCACAAATTGCGCGTGTCGGAATCCTCATTCGCGCGGACAGGGCTGAACGGGGTTGAAGCGTTCATGAGTGTGCCCGACGGCACCGGCAACAATGTCAGCGTCTTTGAGATGGTCGATGCCTTCGTGCGCACCCTTTCGCCCGATGGCGAGCGGCTGGCGACAGATCTTTCGGGCGATGACAGCCTGGAAATGGCCTTTTCCCTGACCCGCCAACCTGCCGAATGGTCGTTCAAGCTCTCTGGCCCGGAAGGATCGGTTGATTTGTCGGCAACGGTGTCGGCGGATGCCCCTGATGTGCTGGTGGATGCGGTGAACGCCCATACGGCCGCCACGGGTATCACCGCCGAGCTGGGCGCTGATGGTAAATCCATTCGCTTTTTGGCCGATGGGCCGGTGTCGGTGTCCGATGCCAATGCCAACCCCGCGCCGGGGGCTATTCTGGCGCGGCTGGCGGGGCAGGGATCTGAAACCGGGCTACTGGTCCGTCCTGAACAGATTACCCTCAATCAAATCGACCGGGTGCGCGCGGCGGCAGATCACTTCGCCGATCTGCGGGCCCGCGTTGGTGCGATGAATGCCACGGTGGAAAAGCGCAGCCAAGGCATGGCCGATCGCCAGCTTCTGGCCGACAAACTGATGTCGGGGATCAGCGATCTGGATGTGCCGAAGGCCATCACCAAGTTGCAGCAATTGATGACCACCAAGGATGTCGCGCAACAGACCTATGTAAAGATCGGTCAGACGAACTTGTTCAACTACCTTCGATAGAGTTGGCCCGCCGTTTGCAACAGAAGCGGCATGACACATGCAAGCAAAATCCTCATGTCCGCCATTTGGTTCTGTCTCTGGACGGCTGCCGCCATGGCGCGCACCGACGACTGCGAAACGCTGGCCGAACTTGCCGCGGAAGAGCGCGGTATCCCCGACGGGCTATTGTCGGCCATCGCCCGGACCGAGACCGGGTATAGCAAAGACGGGCAGGGGCGCCGCGCATGGCCTTGGACGCTGAACCAAGGCGGGCGCAGTTATTACTTCGAAACGCGCGGTCAGGCCGAGGCCAAGCTGAACGAATTGCTGGCCAAGGGCGTGCGCAATGTCGATGTGGGGTGCATGCAGATCAACTACCGTTGGCACGGCGAACAGTTCTCATCGCCCGAGGCGATGCTCGACCCGGCGATCAACGTCTCATACGGTGCGCTGTTCTTGGAACGGCTGCATAAGCAAAGCGGCAGCTGGGATACCGCAACCCGGCATTACCATTCATCCGAGGTGACACGCGGGAAAGCCTATCAAAAACGGGTTGAGACGGCGCTTGGTAATATTCAATCGGCGCCCATGCCCGCCCCCAAGGCACCAGAGACGCAGCCCATCCAGCTGGCCAGTCTTCAGCAAGTGACGAAAGTTGAAGATACAGGTGTCATGCCACTTATTTCGGTGCCAAAATCCGCGACTATTCAGGGAAACTTGATTCTCCCTGAGGGCACAGTTCCGAAACTCGTCCGTAAGTCATCCGTAGCTCGCCACATTCCGGCCACAAGTGCCGCAAAAAAGCTGCAACAATCGCAATGGGTTACACGTATCCAGCGCGACCTGAATAATCAAAATTCCGCAGTTGAATAGGCAATCGTTTCACTTTGTATCGAACGATAGGGAAATTTTCTTTTTGAAATACTAAAATAATAGAAGGTGAGTAAGACACTGCCTGAGCCCTTCAATACCGTCATTGTTGTGGGGGCGAGAAAGCAGGTTAACACAATGACCAAGCATTACTCGCTAAATATGGCAGATGAGACCAAAGCGACCGATTGCCGGCTGGATTGCCTGCTGGTGGGCGAAAGCCCGGTAATGCAAGGTCTCAAACGTTTGATCGCAACCGTCGCGCCGGGCCATGCCCCGGTGATGGTTCAGGGGGCGACCGGCGTAGGTAAAGAACTGGTGGCCCAAGGCATCCACATGATGTCGGGCCGCGACGGGCAAATGGTTGCGGTGAACTGTGCCGCGATCCCGGCGGATCTTCTTGAGTCCGAACTGTTCGGGCACGAAAAGGGCGCTTTCACTGGCGCAACCGAACGCCGCATCGGCCGCATTGAACAGGCCAATGGCGGGACGTTGTTCCTGGATGAAATCGGCGACATGCCGGCGGATCTTCAGGCCAAGCTGCTGCGCGCGCTGGAAAGTCGCCGTGTGCAGCGTGTGGGCGGCCGCGACGAGGTGGAAGTGAACTTCCGCCTGGTCACAGCCACGCACCGCAATCTGGCCGACCATGTAAAGGCCGGTTTGTTCCGCGAAGACTTGTTCTTCCGCATCAACGTCTTCCCGATGATGGTGCCGGATCTGAACATGCGCACCGAAGACATTCCGATGATCCTGCGCACGATGATGTTGCAGCATCGCGACCGGACGGACCTTGGTCTGCCGGAATTTACCCAAGCCGCGCTGAAGGCGCTGGCCGCCCATTCCTGGCCCGGCAATGTGCGCGAACTGCGCAATGTCGTGGACCGTGCGATGGTGCTGTTCGCAGGCCGTGACGTCACCGCCGAGGATGTGCGCGGCGTGCTTTTGTCGGCGGATATGGCGGCGATGAACGCCCCGGCTCCGGCTTGCCCGGAACGTCTGTCGCAAGGCCCCGAAGGTCTGCGCCGCGTGCTGGAAAGCGAAGGGTCGATCAACATGCGCGGATATCTGCAAGATATCGAAATCCGCCTGATCGAAGCGGCCCTGTCGGTCAACGAAGGCTGCGTCAGCCACGCCGCACGGTCGCTGAAGCTTCAGCGCACCACGTTGATTGAGAAGATGAAGAAACTGTCGATCGACCGCACCGCAGCAGCGGCGGCCTGAACGCCTTAGTCGTTGGCGTTCCAGGCGTCGATCAGCGACGTCAGATAATCGCCCGTCGCATTAAGTTGCGACACGATGGTTTCCATCGCAGTAAACTTGGCCTTGTAGCGTGTTTCGATCGCGACGGCCTTGTCCTCTAGTTCGTCCAAGGCGGTCTGTTCCCGCGCGATCGTGCTGTTATAGCTGTCTTCGCGCTGGGAAATCAGCCCGCCGCCGGACAGAGCCGTTTCAATGGCGTCTGTCAGCAGGGACGACATGCTTTTCCCATAGTCGATATTGGCGCTTTCCACCGTGTCTTCGACCGTGATGGAAAAGCCCGCGTATTCGCCCTTCAGGATGGCATATTCCGTTCGCCCATCATCCAGAACGGTGCCAGTCATGATTGTGCCGTTCAGTGTGGCAATGCCGGTTGCAGGATCGCGGTCAAACGAAAGTCGGCCCGGCGCGCCGCCTCCGGCAGGCATTCCAGAGAGCGTCACACCGGGCTCCGTGCTGCGCAGACTATCGCGCATGACGGATTCAAACAGAACCGGATCGTCGGTCATGACCTCTTCGAACATCGAGGTGTTCAAATACAGGCTACCGTCGCGCTGGGTCTGGATGCCCAGTTGCGACAGGTAGATCGGATCGTCGCCAAAGCCGGACATCCCGCCCGACAACACGCGGCTTAGTGAATTCATCACCGTGCTGGCCACCATGTCACCGGCCAAGGCCCCGGCGGTTTCACCTTCGACAAAGCCGCGGTTGCTCAGTTCTTTCACGGCGGTTCGGGTGGAGTTGTAGGTTTCGACAAAGCTTTGCATCAGCGACAGCGCCATGTCGGGGTCGCTTTGCACGCCGACCGTGGCGGGAAAGTCTGTCTCGCCATTCAGGGTCAGGGTCATGCCGGGGATCAGATCGTCGATCTCATTCGAGGGGCGCAACACGGCGATGCCGTCAACCGCGACAATCGCATCTGACGCACCGCGCACTTGAAAGGGGGTCGGGTCGGCGGAAAAATCTAACTGCGCAATGCCCGGATCGGCACCGGGTCCGGCGGTAAAGCGCAAAGCCTGTTTCGTGCCGGTTTCCGAGATTACGCCAAGCGAAAACGTCCCGTCGCCCACGTCCAGCACGCGGGCGGTCACACCATCGATCATGTTCAGCGCTTCGGCCATATCGGCAAGGGTAGACCCGGCCTGAAAGGTGACCGTCTTGCCCGGCAGATCGGGGTTTTCGGTGAACACCGGCGGATCACCGGCCCATTCGCCGAAATTAATCGTCAAAGGCCCGCCGCCCAATTCCTGATCGGCAGATGTGAACCCGGCAAATTCCAAAACTTGGGTCTTGGCAGTCTGGATCACTTCGACCGAACTGGGGATGGTCGGCGCCTTCTTGGGATCGGTCAGCAGAACCGAGACCGCCGGATCATCCGTCGTGGCCGACATGGTTTCGTAGGACGACAGATTGGCCATCGTTCCCGAAAGCTCATCGAGCTGGCCGCGCAACCGATCCAGACCAGAAATCGAGACTTCTGCCTTGTCGATCCGGTTGTTGATGATGTTGCGCTTTGGCGCGAATTCCGCGTTCGTAAGGTCAGAGGCGAGATCAGCAAGGTTGATCCCGGTCCCACCAGTGTTCAGCGAACTTAGAATATCGACTGCCATAATGCACTCCTTGAGCCCTTAAACGGCACCGTGCGAGAATGTTTAGCCAGATCGCAATCAATAGACGATTTCGATCTCGATCCGGCGGTTTTCGGCGCGTCCTTCGGGTGTGTCGTTGCTGGCGATGGGCGCGCTTTCGCCTTTGCCTATGGCCGTCAGACGATCCGGGTCGATCAAGTTGGACGCTGCCAATTCACGCACCACGCTGGATGAACGCGCAGCGGCAAGGCCCCAGTTGTCGCCGAACTGCGATCCAGCCCCAAGCGGGACATTGTCGGTGTGGCCGGTGACTTCGATCTTGCTGGCGTCGCTCATCGCCGAGAAGGCAAGCCGCGCCATGATATCGCGCGCTTCGCCGGTCAGATCGGCGGTGCCAGACGGGAAGGCCCCACCTGCGCCGACCGTTACAAGAACGCGGTCTTCTTTCTGTTCGATGGTGACCAGACCTTCGGACACTTCTTGACGTAGCGAAACGCGCAACTTGGCTTCGGCCAATGCCGCCTCTCGCTGGGCGGATCCTTCGCCCGAGGATTGCCCGGTGCCGTCCTGATCTTGCGCGGCCATTTCCTTTAGCGCTTCAAGCATGACCTCAGCCGGGGATTGTCCGGTTTGCTGGGCCATCTGTTCGACCTTTTCCGCCACCTCTTTCATCTGCTGTTGCAACTGCTCGGGGTCTGCGCCCTCGGCATTGACGTTCATCGCCATGCGGCCATCTTCGACCTTGGCCTCGACATCGGCCTGGGCTTCGGCTTTGTTTTCGCCGGCCTGACCTTTGCCGGTGTCGTCGGTGGCGGTCTTGGATTCCTTGGTGTCGATTTCGCGCTTTTCGGTATCGGTGGTCTGTTGGCGCATTTCCTGGCTCAGCGATGGCTGCGGCGATGGGCTGAAGCTGAGGTTCATCATCGTCGTGCCTTTGGGCTGTTCCATCACCGGAATTTGCCGCTGCACCCCGAAGGAATTCTTCAGGCTTCCCGCGACCATTTTGAATTTCGGCTGGTTGAATTCGGCGAAAGACAGGATCAGAACGAAGAACGCCATCAGCAGCGTTGCCATGTCGGCAAAGGTTGCCATCCATGCGGGTGCACCCACCGGGGGGCACTTGGGGCAGTCTTCCTTCTTTTCCTCTTCGGGAATGGGAAGGGGCAGGGGGATCGGCGCCTTTGCCATGGGTCTTGGTCCTTATGCCGCTTCCAGAAGTTTGGCCTGAGCCTTGGGCGGCAAGATCGCCACCATATTGTCCTGAACGTTGCGGCCAGATTCACCCTTGGCGATGCCGCGCAGACCCTCGATGACCATTTCGCGATACACAACCTCGTCGGCGGTATAGCCTTCCAGCTTGGTGTTCATCGGCCCGAACAACACGTTGGCGATGAACGCCCCATATAGGGTTGTCAAAAGGGCCACAGCCATGGCGGGGCCGATCGCCTTGGGGTCGGCCATGTTGCCAAGCATCTGCACCAGACCGATCAGCGTGCCGATCATGCCCATCGCAGGGGCAATATCGACCCAAGCCTTGATGACGCCCTGATTGCCCGCGTGCCGGGCCTTCATGGCATCGATCTCCATGTTCATGGCTTTGGCCATTTTCTGTTCGTCAGCCCCGTCGATCAGCATTTGCAGACCTTTGCCCAGAAACTTGTCAGGCACGTCTTTGCCTTCCAGCGCCATCATCCCGTCTTTACGCGCGATGTTCGACAGCTCGACCATCGTTTCGATCAGCAGGTCCATCTTAGGGGCTTTGGGCATGAAGGCCTTGGCCATTGCGCCAAAGCTTCCAAGAAACACGCCCATGGGCGCGGTATACATGACGGCAAAGAACGCGCCGCCAAACACGATCAGGATTGACGGGACGTCAATGAACGGCCCCAGGCCCCCGGCCGAGATCATGGCCCCGATGATCATGCCGATGGCACCAAGGAACCCGATCAGTGTTGCGATATCCATGAAAGGTCTCCGAAAAGGATGAAACTCACGCGCTTATAAGGGCAAGTTTCATACCAAAATCGTGGGCTTGGCGGGAAAAGCGCGAATGAGAGGCAAATTTCGCAAAAAAGTTTCTGTAATAAATTCAGGTGCTTGTATGCAATTTTCAGGCCGCATCGCCAGAAGTTCTAAACATTTTCCCAAGACACCGTTGCATGATCCAAGCGCTCGGCAGCCAAGACACGACCCCCACTGCCCGGCGCACCCAACCACCACTGGAGATGATCCAATGACTGCAATCAACACGAACATCGGTGCCATCAACGCACAAGCTAACCTTATGCGCGTCAACGAAGAGATGGGCGTCTCCATGGAGCGTCTGTCGTCGGGTAAGCGCATCAACGCTGCAAAAGACGACTCGGCCGGTATGGCCATCGCCGAAAAAATGACCTCGCAGATTATGGGCCTGAACCAAGCGGTTCGGAACGCCAACGACGGCAAGAACTTGCTGGACACCACTGAAGGCGCGCATGTCGAAGTTTCGAACATGCTGCAGCGTCTGCGTGAACTTGCCGTTCAATCGTCGAACGACACGAACACAGCCGGCGACCGCGGGAACATCACTTCGGAAGGTCAGGCACTGATCACTGAAATCAACCGCGTTTCGACCGACACCACCTTCAACGGTATGAAGATCCTGGACGGCTCCTACAGCGGCAAGCAATTCCAGATCGGCGCGGACTCGGGCCAGACCATCGACATCAACGTTGACTCGGTCCACACCAACGACATTGGCGCACACAAATTGTCGACTCAGGTTGCGATCAACGCAGCAGCAGGCGACAACGGCCGCGCCGCCGCAGAAACCGTCGCCATCACCGGCCACACAGGTTCGGCGGAAATCACGACCACCGCAGGCATGTCCGCCAAGGATCTGGCCTCTGAAGTGAACAAAGTGTCGGCAACCACCGGTGTTGAAGCAACCGCCGTGACCACCGCCAAGCTGGACAACGTATCGGGCGTCGGCAACGTGAAGATCGAAATCAACGACGTTCAGATCGGCACCGTTGCCGTGACCGACGCAAGCGACCTGAAAGGTCTGCGCGACGCGATCAACAACAAAACCGGTCAGACCGGTGTGACCGCGAAAATGGGCGACACCGATGCCGAAATCATCCTGACCGACAAGCAGGGCAATGACATCTCGATCACGAACTACGAGGACACCTCGGGGAACGCGGTCACGATGGACATGACCACGCTGAACAAGGACAAAACCGAAGATGCTGCAGCCGACGTAGAGACCCTGTCGGCGGCCAACCAGGACGCAACTTCAGTTGGTCAGGTTGAGATGACTTCGATGAAAGCCTTCTCGGTTGGCGGTGGCGGCACCGCAGATACAAACTTTTTGGAAACGACCTCTAACACGAGCGATCTTGACACCGTTGCAGAGATCGACCTGACAACAGCTGATGGAGCCTCCAACGCCGTCAAGACCATCGATGTGGCCCTGAACAAGATTAACCAGTCGCGTTCTGATCTGGGTGCCGTATCCAACCGTCTTGACAGCACGATCTCGAACCTGACGAACATCACCGTGAACGTAGAGGCCGCACGTGGCCAGGTGATGGACGCAGACTTTGCCAAAGAATCGTCGGAAATGGCACGCGGTAAGATCCTGTCGCAAGCCGCCACTTCGATGCTTGCTCAGGCCAACGCGTCGTCGCAAAACGTCCTGTCGCTGCTCCGCGGCTGACGGAAATTTGACACCCTTAAAGCGGCTCGGCTTGACCGGGCCGCTTTTGCTGTTTTGAAACAAATGCTTATTAAATTGGCATGGGTGACGTTTCCTTGACGGCCCAAGCGTCAAATCCCCGATCTTTACCCAGTGCTAAAACGTGTTCGATGGTGTCCGTGTCACGGAGGAACCGACATGAACTTGCACGTTTCACAGAACTTATCTCAGCGTCAGTCGATGGTCATGACCGCGCAGCTGCAACAGGCAATCTGCCTTCTGCAACTGAGCAACCTCGACCTGCGCGCCTATCTTGAAAGCGAAGCCGAAGAAAACCCGTTTGTGGATGTCGCCGGTGGCGAAACAGCCCAGCACCGGGATCTTGGCCTGCCGATGTCGCGCGGCGCTGCCAGCGATTTCGACTATATCAGCGACCGCGCCGAAGCGCCTGCGCCTTCCCTTTATACACACGTCTCGGGGCAGTTTGACGTGATGTTCACCAACCCGCGGGATCGCATGGTTGCCGAACAATTCCTTGAGGCGCTTGAGCCGAATGGCTGGCTGGGTGAGCCGCTGGAAGCCATCGCAATGCGGTGTGTGATGTCCAGCGAAGAAGCCGAAGAAATGCTGCATCTGGTGCAGCAGGTCGAACCGGCGGGGCTGTTTGCCCGGTCGCTGGCCGAATGTCTGGCCATTCAAGCCGAAGATCGCGGGCTCATGACGCCCCTGTTCGCGGCTCTGCTGGAAAACTTGCCCAAGCTGGCCGCCGCCGATCTGGCCGGTCTGTGCCGGGTGTGCAAATGCACCATGGACGAACTGAAAGACTGCCTGAAATCGCTGCGCAGCCTGAACCCCA
Organism: Pseudoprimorskyibacter insulae; assembly: GCF_900302505.1. Taxonomy (GTDB): domain Bacteria; phylum Pseudomonadota; class Alphaproteobacteria; order Rhodobacterales; family Rhodobacteraceae; genus Pseudoprimorskyibacter; species Pseudoprimorskyibacter insulae. The sequence continues at coordinate 58,790 of NZ_OMOJ01000003.1, read as the reverse complement.
AGCCGGGCGCAGACTTCGACCATGGCGAGCTGACCCAGCGCGAACCCGATCTGATTGTCACCCGCGGCGATGATGGCTGGCGCGTGGATCTGAACCGCTCGACCCTGCCGTCGGTCAAGGTGGATGAAACCAAGGCACAAGACGTGCGCCGCGACCGTTCGGCCGGTGAATATGTGGGCGAACGTCTGAGCGTGGCCCGCTGGCTGCGCCGCGCGGTTGAGCATCGCAATCACACGACCTTGTCTGTTGGCGCCGAGATCGTGCGCCGTCAGGCCGAATTCCTGGAACACGGACCGTCGCGGATTGAACCGATGACCCTCAAGGACGTGGCCGAGGCAATCGGCGTGCATGAAAGCACCGTCAGCCGTATCACCACCGGGATGCTGATTGTTACGCCGCAGGGTACCTTTAGCCTGAAGAACTTCTTCACCACGGCGCTCAGCACCGATGGCGAAGGCGCAGCATCCTCGGCTTCGGTTCGTCACCGCATTCAGCAACTGGTGCGCGATGAAGACCCCAAAAAGCCGCTGTCGGATGATGCCCTTGCGCAGATCATCTCGGATGAAGGCACGCATCTGGCCCGCCGCACCGTCGCCAAGTATCGCGATATGCTGAAGATCCCGTCCAGTTTCCAGCGCAAGCGTCAGGCGAAACTGGCCAGCAGCTAATCCGGGATCAAACGGGTTCCGACGGTTTATCGCCCTCGCTATTCGCGGGGGCGAAAACATATCTGAACTTGGAATCCATAGCCGAGAGCCGCCGATGCAGCGCGGCCTCATTGCGTTCGGCAAAAATGCCGACCAGATGCATGGATTGGCCGCGCCGGTCGGTGCGGAACAGGGCAGGGGCCGCCTGCCAGAAATACAAAGCCATAGCCAATTGCACCATGATAACGCCGGTCAAACCGGTGGGAACAACTGCGATCGAGATCCCCGCCCATAGCGCCAAAGGCACCCATAGCCGCGTCTGGATCAGCCAGACAGGCGCCAGCACCAGCGCCAGAAGCGACGGTTCAGCTGTGTGGATGTCATAGGTGCCATCGTCATGGGCCATCACCTGCCAGTTACGATAGACGGCGGGGTTCAGGCGGGCGGATTCGCTATCGGCCTCAGACGGCGCGGGGCCGGGCGTGACCGACCCCAGCGCCGTGGCGCGCGTCAGAACCATCCGCTTGTCGTCACCGCGCAGATAGGTCAGCAAGGCCGCGCCGCGTGTGCCGCGCAGCCGCTCATCCGGGCTGGGGCCTTCGTTGTCAAAGGGCTGCCCGTTCACGGCAATCAGCAGATCACCGGATTTCAGGCCGCAATCAGCGGCTTGGGGGGACGGGCTGCCCAGCTTATAGGTGCAGAGTTTCGCGGCCTGTTGGTCCGACATATGCGCCCCCGATTAGGGGTAGGAAAACGGGTTCGGGCGCGGCGCAGGCCGGGCCTTTGCCGTAGGTTTTTTCGGAACGGCCACGGTCTTGGGTTTGACCGGCGTGGCGGTCTTGGCCGCTGGCTTAGACGACGGGGCAGGCGCGGCGGCGGGCGCGGCGGTAACCGCATCGGCCAAAAGGCGCGTCATCGCTAGTTGCAGATCAGACAGGCCCGCTGTGAAAGCATCTTGGGTTTTCTGGCTGCCCTCATCCACGGCTTGCATTACGGTCGCCTCAATCTGGGATTTGAGCGTATCAGCCGCTTCGGAATAGGAATTGGCCTCTTCGACCAGGTTTAGGCCCATGCCATCCAGACGCGTCTGAAGCGCGGCGAAATGTTCGTCCTGTCCGGCCTTCACTGCCTTGATCTCGGCCAGCAGGGCCTCGGCATTGGTCAGCGACTGATCCAAACCTTCCACGCGCGAGGCGAACATGGTCAACGCCTCAAGCTGGGTAGCGGTGGCGGTGCGCATTTCGCTAAGCGTGCGGAAATAGACAAGGCTGGCCAGCCCGATCACCACCACAGACCCGGCAAGCGTGCCAATCATCAAGGGCCGCATCTTTGAGCCAAACGTATCGATCCGATGGGCTGCGCGTTCGGTTGCGGTGGTCATCTTATCGACTTCCGCGGCGGCGTCGTTTGCGGCTTCTGCCGCTTCCAGCGCCAGGCGGATACCGTCCTGCAACTCTTGGCTGGTTTCGGTCATGGTTCGCTCCTTGAGGGATCGTCTTGATCGGGATTTGTCCTGTCTGTGCATTTTTTGTGCCAGTCCCGGATCTTGCCGGAATGTTTGCGCCAAGGCCTAAGTTTCGGCGCGGATTTGCCGTTCAGCAAAGGGACTGCCAATTCATCCAGAAAGCGACCCCATGATCCGTATGACCGATGCGCATGTAACCGACGCCCAAGCGACCTTGCTGCAAGAGCGTGAACGCTGTCAGGCCGAAGCCCCGTTCGCTTGTCTGAAGCTGGGCGGTGCATCCTTCGAGATTGCCTATGAAAAGGTCGATGATCCGGATGAAACCCCGCCGACTTTGGCGTTTTCGATCAGTGGCCGGTCTGGATGGATCCGTTTGAACCGGTCGGTCGCCGATGGCTGGACCCGGATTGGCGCGGATATTCTGATGCGCGACGGGCGCGTTCTGGACCGGTTCCTGAACACACATGCTGTGCGCATCTCGGGCGATTACAACCTGAACGAAGAAGTGCGTTTTGACACGCTGGGCACCTATTGGTCGGCGCGGATCGTATCGGACACCGGCACCGAAATCCGCGTGGACGGAGAGCCGTGGATGCTGATCGAACAGTCCAATCCGCCCGCTTCCCCCAAAGACCGGGTGATCCGTGCCTTGGCGGCATCCCACCCGGAAATCCGTGAATACTTCGCCCAGCACATCGACCATTGGGCCTGCCGCATTGCGACAGGTGTCACTGTTCTGCCGATGATGTAGGCCTATTTCAAAAACCGATTGACGGCGCGGGCGATCAAGAACCGCGCCGCGGCCGCCATACAAAACACCGAACACACCCCAAGGACCACGGCCTTGGGCATTGGGGCTTCGGCTGCGGCAGACAGCAACCAAAGCGAGACACCGGCAAAACAGATCGTCGAGATCATCTCGCCGACGCTGCTGTGTTTTTGACGCGACTGTCTTAGCATGGTCATTTCCTTGATTGAGGACGTCCGTTTTCGTCCAGTTGCAGTTCCGGGGGCAGATCGATGTCCGGCAGATCGGTCGGTTGTCCGTGTTCGATGCGCCAGACATGGGCCAATAGCGTGGCAACAGCCGAATAGAGCTGAACCGAGATTTCCGAGCCGATCCCACCGGTGTAATACAAGGCCCGTGCCAAAGGCGGCACGCGCACGATCGTTACCTTGGCTTTTTTGCCGCGCTCAATGACCTGCTGGGCCATCCCGCCACGCCCCATGGCCAGGATCACCGGCGCGGATTGTTCTTCCGGCACATAGCGCAATGCGACGGCGAAATGGGTCGGGTTGGTCACAATGGCCGTGGCTTGGTCGACATTGGGCAAGGCGGCACGCTGTTTGGCACGCATGGCCGCTTCGTTCTGTTTGCGGCGGATCTGACCTTTGAGTTCGGGCGAGCCTTCGGACTCCTTGAACTCTTCCTTGATCTCTTGCTTGGACATGCGCAGGTCTTTCAGCATGGTGTGGATCTGCCACACCAGATCAAGTGCACCGATCACCCCCAACGCAATGGTCATCGCCGATAGAACTTGTAGCGTCGTTGTGCCCAAAAGCGCGGCCCCGTCGCCGGGCGACATGCTGGCCATGCGGTCGATGGCGGGCAGGGATGGGATGACCACGAAAATGGCCGACCCAATCAGGAAGACCACCTTCAACACCGCCTTGGCCAGTTCCACCAGCGACTTCAGCGACACCATGCGCTTCATGCCTTTTAGCGGGTCCAGCTTGTTGAACTTGAACCCCAGCGCCTTGGGGGCAAAGTTCAGCCCGCCCATGCCCGCCTGCGTCAGCACCGTGACCCCCATCAACGGAATGCCGACAATAATGCCCGACATCAGCACCCAGAGGATTGCGCTGCCCAACCGTTCTAACATCAGATCATCCAGCTTTGAGGGATGTTCGATGACAAACCCCCGCGCCCATTTGCCGGTCAGCCCCGGCAAAAGTTGCGTGGCGATCAAGATGCCCAGAGTTGCCGCCGCAATCGAGGTAAAGACGAACATTTCCTTGGACGTGATAAGCTTGCCGTCCTCGCGGGCCTGTTCTTTCTTTTTCGGTGTTGGCTCTTCTGTCTTTTCCTGACCGTCATCCGCCATAAGCCGCGGCCTCCGTCATGATGGCCAGCGCATTCAGCGCGGACTCGATTTTCGTCGAAATCGCCGGGCCAAGCGAAGGCGCGGTCAGGTATAGCTGGATCAGGGTGATGCTCAGCGTCAGGGGAAAACCGAAGGAAAACAGGTTCATCTGCGGGGCCGACCGGGTGATGATGCCAATCGTGACGTTGACGATCAGCAGCACCGACACCACCGGGAACATCAGTTGAACGGCGAATAGATACATGGCGCGGGTCGCCTCGGACCCGGCCTCGATCAGCGCGCCCATGTGGATGGGCTGGCCAATTGGGATCAGCGCATAACTGTCGATGACAATGCGCAGCGCGGCCAAGTGGCCATCCTCGGCCACGAAGGTCGCCAGCAGGAACAGCGAAAAGATCTGGCCGACCACGGGCGTTTGCGTGCCGGTTGCCGGGTCCATTTGCGCGGCAAACCCAAGCCCGGCGGTCGAGGCTACCAGCTCACCCGCCATCACCGCGCATGAAAACAGGATTTGCAGCACCAGCCCGGCGGCCAGCCCGATCACCAATTCACGGATCATCCACGGCACAGCGGTCAGCGTCGCCAGCGTTTCGGGCGGTGGCACCTGCGCAAAGCCCATGACGGGGATCGTCAGGAACACCGCCAGAATGATCCGTACTTGCAACGGAATGAACCGCGCCGAAAACAGCGGGGCCGAGACGACAAAAGCGCCGACCCGCAGCATGGCAAACAGGAATTGCAGCGCCATGCCGATAATGGCCGAAAGCTGCAAACCGGGAATGCCTGCAAGGGTATCTGTCGTCAGCTCCATGGCCTACCGGATCGTTGCGATGGTTTCGAAGACGAAGGCGAAATAATCGCTCATCGTGGACAGCATGAACCCCGAGGCCAGCGCCATGGTCATCAGAACCACGGCCAGTTTCGGCACAAAGCTAAGGGTGTTTTCGTTGATCGAGGTGGCCGCCTGAAGGATGCCAAGCGCCAAACCCACCGCCAAAGCCACGCCCAGAACCGGACCTGCGGTCAGAAGGATGTTCCAATAGGCGATACGCAGATGTTCGATATTGCCGTCGAAATCCATGTCAGCCTCCGACCGAGATAAAGCTAGAGGCAAGCGAGCCCATGGTCAGCGCCCAGCCATCGACCAGCACGAACAGCAGCAGCTTGAAGGGCAGGGACACCAGCACCGGTGACAGCATCATCATGCCCAGCGCCATCAGGATCGAGGCGATCACCATGTCGATCACCAAAAAAGGCAGGAACAGCAGAAACCCGATCTGAAACGCGGTCTTCAACTCGGACGTGATATAGGCGGGCAGCAGCACCGACATCGGCACGGCCTCATCGTCGGCATAGGGGCCATCGCCTGCCAGATCGGCAAACATCAGCAGATCGTTCTGGCGCGTATTGCCCAGCATAAAGCCCGACATGATATCTTTGACCGCCGCAATGGCCGGTTCCGCGGCTAGCCGTCCGTCAAGATAGGGGGCCAGCGCATCGTCATACAGCGTGGTCAGCACCGGCTGCATGACGAAGAAACTCAGGAAAAGCGCCATGGCGACCAGCACCTGATTGGGCGGGGTTTGCTGTGTGCCCATGGCTTGGCGCAGGATCGACAGAACGATGATGATCCGGGTAAAGGCACTGGCGCCCAGAACGATCGACGGCAGCACCGTTAGCGCCGTCATCAGCGCCACGATCTGAAGCGATAGCGAATAGGTCGCGCCGCCCTCTTGTTCGGTCAGGCTCAGAACCGGCATGCCTTCACCTGCGGCAAAGCCGGTCGAGGGCAGCAAAATCAGCGCAGTAAGGGCGATACCAATGCGGATCATGACTGCACCTCCTGCGCGGTGCCAAGCTGGACCACGGTCGGTGCGCCTTTGCCGCCTGCAACCACGCACAGGCGTTCGCCGTCTGCCTCAAGCAGGTAGACACGCCCGCCATTGATCGGCAACGCTTCACACAGTTTCAAACGGCGGTCGCCGCTAATCTTTTTGGACAGGACATCGCGGTTGCGCGTCACGTAATAGCGCAGCGCCAGAAGCGCGCCCAGAAACAACAGGACGATGATCAGACGATCTGGGGACAGGGTTTCCAACGGCAAGCTCCTTCTGCGGATACACCACAGAAGGGGCAAGTTTCATGCCGGTTGAATGCAGCCTTGCGTTTTCTTCTGTTAGACAGAGTCCATGCGTTCCTTGGGATCGACGATATCGCCAAATCGGATGCCGAATTTTTCGCCGACAACCACGACCTCGCCCTTGGCGATGGGGGTGCCGTTGACCAGAATATCCAGCGGATCGCCCGCCATCCGGTCCAGTTCCACAACCGACCCTTCGGACAGTTTCAGAAGTTCCTGAATAGTGATCTGCGTGCGGCCCACTTCGACCGTCATGCGCACTTTGATATTGGCCAGCATCCCCAAGGGGCCGGGGGCGGCGGCCTCTGCCTCGGGGGCGGCGGTGTCGGTATCCTGATCGGTATCGCTCATTGGTCCTCTCCGGGTTGGGGCGTCTTGATGCGGCGGGTGATCGACAGGGCAGAGCGCCCGCCGACCTCGCCCAGATCAGCCGCGAACATCGGGCTGCCTTCGACAAGCATGGTTGGATTGGGTTTCAGATCGCAGGTCACCAGCTTGCCGGGCTTCAGCCCGTTCAGCTGCGCCAGATTGACGGTCGGGTCGGCCAAGCGGGCGGTGATTTCCAGCGGGACATTCATCACCGCACGTTCCAGCCGCTGACGCCAGGTGATATCGTCATCGACCAGATCCGACTGCATCCGCGACCGAAGCTGCGCAGCCAGCGGTTTCAGCGTTTGCAGCGGGTAAAGGATATCAAGGTTGGCCGGGTCGGTGTCGGGCAACTGGATGATGAACGAACAATTCACCACCAGCTCTGAACTTTCGACGAAGGTGGCGAATTGCAGGTTCTCTTCGTGGTTGGTGGCCTGAAACGTCAGATGCGTCAGATCCCGCCACGCCATTTCCAGCGCCTTGTTCAGCCCGTTGGTGACAATCTCAATCACGCGGGTTTCGGTGGCGGTGAATTCGGTGCGCCGTGTCGGCAGGTTCTGGATCGCCCCGCCGTAATAGGCATCCGTAAGCAGGGACACGAAGTTCGGCGCCAGCACGATCATTTGCGACCCGCGCAATTCGTCGATCTTGCTGGTGGTCAGCGAGACGAAGTTTTCCAGCTCGTCGCAATAGTGGTCAAAGGTCTTCACCTCAGGCGGAAAGCTGGAAATCCGAGGATGCATCCGCAAGAACGGCAGGAACACAGACCGGGCCAGACGGCAAAACCGTTCGTTGATCATCCGCAGGCCATAGTAATCGCCCAGGATCGACCGGTTGTCCGTGCCAAACTTATATGGCCGGATATGGGATCCGTCGCCGCCTTCACCTGCGTCGAGGTTCTTTAGACCATCGACGAGGGCTGCGACTTCGTTGCTGGAGAGTTTGCTTGGGCTTGCCATGATCGATCCCGAGGGCCTTATTGCATTACGAAGCTGGGGAAGAACACATCTTCGATTCCACCAAAGCCTTCGAGCGAAACGAGGCGATCGTTCACCGCGTTTTTGAGGGCCTCAGACAGGCGGTCACGCCCTTCCTTGCCGGTCACTTCGGCTTCGGAAAAGCCGCTGATGACAGCCAGCATATCCGACCGGATGGCCATGGCATGGGTTTCGACATTGGTGATGATCGATTCATCATATTGCGTGGACAGGCCCACACCGAGCTGAATAAACCGTGTCGACCCCGCCAGATTGGTGGTCAGCGGATCGGGGAACTCATAGTAGCTGGTGGTGAACATCGGCGTTTCCGGGATGTCCTTTGCCACTTTGCTCGGCTCTGCCTCAGCGGCGGCCTCGGCTTCGGCATCTGCATCGGCCTTGTCCTGCTCAATGAGCTTCAGCACCTCTTCGCTGGGCGACATTTGTTGACCGGAATAGAAAATCCCGCCGTAAAAGCCACCGCCCAGAAGGGCGATCCCGAAGATGAACATCAGGATCTTCTTAATCAATCCGCCCTTTTTCTTTTGGGGCTCGTCTATATCGGTCTTGTCGGCCATCTGCTCTGTCCTCAGGCGACTACATCAATGCGGTTCGAAGTGCGGGGCCTGCGCGGCTGGGTCGGTTGCTCCGTCGCGGCATCATCGGCGGCCATGCGGTTGCCCAACGGGCCGCGGTCCTGCGTGCCATCGCCGCGTTCGCCGCGCTGGCCAGACCCGGTGCCGGCCTGATGACCTGCCAGATCAAGCCCGGCTTTCTGAAGCATTTCAGACAGGCGGCCTTGCTGGTCGTTGAACAGGCGCGCGGCTTCGGGGTTGTCGGTGATGATCTGAACCGTCGCGGCCCCGTCGCGCAATTCCATTTGAATGCGCAGCTTACCAAGCCGTTCCGGCGACAGAACGATTTCTACCTGATCGCCTTCGCCAAAGCTCATGGCTTCGATCTGTTCGACAAGAGTTTCCGGCCAGCTGCTTTCGGTCATCGGCAGCGAAGGTGCTGCCGAAGACTGCGCCGGGGCCGCGTTGTTGCCCGCCACAGCTGTCACGGAGGGCGAAGCGACTGGCGACGAGGCCGAAGCGGTCTCCGGCAGCGTCCCGGCCTTCGCCGGGGTCTCGGGGTCGGCGCGAACAATCAGTTCGGGCGTTAAGTCATCTTGGGCGACGCCCATCGCATCGCTTGGCTTGCTGGCGATGACGCGCGGGGAAGCTGCGTCATAGGTCTGGGGCGTGTCCGATGCTGGGGCCTCGGCCAATACCGTGCTGTCAGGCGCGGGTGCCGCGGCGCGTGCGGCGGTTTGGGTGGCCTGCGGGGCCGCGTTGGTCGCTTTGGGTGCCTCGAGGTTGGCGGTGGTTACTGTGCTTTCGCCGCGGCGCTGGGTGCCGCGTGGCTTGGCGCCATCTCCTGCGGGTTTGGCCGCATCGGCCTGCGCTGCCACCGCTGCGGGTTGGTCGGCTTGCTGAACGGCTTTGGCCTGAGCCTGAGCCTGCGGCGCGGCTTGGACCTGCATTGCGGCCTCCGCAGCTTTCTGCGTGGTCTTGGGCTGGTCAGGGGCCGCGTTTGGAGTGTCCAGGCTGTCCGCAACGGGTGCGGTGTCTGCATTGGCCTGTTCGGGCGCATGGCTCACGGGTTTCGCGGCCGGGGCTGTACTGGTGTTTGCTGCGGCCTGCTCAGGCTTTATCTGCGGCGATGCCGTGGTTTCACCTTTGGGCGCGGCGTCCTGCGTGGCCGCTTTGACGGGCGCGGCAACGGCGTCAGCAGCGCCTTTGAGCGCCGGTGCGCCAATGGTCACCTCTTCATTCTTCTGCGCAGGCGTATCGGCGACAACTGGGGCAGCGACCGGGATTATCTCGGCGCTGTCAGGCTTGACCTCTTCCGGGGCGACCGCTTCAGGCGCTACGGCCTGCACAGCGGTTTTCACGGCCTCGCCATTAGGCTTGCTGGCGGTCTGTATGACAGGGGTCAATTTTGGATGGCGGGCCGAGGCAGGCAAGGGCGCCTTCGACTCGGTCACAACAGGTGCGGCAACAACAGCGCCCTCCACAGGTGCTTTCGGTTCAACAATGCCTGCGGTCGGCAAGCCCATCGCCGCCAACTGGCGCGTGGTGTCGTCGGCGGATGCAGCCTGATCGCCGGGCAAAGCAATGGCCAAGGCGGGGTCTAGGGTCGGGGCATCAGCCGTGGCGGCCTCTCCAGTACCAGTAGCAACCCCCAAGGCTGATCCCGAGGTCATGCCCTGCGGCAAAGCCATCATCACATCGGCAAAATTGGCGGGCAGAGGCTTGCCCTTCGGCGCACCTTCGGCAGTCTGCACCTGTAGCGCAGCACCCGCCATTAGCGGATTGCCCTCAGGCTTGGCCGTCTGTCCCGGCTTCGGAAGATCGAGCGACAAGGCGTTGGTCATCAGGTCCTCTTGGTCTTGGATTGGCGCGGTGCGCAGTCAACAGGTGCAAGCCCGGTGCCAAGTTCACTTGCGCGGGCGGTCTGCCATGGCTTCATCCGCCATGGCCTGCGCATGGGCGCGGGCCTGACGCTTGGCCTCAAGCGCTTTTTCTGCAACGATCCGTTCACGTTGCGATTGCAGGTTCAGTTGGTCTTTCAGGTCGTTGAACCGCTTCTGCGACTCCTCGCTGCGGTTTTTCAGCGTTGTCATCTGCCCGGCCAGCGCCGTGCCCAGCCAATGCTGCGCCGACAGGTCCGCCGCGGTCATGACCTGACCCGGAGAATTGGCCTTTTCGCGCAGCAATGCCTGAACATGCGTCAGCGTTTGCTCCGTCTTTTCATGTTCTTGTGCCGCTGTATTGACGCGACGCGCGATTTCGGCGCGGGTCTTCTTTTCCTGTAGGGCCATGAGTTGAGAAAGACGGGCTTTGCGCTTCATAGGGTGCCTCCACATAGGGCAAGCAAGTCACTGCGACTGCTTCTGAAATCGGATTTTTCGGATTTGCCCTGACGGATCAGGTCAAGGATCTGCGGCCAAAGCCGGACGGCCTCATCAAGTTCCGCGTCTTGGCCGGGGCTGTAGGCACCCATCAGCATCATGTCGCGGTTCTCCATATAGAGCGAAATCATCCGGCGCAGCTTGGTCGCGGCGGCGTTATGTTCGGGCGTGACGATGTCGGTCATCACGCGGCTGACCGATTGCGGCAGGTCGACAGCGGGATAGATGCCCATCTGCGCCTGCGATCGGGACAGCACGAAATGCCCGTCCAGAATGGCGCGGGCGGTGTCGACGACCGGGTCATTGGTCGTGTCATCGCCATCGGCCAGGATGGTGTAAAACGCGGTGATTGACCCTTCGCCGGGCAGGCCGGGGCCGGCGCGTTCGATCAGGCTGGGGATCATCGACACGACCGACGGCGGATAGCCCTTGGCCGTGGGCTGTTCGCCAAGGGCAAGGCCAACCTCGCGGCGGGCATGGGCGACGCGGGTCAGGCTGTCCATGATCAACATGACCTGCTTGCCCTGCGCCCGGAAATATTCGGCCACGGCGGTGGCGCGATGCGCGGCCCGCAAGCGCAGCAGCGGCGAGCGGTCGGCAGGCACAGCAATCACGCAGGTTTTGTCGGCGGTCTTGCCGCGCATGATCTGGCCAACAAAAGCGCCCACCTCGCGGGCGCGTTCGCCGATCAGGCCAACCACCACGATGTCGGCGTCGGTGTTGTGGGTCATCATCTCGATCAGAACGGATTTACCTACGCCCGATCCGGCGATGATGCCAACGCGTTGACCACGTCCCACAGTCAGGGCGGCATTCAGAATGCGCACGCCCACATCCAGCGCCTGATCCACGGGCTGGCGGGCCAGCGGGTTCTGCATCCGGCCCGCCAAGGGCCACAGATCCGGGCTATGCGGCGCGGGCAGGGTATCGAGTGGATCGCCTTCGGCGTCCAAAACGCGGCCCAACACCTCGGGTCCGATGCGCATATCATGGCCGCCGGACAAGCGCGTGACGGTCGCGCCCACGGTGATCCGCGCGCCCGGTTGGTCCAGAAACAACAGATTGCGCCCGTCTGCAAAGCCCACCACCTCGCCGCGTACGGGGCGACCGTCTTCGGTGGAAATTTCGCAGATCGTGCCTGGGCTTGCCGGAAAGCCTGCGCATTCCAGGATCAGCCCATCATAACGGAGCACCTGCCCAGTCATACGTGGCGTAGGCGCGGCGGCTTGTGGCAGATCGGCGGTCAGGCGGTCCAATAGCAAGCTCATGCCTTAGCCTCCGGTTTGATCGGGCGCATGATGTCCTCCATGGCGATGTCCCCGACGCGCAAAACGATATCCCCGCGCGACAGGCTGTCATCGGGGCGGATGCGGGCGCCTGACAGCAGGTCGCTGCCATCCAGATGCGGTTTGATCGCGGCCAGATCCTCGGGGTGCAGGCGCAGGCGCGTATCGCCTACAGCATGCGACAGGCTGCGGGCCAGATTGTCGATCCGCACGCGGAATTGCAGTGGCATGGCGTCGATCGCCGCCCCGGCACGCTGCGCGGCCAATTGCTGAACGGCATCGGTCAACTGGGCGCGAAGGCCGACCATCACGTCATCGGTTTGGGCCTGAAGGCCGTTGATCGCGGACAGAAAGGCCAACCGGGCATCGGCCAGGTTTTCTTCGGCCTCGGTGCGGCCTGCGGCATGACCTTCGGCGCGGGCGGCCTCAATCGCGGCCTCCATTTCGGCCTGCATTGCGGCGCGCCCCTCTTCGATCCCGGCAAGGCGGATTGCCTCCAGATCGATTTCCTCGGGGGGCGGCGCGGGCGAGAATGCCTCGGCTTCGGCCTGAGGCGCGGCGGCTTCCGGCATAGGCTCGGGTGCGGTCTCGGCATCAACGGGCGGTGCGGGCGCGGGGTCGGGCGCAGTGGTTGGCTCTTGGACGCTAGGCGCACCATTGGCCGGGCGGGCCACGAAATCCGGCGCGTCATCTGTCTGACCAAAGGGTAGGTCGGCCCGGCGCCGGAAGGATACATCGGCATCCTGCACCAGTTTCATGATCGCATCACGATCCAGCGGTTGAACGGATTGCGCGGCCATCCCCGGTTACACCATCTTTTCGCCGCCGCGACCGGCCAGCGTGATGGTGCCTTCGTCCGCCAGACGGCGGGCCACGGAGATGACCTCTTTCTGGGCCTGTTGAACCGCTGTCAGGCGCACCGGGCCAAGCGAGTCCATCTCGTCCATGATATTGGCGGCGGCGCGGGTGGACATACAGCCCAGCAGCTTGCTGCGCAGCGCGCCATCCGCCCCCTTGAGGGCCATGACCAGAATTTCCTGTTCGATGCCGCGCAGCAGGGTCTGCAAGGCGCGATCGTCGGATTTGATCAGGTTCTCGAAAACAAACATGTTGTCTTGCAGCGCTTCCATAAGATCCTTGTCGTCTTTCTTGATCTCTTTGAGGATGCGTTGCTCCATGTTCTGGCGGGTAAAGTTCATGATCTTCGCCGCCGCCTTCACGCCGCCAATCTGCGAGGCGCGCAGGGTTGTGTTGGCCTTGAACTTGCGCTGCATGACTTCTTCAAGCTCGCGCAGGGCTTCGGGCTGAACCGTGGTCAGGTTGGCGACGCGCTGCACGATCTCGGGCTGTAGGTCTTCGGGCAGCAGCTTCAGCACATCGGCGGCCTGCGAAAAATCAAGCGAGGCCACAATGAGCGAGATGATCTGCGGGTGTTCGTCCAAGATCAGTTCCGCGATGGCGGGGGCATCCATCCAGTCCAAAATCTCAATCGGGCGTTCGGAACTGGCGGGCTTGATGCGGCTCAGAACCGACTGCGCCTTGTACGACCCCAGCGCGTTGTTCAGAACATTGCGCACATAGGCATTGGCCCCATAGCCGATATCGGTCTGGTCGCGCAGCATGTCGAAGAATTCGTCCAGCACCGCATCCACGGTTTCATGGCTGACGCCGCGCACGGTGTACATCGCCGCTCCCAGTTCTTCGACCTCCGACGGGCTCATGGCCTTGAGGACGTGGGCGGCGGTTTCCTCACCCACCAGCATCATCAGGATGGCGGCCCGCTGAACCGGTGACAGTTGCTCAAAGCTCAGGTCTTTTCTGGACATAACGGGGCTCATGCGTCTTCTTCTTCCTGTGGCGGGGCGATCATCGCCTGGAACACATTGGCGATGCGGCCGGATTCCGCGCCAGCGATGGCGCGCAGAAGTTCAACCTTTTCTTCGTAGGAAATCGCGCCGTTCAGATCGTCTGCATCGGGGGCGGAACCGTGCAGTCTGGCACGCAGCGCTTGCAGGGTTTCGCCCTTGGCCACTTCAACCGTTTCCGAGCTTTCCACCTCAATCGGCATATGATCGACCGGCGACGAGGCGGCGGGCAGCATACGATCCAGCAGCGGGCGCACCACGCCAAGGATCACGATCCCAAGGATCACCACCTGCGCCAGAACGCGGCCCGCCTGTGGCAGCCATTGGGCCTCGTGCCATGCCGGTTCGGGCAGGCTGAAGGTTTCAACGAACGGGGTAGAGCTGACGGTGACGATATCGCCGCGCTGGTTTTCAAAGCCCACGGCGCTTTTGGCCAGACGCTCGACCTCTTCCATTAGGGTCGGGTCCAGCGTGGCGGGCGCGGTGGGATCGTCCGACTTGGGCGCACGCAGCAGGATCGCGGCATTCACCCGCTTGATCTGCGCGGTCTGCGGCGTGGTGGTTTCCACCCGGCGGCTGACTTCGTAGTTGCGGGTCGTGGATGAGGATTTGCTTTTGGCCGGTTCTTGCGTGTTGCCAGCTGGGCCAGCCGCGGTCAGATCGGCCTCATTCGGGGGGGTGTTGGACACCGCGCCGGGAATGCCGCGCGCCTGCGGGCTGGTGCTTTCCTCCATCGACTCTTGTTCGCTGCGAACAGCGGTGGCGCGGGGGTTATATTCTTCGGACGTGACCTCAGAGCGGGTGAAATCCATGTCCAGCGTCACTTCGACGGCGACGTTGTCACTGCCAACGATGGGAGACACGAGCGAGACGATGCGATCGCGGTAGAGGCGTTCAAGCTGCAACTGGTGGCGCAATTCGCGGTCGGTCTGACCTTGCAGCGGGTCATTGCTGTCATTCGACAAAAGACGCCCGGTCTGATCGACCACCGACACGTTTTCGTGCGGCATGTTCGGCACGGCGGTCGACACAAGGCTGACCACGGCGCGAACTTGTGTTTCGGTCAGCGCCATGCCCGGCGCGATCTGAAGAAAGACCGAGGCGCGCGGCGGCTGGGTGTCACGAACAAAAGCGGTCCGTTCGGGCAGGGCCAAATGCACGCGGGCGCTGCGGACAGGCTGCAATTCGGCGATCGACTGGGCAAGGTCCAGTTCCTGCATCCGGCGCAGACGGGCCGCTTCGACCGAGCGCGAGGTGCCCATGGGCATATCGGTGATCGTCGACAGACCATCGGGCGTGCCCTGCGGCAGACCTTCCAGCGCCAGCGCCATGCGGGCGCGGTGATATTCATCGGAATTGACGGTCAGACCGCCGGTGGCCGGGTCAAGCTGGGCGTTGAAACCGCCTGCAACCAACACCTCAAGCGCGCGGCCCTTTTCCGCCTCGGGCAGGCCGGTTTGCAGGCCAACGCGGTCCGGCGGGGTCAGCAGCAAATAGGCCAGAAGGCCCAAAGCGGCGGCACCAACGATCAGCACGGCGGGCAGGGCGCGGCGAATGGCGGGCTGTTCGGCCACGCCGTTCAGCTGGGACAAGGCACCACGGGCGCGGGCAATCAGCGACTGCGTGCCGCTCTGCGTTGTCAAAGACCCGGACGTATCGGTCATGAGTTGGTTCCTGCCTGTTCGTTCTTATCGCCGGTCAGACCGGCATATTCATGATGTCGCGATAGGCGTTCAGCGCCTTGTTCCGCACGTTCAACGTCAGCTGAAACCCAAGCGAGGCGACCTGCTGTTCAACCATCACTGCGGCGATATCGTTGGTTTTGCCGACTTCGAAATCCTTGGCGGCCTGTGCGGCCTGGCTTTGCTGATCGGCGACTTGATTGACGGCATTGCCCACGCGCTCGGCAAAGCTGGGACCGTTGGGTTTGTCCGCTTTGCCAGCCGGTTCGGGGCGGTTGACCTGATTGGCCTGACCGACGGCGGTCGCGCTTTGAACAATGGATGGGCCGGATACCAGCATGGCTGCCTCCTCAGGCCGCGCGAACCGGGCGCAGGGCCGCGGTGCGGGCGTTCAGCATGATGTCTTGCGGACGCACGGATTGCCCGTCGCACAGCACCAGCGCGCGCTGCATGACGTTTTCCAATTCACGCACGTTGCCGGGCCAGCTGTGCTTGGCCAGAATGGCGCAGGCGTCCGCACTCAGCAGCGGCACGGTCTGGCCGGGGCCGGTGTGACGACGCAGCATGGCTTGGGCCAGAACCGGCACATCGGCGCTGCGCTGAGCCAGCGCGGTGGTTTCCAGCGGGAACACGTTCAGGCGGTAGTACAGGTCTTCGCGGAAGGTGCCCTTCTGAACCTCGATCTCCATGTCGCGGTTCGAGGTGGCGATCACGCGGATATCAACCTCGATTTCCTTCTGGGTGCCCAGCGGGGTCACTTTGCGTTCCTGAAGCACGCGCAGCAGCTTGGCCTGAAGCGACAGCGGCATTTCCGAGATTTCATCCAGCAGCAAGGTGCCACCATCGGCGGCGCGCATGATGCCGGTGTTTGCGGTGGTCGCGCCGGTGAAGGCGCCTTTCTCATGGCCGAACAGCACCGATTCAAGCATGTTTTCAGGAATGGCGGCGCAGTTGATGGCGATGAAGGGCTTACCAGCGCGGGGGGATTTTTCGTGGATGGTGCGGGCCAGAACCTCTTTGCCGCTGCCCGAGGGGCCGTTGATGAAGACGCCCACATCAAAGCCAGCAACGCGGGTGGCCATATCGATCAAGGCACCGGTCGCGGCATCTGCGGCCACCATAGGGGCATGAGCCGACGCAATCAGATCGGCCAGCAACATCATGGGACCGTTCGACAAAACCGCGGTGCCGGACTGGGGCAGGTGGATGCGCTGCAAACGACCGCCCAGTTCTTCTTCGACGGCGAAGGCGTCGGCATTTTCGTGGATCACGTGGATCTGTTTGGCACCGGCGGTGCGGGCCAGCTCAACCAAGGCGCGCTGCCCCCCAAGCGAGGTTTCATGCGCGGCGCTGCAAACCAAGGCTGCGGCCTTTTCTTTGGCGTCTTCGGTGACGGCAACCCGGCGGCGCGAAAGAAGATCGACAAGGCCGGTGGCTGCGTTCAGTTCGGAGGCAATAAGAAGAAGATCGTTCATGATTTTGTCCCGCTGTTCCATCGGTATCTAGAAAGCAGGGATCGTGCCATTTTATCGAAAACGGCGTTTTTTTCGGGTTATCGGGCTAAAATTGGCCTGAGCTTTGCCATGGGGGTGGATTTTGCCCGCTAACATGACGGAAAACCCGACAAATGGCCGTCGGAAAACCGGACGGCGTCAGGATCTTGACGTATCTATTGGCCTTTGATGTGCTTAAAGGCGGCAAATATCCCCGATTGCGCCCAATGGGATATCGAAAGGTTAAATTGTAAACCAAAGACAAAACACGCTTTTGGGTTAGTGCCTCACATTTTTGCGCCTCGTTCCGTTTGGCAACACAGGATCAAGCAAAATGGCAGGCATTCCATGTTGTCAAAAACATATCATCTTAAATTCCCTAGTCTCGACGCGGCTCAGATCGCCGCGCCGTTCGTCACCGAAACCCTGGGCAACGCAATCCCAGAATGTCGACTTTCGGGTTTGACGGTTTTGATCGGCAAAGAAGGCGACATTTCTGTAAATGTCTTCTTCCCTGCTGTCTCAGACCTGAAAAACTTTGAGAAAAAACACGGCGGGTTCATCGAAACCATGAAGAAGACGTTCCTTTTCCGGTCAACCGGCTTCGACGGCGTTTGCATCTTCAATTTCGAGGGCAACACCGAAGACGCGGCCTAATGCGTCTGGCACGGCCTTTGCAGTTGGAAAAATACCAACAGGTGAAAGGCCCTATCGGGCATTCCTGAGAACTTAACAGATGCGCCCCGGACCTGTTCGGGCTGGCGTAAGGAACGGTATGTATGGCGGCGGAAGTCGAGACAACATCGGAAAAGACAACAGGCGGAGCATTGCTTCGCGTGTCTTCCGACAAGATTGGCCGACTGATGGATCTGGTCGGAGAGCTGTCGCTGTCCGTCAGTGAAACCATCAATTCGCCAGAGTTGGCGGATCTGGACCTCATGGGGTTCGAGGCTGCGGCACATAGATTGTCGATGATCGTGCGCGAAGTACAAGACGCGGCGACCGAATTGCGACTTGTGCCCGTAGGCGAGGTGTTCCGACGGCTCAAGCGTATGATCCGGGAACTAGAGCGTGAGACCGGCAAGAAGATCGAACTTGTCATCAAGGGCGATGAAACCGCGATCGACAAACTGGTGGCCGACCGTCTGTATGACCCGCTGCTGCATGTTGTTCGCAATGCCGCTGACCACGGCCTTGAGGCAACAACCGCTGATCGCGTCGCCGTAGGGAAGTCGGAAAGTGGCAAAATCACGCTGGCCGCCGCACAGGTGGGCAGTGAAGTGCGTATTCAGGTGATCGACGACGGGCGCGGGCTGAACCGCGACCGTATCCTGAAGAAAGCGCGCGAACGGGGCCTGTTTGGCCCCGAAGAAGAACCCGAAAACTCGGCGGTCTGGAAGGTCATCTTCGAGCCGGGCTTTTCGACTGCCGAAGCTGTGACCACTCTGTCGGGTCGCGGCGTTGGCATGGACGTTCTGAACCAGACCATGAAAGACCTGCGCGGTCGTATCGCCGTGGACTCCAACCCCGGCGAAGGCACGGCTGTGTCGCTGCATATTCCGGTCTCTCTGGCGTTTCTGGACAGCATCCTGCTTCGCCTTGGCGAAAAGCTGTTCACGGTTCCGGTCGATGATATCCAGGAAATCGTCAAGCCGGGTGGTAGCGATACGGTGTCCATCTCGGCCGATCATGACACCGAAATGTTGAAACTGCGCGGTGTGTTTGTGCCGGTTTGCAGGTTGGAACGGTTTTATCGCGGCATGCGCCAAGAGCTGAAGCCCTTGTCGCAGATGGTCGCAATCATCTTCAATACCGCCAATGGAGCGATTGCCGTTCCCGTGGATGAGGTTTTGGACCGCCAGCAGGTGGTCATGAAACCTTTGACCGGGGCGCTGTCATCTGTCCGCGCCAGTTGGGGCTGTGCCCTGCTGCCGTCGGGCGAGGTGGCCATCGTGCTCGATTGTGAGCGGCTAGCACTGGAGTCCGCTCGATGAATACCATGGAAGTGAGCGCCGCCGAACGTCAGGCCTATGAGCTGATCCGCAATTGGCTCAGCTCTCGATGCGGGATTTCCTACCCTGAACACAAATCGCCCGTTCTGCGGCAGCGGCTTGCGCGGGTGACACGTGGCTTTGGCTATACCAACCTCAACGAACTTGCGCAGGGCATTCTGAACGAAAAGATCGAAGAGGTGCAGCTGGCAGTGATGCACGCGGCCTCGACCAACCATACCTATTTCTTCCGCGAGCCCGAGGTTCTGCGGAATTTTCAGGATATGATCCTGAACGATCTGCGCAACCGCCGCGAAGTGCGGATCTGGAGCGCGGCGGCATCGACCGGGGATGAGGCCTATTCCATCGCGATCCTTTTTGCCGAAACCTTGGGAATTGAGGCGCTGGGGCGTCTGAACATCCTTGGCACCGATATCAGTGGTCCGGTGGTGGAGCGCGCCGAAATGGGCGTTTTCCCCAAGCGCCAATTTGCCCAGACCGACCCGGACCTGCTGCGCCGGTACTTTGAACCCACGGGCATCGAACAGTTTCGCGTGATCGAAAAAATCCGCCGCACCTGCACCTTCCGCCGGATGAACCTGATGGCGCAGCCCTATCCGTTCAGCAAGCCGTTCCAGGTCGTGTTCTGCCGTAATATTCTGTATTACTTCGAAAAAGCGGATCAGACCAAGACGCTTGAGGCCATCTATGACGTGACCGAGCCGGGCGGCTGGCTGGTGACTTCGGTGACGGAATCCATCCGTGATCTGGGATCGCGCTGGGAACCTGTGACCACCGGTATCTACCGGAGGGCCAAGTAATGGCCAACGGACATCCCATCCGCGTTCTGATCGTCGACGATTCCGCCATGTTCCGGCGGGTGTTGACCCGCGGTCTGACGCAGGCCTCGGACATCAAGGTGGTTGGCGCGGCGCAAAACGCCAAAGAAGCCCGTCACCTGATCCAAAAGCTCCAGCCCGATCTGATCACGCTTGATCTGGATATGCCCGACGAAGGCGGTATGAGCCTGCTGCGTGATTACATGCCACGCGAAAAGATCGCGACCATCGTGATCTCGGCCATGGTGGAACGCGGTGTGCGCCGCACCATCGAAGCGCTGGAAACCGGGGCGGATGAAGTTCTGGCCAAGGGCGATGTGCTGGCCGATGACCCCTCCACATGGCGCAGCTTGCAAAGCATTGTGCGCCGGGTCTTTATCGCCCGCCGTGACCGCGCGCGCGGCGTGCGCCGTGCCAGCCGGGCCTTGGATCATCCCGAACCCGCGCTGACCGGCGAGTTTCCCGAAGATTGGCTGATCGGCATTGCCTCATCGACCGGCGGTGTTCAGGCGCTTAGCGTTCTGTTGCCCCTGCTGCCTGCCAATGCGCCGGGTGTGGTGATTGTTCAGCACATGCCCGAAGGGGTGACCCGCGCCTTTGCCGACCGTGTCAGCAGCCATTGCCACATCGAAGTGCGCGAGGCCCGCGACGGCGACAAAGTGCAGCCCGGTTTGGCGCTGATCGCGCCGGGCGGCCGCAAACATATGGTCTTGGCTGGAAGCCCCGGCAACCACACCGTGCAGCTGATCGAAGGGGCCGAGGTCTGCTATTCGCGCCCGTCTGCGGATGTCTTGTTCCAGTCGGTCGCCCGCTTTGCCGCCCCTCGTTGCAGCGCGGCCATTCTGACCGGCATGGGCCGTGACGGGGCCGAAGGGCTGGGCGCGATCCGCCGCGCGGGCGGTCGGACCTTTTCGCAGGATCGGATGTCCTGTTCGGTCTATGGCATGCCCAAGGCCGCTTGGGAAATCGGTGCCTCGGAAGCACAGGTTCCGATTTTTGACATGGCCGCCAAGCTATTGGGCTCAGTCGGCACGGCTCGTGCATCGCGTTTACCGTCCAACACGGCAAGCGCTGCCCCTTATCACCTGAAAGGATTGACGAAATGACCCAGCCTCAAGCAGTCGAAACACCGACGGATCTGGCTGATCTTCACGGTGTGGATGCGGATAGCATCGACAATATGTACCTGACCTTCGCGGTCGGAGAAGAGTTCTACGCCGTGGCCATCGCCATGGTGACCGAAATCGTTGGCATGCAGCGCATCATGAGCGTGCCGGACGTGCCCAAATACATTAAAGGCGTCATCAACCTGCGCGGCAAGGTGATCCCGCTTTTGGATGTGCGCCTGCGCTTTGGCATGGATGAACGCCCCAATGACGACCGCACTGTTGTGATCGTTCTGGAAGTGGACGACGCGCCGGTAGGCCTGATTGTGGACCGTGTTAGCGAAGTTGTCGATATTCCGACGGATCGCATCGACCGGGCAGGTGCCTTTGGTGGCGGCAATGCCTCAAGCATCGTCAAGGGCCTTGGCCGTATCGATGAACGCGTGGCCATTCTGATTGACGTGCCGGTGATGCTGTCGAACGCGGATCTGGATCTGTCGAAGATCAAGGTCGACTAAGATATGCGCGTCCTTGTGTTCAATCAGAAAAGCGGCGTCGGCAAGACGACCACGGTCATGAATGTGGCCGCTGGACTGCTGCGGTGCGGGGTTGGCTCCGTCACGGTGGCCGATCTTGACCCGGCGATGCATCTGACACGGGCACTGGGGCATGACGGCGACAGCGGCGGTTGGGATGTCGAATCCTGGCTGGAAGGAGTTCCAGGGAACCCGCTGGATATTGAGACAGAACCTGGCCTTGCGCTGATACCGGGCAACCCCGCACCGGCAGAGGATCGCACGGCCAGTGTCGGACTGATGACCTCGGGTGGTGAGTGGCTTTTGTTGGATGCCCCGCCCAGTTGGTCGCCCCGGATTGAGGCGGTGATGCGCGGCGCGGATCTGATCCTTTGCCCGCTAGAGCCGGATTTTCTGGGAATGCAGGAGGTCAACCGCCTTCTGCGCACCATGCAAAGCGTAGAGATCGGCTGGGATCGCCTGCGCATTTTGCTAACGCGGTTTAACAGCCGCCTTGCCGTGCATCGCGAAGTGCGGGCCCGGCTACGAGAACGGTTTGGAGATGAAATTGTCCTGACCGTACCCATCCGCAGCTCGGTCAGATTGGCCGATGAAACGGAGCAAGGAACAACGATCTTCAACCATGCTCCGAAAAGCGTGGGGGCATATGACTACCTGGCCTTGGCAGAGCGATTGTCGGGCCGCCGGAAAGCAAGTTCAACCCGAAGGAGGACCCGGCCATGACGCGAAAAACGCCACCCCGGCGGCCAACCAGACGGACGGCATCCGGCGCCAAAAAAGAACCAGCTGACGACGCAGACGCGACCGACGCAACTGACAACGCTCCGGCTAAACCGGACACCCCTGAACCGGGCCAGATTGAACGCCCTACGCCAACAAGCACCTCAGAAGCCGCACAAGCGGCCGATCTCGACCAAAGGATCACGGATATGACTGCCTCGAACTCAAAGAAAGACAAGTGGGAAACCCTCGCCTCCACGGCGCTGATCGACGTCATGACAACGCCTGTCGTGATCGCCGATAAGGATTACTACATCCGCTATGCCAACCCCGCGGCGGTTGCGGCCTTCACCGCGCTGGAACCGCGTCTGCGCAAGGATCTGCCGCAGTTCAGCGCCAAGACCCTGATCGGCAAGAACGTCGACGTATTCCACAAGGATCCGTCGCACCAGCGCCGCATCCTGGACAACATGGCCAAGCCGCACAACGGCGTGATCGATTTTGCCGAAGTCATGCTGACCTTCACCGCCGCGCCGCTGTTTGATGAAAACGGCGACATGGATGCTGTGATCGTCGAATTGGCAGACGGCACCGAACAGCGCGATGCCCAAAAGCTGAATGACGTAGTTAGCTCCCAGTTCCAGACGCTGCTGAAGCAAATGGAAATCATGTCGATGGCGCATGAGGCCGGCGATATCGATGTCATGATCGACGTAAGTTCGTTCAAACTGGAAGACCTGCGCGCCGCTGCGGTCATGGTCAACGATATGGTTCAAGCACATATCGACACCAAGAAGGCCGCAATGGCGGTTGTTGAAAAGTTCGGCGATGGCAACTTCGATGCCGACCTGCCGCAACTGCCCGGCAAAAAGATCTTCCTCAACAACATCATCAACAAGGTTCGCGCCAACTTCCGCAGCGTGACGTCGGAAGTGACGCGCCTGTCGGACTCGATCGTGAACGGGAACCTGGACGTGACCGTCAACACCGAGAAATTCTCGGGCGAATATGCGCAGATCGTGGAATCCTTCGAACGCGCCTTCCTCAGCCTGAACAACGCGTTCTCGGTCATCAGCGATCAGGTCGATCAGGTTGGCCAGACGGTCGATCAGATGTCGAATGCTTCGCAGTCGCTGTCGGCGAACTCGCAGATTGCCTCGTCCTCAGTGGATGAAGTGTCGGCCTCGGCAGAAGAAACCGATCAGCAGGTCAAGGCAAACGCCGAAGCCGCCCAGAACGCCAGCCGCTATGTCGGCAGCGCGGTTGAATTTGCCTCCGAAGGTGCGGGCAAGGTGCGCGAAATGGTCGGTGCGATGGATGGCATCAAGACCTCTAGCCAGGATATCGCCAAGATCATCAAGGTCATCGACGAGATCGCCTTCCAGACCAACCTTCTGGCGCTCAACGCCGCTGTGGAAGCGGCGCGCGCAGGCCAGCACGGACGCGGCTTCGCGGTTGTGGCTCAGGAAGTTCGCAACCTCGCAGGCCGGTCGGCCAAAGCGGCGCGCGAAACCTCGGATCTGATCGAAGATGCATCGAACCGGGTAAATTCGGGTGTGCGCATCGCAGATGAGACCAGCAACGCCTTCACCAAGATCACGACCGAGATCCAACAGGTGAAATCGATCGTCGAAGACATCGACCGCGCCTCGGAAGAACAGGCGCGCGGTGTGGCGCAGATCTCGCAAGCGATTGCCGATATCGCCAAGACCACGCTGTCAACCAGCCAGCAGGCGGACGAACTGGCCACCACATCGGCACAGATGAACTCGGCCGCGCAGCAGATGACCGCAGAAATCCGACGCTTCAAGCTGAAGCGCATGGCGGACGGCGGCCAGAGCTTCATGACCGCGGATCAGCTGACGCCGGAAATGATGGCCCAGTTGCAGCGCATGATGGGCGGAATGAAGAACGGCGCAAAACCGGCCAAGTCCAGCCCTTCGGTGGATCAGGACGCACGCGGCTACGGCCCGTTCTAAGCAAAGCATCCTTCGGAGCGCCGCATGAACGGCGCGGCGTTCCGGCAGGCAAACACGAACTGGAGTAACGTTCATGTCTTTTAAAGTTATGGTCGTCGATGACGCTGCGATGATGCGTCTGTACATCTCGAGCTTTCTGACGTCGCTGCCCGATTTCAAGATGGTGGCACAGGCGGCCAACGGTCAGGAAGCGTTGGATAAACTGTCCGAAATCCCGGATCTGGATCTGATTTTGCTGGATATCGAAATGCCGGTGATGGACGGGCTGGAATTCCTCCGCCACGCCAAGCTGAAAACGCGCGCAAAGATCTGCATGTTGTCCTCTGTGACGGTATCTGGCTCGCCTCTTGCAGCTAAGGCACGCCAACTGGGCGCAGATGGGGTCGTGGCCAAACCGTCGGGTACGGTATCGCACGATCTGGAAGAAAAGACCGGGGATGAGCTGACGCGTGTGATGCGCGCGCTGATGACCAACAAAGCGGCCTAAGGCCAGTCATCTTTCCCCGAAACCGGACTTGAGGAGCTCTGATCCCATGACCAATGAAATGGACGAAATCTGGGAACTGTATGCCGATGATGGCACGCAAGCCCTGGACAGCATGGAAGAGCTTCTCGACGTGCTGCGCGATGGAACGGACGACGAAGCGTCAAAGATCGGCGCTCTGTTCCGCGCGGTTCATACGTTCAAGGGCAATTCGCGTGTTCTTGGCCTGGCGGCCGTGGAAGGCGTGGCGCATCTTGCCGAAGATCTGATTGGACTGGTTCGCGACGATGGCGTCGCGCTGAACGAAGAGATCCTCGATGTGTTGCTATTGGTGGGCGACACGCTGCGGGACATGCTGGACCAGACCGCGAAAACCCGCGCCGATCTGGACCCGGAGCCGTTCGAGCCGCTGAAAGACCAGCTTCGCGCATTGATCGCCAAATGTAAGGGCGAACCCGCCCCCGAAGGCGCCACCGATGCGCCTGCGGAAGATGCGGTTGCCGAAGCGCCTGAGGATGACACGCCCGTCGGTGGCGGTGCCCTAGACGATATTTCTGCCGCGCTGGCCTCGCTTGGGGATAGCACGGACCCGAATGTCTTTGATGACGACTTCTTCGACGACGACGATGCAGCCGAAGCCGAGCCTGAAGAAGACGCCGAGGAAGAGGCCCCCGAGGTGGTGGCCGAGGCCGAGCCGGAACCCGAGCCTGAGCCGGAACCCGAACCTGAAGTCGAAGCCGAGCCCGAAACCGCCGATGCGGAAGACGAGGGCGATAGCGACGAAGAAGAAATCAACCTGTTTATCGAAGATCCGGTCTATCGCCAGATCTTCTCGGACATGGCTGGAACGGCGATTGCCGATCTGCGCGATGCGGTCGCCGCTGGCGCGCCGGTTGGGGATCTTGCCTTCAAACAGGCCGGATCGTTGGCCTATGCCGCCGAACAGCTGAAGCTGATGGAATGGGCCGAAGCCGGTGCGGAACTGGAAAACGCCAAAGGCTCGGACGATGCGTTCGACGTGTTGGAACGCGTTCTGGCCAAGCTGGATGCGTTGAAGGTCCGTGATATCGATGGCGGCGCCGCGCCCGGTACCGAAGAGGACGAAGAGGACCACAGCCTCGACGATTTCTTTGGTGACGGCGACGAGGACGACAATGTCGTTGTCGTGGTCAAGCAAGATGCTGTCGAAGAGGCAAAAGCCGCAGAGCCCGCGCCAAAGCCCAAGGCAGAAGCGCCTGCGCCGAAACCCAAGGCCGAAGCGCCCAAAGCCAAGCCCAAGGCGGACAAGCCCAAAGCCGCGGCCAAGGTCAAAAAGCCCGATGCCGTTGCCGATGTCGGCGAGATGCTGACCAAGGTCATGGCCATCATTGCCGACCTGTCGCACAAGGGCATCTTTATCGGCACCGACGAGGCCCCGAGCCCCGAGGAAATCAAGAGCCTGACCAAGCAGATCTCGGATCTGGTGGAGCCGCATGGCTATGTGCGGGTGATGGAAGCCGCGCATGACCTAAACCGTCACCGGACAGCCAAGGCGTTCAAGAACGGCGAAGTCACGCTTTACGAAGAACTGTCGGCGATTGAACAGGTTCTGCCTGCGCGGGCGCTGCCCGAAGACATGGTCACGCCGCTGTCCTGTCTGCGCACCTGGTGTGCGGACAATATCAACGACACCCTGACCGATCTGCGTTCAGGTCTGGAACATAGCGGGCGTGAGGCCGGCAAGAACTGGTATCCAGATTTCGAAGCGATGATGCGCCGCGCCTACTATGCGTGTGAACATTTCCGCATCGAAACAGCCGCCCAACTAACCATGGCGCTGATCGACCTTGTGGCGCGGACCCGGATGGATGACGTCGCCCCTGACGTGATCCTGATCCAGATGGCGCGCGGCTTTGTCGAAACCATGGATCTGGTGTTTGACGCGCTGGATCAAGGCGACGAGCCTGACATCGCCCGTATCGAACAGTTGTTCGAAGAGGCATCGAACGCGACCTTCATGGCCAGCGGTCTGGTCACGGCCCGGTCCATCGAAGCGCGTCTTGGCTTGCCCAAGGAATTCCATCGCGTGCTGTCGCCGGACAGCGTGAAAGCGGCGCAAAGCTGTATCGAGGAACGCAAGAAGTTCTTCGTCATCCGCGCCGACCTGAACCGCGATGAAGCGCTGGCTGAAAAGTTCCTGCAATGGCTGACCGCCGGTCACGCCCGGATGATCACCAACGTCACCATCTTCCGTGATGACGAGACGATCTTTGACTTCCTGATCGCCACCACCTTGGAAGAACATCAGGTGGTTGAACAGCTGGCCAACCTCGATCCAGCGGGCAAGAACCTTGAAATGACGATGGCATTGACCATCAAGGACGAAACGCAAGGCCAGGATTCGGACGACAAGCATGGCGAAGACGGCCAGTCCGAACTGACCAACAGCATGCTTGGGGTCGAGAACCTCAAGATGATCGAAGCGATTGGCGAAATCTCGGCCGGTCAGGCGATGATCGACCATTCGCTGAATGAGCTGGTGGAATTCGACCTGATGCACGACCTGTCGCAGCGTCTGCGGGCGGTTGGCATCGATGAAGTGCACCCGCGCGTGAAAGGCGTGCTGCGCGAAGCCTTTGAGGCCCATCTGTCGCGTCTGCGTCAGGTCAAGGAAGCCGGTGCGCAGGTCAACTCCAAGATGGCCCAACTGCAAGAGGAAAGCGTCGCCATGCGGTCGCGCCCGGCAGAAGTGCTGCTGCGCCCGCTCGAGGCCTTTATCTCGACCCAGGCGCGTCAGGCGGGCAAGTCGATCCGCGTGTCCTTTGCGGGCGGCGAGGTGATCCTAGATCAGATCGTGATCGAAGAACTGCGCAGCATGCTGAAAACCGTTCTGGCATCGCGCATCACATGCGATCCAGCGCCCAGCAAGATGCATGTGGTTGTGGACCGCGAAGAAGATCATGTCCGTGTCGAAATCTCGGACAATGGTGGACAGGTTGCCAAGACCCCGGCGCTTGAGGAGATCTCAAAAAGCCTGGCCAGCCGTCGCGGCGTGTTCCGCGCAGTGTCCGTGCCCAATGGCGGCGTGCGCATTCACATCAGCATTCCGCTGCATATGGTTGTGCTGGAAGGCATGGTCGTGCGCGTGGGTTCGGTTCGCTATGTGGTCCCGATCGAGGCGATCCAGCGTATCCATCAGGGCAAGGACATCGTTCCTGTGACCGCTGCGGGCAATCGCCGGATGCTGCGTATGTCCGAAGGCGATCTGGTGCCGATCCAAACGCTGCCGCGCGAACGCAATGGGGTGGCCGATGCTTCGCCCAGCCTGTTCGTGATCGCCAGCACCAATGACTCACGCGTGGCCATCCCCGTGGATGAGCTGCTGGGCCCGCAGCTTGTGCTGCTGCGCCCGCTGCGCGGTGCGCTGTCTGGCGTGCGCGGCATGACCGGTGTCGCGATCTTGTCGGGCGGTGATGTCGGCATGGTTGTATCGGTCAGCCGCGTGGCCAAAATGGCCTGAAAATCTGCGAGTAAGCGACTGGAAAGGTAAACGATTTTCCGCTTCTGCCGTTGATCTAAGTAACAACGATGCACAATGCAGACCGGAGAACCGCTATGACGATATCGCTTGCTCGCTCCAGATACCGCCAGGCCGAAGCTGTCGGCCACCCGCGGATCGACGACCCGCATGAGGTCATTTCGGTTACTTTGCGCGAGCTGCACCGGTCGCTGGACGTGATGGTCGCAGCCCGCGCCAAAGACCGCCTTCCCCCCGAGGAACACAGCAGCCGTGCGCTGACCGCGATCTACATCCTTCAGTCCAGCCTGGACATGGAGCGCGGCGCGGATATCGCCGAATTGCTGATGCAGCTGTATGAATTCGCCCGCCAGCAGGTTTTGGCCTCGATCCGCAAGGACGAGAGCGCATTGCTGGTCGAAGCGCGGGATTCCATCGCCGATATTCTGGAAGCGTGGCGCGGGATCGGGCCGCAGGTTAAGGGGCAGGGCAAGTGAGCCTGTGCATCGCACTCATGTCAGAAGCCGCCGCAACAGAACGCCTTGAACGTCTCTGCCAAGAGCTGGCTCGGGCCGTGGATGAGGGGCGTCTGGAAGACGTCAGTCGTCTGGATCATGCCATACGCAACGCTGTAATTGCCCTGATCGGTGAAGATCAGTTTGGCGACGCGCCGCAAGACCGGGTCGAAGCGCTGCAACGCGCGCTTGTGTCCGTTCGCAATGCGGCGGCCGTTCTTCAGAAAACCCAAGAGGCTGTTCAAAAGACGCAGCGCAAGCGCGGGGTTTATCTGGCGTATTCGAAGGGGAAAGGGAAAGGTAAAGGCTGATGGGATGGCGGGGTTGCCAAATATGCACCCGCATCAGGTGGTTCCTGATGGTTGCGATCCCTTTGATCGCAATGATCTTTTTGCAGCCAGAAGGTGTGCAGAAGATCGCCCGACTTATGCCGTCACCTATAGTGATCGGCTGGGCCATCTTGGTGGCCGGGATTGCCGTGTTCTTGTTGCGACTGGCAATCTATCGCTGGTCTAATGCAGCACCATCTGATGCAAAAACGCGGCAAGCGAAGTAGGTTTGCCGGGATGGGCCTGACCGTCATCGTCAAAATACACCGTCTGCACGGCGACATCCTCAAGCGAGGCATGGCGCTGCATCAGGCGATTGGCGATGGTGCTTAGATGGTGCATGGTCGTCTCCGGTTGGTTGAAGACATAGTTGCAAGACCTGTGCCAGCTATCATCCGCCGATACGGAACTCCATGATGAGAACTTCGAGGATCGGGGCGCTGTCGTCCAA
This sequence comes from Pseudoprimorskyibacter insulae, assembly GCF_900302505.1. Lineage (GTDB taxonomy): Bacteria > Pseudomonadota > Alphaproteobacteria > Rhodobacterales > Rhodobacteraceae > Pseudoprimorskyibacter > Pseudoprimorskyibacter insulae. The sequence continues at coordinate 29,356 of NZ_OMOJ01000003.1, read as the reverse complement.
ATCAGCAACACGGGTGTTCAGATCATCCATCAGCGCCTGGGGCAGGGCTTTGCGCAAGGCATTCCAGCCTTGGGCCGGGTCAACGGTAGATGCCGTATCCAGCAATACATTCCCCAAAGGTGAAATCAGCGGTTCCGGCTTATCCTTAAGCTGGTCGATCAGCGCTTTGCTGGCATCGCCGCGCAGGGCAAGCCCAATCGACACCATCAAGGTGCCGCCGAAATCAGGCAGGCTGGCTTTCAACGGGATGATGACAGGCAGATACACCCGCGTGTCCACGGGCGGCGCTGCTTCGTCTTCGGTGGGAACAGCCTCCTCCTCGATCGCCGGTTCTGGCGGGGCCAGCACATCGACTGGCATCTTCAAGGAATACCATGCGCCCAGAGAGAACAACACGGGGAGCAGTAGGGTTGGAATGGCTGCGATCCCGAGACGCATGGATCCTGGAGTAGAGGTCATGTCCCAAGGGTATGACAACGGCTCTTTGGTTGCTCGTTGTCAAATGTTGAAAAAAGCGTATCCAAAGAGAGTTTTGTCTAAAACGATTAGCGTTCCTGCCGTTGATATCCGTGTAAGCCCGGCAATCCCGCCGGGCTCTATGGTCAGATAGTGGGGATCTTGGTCATGAATTTCGGAGCCGGCACAGCGCTTGTTCCAGCTATAAAACGGCTGACACAGCGACGAAGCAGCGCAGGACGCGCAGAATATGAACGCAACGCCGAATATGACGGCGGCGACGATACGAATTTGCATGACGACTGGGGGCTCGTGCGCCGCCGGACGACATTGCGGGACACGGAAAAGGTCATCAAGCACCTGCCGGACATCCTTGGCCGCGCCTTGGCGCGAAGCTGGATCGATCCGACGTTCAGCGCGGCGATGATGCAAGACCCGCTAGAGCTTCTGGCGCGGCACAATGTGTTCCTACCCGACAATATCAGCATCGTGATCGAAACCACGGCCAGCGAACGCCAACGCGTCGTGGTCTATGAACGCACGCTGGATGGTCGCCGTCGGCGGCTGCTGTATCTACAATTGGTGATGATGGCAGGAAAATGAAACGGATTGCCCGCGCAACAGGAATAATCGCATGCGTGGCCGGCACCTCGTTGGCTGCGGCAGAAGGGTTTCAGGCCGCGTTGAACGCAGCGCGAAACGGCGATTCCGCGCGGGCGGTTGTTTTGTTTCATGATCTGGCGCGCGCTGGCAGTGCTGGCGCGCAGACCAATCTGGCCGTTCTATACGCCAAGGGGCAGGGCACGCCCCAAGACGATGCCGAGGCCTTCTATTGGGCATGGCGGGGCCGTTTGGGCGGTGAAAAACGTGCCATACCCGTAACCGATTATCTTGACCGCCGCCTGACGGACGAGGCACGCGAAAGCGTGGTCAACCGTCTGCTGGGCGATCTGGCGACCGAGGCCGAAAAGGGCCGAGTGCATAGTTTTATGGGTATTGGCCGCGTTCATGCGCAACTGGCCGAACCCGCGAACAAGCCCGCCGCAATGGCGTGGTTCAGCGTGGCGGCAGCCTTTGGCGTGGAATATAGCGCGGCCTTGCGCGACAGCATGTCGATGGAGCTGACGACCGAAGAGCGCACCGCAGCGCAGGCCGATGCCAAGGCGCGGTTTGTCGAATGGTGCGGCCGCGTGCCGTCGGATGTGCGCCCGGTCAGTTGCCCCGATTAGGCGAAGAACCGGGTAACAGATCCAACAAGCAAACAACAAAAAAGGCGCGATCTGCATCGCGCCCTTTTGGTCTTGGTCTGTGAAGCCAATTAGTGGCGACGCATCCGCCGGATCGCGTGCACTTCGTCAAGGCTTATGCCGGTGGCCTGACTGATCTCGGTTTCGGTCTCGCCCTGTTTGGCCATGGCGATGGCCTGTTCGATCAGTTTGTCCCCGACGAACCAATCCAGATCTGCGCGCATCCGCGACAGGTCGGCCTTGAAGTCGGCCAGACCCACTTCGGGCGAGCTGATCAGCTTGCCCATCACGCGGTCTGCAATCGCGTCGATCACATCATCCCCGAGGGCCGGTTGCGGTTGCACCTTTGCGGCTTTGCGCAGAGCAATCGTCTGAGCGACGATCACTGCAAGCGCAAGGACAAGACCAGCGGCAGCGCCAAGGTGAAGGTAGGGAAGATATGTCATGAACCAGCGGGTCCTTTTTCGTTCAGAGCATCAAGTCTTGGTAGCCTTCGAACAGGCTATCAGTAATACGCTGTGCGTCGATCGGATAGCGGCCATCCTCGATGGCCTGCTTGATCTTCGCGACCAGTTCCAGATCGAAAGGCGGGCCTTTTGCAGCCAATGCCTCGCCGACCGGGGTCGCACCGGCTTCGCTTAGCCGGACACTGTCCACGGAGCCAACAGCGGCGGCCTGACCGGCCTGTGCTGAAGATGTTGCCCCCGTCTTTTGCGCGCCGTCGTTCTGCATTCGTTGCAAACGGGCGCGTGCGCCGAGGGACGTGTTGATGGACTCAACCATGGTCTTTCTCCTGTGTTCGTCCCTAAAATTCTCCAAGTGTGTTTTACAACGGCAATTCGTCAGTTCATTTTAGGCCGGACGATCACTTTATTTGCGCCATCTACTGTCGCGCGTATGATCCGACCGGAACTGCTGTTCTGCACATTGATCAGATCCCCGCGTTGCCCGTTCTCCATTGCGATGCCGGTCGACAACACGTTGATCCCACTCAGTTCCAGTACGATAGCCACGGGCGTATTCAGGCCCACCAGCCAGTCGAATTCCAGGTGCCGCCCCAGCAACGGGCGACCCGCTGCAAGATTGGCTGTCAGACGTCGGCCAACATAGTCTTCGGCCGCTCCGGTCAGGGCATCCGATGGGATGCGATGCACCGGTTTTGAGCCCAGATGACCAGCTTCAAGAACTGTGCCGCCTGCAAGGCTTTCCGTTAACACCAGAACTGTTTTTTCTAACGGCTGATCGGTGCGATTTGTTAGAGGGGTCAGGCCCGAAATTCCTGTAGAAATCACCCTTTTCCAAGGGGTTGGGCGTGCACATGTCAGCTCGACGCTTGTCCATCCAGCATTGCGCGGGCGAACGGTTGGCGAGGTGTCGCAACCGGGATATGTGCGATGATCGGATATCGTCATATCGCCCATCAAGCCCTGTTCTGTCAGGGCATTTTGCACAAGCGTGCGGACCTGCGGGCCGGTCAGGCGGTCTGGTGCGCCTAGCGCCATCTGCGGCGGCGCGAGCGCGAGGCAGATCAGCAATAGGCGCAGCGGTTTCACCGGAAACCCTCCAGAAATTCAACGGTCTTTCCGGCGAAGGACGGGACCGGACGGGTGGGATCAAGCGGGCGCAGCTCGGCTGTGCCGTTCTGAAGGTTAACGATTTCAAGCACATCAAAGGCGCTGTCGCGGGTCTCGATGAAGGCCAGATGTGTCTGGCGCAGCCCGTGCTTGCGCCCAATTGGCACCGTCAGGCGGCGGCCATCCTGGGTCAGGCGCGCGCGGGGCGGCTCACAGGCCACAAGGTCAAGCGCTTCATTCATGTCGCGGCGTAAGTTGTTGGTAAGTTTCGTGGTTGCGGCAGTGCGGCCACGCCCTAGGGTGGCATCCATCGTCAACCCTTGCGGCATCGGCGCGGTGCGCACGATCTTGCGGCGCAGGGTGCGGCCCGAGGGTTCGGTAAAGCTCAGATCGGCGGTCAACTGAAGGGTGTAGCCGCTTCCAGAAGCAATTGCATCTACACGGAATTCCGGTCTGAACAGATGATCGCCCGGCGTCGAACGAACGGTGCCGCGCGTCAGATTCAAATAGCTCATGTCCGCCCGAATGGGCGAATTGGACGGCGCGAAACTGGTGGCAATGCGCTCCAGCTCAAACGCGGGATGGCGGCGGATGATATCGTATAGGTCTTTCGCCGCCTCGCTGGCAATTTGTTCCGTCCATGCGGGGGCTTGCGGCGATACATTGATCCGCGGAGGCTCGGCGCTCAGCACCAAGGTGCGGCGCGGGGCGCAGCCCAGATCGGGCGCCGGTCCAACCAGCGCCCGCACTTCAACCGTCCATTGGCTTCGGTCCAGCCTGGCCGAGCGGATTTCATAGCGCAGGATTTTTCCGGTGGGCCGCGCGATCAGGAAATCGCCGGTGATATGGCCCATCCCCATGGCGCTATAGCCCGCAAGTTCGGTTCCGCCCGCCAGACCGGCGGCAATCAGCGCCTCGGCCAAGGCGCGGTGGCGGGCGCTGTCGGTGTCGTTTTGACCGGACACGAAAGAATGCCCGCTGGCGACAATCCACAGGGGCTTTTGCGTGGCAGAATGCGCCTGGGTCGAAAAGACCGCCATTGTCATGCAGCCAGCCCAAGCCAAAATCGCCAAGAAGCGGCGTAACGCGGATTTCCAGCGGGGTTCTTCCATCGATCAAACCCCCATGCGCACCGCACGCAGAATGTAGCGCACAGTGTCGGCGTCCAGCGCCAGTTCGACGGTGAAGGTGTCCTCATCCTTGGGCGAGATGCGCAAGGTCCGCGCGCCGCGCAATTCACCTTCGACGATGCCGCGAATGTGGTCATTGGTGACGGACGCATCGCGGATCGTCGTGTCGGCGGTCAGATGAATGCCGTGCACCTGTTCGACCAGATCGCGCATCGCCTCAAGCCGGGCGGCGCGGATCGCCATCAGGCGCTTTTCGTTCAGTGTTTTGCCCGGTTGGGCGGACACCTGTGAAAACCCAAGCCCCTTGAGTTCGACCGGCACGTATTTCGGCGCGGCCAGAACCGGCGGCAGAGCGCTGTCGGCATGCATGGCGTTCACGTCATCCTTGATCTGGGCGACGGCCTTGGCGGTGGGCGTGGGGGCAGGTGGCAAAGCCTGCTGCGCTTGTTGTGACATACAAGCGCCAAGCGCCGTGACAATGGCAAGCCCGGCCCCTGCGCGGATGAGTGGAAGACGTGTCATGTAAACCTCGCGGCTATGGATGAAAGATCCGATTGGCCCGTTCTGTGCAAACCCCATGCCAGACCAGCCAAAAACATGACGGTCAGGGGCAATCTGACTGGCACGAGACTTGCAGCTTTTTCCCCGACACATCGTTGGGCGGCAGGACCGCTCAGACACCGAAGGGACAATGGACGCATGATCACGGCAACAGGACAAAGCCGCGGCGAACAGATGGGCAGCGCCTTGCTGCCGATGGGCATTCTGGCTGTCGTGGCCATGATGGTTCTGCCGCTGCCGGTTGCGCTACTTGATATGTTCTTTGTGTTCAATATCTTGCTGTCTCTTCTTGTTCTGATGGTTGCAATGCACAGCTACCGTCCGCTCGACTTTTCCAGCTTTCCAACACTGCTTCTGATTGCCACCACGCTGCGCCTTGCGCTGAACGTGGCCTCCACCCGGATCGTGCTGACCGAAGGCCATACCGGCGCGGGTGCGGCGGGCCAGGTGATCGAGGCGTTCGGCTCTTTCGTCATTGGCGGCAACTTTGCTGTGGGGATCGTGGTTTTTGCGATCCTGATGATCATCAACCTGGTCGTGATCACCAAGGGTGCGGGCCGTGTCTCTGAAGTGTCGGCGCGTTTCACTTTGGACGCGATGCCGGGCAAGCAAATGGCCATCGATGCCGATTTGAACGCCGGAATCCTGACCCCGGATGAGGCGCGCACACGCCGGTCCGAAGTGGGCCAAGAGGCCGATTTCTACGGCGCGATGGACGGTGCATCGAAATTCGTCAAGGGCGACGCGATTGCCGGTATCCTGATCCTCGTGGCCAACATCCTTGGCGGTATCATCATCGGCACCAGCCAGCACGCCCTCAGCTTTGGCCAAGCCGCCCAGACCTATGTTCTGCTGTCGATTGGTGACGGTCTGGTGGCCCAGATCCCGTCGCTGTTGTTGTCGATTGCCACCGCGATCATCGTGACGCGTGTTTCGTCTGATCTGGATATGGCCAGTCACATCGGCAAACAGATCGGCATTTCCCGCGCCTGGATCCCGGTTTCGGCGGTTCTGGCGATCCTTGGCCTTGTGCCGGGCATTCCGACAGGTCTGTTCCTGATTGCTGCTGTGATTGCAGCGGGGGTTGCCTATGTCACCCGCAATGCCGAGGCCCGCGAGGGCGAGGAAGCGGCCCAAAGTGGCGCACCGGCCCCCCGCAACGCCCTGCGTGCCGCACAGGCGCAGGCCACGGAAGACGACGAAAACTCCGGCGTGATCACCGCCGAGGATGTCACCGATTACGCGCCGGTCACCATTCAGATTGGCCTTGGCCTGATCCCGCTGATCGATGAGGCCGAAGGCGGCGATCTGGTCAGCCGCATCACCGGCATCCGCAAGGACGTGTCCAAGGCCATGGGCTTTGTGGTGCCGGGCGTGCGCATTCGCGATGAAATGGGCCTTCAGTCCAGCCAGTACCGGATCAAGGTCGGGCAGGCGATTGTGGCCGAAGACACCGTCTATGCCGACCGCGTTCTGGCGCTGCCCGGTGGTATGTCCACGCGCAAGCTGCGCGGGGTTGAGGTAAAAGACCCGTCCTTTGGCATGGATGCCATCTGGATCTTGCCGCATCAACGCGCCGAGGCCGAGGCCGACGATCATATCGTGATCGAACCCTCGCTGGTGATCGCAACGCATCTGAGCCAGTTGCTGATCACCCATGGATCGCGCCTGCTTGGCCCCGATGACGTGCAAAACCTGCTGGAACGCCTGTCGCAGCACGCACCGACGCTGGTGGATGCCGTGGTGCCGAAACTGGTGCCGCTGCACACGCTGACGGCTGTCATGCGCCATTTGCTGGCCGACCGTATCCCAGTGTCGGACCTGCCGGCCATTCTGGAAGGTCTGGCCGAACTGGCAGGCCGCAACCTGGAACCCCGCGATATGGCTGAGGCCCTGCGCCCGTCCTTGGTGCCGCTGCTGTTGCAACAGATCGCCGCCATCAACACTGAACTGCCGCTGATCACGCTGGTGCCCGAGCTTGAAGAGCTGCTGCTGCGCTCGAACACCCAAGGCGTCGGTCTGGTGATCGAACAGGGCCTGACCCAGCAGATCCTGCAAGCGCTGTCCACCATGTCCGAAGACATGGCCGGGCAGGGACGTCAGGCGGTTGTTGTGGTCTCGGCCGCGCTGCGCCGCGCCTTTGCGGGCTTCCTACGGGCGCATGGGTCGGACGCCATTGTCATCGCGGTTTCGGAACTGCCCGAAAACCGCCGCATCGAAATCGTCGGGACGCTCGGGGGCGCCTCGCAACTTCCGCCGCAGGGCGGACAATGAGGAGTGAGCTGATATGGGACGCCTGACTGTTCGCGCCAAAGACAGCACCGAAGCCATGAACATCATCATGCGCGAATTGGGGCCGGATGCGCTGATCCTTTCGACTGAAACCCAAGGTGGGATGTTCGAAATCACCGCCACGGATGACGACAATGATATTGGTCCGGTGGCGGCAAGGCACACGCCAGAAATCGCCCCAAAGCCCGAGGCCAAAGCGGTGGATGATGCCACCAAGGGCCTGACGATCTTTTCCCGACCGTCGCGGATCAACATCGACGTGGATGAGCCGATCGAGCCTGAGCCTGTCATGCGCGCTGAGCCGTTCATCAAGCGCGAGCCAGTCTTCAAACCTCAGCCGGTTGTCGCGCCCAAGGCGGTCGCCGAACCCGAACCTGAGATCAACGACAACGAGCCGGTCTTCGAAGACCCGTTTCTCGACGACGATCTGGATGAGGACGGCCCCGTCGCCGGGTCTGGCCTTACCGAAGATACGATCATTGGCCCTGACGTCACGCCTTTCCCGGTCGAAGCCCTGCGCGCCGAGGATGTGGCCCCCAAGGCGGAACCCGCAGGCTTTGCCCGGATCTTCAAGCTGGAGATTCAACCAGAGCCCGAAGCCCCGGTGCATGAGCCGCAGCGTCCCGTAACCCCGATGCTTCAGGCGCAGCACGTTGTTTTGGTTGGCCCTGCGGGGGCTGGTAAGTCTTTGGTTGCGCTTCAACTTGCGCTGCTGCGCGATGAAATTGGTCGCTCTGATTGCCCGCGTTTTGTGTTCACGGGCAGCGATTCACGCACAGATGGTGCGCTGCTGTTCCAAAAGGCTGCTTTGCTTTCGGCGGATTGCCGGTTCGCCCCTTATGGCCGCATCCCGACCCCGGATGAAAACGGCAGCCAGATCACCATCATTTCGGGGCGCGGTGCAGATAGCGGCCAGACAGACCCGGCCCAGCAGATCCCTGATGGCGCCTTGGTTGTCTTGGTCCTGCCCGCTGGTCTGCGCCGCCGCGCGATTGAACGGCTTGCCGCGCCGTGGCGCGGGCTGGCCGATCAGGTGGTTCTGTCCGCCGACGCTTTTGATCCGATTGATCCAGAAGAATTTGAGGTGCTGTCCGATGTCGGCCTGCGCCTTGCATGGGTATCTCGACGCCACCGTATGGTCGGCGGGCTAGAGGCCCAGACACGCCCCGAGCCCGCCGGGATGACCCGTGCGCGCGCGGCAGAACGTAAAGGAGGTCTTGCATGATGATCCCGCGATCATACGAACAGCAGGCACTGAAACCGGAAAAGCTGGTGGAAGAGCATATGCACCTGGTGCAGCGCATCGCCTGGCATTTCCAAGGCCGCGTTGGCAAATTCGCCGAGATCGAAGACCTGCTTCAGGCAGGGTATCTGGGGCTGGTCGATGCCTCGCAGCGCTATAATGTGCGCGACGGTGTCAGCTTTGCCTCTTACGCGTCCATTCGCATTCGTGGATCTATCGTCGATCTGCTTCGGCGCAATTCCAACCTGTGCCGCGCCACGATCACCATGCGCCAGAAGGCGGCCAAGGTGCAGCGGACGCTGGAACATAAGCTGGGGCGCAGGCCCGAGACTGAAGAAATCGCCGCCGAACTGGAAATGACCGTCCCCGAGTTGAAGGAATGGGAGGCCCGGTTTCAGGTCAACCAGCTTCAATCGCTTGATGAGGTTTATAGCGATCATTCGATCCTGTTCAGCGATCGCACGCCCACGCAAGAAGACCTTCTTGAACAGAACGATATGAAGCGACTGCTGCGCGAGGCGCTGGAAGAGCTGCCCGAGCGCGAGGCGCTGGTGCTTCAGCTATACTATGTCGAGGAAATGAACGTCTACGAAATCGCCGCCGTGCTCGAGGTGACCACTGGCCGCGTGTCTCAGATCAAGAAGGCGGCGATTTTCCGTCTGCGGGATCTGATCGAAAAGAAATCCGCATAACGATAAAAAAAGGCCCGCGCAATGCGGGCCCTGCAGGGACGTTTCGAGACTTCAGAACAAGGCCAATTCGCGGCTGATGATGGCCGCATGCGCCCGATTGCGCGCACCCAGTTTCTTACAGATCGACCGCATGTGCATTTTAACCGTCACCTCGGTCGCGCCCATGTCGCGGGCGATTTCCTTGTTGGTCATGCCATCCGCCGCAAGACGCAGAACAAACAGTTCTTTCTCGCTCAGCTTTGCATCGGTGCCTGCGCTGCTTTCGCCGGCGGCGTTCAGTTCCTGCATCGGAACGAACACCTGACCCGAGTTGATCAGTTGGATGACACTGGTCAGCGATTGCAGCGGCATGGTCTTGGGGATCAAGCCACGCACCCCGATATCGAGCGCGCTGTTCAGGAAGTGCCGGTCGATCTGGCCGGTAAACAGAACCACGCGGGCAGGGGATGACCGTTCGACAATCGCCTTTACGCTGTCGAGCCCGACCATGCCCGGCATTTTCAAATCCAAAAGGACAATGTCAAACACCGTGTCACTGTTGATGGCTTTGACAGTCTCGTCATAGGTTTCAGCGGTTTTCACATAAAACCCTGCACCGGCCCGGAGCAGGTTGGCGACGGCCTCGCCCAGCAAGCGATGGTCGTCTGCGATAAGGATGTTCAGGGAACCCTGAAGCGCGTTTGCTTCGACATTCGAAGGCTTTGTGTCTACATTTGTCATTGCTCGAAGCGATTCCGTTTATGTTTTGCACTAGTTGTCAGAGCACTAAAATTCTTCCGCAATCTACATCCATCCATCCTGTGCGCTCACATCTGTAGTATGGAGCATTCCACCTGAAGCTGACCAGAGATATTCTCGACCGATTTTCAGTATTGGTTTTTGATAGTCTAAGCTATCTTTCGATATCAGGAAAAAAGCATCTGGGAGAGTATGCTAGGCCTTGGGTGGTAAAACAGGACATGTGAATGAAACGCAAAAATTTCCTTTGGACAGTGCTTTCGACCATTTCGGTTATGTTTGTCGCGACTTTCGCAACAGCGCAGGAAGTACTGCTAACAGTCGTCGATAATAGCAAAGAGATTCGGGCCGAATTTTCCGAGGCCGATCTACTGGCAATCGAGCAGCAAAGCTTTACAACTTCTACGATATGGACCGAGGGCGAGATCGAATTCTCGGGCCCGTCGGTGAAGGATATTCTAGCCGCGGCAGGGGCGTCAGATGGTGACCTGTTGATGACGGCGCTGAACGACTACACGGTCGAGGTTCCGCGCGACGCGATTGCAGGCAACATCCCGATTGTCGCACTGCGCAAGGATGGCGAGCCCTATGGCGTAAGAGAGAAGGGCCCCCTTTGGGTTGTGTTTCCCTACGATGATAGCGCCAACTATCGTACGGAAGCTGTCTTTTCCTACAGCATCTGGCAACTTGTGAAAATAGAAGTGTCGGATAAGTAATCATCGGTGGCGCGAGTGCCTGCACGACAGGTTTCCAGATTAACGCTTTCTGCAAAGCGATTGACAGCCCAGGTTCTGCTTGGGCTGCTTTTGGTCTCTTGCGTGGCGCTCATTGCCAGTGCGTTTAGCTTTCAGGAACGCCAGAATGCCGTTCGCGCCGCTGACACCGACAACCAAGGTTGGACCGTCGCTCAGCTCGAAGTCGATTTTCTTTCGCTGCGCGTTGCGGTGAATGAGGCGATGATCGCCAAGGCCACGGACGCCGCCGCGCCCGAGGAAGCCTGGCGCCGGGCGCGCGTGCGGTTTGACATCTTCTTCAGCCGCGCCGACGTGCTTTATGCTGCGCAATTGCATTTGGGCGTGCCCGCTGAAATGCTGACTGAATTGGCGGCTCTGCAAGGCAAGATCAACGATCTTGCGGATCATATTGATATTTTGCTCGACCCGTCGATCGCTGAGATGGGCGCGTTCCTCAGCCAGATTTCCGATCTGCGCCCCGAGGTTCGACGCCTCAGCAACAATATGCTGCATCATTTCATCGTGATGGAGGAAACGGCGCGTGCCGATGAACGGGCGCTGCTGTTCCGGTTCATGCTGCAATCGCTGGTGCTTTTGCTGTTGATGGTCGTATCGCTTTATCTGGCCGTTAGCCTGTGGCGGGATCTAGAGGCGCGGACCCAGCAAACGGAACGGGCCGAAAAGACGCTGGCCAAGGCCTTTCAATCGGCCTTGTCGGCTGTGATCGTGACCGACCGGGATGGCGAGGTGATCCTCTGCAACGGCGGCGCCGAAGAGATTTTCGGCCTGACCCGCCATGCTATGACCGGCACGCGCTGTCAGGAATTGCTGGATATCACGACGCTGGCGAATGTGGATGAAAAGTCAGGCGAAATTCGCATGATCGACCTGATCAGTGAATTGTCGGGCCATGCGCCGACCCGTGCCACTGCCCGCCGCGCCAATGGCGAAGAATTCCCGGCCGAAGTGGCGTTGTTGCCCGATATCGGCACCGACGGGCGGCCCAATCTGATCTGGTTCGTGCGGGATATCTCGGAACAGGCCCGTGCCGAAGAACGCATGCGCTCGGCGCTTGCCGCCGCTCAGCGCCACGCTGCCGCCAAGAGCATGTTCCTGGCCACTATGAGCCATGAAATGCGCACCCCGCTGCATGGTCTTATTGCATCGTTGGAGTTGATCGATTCCAAGCAACTGGACGACAAGAACCGCAAGTTCCTGAAAACGGCGGCAGATTGCAGCGAACGCGCGCTTAGCCAGGTCAACGACGTTCTGGAACTGACGCGCCTTGGCGAAACCTCAGAGCCGCCGTCGCCCTTTGCGCCGGGACAGGTGGCTGCCGATATTCTGGAAGAATTGGAACTGCTGGCTGCTGAACGGCACAACACGTTGCGCGTCGATATTCAGGGCAGTCAGATTGGCGACCAATTCATGGGGCGACCTTCGTCCTTTTCGCGGGCGATCTACAACCTTGCTGGCAATGCGGTGAAATTCACCGAAAACGGCGAAATTTCGATCTCGCTGACCTTTGCCGCGCTCGATTCAAACACGGTGCAGCTCTATGTGGCGGTGCGGGACACCGGCATAGGCATTGCGCCCGAAGATCAGGAACGCGTGCTTGAGCAGTTCGAAACCGTCAACCCAAGTGAAGTTGCCGCCCAAAGCGGGACAGGTTTGGGCCTGCCGATTGCGCGACTGGCGATTGAGCGGATGGGCGGCAAACTGGCACTAGACAGCACACCCGGCGAAGGAAGCTGTTTCTCGTTTGATATCCCACTGAAACCCGCTGTGCCGGAAGACAGCAAAGAGGCCACGTCGACCGACGAAATCGAATTGGTCGTACCAGACAACGGCCGTTTGCTGATCGTCGACGACAACGAGGTCAACCTGACCGTTCTGAGCGAAATGGTCCGCCGTCTTGGGTTTACGCCAGACCTTGCGCATGACGGCAAAGAGGGTGTCGAGATGGCTTTAAACCAGTGCTATGACTTTATCCTAATGGATGTGTCGATGCCGGTTATGAATGGCCGCGAAGCGACCCGCCTTATCCGCGAACAGGGCGCCTGCCAAAAGTCGGTTATCATCGGCGTCACGGCCTTGATCGAAGCGCATGAATCGGCGCGCCTGAAAGCATCCGGTATGAACGGTGTGCTCAATAAGCCGGTGAAGATGGGCCAGCTTAAGGCCGCTTTGTCGGCCTATGGCCAATCGGTGGCCGAACCCGCGCCTGAGAGCGATGACGATTCCGATTTTGCCGAATTGTGCAACCTTGTGGGCAGTGAAACGGCCCTGCGGCTATTGAACGAAGCGTTCCAAGATGTGCGCCGCGCCCTGAGCGCTATGCGCGAGCTTTCAGACAATTCGGTGGATGAAATTCACCGCGCTGTCGGCGCAACGGGAATGGTCGGGTTGATTGATCTGAGCGACTTTCTGTCTGAGGCAGAAATGGCTGCGTCAAAGGGACGGAAAGCAATGCTTGACGAATTGGTTCCGGAAGTTGAAGATCTACTAACGGACGCTGAAGGCAAGTTTAAACGGCTTAGCTCTGCGATCTGAATATTTGTTGTTTTCCAGCAACTACGAATATGGCCGAATATTGTCGTGGCCGGAAATATCCAATAAAATCAAAGAATATTCATGAAGACTTCAAGGCGCTATCCTTGGATAATTCGAACAATCCAAAGTGCGCTGGCTGACCGGTAGAATGTAGGTAGATTAATAAAGAGAATTAGGTTGAGGTAACGACAGTGCAGAACATTTCACAAGCATCAGCACAGGATGCAATTCTGCTCGATAGTGAGCATATGGCCTACCTAAAGAACCATCTTGGCACCCACGGTGCCAGTGATGTGATCTGCAAAGCCATTGACGAGCTGTCGCTTGGCCTGGCGCGTGTCCAGAACTTTGGTAGCATCGCGGATAAGCGCGCGGTTCGCCAGAATTGCAAGGCGCTTAAGATTGCTGCGAACTTGGTCGGGCTCAAATCGCTCGCTCAGGTGGCAGATGAAACATTCGTAATGATTGAGACCGCCGATGACGTAGCGCTGGCCTCAGTGCTGGAACGTTTGGTGCGGGTCGGGCAGGCATCGTTGTCAGCCTTATGGGAACATCCCGATCTTCCTTTCTGAATCACCATCACTCAACAAAAAGAAAAGCCCGCCGAAAGGCGGGTTTTTCTTTGGTTGAAAGGGTGGGGGCAATGCGCCCCCGCCGTTATGCTTTGTAGGCCAGGCGCAAACCGCCCCAGTGGCGTCCTTTGACCACGATCGGGGCCGAGACATCCTTCATCAGGATGAACGTGCCGTTGCCCATATCGCGGCGATAGGCTTGCAGCAGGAAGGGGCGCTTGCTTTTGCCTGCCGCCAGTCCGACGCGGTCGTTAAAGATCCGGCGGTTGCGGCTGTAGGATGCGTTCCAGCCCGGATCGCTGGGCATTTGTGGCATCGAGAACTTGCGGTTGTGCGTCGGCAGGTAGCCATCGACATTGACCGCTGCACAGAACACCACATCCGCCGCCAGATCCAACATCGGTTCCTGAATGACGGGTAGGATTGCGTCGGTGAACTCGGTAAACCGTGCCATCACCTGCTGAGGATTGGTGCCAGCAATCGGCGTGTAATTGGTGTCGAACAGATCGTGCATGCTAACGCGGCCCGACTGTACGGCGCGCTCAAATTCGGCGGACACCTGCTCCGCGGCTTGCTGAACGGCACTGATATACTTGGTGTCCGGCGTTTCCACGCCCAAACGCGCGGTCATACTGGTGATGGCTTCTGAATCCTCGGTGATCGAGGCCATCTTTTCCTGCGCCAGACCAAGGCTTTCGGATGACTGTTCCACATCGCGCCGCAGATCATTTATATTGCCGCGGACATCATCGACGGATGTGTTGATCTCGGACGATGCGCTTAGAATGTCGCGCTGCGCAGATGCGATGCCCGACAGCGTTTCAGGAATGGCGGTGATCTCGGTACCGATCCCGTCGGTTTGCGACCGGATGCCGCCAGCCAGATTTACCGCGCCCTTGGCCATATCAATCAGGCCAGACAGTTCGACCGACAGCTCAGAAATGGTTTCCTGAATTTCAGCCGTTGCATCGCCGGTCATGGTGGACAGGTCTTTGACCTCTTGCGCCACGACCATGAACCCGCGTCCGTGAGGGCCTGCGCGCGCTGCCTCAATTGACGCATTCAGCGACAGAAGATTGGTTTTGCGCGAAATATTCTCAACCTCGCGCGACACGGCCGAAACGCTTTTGAGCGCCGAATCCAAGCCTTCCAGCTTGTCAAATAGCTGCGACACGCGGTCGATCAGGTCGGCCACATCGCCAACCATCGCCGTCAGACGGTCTGATGTGTGGGTGACATTGGTTCGGGCATCTTCGGACACCTGAACCGCGCTATCGGCGGCGTGCAGAACGGTTTGGCTTTTCTCGGCGATTTGATTGGCCTGTTCGCCGACATTGCGGAAAATTTCGGCTTGCCGATCAACCCGTGCGGCCGTATCGCTGACCTCACCGGACACGCCAACAATCGCGACGGACAGGTTGCCGATACGCAAGGCAATGTCCTTTATCGCTTGTTGACGTTGCGCCAATTCATCTTTCGACAGATGGTCGTCGTTGAACGGCATCATGTTCATTTCAGTTCCTTTCGCGCGACTGGGAAGATCAACGACCAGTCTGAGTGATGTTTTAGAAACGGCGTTGTGGTCTCGGGCATTGTGTAGCAAGTCTTGTGCCGAGTTCGTGGCAAGGGTGCTTGACCCCGCGAGATAGATGCGCCACCAACTGATATATCAATTCTAAGGAGGCATGCGCGTGGCAAAAGCGGCTCTCAAGGATCGCACTGGCGGTCAGGTTCTGGTGGATCAGCTTATCGTTCACGGCGTGACCCGTGCATTTTGCGTACCGGGCGAAAGCTATCTTGAGGTGCTGGACGCGATGCATGACACGGGCGATCAGATTGAACTGGTCAATGCCCGCCACGAAGCCGGGGCCGCGAATATGGCCGAGGCCCATGGCAAATTGACCGGAGAGCCGGGCATTTGCTTTGTCACACGGGGGCCGGGGGCTTGCCATGCCTCGATCGGGGTGCATATCGCGCGGCAGGATTCCACGCCGATGATCCTGTTCGTCGGCCAAATTGGCCGCGAGATGCGCGGGCGCGAAGCCTTTCAGGAAATCGACTATCGCGTGATGTTCGGCACGGTGGCCAAATGGGTCGATGAAATCGACGATGCCGCGCGTATCCCGGAAATCCTGTCGCGGGCCTTCCGCGTGGCAACCTCGGGCCGTCCGGGGCCTGTTGTGTTGGCACTGCCCGAAGACATGCTGACAGATGTGGTCAAAGTTGCCGACGCCAAACGTTATCAGCCCGCCTGCGCCGCGCCGTCTGGGGCCGACCTTGAGGCGCTGAAAGATGCGCTGGCCAGCGCAGAACGCCCGATGCTGGTGATCGGTGGTCGTTGGAGCGATGCCGCCGCCGCGCAGCTGACCGCTTTTGCCGAAGCCAACCATTTGCCAACCGTCGCGGTGTTCCGCCGTCAGGACACGGTTGCCAACTCCTCGGCCAGCTATGTCGGGGCGCTTGGCACCTCGGCGGGCCCCAAGCTGAAGGCCCGGATGAAAGAGGCAGACCTGCTGGTGCTGCTGGGCACACGCCTGTCCGAGATTTCCAACGATAGCTACACCAACCCCGGCCTGACGGGTGATCAACGGATCGTGCATGTCTATCCCGAAGCCGAAGAAATTGGCCGCGTCTACACGCCTGAATTGGGCATCGTCGCATCGGTGGACCGTCTGGCCGAGGAACTGTCCAAGACCTCTTGGGGGCTTGGCACGGACTGGATGAATTGGGCCGCCGCCTGCCGCACCGAACAAGAGGCCGATATGGACCCGCCCGCTTATGAAGGCGCGTTGGATCTTGGGGCCGCGATGGCCATTTTGCGCCGCAAACTGCCGAATTCGGCAGTGGTGACCTTGGATGCGGGCAACCACACCGGTTGGGCACAGCGGTTTTTGGCCTTCGAACGCCCCGGCCGCCTGATTGGGTCGACCTGCGGGGCTATGGGCTATTCGGTGCCTGCCGCCGTCAGCGCCGCGATGGAAGATCCGTCGCGCCCTGTCATCAGCTTTGTCGGCGATGGCGGGTTCATGATGTCTGGTCAGGAAATTGCAACCTCGGTCCAGCATGGGGGCTGCCCGATTGTTCTGGTGTTCAACAACGGCACCTATGGCACGATCCGTATGCACCAAGAACGCGACCACCCGAACCGCATTTCCGGCACTGCGTTGGTAAACCCCGATTTCGCCGCGATGGCCGAAGCGATGGGCGCATTCGGCGCACGCGTGACCACCACGGATGAATTTGAACCTGCCTTCGATGCGGCGCTTGCCTCGGGCAAGCCTGCGGTGATCGAACTGGTCACCACGGCGGAACAGATCTCAACACGGGCGACGATCACCCAAATGCACGCCCGGCGCTAGGCCGGGCAGGGCGCCCCGAGCCGGGCGCAGTCAGAAAGCGAACCGATGCCAAACCGAACCCGGCTGCCTCGGGGCAGATATAGCTTTGCGATGGCCTTCCTGCTGATCGCCATTATGGGGGTCGAATTGGTATCGCGTCAGGTGGCCACGCCTGCCGTGCATTACTTGGCGTGGTCGATCATGGGCGTCGTGGCGCTGATGGCGGCCCGGCAATATGGCGCACGAGAGGTCTATCTGCTGGTCGTTTGCGCCGCGCTGACCGGCTATGGGCTTTGGTCTGGCCGGGCAACGACCGCTGGCATTCTTGGCGGGCTAGAGCAGGGCGCGTTCCTGATGGCCTTCATCCTGCTGCTGGGTCTGCTGCATGAGGCCGCCGCCACATCGCCTTCGGTGCGAGAGGTTGGGGCCTATCTGACCCGTCAGCCGCAGGGGCGTCGGTATTACGCGTTGAATGCGGGGACGTCGATCCTGACGGTGCTGTTCAATATCGGTGTGGTCAGCTTTCTTGTGCCGCTGATCCAAAAGGGCATTGAGCGGGCAACGCCGAACGATCCGCTGAACCCGATCCGCGAACGCCGGCAAGTCAGCGCCTTGCTGCGCGGGTTTGCATGGGCGGTCATCTGGTCGCCAACCGCCGTTGCGCCGCTGGCCCTGATGGAGATGCTTCCCAACGTAGATCGCTCGC
Source organism: Pseudoprimorskyibacter insulae (assembly GCF_900302505.1). Lineage (GTDB taxonomy): Bacteria > Pseudomonadota > Alphaproteobacteria > Rhodobacterales > Rhodobacteraceae > Pseudoprimorskyibacter > Pseudoprimorskyibacter insulae. The sequence continues at coordinate 11,520 of NZ_OMOJ01000003.1, read as the reverse complement.
TTTGGATCGCCTATGGCGGGGTGCTGTTTGTGATGATCATGGTCGTCGGCGCGCTGGAAGATAAGCTGCGGTTCCGCAAGGTGCGCGCCGCCCGCAAAATCGTCCCGCCGCCTTTGCCGGTCGGGGCGTTGTTGCGGTTTTTGGCGGCCTGCGGCTGGCTGATGGCAATGATCACCGTGGGCGTATTGCTGACAGGCGATACCGTGGTTTCGGGGCTGATTATGGCCTGTCCTGCTATGTTGGTGGGCTGGATCGTGGTGCAGAACGGGGTGTCGCCTGAGGGGCGGGCAACCACGCGCAAACGGTTTGGGGAAATCCTGCTGGATGATCTGCCGTCATCCGCGCCGTTGGGTGTGACCTTGGCCGCATCCGGGTTCGTTGGCCGTGTCGGGGCTGAAATCCTGCCAAGCGCGGAACTGGCGGCGATGCTGGGGATGAACAACGTGCCGGATTTCATCATCCTAAGCGCCTTGCCGATCGTCCTGACCTTACTGAGCCTTTTGGCCTTTAGCCCGATCATGCTGGCCATCTTCTTTGGCAGCTTCTTTTCAGGCCTGCCGGAATTGCCGACCGATCCGACCTTGCTGGCGCTGGCCATTTCCTGCGGCTGGTCGCTATCGATGACCGCATCGCCCTTTGCAACGGTGGTCTTGCTGACGCAGCAGGTGGGCGACATCCCGGCACGGCGGTTGACATGGGGCTGGAACCTTGGGTTCAGCGCCTTGACCGTCGCAACAATGGTGCCGTTCTTCTGGGTGCTGACTCAGCTTTGATTGGTGAAATAGTCCGGGAATTCGTGCTGTAGCTTTTCAATCCGGGTGATCGTGCCGGACACATGCACGCGCATGGCCTCAACCGCGGCCTCGGGATCGCGGGCGACAAGCGCATCCATCACCGCGCGGTGCTGGTCCAGAATGGTGTCGACCTTGCCCTTGCGCGGCAGTTCGAGCCGTTGGCAGCGCGCCAGATGCCCCAGTTTGCGGGCCAGCAATTCATAGAGCGCGCGCATGCCCACAGCTTCGAACAGCACGCGGTGCATGGCTTTGTCCAGATCGCTGAACATGCGGAACTGATCGGGTTTGTTGCGCAGCGCTACTTGCATTTCGGAAATCGCCAGCGCCTGTTCTAAGGCGCTCCGGTCCTCCATCACGGCCAGACGGCGCACCACTTCGCATTCCAGCGCCACGCGCAGGAAATGCGCCTCGCGCAGTTCTTTGACGTCGATTCTGGACACTTCGGTGCGGGACTGCGGGTAGATGCGGATCAGCCCGTCTTGTTCCAGTTTTTGCATCGCTTCGCGGATTGGCGTTTGGCTAACGCCATAGGTGCGGGCCAGATCGCTGCGCGACAGAGTGGTTTCAGGGGGCAGTTCCAGCGTTACGATTCGTTCGCGCAGATCCTCGTAGACGCGTTGCGCCGCCGAGGTGTGCCCCGGCGAAATCGACGGGCCGAGACCCCCGAAATTCATCTTGTGCGACGCTGTCATGCGCTCATCCCCCTTACGATTTCACTGCTTTATCCAAGTTTTCCCGATTTGGCGACTCTCCAGTTGATTAAACTGTACCACTAATATATTAGTTGGGCGACCCTGATGACCAGTGTGGAGGAGCACGGGGGCAGAGGGTTCTATTTGGGAGGAAACCATGACCAAAAATATCGTCCGCAACTTGACCGCCGCGGCCTCGTTTGCTCTGGCGTTGGGGGCCGTTGCCACCACCGCAGATGCCGCCGACCGCACTTTGAAAATCCAGACCAGCTCGAACGCGAGCCACGCGTCGCTGGCCTATTTGAACGAAGAATGGATCCCCAAGCTGGAAGCCATGACCGGCGGCTCGCTGGCAGTGGAACTGCTGCCGGTGGACGCGGTCGTTCCGCGCCGTGAAACCGCCGAGGCAATTGCCGTTGGCATTCTCGATGGTGACCTGACCTCGATCAACTATTTCGCAGGCATCGACCCTGCTTTTGCGCTGATGGGTGACCTGATTGCAGGCTACGACAGCGCCGACCAGATTCAGGCGTTCTGCGCACAGGGCGGCGGCAAAGAAATGCTGCAAAAACTGTTCGATGCGCATTTCCCCGGCGTTCACGTTGTGGGCTGTGGTGCCTATGCGCGCGAAGCTTTCGTGTCCAAGGTTCCGGTCAACGGCGTTGCCGATCTGGCAGGCCTGAAGATCCGTTCGCCCGAAGGTCTGGCGGCCGACGTGTTTAAGCGCGCAGGCGCGGCACCGGTGTCGATGTCCGGTTCTGAAACCTATGGCGCGCTGGAAAAAGGCGTGATCGACGCAGCCGACAACTCGGCCTATGCCAACAACGATGCCAACGGCATGCACAAGATCGCGAAATACCCGATCTTCCCGGGCATCCACTCAACCCCGATCCTTCAGTTCACTGTATCGGAATCCGTTTGGGATGAGCTGACCGACGCAGAAAAGACCGCGCTCGAGACTTGGTATCTGGCAGCCTACAACGGTCTGCGTCAGTACTTTGACCGTCTTGACCGTCAGCTGGTGGCCCGTGACAAAGCCGCAGGCGACATCACCGTCATCGATTGGCCGCAGGCCGAACGCGACAAGCTGCGCGAAATCGCCAAAGAAGCTTGGAACGACTTTGCTGCCGGTTCCGACCTGGCCAAAGAAGTCTTCGACGCACACGTGAAGTTCATGGAAGAAGCGGGTCTGCTCTAAGCTCCCCGAGTAGACCACACTGGGAGCGCCCAAAAGGGCGCTCCCTTCTCATATAGCAACAAACCCGGACAGGTTCGCCTGATCCGGTGCTGACCAACAGGGGCACGCCATGGCCAGCCAGTTTGAGCAAGAGCTCGACAGCACAGATATTGAAATCGCTGCACAGGATCCGCTTCACGAAGAGCAGGACGTCAGCATTGAGAATTATACAATCGTCGACCACTTCAGCCATGTGTCAGGCATTGGCATTTCGGTTCTGTACATGTTTGCCGCCTTGGCAACCCTGTACGAGGTCTTTTCGCGCTATGTTTTGAACGCACCAACCTATTGGGCGTTTGAAACAGTGATGGTCATGTGCGCCACGGCTTGGATGCTGTCGGCCGGCTATGTCACGATGAAGAAACGCCATATCGCCATCACGGTAATTCAGGATTTGGCGAATGATACGCAGAAATGGTGGCTGGAACTGTTCGCCATGGTCGTCGGGATCTTTGCGCTTTACATGCTTCTGACGGATGCGCCGATCCGCGCTTATGACTCGGTCAGCCGGATTGAGAAATCGGGCTCGGCCTTCAACTCGCCGCTGCCGATGATGATGAAGGGCGTGATGGTCACGGGGGCCTTCATGTATCTGGCGCAGCTGACGGTGAACCTGCATCGGCATGTGGCGTCCAAATGGGCCAAAACGCTGGTTAAAATCGTCGCGGTCTATTTCGTCGTCTATTTCGTGTCGGCCTTCCTCGCCCATGTGATGGATGTGTCGATCGCCAAGGCCTTCTCGGGCTTTATCACGGATATCGGCAAATCGCTGGACCCGTCCAAGGCGCTGCAACTGCGCAAGATGGATCTGGGCACGATCTCGGTGATTATGGTGGTGCTGCTGGTCGCGCTGATGATGACCGGCATGCCGCTGGGCGTCGTGACGCTGATCGTTTCGGTCATTATGGCGATTGGCTTTTTCGGGCCGCGCGGTCTGTTCCTTGTGTCGTCCAACGCGGTCGGCCTGCTGGAACACTATAGCCTTGTGGCGGTGCCGTTCTTCGTACTGATGGCATCGATCCTGGAACGGGCGGGCATCGCAGAAGACCTGTTTGACGCCATGAGCATCTTTGCAGGCAATCTGCGCGGCGGTGTGGCCGTACAAACAACCGTTGTGGCCGTCATTCTGGCCGCCATGTCGGGCGTGATGGGCGGCGAGATCGTGATGCTGGGCCTTGTTGCCCTGCCGCAGATGTTCCGCCTTGGCTATGACCGCAAACTGACCATCGGTCTGATCTGTGCGTCAGGCGCTTTGGCCACGCTGATCCCGCCGTCGATCATCATGATCGTCTACGGCCTGTCGGCTGAGGTTGGCATTGGCGATCTGTTCATGGCAGGGGCCATTCCGGGCATCATGCTGGCGGTGTTCTACGCCGGTTACGTGCTGGTCCGCGTCAACCTGGACCATTCGCTGGCTCCGACCGCCGCCGAGGTGGCCGCCATGACGGGTGAAGACCAGAAACTGGGCCGCGAACGTATCATCGCCGTGATCCTGTGCGTGCTACTGATCGCCGCTGTGATGGGGTCGATCTATGGCGGTGTTGCCTCGGTGACCGAAGCCGCGGCTGTGGGCTGTATTGGCGCGCTGGTTGTGGCCGCCGTTCGAAATCAGTTCAAATGGAATGTGATTTCGGCGGCCCTGCTGGGCACGATGACCACTGTCGGCACAATCTTGTGGCTGATCCTTGGCGCCGTGAGCTTTGTTGGCATCTTCAACCTTGTCGGCGGCGGTGAGTTCATGCGCTCGCTGTTCCTCGATCTGGGTCTGAGCGCCATGGGCACCGTGGTTGTGATGATGTTGATCCTGATGGTGCTGGGCACCTTCATGGAATGGATCGCCATCGTTCTGATCACCGTGCCGGTCTTTGCCCCTGTGGTCATGACCCTGGCCCCGGAACTGGGCCTGACAGAAGACCAAGCCAAGATCTGGTTCGGCATTCTGTTCGTGATGAACATTCAGATTTATTTCCTGTCGCCGCCCTTTGGCCCGGCTTGCTTCTGGCTGAAGTCGGTTGCGCCCAAGGACGTCACCTTGCAGGAAATCTTTCTGGCCGTTCTTCCGTTCATCGTGTTGCAGATCATCGGTCTTGGCCTTGTGATGCTGTTCCCGCAAATCGCCCTGTGGCTGCCTGAGATTCTTGGGTAAGGAGGTAAACAAATGATTGGACGCGATAGTCGCAAAGACATGGATCACTACGGGCCTTGGCCCTGGATCGGGGGCGTTGCTTTGGCCCTGGTTGTGATCTGGCTCATGTTCACCTTTGCACAGCCGATTTCGTAAGGAGAAGACGTCTTGGCACCCAAGAAGGAATACAAAGATCTGCGATCCGCACGTTGGTTCGCGCCGGACGACCTAAGGTCGTTCGGCCACCGCAGCCGGGCCATGCAGATGGGGCTGGACAGCGAAGACTGGGAAGGCAAACCTGTCATCGCAATCATCAACACCTGGTCAGATCTGTCACCTTGTCACCACCATCTGCGCGACCGCGCGGAATATGTGAAGCAAGGGGTCTATCAGGCCGGGGGGCTGCCGGTGGAAATGCCGGTCCATTCCTTCTCGGAGCAATTTCTAAAGCCGACCTCGATGCTGTACCGCAACATGGGCGCGATGGAGGTCGAAGAGACCATTCGCGCCCATCCGGTGGACGGTGTCGTTTTGTTGGGTGGCTGTGACAAATCCACGCCCGCATTGGTGATGGGCGCGGTTTCGGCTGGCGTGCCGTTCATCTTCCTGCCTGCCGGGGCGATGCTGCGCGGGAACTATGCAGGGGCAAAGCTGGGCTCGGGCACCGATGTCTGGAAATACTGGGACGAACGCCGCGCCGGTACGATTGGCAAAGAACAATGGGATGGTGTTCAGGGCGGCATCGCCCGCAGCTATGGCACCTGCATGACCATGGGCACTGCCAGCACAATGATGAGCATTGCCGAAGGCTTTGGACTGACGCTGCCGGGCGCGTCGTCGATCCCGGCGCCCGATGCGGGCCACAAGCGCATGAGCAAGGCGTGCGGTCGCCGCATCGTCGACATGGTCTGGGAAGACCTGACACCCGACAAGATCATCACGCCCGCCTCGACCCGCAACGCAACAGTCGTTGCCATGGCGACGGGCTGTTCGACCAATGCCATCATTCACCTGATCGCCATGGCGCGCCGCGCCGGGATTGACTGGGGTCTGGATGATCTGGATGCGGTCGGCCACGAAATCCCGGTTCTGGCCAATATCCGGCCCACCGGCAAAGAATACCTGATGGAGGATTTCTTCTATGCGGGCGGCCTGCCTGCCTTGATGAAGGAATTGGGCGACAAGCTGGACACCTCGGTTGTGACGGTGACCGGCAAAACGCTGGGCGAAACCATCGCGGACGCGCAGAACTACAATGACGATGTGATCCGGCCCTTGTCGAACCCGGTCTACCACCAAGGATCGCTGGCTGTGCTGCGCGGCAATCTTGCGCCTGATGGCGCGGTGATCAAACCGGCGGCGATGGATGCCAAGTTCATGGTGCATCGCGGCCCGGCCATCGTGGCCGACACCTATGCCGAGATGAAAAAGATCATCAGCGATCCTGACTACCCAATGACGCCCGACAGCGTTCTGATCCTGCGCAATGCAGGGCCGCAGGGCGGGCCGGGGATGCCGGAATGGGGGATGATCCCGATGCCGCAGGCGCTGCTGAAAGACGGACACCGTGATATGGTGCGCCTGTCGGATGCGCGTATGTCCGGCACGTCCTATGGCGCATGCGTGCTGCACGTCGCGCCCGAAGCCTATGTGGGCGGGCCATTGGCCTTGGTGAAAACCGGCGATATCATCGCGATGGATATCCCGAGCCGCACGCTGAATGTCGAAGTGTCAGACGAAGATCTGGCCGAGCGTCGCAAGGCATGGGTCGCACCAGAGCCGCGCTATGAACGGGGCTATGGAGCCATGTTCAGCAAACATATCGAACAGGCGGACAAAGGCTGCGATTTCGATTTCCTCACAACGGATTATGGCGCCCCCGTGCCCGAGCCGGAGATCAACTAAATGCCGCTTGATTTGTCACGACGCCGGATCGCGGCGCGCACTGCTTTTGGCGGTGCCGCCCGTGGTAAGGCCAGCCAAGATGCAATTGCCGGGCTGAAAGTCAGCCATATCCTTGTGCCCTTTCCGCAAGCCATTTCCGACGCCAAGGTTCTAACAGGGCGTCAGAAGCCCTTGGATTCGGTCGATATTCTGCTGGTCGAGGCCGTCAGCGAGGCGGGTCAAACCGGCCTTGGTTATGGCTATACACTGCGCAATGGGGGGGCGGCGCAATTCGCGCTGGCGGCTGAGATCGCGCCGGCGCTGATCGGTGAAGACCCCAACGACATTGACCGCCTTTGGGAAAAGCTGCGCTGGCAGGTCAACTCGCTTGGCCGTGGTGGTCTTGGGCCGCAGGTGATTGCCGCCTTTGATACCGCGCTTTGGGATATGAAGGCCAAACGGGCAGGGTTGCCGCTGGCGAAATTGTTCGGCGCGCATCGTGATACGGTGCGGATCTACAACTCGGACGGCCAATACCTGCAAGCCTCAGTCGATGAGATGAAGGCAGCCGCTGACACCTCGCTTGCCTCGGGGATTGGCGGGATCAAGATGAAGGTTGGCCAGCCCGACGGCATGATCGACCTGCGCCGCATCGATGCGATGCGCAGCCATCTGCCCGACGATATCCCGCTGATGATCGACGCCAACCAGCAATGGGACCGCGCCTATGCTCTGCAATTTGGGCGCATCGTTGATGACATGGGCCTTGGCTTCATCGAAGAGCCGCTGGACGCGCTGGATTTCGAAGGCCACGCCATGTTGGCCGACAATCTGGCCACCCCGATTGCGACGGGCGAGATGCTGACCTCGACCGCCGAGGCGTTCGACCTGATCCGCAAGGGCGGCTGCGACATCTGCCAAACCGATGCCCCGCGCATCGGAGGTGTGACGCCCTTCCTCAAGGTAATGGCAATGGCCGAGGCGTGCCGCGTGGATCTGGCGCCGCATTGGATGATGGAGCTGCAAATCCATCTGGCAGCGGCATACCCAGAGGAGACTTGGGTTGAGCATTTCCACATGCTTGAGCCGCTGTTCAACGAACGTTTGGACATTGAAAATGGCCGCGTGGCGGTCCCGGATCGTCCGGGTCTGGGCCTGAGCATTACCGGCCAAGGGCGCGATTGGACGCGCAACACAGTAAGCGTAGGAAACACTCATGGGATTTGAACTGGCCCAAAGCCTGACCGGCATTTCCGGTATTCTTGTCACCCCCTTTGATGCGGAGGATCAGCTTGATACCGCCCGCCTGACCCCAATCGTGGATCGTGCCGTAAATGCGGGCGTCCATGTTCTGACGGTAAATGGCAACACGGGCGAATATTACGGCCTGACCGCGGATGAGGCCGAACGCATGGCCTATGCCGTGACCGAAATCGTGGATGGCCGCGTGCCGGTCGTTGGCGGCGTTGGCCGGTCGATCAATGAGGCCTGCGCGCTGGCAAGGGCCTCGGCCAAGGCGGGCTGTGCAGGGTTGATGGTGCATCAGCCGCCAGATCCGTTCATGTCGCCGCGTGGCCTTTATGACTACATCGCCCGCGTGGCCGAGGCCGGGCAGGGCACGCCGCTGGTCCTATATCTGCGCAACGATGCCATTGGCACCGATATGATCGGCAAAATCTGTTCGATCGAAGGTGTGGCCGGTGTCAAATGGGCCACGCCCAACCCGATGCGCCTAAGCGCGGCGATCAAAGCCTCGCCCGAGGATGTGATCTGGGTCGGCGGTCTGGCCGAAGTCTGGGCGCCGCCGCTTTATGCCGTGGGCGCACGCGGCTTTACATCGGGGCTGATCAACGTCTGGCCGGAACGGTCGGTGGCGATCCATGCCGCGTTGGATGCAGGCGATTATGTCCTTGCGGACAATCTGATTGCCGAGATGAAGGTGTTCGAAGACATCCGCGCCGAAGAATTGGGCGGCACCAATGTGACCGGCGTCAAAACGGCCTTGCAGATGATGGGGCAAGACTGCGGTCCAACCCGTCCGCCCTCGGCCTGGCCGCTGACCGAAGACCAATCCACCCGTCTGCGCGACTTCCTGCGTGCGGCGGATCTGCTGAAGGACTAAGTGATGACCGCCTCAGAAACCATTGAAAAGCTTCGCACTGTTTCGGTCGCAACGCTGGCGACCGCGCTCTATAAACGCGGGCTGCGCAATCAGGTGATCCAAGACGTGCACCCGGTGGCCGCGAAGGGCCGCAACATGGTCGGCCCCGCATTCACCCTGCGCTACATGCCCGCCCGCGAAGACCGCAACACACTGGCCGAATTCCGCAACCCCGACCATCCGCAGCGCAAAGCGATTGAGGAATGCCCGGCGGGCTCGGTGTTTGTCATGGACAGCCGCAAAGACCCGCGCGCGGCCTCGGCTGGCGATATCCTGATCACCCGTCTGATGATGCGGGGCGGCGAAGGCGTTGTGACCGATGGCGGGTTCCGCGATGCCATGCGCATTGCCGAACTGGACATGCCCGCCTATCACAACCGCCCCTCCAGCCCGACGAACCTGACCCATCACGAGGCTATCGACATCAACGTGCCGATCGGCTGTGGTGATGCGGCTGTGTTCCCCGGCGACATCATTGTTGGCGATGATGACAGCGTGATCGTCATTCCCGCGCATTTGGCCGACGAAGTGGCCGCCGAAGCCGTGGAAATGACCGCCTTCGAAGATTTCGTTGTCTCGCAGGTCAAAGCCGGCGAAACGATCATCGGCCTCTATCCCCCGACCAAGGAAGACAACCTGGAGAAATTCGCCGCTTGGCGCAAAGAAACGGGGCGCTGATGGTTCAGCTCGCTGAAAAATCCCCGGTCATTCGATTGGATGACCGGGACAATGTGGTTGTCGCGCGGGTTGAGATCGCGGCTGGCACGGATGTTGGCGCAGGGCTGATCGCGCGACATGACATCCCGCTGGGCCACAAGATCGCGACCGAGGCGATTGCCAAGGGCAACCCCGTTCGCAAATACGACACGATCATCGGTTTTGCGGGCGAAGACATCGCACCCGGCACATGGCTGCACAGCCACAATGTGCTGATGGACGATTTCCAAAAGGACTATCGCTTTGCGCAGGACTATGTGCCTGCCGATCTGCTGCCCGAAAATCAACGCGCCCAGTTCATGGGGTATCACCGCGCCGATGGACGGGTGGGCACCCGCAATTTTATTGGCATTTTCATCACGGTAAACTGCGCCGCGACCGTGGCCCGCAAACTCAGCCAGTATTTCGACGAAGAACGTCTGGCCGACTATCCCAATGTCGATGGTGTGGTGGCCTTTGTGCACCAACAAGGCTGCGGGATGGAGATGACGGGCGAGCCGATGGATTTGCTGCGCCGGACCTTGTCGGGCTACATTCGCCACCCCAACACCGCCGGGGCGCTGGTGGTCTCGCTCGGGTGCGAGCGAAACAACATCCCCGATTTCATGGCAGCCGAACATTTGGCCACCGGCAAAATGATGCGCACCCTGACCATGCAGACCATTGGCGGCACCGCTGCGGCAGTGGATGAGGGCAAACGCATCATTCGCGAAATGCTGGAAGAGGCGAACAAGACATCCCGCGCCCCGGCCAGCGCTGAACACATCATGGTCGGCCTGCAATGCGGCGGGTCTGATGGGTTTTCTGGTCTGTCGGCAAACCCCGGTTTGGGCCGTGCGATGGATCTTCTGACCCGGCACGGCGGAACAGCGATTTTGTCCGAAACACCAGAACTTTACGGGGTAGAGCACACGTTGACCGCCCGCGCGAAATCTGAGGCCGTGGGCCGCCAGTTCATCGACCGGATCAATTGGTGGCTGGACTATAACGCGGGCAAAGACGTGCAGATGAATGGCCGCGTTGGCCCCGGTAACAACGCCGGCGGTCTGGCCAATGTCATCGAAAAGGCGCTTGGCGGGTCGAAAAAGGGCGGCGCTACCGGGATCAACGCGGTCTATAAATATGCCGAACCTGTGCGCGAACGCGGGCTGGTCATTATGGATACACCGGGCTTTGACCCCGTTGCCGCGACCGGCCAAATTGCGGGCGGTGCGACCCTGATCTGTTTCACCACAGGGCGCGGGTCGTGCTTTGGCTCAGTCCCGGCGCCGACGATCAAGCTGGCCAGCAATACACCGATGTTCACCCGAATGCAGGGCGATATGGATATCAACTGCGGCACGGTGATCGATGGCGATATGACGCTGGAAGACCTTGGCCAGCAGATCTTTGATTGCATTCTTGCCGTGGCCAGTGGCCAGCCTTCGAAATCCGAAATGCTGGGTCTTGGCGAGGATGAATTTGCGCCTTGGCCCATCGGTGTGACGGGCTAAGGACCTATGCCGTTGGCGGGTGTTGGCGGCGGTCAAATCTGGTATACCATCCCGAGTCGCGTCCGCGCGGCTTGGCAAAATTTCGACACGGCATCTGGCCCGAATGGTTAACACCCGGCCGTCACCGCCCAGCGTGCCAAGCAAGGGAGCATTTCATGCTTGACGACAAAACATTCACGCCACACGGCAACCACCTGATTGCTGGGGAGTGGGTTGGCGGTGAGGCCAAGTTCACTTCGGAGCCGGCGCATGGTCCGGCGCATGCGTTTAGCGTTGGCACGACCGATCTAGTCAACCGCGCCTGTGAGGCGGCCGAGGAGGCGTTTTGGTCCTACGGCTACAGCACGCGTGCGGAACGGGCGGCGTTTTTGAACGCCATCGCCGATGAGATTGAGGCGCGCGGCGATGCCATCACCC
>NZ_OMOJ01000014.1 GCF_900302505.1 Pseudoprimorskyibacter insulae | reverse complement strand
CGCAATCGCCCGCCCCGCTGCGCGAAATGAAAGCTCCGCGCGTCGGGCGATTGCTCAACCTGCGCCGATCGGCGTAAACACCAACCGGACTCCGGTCGCGGCTGGATGAAAGTTCAGTGGCAGGTCACTCAACCTGCGCCGATCGGCGTAAACACCAACCGGACTCCGGTCGCGGCTGGATGAAAGTTCAGTGGCAGGTCACAAGGTCTGAGGCAACCTGTCGGCGTGTCAGGCCGCTGTGCGTCGCGATCCGAACCGCATCGCGTTTGAAGTCTTCACTGTGTTTGGGTGCCATATCCCGTCTCCTCTATAGCGAGCATTGCTCGCAGAAGACCGGAACGGAACCGGTGCAGGTTCAGATCGCTATGCGGGTTCCGATGATACAGGCTGCCTTTATACGCTGCGAAAATGGCCTGCGTCAGTTCAGGCCGCGCCAAAGGCAATGGCGCGGTATAGCCCAAACGGTCGAAGGCGGACTTCTCAGCATCAAAGACGGATAGGCCCTGTAGAATCTGCCCCCACCACTTACCCTTCGATAGCCACCGGCAGGTCGTAGCCGTGCTCGCGGAGCAGGGCGTGACGTTTGGCGGTTTTCAGGTCCGAGGCGACCATTTCGGCGCACATTTCCTGAACGGTGATTTCCGGCACCCAGCCCAGCTTTTCCTTGGCCTTGGTCGGATCGCCCAGCAGGGTTTCCACCTCGGCGGGACGGAAGTAGCGCGGGTCGATGCGCACGATCACGTCGCCGACGTTCAGCGCCGGTGCGTCGTCGCCCTCAATCGCGGTGACGGTGCCGATCTCTTCGACGCCCTCGCCGGTGAATTCAATCGTCACGCCCAGTTCCTTGGCCGACCAGGTGATGAACTCACGCACCGAATACTGCACGCCGGTGGCGATGACGAAATCGTCGGCCACGTCCTGCTGCAGCATCATCCACTGCATGCGCACATAGTCCTTGGCATGGCCCCAGTCGCGCAGGCTGTCGATGTTGCCCATGAACAGGCACGGCTCAAGGCCTTGCGCGATATTGGCCAGACCGCGGGTGATCTTGCGGGTCACGAAGGTCTCGCCGCGGCGGGGGGACTCGTGGTTGAACAGCACGCCGTTACAGGCATACATGTTATAGGCTTCGCGGTAGTTGACGGTGATCCAGTAGCTGTACAGCTTGGCCACGGCATAGGGCGAACGCGGGTAGAAGGGGGTGGTTTCCTTCTGCGGGATTTCCTGAACCAAACCGTAAAGTTCCGAGGTCGAGGCCTGATAGAAGCGGCTCTTTTCTTCCAGACCCAGGAAGCGGATCGCCTCCAGCAGACGCAGGGTGCCGATGGCATCCACGTCGGCGGTGTATTCGGGCGCTTCGAACGACACGGCCACGTGGCTTTGGGCGCCAAGGTTATACACCTCGTCGGGCTCCACTTCACGCAGGATGCGGGTCAGGTTCGAGGTGTCGGTCAGATCGCCGTAATGCAGGCGGAAGTTGGCATTATCGACATGCGGATCCTGATAGATGTGATCGACGCGGCCAGTGTTGAACAGCGAGGCGCGGCGCTTGATGCCGTGAACCTCATAGCCTTTTTCCAGCAGGAATTCTGCCAGGTAGGAACCATCCTGACCGGTGACGCCAGTGATCAATGCTTTTTTAGTCATAATTCTATCCGTATGTACTTGGGGTCTCGACGAGGTCAGAGCCATATCCTGTTCTTAAAAGCCCATGTGCCTTGATAGCGCAAGAGCCAGTGCGACAAACATTGCCGCAGAGCGTGCGAGACGCGGTCGATGGTTATGAAAATGCTCATACTTCGTACCCCATGCGGCCGCATAGTGGAGCGAAGCGTTCGCTTTGTTCAGCTTCCTGTTGAATATGTTCTGGAATTTCGCGCCTTGGGCGCCTGCTGATCTTGGTACCACCCCGACCGCTGTCGCCAGACAATTTCATTACCATGGCCGCATCTAGCGCAGCCGCGTTGAAGGGGAGCTTCAGAGCTACAGCAATCTCAGCGAGGACGTCTTCCGGACGATCAAGAAAGCTTTCGTACTTGATCCAAGGCAGACCTACGTAACGATCCAAGAACAGATCATAACGGCGGCAATATTCGTCCAGTGTGAAAGGCTCGAAATGGCGCCATTTGTTCGCTGCAAGCGAGAGATATGAATCCAGCGGATGGCGGAGGGTGACCGCCCCATGTACTTGGCCAGCTGGCTGAAGGATCTCATACAGCGTGGCGCGGGCTTCAGGATCTACATTGAAGCAAAACTGTGAATGAGCATGGTCTCGCAACACGAGGTTCAGCCCTCTCCCGTTCAGGGTTTCCTGCATTTTGGAGATTCCTGCAAGAAAGACATCTTTCTGAATAGATGTGTCAGAGATTCGTGGGTTAAAGTACAGATCTGAGACGACATCTGTCGGATAAAATGGTCGTATGAGTTGTTTTCTAAAATGCAACGTGCTCAGCGGATCAATCTCGCTCAGCAGAACCGTATTGGGCAAAGCTCCCACACATTTCGAAATCAGAGTGCCACCGCTACATGCAAAATGGTGCAAGCTACGAAACACAGTCGCGTTTTCGGCAGCAACCTCGGCACACAAGGTTTCGCATTCCTCAAGTAAGCTTGACAACGGTGCCAACTGGCCTTGGCCTGAAGCGGCTCTATAGTCGCTCAGCAAATCAAGGGCGCGATCCAACTCAGCCTTGAGATCCGCCCGATATGCAGTTGTTTTCACCATCCCGGTTTGGTCACTTTGTTTTTCTCTTTGCACTTTTGGCAGATTTTTTTTTCCGAGCCCTTACCGATTTTTCCGACGTACCAACTTCAGCGATAATGTGGGCATCTTCAGCCTCGGATTGTTGCAATTGCAGATACTGCGCAGCCTGCTGCAAACGCGGTTTAAGTGCATCCAACAGTGCCTGCTGCTTAGTTTTGACCGCTAGCACCTCTTGATACTTTTCTTGCAAATCCCGCAAGTCGCCCTGCAGCATAGCCTGTGTCCGCAGAGACATTGCAAGGCTGTCTTCCACCGCGTCACGCCTTTCTATCGCAGATTTTTCAGAGGCTTTCGCATCTGAAATCTGTTTGTCTAGAGCAGTTTTCAGGCTTTGAGAATGCTCTGTAGCTGCGACATTTGTAGTCTCTAGTTTTTCAATCTTAGTTAGCTGTACTGTGATTTGAGCCTCACGCTCTTTCAGAGCCGCTTCAAGCTCGCCAATACGGCCATTCCACCAGTCCGCCTTTTTTAAAAGCGCCTGATGGGTGGCTTCCAGCTCGGCAAACTTGGCCTTCCCATCAGCTTCTTGCTTTTGGGCAGCATTCAGCTTGCCTTCAAGTTCCTTGGCCTTCGCATCAGTGTTAGAGATTTTCTGAACCAAGTCCGCTTCTCGGGACTGCGCCGCAGCATCCAACGCGGCCTTTTCCGAACCAAGCTCTTTGATTCGCCGCTCACGCCAGTCGGCTTTGGTGCTTAGTTCTTGGTGAGCCGTGCTGAGTTGGTCCAGCTTGCTCTGAAGATCAGCCTTGCACGAGGCTTCAGCGGTTAGATTGGCCTGCAACTCATTGGCCCGAGCTTCAGCTTGCTGAATACGCATTTCACCAGCCTGCTTGATCGCTTTGGCCTCTGTGATTTGAGCCTCACGCTCTTTCAGAGCCGCTTCAAGCTCGCCAATACGGCCATTCCACCAGTCCGCCTTTTTTAAAAGCGCCTGATGGGTGGCTTCCAGCTCGGCAAACTTGGCCTTCCCATCAGCTTCTTGCTTTTGGGCAGCATTCAGCTTGCCTTCAAGTTCCTTGGCCTTCGCATCAGTGTTAGAGATTTTCTGAACCAAGTCCGCTTCTCGGGACTGCGCCGCAGCATCCAACGCGGCCTTTTCCGAACCAAGCTCTTTGATTCGCCGCTCACGCCAGTCGGCTTTGGTGCTTAGTTCTTGGTGAGCCGTGCTGAGTTGGTCCAGCTTGCTCTGAAGATCAGCCTTGCACGAGGCTTCAGCGGTTAGATTGGCCTGCAACTCATTGGCCCGAGCTTCAGCTTGCTGAATACGCATTTCACCAGCCTGCTTGATCGCTTTGGCCTCTGTGATTTGAGCCTCACGCTCTTTCAGAGCCGCTTCAAGCTCGCCAATACGGCCATTCCGCCAGTCCGCCTTTTTTAAAAGCGCCTGATGGGTGGCTTCCAGCTCGGCAAACTTGGCCTTCCCATCAGCTTCTTGCTTTTTAATATCGGCCAAGGCGCTGACCAGATCCTTTATCTTTGCTTCTGCCTGTTCCGCGCGCGAGATAGTCTTTGCATGCTCTGCTTCAGCCGCCGCGAGGGACACTGTTAGCGCAGTTTCTCGCTTTTGAGCGGCCTCGTTTACCACTCTCAATTCTTCGGTCAGCGTCTTGAGTTTCAGAGCCTGCACATCCAAATCAAAGGTGGCTGTAGGCCAGTCCGGATCCTCATCATCCTGGGCCGAAAGGACGAAACCGGCCTCGCTCAAGAAACCCTTTACCTGATCTATAGGGAGCGCGCCTTCAAACAGCGGCTCTTTACCAGTGCGCAGATCAATCCGCGAAAATCGCGTGATCGCGCCATTGGCAATCAGCCCCTGCAGAAGGTCGGCCTCAACTCCTGTAGTGTTTAACATCAGACCGTATGGAGCAGGTCTCGCATCAAGCAAAGCCATAAGGTCGCCCAAAGGGGCAACCGATACGGTCGCTTTTCGAACAACGCGAAGCCCTGGATATAGATCTTTCAGGCCTGTCGGAGTTTTTAAACTAGACAGTCCAGGCAAGTTAAAGACGCTTAGCTCGGCTTTGCCGACCTCAAGGCCAGCAAAGGCCTCCAAAACTGTCACCTTGTCATCGACCAACTCAAGCGATTTCAAGCGTCCACTGTCCGGCTCAACGAGTATCACCTGCTCGGCGGCCGCCACCGCAGTCGACAAATCATTTAATTCCCCCGCTCCAATCAGCAGCAGAGTCCCAAAAGACGATTGTTCTAAATGCTGACGCATAATGTCACTTTTTAGGTTTCTTGATTTTGGCAAGGAGTACATTGGCGCTCCGCAGCGGTTCGGTTACCTGCCATGAACGCGAGCCTATAAGCTTGTCGTATTCACCTGTGATCAAATTTAGCTGCTGAGACAGATACTGCTCTCGCTGCGCCGCTTGGTGAAGTTTCTCATGCCATTGGCTACGCTCGGCCTCAAGCTTGTCATGTAGTGCCTGCGCTGTGCGTGACCGTTCAGTCCAAGCCGCTTGAAGTGAAGCTACTTTCTGTTCGCTTTCAGCCAGCTGAGACGAAAGCCGGCCTTGCCCTTTCGTTAACTCCGCCAACGCCTGATCAAGTTCAAATAGGCTAACTGTTTTGGCCTCAATCTCGGCACGCTGACTTGCAGACAAAGCCTCACCTTGGGCGACAGCCGCTTGAAGCTTGACCATGTCCTGCTGCATGCTCTGTAGCGACTTATTGGCTAGGTCGAGCTTTCTCGACATCTCCCGACCCAGACTCTGATAGCGCTCATGCACCTCAGACAGAGTGTGCTTCTCCAAACTCAAGGCTTCATCAGCCTTCTTAAGCTCGGCTTCTTTGCCTGCAATTACATCCAGCTTTTGCTCAAGCTCTTGAGCCAATTCTGTCAAGTGTGCCAAAAGAAGATCACGTTCAGAGAGCAGTGCCTCTGCATCGTCCTTGGCCTTGGCTTCAACCGTGCTCAATCGCTTCGCCGCTGTATCAAGCTCTTTCCTCAAGCTTGCGGAAGTTGCCTCGCTTGCCCGCAGTGCCTCTGCATCGTCCTTGGCCTTGGCTTCAACCGTGCTCAATCGCTTCGCCGCTGTATCAAGCTCTTTCCTCAAGCTTGCGGAAGTTGCCTCGCTTGCCCGCAGCGCCTCCGCATCGTCCTTGGCCTTGGCATCTGCCTCTCTCAGCACCAGTTGTAGGCTTTCTTGGCTAGCTGCCAGCTCGAGCGCGACTTGGCGACGACGTTTTTCTGCCTTCGAAAACTTGCTCCTCTCGCTGACCAAAGCAGAATTCATTAGTGAAATTGCTTCGTCTTGACTTGTCAACGTTGCTCTGGCTTGAGCTACCTCCAGTGTCACTTCCCCTAAGTGATCGAGGAGCACACTTCGCTCCGCTTGGTTTTTTTGAGCATCAGCAATCTGCCCAACCAACTGGAAGCTTAAACTAGTCTCGGCCTCAGAATGAACATGCACCTCTTCCATAGTATCTCTGAGAGATGCTTCAAGCTCAGAAATATGCGCTTGAAGAAGATCGCTTTCTTCATCTAGGGCGGCTGACAATTGAGAATATTTGCTTTGAACAGCCTTAAGGTCGGTCTCGGCTTGACGGGCCTTTTGAAAAGCCCCGAACCCCCGCCGCGCGGTTTCTAGAGTAAAAAAATTCCGTTCATGAGGCAGAGCAATGGCTTCAAGTTCAAAATTCAAAGTCTCTACTTCAGGGGTACATCGCACTGTTTGAATAGCCAACGACATCAGCAGTGGGTCAGCCGCGGGCTTGCCAACCTCAGTTAAAGAAGAAACCCCGTTTCCAAGTGCAGATAGCAAGGTTGACATGCCAGGAGCAGCAGCATCAGCGGCAAGAACCATTTCCTCGTCCACTAAAAGTACGGACCGCCGAAACTTTTTCTTGATCCCAAGCAACACCTTTGCTTCTTCGCCCCACTGAGCCAGAGCTGAATCAAGCCGCCCCCCTTCAGCCAGTGAGTTTACCAAAAACCTCTCTGCACAGTTATAGATAAAAACTGTGATCTGAGACTCATCAGTCAAAGCCTCAAACTGTGACAAGGGGCGCAAGGAGGTCCCGTCAAGTCTCTGTTCACACAAGTCAGCTCGAACCTGGCTCGCGTAGAAGCCTTTGGCCGAAATGGGTGGTGTCTGGCTTTTCTTAGGGGTCATTCCGGCTCACTTTCAAAGTCTTCTTACCGACATGCCTATCCGGCCCCACGGATAACTGTAAACTGTATAGCAGTCCAAGATCGCATACTTCACGAAAAAAGCAATCATACCACCTCCGTGCTGCGTTCTTTCACAATGGTTTCCAGCTCGGCAGAGAACCGTTTAAAGAACTGTATCCGTTCGTCAACGAACTCATCATAGTTCCGAAACAGAGCCGAGAGATCCGCCTGAGCCTGCCTATAACTTTCCAGATAGGCCGCATTCGGCTTAAAAAGCTTGACCTTCTGGGATGCCTTTTCAGGAGTAAGATCATACAAGTTTATGAACGAATTGCCATCTACCAGTTCATGCACCCTATGTGATGCCGTGCACCAATAGAGCGGTACACCAGTACAAGCGAAAGCGTCAAAGATCTTCTCTGATATATAGTTACGCTGGTTGGTATTCTCGATTGCCGAGATGATATATGATCGATCCTGTAAGTGTTGGATCTTGTCCAGATGCCAATCCGGCAAAGATTGCCGCGTTTGCTTAGCCCCCCAGCCCTGCCCCACGCGCATCGACTGATTGTCAGGCATGGCTTTAGCAACATCGGTGCGGTAAACTGAAAGACCATAAGTCTCGATGTCTGGGTGAGAAACGCTATACTTCTTAACCAAGTCACGATTTTCAGCGAAAAACGTGTACTTGGTTTTTGCAGAACCCCAGTTTCTCAGAATTTCCTCAGCAGACTTCTGGACGTTTGCCGAGAACTCATGCGCGTAGCGTAGGAAGTACTCATTTTCAGTTGTCAAAAAATACGGAAAGCGAATGAACTCATACGCATTTGAAGTGTGATGATTTATTACAGAATATGAAAAGGAATGGCTCTTTGTCTTTCTTGTGTTGTGACGCTTTCGAAAATCCCCGCTATTAGTTGTATCCCAAAGCGGCTCCTCTGAGGCGACGACAAGCCTTATGTTAGGTTTCTTTTCCAATAGCTTGGCAAGTTCTTCTTCGTTTTCATCAATATTGAGCACATAGCCAAATAAAATAACATCGGCGTTTTTCGCATCGTCAACATACTCAAATTTCGTCTGGAAAAGTGGCTTGTAAGCCTCATAAGCAAACGGAGTACGATGGGCGTGCCTCCCAATAATATGAATTCGCATTTTATTTTTTTCCCCAGGCAGAAGATAGGTCACGCACCGCAAGGGCACGATAAAAAATTTCTTTTTGAGTCTCTTTAGCCTCAGCCAGAAGACCTTCGATCAGTTTGCGATCCGAAGTTAAACGAGGTTTAAACGCTTCAGGTGACAATAAAATCTGAGATGTAATGCTATTGAGAGTGCGTTCCTGATACGACTCCTTGTTGACAATCGGCGCAACCGGCGCGATGCGAGCCTCCTGCGTCCTCTTGATCATCAAAGCCAATATGTCATGGACAAAATTATCGATTCCATAGAGCCTCCAGATCTGGGCCATCGCATGTCGCTTGCGCTGTAATGCTTCAGCATCACTGTGTATATCTTTGAGGATCTGGGGAATTTCCAGAATACTTTTTTTATCCTCCTTACAAAAAACAGCCGCCTCCTTCCAAAGTTCTTGGCTGCCAGGAAGCGCCAAATTCTCTGCAAGAATGACCGGAATTGAGCCAAGACCAATAGATTCCCACAACCGAATTGAGTTCGGTCCGGTGCCAGATGGGCAAAGCGAAAAGACCGACTGACGCAGCACGGTCTTGAAATTTTCCGACGCTTTGTTATCAACGAGTGCATCTGCATTTTTTTCAGTGCCACGCACCTGATGATCATAAACCACCTTGTTGTAGTGCCAAGTTTCATTACCCACTACGTATCCGGTATGCGTTTTGGACAAATCTTCAATGATAATATTGCGCGCTTCTGTAAGGTAGTACTGGTTCGCTTTAGCGCCAACGAAGGAATAGAGGTGTTTCTTTTTCATTGACGGCTGGCGCCAATCATCTTTCGCTTGAACTGGATAGAGAGGGAAGGGATGAATATTGATGTTCTTGAATTCTGGCAAAGTCTCCTGACCTGTGACCGCGTGTGACCAGAAAATGTCTGTCACGCCCATCTCATTAAAAAGGCTTTGAAAGCGCAGCATGTGAATGTGCTGACACGTGGTGACAATTGTCTTGGCGCCAGCCAAATTGGCCTTTTGTGCATATAACTTTTGCTGAAGGAAGGCCGTTTTCTCAGGGTTCTTTTTGTTATGCAAAAGATTGTCGATCAGCGTGGCCCAAGGAAAGGCGAAGTACTTCACACTGCCGTCATCATGGCTTAGATGTAGTTTCTCGGCCATTTTGTTGAAGGCGTGCTGTTCGGTGATTGCCGGAAACTGCCAATTGTGGTCATAGGCTACAATCGCACTACTAGGTTTTCTTTTAGTACTTCCAAGCCCCTGCCGTTCCTTCACAATAATCGTATCATTGACTTTGATACGCTCGATTGGCTCCGGTTTGAGAGTCCAACAGTCGAACACCATGTGCGACGGCGTAGTAAGTGTCTTGGATGGGTAAACCCAAGCAGTACCGCCCAGAATTCGCTTATCGATATGGTTGTCATACGAACGCATCTGCGTTTCGTGCAGATGATAGGTACGTACGAACTCGCATGGATTGAACACATCATAGCCATGAACCGAGAATACATAGCCTATTTTGTTGTCGCAGCGCGGTACACCCAATGGGATGTCCATTTTTTTGCGAATGGCTGAGGGTACAGGAACAGCCCCATCTATGGCCCAAACGTCTTGGGACCAGTGAGGGTTTTTGTGCATGTAGCTCTTACTGCCCTCGATTTCATACCGGCTCAGCGCCACAAAAGCCTGAGTGCTTGAAGCAAACAGATCTTCGAGGCCCTTAATCGTCTTATCGAGGTAAATGTCAGAATTGGCCAGAACCGAAATTGCACTCGAACTGTATTTCTCCGTAAAGTCAAGCCAGTCTACATAGGTGGGACGCCCCTTGATTTCGAGGATCTCGATCTTTTCCGATGTAAATGGCGGCTGGTGACCATCATCAATCATCAGAAAGATTTTGTCCACCTCGGCGACTGCGATATTTTTCTCGAGACAGCGGTCCAATTCTTTCTGGCGCTCATGATCCTCAGACAAATAATATGGTGTGTACAAATGAATTTCAGACATCCCAGTCTCCTTGGGGCAATTAAGGTCGTCAAAATCAACACAGTTCGCAAGCTACTAAAAAGATCATATCCATTTTTTTCATATACTTGCGGACACATCCTACCCTTCTGCATCTATACTTTTCAGACAAAAAAATGCAACGAGCTACACGCGAGTTTCGGATGAAATTTCAGCAACTGCACAAAAGTGAGGCCATCACCCCCCCCTCGACAATCCCAGCAGGTAATCCCCATAGGCGTTCTTTTTGAACTTCTGGGCGCGGGCCCGCAGTTGGTCGTCGTCGATCCAGCCTTGTTCATAGGCGATTTCATCGGGGCTGCCGGTTTGCAGGCCTTGGCGGCGTTCCAGTGTGCGCACGAAGTTGCCCGCATCCAGAAGCGAGCCGTGGGTGCCGGTATCAAGCCAGGCATAGCCGCGGCCCATTTGCTGCACGCTCAGGGCGCCATCGGCCAGATACATTTCCAGCAGCGTGGTGATTTCCAGCTCGCCGCGCTCAGACGGTTGGACGGCGCGGGCGCGTTCGGGGGCCGAGCCATCGAGGAAATAGAGACCCGTCACCGCATAGGACGAGGGCGGCACCTCGGGCTTTTCGATGATCTGGGTGACATTGCCATCCTGATCGAAGGCCACCACGCCATAGCGTTCGGGGTCAGCCACCCGGTAGCCAAAGACCGTGCCACCGCTTTCCTGCGCATCGGCTTCGCGCAGCAGCCGCGACAGGCCCTGCCCAAAGAAGATGTTGTCGCCCAGAACCATCGCGCTGGGGGCGCCATCCAGAAAATCCTCGGCCAGAATATAGGCCTGCGCCAGACCGTCGGGGCTGGGCTGAACGATATAGGTCAGCTCAAGCCCCCACTGGTTGCCATTGCCCAGCGTGCGCTGGAACTGGTCCTGATCCTGCGGGGTGGTGATGATCGCGATCTCGCGGATCCCGGCCAGCATCAGCGCCGAGAGCGGGTAGTAGATCATCGGTTTGTCGTAGACCGGCAAAAGCTGCTTCGACACGCCAATGGTGATGGGATAGAGCCGCGTGCCGGAGCCGCCAGCCAGAATGATGCCCTTGCGCTTGGTCATGAAAATATGTCCTTCGTCTTGAAAATCGTCAGGCCTTGAGCGCGCCAAGCTCGCTCAGGATGTCGCGCAGCCCGGCGCGCCAGTCAGAGCGGGGAATGCCAAAGGTCGCTTCGGTCAGGCTATTGTCCATCCGCGAATTGAGCGGGCGTTTGGCCGGGGTCGGATAGGCGGTTGTCGGAATATCCTCGACCGCGCAATCGGTGCCCGAGAGGTCAAATATTTCGCGTGCGAAACCTGCCCAGCTGACATCCGGCCCGCCCGAGAAGTGATAGGTGCCCGATTTCGCCGGAGCGTCGCACAGCTGCGCGGCGACCGACAGGCAGGCATCGGCGATGGCGGCGGCGCAGGTCGGCCCGCCCACCTGATCGGCCACGATGGTCAGCTTGTCCCGTTCGCCGCCAAGGCGCAGCATGGTTTTGACGAAGTTGTTGCCATGGGCCGACACCACCCAAGAGGTGCGCAGGATCGCATGAACCCCGCCTGCATCGCGCACGGCCTTTTCGCCCGCCAGCTTGGTGCGGCCATAGGCGCCCAAAGGCCCGGTGGGGTGATCCACGGCAAAGGGCGCGGTCCCTGCCCCGTCGAACACATAGTCGGTCGAGATATGCACCATCGGCAGACCGCGTTCGGCGGCGGCGCGTGCGATGGCGCCGGGGGTGGTGGCATTGACCATCAGGGCCAGCGCCTCGTCTTCTTCGGCGCGGTCCACGGCCGTATAGGCCACGGCGTTGATCACCGCATCGGCATCGGTGGCTGTCACGAAGGCGGCGCAGGCCTCGGGGTTTTCGAAATTGGCCTCGTCGAGCCCGCGCACCTCAAGGGTGATATCGCCCGCGCGGCGTTGCAATTCCTGGCCAACCTGACCGATTTCGCCGAACACCAGAACCTTCATCAGACCTATCCTTATGCCTTTGTGCCCAAACGGACGCCCACGCCCGAACGCTGCTGCAAGGGGCGCCACCAGGCTTCGTTGTTCAAATACCAATCGACAGTCTTTTCCAGACCTTCTTCGACCGTCACGCTGGGCCGCCAGCCCAGTTCGTTGCGGATGCGGTTGGGGTTGATGGCATAGCGCGCATCATGGCCCGGACGGTCCGTCACGAAGGTGATCTGATCGGCGTAGGAACCGGTATCTTTGGGGCGCTTCGTATCGAGGATCGCGCAAAGCGTCTTGACCAGTTCAAGGTTGCTACGCTCGTTCTCACCGCCGATGTTGTAGCTGCGGCCGACCTCGCCCTGTTGCACCACGCACAGCAGCGCATCGGCATGGTCTTCGACGTAAAGCCAGTCGCGCACGTTCGAGCCATCGCCATAGATCGGCAGCGGCGCCCCCGCCAGCGCATTGAGGATAATGACCGGGATCAGCTTTTCGGGGAAATGATAGGGGCCGTAGTTGTTGCTGCAATTGGTCAGCACCACCGGCAGCCCGTAGGTTTCATGCCAGGCGCGGACCAGATGGTCGCTGCTGGCCTTGGACGCCGAATAGGGCGAACGCGGATCATAGGGCGTGTCTTCGGTAAACTGCACTGCCGGATCATTGGGCAGAGAGCCGAAAACTTCATCGGTTGAAATATGGTGAAAGCGGAAATCGGCGGGCTTGCCTTTGCGTTCCCACAAGGCGCGGGCCGATTGCAGCATGTTGTAGGTGCCCATCACATTGGTTTCGATGAACACGCCGGGGCCGTCGATCGACCGGTCCACATGGGATTCCGCGGCCAGATGCATGATCGCGGTGGGTTCATGCTTGGCGATGCAGGCCTCAACGGCGGCGGCGTCGCGGATGTCTACCTGCTCAAAGCTGTAAAGCGGGCTGCCTGCCACGTTGGCCACATTCTCAAGGCAGGCCGCATAGGTCAGCGCATCGAGGTTCACCACCTCATGGCCTTGGGCCACGGCCTGACGCACCACTGCCGATCCGATAAAGCCAGCCCCGCCCGTTACAAGAAGTTTCATCGCGCTTATCCTTCGAAGGTGAACGGGCTGTCGAACTCGGCCAAGGCCGGGGCTTTTTCGTCCTTGTCAGACAGAACGGCGGTGATGCCATCCAGCGGCCATTGAATGCCGCAGGTGTCCCAACGCACCGCGCCATCGCAATCGGGCGCATAGTAATCGGTGCATTTGTAGATGATCTCGGTATCGGGTTCGAGCGTCATGAACCCGTGCAGGAAACCGCCCGGAATCCACAGCTGACGGCCATTCTCAAAGCTGAGTTCTTCGCCGACCCATTGGCCATAGGTCGGGCTGCCCTTGCGGATATCGACCGCCACATCAAACAGACGGCCCTTGCCGCAGCGCACCAGCTTGCCCTGCGCATGGGGCGGCGACTGAAAATGCAGGCCGCGCACGGTGCCCACCTGGGCCGAGAGCGAATGGTTGTCCTGGACAAATTCGGGCATCTCCAGCCCGGCCTCTTCGAGGCGCTTCTTGTTCCAGCTTTCCGAGAAGAACCCGCGATGATCGCCGAAGCGCGGCGGGGTCAGGATCAGCACGCCATTGAGGGCGGTCTTTTCAATCTGCAAGGTCAGGCTCGCTATTCATAAATGGGCATCAAATTCATTTGATGGCTTAACAATCCGGGGGGGCGGAGTCATCCCCTGATTTGCTGCGACTGCACAGATCAGCGCTTGGCCAACCAGCCAAGGAAGGCCTTATCGGGCGAGCGCAGGCGCAGCCCGCCGCGGGCCTGCCAATGGGCGTGCCACTCGGCTTGCAGGGCGTAGACGTCGGCCCCCGGCACAAGGCGGCGCGCCTGATCCAGCGCATTCTGTGACAGGATCGGAACGGTGCCCGGTTCCAGCACCGCATCGCGGCGGGAAAAGCGCATCAGATCGCCCGGCTCTTCTTCGATGCGGTAATCGGGCAGAAGATCGGCGGCGATCATGTCGCGCAGCATCTTGCGGAACACCCGGCGCGGGCTGGCGCTGCCGGATTTCTTCAGCAGCGTATCAACCGAGACCGTCCAGCCCGCCTGCCGCCCGCAATGTTTGCGCGCCAGCTCATAGATGCGGCGCTCCAGGGGCTTTCGCAGGCGAAAGTAATCGCGGCTGAGGGTCAGGACCGATTTCGACAGCACCGCCCGGAACAGCCAGTCGCTGAGGGTGATGGCCACGCTGACCATGCGCCCGCCGCGCGTCTTGCGCACGATCTGCCAGCTTTCGATCAGGCCAAAGCCGGTGGTCACCTCTTGGCCGCCGGTTTCGAAATTGGTGGTGATGCGCGTGCCGGCCAGCCGTTCCAGCGCATCGCGCAGACGCTTGTACCCATCGCCCGAGGTTTCGCGATTGGTGGCCACCAGCAGATCATGCGCCTTCAGATGCAGGGTGCGCGAAATCGCCCGGCCCGCATTCACCGCCGCCATCAACTGGCTGATGCAATAGATCAGCACATCCTTGTCGTGGATCGTCGCCAGCCCCCGCACCGAGGGCGTGACTTCGATCTGCACGCCGTTATGCTCATAGCTGAGGATGCGCCGGTCAGGCCGGGTCGAGAGCGAGAACATCGGATGCTCCATCGAGCCCATGTCATCCTTGGGCGCGGCATCGAAGATGTCGCAGACGAAAAAATCCGCCGTAGGATGGTGGTCGGGCAAGAGCCCCGCGCGCGTCATCGGCCTGTTCCCATTCGCCTTGGGTCCGGGTTGGCCCCGGATCGCCATGCGAATCTGCTTCGTGGTTTCAATTACGCTGATCCTAAAGTTATCCACAGACCCCGTCCAGAAGCCCGCCCGCCAAAGACGTGGTTTCAGAGTCGGCTTGCCGTGGTTTCGGAATCGGATATTCGTGGTTTCAGAGTCAGGCTGCCCCAGCGGATGGCCCCAAGAAGTCTGAAACAAAAGGCTTTTCAGAAGTCACCCAGACCCCTTAACTATAAAATAACAGAAAAAATAACAGGGGCTGATTAAGACCCCCCTGTCCTTGCGCCATAAGATGCCCCCGCGAGCCTATGGCAAACCATTGAATATACTTAGAAAAGTAAAAGCGTCTCACTAGATGTGCGCAGAACGCTTCCATGTGCTGTCTTTTTCGATATACTGCGCAAAACACAGCACATTGAGGCAGCAATGGCACAGGACACCCCCGAGCTTCCCCCCTATTTCAACATCTCCCCCGACAGCGCGTTGCACGATCTGGGCCGCCCCGTGACAGCGGATGGCTTTGGCCAGATCGCCGAGCGCTGCCGTCTGGGCCGCGAAGATCTGTCCGGACGCGGGCTGAATGAGGCGGGCGAAAAGACGCTGCGCAAATTCTCCACCTGGGAAATCACCCGCTATCTGATCCCCGTCGCCCAGGCCCATTTCCGCCGGGTGCTGCGGCAGAACCCGCACCTGCCCCAAGGCGATAGCGAAACCGATGGCGGGGCCAAATGGTTCACCCTCGATGAGGTGCTGCGCCTGCGGGCCCATTTCGCCGCCGAAGGATCGAAGGCCAAGGAATACCGCCCCTACCGCCCCGAGGGGCTGCCTGCGAAAATGGTTGCGGTCGCCAATTTCAAAGGCGGGGTCGGCAAGACCAGCACGGCGGCGCATCTGGCCATGAGCGCGGCGCTGGATGGCTACAAGGTTCTGGTGATCGATCTGGACAGCCAAGGCTCGATGACCTCGATCTTCAATGGCAAGGTCGAGGACGAATGGCAGACGGTCTTTCCGCTGCTGGCCCGCCATTACGCCACCGCCCTGCAATCGGAAAACCGCGCCCGGATCGACCGGGGCGACGATCCCAAGCCGCTGGATGACACGCTGTCCGATGCGCTGAAGGTCAAGGCCCCCGATCTGATCCAGAAAACCCACTGGCCCAATATCGACCTGATCGGCGCACAGCTGAACCTCTATTGGGCCGAATTCCAGATCCCCGTCTGGCGGATGCAAGGGCGGAGCTGGAAGCTGTGGGATGCGCTGACCGAAACGCTTGAGGCGGATGGCGTGCTGGATGCCTATGACGTGATCTTCCTCGATACCCCCCCTGCCCTTGGCTATCTGACGATCAATGGTTTGGCGGCGGCGGATATCTTGCTGGTGCCGATGGGCGCGTCTTTCCTTGAGTTCGATTCCACCGGCCGGTTCTTTGACATGCTGCATTCGACCTTTGCCAGCATCGAGGAGGGCGAGAACATGGCCGCCCGCGCCCTTGGCCGGCCTGAACTGAGCTTTGAATGGGATGCGGTGCGCACGGTCATCACCCGGTTCGATGCCAGCCAGCAGGCGGAACTGGCCGCGCTGATGCAGGCCTACCTGGGCGATACGCTCAGCCCGCACCGGCAGGATTTCACCGCGCTGATCGGACAGGCGGGGGAACAGGCCGCTGGCATCTATGAGGCCGATTATCGCGACTTCAACCGCGAAACCTATGTGCGGGGGCGCGCCACGTTCGATCAGACCTATGCCGCCTTCAAACGGCTGCTTCTGGGCGTGTGGCGCCGCGAAGAGCTGAGCGAGGCCGACGCGGCCCGCGCCGCCAGCTGAGAGGAGACAGAGCCATGGCAAAACGCAAACGTCTGACCCCGCCGCCCGGCGATGTCTTTGGCACCGCCCCGGCATCGGCCCCCAGCAGCGCGGCCGCCGGTCTTGGGGCGCGGGCGCCGATCTCGCAGGTGGCGGGCGATGTGGCGGTGAACGCTGCCTTCGAACAGGTGCAGGCCGAATTGCACGCCGCCCAACGCGACGGGCGCATGGTGCTGCAATTGCCGCTGAGCGCGGTGCGTGAGGATCATCTGATCCGTGACCGGATGGCCTGCAACGCCGACGAAATGACCGCCCTGAAAGACAGCCTGCGCGCCCGTGGTCAGCAGACCCCGGTCGAGGTGACGGATCTGGGCAACGGGCAATACGGGCTGATCTCGGGGTGGCGGCGTCTGCGGGCGCTGCGTGAACTGGCGGATGAGGGCGGCGCGACCACGGTGCAGGCGCTGCTGCGCCGACCCGAGGACCGGCCCGCCGCCTATGTCGCCATGGTCGAAGAAAACGAGATCCGCGCCGATCTGTCCTTTTATGAGCGGGCGCGGATCGTGGTTCAGGCGGTTCAGGCGGGCGTGTTCGACAGTGACAAGGCCGCGCTTCAGAGCCTGTTTTCCAGCGCCTCCTTTTCCAAGCGGTCAAAGGTGAAATCCTTCATGCCCCTGGTTGCGGCCTTTGACGGTGTGCTGCGCTTTCCCGAACAGATCCCCGAACGTCTGGGTCTGGCGCTGTCGAAGGCGGTGCTGGCCGATGATGGGTTTGTGGGGGCCGTGGCCAAAACCCTGCACGCCGACATGAGCGCCGAGGAAGAGCGCAGCGCGCTGGAGGCTGCCCTGCGCGGCCCCAAACCTGACGCGGGCAACCGCCCTGCCCCCATGCCTGCGCCCGAACCCGTGGCCCCCGGTATCCGCCTGCGCGCCCGTGCGGGCCGGGTTGAGCTGGACGGCGACGGGGTGACGGATGCGATGATCGCTCAGTTGAAAGAGTGGCTCAAACAGGCGCAATAGGGTCTGATATCAGACTCTGCGCAAACCTTTCGCGCGCGAAAGTTCCCGCCTTTCGGCTATCGCAGCCAGGGCGGGAAATTACCCTTCATCGTATGTTCGTAATGCTCGATCGCTTTTTCGATCCGGGCGTAATAGAAGAACCGCGCGTTCTGCAAAACGATCCCCGAGGTACACAGCCGTTCGACCTGCGCCAGCGAGTGCGAGACGAACACCGCGCCGCTGGTCTTGAGCCGTTCTTGCAGCATGGCCTCGCTCTTGGCCTGAAAGCTGCCGTCACCCACTGCGGTGATTTCGTCGATCAGATAGGTGTCGAACTTCACCGCCATGGACATGGCAAAGGCCAGACGCGACCGCATGCCTGACGAATAGGTCCGCACCGGCAGATGGAAATGCGCGCCAAGCTGGGAAAACTCTTTGGCGAAGGCGGTCATTTCATCGGTGTCCACACCGTACAGGCGGGCGACGAATTTCACGTTTTGCGATCCGGTCAGATCGCCGTGGAAACTGCCGGCAAAGCCCACGGGCCAAGACACCGATCCGTGGCGGATCACCTCGCCGCTGTCGGGCTGGATCGTGCCTGCGATCAGCTTGAGCATGGTGGATTTGCCCGCGCCGTTCGGCCCGATCAGCCCCACGCATTCCCCCGATGGAAAGGTAAAGCTGATGTCGCGGGCCACCGGTTTGGCGACCCCGTTCAGACGGTAGATCTTGGTCAGGTTCCGCAGCTCGATCATGGCCCGGACCTCAGCGGCGATCCCGGAGGCTGTAATAGATCAGCACGCCAATCGACCAGATCAACAGCAGCATCGCGCCGGTCACGGCCGACAGCTGGAACCGTTCGGGATATTGCGATGAGCGCGGCAGCGACGGGCGGGCATAGGTCGCCAGATAGCGGCTTTGACGCTGGGCATCGGCCTGGGCGGCATCCAGCGCGGTCTGGGCGGCCAGATAGCTTTTCTGGGCGTATTCCACATCGACGGTCAGGCGCTCAAACTCGCCCAATAGGGTCGAATAATCCTGTCCGCTTTCAGGGTCACTGCCCCGGCCAAGGCCGAACTTCTGGCGCTCTTCCTCGATCAGGGTTTGGATGACACTGATGCGGCGTTGCGCGGTTTCGACGCGCGGATCGCTGTCGCGGGCGGTTTCCAGCAGCAGGTTCAGTTCAATGATTGCCCCGGCCAGCTGTGCCTCAAGCGAATTGACCAGACCAAGCTGGCCCTGAATATCGGCGCTGGGGTCGACAATGCGGGTTTCCGACCGGAAGCGGGTCAGCGCCTCGCGGGCGGATTTCAGCCGGGCCACGGCCTGTTCCAGATCTTCGCGGGCATAGCGCGTGGCGTCTTCGCGGGCGATGGCGGACAGATCGTTGATCATGGTGGTCGATTCCACGATCACCGCATTGGCGATGGCAAGGGCATCCTCGGGGGCGAAGGCCTTGACCTCGACCTCAAGCAGGCCGCTGCCCGCAGCATAGCTGACATGTACCATCTTGTTCCAGAACCGGACCAGATCTTCGATTTCGCCGCTCGTGTCATAGGCAAAGATCGGATCGGCCTCGGGGCGCGAATAGATCGTCTCCAGGTCCAGCTGATCGTCGATCTTTTCCACCAAGGACCGGCTTTGGATGTATTCGTAAAGGATATCCGTATCGGAGGAACTGCTGCCGCCCGACAGGCTGGCAAGCCCGCCCAACAGGCCACTGGCCAGCGAGGTTTCCTCAGAGCGGACGGCAAAGCCGAAGCTGGAGGCATATTGATCCTCGGCCACGAAATACAGGTAATGGATCGTGGCCAGCAGCGGGGCGATCACCACCATGAACACGCTGAACAGGATGACGAAATGCCGTTTGCGGGCACGGGCCTTGCCCGCATTCCGGGGGATCTTCGGGCTGGGCTTGGCCGGGGCAGCGGCCGGCTGTGCCGGCGGGGTCGCGGGTGCTTGCGAAATGGGTCCGCCCTCACGTGATGAAATACAATGCGGGTAGAATTCGGGTTTTCTCTCTCGCAATGCAAGGGGGAATCTTCTAGACCGGCAAGGGTCCGGCAAAGGCCGGACAGGCAGAATAAGGGTGGGGCGCGTGTCAGACGCAGTGATTGCCAAACCGCGATTTGTGTTCTTCCGATCGGTCTTTGCGCTGATGCTGCGGGAAATGAGCACGACCTACGGCCGGTCCCCCGGCGGCTATGTCTGGGCCTTCGCCGAACCGATTGGCGGGATTCTGGTGATGACGGCGGTCTTTGGCATGATTGCCCGGACCCCGCCATTGGGATCGAACTTTCCGCTGTTCTTTGCCACCGGCATGCTGCCCTTCGTCATGTATCAGACGACCTCGGCCAAGGTGGGGGTGGCGATCCGTTATTCCAAGCCGCTGCTGTCCTATCCGGGCGTGACCTATGTCGATGCGATCATGGCCCGGCTGTTTCTGAACACGCTGACGCAGGTGATCATCACCGTGGCCTTGCTGGTTCTGACGGCGGTTCTGTTTGGCGGTGAATACCGGGTGAATTATCTGGATTGCGCCCGCGCTTTTGCCATGGCCACGGCGCTTGGCTTTGGGGTGGGGGTGGTGAATTGCTATCTGATGAGCATGTTCCACCTGTGGCAATTCATCTGGTCGGTGCTGAACCGGCCTTTGTTCATTGTCTCGGGCATTTTCTTTCTGCTTGATCCCCTGCCCGAACATATCCGCTCGATGCTGCTGTGGAACCCGTTCGCCCATCCGATCATGATGCTGCGCCGGGGCATCTATGACACATATGACGCGGTCCATGTGTCCGAGCTGTACGTCTACGCCGTCGCATTGGTTCTGAGCGCGCTTGGGATGCTGCTTTTGCATCGGTTCCACGCGATCATTCTGGATGAGGGCGCGTAAGGGGGCAAAAGCGTTTGCCACTGCCGGGGGGCGTTGCTATTCCGTGCAGGTCTGCAAGTAGGACCAAATTCATATGACCGAAGATTTGAACAGCCCGTTCGCGCGGATTTCCCGCTTTCTGCGTGTTCTGTTTCTGACCAAAGAAGAACGTGCGTTTCTAAAAGCCGCCAAAGCCACAGATCTGTTTGATCCGGTCTTCTACAAAGGCGCCTACCCGGCCATCCACCCGTGGTTCCACAGGTTTCCGCTGCGCCATTACATCGTTTATGGCGAAAAGCGCGGCTATCGGCCGAACCCCGATTTCTCGCCCCGTGCCTATCTGCGCTACAACCCGGATGTGGATGCGCTGGGGATGTCGCCCTTTTATCATTACGTGATCGGCGGGCATAAGGAATCGCGGGTCACCAAGGAATTGCCCAAGGTCGAAGAGCTGCCGCAGGTCGAACGCAAGGTGCTGCGATTCGATCCGGAGCGGACCCGCGCCCGCTATGCCGTCGTGGCGCATATCTATTATCCCGACGTCTGGCCGGAATTCGCCGAGCGTCTGGCCAATCTGCCGATTGATTTCGACCTCTTTGTCACCCTCACCTATCGGGGCGAGGAAAGCGACGCGCTGAGTGCCGAGATCCAGCAGCAATTCCCCAGCGCCACGATCCTGCCGGTGCCGAACCGGGGCCGTGATATCCTGCCCTTTATGACGCTGGTCAATTCCGGCGGTCTGGACGGCTATGAGGCCGTGGCCAAGATCCACACCAAGAAATCCCCGCACCGCGAAGATGGCGACCATTGGCGTCAGCATCTGGTGGGCGGCATCCTGCCCGAAGAGGGCCTGCAAGAGCTGCTGGACACCTTCCTGGCCGATCCCGACAGCGCCTTCTGGGTGGCCGATGGTCAGCATTTCACCGGCACCGAATGGTGGGGCTCCAACTATGAGATCACCCAGCATCTGATGCGCCGCCTTGAGATCGAAATCGGTTGGGACATCCTCAGCTTCCCGGCCGGGTCGATCTATTGGATGACGCCGCTGATGCTCGGGCTGCTCAAGGCGATGCGTCTCGAAGAGGGGCATTTCGACCTTGAAACCGCGCAGGTCGATGGCACGCTGGCCCATGCGCTGGAACGGACCATGGGCTTTCTGGCCATGTCGGCGGGGCAGGGGGTCGTGCAGACCACGCAGCTGGTCGAAAAAGCCAAGGCACCCGCGCCCGAACCGCTGCCGCGCCCGGCCTTCACCAGCGCGTTCTACCTGCCGCAGTTCCACCCGATCGCGGAAAACGATGCCTGGTGGGGCAAGGGCTTTACCGAATGGCGCGGCACTGTCGCAGCGCAAAGCCTGTTTGCCGGTCACACCCAGCCGCTGATCCCGTCTGACTTGGGCTTTTACGATCTGCGCGTCACCGAAACCCTGGGCGAACAGGCCAAGCTGGCCAAAGAGGCCGGGATCGACGCGTTCTGTGTCTATCACTACTGGTTCGATGGCCGCCGCGTGCTGGAACAGCCGCTGGACCGTCTGCTAAAGCGCCCCGACATCGATTTCCCCTTCTACCTGTGCTGGGCCAATGAAAGCTGGCGGCGCAACTGGGATGGTCTGTCGGGCACGGTGCTGCTGGAGCAGACCTATAAGGACGGCTTCGAAGACAAGCTGGTCGAAGACAGCCTGCCCTATATGCGCGATGCCCGCTATATGCGCCCCGATGGCACGCGCCCGCGTTTCATGATCTACCGCCCCGAAGACATGCCCGACCCCGCAGGCAGCGTTGCGCGGATGCGCGAGGCATGGCGCAAGGCCGGCATCGGTGAGGTCGAGCTGGGCGCTGTCTGCTTCCACGTCGATGGCGAGAACCCGGTTGCGGATGACATCTTTGACTTCTGGGTGGAAATGCCGCCGCACGGGCTTGTCACCGGCGAGGATTTCCTGTTCGGCGGGCCTTTGGGCAACCATCTTGGCCGCGAGGTGCATGGTGCCTTCGAAGGGCTGATCTACGATTACAACAAGGTCATCGCCAAGTCGGTCAACGAAGACTACGTCGCCAGCCTGCCCGAAAACACCATCGTCGGCGCGATGCCCAGCTGGGACAACACCGCCCGCCGTGGCCTGAAGGCGCATATCGCCTATGGGGCCAACCCCGCGCGCTTTGGCTATTGGTTGCGCCGGATTGCCAAGCACCGCCTGCCCACATCGTACCGGCAAGAGCTGTTCGTGAACGCCTGGAACGAATGGGCGGAAAAAGCGGTGCTTGAACCGACGACGATCTATGGCGATCTTTACCTGCAAGAGCTGCGTCAGCGCACCATTGGCCGTGGGGCCAAGGCAGATGCGGCCCCCGCGCCGAAGCCTGCCAAGACCGCCCCGAAGAAGGCCGCGCGGAAAGCCAAGGCATAACCAGAAAAAAGAGGCCAGAGCCCATCGTGTCCAAAGTCATTCTGCATATAGGCACCCATAAAACCGCCACCACCACGCTTCAGGATATGCTCTGGGAAAACTCGGCCCTATTGGCCGAGCATGGGGTGGTCTATCCGCGCCTGAACAAACACACCGGACATCACGGGCTGGTGCTGAACTGGGATGGCCGGCCAAAGGTCTATGAACTGCCCAAGGGCAGTATGGGCACGCTTGAGGAATTGGCCGCGGCCCATGCCGAGGGGAATCAGACCCTGCTCCTGAGCAGCGAGGAGTTTTCCCGCAACCGTTCGCTCAGTGAGATGGACAAGATCCGCGATGCGCTGTCGGCCTTTGATGAGATCGAGGTGATCTGCGTGCTGCGCACCCAGTGGCAGTTCCTGCAATCGGTTTATCTGGAAGTCTCCAAAAGCCGCATCCCGCCGCGCCCGCCTGAACTGGTGGCGCCGATCATCGACAGCGGCACGATCGAGGGGCTTTGGGTCGATTACAACGGATTGCTGGATTGCCTGGAGGCGACCTTTAAGCCTGAACAGATCACGCTGATGGATTTTGACAGCTGCCGTAAGGCAGAGGGCGGCATCATCGGCAGCTTCCTGCGCCACATGGGCGTGGATCTGACGGTGGACCAGCTTGAGGTGGTCAATGAGGGCATGTCCAATGCCTCGCCCATGTCGCTGGCCTCATGGGCGGGCAATATCCTGTCCGAACCCTATGCCGCGCCTGATTGGTTGGTGGCCATGGCGACCGAGGCGATGCGGGCCGAGTTTGGCGACAAGGTCAA
This sequence comes from Pseudoprimorskyibacter insulae, assembly GCF_900302505.1. Lineage (GTDB taxonomy): Bacteria > Pseudomonadota > Alphaproteobacteria > Rhodobacterales > Rhodobacteraceae > Pseudoprimorskyibacter > Pseudoprimorskyibacter insulae. The sequence goes on along the minus strand of NZ_OMOJ01000014.1, from coordinate 47,582 downwards.
GCCGTGCCTGTTCACCCGCGAAGAGTTTCGCGCGTTGAAAGATCACTATGACACGCGCAACGAAGACCTGCGCAAGCGCCGCGCGCCCTATCAGCCCGATTTCAAGCTGACCCCGGCCACGCCCGATGGGCTGACCCTGTTCCGCAACGAAGTGCCCAGTTCGTTCTGGGTGCGGATGGGCCGCCGGATGGCTTATGAAATGCGCCACGCCTAAGGGATCAGAGTCTTTCGCATGCGAAAGACTCTGTAACAGGCTCTGATCGGGTAGGGGGCCTCAGGCCAGCAGGTCGAACACCTGCCCGGCAGCTTGGACGTTCAGCGATGTCTGGGCGTCGCCATCGACAAGCGCCCAAAGCAGAACGCCCGTGGTTTTGTGGGTGATGAACACCTCTTGCACGGTGTTCGATCCGGCGCTGGTCGTGGTGGCGCGCTGCACCAGGAAATCGGACTTGGTCGCGGCTGCGCCGTAGAACAGCACATCGCCCTGTGCGGCGTCATAGTCCTGAATCCAGTCGCTGCCATGGCCCGCGTTGCCGGTGTGGAAGAACTTATCCGCGCCTGCGCCGCCATTCACCCGGTCAAAGCCGAAGCCCCCGTTGATGAAATCGTTGCCATTACCACCGAAGATCAGATCGGACCAAGCCGACCCGGTCAGCACATCGTTGCCGTCGCCGCCAATGACGGTATCCACACCGTAACCGCCCTCGATGCTGTCATCGCCCGCGTCGCCGCGCAATTCGTCATTGCCGTAGCCGCCATCGATCAGATCGTTGCCCGCGCCGCCGAAAACGATGTCGCGTATGTCGGCCTCGGTGCTGCCGCCGCGGATGGTGTCATTGCCATCCCCGCCATTGAGCGTATCGGCCCCATCGCCGCCCAGCAGGCTGTCATCGCCGCCAAGCCCCAGCAGCGTGTCATTGCCTTCCAGACCTTCCAGCGTGTCGTTCTGGTCGGTGCCTTCCAGCCGGTCATTGCCAGCGGTGCCTTGGGGCAGGGCGGTGCTGACCAGCTCAAAATGGTCCACCGTCAGCGGCGTGCCGGATTGGTTATTGTGGAAGACATCCACGCGGGTGCCATCGCTCAGGGTGATGGTCGAGACATTGGTGAAGTTCTTGGTGACCGACTGAAGCACGGCCTGTTTGCTGGCAAAGCCTGAATCGACAAACCTGATCTTGTCCTGGGCCAGATCGAAATCCGACAGGTTGGCCTTGCCGCCACCAAAGGCGCGGATTTCAAACACATCCGCCCCGTCCTGACCAAAGAGCGTATCCGTGCCCAGACTATTGAGCAGCGTGTCATTGCCCGACCCGCCGATCAGCATGTCATCGCCCGCGTTGCCCGACAGGCTGTCATCGCCGGTCTGACCAAAGAGCGTGTCATTGCCCGACCCGCCCAAAAGCGTGTCACTGCCGGCATCGCCCTGGATCTGGTCATTCCCCGCCAGCCCGTCGATCAGGTCGCCAAGGTTGGTGCCAAAGACGGTGATATCATCGCCTGTGGTGACGATTTCAGGGGTGCTGCCTTGCTTGGTGTAACCGGCGATTTCATAGCCGATATCGGCCAAGATCGCCAAATCATATGTGGTGGGGACGGTGCGCGACCCGGTGGTCAGGCGCGGATCCATCAGCGTAGCGTCCGAGGCGTAGTCTTCTTGGATATGGCTGATATCGCCTTCCAGCGGGATGCCCACGCCATTGGTCACCGCCAGCGCGTTCGGCCCGTTGAACAGGGCGCCCGCGCCGATGCTGTCAAAGATCGGCGCTGATCCAATCCCCAGAACATGGGCGATTTCATGCAAGGCGACGCTGTAGAAATCGTTCTTGCCAGATACCGGCCCGGCCAGATCGAAATTCCAGGTGGCAGCGGTGTCAAAGCTAACGGTGCCGACGAAGGGTTCGAAATCGGTCACCGGGCCGGTGCCGCGGAAATCGCTCGACAGGCGGGCCTTGTAGATATCGCCATCCGCGCTGGAACCGTTATAGCCGCCAAGCCCCAGCGGCCCGTTCAGCGCATAGGCCCCGGCAAACAGCAACAGATCGTCAATCGGCGCATCCAGCGTGATGCTGACGGTCTGATTGCGGTCCGAGGGATTGGCGATGGTAAAGACTGTGCCGGTTGGCACGTCGTCGAATTCGTCTTGGATCAGGGCCTCCCACGCGTCGGCGGCGGCCTCTAGCGCGGCGCGGGCGTCGGGGTTGTCGAAGAAACCTGAGGTGTCGAACCGATAGTCGATGGTGATGTTGAAGCTCATCTTGGCCTCCTTGTCGGATCTGTCTGGTTGGTGGGCAAAGCCCGCGCGCCTGTGCCCCAGCATAGGAAATCCTCCGGCCTGTGGCTACGGAGGATTCCCGGACCATCGATGCGGAAAAGGGCAGGGGCCTTGGCCCCATGCCCGTGTCTGGGTCAGGCCAGCAGGTCGAACACCTGCCCGGCGGCTTGGACGTTCAGCGATGTCTGGGCATCCCCGTCCACAAGCGCCCAAAGCAGAACGCCCGTGGTTTTGTGGGTGATGAACACCTCTTGCACGGTGTCCGCCCCCGCGCTGGCGGTGGTGGCGCGCTGCACCAGGAAATCGGACTTGGTCGCGGCTGCGCCATAGAACAGCACATCGCCCTGCGCGGCGTCATAGTCCTGAATCCAGTCGCTGCCATGGCCCGCGTTCCCGGTGTGGAAGAACTTATCCGCACCCGCGCCGCCGTTCACCCGGTCAAAGCCGAAGCCCCCGTTGATGAAATCGTTGCCATTACCACCGAAGATCAGATCGGACCAAGCCGACCCGGTCAGCACATCGTTGCCGTCGCCGCCAATGACGGTATCCACACCGTAACCGCCCTCGATGCTGTCATCGCCCGCGTCGCCGCGCAATTCGTCATTGCCGTAGCCGCCGTCGATGCTGTCATTGCCATTGCCGCCATAGACGATGTCGCGCAGGTCCGCCGCGCTGTCACCGCCAAAGATGAAATCATCGCCGTCGCCGCCAATCAGCGTATCGGCCCCATCCCCGCCATTGAGCGTGTCATTGCCCGCATTGCCGTTGAGCGTGTCATCGCCATCGCGGCCCGACAGGAATTCGGCCAATCCGGCGCCGATGATCTTGTCATTGGCATCGGTGCCGCGCACCCCGTCGATTTGCGAGACAGTGTCTGTTGCGCCGAAACCGTCTTGAACCGTTCCGGCGGTCAGGTCGGCGATGATGCCTGCCGTGCCGCCGTAGCCGCCGTCGACGCTATAGTCGATCCGGTCCCAGGCGCTGCTGCCGGTGATGGTGTCATTGCCATCCAGCCCGCGATAGCTGAGGAAGCTGAGCGCGGCCGACCCGACCATGCTATCGGCCAGTGCGGTGCCGCGCACGGCTTCGATGCCGGTGAAGATATCGACATTGCCGAAAGGATCGATGGCGGTGCCGGTGTCAAAGTTGATGGCGATCGCGCCCGTGCCGCCGTTGCTGGCGTCTTGATGGTACAGCAGTTCGTCATAACCGCCGCCGCCGTTGATCGTGTCATTCCCGGCGCCGCCGCCCCAGCCTTCCCACTGGCTGTTGTCCGACCCGTTGAACGTATCGCCATCGGGCGAGCCATCAAAGCGGTGGGCGTAGGTGAAGGTGTCATTGACCACCCCGGCCACCGCCGAGGTCGTGGTGCCGGTGCCGTTTTCGCCCACGGTGATCGTCAACCCGCCTGAGCCGGTGACATCTTGATAGCCGATGTCGATGCCATCGGTTTCAAACAGCAATTCATGCCCAATGATCGTGTTGGACCCGGTGCCCGGCATGACGTAATCGCCGAAATAGTTGGTCGAGGCGCTGCCGCCCGAGGCATCGAGCGTATCATCGCCCGCGCCGCCCTGAAGCGTGTCATTGCCGTCGCCGCCCGACAGGCTGTCGTTGCCATTGCCGCCGATCAGCTTGTCATCGCCATCAAGCCCGGTGACCGTGTCATTGCCGTCTTGGGCGTCGATGGTGTCATTGTCATCGGTGCCGGTCAGATCGTCATCGGCATTGGTCGGACCGCCGCCCCCCGCCGCCGAGACCACCTGCGCGATGGTCATGGTCTGATCGGCAAAGCGGATCTCTTCGACGCCGCTCAGAAGGGCGACCGTGCTGCCTTCGGCATTGGTCATCCGCAGATCGCCGGTGCTGCTGTCATACTCCAGCCCCATGCCCGAGGTCAGGAATTCGTCCAGCGTGACGCCAGAGGTTGTGTCGCCCTCCATAGTCAGGCGGTGCATCTGCAACTGGTCGGTGCCACCGCCGCCGTGGAAGGTCAGGGTGGACATATCGGCCAACAGGTCGATGGTGTTGTCGTTGTCATCGCCCAGCACCAGCAGATCGCCTTCGAAATCCACGGCGATGCGTTCGATGTTGTTGAGGGTGGCGGCGTAATAGACCGTGGCCGAGGCGCTATGATCGCTGCGCCCGATGATGCGCGGCTGATCGCCATTTACCCCGTCGGTGAAGTTGATGACCAGCGCCTCTGAGGTGTCATCGACGATCTCGACCGTGTCGTAATCGGCCCCGCCATCCACGGTGCTGTTGCCGCGCCCGATGGTGGCATAGTCTTCGCCAGACCCGCCCGAGATCGAGTTGTCGCCGTCCAGATCCTCAAAGCTGTCATCGCCGCCATTGCCGATCAGCGTGTCATTGCCGCCTTCGCCCGCCAGATAGTTGTCATTGTCATCGCCGATCAGCAGATCGTCATCATCGCGCGAGCCCGAGACCGCTTCGATGTTGCGCAGCGTGTCAAAGAACACCACGCCATCCCAGGTGCCAGTGGCGGTGCCTGCGCCCAGATCGACAGTGACCGCGCCCACGCCGCTGCGGTTGTAGCGCACCGTGTCCCAGCCGTCCGAGCCGTCGATCGTGTCATCGCCCTGTTCGGTGATGAACCGGTCGCTGCCGGCGCTGCCCATGATGGAATCGTCCAGATCGGTGCCGCGGATTTCCACCAGACGGGCGCCCACGTCGATGTTGATCTGATCGATATAGCCCAGCCCGTCATTGGCGACGATGCCGGAGGTCAGGTTGGCCAGCACGCCGCTGGTGGCCGAGCTGTCCATATAGTCGATGCGCACGGTGCCATTGCCCGCGCCGATATTGATCGTGTCATTGCCACGCTCGCCCTCGACCCCGACCCAATCGCCCGAGGTCAGGTCGATGTTGAACAGGTCGTCATAGCTGGTGCCATTGAGGGTCAGCCCGTCGCCTTGCAGCGCGGCGCGGACATTGACGATGGTCGTGATGCCTGCGCCGTTCTTGTCGATGCTGGCGGTATTGGCCGCCCCGTCCACGGCGGCGTTGATGCCTTGTGGCAGGTCATAGTGATAGAGCGCGGGGTTGAAGTACTGCGCGGTGATGCCGGTGAAATCGACCGTGTCATCCCCGGCCCCGGCGACGATCACGTTGAAGTTGTCAGAATTGCCGGGGTTCAGACTGTCATTGCCATTCCCGCCCAGAAGCGTGTCTTGGCCAGTGCCGCCGCTGAGGACATCATCGCCGTCATCGCCCCAGAAAAAGTCATTGCCCGCGCCGCCGGTCATCGTGTCGGCCAGCGCCGAGCCAAGCACCCGTTCGATGCTGCTGATGGTGTCATTGCCGACCCAGGCATCCACGATGGTGCCCGCGTTCTGGCCGGTCATGGTGACGGTGATGCCGCCCGCAGCCGCGCCTGCGCTGTCATAGCCATCGTCGCGATACGAGATTTCATCCGTGCCCGAGCCGCCTGCATAGCTGTCATTGCCGCTGCCTGCGTTGAACCGGTTGTCGCCCGCGCCGCCGATCACCGTGTCATTGCCGCCCCGGTCAAAGGTGTAGCCGCTGTAATCCAGCATGATGAGGTCGTCATGGTGTGACCCGTGCACGTTTTCGATCTCGATCAGGGTGTCGGTTCCGCCGGTCGCGCCCTTTTGGGCGGTGCCGCGCGTCACGCCATTGCTGGTGGTGTTGGACAGGTTGATCGATACGCCCGTGCTCAGGCCTTCGTAGAAGACCGTGTCGGAATCGTTGCCGCCGTCGATCGTGTCATTGCCGGTGCTGGCATGGAACGAGTCATCGCCATTGCCGCCTTGGAAATGGTTGTCATCATTGGTGCCGAAAATCTCGTCGTCATCGCCGACCGTATAGCCATCGGGCAGGGCGCTGAAGGAAATCGCCTTGCCGGCAGCAAAGCTGCTGGTGGCGGGCACATCGACGGCGGAAATGATCGAGTTGTTGAAGGCCACCATGCTCGAGACGCTGGAGACCGAAATCGGTGCGCCGCCCAGGACCACGGCATATTGCCCGCCCGCGCCGGTGGTGATGTCGACCGTCAGCACATAGGACACATTCGGAGACGAGGCCGAGCCCCAGGTCACCTTCAGCACATGGGCTTCGCGGTCGGCCGGATCGATGATCTGATCGTCAAACAGCAGTCCGTAGATATTGGTCGGATCGACCTCGATCGTGGTGGGGGTGCCGCTTTGCTGGGCCGTGTCATAGGCATAGGTGAAACTGGTGGTCTTGGGGGCCACCACAAGGGTCACGGTGGCCGCGTTGAACGTGTCAATCTCGCCCGTCAGATCGTCCGTTGCAAAATAGAACGCATTGAAATCATAGGTTGCCATTGCCGTGCCTCTTAATATCCCTGTTCACGCCGGGTGCTTTTGAAAAACGCTATCACGCGACGAGTCGCCTTCGCAATTAGTTCCCGGCAAAGGCGATTTCAGGGCAAGGCGCGGGCGTCTGTTGAATTTTCTGCCGCCGTTGCCGGGGCAGGGCGGGGTGCCGCCCTTACCTTGTGCGGGATCTGTGATATGTGCAGGTCAGCAAGACCCTCATATACTAAGAAGAGATCATTCATATGGCCCCCAAATTTGGCACCAGCGGATTGCGCGGACTGGTCACCGAACTGACCCCTGAACTGGTTCAGGATTACACCGTTTCCTTCACCCAGACCTGTGACACCGGCGGCGTTGTTTACGTCGGCTGGGATCTGCGCCCGTCCTCGCCCGATATTGCCCGCGCGGTGATTGCCGCGGTCCGGGCACAGGGGCTGACCCTGTGCGTGGCAGGCGTTCTGCCGACGCCCGCGCTGGCGGCGGCGGCTGCCAAGGCCGGGGCAGGGGCCATTATGATCACCGGCAGCCACATCCCCGCCGATCGCAACGGGCTGAAGTTCTACACCACGCAAGGCGAGATCAGCAAAGCCGATGAGGCCAATATTCTGGCCCATCTGGACAGCACACGCGCCTGGGCCGAAGAAACCCCGCTGCCCGCGTCGGACGAAGGCGCGCTGCGCGATTACGTGGCCCGCTATGCGGCGGCCTTTGGCGGCGATGCGCTGACGGGTCTGACGGTGGGCGTCTATCAGCACAGCTCGGTTGCGCGCGATGTCATGGTTGAGGTGGTCGAGGCCCTGGGCGGCACCGCCGTCCCGCTGGGCCGGACCGACACGTTTACCCCGGTCGATACCGAAGCGGTGGACGAGGACACCCGCAGCCAGTTCAGAGACTGGTGCACCGCAAACGGGCTGGATGCGCTGATCTCGACCGATGGCGATGCAGACCGCCCGATGGTCACCGATCACACCGGCCAAGTGGTGCCGGGCGATGTGCTGGGCGCTTTGACGGCGCGGGCGCTGGGGGCCTCGGTGATCTGTACGCCGATCTCGTCCAACACGATGATCGAAGCCATGCCCGCCTTCACCGATATCCGTCTCAGCCGCATCGGCTCGCCCTATGTGATCGCCGCGATGGAAGAGGTTCTGGCAGGCGATGCCGGGGCCGCAGTTGTGGGCTATGAGGCCAATGGCGGGTTCCTGCTGGGCTTTGAGGCCAAAGGCCCGACCGGGGCGCTGGCGCCGCTGATGACGCGCGATTGCCTGCTGCCGATCCTGTGCAGCCTGCATGCCGCAAAAGCCGCCGGTCAGCCGCTGGCCGATGTGGTGGCCGCGCTGCCGCCGCGCTTTACCGCCGCCAACCGGTTGACCGAGGTTCCGACCGAAGCCTCGGCCAAGCTGATCGCCGCCCTGCGCGACGATGCCGCCGCCCGCGCGGCGTTCTTTGAGACCGGCAGCGAGGCCAGCGACATCAACACGCTGGACGGCCTGCGGGTCAGCTTTGCCAATGGCGATGTGGTGCATCTGCGCCCATCCGGCAACGCGCCCGAGCTGCGCTGCTATGCCGAAGCCTCCAGTGCCGAGCGTGCCTGGGATCTGGTGAACACCCACCTGACCAAGCTGCGCGCGATGATCTGATCGCTTTGGGCAGGCACGGACCAGTCTCTGTTCCTGCCCAATTCGCATTTTATTAACATAATCTTAATTAGCGGATCGATTGTGCTGTCCTCGCCCATGTCAAAGTGGAGCAGGAGAAGGCCGCCCCACGGCCAAAGGTCAAACCGGTCAGCGCAAAGACCGGCTACAAGAAGACTGGTTGCCGTCCTCCGGGTCGCCCTTCAAAGATGGCCGCATATTATGAGCGCGCAGTCGTGCGGTTCAGCCGCCTCACTTCGGTTCTGTGGCGACGATTTAGACCCCGATGAACTCACCCGCCTACTCGGTTGTCAGACAACCAAATCCGAGAGGAAGGGAGAAGAGATTGTCGACAAGGGCACAGGGAACAAACGAACGGCCCGAAGCGGCGGATGGCGCTTGAGCGCAGAACGGCGCGAACCAGGCGACTTTGATGCTCAGATATCCGAGATATTCGATCGGCTCACTGACGACTTGAATATTTGGCAAGACCTCACCTCACGTTTCCGGGCAGACGTCTTTTGCGGCCTGTTCATGGAGGAAGGCAATGAAGGGATCAGTCTATCGAACGAGACGTTGCAGAAGCTGGCCGAGCGCGGTCTGACAATCGCCTTCGACATTTACGACGGTTCTGACGCGTAGGCCCGCAAGGATTTGCAGCCCTGCGCTATTTGAGGTCTGCGGGCTGCTAAGCCTTGCTACCGTCGCGCCTGGTGATGACACTTCTGCTTGGTTGCAACATTGCGGTGGCCCTTAAGCCCCGTAATAGTCCCTGTACCAGCGCACGAATTCGGCCACGCCTTCGATGATTGGCGTCTCTGGCACCTGCCCCGTCAGCCCGCGCAACAAGGTGGTGTCGGCCCATGTGGCCGGCACGTCGCCGGGCTGGATGGGCAGCAGGTTTTGCGTGGCACTCTGGCCGGTGGCCGCCTCAATCGCGGCGATAAAGGCGGTCAGCTTGGCGGGCGCATCATTGCCCACATTCACCATGCGCCATGGGGCCACGGGCGACAGGCTGTCGCCCTGACAAACGGCGGTGCCATTGGCGGGCGGCACAACCCCCGCCAGCCGCCAGAGCGCCTCGATCAGGTCGTCGATATAGGTGAAATCGCGCTGCATATCGCCGTAATTATACACGTCGATCGGATCGCTGTTCAGGATCGCGCGGGTGAATTTGAACAGCGCCATATCGGGCCGCCCCCACGGACCATAGACCGTGAAAAAGCGGAACATGGTGATCGGCAGGCCGTAAAGATGCGCATAGGAATGGGCCATCGCCTCGCCGGCCTTCTTGGTGGCGGCGTAAAAGCTCATTTGGTGATCGGCGCGCATGTCTTCGCGATAGGGCATGTCGGTATTGGCCCCATAGGCCGAAGAAGACGAGGCCAGCAGCATATGCGCGGGCGGATGGGCGCGGGCGGCCTCCAGCAATTCGAACGTGCCGGTGATATTGCTGTCCAGATAGGCGCGCGGGGCCTCGATCGAATAGCGCACCCCGGCCTGGGCGGCCAGATGCACCACCAGATCAAACCGGGTCTCGGACATCAGGCCCATCAGGCGGCCCGGCTCTTCGACGGCGGCGTGCACAAAGCGAAATCCGGGGTGATCCAGCCGGTCCAGCCGGGCCTGTTTCAGCCCGACGTCGTAATAGTCGCTGAGGTTGTCCAGCCCGGTGACCTCATAGCCTTCGGCCAGAAGGCGGCGGGCCAGATGAAAGCCGATGAACCCGGCCGCGCCGGTGATAAGAGCCTTGGGCATGGGCAGTCCTTACTGGGCCTTGATCAGATCGTCGATGGCGCGCAGCTGGCCGATCAAAACGCCCAGCTGATCCACCGGCACCATGTTCGGCCCGTCCGATGGCGCGCGGTCCGGGTCTTCGTGGGTTTCGATGAACAGCGCATGCACGCCCACGGCGCAGGCGGCGCGGGCCAGAACCGGCACGAATTCGCGCTGGCCGCCCGATGTGGTGCCCTGCCCGCCCGGTTGCTGCACCGAGTGCGTGGCATCAAACACCACCGGATAGCCGGTCTGGGCCATGGTCGGCAGGCCGCGGAAATCGCTGACCAGCGTGTTATAGCCGAACGAGGTGCCGCGATCACATAGCAGGATGTTCTGATTGCCAGTGCTGGCGATCTTTTCGGCGACATTGCCCATGTCCCACGGGGCCAGAAACTGGCCTTTCTTGACGTTGATCACCGCGCCGGTCTTGCCCGCCGCCACCAGAAGGTCGGTCTGGCGGCAGAGGAAGGCGGGGATTTGCAGCACGTCGCAAACCTCGGCTGCGGGGGCGCAATGGCTGGCCTCATGCACATCTGTCAGCACGGGGCAGCCAAATTCGGATTTGATCTGACCAAGGATCTTGAGCCCCTCTTCCATGCCCAGACCGCGCTGGGTGGTGATCGAGGACCGGTTCGCCTTGTCATAGCTGGCCTTGAAGATAAAGCGCGTGCCGGTGGCCTCGCAGGCCTCGGCGATACGGGTGGCCATCATGCGGGCGTGATCGAGGCTTTCAAGCTGGCAGGGGCCGGCAATCAGGGCGAAGGGCGCGGTGCCGCCAATTGCGATATCGCCCACCATCACGGTGCGGGTTTCGGGGATCAGGGTCATTGGGCTTGGGCCTCCAGTGCGCCTTCAATCCGGGCGACATCTTCGGGGTTGTTGAGTTCCCAGAACAGCCGTCCACGCGCATCGACTTCGACGCAGCGCACGGGCGTTCCGTTGTGCAGGAAACGCAGCTGTTCCAGACCTTCCAGCTTTTCGAGCTGGCAGGCGGGGCTGGCGACATAGGCGGCCAGCGCCTCGGGGCGGTAGGCGTAAACGCCCACGTGGTGAAACACCGGGATCGGATCGGGCAGCTTGCCCGGATCGATGAAGGGCAGCACTTCTTTTGAGAAATAAAGCGCGTTCATGTGACGGTCAAAGACGGCGGTGGTGCCGCCGACGCGGCCATTGCGGCGGTCTTCGGTGAAATTGGCATAGGTCTGGGCGTCGCAGCGCAGCACCGGCGTGGCCATGCCGATGCTGGTGTCGGCCTTCATCGCATCGATCAGCGCCTCGATGAACCACGGCGGGGTCAGGGGCGCATCGCCCTGAAGGTTGACCACCAGATCCGGCGATTGGCCCAGATTGGCCAGCGCATCGGCGCAGCGGGCCGTGCCGTTTTCACATTCGGGCGATGTCATGACGACCTGCGCACCAAAGCCTCTCGCATGGGTGCGGATGCGATCGTCATCTGTGGCCACGTAAACCGCATCGACCCCGCGAATGCCCTGCGCGGCTTCCCAGCTCATTTGGATCAGCGTTTTGCTGCTGCCGTCGGGCTGGCGCAGTGCGGCCAGCGGCTTGCCGGGATAGCGGGTCGAGGCATAGCGGGCGGGGATAAACAAAATGGTGCTCATGGCGGGGTTCCTTGGGGCCGGGTGCGCTCTCATAGCAGGGGTGGGCCGATCAGGCCACGCCTGCCCTCAGGCAATCGTGCAGATGCAGGATGCCCACGGGGGCGCCGGTGTCATCGACCACGAACAGCGCGCCGATCTTGCGCTGGTTCATCACCGCCAGCGCTTGTGCGGCAAGGCTGTCTTGGGAAATGGTCACCGGGTTGGCCGTGGCAATCTGGTGGGCCTTGCGGTCCATCAGCCCATCCATATGCCGCCGCAAATCCCCGTCCGAGATCACACCGCTGAGGCGGCCATCGCTCAGAACCCCGGCCATGCCGAACCCTTTGGAGGTCATGGTCAGCAGCACATCGCTCATGGGGGCGTTCGCTGCGACCAGCGGCAGGGCCTCGCCTTTGTGCATCAGGTCGGTGACGCGCATCATCTGTGCGCCCAGCTTGCCGCCGGGGTGGAAGACGTGGAAATCCTCGGGCGCAAAACCGCGCTGCGCCATCAGGCAGACCGCCAGCGCATCGCCAAGCGCCAGCGTCATCGTGGTTGAGGTGGTGGGCGCCATGCCGATGCCGCAGGCCTCAGCCACAGGCGGCAGCGTCAGCTTATAGCGGGCGGCCCGCATCAGGGTGCTGCCTTCGCGCGATGAGATGCCGATGACCGGGATCGAAAAGCGCTGGGTATAAGCGATGAGATCGCCCAGTTCCGCTGTTTCCCCCGAGTTTGAGATCAACAGGCAGATGTCCTGCGCGGTGATCATGCCCAGATCGCCATGGCTGGCCTCAGACGGATGGACGAAATAGGCCGGGGTGCCGGTGCTGGCCAGCGTGGCGGTGATCTTGTTGCCGATATGGCCCGATTTGCCGATGCCAGACACGACCACGCGGCCCCTGGTGTCCAAGATGGCCTGCACGGCAGGGGCAAAATCGGCTGGAATCGTCTCTGACAGGCGGTGCAGGGCATCGCCTTCCAGGCTCAGGACACGGCGGGCTTCGGTCAGGATGCTATCGGGGGCCATCACGGGATCAGCTTTCGCGGCGCACGGCATCGACAATATCGCCGAGCACTTTGTCCAGAAGGGCCAGATCGCCCGCTTCGCCCATCACGCGGATCAGCGGCTCGGTCCCGGATTTGCGGATCAGCAACCGCCCAGAGGTGCCAAGTGCCGCCTCGCCTGCGGCAATCGCGCTTTGGACGGCGTCGGTGTCCAGCGGGGTTTTGCCCGCCGCATAGCGCACATTGATCAGCTTTTGCGGCACCGGGGTGAAGACGCGGGCCAGATCGCTGGCGGTGCGCCCGGTTTCGACCATCGCGCCCAGGAATTGCAGCGCGGCAATCAGCCCGTCGCCGGTGGTGGCATGGTCGGTCATCACGATATGGCCCGACTGTTCGCCCCCAAGGTTGAACCCGCCGCCGCGCATCCGTTCGACCACATAGCGGTCGCCCACGCCGGTGCGTTCCAGCGCAATCCCCTTGCTGGCCAGATGCTGTTCCAGCCCGAGGTTCGACATCACCGTCGCCACCAGCGTATTGCCGGCCAGGCGGCCCTCTTCGGCCCAGCGGGTGGCAATCAGCCCCATGATCTGGTCGCCATCGGCCACTTTGCCGGTCTCATCGATCAGGATGATCCGGTCGGCATCGCCATCAAGGCAAATCCCCAGGTCGGCGCGGGTTTCGCGCACCTTGGCGGCGGCGGCTTCGGGATGGGTCGAGCCGCATTTGGCGTTGATATTGGTGCCGTTCGGCTCCACTCCGATGGGGATCACCTCGGCGCCCAGTTCCCACAGGACGGACGGCGCGGTCTTATAGGCCGCCCCATTGGCGCAATCGACCACGATCCGCAGACCGTCAAGCCGCTTGCCGCGCGGGAAGGTCGTCTTGGCATATTCCACATAGCGCCCGCGGGCATCTTCAAAGCGGCGGGCGCGGCCGATGTTTTCGGGTGCGCAAGGATCGACGCCCTTGTCCAGAAGCCTGGCAATCCCGGCTTCGGCATCATCCGACAGCTTGAACCCGTCGGGGCCAAAGAACTTGATCCCATTGTCCGAGGCCGGGTTGTGGCTGGCCGAGATCATCACGCCCACATCGGCCCGCAGGCTGTGGGTCAGATAACCGATGGCCGGGGTCGGCACGGGCCCCAGCAGAAAGACGTTCATCCCGGTTGAGGTGAACCCGGCGGTCAGCGCGTTTTCGATCATGTAGCCTGACAGGCGCGTGTCCTTGCCGATCACCACCCGGTGTTCTTGTTTGTCCCGGCGGAAATAGCGCCCGGCGGCGGCCCCCAGTTTCAGGGCCATTTCTGCGGTCATCGGCCAGCTGTTCGCGCGGCCCCGGACACCGTCGGTGCCAAATAGCGTGTCGGTCATGGCCGGTCCTTTCCTGCTCGGGCTTTGCTTGCTCATAGCCCGGAGCATGGGGCGAACTCAACGGTTCCTGCATGCCGAAGGTGCAAGCTCTTCCCACGTCGGCGGTGCTCTGCTAGGTAAAATGCAAATTTGTCAGCCATCTTAAGGCTATTTGGTTCCTGTCTCGGTTCGTTTCCATCGCGGGGCTGTCGCTCCGAAAAGAGTATTGGAGGTCTCATGTCATATGTGTTGGTCACCGGAGGCGCGGGTTATATCGGCTCGCATGCCTGCAAGGCCCTGCGCGCGGCAGGCTATATGCCCGTTACCTATGACAACCTTGTCACTGGCTGGCAGGATGCGGTGAAATTCGGCCCTTTCGAGCAGGGTGATCTGATGGATAGCGCACGACTGGATGAGGTTTTTGCCAAATACGCCCCCGTCGCAGTGATGCATTTCGCGGCCCTCAGCCAGGTTGGCGAGGCCATGTCTGAGCCGGGCCGCTACTGGCGCAACAACGTGGCCGGATCGCTGACCCTGATCGAGGCCGCCGTGGCGGCGGGCTGTCTGGACTTTGTCTTCTCCTCGACCTGCGCCACCTATGGCGAGCATGACAACGTCGTGCTGGACGAGCAGACCCCGCAAGAGCCGCTCAACGCCTATGGGGCCTCGAAACGGGCGGTCGAAGACATCCTGCGCGATTTCGAAGCGGCCTATGGGTTGCGCAAGGTGATTTTCCGCTACTTCAACGTGGCGGGTGCCGATCCCGAGGCCGAGGTAGGCGAACATCATCGCCCCGAAACCCACCTGATCCCGGTGATGCTGGAGGCGATCGATGGCACGCGCCCTGCCTTGACCATCAACGGCACTGACTATGACACCCCCGATGGCACCTGCGTGCGCGACTATGTGCATGTCTGCGATCTGGTGGATGCCCATGTTCTGGGCCTGAAATGGCTCAAGGACGGCAAGGGCAGCCAGGTGTTCAACCTTGGCACCGGCAAGGGCTTTTCCGTCCGTGAGGTGATCGAGGCCAGCCGCGCCGTCACCAACCGCGAAGTGCCCCACTCCGAAGGCCCCCGCCGCGCAGGGGACGCGACCAAACTGGTCTCGGGATCTGTCCGCGCGATTGAGGATTTGGGCTGGCAGCCCACCCGCTCGACGCTTGAGCAGATGATCGGCGACGCCTGGCGCTGGCATCAGACCGGACATTACGACAAGTAACGCAATAACTCTGCCTTTACTTATCCTGCGCCAAGATCCCTCTGAAAGGGGGCGCGGGACATGGCATTTTGGGGAACGGGCGCGGTTCAGGATCGTTTGGGCGGGGCGCGGGGGTTTGGCTCTTGGGAACTGGCGCGCAACGATGACGGGTCAACCATTGTCGATGCCTCGGCGGTGCTGCCGGATGGGATCACCATTGCCGGTGTGACCTATGCGGCGGACCGGCTGCATGTGAACACCAATGGCACGGTCAGCCTTGGCGGTGCCTATAAACGCCTGCCGCAAGACAACCCCGCCCGCCCGATGATCGCGCCCTTCTGGGGCGATGTGGACACGCGGCTCGATGGCGAAGGGGCCGAAAGCGGCGGCATCTGGGTGCATCTTGCCCCCGATGCGGGGGTGGTGACGATCACTTGGGATCATGTGGGGGTCTATCGGCGCAATGCGGATGTGACCAACCTGTTTCAGCTTCAGATCGTTGATCGTGGCGGCGGCAATGTGGATCTGTTGTTCCGCTATGAGGCGATCGGCTGGACCCAAGGCACCGCCGAGGATGACCCCGGCGCGCGGGCGGGCGTCTTTACCGCCAATTCGGCGCTGGCAATTGGCGGGGGCGATCTGATGCGCCTGCCCACAGATCCGGGCAATAGCGGCATCGCGGGCCTGTGGGGCATTGCCTTGCGCGGCGGGCAGGCCAGCTTGCTGCCGCCTGACGACAGCACCACCAAGGGCACGGCGGCGGCCGATCTGCTGGTGGGGGGCTATGGCGATGATCTGCTGGACGGGCTGGCGGGCAATGACACGCTGCAAGGCGGGGATGGCAGCGACACGCTTCTGGGCGGCGAGGGCGACGATCACCTGCAAGGCGGGGCCAGCGCCAGCGATCTGCGCGATGTGCTTTATGGCGGTGCGGGCCGCGACGTGCTGGAGGGCGGGCATGGCAATGACGAACTGCGCGGCGATGCGGGCGATGACACGCTGTCGGGCTGGTTCGGGGCCGATACGGTGATTGGCGGCGCGGGCAATGATGTGCTGACCGGTGGGGCCTGGGGTGATGCGCTGTTTGGCGGGGATGGGGCGGATTATCTCAATGGCGGGTTTGGCTATGACCGGCTGAATGGCGGCGCGGGGGCGGACCGGTTCTTTCATCTGGGGCTGGCCGATCATGGGTCGGACTGGATACAGGATTTTTCCTGGCGTGACGGCGATGTGCTGGCCTATGGCGGGGCGGCAACGGCGGCGCAGTTTCAGCTGAACCGGGCCGCGACGCCCAATGCGGGCGATCCGCTGATCCCCGAATATTTCGTGATCTACAAACCCACAGGCCAGATCCTTTGGGCGCTGGTGGATGGGGCGGCGGCGGCCAGCATCCTCCTTCAGGTCGATGGCCAGCAGTTTGATCTGCTGTGACTGGGCTAGAACAGGAAATCGCTATTGTCCCAGCCAGTGGCGGGCAGGCTGCTGCCAGTGGCGGTCTGCACCCGCAGCTCCTCGCCCTGCCACAGGATCAAGGCGCCATCGTCGCGGCTGCGGATGTCCAGCGCCGACACATCATAGAGCCTGCCCCAGCCGCTCAGGTCGATGCGATCCTGCCCCGGCTGGAAATCGGTGATCGTGTCGCGGGTGCGCCCGGCCTCAAGGACAAAGACATCGGCCCCGGCCCCACCGGTCAGCGTGTCATATCCGGCCCCCGCGATCAGCGTGTCATCACCCGGCCCCCCCGACAGGGTGTCATTGCCGCCCTGCCCCAGCATCAGATTGTCGAGTGCGCCCCCGGTCAGGCGGTCCGCGCCGGGGGTGCCATCGTGGCGGGCGGGCAGATCGGCCAGGGGCAGAACGAACAGCGGCAGGTTCCCCCGCGTGCCTGCGGCCAGGATCTGCACCTCGGAGGTCAGCACCATGGCGCTGAGCGCGGTGATCGGGCCGATGTCCCATGCGGTGCTTTGCGCCAAGGATTGGTGGTGCAGCAATTGCCCGTCCGGCAGCAGTTCCAGCAGGCTGAGCCCTGCGTCCGATCCGCCGACCACGGCAAAGCCCCGGCCGTTTGCCTCAAACGTGGCCAGATGCGCGGCCCCGCCAAAGCGGGTGTCTTGGCTGTCGGTCAGGATGTCAGTGACAAAGAACACCCCCATCGGGTTCAGCCGCAGGGCCGCTACGGTGCCGCTGATGGGCGAGACCCCGAGCACAAAGCTGAGGCCCGACAGGGTCAGCGCGGCGATGGCGGTCAGGCCAGACACCCACAGCCCGTCCTTGTCGGCGATGCTGTCGGTCAGCTCCATCCGGCCGCCGGGATGGATGCGAAAGGCGGTCAGCCCGGTGTCTTGCTGTGCGGCGGTGATCAGGAAGGTCTGGCCCGCCACGCTGAGGGACAGCATGTCTGACACGCCCTTCAGCGCGGATTTGGCACTGTCTTGGACATTGGCCACCTCGCCCATCCCCCAGGATCGGGACATCGAGTAGAGCGTGATGCCATCCGCATCGGCGGCGGCCAGAAAGCTGGTTGATCCGCTGGTCACCTGTTCAAAGCTTTGCCCCCGGATCACCCCGCCGCTTTTCAGTCGCAGGGCCGCCGGGGCGCCCAGATCGGGGCCGGATTTCAGATCCATCAGCCCGGCGGTGCCACCGGTATCGACCCGCAAGATGCGCGTATCGCCGCCTTGTGTCAGGATCAGCCCCTCGGCCATCGACAGCCCGCCTGCCCTGTCCGGTTGCCAGCCGCTTTCGATGCGGGCGATTTTGCCGCCGTCGTTCAGCCGCAGCAGGCTGACCCCGCCCGAAACGGACGACCCGGCCAGAACCCAAGGTGCGCCGTCCAGAATGATCGGTTCGAAATAGACAATGGCCGCCAGCGAACGGTCTGCCCGTCCGGCCACCTGCCGCAGATCCATGCCCAGCAAGAGAATATCCTACCATGGCCCCCGCCTTTTGCCTAAAGCACCGGGGCGTGCGCCCATGTGCTGGAATTGTGGCTGGTTTGCGCAAAGCCCCGCGAAGTTTAGCGATCTGCCGGGGCGGCGTGACCGAAAAACAGCCTATGCGCGGGGCGGTCCGCGTCAAAGGCATGTGAGGGGCGTTTGCGGGTGTGCATCCGGGATTTTGGTGATACACCTTTTGGCAGTTGAATCGAGAATGCATTAGAACGGAGACGCTGTCACGATGTCCGCATCCCAGGCGCAAACCCCCGCTATCAGCCCGGCCCAGAGCCATGAAGACATCCAGAAGCTGCTGCGGGCAGAAATCGACGCCCTGAAGGACATGCTGGACGCGCGTTTTGCTGAAATCGCCAAGCTGACCGATCAGCTGGAAACGATCGATGTCTCGGCCAGTTCGGCGGCGAACGAAGAAATCGAAGCGATCAAGCGCCGCCATGCGGTGGAAATCACCCTGCTGCACGCGCGTTACGCCAGCTGGGCCAATGGTCCGGCCAATGGCGTGCCGTCTTTTGGCCGCCAGATTGAAATCTTAGGCGAAAGCGATCTGTTCAACGCGACCTGGTATCTGAACACCTATCCCGATGTCTCGGAAAGCGGCATGAGCCCGCGTGAACATTACGTGCGTTCGGGCGGGTTTGAAGGCCGCAATCCGGGGCCGGATTTTGACAGCATGTCCTATTATGTCGCCAACCCCGATATCGCCGCCACCGGCTGGCCGGCGCTGGTGCATTACGCGGCCTTTGGCAAAACGGAAGGCCGCCCCCTGTCCTAAGGACTGTTGGGGCGTGTGAGGCGAGGCAATGCCGTCTGACCCCGTGCGGCAAGGCGATCTGAACGACTTTGATCCGGTCTGGTATTTGCAGACCTATGAGGATGTGCGTGCGGCGGGCATGGACCCGCTGGACCACTACCTGACCCTTGGCCGCGCCGAAGGGCGGCAAGGCGCGCCTGTGCAGGCGCTGGAACTGGATCACATGCTTTGGCGTGGCTATGAGGCGATGGCCCTGCCCGCCCTTGAGGCGCTTTTGGCGGATGGATCGCCCCGCGAACGGGCGGTGGCAGGCTGGGCGCTGGCCCGCTGGCGCAAGGAACAGGGCGATATGATGGGCGCCCGAGAGGCGATCCTTGCCTTTCACGACGGCAATGCAGGCATGCAGACCCTGCGCCATCCCGGCCCCTTCCTGCTTGGTATCCAGATCTGCCTGACCTGCGGCGACCCGGCCGGGGCCGAGCGGATTTTGCTGGCGGGGGTCAACCGATTTGGCCCCCTGCCCGATTTCGAACTGGGCGGTTTGTTGCAGGCGCGGTTCCACAAGGCCGACGATTGGGAGTTGGACGCCTATCTGCACCGGCTGCACGGGCCGCATGGGCTGGTGCCGGTGTGGCTGGATCAGATGGCGACGGGGCCACGGTTTGACCGGCTGCGCGCCGATGCCGGCCCGCGCCTTGACGACCGCCTGCCCGAGGCCCCGCCACTGGTCAGTGTGATCGTGCCGGTGTTCAATGGCGCGCGCGGTCTGGCCACGGCCTTGCGGGGGTTGTCGGCCCAAAGCTGGCCCAATCTGGAAATTCTGGTGGTCGATGACGGCTCGTCTGATGACAGTCTGGCGATTGCCCGCGCCGCCGCCGAGGAAGACCCGCGCATTCACGTGCTGGCGCATGCGCAGAACCAGGGCGCCTACCCTGCCCGCAACACCGGGTTCGCCGCCGCGCAGGGCGCGTTTATCACTGTGCATGACGCCGATGACTGGTCGCATCCGCAGAAGATCGAACTGCAGATCCGTCCGCTTTTGGCCGAACCGGACTTGCAGGCCACGGTGTCGCATTGGGTGCGGGTCAGTGACGATCTGGACATGACGCGCTGGCGGATGGAAGACCGCTGGGTCTATCGCAATGTGTCGTCCCTGATGGTGCGGGCCGAGATGCGCGATAGCTTGGGCTATTGGGATCGGGTGCGGGTTAATGCCGATACCGAATATTACTACCGGGTGATTGCCGCCTTCGGGCCGCAGTCCATCCGCGAGGTCTGCCCCGGCGTGCCGCTGGCCTTTGGCCGGACCGAGGCGCAGTCGCTGACCAACCAGAGCGCGACCCATCTGCGCACTCAGTTCAAGGGGCTGCGCCGCGACTATATGGAAGCGGCCCATGTCTGGCATGCCCGCCGCTGCGCCGATCAGTCGGGCCTGTTCATGCCGCAACACCCCGAGGTCCGCCCCTTCCGGGTGCCTGCGGCGATCGGGCTGGGCGATCCCGAAGGCCCGCCCAGCGATTTCGATATTCTGTCGGCTTCGGATCTGTTCGATCAGGATTGGTATCGTCTGTGTCACCTTGATGTGCTGATGGCCGATGTCAGCCCGGTGCGGCATTACCTGTCGGGCGGGGCGCGGGAAAACCGCGATCCGGGGCCGCTGTTCAGTTCGGGCGGGTATCGCCGTGTGGCCGGTCTGGATGAGGCGACGGTGCCCTTGCTGCACTATGAGCTTGAGGGCCGCGAGGCGGGTCTGCCCCCCTTGCCAAGCTTCCCCGGTGCCTTGGCGGATGTGGATGAAGACCAGCCGCGCACCTTGGTGTTTGCCCATACCTCGGGCAAGACGCTGTTCGGGGCCGAACGCAGCCTGCTGGGCGTGCTGGAGCGGATGGCCCGGCGCGGCCGGAATCCGGTGGTGGTGGTGCCGACCCTGCGCAACATGGCCTATCTGAACCAGCTGTTGCAGGTCTCGGTCGCGGTTGAGGTTCTGCCACAGATCTGGCGTCATGCCCTGCGCCGCCCGCCATTGGCGACAGTTCAGGCGATACAGGGTCTGATTTCCAAACACCGGGCGCAGGACATTCACGTCAATACGCTGGTGCTGGATGCGCCTTTGGCGGCGGCTCGCGCCGAAGGGGTGCGCAGCCTCGTGCATGTGCGTGAATTGCCCGATCAGGACGTGGCGCTGCGGCGCAATCTTGGCAGTGATGCTGCCAGCCTGCGCCGCGCCCTTCTGGATGAGGCAGATGGGTTTGTCGCCACCTCGCAGCCGGTGGCCGATTGGCTGGCCTGCCCCGGTCGTGTGGCGATCCGGCCCAACTCGGTGGATGAGGCGCTGTTCGAGATGCGGTTTGCGCCGAAACAGACCCTGAATATCGCGCTTATCAGCAGCAATATCGCCAAGAAGGGCATCGCTGATTTTCTGGCGATTGCGCGGCTTGTGGCGCAGGAAAAACGGCCCGTGCGGTTCCGTCTGATCGGGCCGGGCACGCCCGATCTGCACCTGATGCGGCCGCTGCCGGCCAATGTGGAATTCCGCGGCTATGCCCAGACCCCGGCCGAGGCGCTGGCGCAGGCCGATGTGGTCATGAGCATTTCCAAGTTCGCCGAAAGCTTTGGGCGCACGGTGATGGAGGCCATGGCCGCCGGGCGTCCGGTGATTTGTTATGATCGCGGCGCACCGCCATCGCTGGTGGAAAACGGTGTCAGCGGGTTCGTGGTGCCTGCCGACAATCCGCGCTGTGCCGCCAATGCCGTGCTGGCGCTTGAGGCCGCGCGCGGGCAGTTGGCCGTCATGAGCGATGCCGCCCGCATCCGCGCCCGGTACTTGCAGGAAATGGCCTTGCAGGCGTGATCCCGCTCGGGGATGTGGACCGGATCGCAGAATATCGCTATAGCCGCCTCTGGCAGGAGGAGAGCCCCCGATGAGTGACAGCGCAGCGCCGAAGATTGCGATCCTTCTGGCAACCTATAATGGTGCGGCCTGCCTACAGGAGCAATTGGACAGCCTTGCGGCCCAGAGCATGGCCCCGGCGCTGATCCTGGTCAGCGATGACAATTCCGCCGATGACACCCGCGATATTGTCCGCGCCTTTGGGCAGGCGAACCCGGCGCTGACTGTGCAGCTGATTGACGGGCCGTGCGATGGTGCGGCGCAGAATTTCCTGTGGTTGCTGCGGCACTGCCCCGACTGGGTCGATTATGCCGCCTTCTGCGATCAGGACGATGTCTGGCTGCCCGATAAGCTGAAACGCGGGGTGCGGGCCCTGCGCGAGGATGCGGCGCCTTCGGATATGTTGCTGTATTGCGGGCGCAGCTGGGAATGCGATGCCGATCTGAACAACCGCCGCCTGTCGCGCGGGGCGCGTCGTCCGGCGGGCTTTCGCCATGCCTTGGTGCAGAACGTGGCGGGCGGCAATACGATGATCCTCAACCATGCGGCGCTGGATCTGGTCCGCGCCGCCAGCCATGAGCCGCGCAAACTGGTGGTGCATGACTGGTGGGTCTACCAGATCGTCACCGGGGCCGGTGGCCGCGTGATCTTCGATGATGCGCCTTTGCTGCTGTACCGGCAGCACGCGGGCAATCTGATCGGGGCGAACCGGGGGCTTGAGGCGAAGAAACGGCGCTTGCGCATGCTGGTGTCAGGGCGGTTCCGGCGGTGGAACACGGTCAATATATCGGCGCTGCGGGCCTCGGCCCATCGTCTGACCGAAGAAAACCGCGAGGTGCTGCGCCTGTTCGCCCGCGAACGCAACCGCGGGCTTGTGTACCGGCTGTGGATGCTATGGCGCACGGGCGTTTACCGGCAGGGGCTGCAAGGCACGCTGTCGCTTTATCTGGCCGCTTTGCTGCGCCGGATCTGAGCGGGGCCGTTGCGCCCCGGCGGGACCAGCGCACGCAGGCCCAAGAGCGCGTTCACCCTTGGTGACTAGAACCGAACACCGTCCGGGGCCTTGCGGCCCGCGCAATTCGGGAAAGTCGCATGTCAAATCTATCGCCCCGGATGGGGTTGCCTTTTTTGCTGCCATCACAGGCGCAGAAACACGTCACCCACAATGAGGCCCTACAGCAGCTGGATGCGCTGACGCAGCCTGCGGTTCTGGCTTTGGCCGAGGTCGCGCCGCCTGCATCGCCTGAGGCCGGTGCCATGTATGGCATTGGGGCCGGGGCCACGGGCGTTTGGGCCGGGCGCGATGGTGCGCTGGCCTATTGGGACGGCACGGCCTGGCTGTTTGTGTCGCCGCAAGAGGGCTGGCGCGTTTGGGCGCAGGATGTTCAAGAACTGCATGTCTGGCGCGGCGGAAGCTGGGCGCCGGCGCTGCAAAGCACCGTGCAGCTGGGGATTGGCACCACCGCTGATGCCACGAACCGGTTGTCGGTGGCCTCAGACGCCAGCCTGTTCAGCCATGCCGGCGCGGGCCACCAGATGAAGCTGAACAAGGCCAGTGCGGGGGATACGGGTTCGGTGCTGTTTCAATCCGACTGGGTTGGTCATGCGGAAATGGGTCTGGCGGGCGATACGGCGTTTTCGGTTAAGATCAGCGCCGATGGGGCGTCTTGGGACACGGTCCTGCGGGCCGATCCCGCCGCGCAAGAGATCACCTTTGCCCCGGCAGGCACGGCCCGCATGGTCCTGAGCGACACCGGGCTGCAACTGGATGCGCCAGTGACCGGCAGCGCGGTGCAAAGCGCGGGCAGCGATGGGGCCGCGGGCAAAATCCTGATGACCGGGGCGCAATGCCTGACCAATGACAGCGCGGCCTATAGCGGCCTTCTGCCCGATGCCATGGGCAGCTGGCTGGTGGGGTTCAATGACAAGGCCGATGGCCCGGGCGCGCTGACTGGCCATGGTTCGGATCGGTATGGGATGATGGTGCAGGTCCAGCGATCCAGCGGCCGGCGTCACCGTATTTTCCAGACCCTGACAGGCCAGATGTTTCACCAGACTGAAAGCGCCGCCGGGCTTCAGGCGCCCAAGCGGGTCTATGATACGGGCAACCTTCTGGGGACCGTGTCGCAGGCGGGCGGCCTGCCCACCGGGGCGATGATGGAGCACGGCAGCAATGCCAACGGGGCCTATGTGCGCTATGCCGATGGCACCCAGATCTGCCACAAAAAGCTGACTTTGAGCGGTCAGGATCTGAACATCGCCTATGGGGCGCTGTTTCGCTCGGGCAGTCTGCTGAGCGGCAATACGGTCTTTGCGGCAATGTTTTCCGAGCCGCCCGCCTGCACCATCACCGCCCATGTTGAGAACCTGTCGACGATGACCGCTGTTGGCGGGCTTGGCGATGTGGGCAACACACCGGCCACGGTCTATGCGGTGGCCCATACCGCCGTCACCGGCCGGGTGATCCATGTGAATGTCATGGCCATTGGCCGCTGGTACTAAGGAGAGCCCCATGCATCTGAG
Source organism: Pseudoprimorskyibacter insulae (assembly GCF_900302505.1). GTDB lineage: Bacteria > Pseudomonadota > Alphaproteobacteria > Rhodobacterales > Rhodobacteraceae > Pseudoprimorskyibacter > Pseudoprimorskyibacter insulae. The sequence continues at coordinate 23,308 of NZ_OMOJ01000014.1, read as the reverse complement.
CTTTACCCCCATGCGCCGGGATGATGCGCTGACCCTGACCTGCGAAGGCGAGACGCTGTATTTCAACGGTGTGGCGCTGGATCTTTCGGCGATTGCGGACGGGGCGTGTTTGGCCGCGTCTGATCTGGGCTGCGACTGGCTGGCCGGGGATGTTTGCCGCACCGGAGGCGCGCTGCATGTGTCGGTGATCTTGCCGCATGGTGCCCGCGCCCCGCAACAGACCCTGTTCCCCGCGCCGGTTACGGTTGTGGCGGATGGGCCTGTGCCGCTTCCGCCCTATGATCTGCCGCCAGATCCCGGCCCCGAAGTGTAAGCGTTTCGCTGGCCTCGGTCGCCTTCTCTGGGCAGGCGATCGAGACGGTGCCGCGCCGAAGCAGGGCAAAAAGGCCCATGTCGAACTGCATGGCATAGCCTGTCTGGCGCTGCGTCAGATCCGGGTCCGGCACATGAGAGAGCGCTATGGTCTGACTTGGCGCAGCTTCGATCTGGCGGGCCATCTGGGCAATCACCGCCCGATCACAGAAATCCCCCCGCAGCAGCAGATCCACCTGCTGCGTCCCCGATTGGCCGGGCAGCATCGCAGGGGGCAGCATGGCGCGTTTTTCGGCCTGTTGGTCTGGGGTCAGCCCGCCGGGGGCCTCGTGCTGCCAGAACCGGCAGATTTCGCGATAATAGTGACGCAATCCGCGATAGCTGGTCTGAATATGGGTCAGCGGATTGCGGGTCAGGCTGCTGGTGTCATCCAGCGCGAAGGCCAGCGGCAGATCTGGCAGGATGCGCCGCACCGAGGCTGCGCCAAAGGCCGCCTCGCAGCGCCAGATATAGTCCATATCCCCTGAAACCCGCACCTCATCCCAGCCGCCCAGCCTGTCGGCGACAATCCGGTGGAACAGGAAAGACGAATGGCTCCATTGCAGAAGGCTGGGGCCAAGCCGCCAGTTGGTGGTGATCTGGAAGGGCGGTGCGACCCGTGCCCAATGGGCAATGACCCCGACCAGCCCGCTGTCTTGGGCCAGCGCATCCAGTTGCAGGGCAATCTTTTGCGGATGAGACCAGTCATCGGCGTCATGGGTGGTGATGATCTCGCCGCGCGCCTCGGACAGGCCGCGGTTGCGGGCGGCATAGGCCCCGCCATTGACAGCCTGGCGGATGGGCCGGATGCGCGGGTCTTCCTTGGCAAGGTCCGAGACGATCTGAAACGTGTCGTCATCGCTGGCATCGTCCACGACGATGATTTCCAGGTCTGTGTGGGTTTGGGCCTGTAGGCTGGCGATGGCCGCGCGGATGGTGCGGGCGGCGCGAAACACCGGCATGATGACCGACACAAGCGGCCCTTCGGCGGGGCGCGCGGGGCAGCCTGTGGCGGTCAGATTGCCAAGGCTCAGCAGGGCGGCGGCATCGCGCCGGGTCAATTGCGCCAGCCCGCGCGGCGCATAAAGCCCGTTGATCAGATCGAGCTTGCCCGCATCGTTTTCCAGATTGGCCAAGGCCAGCACCTGATCGCTGCCCTGATCCTCGGGCAGGATGGCCTGCAAGGCGGCCCGTGCCGCCTGCCGCGCCCCGCGCCGGGCGTAAAGCGTGGCCAGCGGGATTTGCCGGAACGAGGCGCGGGAATAGCGCGGCGGCAGGCCCCCCAGCCGGTGCAACAGCGCCTCGGCCCCGGCGGCATCGCCGCTGTAATCGCGCCAGAAGGCCAATTGGCACCCGGCCTCAAACCGGACCTGATCGGGCAGATCGGGGGTGTTCACCAGATCCATCAAACCCGTGGCGGCGCTGTCTTCCAGACCGCCCCAAAGTTCGGCCTGAAGGCGGCGCACGCGGGTCATGCCGTCATGGGTTTGCGCGGCGGCGGGGGTGGGAAAGCGCCCCTCGGCCTGCCCGTGGAACAGGTAGTGGCGCAGGGGGGTGATATCGCCGCTGGCCACATCCGGATAGCGCGCCAGGTAAAAGCCCGGATCAAAGCCCGGCCCCGGCGCGCGCCCCAGATCCAGCCCGTATTTCACGAAATGCCACATCGGATCGAGCCCGGTCTGCGCGACATCGGCATAGGTGGCGCAGTACCAGTCCCGGTCAAACAGCCCCGAGGCGTGCAGCTTCGTGATCAGGTCATCCATGTCAGGCCTTGGGCAGGTGGTCGATCAGATGGTCCAGCCCCAGCGCCGCGAAGTCTTTGCGGACCTGCACCACTGAGGCCGCATGGTCGATCGGCTGGCGCGGATCAAAGCGTAGCTGAATCCAGTGGCGGATCGCGTGATCGCGGGCTGCCAGATAGGCTTTGGTGTCCCAGGCCTTGGACAGCGGAATGCCAAGCGCATCGAAGGTGCCCAAAAGCACATCCACATCGTAAAGCGAGATCGCCCGCACGATCCACGGCTTGCCGCCGGGCCAGAGCACCGAGGCCGTGCCAATCGTGGTTTCGGCATAGGCCAGCGACGAGACGCGCGGATGCAGGGCCGACAGGCCAATGCGCATGTTCGGGCGGCGGTTCAGCACGACGATGGTCTGGTCGCGGCGCCCCAGAAGTTGCCGCCCATGCATGGCCGAACCTTCGGCAAAGATCAGCGTCTCGGCCCCGTGGTAATACTCCAACTGTTCGCGCAGTGGCATGGCCTCGGGGCGGATGACGGTCACGCCAAGGCTTTGCAGCACTTGGGTCAGGTAGGTTTCACCGGCGTTATGCCCTTCGGCGGTGGCCTCCATCCGGTCGCGGGCCACATAGACCACGCTGTTGGGGCGGCGGGTCAGGCCCTGGCTTTCGGTATTGGCGGCCAGCAGATCCAGATAGCTGTCCGAGGTGGGCACATGGGCCCATTGTTCGGCCATCGGCGCGGCCCATAGCTCGCGCACCTTCAGGGGCTTGTGCACGAATTGCAGCCGTTTGGCATCGACCTGAAACCACGACAGGATCTGCCAGAAGAACTTGGGCAGCTGATTGGCCGAGCTGTTCGGCTCTAGCGTGAACAGCATGGTCTTGTCGCCATGTTCGGCGCTGGCCTGCAAAATGCGGGTGCTGTGTTCGGCGATGAAATGTCCAAAATGCGACACCGCATGGCCGCCCCAGGTGGCAGGGGTGTCAAAGGGCTGTTGCTGATCGGGATAGGCGGGGGGATGGCGATCGACCGGCGTGCCCGACCGGTTGTGCCGCAAGGGGCCATGGCTGCGCCAGTTCGGCCAGACCGGCCCGCCCAGCAGGACCATGTTTTCGGTCTGGCTGACGGGAACCACGGGGATGTCTTCGAACCGGGCCATCGCAGGCAGGGTCGTGCGGGGATAAAGATAAAGGCCCGGGGCTTTGGACGACAGGCGATCAGGGTTGGTGTCCAGCGTCAGGGACGGGGCATCCGGGTTCACCTCAACTGCGGGCAAGTCCGACTGTTTTTGGCGAATTTTATTGAACCAGCTCATGAAATATCCTGAAATCAAGATCTGTGATGACAATTTTGCGCCCCGCCTAAATTGGGAATGGCGCGAAAATTGGCGTGTTGGTGTGTTTGACCACATCCCCCCCCAGACGGGCAAGGCCGTTTGCGGGGATTACAATTGCACTTTGCATGGCGAAATGTCACAAATCTTCGCGATAAGGCAAGAAACTTGCAAAAAGTCAGAGTGTAGCCGCATTTTTTCGTACCCTGCGGCCAGAGCAGTCAAATCGTAATACCTACGGTGTCTTGTCGGGCACTCGAATAATCGCATTTTGAGGAAGGGTTGTCGTCATGGCAGTAATCAATGGGGACGCAACGAATAACGGTCTTGCAGGCACCGATGCTGCGGACACCATCAATGGCCTGGGCGGCGATGACATTCTGGACGGCCGCGCCGGGAATGACTCGTTGGATGGCGGCACCGGCAATGACACGCTTTATGGCGAGGCCGGCAATGACACCATCAATGGTGGGGCGGGTGTAGACCGGGTCTTTTATTTCAAGGAAACGGGCACACGCGGCATCAGCGCCGATCTAGGCACCGGCAAGGTGACCGACACCTGGGGCAATCTCGATACGCTGATCGGCATCGAATACCTGTACGGGTCGGTCTTCAATGACACGATCAAAGGCACGGCCACCGGCAACGACACCCTGTTTGGCGATGCGGGCAACGACAATATCAACGGCCTTGGCGGCGATGACATTCTGGTCGGCGACAAGGGCAACGATACACTGCAAGGCGACGCCGGCTCTGACCAGGTCGCCTATTTCTTTGAGACCGGCACGCTGGGCGTTGTCGTCAACCTGATCACCCAGACCGCGACGGACACTTGGGGCGATACCGATACATTGTTCAATATTGAACGGATCATCGGCTCGGATCACGACGACATCCTGAAAGGGTCAGGGGCTGCGAACTTTTTCTATGGCCGCGATGGCGCGGACCTGATCGAAACCTTCAATGGCGTCGATACGCTGGTCGGGGACAAGGGCGCCGACACGCTTGATGGCGGCGACAGCGAAAACGACGTTCTGTCCTACTATCTGGAATCCGGCACGCTGGGTGTGACGGTCAACCTCAAGACCGGCACCGCGATCGATACCTGGGGCGACACCGACACCATTCGCAACCTCGAAGTGATCCACGGCACCGATAAGGCCGACCGTATGATCGGCTCGGACGGGGTCGGGCATGACGGCAAGCTGTATGACGAACGTTTCATCGGCTATGACGGCGATGACTATATGGATGGCGGCGACGGCAAGGATTACTATTCCACCGGCGCAGGCAACGACACGATCATGGTCGGCGCGACGCTGGCCGAAGCCCGCGACACCATCGTCATCAGCGGCTCGGGCAATAAGGTCATCAAGGGCGGCAATTCCGAGGGCACGCTTTACGGCCACCACCTGATTTTTGAAATCGACGAAGCGATTACGGTCAACCTCAAGGACGGTACGGCCAGCTCGGCCACGATGACCACCGATTTCACCGAAGGCCTCTATATCCTTGAGGTCAACGGCACCATGCATGACGACCACCTGATCGGTGGCAACCCGTTGTTCGACTATCTGGAATGGTACACCGGCAACCAGGGCAACGATACGATCGACGGCGGCACCGGCACCGCCGATACGGTCATTTACGAACCCGAAGAACAGATCGGCGCCTATAACTTTGATCTGGGCCGCACCGAATACGGCATGTTCGGCGTTGTCGTCGATCTGGGCGCAGGCACCGCGAAAGACGCCTTTGGCGACACCGATACGCTGATCAACATCGACCACGTGCGCGGCACGAACTGGGACGATTACATCAAGGGCAGCGACGAACAGAACGCCTTCTGGGGCCTGAAGGGCAACGATACGCTGGATGGCGGCGAAGGCGAAGACATCGTCCACTATCGCGAAGACGCGCTGCGCGAGGGTAACGCGGGCGTCACGGTCAACCTGTTCAACGGCACCGCGATTGACGGCCACGGCACCACCGACACGCTGATCAGCATCGAAAACGTCCATGCCACGGATAAGAACGACTTTGTCGTCGGCAACAATGTGGACAACCGCCTGTTCGGCTATGACGGCAACGATACGCTGCGCGGCTTTGGCGGTAAGGACGTGCTGGTTGGCGGCGTCGGCGATGACAGCCTGTCGGGCGGCGACGATCACGACGAACTGGTCGGCGGCGCGGGCAACGACCTTTTGGATGGCGGTCAGGGCGATGACCTTGTGCGCTATCGCGATGACACCGCCGGGATTGCGGCAGACCTGACCTCGGGCAAGGTGACCGATGGCGATGGCGGCATCGACACGCTGATCAGCATCGAGAGCGTGCACGGTTCGGACTTTGGCGACACGCTGGCCGGGGATGGCGGCGCGAACGAGCTTTCGGGCTTTGGCGGCAACGACCTGATCGAAGGGCGCACCGGGGCGGATACGCTTCTGGGCGGCACCGGCAATGACACGATCCGCGGCGGCGCACAGAACGACGAACTTTGGGGCGGTGCGGGCGATGACACGCTCGATGGTGGCGACGGCACCGACCTTGTCCGCTATCGCGATGCAGCGGCCGGGGTCAGCGCCAATCTGGCGACCAATTCGGCCAATGACGGCGAAGGCGGCACCGATACCTTTATCGGCATCGAAGGAATCCACGGCTCTGAACATAATGACACGCTGAAAGGCGACAGCGCCGGGAACGAGCTGTCGGGCTTTGGCGGCAATGACCTGATCGAAGGTCAGGACGGCAATGACACCCTGCTGGGCGGTGGCGGTCAGGATACGATCCGCGGCGGCACCGGCGATGACGAACTTTGGGGCGAAGGCGGCAATGACACGCTGGATGGCGGCGCAGGCACCGACCTTGTGCGCTACCTTAGCTCGACCGCGGCGGTGGTTGTCGATCTGGCGGCGGGCACGGCGCAGGATGGTCTGGGCGGCACCGACACGCTGATCGGCATCGAAGGCGCGCATGGCTCTGAATTTGGCGACACGCTTAAGGGCGATGCCGGCGGCAATGAGCTGTCGGGCTTTGGCGGCAATGACACGCTGATCGGCCAGGGCGGCGAAGACACGCTGATTGGCGGCGTGGGCAATGACTCGATCCTTGCCAGCGGCGGTGACGATACCCTGCTGGGCGGCGATGGCTTTGACACGCTGGACGGCGGCGATGGCACCGACCTTGTCCGCTATCGCGATGATGTGGCGGGCGTCACGGTCAACCTGGCCTCGGGCTCGGCTGTGGATGGCGCGGGCAACACCGATGTTCTGGTCAATATCGAAGACATCGACGGCTCGGACCACAATGACAAACTGACCGGCAGCAGCGGCTCCAACCGCCTGTTCGGCTATGCTGGCAATGACTTGATTTCCGGCACCGGCGGCAGCGATACGCTGAAGGGCGGCACCGGCAATGACACCCTGCTGGGCGGCGATGGCGACGATGAGATCTGGGGCGAACAAGGCGCCGATAGCATCGACGGCGGCACCGGCATCGACCTGATCCGCTATCGCGGCGCGACGGGCGGTGTGACGGTCGACCTCAATGGCGGCAGCGCGCTGGACGGCCATGGCGCACAGGACAGCCTGAAGAACATCGAAAACGTTCACGGCTCGGATTTCAGCGACATTCTGCGCGGCGACCTGAACGACAACGAACTGGCGGGCTTTAAGGGCAACGACACCCTGTCCGGCTTCCAGGGCAATGACAAACTGCTGGGCGATGAAGGCAACGACAGCCTGTCGGGCGGCGGCGGCGAGGACGAACTGAGCGGCGGCGCAGGCGTGGATACGCTGAACGGTGGCGCAGGCCGCGACCTTGCCCGCTATCGCGACAGCACCTCGGGCGTTGTGGTGGATCTGGCGGCAGGTCAGGCCCAAGACGGCTTTGGCACCAGCGACACGCTGATCGACATCGAAGGCGCGCATGGGTCGGACTTTGGCGACACGCTGCGCGGTGATACTGGCGACAACGAATTGTTTGGCTTTGATGGCGATGACACCATCCAAGGCTCGCTTGGCAATGACACCCTGCTTGGCGGCGCGGGCAACGATAGCCTGCACGGCGGCGGCGGCAACGACCTGATGACCGGCGATGCCGGGGCCGACACGCTGGACGGCAGCACCGGCATCGACCTTGTCCGCTATCGCGATGATGCGGCAGGCGTCACGGTCAACCTGATCTCGGGTCAGGCGCTGGACGGCGGCGGTGCGCTCGATACGCTGATCGATATCGAAAACGCCCACGGCTCGGACTTTGACGACAAGCTGACGGGCGATGTTTCCGCGAACGAGCTGTCGGGCTTTGCCGGGGCAGATACGATTGCGGGCAACGGCGGCAATGACACCATCCTTGGCGGCGCGGGCAACGACAGCCTGTCGGGCGGGGCCAACAACGATGAAATCTGGGGCGAGGCCGGCAATGACACGATTGACGGCGGCGACGGCACCGACCTTGTCCGTTATCGCAGCGCGGGCGCAGGGGCCAATGTCAACCTGGCCACCGGCACCGCCACGGATGGCGATGGCGGCAATGACAGCCTGACCAGCATCGAAAACGCCCACGGGTCGGACTTTGGCGATACGCTGACCGGCAACGCCGGCAACAACGAGCTGTCGGGCTTTGCCGGCAATGACCTGCTTCAGGGCGGCGCGGGCGTCGATACCCTGCTGGGCGGCGAAGGCGATGACACGATCCAGGGCGGCGACGGCGACGACGAAATCTGGGGTCAGGCGGGCGCCGATAATATCGATGGCGGCGCAGGGGCGAACGACCTTCTGCGCTATCGCGACGATGAGGCGGGCGTCACGGTCAACCTGACCACCGGCACGGCCACCGACGGGTCGGGCAGCACCGACACGATCACCAATATCGAACATGTCCACACCTCGGACCACAACGACAGCATCGTCGGCAACAGCGCGATCAACCGTCTGTTCGGCTTTGCCGGTGACGACACCATGCGCGGTGAGGCGGGCAATGACATCCTGCTGGGCGATGGCGGCGACGATAGCATCGACGGTGGCACCGGCGACGATGAGATCTGGGGCGGCGCGGGCGCTGACACGATCGACGGTGGCGCAGGCACCGACCTTGTGCGCTATCTCGATGCGATCGGCTCTGTCACGGCCAACCTGGCCACCGGCGTGGCCAGCAGCGATGGCTTTGGCAGCTCGGATGTTCTGAGCAATGTCGAAGACGTGGACGGGTCGAACTTTGCCGATAGCATCACCGGCGACAGCGGCGCGAACCGTCTGTTCGGCTTTGGTGGCCGCGACACGCTGGAAGGCGGCGACGGCAATGACGTGCTGGCCGGCGATGACAACAAGGCCGACACCTCGACCGACGAAGATGACAGCCTCTCGGGCGGTGGCGGCAACGACACCATGCTGGGCGAAGGCGGTGACGACACCTATGACGGTGGCGATGGCACCGACCTTGTGCGCTTTATCTACGCCACCTCGGGCCTGAACGTGAACCTGCTTCTGGGCACGGCCACCGGCGAAGGCAATGACAGCCTGTCCAATGTCGAAAACATCGACGGGTCGAACTTTGACGACCTCATCGTCGGGGACAGCAATGTCAACGTTCTGTCCGGCATGGGCGGCGCTGACACGCTGATCGGCAACGCGGGCAATGACGTGTTGTCGGGCCGCGGCGGCGGCGACGTCTATGAATTCATCGCGGGCGACGGCAATGACGTGGTCAACGATCTGGGTGGCGACGGCGTCGATAAGATCATCTTCCACGATTACTATGCGCGCAATGCCACGGTGATCATGCAGAACCCCAATGATCCGAACAACAAGGCGATCCAGATCAGCTTTGGCATCACCGGGGATGTGGTGGTGATCGCCAATGGCCGCGACGCCAGCAGCGCCAGCGCGATCGAACAGATCGTCTGGGCCGATGGCACCACCTGGAGCCACGCAACCCTGATTGCAAACCTTGGCCAGCAAGGCACCGTGGACAGCGCGGGTCCGACCCCGCTGGACAACGTTCTGAACTACACTCCGAACGACGACGTGCGCGATGGTCTGGACGGCAATGACCTGATCCGCGGCCTTGGCGGCAATGACAGCCTGTCGGGCAGCGGTGGCAATGACACGCTGATCGGCGGCGAAGGCGATGACACGCTTCTGGGCGGCGATGGCAACGACCTGCTGGAAGGCGGGCCGGGCAATGACGTCAAGGACGGCGGCGCAGGCACCGATACGGCGGTCTATGGCGTGGCGCTGTCCGATGCGGCGGTCTCGCTCAGTGGTGGCGTCTTCACCATCACCAGCCATCTGGGCACCGACACGGTGTCGAATGTCGAAAGCTTCAAGTTCACCGATCAGACCCTGACCTTGGCGCAGATGACCGCGATCGGCACGAACCAGGCGCCGGTCTCGACCCTGCCTCCCACGCTGAGCAATTCCGAAGGGGCTGTCTCGGTCAACTTCGCGCAGTTCTTCAGCGACCCCGAAGGCGCGACCCTGACCTATGAGATCAGCGGCCTGCCCGATGGTCTGACCGTTTCCGGCACGGGCCTGACGGTGTCTGGCACGGTTGAGGGCAGCCTGACGCCCTATCTGGTGCGCATCACCGCATCGGACGCGCTTAATGGTCAGGTGACGGCCTCGGTCCGCTGGACGATTGAGAACATCAATGCCGCGCCCACGGGCGGCGTGTCGATCACCGGCACCGCCACCGAAGGCCAGACCCTGACCGCCGACACTTCGACCCTGGCCGATGGCGATGGTCTGGGTGAGCTGAGCTATGTCTGGATGCGCGACGGCGTGGTCGTGGCGGGTGCGGACACCCAGACCTATCACCTGACAGCGGCCGATATCGGCGCGCAGATGTCGGTCAAGGTCAGCTACACCGATGGGTTCGGCACCGCCGAAAGCGTCTCGAGCACGGCCACATCGGCGGTTCTGAACGTCAACTCTCTGCCCACGGGCGGTGTGTCGATCTCGGGGACACCGACCGAAGGCCAGACCCTGACAGCACAGACCAGTAGCCTGGCCGATGCCGATGGTCTGGGCGCGCTGCGTCTGCAGTGGCTGCGGGACACGATCGAAATCGAAGGCGCCAATGGGGCCACCTATACCCTTGGCGATGATGACATCGGGGCCCGGATCCGCCTGCGCGTGACCTATACCGACCAGCAAGGCACGTTCGAAACCGTCACCAGCTCGGGGACGACGGCGGTGCGCAACGTCAATGACGCGCCCACCGGATCCGTTGTGATCGAAGGCTCCCCCAGCGAAGGCCAGACCCTCAGCGCCGATACCTCGACGCTGGACGATGGCGACGGCATGGGCGCCCTGTCTTACCAGTGGCTGCGCAATGACAACCCGATCTCGGGGGCCAATAGCGGGGCCTATACCCTGACCGCCGATGATATTGGCGGCACGATCACCGTCAAAGTCAGCTATACCGATGCCCATGGCACCGCCGAGAGCGTGACCAGCGCGGCCACCGCCGCCGTGACCAACACCAATGACGCGCCCACCGGCGCGGTGGTGATTGATGGTACGGTATCGCTGGGTCAGACCCTGACGGCCAACACCTCGACCCTGTCGGATGCCGATGGTGTCGGCCAGCTGTCCTATCAGTGGATGCGCGATGGCACCGCCATCACCGGCGCCACGGCCAGCACCTATAAGGTGGTCACCGCCGATATTGGCAGCCAGCTGACGGTCGTTGTATCCTACGAGGATGGCGGCAACACCCAGGAAACCGTTACCAGCGATCCGACGGCCACCGTCATCAGCGGCAATGAGCTGCCCACCGGCAAGGTCGTCATCACCGGCACGGCGGCCCAGCATGAAACCCTTGGGATCGACAGCTCGACGCTGGCTGATGCCAATGGCATGGGCAACCTCAGCTATCAGTGGCTGCGCGATGGCACGGCAATCACCGGCGCCAAGGGTGCGACCTATACGCTGGTCACCGCCGATATCGGCAAGAAGATCTCGGTCAAGGTCAGCTACACCGACGGCATCGGCACGCAGGAAAGCGTGACCAGCGCGGCAACAGCGGCGGTCTCCAATGCCAATGACGGGCCAAGCGGAACTGTTGTTCTGACGGGCACGGCCAAGCAGGGCGAAACCCTGACCGCCGATCTCAGCGGGCTGAGCGATGAAGACGGGCTTGGCACGGTCTTTACCTATCAGTGGCAGCGCGGCGGGGTTGATATCGCAGGCGCCACCAGTGCCAGCTACACGCTGGCGCAGGCGGATGTCGATCAGGCGATCACGGTCAAAGTGGGCTATACCGACGGCATCGGCACCGAAGAAAGCGTGACCAGCGCCGCCTCTGCTCCGGTCGAAAACATCAACGACGCCCCGGTCGGCAAGCCGATCATCACCGGCAAGGTGGCACGCGGCGAAACGGTGACGGCCGATGGCTCGGGCGTGACCGATGCCGATGGCATCGCCAGCCAGCTGTTCTATGAATGGTTCCGCGATGGCACCAAGATCATGGGCGCCAATAGCGAAACCTACACCATTCAGGCCGAGGACGATGGCGCCAACCTGACGGTGAAGCTGAAGTACACCGACCAATTCAGCCAGCTGGAAGAAGTCTTCAGCGATCCGGTCAATGTCAATGACGCCAATGATGCGCCCACCGGGTCCATCCCGATCACCGGCGACAAGGTGCAGGGCGCGACCCTGACGGCGGATGTGTCGAACTTCAACGATCCCGATGGTCTGGGCACGCTCAACTATCAGTGGCTGCGCGACGATGCCGAAGTGTCCGGCGCAACGGGCCAGACCTATGTTCTGACCCAGGCCGATGTGGGGGCGCAGATCTCGGTCCGCGTCAGCTACACCGACCAGCAGGGCTATGATGAAAGCGTGACCACCGGCAAGACCATGGCCATTGCCAATGTCAACGACGCCCCGGTGGGCAAGCCGGTGCTGACCGGCACGCCGAATCCGGGCAATGTTCTGACCATGGACACCTCGGGGCTCTCGGATCCTGATGGCATCGCCAGCAATCTGTTCTTCGAATGGTTCCGCGATGGCACCAAGATCCCCGGGGCGCTCGCCGAAACCTACACCCTGACCAGCGCCGATCTGGGCACCAAGATCACCGGCATGGCCAAGTTCGTTGACGGTGGCGGCACGCAAGAAGAGGTGTTCAGCACCGCGATCACCGTGGTTGAGGCGACCAACACCGCCCCGGCGGGTGCGCTGGTGGTGACGGGCACGGCAAAACCGGGTCAGGTTCTGACCGCCGATGCCAGCGGCATCACCGATGTCGACGGCATCCAGAGCAACCTGTTCTACGAATGGTTCCTGGATGGCACCAAGATCCCGGGTGAATTGGCCACGACCTACACCGTGCGCGATGGCGATGCGGGCCACAGCATCACCGCCTTGGTGAAATTCGTGGATGGTCTGGGCAAACTGGAAAGCGTGACCAGCTCGCCTGTTGCGGCCACCTCGGGCGTGACGGTCAAGACCGGCACGGCGGGCAATGATCGTCTGGAAGGCACCGATGGGGCCGATAGCCTTGTGGGTCTGGGCGGCAATGACACGCTGATTGGCGCAGGCGGTGACGATACGCTGGAAGGCGGCGACGGTGTGGATGTGCTCAATGGCGGTGACGGCGATGACTTCATCTACGGCGGCGCAACCGAGGCGGACCTGCGCGACGTGGTCTATGGCGGCAACGGCAATGACTATGTCGAAGGCGGCTATGGCAACGACGAACTGCGCGGCGATGCCGGCAATGACACGCTGGCGGGCGGCTTTGGTGCCGATACGATGATTGGCGGCGACGGCGATGACCAAGTCACCGGTTCGGCCTGGGGCGACGTGCTGTTTGGCGGCAACGGCGATGATTTCATCAACGGGGGCTTCGGCTATGACCGCGTGAACGGCGGCACCGGCGCGGATCAGTTCTTCCATATCGGCAATGCCGGTCACGGGTCGGACTGGATTCAGGACTATAACGCCGCCGAAGGCGACGTGCTGTTCTATGGCGCAAGCGCGGTGAAAGACGACTTCCTGATCCAGCGCGCCACCACGGCCAGCGCCGGGGCGGACACCGTGCAAGAGGTGTTCATCACCAACAAGACCACGGGCGTCCTGCTCTGGGCGCTTGTCGATGGCGATGCCCAGTCCGAACTGAACGTGAAGGTCGGCGCCAACGTCTTTGACCTGCTGGCCTGATCCAGCCCTTTGAAACAAGAAAACCGCCGCCCCAAACCGGGCGGCGGTTTTTTCATGTCTGGGTAATGGGGGGCGGGCCTAGCGCTGGCCCAGCATCGTCCAAAGCCCCCAGGCCGCCGCGTGGTGAATGACGGCGAACTGCCCCGCGCGGATCGCTTGGGTGATCTCATCTGGGGTCAGTTCGAGATAAGCAAAATCCTCAAGGTCGCCGGGGTCAGGCCGGGCCACCCGGCGGCACCCGGTGGCATAGAAGTAATGCCCGCCGCCGCAGCCCTGATTGCCATCGTTGATGAAATGCCCCAGCCCTTGCAGGCTGGGCGCCTCCAGCCCGGTTTCCTCAAGCAATTCGCGGCGGGCGGCGATGTCGGGCGCTTCGCCCGGATCCAGAAGCCCGGCCGGAAAGCCATAGATTTCCTTGCGCGGCCCGTGCTTGTACTGGCGGATCACCAGCACCTTGCCGTTTTCCAGAAACGGGATAACCATGGCGAATTCCACCAGATCCACCTGATAGAAATCGTCGATCACCTGACCGGGGCGCACCTCGACCTGTTCCTGACGCACCCGCAGATAGGGCGGGCGGTCTAGGATGATCTGATGGTTGATGACTTTCCAGGCCATAGAGCCTCCTTGGAAGACGGACATAGTGTGTTGGGTTATCCCGCCAAAAGCTGGGAAAACTCGTGAACCAGTGCTTGGCCCAAGCGCTCCAATTCGGCTCGCCATGTCTCGGATGTGCCAACAAGACGGGCGATGATTTTCTGTTGAGCGGTGTACGCTTCCAGAAACTCGGGGGTTTGAACATGGGCTGCAAGGTGTGCCGGCACGTCTTCGGGCTGGATGTCCATCAGATTTAGCCAAGTGCCCGGCAGAGCCAACTGATGCACCCGATGCTTTGGTCCTGCCATATACAGCGGGACAGCACCGACGGCCCAAGCATCAAAGATCTTCTCGGTTATGTACTGGTGCTGATGTGTATTCTCTATGGCGCTGACAAAGTGAAAGCGGTTCTTCAACCTGAGATACTTGTCCAAGTGCCAGTCGGTAATGGTTTGGCGTGGTGGGCCATCCTGCCAACGCTGACCAAGATACATCACATCGTTGCCACGACAGGCCTCCGCCACAGCAGTTCGCTGATTGCATAGCGACTGCACCTCAGTGCCTGCAAAGGCCACGTCATAACGGGGGGACTGGCGATGGGCCATCACAAAGGCGGTCCGACCATTCACCGCTTTGAAATGCTCTGCCCAATCGGCAGGGCGGTAGTGCGCCATTTCCGAGAACCACACACCATAGCGTGTCGTATAATGCGTATCTGTCAGCAGGAAGTAGGGGATTTGCCTGAACTGGAAAATAGCGCTTGTTTGGTGGTTCAGTTGCGCAACCCGAAGGGTGCCGTGCTTGGTTGGGTGTTGCAAATCACGCGCCAGAGGGCCGTACCCCCAAACCGTATCCCAAAAGGGTTCCTCGGATAGCAAGGCAAGGCGCTGAGATGGGGACAGCCGCGCCAGCTGTGTGGCGTGGCTGTCTAGATCCTTGCTATGGGCGACGACCACCAGATCGGCACTCTCTGGGCGTTCGACCAGTTGAATGCGACGACAGACTTCCGCCCGGATCTGGGGGTAGGCCAATGGCTGTCTATGGGCATAGGTGCCAATAGCACAGACGCGGATCACCTGATTAATCCGACCCAAACAGATCGCGGGTGAAGACCTTTTCGGCGACATCGGCCAAATCGTCTGTCCGGCGGTTGGCGATGATCACGTCGCAGTCCTGTTTGAAGGCCTTAAGATCATGGGCGACGATCGATCCGAAAAAGCTGTCTTCTTCCAGCGCCGGTTCATAAACCATGACTTCGATGCCCTTGGCCTTGATCCGCTTCATGATCCCTTGGATCGAGCTTTGGCGGAAATTGTCGGACCCGGCCTTCATCACCAGCCGGTAGATCCCCACGCGGGCCGGTTTGCGGGCAATGATCTGATCGGCGATGAAATCCTTACGGGTGCGGTTGGCATCGACAATCGCCGCCATCAGGTTCTGCGGCACGTTGGAATAATTGGCCAGCAGCTGCTTGGTGTCCTTGGGCAGGCAATAGCCGCCATAGCCGAACGAGGGGTTGTTGTAATGGCTGCCAATGCGGGGATCGAGGCCGACGCCATCAATGATTTGACGAGCGTCCATGCCATGGCTCATGGCATAGCTGTCGAGTTCGTTGAAATAGGCAACCCGCATCGCAAGATAGGTGTTCGAGAACAGCTTGATCGCTTCGGCTTCGGAGGAATCCGTAAAGAGTACGGGCACATCCTTGGTGATCGCCCCCTCAAGCAGCAGATCCGCAAAGACACGGGCGCGGTCAGATTGCTCGCCTACAATGATCCGGCTGGGGTGCAGGTTGTCATATAGCGCCCTGCCCTCACGCAGGAATTCGGGGCTGAAGATCACCTGATCGGTGCCAAGCTTTTCCTTAAGGCTTCGGGTGTAGCCCACCGGGATGGTCGACTTGACCACGATCGTCGCGTCCTTGTTCACCGCAATGACCTTTTCAATCACCGCCTCCACGCTGGATGTGTCGAAGTAATTGGTCTCAGGGTCATAGTTCGTGGGCGTTGCCACGATGACGAAATGCGCATCCTTGAAAGCCGCCTCAGCATCGGTGGTGGCCGTCAGGTTTAGCGGCTTCTCCGCAAGATAGGCTTCCAACTCAGCGTCAATGATCGGGCTCTTGCGAGCGTTGAGCAGATTGACGCGCTCTTCACTGATATCAAGCGCGCAGACGTCGTTGTTTTGGGCCAGCAAAACCGCGTTCGAAAGTCCTACATAGCCGATCCCGGCAACAGCAATCTTGGTTTGGAGCATTCTTAAACTTCTTTTGTAAAAGGGCCGGCCACAGGGACCGGCCGTTGATTTTTAGTTTCGGGCGTAGATGTCTTCGTAGCGGACGATGTCATCTTCCCCAAGGTAGGACCCGGTCTGAACCTCGATCAGGACCATGGGCACCTTGCCGGGGTTTTCCATCCGGTGGACAGCGCCCAGCGGGATGTAGACCGACTGGTTTTCGGTCACCAGCTTGACGGTTTCATCCACGGTGACCTTGGCAGTGCCTTCAACGACGATCCAATGTTCGGACCGGTGGTGATGCGACTGCAGCGACAGCGATGCGCCGGGGGTCACAACGATGCGCTTCACCTGGAAGCGGCCGCCGATGACCAGGCTTTCGTACCAGCCCCAGGGGCGATAATCGCGCGGAAGTTGCACCGCTTGGCTGGCGCCTTTGGCCTTCAGGGCCGACACTGCCTCTTTGACGCGCTGCGCCTCGGCCTTGGGGGCGACAAGAACCGCGTCGGACATGGCCACGACCATCATATCCTCAAGCCCGATGCCCACGACCTGCTGGCCATCGGTTTCAGAGCGCAGCAGCGTGCCTTGGCAGTCGATCGCGGTGGCCTGCGCCGAACAGGCGTTGCCAGCCTCGTCTTTGGCGCTTTCCATCCAGACCGCATCCCAGCCGCCCAGATCCGACCAACCGGCCGCATAGGGCATGACGGCCAGATTGTCGGCCTTTTCCATGATCGCATAGTCGATCGAGATATCCTTGGCACCTGCCCAGGCTTCAGGGGCCAGACGGGTGAAGCCCAGATCGGTGCCCGCCCCCTCGACCGCGGCGCTGACGGCCTCAACCAGATCGGCGGCATGGGCGCGATAGGCGGCCAGAATGGTGCCGGCGGTGAACAGGAAGATGCCCGCGTTCCACAGGAAATTACCCGCGGCCAGCATTTCGGCGGCGCGCTCGGCATCGGGCTTTTCGACGAACCGGGCCAGGCTTTGCGGCTCGGCGGCGGTGGCATCGGCGCCGGCGGCCAGTTCCAGATAGCCATAGCCGGTCTCGGGGCGGTCCGGGGTGATGCCAAAGGTCACCAGATCACCGGCCTTGGCGCGCGGCGCGGCGGCGGCCACCGTGGCGCGGAAGGCCTCGGCATCGGGGATCACGTGATCGGAAGGGGCCACCAGCATCAGCGCATCGTCGCCCTTTTGCGCGGCCAGCCAAAGCGCAGCGGCCAGGATCGCAGGCGCGGTGTTGCGGCCTTCGGGTTCTATCAGAATGCCCGAGGGGCCCATTTCGATCTGCGCCAGCTGTTCGGTCACGATAAAGCGGAACGGATCGCCCGTCAGCACCACCGGCGCGGCGAACCCTTCGCCCGACAGACGGCGGGCCGAGGCCTGAAACAGGCTTTCATCGCCCATCAGCTTGGCAAATTGCTTGGGATAAGATTTGCGCGACAGGGGCCAAAGGCGTGTGCCGGAACCGCCGCAAAGAAGGATAGGATGGATTTGCGCGGACATGAGAATCACTTTCTGAAATGGGGGAACGGTGGAAATGGGCGGGCGCTCAATCGCTTACCCGCTCAAAGAGTACATGGGTGATGCCGCCGGAGCGCGGCCCGAGATCTTTTTCCCCCTTGAGCAGATCATCGGGCGGCAGATCCGGGGTCTGCATCACCGCGATACGGCTGGCCAGGCGCGGGGTCAGCGGCTTGCCGCCCACCCGCTCGTAATAGCAATGCCGGTCGTAACAGTACATCTTGTCGACCTTGTCCCCGACCATCAGCCGTAAGGTGCCGCTTTTGGGGCCCATGAGCATAATCAGTCCCGTCACCGTTACCAGCTCGGGCAGGTTGATGCCGATGGGGCGGCCTTCGGGGAGCTCGAGCATCGGCGTGACGAAACCGGCGCGGGAGAACTGCCGGAAGGTGCCGTTGGGGATGTCCAGCGTCTGAACCGGATAGGCCCCGAAGCTGCGTTCAGCCGTCATCGCGGCGAAATCAGGCCGGGTGCGCACGACCTTTTCGACCAGCTCGAACAGCACCCGGGCGTAATGGTCCTTGCCCTCTTCGTTGGGGTGCACGTTGTCACGTAGCAGCGCATTGTTCAGCGGCTCGCGGTGGAAGGGCACGTTGTAGCGCTTTGAGAAGCCGGCGTCGGTTTCCGCCATCCAGTCGTCGTCGTCGCAGATCCCGTCCAGCGGCAGGTCGAGAATACCGCAATGCATGCCCCGCTCCCTGCACAACGCGAACACCGCCTCCATACCTGCGGTGTGATCCGCGATCTGCGCACTCGAGCGCGGGCGCAGCCGGTATACCGCGGTTGCGACCTCCATGATGATGGCATCGGGGGCGTGGGTGGCGACCACGTCTTCGAGTAGGTGGCGGGCATGGTCGGGCTGAAGCCCGCCGATGGCGACTTTCACCACTTCGACTCCGGGCAGTTCGGTTTCGCAAATCGTGGCGCAGCGTTCGACATAGCCGCCGGTCTCGGCGGTGACGCTGAAGCCGAAGACAAGCACTTTCATTGGGGTGTTCCTCCTGCCCGGCCGGGCGCAGCGCGGGGCATCGGTTTCAATGAAGAGATGGCCCAGCCCTCCGAGGCGCGGGCCGGTGTCGGCTTCGCCCTTGCGCAAGGCCACGTCGGGCAGGTCCGGCAGCTGGGTGATGCGCAGCGTCTCGCAGACCTTGGCCGCGCTGGCGTTCTGCCCGCCGAACAGCGCGGCGCCGACGCGGTTGTAGTAGCAGAACTGGTCATAGCTGGCCTGGCGCAGGGTGCTGCCGCCCATCCGCAATTCCAGCGTGCCGGTGCGCGGCCCCATGCGCGATGTCAGCCCGCAGACCTTGACCGGCTCGCCTAGGTCGATCTCGACGGTCTGGCCGGCGGCCAGCTCGACCAACTCGACCGCAAGGTCGCCCCGGTCGATATGCTCGCGCGGCAGCTCGGGCGGGGCGATGTCGTCGACCGCGACGGCATCGAACCAAGGCAGGTTCTCGATCATCTCCGGCGGCAGCTCCGGGACCAACGCCGCTTGCCCCATCAGATCCAGCAGAACATCGGCATAGATCGCCTGGCCTTCGGAGGTGGGGTGCACCTCGTCACGCAACAGTCCGTCGGTCAGCGGCACGATGTGGTGCGGGAGGCCCAGCCTAGCGCAGACTTTTGCGTTGTAGCGCGTCACCCAGTCATCCGCGTAATCCACATCGTTGCGAGGCAAGTCGAGCAGCGCCAGCCGGATACCCTGGTCACGACATGTCCGTAGCACCGAATGCAGCGAAGCCTTGTAGGGGGCCTGCGAAGTCGAGAAGTTACGGAAGGCCGGCGTAGCGATGTCCAGCACAATGGCATCTGGCTGGTGCCGCTCGATGATGGACGGGAATAGGTAGCGCCCGTGGTAGGGCTGCATCCCGCCCATGCCTGTCTTGACCAGCACCGGCGCGTCCGGCCCAGATAGGCGCGCGCGCGCCTGCTCGACGAAGCCGTTGTTTTCGACGGTGACGCTAAAGCCCAGAACCAAAATTTTCATGTGATCGTCCTATGTCGTTTCTGTGGCTAAACCATAGCAGCACGGGCAAGGCTGCGACGGACAGCCCACATCGAGGCTCCTTCCGGTTTCAAAGCCGCAGCCCTTCTGCAAGCTTAAACCAATCGTAGGTCTCGGCCACGCCCTGTTCGAGCGGCACCCGCGCCTTCCAGCCCATATCGGCCAGGCGGCTGACATCCATCAGCTTGCGCATGGTGCCATCGGGTTTGGTCGGGTCTTGGGTGATCTTGCCCTTGAAGCCTGTCACCTCGGCGACCATCTCGGCCAGCTGGCGGATGGTGACATCGGTGCCGGTGCCGACGTTGATATGGCTCAGCATCGGTTCGGTATTGGCCTCATAGGTCGCTTTATCCAGCTCCAGCACATAGAGGCTGGCCTCGGCCATATCGTCGACATGCAGGAATTCGCGCATCGGCTTGCCCGAGCCCCAGATCACCACCTCATCGACGCCATCGCGCACGGCCTCATGGAAGCGGCGGATCATGGCGGGCAGCACATGGCTGTTTTCCGGGTGGAAGTTGTCGCCCGGCCCGTAGAGGTTGGTCGGCATGACCGAACGGTAATCCACGCCGTACTGACGGTTGTAGCTTTCACACAGCTTGATCCCGGCGATCTTGGCCACGGCATAGGGCTCGTTCGTGGGTTCCAGCGTGCCGGTCAGCAGCGCGTCTTCCTTCATCGGCTGTGGCACCGCCTTGGGATAGATGCACGAGCTGCCAAGCTGCAGCAGCGTTTTGACCCCCGCCGCATAGGCCTGATGGATGACGTTGCATTCGATCATCAGGTTTTCATAGATGAACTGCGCCGGATAGGTGTTGTTGGCGTGAATGCCGCCCACCTTGGCCGCCGCCAGGATCACCACATCGGGCTTTTCGGTCTGGAAGAAATCGCGCACCGCCACCTGGTCGGTCAGGTTCAATTCAGACGAGGTGCGGGTGACCAGCTCAATTGCTTCGCCCGCATCCTTACGAGCCTGAAGGTTGCGAAGGATCGCCCCGCCGACCATGCCACGGTGGCCTGCTACGTAGTATTTCATAGAGTGTCGTGCCTCGAAATATAATGCCCAAAAAAACAGCAGAACGGGCTGCTTATCCTGTCGGTATAAACCGAGGCTCCCTTCGCCGCAAACGCGAAACGCCAATTTGGCAAGCATCTGGTTGCTTTGCAGGCGGGGATGATCAAAAAGAAAACACTGGACGTGTAACGGCTGCGTTCCGGTGTGTTGCTCATTTTAGGCGGCGATCTTTTCGAATGCCACGGGTGATTTCCCATCCAGTGCTGAATGGCGCCTGCGCGGGTTGTAGAAGCCGTTGATGTATTCGAACACAGCGACCTCGGCGTCCCGGCGCGTTTGCCAAGCCTTTCGCCAGATCAACTCGGCCTTGAGGGATTTGAAGAAGCTCTCAACAGCCGAGTTATCAAAGCAATTTCCCTTGCCGCTCATTGAAGGTCGCCGTTTGTGACGGCGAAGGCGTTTCTGGTACTCGTGAGCACAGTATTGTGCTCCGCGATCGGGGTGGTGAATACAGCCAGGTGGTGGGCGGCGCAGGGCGGTGGCCGTGTCCAAAGCACGTAGGGCCAGGTCCTGCTTCATGCAATTACTGCTCGCCCAACCGATCACGCGACGCGAATATAGATCAATGATGACAGATAGACAGGACCACCCTTCACGCGTCCAGATGTAGGTGATGTCCCCGGCCCACTTCTGATTTGGCACCGTTGCCGTGAAATCCTGGTTTGGACTTGCCCTGAAAAAGTGGAGAGCACCAACTGAGGAACCAGGAGGTGTTCTATGGGAAACGGAAACAGACCGACGCCGGAGTTTCGGCGAGAAGCGGTCAGGCTGGCACTGACCAGTGGCCGGACGCGGCGAGAAATCACGGAAGATTTGGGGATCGGGCTTTCGACGTTGACACGCTGGCTCAGTCGAGAGCGGGATGCCAGTGAGCCGGTCGATACCTCGGTTGACCTGCACGCAGAACTGAAGCGGTTGCGGCGCGAGAATGCGGTTCTGAAGCAGGAGCGCGATATCCTAAAAAAGCCGCAGCCTTCTTCGCGAAAGACGCAAGTCGATGAGCTTCGACTTTATTGAAGCGGAGAAGGCCAGCTTCCCAATCAGTCGCCTGTGCCAGGTGCTGGACGTCAGCCAGAGTGGCTACTTCGCCTGGCGTGATCGTCCGGCATGCCAGCGCCAGAAGCAGGACATGGTCCACCTCGCCCACATACGCACAGTGTTCGCCTTGTCAAACGGCACCTATGGCAGTCCCCGGATGTATCGCGACCTGATCGACGAAGGCCATCAGATCGGGCGGCATCGCACGGCGCGGCTGATGCGACAGAACGGCCTTGTGGCAAGGCAGAAACGGCGGTTCAAGCGGACCACAGACAGCGAGCATGCTTGGCCAATTGCGCCAAACCTGATCGCGCAGGACTTCCGGGCCGAACAGCCCGACCGGAAATGGGGAGCGGACATCTCCTACATCTGGACCGCACAGGGATGGCTCTACCTTGCGGTCGTGCTCGATCTCCACTCGCGGCGCGTCGTCGGTTGGGCAACAAGTGACCGCCTGAAGCGAGGCCTCGCCGTCGAAGCTCTGCGCCGAGCCATCGCGAACCGCAATCCTGCGCCCGGGCTGGTTCATCACAGCGATCGCGGCAGCCAGTATTGCTCTGTCGACTACCAGGCCGAACTCAGAAAGCGCGGCATCCAGATATCCATGAGCGGCAGGGGCAACTGTTACGACAATTCCATGGTCGAGACATTCTTCAAGACCATCAAGTCGGAGTTGATCTGGCCAGTCGCATGGCAAACCCGCCCGCAGGCCGAAAATGCCATCGCCAGATACATCGACGGATTCTATAACCCTGTCAGACGGCATTCATCGCTCGGCTACCAAAGCCCCATCGCCTTCGAGCGAAAGGCCGGAAAGTGAGCTAAACGCTCTCCACCAAATCCGGACAAGTCCACCTTCAATTCCAGGGCCATGCGTGGACGACCGTAGCTGCCCAAGCTGAGCCGATGTTGTTCGCGGATATGGGCCAGAAGGATCATGTCGCGCCGCTGACGATTTGATGGCGGCCTGCGACGCCAAGCACGCAGACCGCGGTCCGAAACCTGCATAGGGCGACACAGATGCGCGCGCGAGAGATCTCCGCGATACTCCGCAATGAATTGAAATCTCATTGCTTTTGGCTCGCGAAGAAGATCGCGGCCTTTTTTAACACTGACCTGCCACGGGATTTTTCCTCCACCGTTGATTAGAGTCCGATCCAACTTGAGGACGGACAATGAAGCGAACGAGATTCACGGACGAACAGATCATCGGCATCCTGACCGAGCACGAAGCAGGCG
>NZ_OMOJ01000020.1 GCF_900302505.1 Pseudoprimorskyibacter insulae | reverse complement strand
CTCGGGCAAAATCATGCGCCGCATCCTGCGCAAAATCGCCGAAAACGACTACGGCGCTCTCGGAGACACCTCCACCCTCGCAGACCCTTCCGTCGTCGATGACCTCATCGATAACAGAATGAACCGCTGAGTGGTCGGACATTAAGAAACGGGCCGGATTTTCCGGCCCGTTTTCTTTTGCAGCGGCAATTTACGGTTTGTTAAGGGCGCAAGCCTAATCATTCCACTGGGTCGGGGCGATGCAGGATGAGTCGCTTCAATGTCTGATTTTAACACCCATCTGCGCCCTCAGGCGCTGATGTCCGCACCGCTACAACCGCGCCCGCAGATCCAAGGCGTCGCCAGGGTTCCCCCAGTTACCCAAACTCA
This sequence comes from Pseudoprimorskyibacter insulae, assembly GCF_900302505.1. Classification (GTDB taxonomy): domain Bacteria; phylum Pseudomonadota; class Alphaproteobacteria; order Rhodobacterales; family Rhodobacteraceae; genus Pseudoprimorskyibacter; species Pseudoprimorskyibacter insulae. Next base: position 22,609 of record NZ_OMOJ01000020.1, on the reverse strand, counting down.
GGCGTCAGACCTGCCACTGAAACGGCCAGCACAGGAACTATCCCCTCTGGTCCTGCGACAACAAATGGAGAACCAAACCGCCCCACCATCTGTGATGCAATTGACCATCAGCGCGTTTTTGAATCGACCACAACCCGTATCCCAACCGACAACGACACAGGATTTGACGATTGGGGTTGAAACGTCGCATGATCAATACGATCTGCCGTTGTCAGAGGGCGCAGAGGAACCCGGATTCCAACGGGTTTTGCACAACGAGGGCTTGTCCTGATGGCCATTCCCGCCGTAGAGAGACCCTCGACCATTAGTCGCAGGCAAACCGGGCGAGGATCGCATGACCAACAAAACTCACGAAGCCGACGTGGCATTCATTCAGGCTCTGGCCGAATTGCTGCGCGAAAACGACCTGACAGAACTTCAGGTAAAGCGCGAGTACGGCGAAGACGATAGCCTGTCTGTGACCGTCAGCCGCGCAATGGCAGCCGCCCCTGTGGCCGTGGCAGTACCCGCACAAGCCGCGGTGGCCCCCGCCGCCGCGCCGGCAGCCGCCGCAGCCCCCGTCGTGGCAGCAACCGACGATCCAGCCTCACACCCTGGCGCGGTGACATCGCCGATGGTTGGCACCATTTACATGCAAGCCGAACCCGGCGCAGCAGCCTTTATCAAAGTCGGCGACAGCGTTTCAGAAGGTGACACGCTTCTAATCGTTGAAGCAATGAAAACGATGAACCACATTCCGGCGCCCAAATCCGGTACGGTCAAGCGCATCCTGGTTGAGGATGGCTCGCCCGTGGAATATGGCGCTCCGCTCGTTATCCTCGAGTGAGGCTGACATGTTCGACAAAATCCTAATCGCCAACCGTGGCGAGATCGCGCTGCGGGTCATCCGCGCGTGTCGCGAAATGGGCATCGCAAGTGTCGCGGTTCACTCAACGGCCGACTCGGACGCGATGCACGTGCGTATGGCAGATGAAACCATCTGCATCGGCCCGCCGCAAAGCGCAAACAGCTACCTGTCGTTCCCAGCGATCATTTCGGCCTGCGAAGTCACGGGTGCGCAAGCGATTCATCCCGGTTACGGCTTTCTGTCTGAAAACGCTCGATTTGTTCAGATCGTAGAAGACCACGGGCTGACCTTTATCGGCCCAACCGCTGAACACATTCGCATCATGGGTGACAAGATCACCGCCAAGGACACGATGAAGGCACTTGGCGTGCCCTGTGTCCCGGGGTCCGATGGTGGCGTTCCGACGCTGGAAGACGCGCTAAAGATTGGCGAAGAAATCGGCTATCCCGTCATCATCAAAGCAACTGCCGGCGGTGGTGGTCGCGGCATGAAGGTCGCAAAGTCCGCCAAGGAAATGGAAAAAGCCTTCCGCACCGCACGCGCCGAAGGCAAAGCCGCCTTCGGCAATGACGAAGTCTACATCGAAAAGTACCTGACCACGCCGCGCCACATCGAAATTCAGGTGTTTGGCGATGGCAAGGGCAAAGCCGTACATCTAGGTGAGCGGGATTGTTCCTTGCAGCGCCGTCACCAGAAAGTGCTGGAGGAGGCCCCCGGCCCCTGCATCACCGAGGAAGAACGTACACGGATCGGTAAGATTTGTGCCGACGCTGTGGCCAAGATCAACTACACCGGTGCGGGCACGATCGAATTCCTCTATGAAAATGGCGAGTTCTATTTCATCGAAATGAACACCCGCCTTCAGGTGGAACACCCGGTGACTGAAGCGATCTATGGCGTCGATCTGGTGCGCGAACAAATCCGCGTCGCCTCGGGAATGCCGCTGTCGTTCTCGCAGGAAGATCTGGTTCAGAGCGGCCACTCCATCGAAGTGCGGATCAATGCTGAAAAATTGCCGAACTTTTCGCCCTGCCCCGGCCGGATCACGCATTACCATGCGCCGGGCGGTCTGGGTGTTCGGATGGATTCGGCGCTTTATGACGGCTATACGATCCCGCCCTATTACGACAGCCTGATTGCCAAGCTGATCGTGCATGGCCGCGATCGGCCCGAAGCCTTGGCGCGTCTGAACCGCGCCTTGGGTGAGCTGATCGTTGACGGCGTCGATACGACTGTCCCATTGTTCCATGCCCTGATGCAGGAACCGGATATTCACTCCGGTGCCTACAACATCCACTGGCTGGAAAAATGGCTGGAGCAGGCCAAGGAACAAGGCTGATCCCTGCATGACCGAATTGACGCCTGAGATCATTCTGGCGGCATATCGCGCAGGGGTCTTCCCCATGTCTGATCATAGGGACGACCCAGAGGTCTTCTGGGTCGAACCCCGCTTTCGCGGCGTGATCCCCCTTCAGGGGTTTCACATCAGCCGCAGCCTTGCCCGGCGATTGCGCCGGGACGAATTCACCATCACGCTGAACACGGCCTTCGACGCAGTCATGGACGGCTGCGCCGCCCGCGACCGTACGTGGATCAACGCACCCATCCGCGACGTCTTCAACAGCCTGCACGCGATGGGACACAGCCATTCGCTAGAAGTCTGGGCCCAAGACGGCAGATTGGCCGGCGGCATCTACGGGCTGGCCATCGGCGGCGCCTTCTTCGGCGAAAGCATGTTCTCACGCCAAACCGACGCCTCCAAAGTGGCGCTGGCGTGGATGGTCACCCATTTGCGCGGCTGCGGCTTCCAACTGTTCGACACACAATTCCTGACAGACCACCTTGCATCCCTTGGGGCCAAGGAAATCCCTCGGAAACGCTATCTGGGACGTCTTGCTATTGCGTTAACGGTCGATGCATCAATCAGCGGCCAGCCCCTGCCCGACAGCGGTCAGATGGTCGTGCAGCGCAATACCCAAACGTCATAGCGCGCGTGGTCCATGGCGCTTAGGGCTGGCGAGGATGCAATCATCCAGCCGGAAAAGACCGGGGCCTCTTGCCCCACTTCGGTGATTTCCAAAAACGCATATGCGTCGCCCGATGGGTTACCCTCTGGGAAACGGCAATCGGTCATCACGATCTCGATGCGCCCAAAGGTCATTCGGGCATTGGTCGGCAGGTCCAGATCGGTGACCTTGCCGGTCACTTTGTCCAGCGCCCGCAGGATCGCCCCAGTGCCATGCGACACTTGTTCCTGGGCGGCGGCGGGAACGGCCAGCAGTGCGGCGCAAAGGGCTGCACGCAGTCTCATTTCGGTGCTCCGTCGCCAGACACAAATTTCAGCAGCAGCGAAATCAGACTAACCGCGCCTTGGGTGTCCATGATTTCATCACCGGATTCAAAGTTGAACGGTGATCCGCCCGGAGAAATCTCAACAAAATTCCCGCCCAAAAGCCCCTCAGAGGCAATGACGACCGCGCTGTCATCAGGAATGACAATGCCATCAATAATGTTGAGCGTTGTATCGGCGCGGAAGGTTTCCGGGTTCAGCGCCAACCCCGTCACGGTGCCAATTTTCACACCGCCAAGGCGGACATCGGTGCCAACGCTAACCCCTTCAACCGACCGGAAACTGGCGGTCAAAGGGTAGCCATCAGTGCCGAAATTCAGCCCAGTGGTCTGGATGGCATAGGCCCCAAACCCCACGGCCACTGCCAAGACAGCGGCCCCTACCAGCGCTTCGGTGGTGTGGGAGGCAGCCATTTATTCCGGCGACCACGCCTCGTAGTCGCGGCGATCTGCGGGGGATTCCCGGCGGATCGACCCGGCGGGCGCATAGGCCAGCGCGGAACCGGTCATGTTTTCAACATGCGGCTTTTCCCAAGGCTTGTGCGCCATCGGAGTCTCGGTCGGGGCGTCTTTGAACGTGTGATGTAGCCAGCCGTGCCAATCAGCGCCAATGCGCGAGGCTTCGACTTCACCATTGTAGATAACCCAACGGCGCTTGCCGTCTTTGGTCTGATAGAAGATGTTGCCCTGCTCATCTTCGCCGACTTTCACGCCGTGACGCGCGGTATAAATCTGCGTGTTGAGCGTCTGCCCATTCCACCAGGTGAAGGCGCGAAGAACGTTGTTCAGAATGCCCATGGACGACTCCTCTCAATCTCTGGTTCGTATATGGCGCAAGCGCTGGCAAAGGTCCAGTGCTCGCGCCTGCGTCAAAGGGCTTAGCGGGCCAATGCCGTCAATTCGATTTCAATCCGATACTTATCGTCGATCAAACCGCATTCCACCATGGTCGCCGCAGGCGGGTTTGCCCCGAAGGTTTCCGACAGGATGGGCCAGCAAAGCTCAAACTCAGCGCGGTCGGGCAGATAATAGTTAACGCGCACTGCATCCTCAAAGCCCACGCCAGCCTCAGCCAGCGCCTTGCCGATGACGTCCAGCGCGGACTTGCACTGCTCTACCACGGTATCGCCTTGGCCAACTGTGCCCGCTACATGCACGAAACCGCCCGCCACAACGGCGCGGCAATACCCGATTTTGGGTTCGAACGGGCTTCCGGTTGAGATGCGTTTGATCGTCATTTGCGTATCCTTGATCGCATGTTTCGGACCTGTCTTTAGGCAGGTGCTGCATTCCTGTCCAGACGGGTTACGATGCACCGCGCCCAAGAAAAACGCCCGCCTTCGTTAGAAGACGGGCGTTCGCATTTAATCCCAGCGAAGGTTAACCAGCGGTTGCCGGCTCCTTGGCTTGATCGGCATAGATCATCAGCGGCGCGGCGTCGGAAATGACGGCTTCGTCATTCACCACGACTTCTTCGACCTCATCCATACCCGGCAGTTCGAACATCGTGTCCAGAAGGATATCTTCAAGGATCGAACGCAGGCCGCGTGCACCTGTTTTGCGTTCAATCGCACGCTTGGCGATGGATTTCAGCGCATCTTCGGTGAAGGTCAGCTTGACGTCTTCCAGTTCGAACAGGCGCTGATACTGCTTGACCAGCGCGTTTTTCGGCGCGGTCAGGATGGTGATCAGCGCTTCTTGGTCCAGATCTTCCAGCGTTGCCAGAACCGGCAAACGGCCAACGAATTCCGGGATCAGGCCGAACTTCAGCAGATCTTCGGGTTCCAGATCCTTAAAGATCTCACCCACGCCGCGTTCATCATTGTCACGCACATCCGCGCCAAAGCCCATGGCCGAACCCTTGCCGCGCTGCGCGATGATCCGGTCAAGGCCCGCAAAGGCACCGCCGCAGATGAACAGGATGTTGGTCGTGTCGACTTGCAGGAATTCCTGCTGCGGATGCTTGCGCCCGCCCTGCGGCGGAACCGAGGCAACCGTGCCTTCCATCAGCTTCAGCAATGCCTGCTGCACGCCTTCGCCCGACACATCGCGGGTGATCGACGGGTTTTCAGACTTGCGCGTGATCTTATCGACCTCATCGATGTAGACGATGCCGCGCTGTGCACGTTCAACGTTGTATTCAGAGGCCTGCAACAGTTTCAGGATGATGTTTTCCACGTCCTCGCCCACGTAACCGGCTTCGGTCAGCGTGGTGGCATCGGCCATGGTAAAGGGCACATCCAGTATACGCGCCAGGGTCTGCGCCAGCAGTGTCTTACCGCAACCGGTCGGGCCGATCAGCAGGATGTTCGACTTGGCCAATTCGATATCGTTGGCCTTCTGGCTGTGGTTCAAACGCTTGTAGTGGTTGTGCACGGCCACCGACAAAACGCGTTTCGCCACGGACTGCCCGATGACGTAATCATCGAGAACCTGACAGATTTCTTTCGGGGTCGGGACGCCGTCCGAGGATTTAAGGCCAGCGCCTTTCGTCTCTTCTCGGATGATATCCATACACAGCTCGACGCATTCGTCGCAGATGAATACCGTCGGGCCTGCGATCAGCTTGCGCACCTCGTGCTGGCTCTTGCCGCAGAAGCTGCAGTAGAGGGTGTTTTTGCTGTCACCGCCAGAATTCGTCGCCATTCGTGCACCTTTCAGGCTTGTAATTTTCCTGCTGCGGGATGCGATTGCCCTCCTGAAAAGACATCTGAACCGCTTGTTTGGATCAGCTTAGGCCAGCCATCCAAGAGGGACAATCGCAAAATTCATGCCGTTTCCGGCAGTCGCAGCAGTTTTTGGACTTACTGCTTAGTCTTCGACCTTCACGCGGTTTTCCACGATCTCATCGATATGGCCCCATTCTACCGCTTCTTCGGGCGACATGAAGTTGTCGCGTTCCAGATCGTTCAGAACCTGTTCAGCGTCGCGGCCCGTGTGTTTCACGTAGATGCCGATCAGCTTGTCTTTGATCTTTTGGGTTTCGCGCGCGTGAATCATGATATCCGTCGCCTGACCCTGATACCCGCCCGACGGCTGGTGCACCATGATGCGGCTGTTCGGCAGCGAGAAGCGCATGCCTTTTTCACCGCCGACCGACAACACCGACCCCATCGAGGCGGCCTGACCGATGACCAGCGTCGACACCTTCGGCTTGATGTACTGCATCGTGTCATAGATCGACAGGCCCGAGGTCACGACACCGCCGGGGCTGTTGATGTACATCGAGATTTCCTTGGACGGGTTTTCCGCCTCAAGGTGCAGCAGCTGGGCAACGATCAGCGACGACATCCCGTCATGGATCGGGCCGTTCACGAAGATGATGCGTTCCTTCAGCAGACGCGAGAAAATGTCATACGCCCGTTCACCGCGGCTTGTCTGTTCGACCACCATGGGAACCAGTGTGCTATTATACGTTTCGAAGATATCCGTCATGTCCGCCTGCCCTGAGTACTTTAGAAGATCCGTAGCGTTTTAGTCTTAATGGATTCTTAGTGTCGCCCCTTGGGGGCCGCAAGGGGCCGAGCGTTATTTGCCGTGATGCGCCACCAGATTGATCGGGTTGTGTTGATGGCCGCCCGCCCCGATCAAAGGCGCATCAACGCAGGAATGACGGGTGCATTCGACCTCTATCGTCATGTGATCTATGCCGAATTCCGTATGCAGCCGAGCCTTCAGATCGGCCTTGATGGCGTCGGCCTGCCCCCAATGCCCTTCGGACACGACAACGTGAGCCAGAAGGCCAACCTTGCGTTCATCGATCAGCCAGATATGCGCATTATGGACGCCCTGCACCCCGTTCGTCTGTTGGATACGGTGAAGAACTGCGTCTGCGTCCAATCCGTCCGGGGCGCCAAGCATCAAGATTCGGATCACGCTGCCGATCTCGGAAAAGGCCATCCACAGGATATAGCCCGCGATCAGAACGGTGACGGCGGGGTCGACCCATGTCCAGCCGAACAGGATAATCACTGTCCCGGCAAAGATCACCGCCACGGACCCCAGCGCATCGGCCACGTTATGCATAAAGGCGGCACGAATGTTCACGCTGTCCTTGGCCATCGAATAGGTCAGCGCCGCCGTCACCAAATCAATCACCAGCGCAAGACCGGCGATAATAACAACCATCCAACCGGCCACCGGTTCAGGTGCCAAGAACCGCATCCCCGCCTCATAGAGCAGGTAAAGCCCGATCACGATCAGCGTTGTGTAGTTGATCAGCGCGGCCACCACCTCAGCGCGGGCGTAGCCAAAGCTCATGCGGGCATCGGCCGGGCGCTTGGCGATCCGGCGGGCAACGGTTGCGATCACCAGCGACATCGCGTCCGAAAAATTGTGCAGCGCATCCGCGATCATCGCCAGACTGCCCGAAACAATCCCCCCGATGATCTGCGCAACCGTCAGCAAGAGATTCACCGCAATCGCCAAGGACAAACGCCCTTCGCCACCGTGGTGATGATGATGGTGATGATCGTGCGGCATGGCGGGCTCCTGTCGGCGCGGCGCAAGACCTGCGCAAACCGATTGAACGCCCCTTTGCAGCAAAAGAAAACCCCGCCTGAACGGCGGGGTGAGGTGCATCGGTTCTCCGACGTGATTTATTGCTGAAACGCTTAGCCGAACATGTCGGCGGTGATACCTTCGTACCAGCCAACCGATTCCTCATAGGTGGTTTTGCGCATCGCGGCATCTTCGCCCGTCTGGCTGATGAACCCATCGACCTTGGCGATCTTTTCATCCGTCGCCTCATAGGTCGCGCCGACCTTCACACCGTCATCGGTGTCAATCAGCGACCAACAGGTGTTGGAGAACTTCGCCGGGAAGACACGGCTTCCCGTCAGCGCCCCGCGCACGGCCATGGCCGCGACCTTGGCCTGACTATTGGCCGAGAAGCCCGATTTCGGCATGTCGCCTTGGCTGGTTGCATCGCCCAGAACGTGGATATTCTCATCCACACGGCTTTGCATGGTGTGACCGGACACAGGCGCCCAGTTGCCTTCGGTGATGTCTGCCAGTTCGCAGATACGGCCCGCCTTCATCGCGGGGATCACGTTGACCACATCGGCCTTGATCACCTCACCGTCCAGATTGACCGTCATCTCATCGGGATTGACCTCGACGTTGGCACCGCCGAAATCGGGGCCGATCCGCTCGATCATGCCTGCGTAATGGGTATTCCAGCCCTCTTCAAACAGACCCTGTTTTGAGAACTTTTCTTTCGGGTCAGCGATGATGATCTTGGCGGTCGGGTTTTCGGCCTTCAGCTTATGCGCCACCATCGAAATCCGCTCGTAGGGGCCGGGCGGGCAGCGGTAGGGGTTCGGCGGCGCGACCATGACATAAGTCCCGCCCTGCGGCATCGCCTCGATCTGGGCCTTCAGCAGCTCGCTTTGCGACCCAGCCTTATAGGCATGCGGCATCTTGTTTTGGGCCAGTGTGCTCCAACCCGGTACGGCTCCATCGACGAAGTCAATGCCGGGGCTGAGGATCAGGCGGTCGTAGGGAACGCTGCCGCCCCCGGCAAGGCTGACCGTCTTGGCGTCGCGGTCAATCCCTATCGCCCAATCATGCACGACGTTGATCCCGTATTCCGAGGCAAGCGTGCCATAGCTGTGCGCGATGCTGGACAGATCACGGAACCCGCCGATGTAGAGGTTCGAAAAGAAACAGGTGTAATAGGTGCGCGTCGGTTCAATCAGGACGACGTCAATCTCGCCCTTGCTGTCCTTGGCGATATAGCGCGCAGCGGTTGCACCGCCTGCCCCGCCACCAACGACGACAACGCGGGGTTTGCCGTGGCTGGCCCCCATCACCATTGGCGCACTAAGCGTCGCCCCTGCGGCCACGCTGGCACCGATAAAGGCCCGTCTGTTCAATGTCATAGCAACTTCCTCCCTTTGGTAAATGGTTTGCCCGGAATTGGGCAGGAACAAGCCTTTTCCCCCGTTTTATCTTTTGCGCGGCACGGCTGGCCGAACGGGTGGATGGCGGCTTGTCAGCCGATAGATCTGGTCACTCAAGCTCCTTGAAATAGGCGGCCAAGGCAGCGATCTCCTCATCGCTGAGGCGGCCCGCCATCATCTGCATCACCGGATGCGGTCGGATCTTGCGCTTGTAGGCATGCATCGCGATCACGAAGTCCTCCTCGGGCCAGCGCGTGATCGACGGAATGCCTTTGTCTGACCCGTCTTTCTGGTGGCAGGTCTGGCATTCGCTGGACAGGTATTCGCCGTAAGCCGGATCGCCGACAATCGCCAAGATCTCGGGCGGCAGTTCCACCTCGCGGGCGACCATGGTCGGCGCCGATTCCGGGATGTCCTGCGGGTTGGCCGAGAATTGGCGTAGGTAGGCCAGAACGTCATGCCGATCCTGCGGATCTTTCAGCCCGCGAAACGACATGCGCGTGCCCGACACCAGCGCCTTGGGGTTTTCCAAATAGGCATCCAGATGTTCCAGATCCCATTCCAGCCCATCAGCGGCGGCCCGTTCCAGACCTTTTGAGTAGAAGAACCCTTCCACCGAGGCCGGTTTACGCCCGTAGATCCCATTAAGATGAGGGCCAGTGCGATTTACCGCATTGGCCCCAACCTGATGGCATCCCGAACATTTCTTGTAGACCTGAGCACCACGCGTTGCGTCACCGATTTCCTCGGCCTGTTCCTCAGCCCAACCGGGGCTGGCATAGGCCGCCCCGATCAAGATCAATGTTCCAAGAATACGCTTCATTGGCTTACTGGAACTGCTTCAGGTATTCGATGACGGCATTCACGTCATCTTCCTTCTTCAGACCGGCAAAGGACATTTTGGTGCCCTTGGCATAGCCCTTGGGGTCCGCAAGGAAGGCGGCCAGCGTGTCGTGATCCCATGCGCCGCCCATTTCGGACAGAACCTTGGAGTATTTGAACCCGTCCATGCCACCAATTGCACGGCCCAGAATGCCGTTCAGTTCAGGGCCAGTGCGGTTCTTGGCGCCATCACCAACCTGGTGACATGCTTTACACTTCTTGAAGACCTTCTCGCCTGCTTCGGCCAGCGCCATGTCAATGGCTGCGGCGGGTGCGGCTGCCGGGGCGTCTGCTGCGGGCTGTTCGGCTGCGGGCGCTTCTTCGGCGGCGGCAACCTGAACCTCAGCGGCGGGCGCATCGGCAGCGGCTTCATCCTCGCCGACCTCATCCGGGGTCACATCGAGAACGGTGGCCTTCATGGTGATCTTCACCTCATCCTTACAGTTTTCCATGCAAGGCGTGTCGGTCCAGAAATGCGCCTCAGCGGTTTCACGGTCATCCACGATAAACCCGTTTGCGTTGGGCATTTCCACATCCATGAAGGTTTCATTCGACAGAACGAAATCTTCATCCACCAAGTCGTTGGAATACAGGATGTATGCCGTAATCGCATAGACTTCGTCATCGCTCAGGCTTTGGGCGTTGCCAAAGGGCATCGAGCGGCGCACGTAGTCAAACGTGGTCGACAGATAGGGCCAGTACGAACCAACGGTTTTCAGCGGGTCGTCGCGGTCCAGCGTATCCTGACCACCGGCCAGCTTGGGCCAGTTGCCAGCCCCTTCGGCAAAGTCGCCATGGCAGACGGCGCAGTTTTCCGCGAACACCTCATCGCCGGTCCAAACGTCACCCGATCCAACGGGCAGGTTGCGACCGTCGGGGGCGATATCCAGATCCCACGCTGCCACTTCTTCGGGCAATGCCGGGCGGCCAAGGCCGAACTTGCCCTCTTGGGCAACTTCCTGCGCGATGGCGGCCGCGATAAACAGGCTGTCCATGTTGGAGGGCGCTTCGTGGTCGATCAAATCCGCCTGTTTCGGCAGGGGCACGACAGTCCGATCGGCAAAGTTATGCGCCGCAGTCAGCACCACAGCCGTCGCGACGGCAGCGCCGCCGAATAGATTAAGAGACTTCGACATTTTCTGCCTCCCCGTTCGTTTTGACATGCCAGGTCTGGATGCAGTTGTTGTGATAGATCGAGTTCAGGCCGCGCGTTTCGCGCAGCTGTGCCTTGGTCGGCTGGACGTAGCCGGAATCGTCGCGGGCACGCGACTGAACCAGCATGTCTTCGCCGTTCCATTCGGTATCGAGATAGAACCGGGTCAGGGCCATCTTTTCACCGGGTTTGGCAAGGCGGGCCTGCGTCCAGGTCTTGCCGCCGTCGATCGACACATCGACGCCAGTGATCGCGCCGCGGCCAGACCAAGCCAGACCGGTGATCACCAGCGGGCCATGTCCGTGCGTGATGGGGGCCTGCGGGCTGGGCGAGGTGACAACCGATTTGGCGTCCATGATCCACGTCCACTTGCGGCTGGTGCCGTCTTCAAGCGTGTCCGTGTATTTCGAGGTTTCTTCGCGGCTTTCCACGGCGTGGTCGGTCACTTCGATGCGGCGCAGCCACTTGACCCACATGTTGCCTTCCCAACCGGGAACAACCAGTCGGACGGGGTAACCATGTTCGCGCCGCAGCGCTTCGCCATTGGCCTTGAACGCGACCAGAACGTCGTCCAGCGCCTTTTCCATCGGGATCGAACGGCCGTTCGACGAGGCGTCTGCGCCTTCGACATAGACCCATTTGTCGGTGAAATCACCGGCCGCGCCAAGGCCCGCTTCGTTCAGAAGCGTGCGGAGCGGAACGCCGGTGTATTCCATGTTGTGGATCATACCATGGGTGAATTGTGCGCCGTTCAGCTGAGCACCGGCCCATTCCATGCCCGTGTTTGCTGCGCATTCACAGAAATACACGTGGTTTTCGCGCGGGAAACGCTCCAGATCGGCATAGGTAAAGACCAGCGGCTGATCGACCAAACCATTGATCATCAGGCGATAGTCATCTTTCTTCAGCGTGATCGCGCCCGAGTGGTGACGCTCAAACGCGCAGCCCTGCGGGGTGATCGTACCGTCCAGCGCGTGGATCGGCGTGAAGTTGATCGAGCTGATGGGATCGGCGGTCAACCACGGCACGTTGCGGCGAATGACATCGCCTTCAAATTCAATCGGCAGGCCATAGGGGACTTCGTCCACGCCATGGCCCAGACCGTTGGCCCAATCCTGCACTTCGGTGATCAGCGGGTCGGGCCCGGCAGCGCGGGCGACCGTACCAGCCACCGCACCGGCACCGACAGCCGCCGCGCCCGTCAGAAACTGACGGCGGGATGCGCTCATGCCCTTCTTGTCTTTCGTCATCTCTGGTTCCTCCAGTATTGTGGGGCGGGGCGCTTAGGCGCCGACCACCTCGACGCTCGTGTTCGGGGCGACGGTGATCGTGCCCTGCTTGCGGATGTGATTTTCAACCACATCCCAGATCGCGGGGCCTTCCGTGCCCTCATTGACCGAGGCCCAACCGGCGACCACGTAAGTCTTGGCAGGATCGATCTTCTCGCCGGTTTTCAGCAGAGTCATTTCGCTGATGCGACTGCCCTGCGGCTTGGTGATATCAATGCGATAACCCATGCCACCGATGCGCACCATGTCGCCGCCCTGCTGATAATAGGGGTCAGGGTTGAACAGGTTGTCAGCCACGTCTTCCAAGATGACATGGATGAATTCACCCGTCATTTCAGTGCGGTAGGCGTTTGGATAGGTCATGGAGGTCACGTTGAAGATATCTTCGCGCGTGATTTCCTGCCCCGGCAGGATCGACGGCCCCCAACGCACGCCCGGCGACATGGCGATGTCGGCCTCACGCTCGGTCAGAAGGGCGTCGCAGATCAGATCATCCCACGAGCCGTTGAAGTTACCGCGGCGATAGAGCAGGCTTTCGGTCTTGCCGATCACTTCGCTCATCTCTGCCTCATAGGGGGCGCGCTGTTCGTCGATGATCTGGGTGATCACAGGATCGGGCGCGATCACATCCGAGAAGATCGGGATCAGCTTGTGGCGAATGCCCATCATGCGGCCATCGCGGATATCCAGATCGACGCGGCTGACGAATTTCCCGTTCGAACCCGACGCAATGATGAAGGTGTTTTCCACCTGAACCGGTTCGGGAAGGGCGTCATGGGTGTGGCCCGACAGGATCACGTCGATGCCCTGCACCTTGGTCGCCATCTTTTTATCGACGTCAAAGCCGTTGTGGCTGAGGACGACCACACATTCGGCACCGGCGGCGCGGACCTCATCCACCATTTCCTGCATGCGTTCATCACGAATACCAAAGGCGTATTCGGGGAACATCCAGCCGGGGTTGGCGATGGGCATATAGGGGAAGGCCTGACCGATCACGGCAACCTTCACGCCGCCACGTTCAAAGAACTTGTAGGGCTTGAACAGCTCGGCGGGTTCGTCCCACTCGGCGTCAAAGATGTTCTGCGCCAGCGCCGCATAGGGCAGGCTTTCGACCAGTTCGTTGACCCGGTCGCTGCCAAGCGTGAATTCCCAGTGGAAGGTCATCGCATCGGGCTTCAACGCATTCATCACGTTGACCATGTCCTGGCCTTGCGTGTGGAAGCAGGTGTACGACCCGTGCCAGGTATCCCCACCATCCAGCAGCAGCGCATCAGGACGTGCGGCGCGGATTGAGTTGATGACGGTGGAAACGCGGTCGAGGCCGCCCACCCGGCCATAGGTCTGGGCCAGCGAGGTGAAATCGTTGTAGCTCAGGGCGTAAGCCGAGGGCGACCCATCTGCCACGCCATAAAGTTTGCGGAAATCGGCACCGGTGATGTGCGGCACATGCCCGCGATTGTCGCCAACGCCAAGATTGATTTCCGGTTCGCGGAAATAGATCGGCTTTAGCTGCGCATGAATGTCCGTGATATGGATCAGCGTCAGATTGCCATAGGTGTCAAACTGCAAAAGTTGATCCTGTGTCAGGCCTTGCTGTGCGGCCAGTCTGGCCCAATTGCCAAAGCCCGACGCGCCGACCATTGCCGAGGCTGCCATAGACACCTGAAGAAAATCGCGTCTTGAGATCATGGGAGGGTTCTCTCAGATATTTGCGACACACATGCGCATGTGTGAATGGGTTAAAACGAAGAGACCCCGCGTCAGCCATGCCGACGCGGGGTCTTTTGATTAGTTGCGAACCGACGGGCCTTCGACCGACAGGCCGTTGCCACGCGATGCGACGTAGAGTTCCAGAGCGATAAACTCGGGCGAACCTTCTTTGTAGGTCTCGGCGCGGGTATCACGCACGCAACCTTTAAAGCGGTTGTGCACACCGTTCAGCTTGGCGTTTTTCAGACGGTAGGCCGGGAAGGCGTTGATCTGACCTTGGCTGAGGTGGTCGGCACGGATGTAGTTGCCGTAGTTCTGCTCGTGGCAGTTGGCGCAAGACAATTCCAGCTGACCGGTCCGGGTGTAGTAGAGTTCTTTACCCAGTTCCCAAGTCGACTGTGCCGGGCCATCGATGGCCACGTTCATCGGCATGCCGCGCGACACTGACGACAGCAACGCATCCATATTCACAGCGTCGCCACCGTCATATTTCCACGCGTCCGCGCCCATGCGGTTGGTGCGGCAATCGTTCATCTGCATGGTCAGCGTGCGAACTTCGCCCGCTTCTTCGTTCCACTTGGGATAAACGGCCTTTACGCCAGCCATGTCTTCCGGCTCACCGTGGCAAGACGCGCAGGACTTGCCTTCGGTTCCTTCGACGGCTGCCCATGCTTCGCGTGCCTGATCCACAAAGATCATACCCGGATTGTCGAAGTCATCCATTTGCATGGCGCGTGTGCCTTCGTCGCGGAACTTCCACCCCGAGAACACTTCGTCAACGCTGCCTTCAAGATGTGCCGCAGCTGCGGTTTGCGTTACGATTTCCAGATCGCCATTCACAACCAGTTGGTCGTCCGTCGCCTCAGCCATCGCCAGAGGTGCGGCAGCGATCAGAGCGGCGGTAACAGCCGCTAGTGCCTTGATTTTCATTTGGTTCCCTCCCTGAAACACGCCCTGCCCCCGGATTGAGGACAGGGGGTGCCGCCTAATCAGACGGCGATCGCCTTGGAGTCTTCGTAAACCGAACCGTCATCGTCGTACCAAGTGAACTTGAAGTCACCTGCTTCGTTTACGGTCGCGTTGAATTCGAAGTACGGGTTGGTCGAGATCGCAGCTTCCATCGTGATGTCCACGACGCTCGCGCCGTTGAATTCACAGGTGAATCGGTTGATGATCGACCGCGGAATGACGTTGCCGTTGCCATCTTTGCGCTGACCCGATTCCATCGGGTGGCTGATGAGCGTTTTGATCGTCACGCTTTCCCCTGCAGAGGCAGACTTCGGGACTTTGACGCGGGGTTTAACACCAGATGCCATATTGAGTGTCTCCTCTGAATTAGCCGCCGCAGCCGCCGATGGTGACCTTTACGGTCTTCGACGCGCGGGCGAATGAACCGTCTGCCAGCTTGGCAACGGCGATGACGTCTTGCGTGCCAGCCAGACGAATACGCGTGCTGGCGGACTGCGACCCGGCAAGCGGGCCAAAGTTGAAGGTGGCCACACCCGGTGTCGGGTTGCCAGCGGCCAGCAGCAGGATGGCAGTTGCCCCCGGCGCCGACACTTCGACCGGAACGGTGTTGCCGTTCTCGGCGATTTCAGGTGCGATCAGGTCGATGCCTGCGTCGCCCAGAGCAGCGCCGCCGGTGAATTCGTTGATCTTATCTTCTGCCGCGGCATTCGCACGGAACGGCAGAACGGTCATCAGAGCAGCACCGGCACCCAGTGCCAATGTCTCGCGACGCGTAAAGTCCATGGTTGGTCTCCTTGATTAGGATTCGGAGGTCAGTCCTTCAGGGTCAGCAGGAACGCGACCACATCTTCGATGTCTTGCGCCGACAACAGCGGGGACAACTCGCCCTGAGCCGCCTTGCCGGTGTACGCATCACCTGGGCGAATGAACCCGGTGGTTTTGTAAAAGGCCGGCATGACAGAGTCTTCGAACGTCATCTTGGCGTTTGCCACGATGCCGCGCAGTTCTTCTGCCGTCCGATAGCCGCCCACGCCATCCAGCATTGGGCCGACTTCACCGTGGAACGGCGCATCATTGAGCGCGGTCACGGCGTGGCATGCAATGCAGTTGCCCTGCGACTTGTCAGCCATAATCTTGCCGCCGTTGACGGGATCGCCCGCAACGCCGGTCAACGATGCTGCGACGGCACCGTATTCATCATACTGGACGTCTCCCGGAGTAACCGGTTCGGCGAGTGCCGACCCTGCTACAAGAGCGGCGGCCACTGTCATTGCGGTAAGCCTCATAATCCCTCCCTAGGCTCTGCGGTCCATCGGACCTTCGGCTACTGAATACCGTAGTCTACCGACCCATCTGAACGCAACAACAAATTCACAGACATGAATTGTTGATTGGAAACTTTATTTCCTATTGCGGACTTATTCGGTACGACCATTGCTGCGCTCTTGGATGCGGCGGGCGTGGTATCTTTGAAAATCTTCACCATTATCAAGGTCGTATCGCTTTTCCGCGACCCAGGTGAACATATCCAGCGTTGTGCCTTTACCAAAGGCTCCGGGCATAATAGCAACCGCTGCCTCAAGCGCGGATGTATCTTCGGATACTTCTTCTGGAAGAAAGATTATGTTCGGAGTGAACAGGACCCGCCACTTCTGCGCCAAGTCTTTTTCCGACAGCGACTCACCGTCGAAATCGATCACTTCTATGTCGCCGTGCAGGTTCAGCTGAACAGCAAAATAGTTGTCCTCGATGTACTGGCTGACCTCCGGGTCCGAGAACACCTCCTCGTGCATTTTCTTGCAGTAAATGCAGCCACGCTGTTCAAAAAACAGGACCAGACGTTTGCCCTCGGCATTCGCTTCGTCCAGATCTTCGCGCAGGTCTTTAAAGGTGTCGCGGAACCAAGGTTCCTTGTGCAGCCCGTCATCACCAATGGTCGCCGCCCAAACCGGCATTGCCAGCAAGGTCGCCGCTACGGCCCCTATCCATGCTTTCATGTGTCACTCCTCCCTGAAGTGAGGTCAGCCAAGATTTCCAAAACTCGGGAACCAGCGGATCATGGCGTCCGCGATCAGGTTCACGCTTCCGGTTGCGATGAGAACCGCAAACAGCAACAACATTCCGCCCATGACCTTCTCGGCATAGGCCAGATACTTCCGATTCCGGGCGGTCCAGCGCAGGAACGGGCCCGAGAATAGCGCGGCAATCACAAATGGCGCGGTCATCCCCAAACCGTAAACCAGCAACAGCAAACCGCCTTGCACCACATCGCCCATGCCGCTGGCCACCATCAGAATCGACGCCAATGCCGGGCCGACGCAGGGCGTCCAGCCAAAGCCAAACGCCAACCCCATCACATAGGCACCCCATACGCCTTTCGGCTCTGCCCCCGAATCCAGCCGCGCCTCTCGGTAGAGAAACGGGACTTTCACGATCCCAAGAAAGTGCAGCCCGAACACCGCGAGGATGGCCGCCGCAACATAGCTGAGCGGTTCTTGCCAATCAGCGAACAACCGGCCAACCGCCGTCGCCCCCATGCCCAGCAGCACGAAGATCGTTGTCACACCCAACGCAAAGAAGATCGACGACGCGATCAGACGCCGCTGCGCCCCCGGCGCGATTCCCGAATCGCTGCGCAGCTCGCTCATGGACAGTCCGGCCATGTAGCACAGGTAAAATGGCACCATCGGCAACACGCATGGCGTGAAGAAGCTCAGAATTCCGGCGAATGCCGCACCTGCAAAGGAAATATCTAGCATTCTGCCCCACTCGGGTTGAATAATTCACATATTCAGATTACGTTGTGCGACAAGCTTTCGTCAATTGGTGATCCATGCGCGCTACGCTTTTTGCATATGTTGCTACGGCATTCATGTCGGCCGGGGCGGCGCTGGCCGCGCCGCAATTGGTCATGGTCGAACAGCCGGGCTGCGCCTACTGCGCCGCATGGAACAAGGCGATTGCCCCCATCTACCCCAAAACACCTGAAGGGCAGTACGCCCCACTGGTCCGCGCCCAGATAAAAGACGGCCCGCCCGAAGGCATGACCTATGCGCGGCGGGTTTTGTTCACTCCGACGTTTATCCTAATTGACGACGGGCAAGAGTTGGACAGGATCGAAGGCTATCCCGGAGAAGACTTCTTCTGGGGGCTATTGGGCAAAATGCTTGAAAAACACAGCGGTTTTACCCTATCCGAGGGCGCAACCGGGTTATCGAATTAATCGGACGGAGCATTGCCATGGGATTGCCGGCAATTCACGAAGACATGAGCGACGACGAACTCGACAAAATTGTCGATAAGGCGACCATTGCGTCCTCATTCCTGAAGGCCATCAGCCACGAAGGCCGGCTCATGATCTTGTGCCATCTGGTCACGGGCGAAAAATCGGTAACTGAGCTGGAAGAATTGCTTTCGGCCCGGCAGGCCGCCGTGTCTCAGCAATTGTCGCGTTTGCGGCTGGAAGGTCTGGTTATCCCTCGCCGCGAAGGCAAGGCTATCTACTACAGACTGGCCGACGACAAACCGCAAAAAATGCTCGAATGTGTGTATGAGTTGTTCTGCAAAGAGGACGTTTGACGCACCGGCTTGCGATCCTGCGCAAACCACGCCATGCTGACATCTTAACCGGTTGGGCAGGAGGAGGCCCGGACGGAGATGTTGAACCTAATACCTGAACCTGCAATCGCGGCAATCTTAGGCTTGGGCGGCGGGATCCTGCTGGGTCTGGCTGCACGCTTGGGTCGTTTTTGCACCTTGGGCGCAATCGAGGATCTGCTTTATGGCGGGTCCGATACACGCATGCGCATGTGGGGCATCGCCATCGGAGTGGCGATCTTTGGCAGCTTCGCCCTCATGGCTACTGGCCTGCTGGTCGACACCTCCAGCTATTACCTGTCCATCCGTTGGATTCCCATGGCTTCGGTCATTGGCGGCCTGATGTTCGGCTATGGCATGGCCCTGTCCGGCAATTGCGGCTACGGCGCGATTGCGCGGCTTGGCGGCGGCGATTTGCGCAGCTTTGTCATTGTGCTGGTGCTTGGCGTGTCTGCCTACGTGGTTCTCTATGGCCCCCTCGCCCCGGTGCGCGCCTTCCTGTTCGATCAACAACCTGTTGAGGGCGAAATCCCCCCCGGCATTGCCCATTACATAAACGCATGGACGGGCATTTCCGTCCCGGCCATCGGCATGACCATCGGTCTTGCCATCCTACTGGGATCAGGCAGTTCGAGGGTCTTTTTGAAAAAGCGCAAAGAAGCGTTTTGGGCCGTCATGGTCGGCCTTTCGGTCGTCTCGGGCTGGGCGGGCACCACCTGGCTTGCCAACGCCGGATTTGACTCTCTGCCCGTCGTATCACACAGCTTTTCGGCCCCGGTCGGCGAAACCATCCTATGGTTCATGACCGGAAGCGCTCGGCCCATGTCCTTTGCTGTCGGCTCAATCGCGGGGGTCTGGACCGGCGCGTTCATGGGATCGCTGATCAAAGGGCATTTCCGCTGGGAAGCCTGCGAAGATCCGCGCGAATTGCGCCGCCAGATCCTTGGGGCCGCGATCATGGGCGCAGGCGCGGTCATCGCGCTTGGTTGCACGGTTGGGCAAGGCATCACAGCGTTTTCGGTGCTGGCAATCAGCGCCCCGGTCACCTTCGCCGCGATCTTGGCGGGGGCAGCCTTGGGCCTGCGTCAGTTGATCGAAGGATTTCAACCGGCCGAATGAAAATGCCTCTGGACAATGGTGCTGCGATGCAGAACCTATTTGTCCATGGATCTGCACAGCCGCTTCCCTTCTATCCACGACCTGCGTGTTCGCGCCCGGCGCCGAATACCGAAATTTGTTTGGGACTACCTAGACAGCGCCACCGGGACCGAGGCCACAATGCGCCGCAACCGCGCGATGCTGGACCGGGTCATGTTCACGCCGTCCATCCTGCACGGCGAATTCAAACCTGACCTAGGCACCACCCTGTTTGGCCGCTCCTATGACATTCCCGTCGGCATTGCCCCGGTCGGCATGTCCGGCCTGATGTGGCCTGACGCCGAACGGCTTTTGGCCAAAGCGGCCACCAAAGCGGGCCTGCCCTATGGCATTTCGACCGTGGCCACGCAAACGCCCGAAGACGTCGGCCCATGCCTTGATGGCAACGGTTGGTTTCAGATGTACCCGCCCCGCGACCCGGAAATCCGGCAGGATATGCTGGACCGGGCCAAACAGGCGGGCTTTTCCACGCTTGTCCTGACCGTGGATGTGCCGGTTGCCAGCCGCCGTGAACGGCAAGTGCGCTCTGGTCTGGTGCAGCCACCGCGCCTGACCCCGCGTCTGTTGGCGCAGGTCGCGATGCGTCCGGCGTGGGCACGCCAAATGGCCTTGCGCAAGCTGCCGCACATGAGAACTCTTGATCGCTACACCGAAAATGTGATCGCCCGAAATTCCACCGCCCATGTCGGATACCTGCTGCGCACCTCCCCCGATTGGGACTATGTGCAATGGCTGCGTGATGCGTGGGACGGTCCATTTGTCATCAAGGGCGTCCTCAACCCCGACGATGCCGTGCGACTGGAAGGTATGGGCGTCGATGCGATTTGGGTCTCGAACCACGCAGGCCGCCAATTTGACGCCGCGCTGTCATCCATCGAATGCCTGCCTGCGATCCGGGATGCCGTCACCTGCCCGATCATCATCGACAGCGGGTTTGAGGGCGGTTTGGACGTGCTGCGCGCCATGGCTTTAGGGGCGGATTTCGTCATGTTCGGGCGTGCCTTCCACTACGCCTTGGCGGCCCTGGGCGCAAAAGGCCCCGCGCATTTGATCGACATTCTACGCAAAGACATGGAAGCCAATATGGGCCAAATGGGTACTAAAACCCTGGCCGACTGCCGCGGGCGTGCTTTTTGGGACCCGCGTAGCGAGTAAAATGTAACAAACTCTTACCATCCGTAACAGTTAGCGCTATCAGAGCGTCAGCCTGTTGATGGTCTAGCCACCGACCAATACACCGATCCGCAAATTAACGTCAGGAACTCTGCCATGCCCGAATTCCAAAAGATCCTAGTTGCCAACCGTGGTGAGATTGCGATCCGCATCCTTCGCGCTGCGAACGAGATGGGAAAGAAGACCGTTGCCGTTTACGCTGAGGAGGACAAGCTTGGCCTCCACCGTTTCAAGGCGGATGAGGCGTATCGGATTGGGGCGGGGCTTGGGCCTGTTGCGGCGTATCTGAGCATTCCCGAGATCATCCGCGTGGCCAAGGAAAGCGGTGCGGATGCGATTCATCCGGGCTATGGTCTGTTGTCGGAAAACCCTGAATTTGTCGATGCTTGCGACGCGGCGGGCATCACCTTTATCGGCCCCAAGGCCGCGACCATGCGCAAGCTGGGCGACAAGGCCAGCGCGCGTAAAGTCGCGATTGAGGCGGGGGTTCCGGTCATTCCGGCGACCGAAGTTCTGGGCGACGATTGGGACGCCATCGCGCAAGAGGCCGAGGAAATCGGCTATCCGTTGATGCTGAAGGCCAGCTGGGGCGGCGGCGGCCGGGGCATGCGCCCGATCAACGGCCCCAAAGAGCTGAAGGAAAAGGTTCTGGAAGGTCGTCGTGAGGCCGAGGCCGCCTTTGGCAACGGCGAGGGATATCTGGAAAAGATGATCATCCGCGCCCGCCACGTCGAGGTGCAGATCCTTGGCGACAAGCAGGGCCATATCTATCACCTCTATGAGCGTGACTGTTCGGTCCAGCGCCGCAACCAGAAGGTCGTGGAACGCGCGCCCGCGCCGTATCTGTCCGAGGCGCAGCGCGAAGAGCTGTGCGAGCTCGGCCGCAAGATCTGCGCCCATGTGAACTATGAATGCGCCGGCACCGTCGAATTCCTGATGGATATGGAGACGGGCAAGTTCTACTTCATCGAAGTGAACCCACGCGTTCAGGTTGAACACACCGTCACCGAAGAGGTGACGGGCATCGACATCGTGCAGGCCCAGATCATGATCGCCGAGGGCAAATCACTGGCCGAGGCGACAGGCCGCGCCAGCCAGTATGACATTCGCCTGAACGGCCATGCGCTGCAAACGCGGATCACCACCGAAGACCCGACCAACAACTTTATCCCCGACTATGGCCGCATCACTGCGTACCGTTCGGCCACGGGCATGGGCATTCGTCTGGACGGCGGCACGGCCTATGCGGGCGGGGTGATCACCCGCTATTATGACTCGTTGCTGGTCAAGGTCACCGCCCACGCTCAGACGCCGGAAAAGGCGATTGCGCGCATGGACCGCGCATTGCGCGAATTCCGCATTCGCGGCGTTTCCACGAACATCGACTTCGTGATCAACCTGCTCAAGCACCCGACTTTCCTGACGAACCAGTACACCACCAAGTTCATTGACACGACGCCCGAGCTGTTCCAGTTCAAAAAGCGCCGTGACCGGGGCACCAAGGTGCTGACCTATATCGCGGATATCACGGTAAACGGGCACCCCGAGGTGCAGGGCCGCCCGCGCCCGGCCGAAG
>NZ_OMOJ01000015.1 GCF_900302505.1 Pseudoprimorskyibacter insulae | reverse complement strand
TGGCGGTCTGGTCGCCGCGGGTCTCAAGGTGGCGGTCCACACAGTTGGCCGCAACGTTCAGCGTGCCATCGGCAAACCAGTTGATCTTGACCTGACCAAGCGTGAAATCAACGTCCTTGACCTGCGTATACGGCTTGATCCAATCAATCCGCTTGCCTTGCTCGCCCCAGAACGCCGCAGGATCCGCAATCGAAGACGCATACATCGCGTCATACGTCGCGGCATCTATCAACGCATGCGATACCGTCTCGGGCGAGGGGGGGTAGATTGCTGCGTCAGTGGTGGCTGTCTGATTTGTCATCCGGGGGCTCCCTTTACTCCGTATCCCTCCGCCGCGTGGCTGCCAGCGCAACCTATACGGCACAGATGCATAATACCCGAAATCGAAAACAATTGAATAAGTATAAGAAATTACACATTTTTCCTGTAAAAACGTTATCATTATTGAATTTGTTTTGTAAATTTGCTGGTGCATAGCCCGGTATAGTGTCGCAATTTCAAACCTCTGGCTTTGACACGCGGCCCGGTTGTTTGGCGCTATCAGTGGACTTTGCAAACTGTCGGTTAGCAGGGTTTGCGGTGTGACAAAACGCAGCGGTATGCAAATGTATACCGCTAACGTGACGCCACGGCACAACTGCCGATTCTCACGCAAACGTGTCCCAGCGCTTGCGACTTTCGCATCATGAGCTAGGCTCTGGCGCAAGGTGGGGCAAACCCGCCGTATCCAATGGGAGGATCCAATATGAATTTGGCAGCCAAGCTGACCATCACTGCGCTATGCGCGTCTTTCGCAACTTCGGCCATGGCCACCGAGTGGAACGCATCGGTCTGGGGCAAGCGCCGCGCCTTCACCGAACACATTGAAAAGCTGGCCGAACTGGTTGCTGAAAAGTCGGGCGGCGAATTCACCATCAACGTCAGCTACGGCGGTCTGTCCAAGAACACCGAAAACCTTGACGGGATTTCGATTGGCGCGTTCGAGATGGCCCAGTTTTGCGCCGGCTACCACGCCGACAAGAACCGCGCGATCACCGTGCTGGAACTGCCGTTTCTTGGTGTGAACACGCTGGCCGAAGAAGTGGCCGTATCCAACGCAGTCTATGCGCATCCCGCCGTGGCCGAGGAAATGGCCCAGTGGAATGCCAAGATGCTGATGACCAGCCCGATGCCGCAGTACAACCTTGTTGGCACCGGCGAGCCGCGCGATGCGCTGGCCAAATTCGACGGTATGCGCGTGCGTGCCACCGGCGGTATCGGCAAGGCCTTCTCGGCTGTGGGCGGCGTTCCGACCTCGGTGACCTCGTCCGAGGCCTATCAGGCGATGCAATCCGGCGTTGTTGATACCGTGGCCTTCGCCCAGCACGCGCACCTGTCCTTCGGCACCATCAATGAGGCCGACTGGTGGACCGCAAACCTGAACCCCGGCACCGTGAACTGCCCGGTTGTGGTTAATATCGATGCCTATGAGGCCCTGTCGGATGAGGAACGTAAGATCCTTGATGAATCCGTGCCTGAGGCGATTGATTACTACCTGGAAAACTACGGCAAGCTGCTGGAACAGTGGGAAAGCGTTCTGGCCGAAAAGGGCGTGCAGAAGGTCATGATCGCCGATGGCGAACTGGCCGCGTTCAAAGAAAAGGCCGGTGCCCCGCTGCACAAGGCCTGGATCGAAGAGATGTCGGCGCAGGGTCTGCCCGCACAGGAACTTTACGATCTGCTGAACACCACGCTGGATAACAGCCGCAAGTGATCTGACAGCACTTCGAATGAATGCAGGCTCCGGGATGGTCCGGGGCCTGCCACCTATATAAAGGGGATGGGCATGGCCGGGTCTGCAGCCGTCTTGACTGACGACAGCCTTCTAAGCCGATTGGATCGGCGCCTTGTCAAACTTGAACATTTCATGGCCGTGATTGCCGGATTGGCCGTGTTCGGCCTGATGGTTCTGGCGGTGATCTCGGTCTCGGGACGGAATTTGTTCAATGAACCGCTGCCGGGATATGTGGACTGGATCCAGCAATTCATGCCTCTGATCGCCTTTATGGGCATCAGCTTTGTTCAGCGCGACGGCGGGCATATCCGCATGGATATTGTCGTGTCGCATCTGAAGGGCCGCCCGCTGTGGGTGTTCGAATTTCTGACGACGTTCCTGATCTTTGCGCTGATGGTCCTGCTGGTTTGGGGAACATGGGCGCATTTCGACCGCAGCTTTGATTTCTCAAAACCGATGTGGAGCCGCGATAGCACCATCGACATTGGCCTGCCGATCTGGCCGGCCAAGCTGTTGGCCCCTGTGGCCTTTAGCGTTCTGTGCCTGCGCACTTTTCTGCAACTGGTGGGTTATGCCCGCGCGATTGTCAGCGGAACGGACCGCCCTGTTGCGGTGCCGATGATCCAAAGCGCGGCGGAACAAGCCGCCGCCGAGGCCGACCATATCGAGGGCAGGGACTGACCATGGACAGCATTGAAATTGGCCTTTGGGTCACGGGCGGCATGCTCGTTATGGTTCTGCTGGGCATGCGCGTGGCCTTTGCCGCCGCGCTGACCGGGCTTGTGGGCCTTGTTTGGATCTTCTGGGCGAAAAAGGGCTACGCGCCCGATCAGTTCGACTGGGCGCTGACCGTGGCCGTGAAAACGGCAGGGCAGGTGCCGCATGGCAAGGTGGCCAGTCAGGCGCTTAGCCTGATCCCGACCTTCATCCTGATCGGCTATCTGGCCTATTACGCGGGCCTGACGCGCGCACTGTTTGAGGCCGCCAAGCGCTGGATCGCGTGGGTTCCGGGCGGGTTGGCCGTTTCGACCGTCTTCGCCACGGCGGGCTTTGCGGCGGTGTCGGGCGCTTCGGTGGCCACGGCGGCGGTGTTCGCCCGTGTCGCCATCCCTGAGATGCTGAAGATCGGCTATGACAAACGCTTTGCGGCGGGGGTCGTGGCGGCGGGCGGTACGCTTGCCTCGCTGATCCCGCCTTCGGCCATTCTGGTGATCTACGCCATCATCGTTGAACAGGACGTGGGCAAGCTGCTGTTGGCCGGGTTCATTCCGGGCGCATTCTCGGCGGTGATCTACGGTTTGCTGATCATCGGTCTGGCGCTGACGATCAAAGGCTTTGGCCCGCCGGTGCGCGGCTTTACGTGGAAGCAGCGCTTTGCCTCGCTGCCGCCAGCGCTGCCCATCGTGGCGGTGGTCGTGATCATCATCTTCTTCGTCTACAACCCGTTTGGCGGCGACGCTTGGGGCACCCCGACAGAAGGCGGTGCGATCGGCGCGTTCATCGTTTTTGTCATGGCGGTCGCACGCGGCATGCGTTGGGCCGAGTTCAAAGACGCCATCGTTGAAACCGCGCGTCTGTCGGCGATGATCTTCACGATCATCTGGGGCGTGCTGATCTATGTGCGCTTCCTTGGCTTCGCCGATCTGCCCCATGCCTTTGCCAACTGGATCACCTCGCTGCACTATTCGCCGATGCTGATCTTGGTGTGCATCCTGCTGGCCTATGCGGTGCTTGGGATGTTCATGGATGCAATCGGCATGCTGCTTCTGACCCTGCCGGTGGTCTATCCCGCCGTCATGGCCCTGAATGGCGGCGAGATGGTCAGCGCCGCCGACAGCACCTTTGGCATGTCAGGGCCAATGTGCGCGATCTGGTTCGGGATCTTAGTGGTGAAGATGGCCGAGTTCTGCCTGATCACGCCGCCAATTGGCCTCAACTGCTTTGTTGTGGCGGGGGTGCGCGATGATCTGAGCGTTCAGGACGTGTTCCGCGGCGTGACGCCGTTCTTCATCGCCGATGCGGTGACAATTGCCCTGCTGGTGGCGTTTCCGTCCATCGTGCTCTGGCTGCCGTCACTGGCGTAAAACAATGGCCCGCGCTGCGTTTTGCGGCGCGGGCCCTGCCTTGGGCGCACCCCAAGGCTTGCGCTTGGCCGCGCGGGCTGGTCTGCTGGTGAGAGAAATGTCTCGGAGCGATAGCCATGGCCGATCTCGATAGCCGTATTTCACAGGGGCGCGGCGATGCGCCTGCCGATCTTGTTCTGCGGGGCGGGCGCGTGTTCGACCTGATCACCGGCGAGATGCTGACCGGCGACGTGGCGATCTGCGGCGACACCATCGTGGGCATCTGTGATGATTATGTCGGGCGCGAGGTGATCGACGTCACCGGCAAGATCCTTGTGCCGGGGTTCATCGACACGCATCTGCACATCGAAAGTTCCTGCATCACGCCCTATGAGTTTGACCGCTGCGTCGCCCCGCGCGGCGTGACCACGGCGATTTGCGATCCGCATGAGATTGCCAATGTGATCGGCGCGGCGGGCATCCGCTATTTCCAGAAGGCGAGCGAGCATACGCTGATGGATATCCGTGTGCAGCTATCGTCCTGCGTGCCCTCGACCCATATGGAGACGGCGGGTGCCGAATTGCTGGCCGAGGATCTGGCCGAATTGCGCGGGCATCCCTCGGGCATCGGGCTGGCCGAGTTCATGAATTACCCCGGTGTGATCTATCGCGACCCTGAGGTGATGCGCAAGCTGGCGCTGTTCGAAGGTGGGCATATCGACGGGCACTGCCCATTGCTGTCGGGCAAGGATCTGAACGCCTATATCGCCGCCGGGATCCGCACCGAACATGAGGCGACCAGCGCAGACGAGGCGCTTGAAAAGCTGCGCAAGGGAATGCGGGTGCTGATCCGCGAAGGCTCGGTCTCGAAGGATTTGCACGCGTTGCAGCCGCTGCTGACCGAACGCACCGCGCCCTATTTGTGCCTGTGCACCGATGACCGGAACCCGCTGGATATCGCCGAACATGGCCATCTGGACTATATGATCCGTACGCTGATTTCCTTGGGCTGCCCGCCCTTGGCGGTGTACCGCGCCGCCACGCTCAGCGCGGCCGAGGCGTTCGGGCTGAAGGATCGCGGTATGATCGCGCCCGGCAAGCGCGCCGATATCGTGGCGATTGACAGCCTTGAGGGCTGCCATGCCTCGACCGTGCTGTGCGGCGGTGTTGTTTTGACCGATGAGGCCTTTGCGGGGCGGCAGGTGATTGATCCGGTCGGGCGCGGCTCGGTCAAGGCGCCGCGCGTGACGGCGGATGCGTTCCGCACCACCGCCAACCGCGAAGATACGCCCGTCATCGGCATCATCGAAGGCAAGATCATCACCGAACATCTGTCGGAAACCATCGCGATTGAGAATGGTGACAAGCGGCCCGATATTGCCCGCGATCTGATCCGCATCGCGGTGGTCGAACGGCACGGCAAGAACGGCAACATCGCCACGGGCTTTGTGCGCGGGTTCGGGCTGCAACGGGGGGCGATTGCCTCGACCGTGTGCCACGACCATCACAACATCGCCTGCGTCGGTGTGGATTACGACGATATGGCCTTGGCCGCTAACCGGCTGGGCGAGATCGAGGGCGGGTTTGTCGTGGCCGCTGGGGGCAAGGTGTTGGCCGAACTGCCGCTGCCGGTGGCAGGGCTGATGAGCCTTGAGCCCTTTGAAGAGGTGCGCGACCGGCTGGTTGATCTGCGCGCGGCGGCGAAATCACTGGGCGTGGTGCTCGAAGAGCCGTTCTTGCAACTGGCCTTCCTTGCTCTGCCTGTGATCCCAGCGTTGAAGATCACCGATCGCGGCATGGTCGATGTGACCAAGTTCGAAATCATGAGCTAGACAATGCCCACGCTCGGGCGTCCCACCCGGACCCGCCCGAGCCCTCGCGCGGGCATGCGCCAAAGGCGCGGGTTTCGCCCTTGGCGGGGCGGGGCGCACTGGCTACAACAGCGGTCCGAGACCTTGAGGAGAGCCGCGCCATGGATTCGCAAGCCCGCATCACCCAGACCATCGCCACCGAGATCGGCGCCGCCGCGCGGCAGGTGCAGGCCGCCGTAGCGTTGTTGGATGAAGGGGCCACCGTGCCCTTCGTCGCGCGTTACCGCAAAGAGGTGACGGGCGGTTTGGATGACACGCAATTGCGCACGCTGGCCGACCGTCTGGAGTATCTGCGCGAGCTGGAAGCGCGCCGTCAGACAATCTTTGGCTCGATCACCGATCAGGGCAAGATGACCGACGATCTGGCCAAGGCGATTGCCAGCGCCGAGACCAAGGCCACGTTGGAAGACATCTATCTGCCCTATAAGCCCAAGCGCCGCACCAAGGCGATGATCGCCCGTGAAAACGGTTTGGAGCCGCTGTTGCGGGCCATCCAGTCTGACCGCCGCGCAGATCCTGAGGCGCTGGCTGGGGGCTATCTGTCTGAGGCGGTGACCGAGACGCGCGATGCGCTGAACGGTGCGCGCGATATCCTTGCCGAAGAGCTGACCGAAAACGCTGATCTGCTGGGCCGCCTGCGCGGGTTCATGCAGCGTGAGGCGACGGTCAAGGCAACGGTTGTGCCGGGCCAAGAACAGGCTGGCGCCAAATTCTCGGACTATTTCGACCATTCGGAAAAATGGGCCACCATCCCGTCGCACCGGGCGCTGGCCCTGCTGCGCGCCTCGAAAGAGGGCGTCGTGACGCTGGACATCGCCCCCGAGGGCGATGAAGGCGCAGCACGGGCCGAAGCGATTGTGGCCTCGGTGCTGGATGTTCCCGGCACCGCCCCCGGTGATCTGTGGCTGCGCAAGGTGGCGGGCTGGACGTGGCGGGTGAAGCTTTCGACCTCGATGATGCTGGACCTGCTGGGCGATATGCGCGCCATGGCCCATGAAGAAGCGATCAAGGTTTTCGCCCGTAACCTCAAAGACTTGCTACTGGCTGCCCCCGCAGGCCCCCGCGCGACGCTGGGCCTTGATCCGGGCATCCGTACCGGTGTGAAGGCCGCCGTGGTTGATAGCACCGGCAAGGTGCTGGCCACCGAAACGCTGTATCCATTCCAGCCGAAGAACGACGTGATCGGCGCGCAGCAATCCATTCTGGCCATTTGCGCCCGCCACAACATCGAACTGATCGCCATCGGCAACGGCACCGCCAGCCGTGAAACCGAACGGCTTGTGGCCGACACGTTCAAGCACATCCCCGGCACGCGCAAACCGACCAAGGTTGTGGTGTCCGAGGCGGGCGCGTCGGTCTATTCTGCGTCGGAACTGGCGGCGCGTGAATTCCCCGATCTTGACGTCAGCTTGCGCGGCGCGGTGTCCATCGCCCGCCGCCTGCAAGACCCGCTGGCCGAACTGGTCAAGATCGAGCCGAAGTCCATCGGCGTTGGTCAATACCAGCATGACGTGGACCAATCGCGCCTGACCAAAGCGCTGGAAGGCGTGGTTGAAGATGCGGTGAACGCGGTGGGCGTGGATCTGAACACCGCCTCGGCGGCGCTGCTGTCGCATGTTTCGGGACTGTCGTCATCACTGGCCGAGGCCATCGTGCTGCACCGCGATCTGAACGGGGCCTTCCGCAGCCGCAAACAATTGCTGGACGTGACCCGCCTTGGCCCCCGCGCGTTCGAACAATGCGCCGGTTTCCTGCGAATCCCCGAAGGTGATGAACCGCTGGATGCGTCATCGGTTCACCCCGAAGCGTACGGCGTTGCGCGCCAGATTGTCAAAGCCTGCGGGCGCGATCTGCGCAGTCTGATGGGCGACACCAAAGCGCTGCAATCGCTGCGGGCAGAACAGTTCGTGACCGATCAATTCGGCCTGCCAACGGTGCGCGATATCCTGTCCGAGCTGGAAAAACCCGGCCGCGACCCGCGCCCCAGCTTCAAAACCGCGACTTTCACCGACGGCGTTGAGGATATCAAAGACCTTAAACCCGGCATGGTGCTGGAAGGCACTGTAACCAACGTCGCCGCCTTCGGGGCCTTCGTCGATATCGGTGTGCATCAGGACGGGCTTGTGCACGTCAGCCAGTTGGCCGACCGTTTTGTCAAAGACCCGCATGAGGTGGTCAAAGCGGGCGATGTTGTCAAGGTGACGGTGACTGAGGTGGACGTGCCGCGCAAACGCATCGGCCTGACCATGCGCAAGGACGGCGGGGCCTCGGCCAAGGAGGAACGCAACGCGCGCGGCCCGCAGAACCGCCCGAACCAGCCGCGCGGTGGAAAAGATCAACCCCCGCGCGGAGGTGGCGGCGGTGGGCGTGGCGGCAAGCCGCAACAGCCCAAGTCCGATGCGCCGGGCGCGCTGGGGGCGGCGCTGCTGGATGCGATGCGCAAACGTTGAAACGAAAAACGCCGGGCACTGCCCGGCGTTTTTGTTTTGTTAGTACTTGGGGCGGCGGGGCGGGGCGTCACCGCCAAAGGGCCGTTTGCCACCGGGTTTGCCGCCCGGATTCCCGCCGGGTTTTCCACCTGCCGGGCCACGCTTTGCACCGCCGGGGCCGGAAGGTTTGCCGCCAAAGCCCGAAGGCTTACCGCCGGGGCCGGAAGGCTTGCCAAAGGATTTGCGCGGTTTGTCATCGTTGCCACGCGGCTTTCCCGGACGGTCGAACCCGCCATCGGTTTTGCCGAAAGTCTTGGGCGTGCGCGGCTTGCGCGGGGCGTCGCCCTTGGCGCCGGGGGCCGACATCCGCTTGGACGTATCCGAGGCCGAGGCGCGGGCCTTCATCGGGCGATGCACGGCGTCATCGCGTACCGGCATGCCATCGTTGAAATCGTCGCGCTTGGCCTTGGGTTTGAAATCACGGTCTTTTTTCGGCTTGGCCGGACGGTCATCGCGCGGGGCGAAATCACGGTCGGCTTTGGGCTTATACTCGCGCGGTTTGTCGTCCCGTGCCGGACGGTCTTCGCGCGCGGGGCGGTCGCCAAAGTCACGCTTGGGGCGGTCATCGCGGTCGCCCTTGGGCTTGAACGGACGGTCGCCCTTGGGTTTGTCGTCGCGGTCAAAGCGTTTGCCACCGCGCGGCGGCTTGCCGCCCTGACGCGGGCCGGGGGCGGGCGGGGCGTCTGCTTCGCGGGCGGTGATCCCGTCTTCCAACAGGCGCTCGGTGCCAATCGCGGTCAGGAAGCCTTGGACCGAAGGTTCGGCCAGTTCGACATAGGTTTCGGTATCGGTCACACGGATTGCGCCGATCGCGGTCTTGTCCAGATTGCCGGCGCGGCACAGCAGCGGCAGCAGCCAGCGGGCCTCGGCGCGGTCATTGCGACCGACCGACAGGGCGAACCACTTGCTGGGGCCAAATTCGCGGCGCGGTTCCCGGCGCGGTGCGGTGTCGGGATCAGCCAGATCCTCGGGGGCCGAGAAACGGGCGCGGTAAAGCTTGAGATAAGCCGTAGCCACCTTTTCCGCCGATTGCTGTTCCAGCAGACGGCCAGCGAAGGCTGCATCTTCTTCGGTGATCTCTTCGGTCCAGACCGGGTCGGCGAGCAGGCGTTCTTCGTCAAGGCGCAGAATGTCGTCGGCGCCGGGCGCGGTGGTCCATTCAGCGGTCAACTTGCCCCATTTCAGAAGGCGTTCGGCCTTTTTCAGCTCTTTGGGGGGAACGATCAGCGCCGACAGGCCCTTGCGGCCTGCGCGGCCCGTCCGGCCCGAACGGTGTAGAAGCGTTTCGGCATTGGTCGGCAGTTCGGCATGCACCACCAGATCAAGGTTCGGCAGGTCGATCCCGCGTGCGGCCACATCGGTGGCCACGCAAACGCGGGCGCGGCCATCGCGCATGGCTTGCAGGGCATGGCTACGCTCGGTCTGGCTCAGCTCACCGGATAGGGCCACAACCGCAAAGCCACGGTTGGCAAAACGGGCCGCCAGACGCGACACCGAGGCGCGGGTGTTGGCAAACACGATCGCGTTCTGCGCATCATGATAGCGCAGCACGTTCACAATCGCGGTTTCTGCGTCCTGCTGGGCCACGCGCAGCGCTTGATAGGTGATGTCGGTATGCTGACGCGCTTCGCCGACGGTCGAAATCCGCTGGGCATCGCGCTGGTAGTTCTTGGCCAGTTTGGCGATCATCGGCGGCACGGTGGCCGAGAACAGCAGCGTGCGGCGCTCTTCGGGCGCTTCGCTCAGCATGAATTCCAGATCTTCGCGGAAGCCCAGATCCAGCATTTCATCCGCTTCGTCCAAAACGACAGCGCGAATGGCGCTCAGATCCAAAGACCCGCGTTCGATATGGTCGCGCAGACGGCCGGGGGTGCCGACCACCAGATGCGCGCCTTGTTCCAGCGCGCGGCGTTCGGTGCGCATGTCCATCCCGCCCACACAGGCGGCAATGCGGGCATTGGCCTTGGCATACAGCCAGGTCAATTCGCGGCGCACCTGCATGGCCAGTTCGCGCGTCGGCGCTACGATCAGCGCCAGCGGCGATTCGGCGGGGCCAAAGGTGCCGTTTTCGTCCAGCAGGGTCGGGGCAATTGCCAGACCAAAGCCAACCGTCTTGCCGGACCCGGTCTGGGCCGACACCAACAGGTCGCTGCCAGCCAATTCCTCTTTGCTGACGGCTTCTTGTACGGGGGTAAGCGATGTATATCCACGCTCAGCGAGCGCATCGGACAGGGTCTGGATCATGAATGGAACCGAAATGCAGGTGCGCAAACCATGCGCACGGGGACGCCGCGACGGCGCGGGGTGAAGGCGACCGCATACAGCAGCTTGCCGCCGTTGTATACCTAAGATTTGCGGAATGACGCGGCTAAAAGGCGAATTGCGCCGCTTTGGCCTGTGTTTCGGCGTAAATATAGTCCGCCACCCGGCGAATGCGGGCCAGATCACGGTAATCCTCGGGATAAAGCAGCCAATAGGTGCGCCGGAACGTCACCGTATCGGGCAGCACTGGCACCAGCCCGGTGCCGCGCGCCATGAAACAGGGCAGCACGCCCAGCCCGACACCCGCGCGCACCGCATCAAGCTGCGCCTTGACCGTCGCCGCGCGGTACACCACCCGCAGCCCGCCAATCTTGCGGTTGAAGTCCAGCTCGTCCGTATAGAGCAAGTCATCCACATAGCCGACAAAGGGCAGGTGGCCCAGATCCTCGACCGCCTCGGGCGGGCCTGCGTGCAGGAATTCGGGCGATGCGTAAAGCCGCAGGTCATAGTCGATCAGCTTGCGCATCACCAAACGGCCAGAACTGGGTCGGTCAAGGCTGATGGCAATGTCCACGTCCCGTCGCCACAGCTTATGCGTCATCGGCACCGGCACCAAGGCCAGCTCCAACCCCGGTTCATCCTTCAGCAGATGTGGCAGGATGTGTGACAGCACCGCATTGCCGATCCCATCGGGCGCACCGACCCGCACCTTGCCCGCCACCGCGCCGCCACCGGTCAGTTGGTCCGACACTGCCAGCGCGGCCTGTTCCATGTCCTTGGCTTTCGGCAAAATGCGCAATCCGGTTTCTGTTAGAACCAGCCCGTCGCCTGTCCGCTCAAACAGCGGCGCACCCGCCGCCGCTTCAAGCCGGTCCAGATGGCGGGCCACAGTGGTATGGCTGACGCCCAGCCGCTTGGCCGCGCGGCTCAGACGGCCCGTGCGTTCGGTTTCCAGAAAAAAGCGCAGATCTTCCCATTGCATGGCGCCATCCTGACAGATCGGCGTGATGGGTGCACGAAAATGTTCGGCCATTGTGCAAAATCGTGCATTCCTTTTCGCCCGTCCCCTTGTCTTTAATGGGTTAACCGGCAGGAGGAGACGCGGCATGGAAGATCTTGGCACATTCGATTACGTCATCGTCGGCGCAGGCACGGCGGGCTGCGTTCTGGCCAACCGCCTTAGCGAAGATCCCTCTGTCTCGGTCCTGCTGCTGGAAGCTGGTGGCAAGGACAATTACCACTGGGTGCATGTGCCCGTGGGCTACCTCTATTGCATCGGCAACCCGCGCACCGACTGGGGCTTCAAAACTGCGCCATGCGAAGGGCTGGGCGGACGCGAGTTGCTGTACCCGCGCGGCAAGATCCTTGGTGGCTGTTCGTCGATCAACGGCATGCTTTACCTGCGCGGTCAGGCCGCCGATTATGACGGCTGGCGGCAACTTGGGAACTCTGGCTGGGGCTGGGACGATGTGCTGCCCTATTTCCGCAAATCCGAGGATTACTATGCCGGCGAAGACGAAATGCACGGCCAGGGTGGCGAATGGCGCGTCGAAGAACAGCGCCTGCGCTGGGAGATCCTTGACGCATGGCGCGATGCCGCTGTGGCCGCAGGCCTGCCCGCCACCGATGACTTCAACCGCGGCGACAACCACGGCGTCGGTTATTTCAAGGTCAACCAGCGCAAAGGCTGGCGGTGGAGCGCTTCGAAAGGCTTCCTCAAACCCGCGAAAAACCGCAAGAATCTTCGCGTTGTCACCTCGGCACAGGCTGAACGGCTGACCTTCGAAGGCCGCCGCGCCACCGGTGTGCGCCTGCTGCGCGATGGCCATCCCGCCATCGCTCGCGCGCGGAGCGAGGTGATCCTCAGCTCTGGTGCCATCGGTTCGCCGCAACTGCTGCAATTGTCGGGCATTGGCCCCGGCGCGCTGCTGCAAAAACACGGGATCGAGGTGCTGCACGACCAACCCGGCGTTGGTGCGAACCTGCAAGACCACCTGCAAATCCGCTGCGCTTATAAGGTGCATGGCGCCCTGACCCTGAACACGCTGGCCGCCACCATGTTCGGCAAGGGCAAGATCGGGCTGGAATATGTGCTGAAACGATCTGGGCCGATGTCCATGGCCCCCAGCCAACTTGGCGCTTTCGCCTATAGCTCGCCCGATGTGGCGACGCCGGATCTGGAATACCACGTCCAGCCCGTCACGCTCGAAGCCTTCGGCCAACCGCCGCATGATTTTCCGGCCATCACCGCCAGTGTTTGCAACCTGCGCCCCGAAAGCCGTGGCCATGTGCAGATCACCAGCCCCGAGGCCCGCCGCGCGCCCGAGATTCAGCCCAATTACCTCTCGACCGAGGGCGACCGTCTGGTCGCCGCCCGTGCCGTCCGCCTGACCCGCAAGATCATGGAGCAGGCTCCGCTGGCCCAGTACCGGCCCGAGGAATTCAAGCCCGGCCCGCAATTCCAGACCGACACAGAACTGGCGCAAGGCGCAGGCCAAATCGCCAGCACCATCTTCCACCCCGTCGGCACCACCCGCATGGGCAATGATCCGGCCTCAGTCGTGGATCCCGAATTGCGCCTACGCGGCATAGACGGGCTGCGCGTTGTCGATGCGGGCATCATGCCGCGCATCACTTCGGGCAACACCAATTCGCCGACGATCATGATCGCCGAAAAGGCCGCTGACATGATCAAAGCATCGGCCCGCGCCTACGCCTGACCCAAAAGGCCCGCCAAGACGCGTCCCACGCCTGATGGGGCAGGGCGCGTCCCCTGCTTCTTCTCTTTCTTAAATACGCAAAAAATCCCAAGGCCAGCCCAGCCCGCAACGCTCAACCCGTCAGGCGCGGCGTAGGCTATTGGCGATCATTTCCGGCACGCGGGGATGCAAGCCGATTGGATCGAGCCGCAGGCCCGCAAATCCCACCGCCTCCAGCGCTTCGGGCAGGTCATCCAAGACATGCCCGCGCCTTGCGGCAAAGAACGGCAGGGACACGGCCATCGCGCCAAGCCCCGCTGCAACATCCGCCAGATAGGGCGCTTCTTCGACAAAGCCGCAGCGGATTTCCTTCGCCGCAAACACCCCGCCCAAGGTGGCGGCAAAATCGCGTGTGACTTCTGCGGGGCGGGGGCTGCGGCCTGACCCGTGCCCCGAGACGAAGACCGACACATCCCGCGCCGCCCATCCTTTGGCGGCGACCTCCGCCATCAGCCAATCCGCCGCCAGTTGCGGCAGCCCGGCATCCAACCCAAAGGGCGGCAGCACCGCGCCTGCATGATCGCCCAATCGGCGCGGCAGGGCGGTTTGGGTGAACCAGCCATCCGCCATGAACATCGGGTAAACAATTGCCCCCGGCACCCGCTCCAATGCGGCCTCAAGCGCGCCATCGGCGGCCAGGGTCGCGCCCTCGATCTGCCATTCCGGCAAATGCGCGGCAACGGCGCGGGCCAAGGCGCGGATTTCGGCCTCTGCCACCTCTGGTTCCGAGGGTTGGCCATGGCTGACGATCAGCGCGTTTGTGGGCGTGCGGGTTTGGGTCATAGGCCAGAGCTAGCGCGGGATGCGTCTGCTGGCCAGAGGCCACATGAAACAAAAGGCGCACCCACCGGGATGCGCCTTGAAAACTTAGGCCTTAGCGCCCGATGCGATGGTTGGAGGGGCGGCGTTGAGCGCGTCAATCGCAAAACCGGCGGCCTTTTTATAGCCTGCCATGAACTCTGCCCGTTCCGCCGGGGGGATGACATCATCGATATTGTCAAACTCACCGCCGCAGCGTTCGTCCACAAGATTCAAAAGTCCAAACGGCCCAGCCCCGCGATTGCGCAGGATCAGCGCCGACACAGGGCCGCAGAGTTCTGCGTCATAGGCGGCCAGCGCCTCGGGCGTCACGCCATGGGCGACGATGTTCTTGCCCAGCACCCGCGCGTCAATCACTGCCTGCGAGGCCCCGTTCGAGCCGGTGGGATACATGGCATGGGCCGCATCCCCCATCAGCGCCACGCGCCCATCCACCCAAGTGGGGATCGGGTCGCGGTCGATCATCGGGTTTTCATAGGCCACATCGGCCCCGCGCAGCATGTCCGGCACATCCAGCCAGTCGTATTTGAACCCATCAAAGTGCTGGGCGAATTCTTCGATCTCAACCGGGCGGAACCAGCCCGACAGTTGCGAGCTGTCGGCCTCATCCAGCGTCATTTCCGCGATCCAGTTGATCGTGGCCATGCCGTCATTGTCTGGGGCCGAGATCGGGTAGATCACCATTCGGTGCTTATGCGTGCCAAGGCCGACAAAGCTCGATCCCGTGCGGATCGGTTTGGCCCGCGTGGTGCCGCGCCACATCAACGCGCCACCCCAATGGATCGGCGGCTGGTCGGGGTGCATCTGCGCACGCACGGCCGAATGAATGCCACCAGCGCCAATTAGCAAGGTGCCGGTTTCTTCGATCTTCGCGCCATCGGCGGTTTCGATCAACGCGGTGACAGAGCCATCGTCATTGTTGCGATAGCCGGTTATGCGGTGGCCAAGGCGGATGGCATCGGCCCCGGCACGCTCGGCAAAGCGGTCGGCCAGCATCATCTGAAGCTTGCCACGGTGCACGGCGTATTGCGGCCAGTTATAGCCCGCCTCCAGCCCGCGCGGTTCGGCATAGACATCATTGCCATTGAGGCCCACAAGCGCCCATTCCAGCGCCGGCACGCCAATTGCGTCCAGATCGTCTGAGGTGAAGCCCAGATCATAAAGTTCGCGCACCGCGTTCGGTTGCAGGTTGATCCCCACGCCCAAGGGCTTCAATTCGCGCACAGCTTCGAACACCGTGCAGCGCACGCCGATTTGGTTCAGCGTCAGGGCAACGGCAAATCCGCCGATGCCGCCACCGGCGATTAGGACATGGGGCTGAGACATGCTTTTCCTCCGCAAGCGAATGTTGAGCCTGCTTACCATCCTGACCGCCAAAGACAACAGGCCACCGGGCGCATTCCGCCCAGTGGCCTGCAGCCCGCCTGATGGGGAGGTCAGACTGTCAAGCGAACGCCGCCCGCATTGGCGCTTTCCGCGATGCGATGGATGACGGCCTCAAAATGCAGGGCGTCGGCAAAGTTCGGGCTGGGCTGGCGGTCTTCGGCGATGGCCCGTAGCAGGGCGTGGGCCTCCATCGTTTTCAGGTCAAGGAACCCAAGCTGATGCCCCGGCGCAGGCACGAACTGCCCATAGGGCGGATGCGCGGGACCGGTCAGAATGGTGCGAAAGCCCGCCTCGGCCTTGTCGCCTTCATTTACGTATAGCTGAAGCTCGTTCATGCGTTCTTGGGAAAAGGTGATCATGCCTTGGGTGCCGTGCACCTCCCAATCCAGCTTGTTCTTGCGCCCCCAAGCCGAGCGTGAGGTCGAGATTGACCCGCGTGCGCCATTGGCAAATGTCACCAGCGCGGTGGCCAGATCGTCGTTTTCGACCGTGGCGCGGCCTGATCCGTCGGGCAGGGGGCGGGTGTCGTGGATCACTTGCAGATCGCCCAGAACCGTGTCGATCGGGCCAAGCAAGCCCGTCGCCATCGACACCAGATGACAGCCCAGATCGCCAAGCGCCCCAAGGCCCGCATCCTTCAGCGTGGCCCGCCATGTCCAGGGCAGATCGGGGTCGGCCTGATAGTCTTCGTCCACCCAGCCACGAAAATGCACCGGCTTGCCGATCCGGCCCGCCGCAATCAGCCGTTTGGCATGGGTGAAGGCGGGGTTGTGGATGTAGTTATACCCCACCATCGTCGCCTTGCCCGAGGCCGTAGCGGCGGCCGCCATCGCCTCGGCATCGGCCAACGTCAGGGCCATCGGTTTTTCGCACCAGACGTGTTTGCCAGCGGCCAGCGCGGCCAGCGCCATATCGCGGTGCATGCCGTTGGGCGTGGTGATCGACACAATATCCACAGCCGGATCGTTGATCAGCGCCTGCCAATCATCCGTGACACGGTCAAAGCCGAACTGGTCGCCGCGCGTTTGCGCATTGGCCAGCGGCATATCGCACAGCAGTTCAAGCCGGACCTCGGGCACATCGCCCATAATGGCCCGCACCGATTTCATCGCCATGGCGTGGGTCTTGCCCATAAAGCCTGTTCCGATCAGGCCAAACCCCAAAGATGTCATATCATTCAATCCCTTGCAGGAAGGCGTCAAATTCGTCGTCCTTGATCGGGACCACATGTTCGGGGGCCGGATAAGCGCCGGTTTCAACATCGCGGCGGAATTCGCCAAAGGCGGCAACCCGGTCGCGTTGTAGGCGGTCATATTCGGCGGCGAAATTGCGGTAGGTCTTGGCGTGGCGCGGTTTATGTCCGCGTGTGCAGCCCAACACGTCCTCGGCGAACAGGTACTGCGCATCCGCGCCAGATCCCGCGCCCATGCCCAGCATGATCAGCGGCGTGCGGCGCGAAATCTCGGCGGCGACGCGGTCCGGCACGACCTCCAACTCGGCCCCGAAAGCCCCGACCTGTTCCAGCGCCTGTACGTGTCGCCAGACGTCCAGCGCCGACGCGGCGGTCTTGCCCACGGCCTTGAACCCGCCGGTCCAGGTGGCCTTGGACGGGATCAGGCCCACATGGCTGACCACGGGGATGCCGTCTTCGGCAAGCTGCCGGATGGTGGTCAGCGACGAGGCGCAATAGACGCAATCCCCGCCGATCTGCATCGCGCGGTGTGCGGCACGCAGGTAATCTTCGGAGGTGACAAGCTGGCCGTACAGCAACCCGACCTGCACAAAGCAATCCCCCGCCGCCTCGCGCATTTCGGGGGTCCAGAGCGGATCAATGATCGACAGCATATCGATCCCGGCCTCAGCCGCCGCTGCGGTCTCTTGCGGGGTTTCGACATAGAGCATGGTCAACTGGCGCTGGCCTTTCAGCGCGCGGATATCGGCGACGGTGGGGCGGGCCATGGTCAGACCTCGATCAGAACGCGGTCGCCTTCGACCTTGGTTTTATAGGTGTTCAGGTTGACGCAAGCCGGGGCGCGCATCGCTTCGCCGGTGCGGTAATCGAAGGTGGCGTTGTGCTTGGGGCATTCGATTTCGTACTCCATCACCAGCCCGTCTTCCAAATGCACCTCTTCGTGGGTGCATAGCCCATCGGTGCAGAAAAACGCGTCATCGGGGCTGCGGTAGATCGCGTAGGTCTTACCGCCGTGGTCAAAGCGGATCAGGTCTTCGGCGTCGATGTCGTCGGTGGCGCAGGCGTCAATCCATGGCATGTCTGAGTGTCCTCCTCACAATCAGGCGCGGGCAGGGCTGCCACGCAGTTGAGGGACGCTACCCCGGAGTGCGCACCGCGCCTATCTCTGGGCCAAAACTTTGCCTCAAAATACATCATTTCCTGAGGGCGTGATTGAGGGAAAAACATCACTCAAATGATGTGTGCAATGCGTCGTGCCATTCAGTCAGCGCGATAGCGACGCCCGACCGGTTTACAACCTGCGTGACATCTATAGGTTGATCAAAAGCCATTTTCGAAACAGATTTCAAATCGGACCTGCCATGATCCCCGCACCATCCACAGATCTTTCGGACTATTTTGAATATTATACCCTTCTTCGCACCGGCAGGGTCATTCCAGACAATTTGTCGGACTGGGACACCAGTGCCGTCACTGACATGAACCGTATGTTCAGGGGGGCAAAGGACTTTAATCAGGACATTGGCCGCTGGGACACCAGCAATGTGCAAGACATGAGTTTCAAGTTTAATGCGGCGCATTCGTTCAATCAGGACATTGGCGGCTGGGACACCAGTGGCGTGACGAACCTTAGGTATATGTTTAATAGTGCAAGTTCATTCAATCAGGATATCGGTGATTGGATCGTCAGCAATGTGAATAGCGTGGAATCTACTTTTATGGCTGCGTCATTCAATCAAGATATTTCCCGTTGGGACACGTCGAATGTTGAAACTATGCAATCAACGTTTTCGTATAACCCTAGTTTCAATCAGCCAATTGGAACTTGGGATACGAGCGCCGTAAAAAATATGTCGAATACGTTTAATGATGCTCGTGCGTTCAATCAAGACATCAGCGATTGGGACACAAGCGCGGTTACCACAATGCAGTCGATGTTCAGGGGTGCCTCGGCCTTTAACCAAGATATCGGTGATTGGGACACCAGCCAAGTGACCACGATGGCCTATATGTTTGACGGCGATAATACCCATTATTATTCCGACCCTGCCCCGACCTCGTTCAATCAGGACATCGGCCGCTGGAATACAGAGAATGTCACGAACATGTTCGGAATGTTCCGAAGTAATCCCGTCTTCAACCAAGACCTGTCAGATTGGGATACAAGCCAAGTTCAGAACATGGCGTTTATGTTCCACGGGGCCAGTTCCTTTGATCACGATCTGGGAAGCTGGGATTTGTCCTCGATCGGCCTTGGTGATCAAAGCGCGAATTATGCACACTTAAGCATGGACCACATGTTGACCAATTCGGGCATGAGCCCGGAAAATTTCGACAAAACGTTGGAGGGCTGGGCGCGGCTGGATCCCGGCGAAACGCGCATTCCGACGGATATTGTGCTGAACGCCACCGATTTAATGTATTCCAATGTCGCGGCCTACACCACCTTGACCGAAACCTACGGCTGGGACATCGGCGCAACCTACAACGCGTTTGGCGTGACCAGCGGTGATGATGTGATCCAATTGCCGGGCATCCAGGCGCATGGGCTTTGGCTGCGCGCGTTTGCAGGCAATGACGACGTGACCGGCAGTGCCTTTCAAGACCAGCTGTTCGGCGATGCGGGCAATGACGCGCTGCGCGGCGGGCAGGGCCAAGACACGATCCACGGCGGTACTGGCGATGACGTCTTGCTGGGCGGGTTGC
This sequence comes from Pseudoprimorskyibacter insulae, assembly GCF_900302505.1. GTDB lineage: Bacteria > Pseudomonadota > Alphaproteobacteria > Rhodobacterales > Rhodobacteraceae > Pseudoprimorskyibacter > Pseudoprimorskyibacter insulae. Next base: position 41,116 of record NZ_OMOJ01000015.1, on the reverse strand, counting down.
AGAACTCCGCGCTGGTCGATCTGGGCGACTGGATCTTTGGCGGCGACGGTCATGACAGCATCGACGGCCAAGGTGGCAACGACCATCTGCGCGGCGAGTATGGCAACGACACGATCCTTGTCGGGCTGGGCGTGGATACGGTGATCGGCGGTGCAGGGAATGACGTTCTGTCAGGCGGCGCTTGGTCTGATGCGATCTTTGGCAGTTTCGGCGATGATTACCTGAACGGCGGCTTTGGCTTTGACCGGCTGAACGGCGGCGCGGGCGCGGACCGGTTCTATCACGCGGGCCAAGCCGGGCATGGCACCGATTGGATTCAGGATTATGCGGCGGATGCAGGCGACGTGCTGGTCTGGGGCGGAACGGGCGCCGCCGGTGATTTTCTAGTCCAGCGGGCCGAGACGGCGAATGCCGGCACCGCAGGCGTGCAAGAGGTGTTTATCACACACAAACCCAGCGGGATCATGGCCTGGGCCTTGGTGGATGGCAGCGATCAGACCAGCCTGATGGTGCAGGTCGTCGACGCGACCTTCGACCTGCTGGCCTGACCCGCTTACCGCGTCAGGGTCAGCATCTGCCCGCCCAGATCGCGAAACGCCCGTTGGCGGCAGGTCAGCACCAGGATCTGAAGATCGCTGGCCTGCCGGTGCAGGGCCACGAACATCCGCTCGATCCGGTCGTCATCGGTATAGACCAGTGCGTCATCCAGAATGATCGGCGCGGCGCGGCCTGCATCCGCCAGCATTCGCGCAAAGGCCAGCCGGACCAACAGCGCGATCTGTTCCTGTGTGCCGCCAGACAGGATATCGAGCGGTTCCTTCTGTCCGTCGCGGATAAGCCCGTCTGGCAGAAGCGAGTCCTCGGACCAATCGAGTTCCGCCTCGGGCCAAAGCAGCGACAACAGCGGTTTCAGCGCTTGTGCCACGGGGGCGAAATAGCGTTCACGGGCTTGGGCGCGGGCCTCGGACAGGGCGGTTTGCAGCCGGGTCAGAACGCGCACTTCGTGTTCAATACGTGCCAGATCCTCGGCGGCAAGGGTCAGCTTTTCTTCTGTCTCGGCAAGGCGTTCTTCGACGGCATCGCCTGCGGCATGGCTGATCCGTTCGTCCAATTGGACAAGGGTCTTTTCCAATTGGCTGATCTGGGCATTGGCGCTGTCCACGACCGATTGGGCATGGTCCAGCGCGGCCTTGGCCCCGGCCAGATCCGGCGCGGCGGCTTTGATGGATGAAAGCGTTTCTTTCCACGTTTGCAAATCCTTGCGGTCGATTTCTGATGTATCAAGCAAGGCCGCTTCGTCGTCGCCTGTCGCGGCTAGGGTCGCCGCCGCCTTGGCCTGCGCTTGTGTCGCTTGGGTCAGGTGAGTCTCGGCGCGGACCAAGTCGTTGCGGGCTTCGGCGGTCGTGTCCTTTGCGACCGAGAACGCAGTCTGGGCCGATTTTTCGGCCTTGCGCGCCCGATCGGCGTCGGATGCTGCGGTCTCAAGATCCGGGGCATCCTCGGCATCCACCTGCGCAGGCAGATCCGCCAGTTTGACGCGCAGCGCCTCGATCCCGTCGGGGGCAAGGCCCGAGAGTTTGGCCGCAGCCTCGGCGTGCCGACGCTCTGCTGTGTTGCGGGCGGCGGCTTGTGCTCGCGCGGCGTCCAAGGTGGCCACGCCAGCCTCACTCAGTGCGTTGCGCAGGGCTTGCTGCGCGGCTTCCACCGGGTCCGCCCGATCCGAGGCAGGCGGGCGAATGTCGATCTGACCAACCCCGGCAATGTCGATCTGCATGGGCCGGATGATCGGGATGGCAGCGCCTTCGGCCAAGTCCCCGCCACTGACTTGCATGCGCCGATCGCCCGTATAGGTCACACGTAGCTGCGCAGCCCCGGCATCGCGGGCCATTTGCGCGGCGGCGTGATTGGCCGAAAGCCTTTCCAGCTTGGTCAATCGGTCATCGGTCAGCCCGCGAACGCCCGCCTTGGCGGCTTCCATGTCTTTGCGGGCGGTTTCGGCCTGTTCGATCTGCTTGGTCAATTCTTCGCGCCGTGCGGCGCTGTCCTTGGCGGCTTTGGCGGCCTGAGCGCGGGCAAGCGCGGCCTCGCAGGCCTCAAGCGTTGCGCTGGCTTTGGCCAAAGTGTCCTGAGCCGCGTCCTGCGCTTTGGTCTTGTCGTCCAACGCCTTACGGGCCTGTTCTGCGGCCCGCGTTTTCTCAGCCACCTGCTGCTGGGCAGTTGCGGCCTCTTTCGTGGCTTTGCGCAGATCATCCAGCCGCGTGCGCGAGGCTTCGGCCTTCAACTCGGCCATTTCGACCGCGCGGGTGTGTTTTTCGACGTCTTCGGCGTGGCGCGTGGCCTCCGCATGGGCCTTTTGCGCGGCCTCCAGCCGTTTGGACCGCGTCGCGACCGCATCGGCGTCGGTCAGATCTTTCAACGTCCGACGCTGCGCGTTCCGGGCTTTCAGCGCCTCATGCAGATCGGCGGTTTTGGCGGTCAACTGGTTGCGCTTGGTTGTCAGCGCCTCAACCAGATCAAGCGCGTCTTTCCAGGCGCCGCCCGCCTTGGGCCTGCCGGTCGAGGTGGTGTATTCGGCCAGTTCATCCTTGCAACGACGCAGCGCGGCATCCATGCGCCGCCCGCCGGTCATCGCCTCGACCTCTTCCCCGACCGAGGACATCAGATCGCGCCGGGCCTCAAGCGCGTCGGACTGTTCCGACTTTGACCCATCCGACAGCGCGGTCATGCCCTGCCGCACCCAGATCAGACCGGCGGGGCCGTCGATGGACTGTCCAAGGCTGCGGGCAATCCAATCTTCGGCGGCGTCGGACTGGGCGATCAGCCGGTCGCCCTGATGCACCGTCGCTGCGGGTTTCTGGAACCAGCGTTTTGAGATCTTGAAGTGCCCATCGCTGGTTTCCACCTCGACCGAGATTTCCGGCGCGCCGCCCGCATGGGGGCGCAGGGCCTTCATCACCTTGTCCGAACTGCCATGGGCCTTGAAAAACACCGCTTGCAGCGCGTCGAAGATGGTGGATTTGCCGGTCTCATTCGGCTCGCTCAGCACATTGAGGCCATCGGTGATCCCGTCAATGCGGACGGTGCCGGTGAAGCGCCGGACGTTGGTCAGCTCAATCGCGCGCAGTTTCATTCCACGTCCTCCCGCACATAGGAGAACAGCCGCGCCAGCGCATCGGCGGCAGCGGCGCGGTCCTCGGGCGGGGCGCTGTCATCGCCCGACGCCTCGGCCAGCGTTTCCGCCGCAATCCGCAAGGCCCCGCCGCTGCGGTCGATCTGGTCCAGATCGGCGGCGTCGTGCTGGGTGTTCAACGCATCGGTGCGCAGCTCAAAATGGGCAAACTCGGGCGCAACACCCGTTGCCGCTGCCCGCAGATCCGCCTGATCGGCAAGACCGGCCCAGCCCGATACAGTCAGCCGCAGCAGGATATCCCGCCGCCCGGTTGCGGGCAGGCGCGCGGCCAGCGCCTCGGCGGCGTTCTGGCCGGGGTGCAGGGGCAAAGTGACCTCGGTCCACAGGAACTGGCCGATCTCGACCTCCTCGACCTGTGGGGGCTGGCCGGGGGCGTCCAGCGTGACCGACAGGCAAACCCCGCGCCGGTCGTGCTTGAACTGATCCTGTTCGGGGCTGCCGCAATAGCGGGTGCGGTCGGACACGGTCATACACCCGTGCCAATCGCCAAGCGCCAGATAATCCAGCCGGGCGGACCGGTCGCGGTCGGGCGCGATGCTATTGCCGCTTTCGGTAAAGTCGGTGACGCCGCCATGGGCCAGCCCGATGCGCAAATGCCCGTCCGGCGATGGCATGTTGGGCAGTGCCTCGGTCGGGTCGGTGCCAGCGGTGCGATAGAAGGCGGGGCAGGGCAGCAGGGTCGCGCCATCCGCGATATGGACCGGCGCAGCCTCAGCCAAAACATGGACATTGGCCGGGGCCTTGGCGCGGATCAGATCCCAGAGCGGTTCGGCATCGCGCAGATTGTCGTGGTTGCCCGGCAGCAGCCACCAGATCACCGGGGCGGCATCCTCCATCACCCTCAGCGCCTGCAAGACGATGCTGTGCGACGGGGTGGCGGTGTCGAACGTGTCGCCCGCCAGCAGGATATGGCCCGCGCCTTTGTCTTTGGCGGCGGCGGCCAGCCGGTCCAGCGCGGTGTGGCGCGCCTCCATCAGGCGGCCACGAATGTTGCCGTCATGGGCCTGCGGGATGCTGGCGAATTTCCGGCCTAGGTGCAGGTCGGACGAATGAAGAAATGTGAACGACATAGACACCCTTTAAACCGTCTTGCGCAGGCCGCCAAGATTGCGCCGCAACCGCTGCGTGTGCGCACCCTGACACGGCCTGCCGGGACTGTCACGCGGGCAATTGGCAATTCACCCGGCAGGCAATCGCCCAATTCCGCAAACCTGCCCCAAATGGGTATACGCATAGCAATTGCGCCGCTAAACTGAGGGCAATTCATTTTCAATCGCGTATAGAGGTGACCCATGGCCGAGATTACCGGGACCAGCGGCAATGACAACGGCATCGACAATCCAATTCTGGAAGGCACCGACGGGGATGACGTCATCTCGGGCGCGGAAGGGGATGATATCCTGCGCGGGCTGGGGGGCAATGACGTTCTGTCGGGCGGCACTGGCCAGTCCACGGTTGAGGGCGGCGACGGCGATGACCGTATCCTGCACGGTGTCCAGTTCGCTGTGGCGGATACCAGCCGAACAGACGTTCTGGACGGCGGCGATGGGTTCGATTGGCTGGTCTTGGATGCAGAGGCCTTGGGCGCGTTCAACGCCAACCTGCGCGATATGACGATCCGCAATATCGAGGCGATTGATCTGAGCGGCAAACACGCGGCCTTCGGCGACAATCAGTTGGACAATATCCAACACATTTCGGGTTTCGGCGAAAGTGCAACGCTGCAATACTTTGGGTCTGCCGATCTGTCGCTTGGGCATATTCAAGTGGTGAGACCAATAGCGGCACCGCCCGAGTTTATTCCACTGAGAATACAGCCAAGACATATGACCTGACTGGCGCTTCCGCAAATTGGGTGATGTCTATTCATGGCACTGGTGCGGACACTCTGATCGGCGGGGCTGGCAATGACACGATTATTGGTGGTTCTGGTGATGTGGTCCAAGCAGGCGCGGGAAATGATACTCTTCGCGCTTCTATACCCGCTTATAGTTCTAACTATAACTTAATAACCTTTGCGGGCGGCGAAGGGCGCGATACATTCGAATCCCTAGGAACCAATTATTACTACGTTCAGGTTGCCTTTGATTCAGTCGAAGTTCTGAGAGGCAACGGTGCTTTTACGGTTGCTCAGCTGAACTCTTTTGAAGAGATCCAAGTTGTTTCCAGCATTAGATTGCTTGATTCAGGACGGGTCGATCTGACGAACAAGGTCACCAGCGCCACGAACACGCGCGATTCAGGGGCCAAGTACTTTATTCTGAATGGGACCAATGGTCCGGATGAGTTGATAAAGTTGGATGCCAAAACGCAAATTTCTCTTTACGGCGGAAACGGGAATGACACACTGATCACCGGCGTTGGGAATGACTATATCGACGACAATGGCGGGTGGGTTGGCCAAAACAATGACAGCATCAATAGCGGCGATGGCAACGACACGATCTATGGCCAGGTAGATGACGATATCATCATCGCCTGGGGCTCTGAGGCCGATGGCAATGATCTTGCGGTTGGCGGCGGTGGGAACGATTATATCGAAGGAGGCGCGGGGAATGACCATCTCTATGGGCATGAAAGTGGGTCTCCGGTGTGGATCAATGGCGGTGCATTCTTCTCTGACACTCTTGACGGCGGGGCTGGGCAGGATGTTCTGTACGGATCAGCGGGCGGGGATCTGCTGATCGGCGGGTCTGAAGCGGAAGGCGCGGACAAGTCCGACACGATCTACGGCAATGACGGCAATGACACGATCTTTGGCGGGTCGGGCAATGACACGGTGCATGCCGGGGTTGGCGATGACCTGGCCAATGGCGGGCTGGGCGCGGACACCATCGCCGGGGGCGACGGCAATGACAGCCTGAACGGGCAGGGCCTGTCGGACTACCTATTCGGCAATGCCGGGGATGATTATCTGAACGGCGGGTTCGGCTATGACCGGCTGAATGGCGGGACCGGGGCGGATCAGTTCTATCACCTTGGCAATGTCAATCACGGCTCGGACTGGATTCAGGACTATACCGCCGCCGATGGCGATGTGCTGGTCTGGGGTGGCGGCGCGGCTGCGGAGTCGGATTTCCTTGTCCAGCGCGCCAATACCGCCAGTGCCGGAAGCGCCGATGTTGATGAGGTATTCATCACCCATGTTCCCAGCGGTCTGCTGGCCTGGGCCTTGGTGGATGGCGACGCGCAAACCGCGCTGAATGTCCGGGTGGGGGATGCGACGTTCGACCTATTGGCCTGAATGCTTAAGGCCCCTCATGCCATGCGCGGCAGAGGGGCCTTTGGGCACTGCTCAGTTGCCCCCGCGCCTTAACGGTTACGCGCTTGCCGAAACGCTCAGCAATTCATGGGCGTATTTGTCGATATAGTTGAACGGGATCACCCCATAGCCCTGCGCGGGCGGGCGCGGCTGATCTTCGCCGACCCAATGGACATGTTTGCCAAAACCCGTGCCCCAGCTGTTGCGGAAGGTGAACCAGCCGTTGGTGCTTGGATCGTCGGATTTGATGAACCCGGTCAGGCAAAAGACGTGGCTGCTGAAGAAATCCAGCTTGTCTTGGGTGAACTGGCCATTTTCGAACGGGCCAAGAAACAGCTCCGGTTCCATAAGCGGGGTCAAGATGCGCCCGGTTGAGGCGACCGAGGCCGCGGTGAAATTGTCGTAGCCCGGATTGAACAGCCGGAACATCGCCGTGGCCACCGCCACCGCGCGACCTGCCAACAGCTCATCATAAGCGGTGATGGCATAGCCTGCTTTGTCGCCATTCACATAGTCCAAGGATTTCTCAATCGTGAACTTGTACTTGCCTGCGTCCGCTTTGGCCGCATCGCTGGGATGATCGGATTCCATCTGCATGGTTTGGTAGGGCAGCAATGACGCTGTGCACAGGCCTTGCTGGCTCAGGACATTTGCGGCTTGGGTCAGTTTTGTGGCGCCAAGGTCGTAGTCGGGAACGGTGTCCGCGCTCATGGTGAAACTGGGGTTTTGCCGCATGCTCCAATACAGAAATTCTGGCGACAGGGGCGCGTGGTCATGGCCCGCCGCCACCCGCGCCAGTTCCGCGCAACTGGTGGCCGCGAAGGCCACGCAAGTGCCGCGCCATTTTTGGTTTCCGACGGTCCAGTTCGGGATATGCCTCGACAGATCCGCAACTTCCATGCGGGCGACAATGCCGCCGCCGTCTTTCGGGGGCAGGTAGTCAAGGCTTTCGAACCGCTGGATGACATCAGGGCTGGGCGATGCCGCGCCGGTGCCTGGCAGGGCGTTTTCCGTTTCGGTTCCCATGGCTTATGACCCTTCCTCCGAGGGCGGTGCCTTCGGCTTGGGATCGACCACCCCTTCGGTCTTCAACGCCCGAACCAACTGACGCACCAGCGATGGCGGGCCGTCCACCTCGGGGTCGCGGGGCAGCGAGATCGACGCGCCAGTGTCTGCCCATTCCGCTTTGGCGGCGTCAATCTGGGCCTGCACGGTCCCGATCTGGCTGAGGAAGCCGTCGAATGCGACCTTGGCCAGATGTCGCCCCTCGGCGCTGTCCGACGGGTAGTGAACCCCGGCGATTTCCCGGTTCTGGGCAATGCGTTCGGCCATGGCCCGGACATAGGGGGTCATTGGGTTGCTTTCACCGCCAGGCAGAGCCTCGGTGATCAGGTGCATGACCAGGAACGCCTGCGTGGCGTGGCCACTGGGATAGGACGGATGCGCGGGCGTCGGGATGGCGGGCATGATCGCCGGAAAGACCTGCACCGGGCGGGCGCGTTTCCACTTGGCTTTGAAGTGCATCGCAACCATCTGGCCAATCGCCATACCCGTCGCCACCAGCTGTTCTGTCGCCGGGCGGTTGCCGGCACCCGCCATCAGCAGGTTCGACCAATACAGGGCGCTGTTATCCACCTGCGCCTGAATTTCGCCCAGCCGCGCATCGCGGGCGTAGTTGCGGAACTGGATCAGGGTCTCGATCTCATCCCGAAGGCTGTCGGGGCTGGCAGGTGGCGCATTGCCAGCGATGCCACCTGTGTCATCGTCCCAGCCGGTCTTTGCAAATTCTTGAACGACCAATTGCGCCTTGAGCTGCGGCGACCAAGCGTCATCGGGAAACTCGGCGATGCTGATCGCGGCAAAGGGCGGATCGCCTACGGCAGACAAAGGTTCAGCGAAAGGCACCTGAAGCGGCGCGCCCGCAACGCTAAACGCGCTGACCGAGGCGGCGCCGCTTAGACCGCCGTTCAGACCGCCGTTCAGACCCCCGTTGAGCCCGCCATTCAGGCCACCATTGAGGCCCCCGTTCAGACCGCCATTCAAACCACCGTTCAAGCCACCGCTTTTGTTCCAGGACATGATCTTCCCCACCTATTGCTTGTCAAAAATATACATTTGCGAGCGTCGATTCACCGTCAACCCAATGTCAAACCTTGCGCCCAAGCATCACTCTGGGATGCCTGCCTTGGTCAGACTTTGGGCGTAGCGCTGACCGATCTGCTGTTCGTGAAAAGGTTGGTTCGGCAAAAACCGTTCGACCCGGAAGGCTGGATCGCGCTGGATCGCTTCCTGCGCCAAGGCACGGGCCTCATCCGCGCGGCCCGCCTCCCATAGCGCGGCGACGGTCAGGCGCAGGTTTGACGTATAGCCGGGGTTCAGATCGTAGGACCGTTTGGCGGCATTGGCCGCATCCGAAATATCGCCTTGGGCATACAGCGCCATGGCCAGAAAATGTTCATATCGAAACAGGTAGGGGTCGCGCGGCGATAGGGAAATGGCCGCATTGGCATTGTCGACCGCCTGACCCACATTGCCCGAATAGGTCAGCGTCGGGACCGACCACATCAGCGTTTCGGAGTCGCTTGGCGCCAGTTCCAGCGCCTGCCGGACCACCCCGGCTGACCGCTGCGCCTCACGCCGGTAAATAGTGCGATTGTGGGCATAAAGCGCCAAGGCCCGCCCGCTATCGCCGCTGAGGCGCACAGCGTCTGATGCCGCCAGTTCCAAGGCCCGAACATCCTGATCGCTCTGCTGTGACCAGCCTTGCCCCAGCAGGACCGAATACCAATCGGCCAGCGCCACATGCGCCGGGGCAAAGGTCGGGTCGCGGGTGATGGCGGTTTGCAGCAGATCCCGCGCCTCAGTGAACGTGTCCTCGCGCAGCGCAAAAGCCAGATCTCGGGCGTGCAGGGTCAGGTGATAGGCCGTCAGATCGCCCGGCTTGGCCCCAAAAGTGCGCCGCAGCTCGACCCCATGCAGCGACGGCACCAGCGTATTGGCGATGCTGCGGGCGATATCGGCCTGAACGTCGAAAAGCGTGGCCTGTTCGGCGGAATAGGCCCGCGCCCAATGGACGACTTTGTTCGACAATTCAACCAATTGCGCCGATAGGTGAAACCGCCCCCGCGTCGCGCGGATGGACCCCAGCACCGCATATTGCGCCCCCAACGCCTCGGCCGCGCCATGGGGGTAATCCGTCTGAACGAACCCGGTGGAATTGGTCGAGATCACCTGCACATCGCGCAGCGTGGCCATCATGCAGACGATATCATCGGCGATCCCCTGCAGCAGAAAATCCGGCGCATCATCGGGGCCTAGGTTTCGGAAGGGCATCACGGCAATCTTGGGCGCGCCGGACTGCATGGGCTGCATGATCGGGCTGGCGGGCACTGGCGCCGGGGCGGGCGGGGCAATGCCGCCCGTCTTGATCCGAACGGCCAGATCCTGCGTCTGTTCTGACGGCTCCATCCCCAGTTCGTCGTCCAGCCGGTCATAAAGCGCGGCATAGGCCTGAAGAGCCGCGCCGGTTTCCCCGCGCTCGGCATAGATCTGCATCAGCCAGCGGCAGCCTTCTTCGCTGAACGGGTCCAACTGGATCAGGGCGCGGGCGGCGTCGATCCGTGCATCGGCAGGCTTGCCAGTGTCGGCGGCAACCTCCGACAGGGCCGCCTTGAGACGCGCCTCAGCGGTCGCCCGAAATTCGGCGATCCACTGGTCATAGGCGTCGCTGATGCCGATGAACTCTTCCAGCAACCGGTCGCACAGGGCTTGCCGCCCCAGCAAATCCGGGCTGACATCGCCAAGTCGCGCGGCTGCGATGATCTCATCGAAGTCGGTTTCAAATTCGGTGGGGCTCAGCACGATGTCCTGACGGCCAATCTCAACCGGGCCGGACCCATCCGGAATGGCGCGGCGGATATCCAGTAGCGTCTGCCGGAGCGAGCTCATGGTCTGCGCGGCGCTTTTGTCTTGCCACAGAAGCGCCGCCAAATGCGCCCGCGTTTCGCGATGTGGGGGGCTTTGCAGAAGGTACACGAGCAACGCCAAGGCCCGCTTCTTGCCTGCAAGTATCGGCCCATCCGGTCCGACCAAAGCAATAGACGACACCAGCGTCACGCGATGACGTGCCTGCATCTTCCTAACCCCAATTCCCATGCTCAGAACAATTTATAGGACGGTGTCGGTATTGCAACGTTTCAGAAGGACGTGGCGGGCAGACCCGGTGCTTGGCCGGGCCTCAGGGGGCGGGCTACATGTGCTTCCAGACCCCTACGGGACTAGCGTGGTGTGCGGCAGGCCACAATGGCCTCAGCCGCGGCCGCCAGAGCTGCGCCGCTATCGGATATGAATTCGCATTCCAATCGCCCAAATCAAAAGCGTTGCGTCAAAGTGGTATTGCCGATTGGTCAGTAAATTGCGCAAACCAGTGTATTGCCGTCCGACACGTCGCGAACTATTCCGTCTCTATAACGAACATGCAAAAATCGCACATCGCCATTGCTGCTATATGAATAGGTGTCGCACCCGCCGTTTTTGCTTTGAATGTTGGCGGGTCATGTTGATCTATAGGGGGCTCCGAGTTTCACAATGACTTGCGCTTCGGTCATTCCTGCATGGATTTTTGAAATTGGGCTATTTTCATCGGAGATGGTCTGATCCTCAGTGCATCCGATCAATAGGGAGAGCGAGCGAGGCATATTGCTTTATCGTGCTTCATTTAATTGCCCTAAGCAATATCTGTGAATAATTCAATCGCCTTCCACGATTAACCAGCAACGGATTTGCCGTCACAATCAGCAGCGACCCCTTAGGCCAACAGATCGTATGTCACGCCACCCAGCAGCAGGTTGATCTGCGATTGCGCCGTGCCGTCGACCAGGGCCCAGAGGATCTGGCCGGTGGGTTGATAGGTGACAAAGGCCTCGGCCACGCCGGATTGGCCCGCGCCTTCGGTCTCGGCCAGTTGGACGATGAATTTATCGCGGGTGGCCGTGCCTCCGAACTGCAAAACGTCGCCATCGGCTGCCGAATAGTCCTGAATCCAGTCCGACCCATGCCCCTCGACACCGACATGAAAGAAGCGGTCCGCATCCGCACCGCCGTTCAGCAGGTCATGACCAAAGCCACCGTTCAGGAAATCCGCGCCCGCGCCGCCAAACATCAGGTCGCCGTATTCCGAACCGGTCAGCGTATCGTCGCCGTTGCCGCCAAACACGGAGTCCGCGCCGTGGCCGCCCTCTAGCGTGTCATTGCCGTCATCGCCGCGCAATTCGTCATTGCCAAAGCCGCCGTGTGCGCTGTCATCCCCCGCGCCGGCAAAGATCCAATCCGCCAGATCGCCGGCGGGGTCGCTGTTTTGTTCCGAACCGAACAGAACATCGTCGCCGTTGCCCCCTTGGATCGTGTCCCGGCCAAGCCCGCCGACCAAGGTATCTGCGTCATCGCCGCCAAACAGCTGGTCATGAAAGGCGCCGCCGGTCAGGAAATCGTCGCCCGTGCCGCCGTAAAGCTGCACACGTTCCGTCGCCGAAGATTAGTCTATCACGTCATCTGGATCGACCTCCAAAGTTGCGCCATCAATCGTCCAATCATAGGTTTCTGTAAGCTTTTGAAACGCTTGCACTTTAGAATAGGTAAGCCCTTCAGCCCCGAGGTAGATACCAGTCGGAATGCGCGCCTCGCCCGGATCAAGGCGGGCCCATCCTTCAAGCGTGGCGTCGAAGTTTTCCGTGCTCATGCCCGAACCGTCAAACATTCGGATCATGCTTCTAACACTGCTGATGTCCCATGCGCCCAAATCCTGGTCGAAGGCCAAAGCGTTTCTGAACATTTCAAATGTGCTTGTGACTTTGGCCGTATCCCAATTGCTTAGGTCTTGATTGAAAACCGCGGCGTCTCGGAACATGTAACTCATGCTTACCACGTTAGAGGTGTTCCAAGTGCCAATGTCCTGGTCAAAGGCTTTTGCTCCTTGGAACATAAAACTCATTGATTCTACATCGCCGGTGTCCCAATCGCCGATGTCCTGATTGAAAACTTGTGCATTGAAGAACACGCCGAACATGTCATGCATGTTGCTGGTGTCCCAGCCGCCGATGTCCTGATTGAAGGCCCTTGTCCCTTTGAACATGTTCCCGATTGACGTCACATGCCCAACGTCCCAATTTCCAATGTCTTGGTTAAAGGCCCAGGCGTTGCTGAACGTGCCGCTCATCTTTGTCACATTGCTGGTGTCCCAACCGCTGATGTCTTGGTTGAAGGCGCGCGCACCGGAAAACACATTGGACATATTTGTGACACGGCTGGTGTCCCAGCCGCCAATGTCCTGATTGAAGCTCTCCGCACCGGAAAACATGGCGGACATATCTTCAACGCTGCTGGTGTTCCAGCGACCAATGTCTTGGTTGAAGGCTTTGGCGCTGGCAAATGCGCTTTTCATGTTGGCGACATTGCCGATGTCCCAATCACCAATATCCTGATTGAAGGTCTCAGCCCAAAAGAACATCTGCTCCATATTGGTGACACTGCTGGTGTCCCAATCGGTGATGCCATCGGGGATCAGACGCGAGCCGGTGAATTGGTTAAAATAATTGCTAAGGTCGGTCGACGGGGCGGTTGTCATTTGGGCGGCTTTCGAAAACTCTTCAAGTCGGAAATTGAAATGCAGTTTTTAAGCGAGTCTATACGTAGCCAAAGCAGTTCGCAAACAGCCGTGTCGCAAAAAAGTAATCAACCGAAGCTTGGATCAATCGCTATGGATACGGCTATTCCAGCCCTTCTAACCAAAGCCCGCAGGGCTGTGCGGCTGGACCGCATCAAAGGCCGACCTCACGCTCCCACGCTATGCAATAGCTGGTCAAAACGTCTCAAAACGGATCGCGACCGATGAACAAATGCACAAGTCAATGGATCTAACGTAACGAGGACAGACCGACCACAAGTCAATGATCCCAAGCGCTTTTCCCGCCAAGTCCATTGGAACAGTGAGTTTTCAAAGCTTGCGGATTTTGCCAATTGCCTCGAGAGGCATTTGGCTCCGGCGGTAGGGATCGAACCTACGACCAATTGATTAACAGTCAACTGCTCTACCGCTGAGCTACGCCGGAACATGGGGCGGTGTATAGCGGCGGGGAATCCGGGCGGCAAGGGGGTTTTGACAGAAAAATGAAAGTTTTTTTGCCTCGCCTTAAATGAGGTGAAACGCGCCGGTCGCGGAGAGCGATTCAACGGGGGAAACTCGGGATTTTCCAGTCAGATCAATCAGGTGCGCAAGGACATTACGCTCAGCCGCGGACAGCAGGGCGGCGGGGACTTGGGTGTAGATCCGCTCGGCCAGGGTGCGGGCGGTTGCCGGACCTTGGGTCAAGGCGGCGAGGATCTCGGCCTCGCGGGAACGGCGATGATCCAGCAGCCAGCGGGTGCGGGCGGCGGGATCGGTGACGGGGGCACCATGACCGGGCAGGTACTGCGCCCACGCGCCGGTCAATAGCCGTTCACAAGAGGCCATAAAGTCGGTCAGATCGCCATCGGGGGGCGAAACCAAGGACGTCGCCCAGCCCATCACCAGATCGCCCGAGAACAGCAGATCGCCCAATCCAAGCGCGATGTGATTGCCCATATGGCCGGGGGTGTGCAGCACATCAAGGCTCCAGCCGTCGCCCTCGACGCGGGCACCATCGGCAAGCCACTGATCCGGGCGGAAGGCCAGATCGACCCCTTCGCCGCCCGCCAGCAGACCGGAGGCGGCGAGTTGCTCCATCGCGGGGCTTCGGCCTGACAGAGCGTCGCCAAAGGCCAGGATTGGGGCACCGGTGGCGGCCTGAAGGGGGGCGGCGAGGGGTGAGTGATCCAGATGCGCGTGGGTCACAATGATATGCGTGATGCTTTGACCGGGCTGCACAGCGGCCAGAATCGCCGAGAGGTGATTGGGCAGGGTCGGGCCGGGGTCGATCACGGCAATCCCGCGCGTGCCGACCAAATAAGTGTTCGTGCCGCGAAACGTCATCGGCGAGGGGTTGGGCGCGACAATGCGGCGGACGCCCGCCGCGATTTCCTCGGGCTGTCCGGCGATAGGGCGAAAGCTGGGATCTGGGTCTTGCATCGGTCTCTCTTTCGGCATGGCGTCTGGGCGCGGCTTTGGCTAGCCTTAGCGCATGTTCTTCAAATGGCTCAAACACTATATGCCGCGGGGCCTTTATGGGCGGGCGGCGCTGATCCTGATCCTGCCGGTTGTGACCTTGCAACTGGTCGTGTCGGTCATTTTTATCCAGCGCCATTTCGAGGACGTGACCGAGCAACTGAGCGGCGCGGTCGTGCAAGAACTGTCCTTGGTTCTGACGACCGATGCGATGGAATACGATCTGGCCCAGCAGCTTGGCTATGACGTAGAAGAGATCGGCCCCGATGCTGTGCCACCAGCCAATTCGCGGCGCTGGTTTGACCTGTCGGGGCGGCGGGTGACGCGGACCTTGCTTGAGGGGCTGGAAGGGGCTTTGCGTGTGGATCTGCCCGATGATTGGACGGTGCATGTCTATGTCGATGCCGAAGCCGGGCTTTACCGGGTGACGTTCGACCGGCGTCGGGCCTCGGCGTCGAACCCGCATCAGTTGCTGGTCAACATGCTGTTTTTTGGCGGGTTTATGACGGTGATCGCCTTCTTCTACCTGCGCAATCAACTGCGTCCCATCACGCGGCTGGCTTTGGCGGCCGAGGCGTTCGGGCGGGGGCGGTTCCTGCCGTATTCGCCATCCGGCGCGGTCGAGGTGCGGGCGGCGGGCAATGCGTTCTTGGACATGCGCGCCCGGATCGAACGGCAGATCGAACAGCGCACGATGATGCTTTCGGGGGTGAGCCACGATCTGCGCACGCCGCTGACCCGGCTGCGGCTGGCGGTGTCGATGCTGGACGATGATGACCGCACCGAGATGGAGCGGGACATCAACGAAATGCAGCAATTGCTGGATGCCTTTCTGGATTTCGCCCGCAGTGATGCCGAAACCGGCGAGACAGAGACGGTGGACGCCATGCCCTTCGTGCGCCAAATCGTTGAGGCAGCGGCCCGAAGCGGCAAGCCCGTGGTGATCGGTGATTTGATCGGCAGTGGGCAGGTGCAACTGCGCCCCTTGGCGGTGCGCCGCGCGGTTGAGAACCTGATCGGCAACGCCATGCGTTACGGCACGAATTGCCGTGTTTCGGCCCGGCTGGGCGAACGCAGCCTGCGTATCCGGGTCGAAGACGATGGCCCCGGCATCCCCGAGGCCCGCCGCGAAGAGGCGCTGAAGCCCTTTGTCAGGCTGGACCCGGCCCGCAATCAAGACAAAGGGTCAGGCGTTGGGTTGGGGCTGGCCATCGCCGCCGATATCGCGCGGTCGCATGGCGGTGTGCTGCGTCTGGGCGATAGCGATACGATGGGCGGCCTATGCGCCGATCTGGTTCTGGCACGCTAGAGATTTTCTGAAAATCGGCGGGAAAGGTCGCGGCTTTGCCATGTTTGCGGCCCGCCTTCGGGCATCGGCGGGGCGCATTCTTTGGCCGTACAAGTCAGGAGACCGCCATGAAACGATTGCTATCCACCATCGCCCTAGTATCAGCGGCCTCTGCCGCATCCGCTGCGGTGCCGGGTCGGGGCCCAGGTCAGGTCTGGCCGATCAAAGACACCGGCGCGATGCATCTAGCGCAGGCCGCCCCAGCCTTGGGTGCTGAATTCTACACCACGCCCGACAATTGCACCTATCGGCGCACGCAGGCTCCCGGCTATCCGCCGATGTGGATCATCATTCGCAATCCGCATCACATTGGCCGTCCCGACGCGCCGCGCCATTGCCCCGGCACGTTATGAACTGGGCCGCATCGTTGAGGCTTGGCTTAGGAAACTGGCCAATTGCTGGCGGTCGATGGGTTTTAGCATCAGCCCAATGCCCAGATGGTCACAGGTGTCGCGCAATTCCTGCGACCGGTCCGCCGAAGCGATAGAGCAGGGCAGAAGCCCATATTGCGCGGTCAGGTGCTCATATAGTTCGGTTCCGGTCATGCCCGCGCCAAGCTGCTGATCCAGCAAGAGCGCATCCGGCACGATGCCCAGATCGTCCAGCAGTTCCAACGCTTCTTCGCCGCTGCCCGCGACCAGCACTTCGATCCCCCAGCTTTCCAGCAAAATGGTAATCGCGCGGCGCAGGGGCGGGTCGTTTTCCACTGCCATCACCAATAAGGGCGATCCTTCGATGCTCAGGTCATGGCTGTCGCGCGGCACATCGGGGCGTTTTGGCTCGGTCCGGCTGGCAATGGGGACGGTGACCATAAAACAGCTGCCTTTGCCGGGAATGGACCGCAGCTCTAGCGGGTGACCAAGGCGCGTGCAGGCCCGTTCGACAATCGCAAGGCCAAGGCCCAGACCTTCGGACACCCCGGCGGTCTTATCCAGCCGGCGGAATTCTTCGAAAATCGCCGATTGATCCTCTTCGGCGATGCCGGGGCCGGTGTCCCACACCTCAAGCCGCAAGGATTTGCCATCGCGCCGCCCGCCCACTAGGACGCGGCCCGATTGGGTATATCGAATGGCGTTGCCCATCAGGTTTTGCAGCACGCGGCGCAGATAGCCGGGGTCGGTTTCGACCACCAGCCCGGTATCCACGATCCGCAGATCCAGCCCTTTGCGATTGGCCAAAACCTCCATTTCGTCGCGCAACGTGGACAGCAGATCGCGCAGCGGCACCGGGCGCACGTCAAATTTCAGCCCGTCGGAATCAAGCTTGGAAATGTCGAGAAGCGCATCAATGATCTGTTCGGCACTGATCAGCGCGCTTTCGGTCTTGGCCAGAACGCGGGCGGAATCCTCGTCTTGGCACCGGTCGGTCAAGGAGGACACAAACAGCTTGGCCGCCGTCAGGGGCTGCAGCAGGTCATGGCTGGCCGCGGCAACAAAGCGCGATTTCGACGCGTTCGCCCGTTCGGCGGCATTCAGCGCGTCTTCGAGTTCCAGCGTGCGTTCCAGCACCCGTTGTTCCAGCGCTTCGTTCAATTCGTGCAATTGCCGAGCGGCTTCGCGTTCGGCGGTCATGTCCGTGCAGGACATCACAAAGCCAAGGTCCGGCATGCCGCGCCCGAAGATTCGCAGGGTTTGACGGTCATTGCGCCGGATCTCAAAGGAAATCGGCCCGCGCGTGCCTGTCTCGGCGCTCCAATCAAGGAACATCGCCCGGTCAGAGGCCGGGGAAAACGCCAGATCATCAAGGCTTTGTTCCAGTAACCCCCGGAACGACGCCCCAAGCCGCCAGTGCACGGTCGGAATGCCCAGCAGATCGCCGATTTTGGCATTCCACGTCAAAAGCCGCGCGTTTTCGTCGAAAATGCAAACGCCCTGATCCAGATGATCCAGCGTCGCGCGGATCATGCGGGCCTGTTTGTCCTTCAGCCGGTTCCGTTCTTGGCGCTCCAGCCGGATAATCTCGGTCACGTCGGTTTGCAGGATCACCGTGCCACCGTTGGCAGTGCGGTGTTCAGACACTTGCAACCAGCGGTCCCCGGCAATTTCGACGTTAAACATCACATGCCGGTCCTGATGGCGGCGGATGCGGCGGGCGGCCCACGTGGCGTGCGTGTCATCGGCGGGCAATTGCAGATGCTTCGACCGGCTGACCAGATCGACATATTCGCGGAAGGGCAGGCCCGCCCGCAGGCGCGGCACGGTATCGCGAAACCCCCGGCAAAAGCGCGAATTGCACATCACCAGAATGTCGTCGGGGTCGAATAGGGCAAAGCCTTCGCGCACGGTTTCAATCGCATCGGCAAGGTTGCGGCGTGCGGTTTCGGTTTCGCGGTGCGCTTTGGCCAATTGGTTGTTGGATTCGTGCAGCAGATCCAGCGTGCGTTCAAAATCCAGCGTCCGCTGCTGCACCATCTTTTCCAGCAGGGCCGAGCGTTCGAAATGCGCATAGGCGTCATTGCTGGTCGAATTGCCGTATTCCACCCGCCGCATCAGGGATTCGGCGATGCGCAGCAGCTTTTCGTTCTGCCGTTCCAACGAGTCGTTTGGATTGACCAGCATCATGGACCTAGCCTTTGGACGAAGAGGGCGGATAGATCGCCACGCCTGTAAAGGTTTGATTTACGTGCAAAGACCCGATCTGTTCGCCATAGGTCGAAAAGCCCACGACCCGGTGCTTGGTCAGCATTTGGGACATGGCGCGGCCTTGCTGGGTTTCCTCGGCGGCGATGCGGCGGAACAGACAATCGCAGCCGATGATCCGTTCCGGCGCGACCGGGGCGGCCAGATTGGTCAGCCCGTCGTCGAGATTGCGGATGATGTCATCATGTTCGGCCAAAGACAGGACCATGCCTTCGTCGATGGCCGAAAAGAACTGCAATGCGCCGTTCGGTCGGACCTGCTGGATGGACCGCGCGTGATGGGTATCGGCCAGCCGCACCAGCACCGGATGCGCCGCAAAGACCGAGGAATTGAGCTGGCTGGCATCGCGGCCCAGCAGGCGGGCGTATTCATCCGCCGCAGGTTCGGCGTTGATCTCATAGACAATGCGTTGGGCCGGGTCGGCGCGGGTGACCACCATGCGTGTATCGGAGGGCATGAAGTGGTCGATGCTGAACACTTTTACCGCGCAGGCGCTGCGCACGAGGGCGATAAGCGCTGCGTTTTCATAGGTTTCGCCGTTGCGCGCCAAAAGCGTCTGGCGGAAGGCTGTGCCGTCGCCCGACGATCCGCCAAACAGGGGCATCGGCCCCAGACCCGACGACAGATGCGCGGTCAGGCGTTCTTCTTGCAGCGACAGCCCGTCGATCAAGGTCAGGGCGAATTCATGCTGAAAGCTGGGCGCGGCCTGCATCATCAGGAACCGCGATTGGATCATCGCATCCATCAGCGCCTTGCTGTTCAGATTGTCGAGCCGCGGAATGACATAGGTCGCCGATTTGAACCATCGGCGCGGAAACCCGACCGCAATGATCTGGCCATCCTGATAGCCCAAGTTGCCGATTTCGCCCGCTGTGGTGCAGGCCAGAACATCGGCATCCCCGAATTGCCCAGACGCCTGCCGGGCCAAAGTGCGAAAGTCGCAGCGCGGCGAGGCGAAGATGCAGACCAGATCGAATACGGTATTGCCCAGTTGCTTCTTCAGGGAAGCGACCGGGTTACGGGTGTCAGAGGCCACTTGGGCCGTCATGATGGCGGGTCCGGTCGTCGTCTCCTCAGGCGCGGCCGGTTGCGCATCTACCTCCAAGAACTCCTCCCTCCCTGGCAAGGATCGACGTTACTGCGGCTCGTCCGGCAATGGCAAGACCTTGTTGAACCGGGCCTCTTGCGCGATCAGAACCGCCTGTGTTCGGCTATGCACGCCCAATTTCCGCATAATCGCGGTGACATGGGCCTTTACCGTCGTTTCAGCAATCGACAGATCATAGGCAATTTGTTTGTTCAGTCGCCCTTCGCATAGCAGCGACAGAATGCGGGCCTGTTGATTGGTCAGCGAGGCCAGCCGGGTCACAGCCAGCCGCGCGGCCTTTGATCCGGCGTGGTCTTCGCCCGTGTCGGGTTCGACATATCCGCCGGGCAGATAGATGTCGCCTGCAACGACGCGTTCGATGGCTTGGCGGAACACGGTGCGCTGCGAATGTTTTGGAACAAAGCCATTGGCCCCGGCCTGAATCGTGCGGGCAATCATCCGGTTGTCGGCCATCGAGGACACCACAAGAACAATCGCATCTTTCGCCGCATTGCGCAGGCGCATCAGCCCATCCAGCCCGTCCACATCGGGCAGGTTCAGATCGAGCACGATAAAGCCGACGCCGCTGCCACCCTTCAGATGCTCTAGCGCCTGATCCAGCGTGCTGGCCGTGTCGATCGTGCGGAAGTCCCAGATAGACCGAAGCGTCAGGATCAGCGCGTCGCAGAACAACGGGTGATCATCCACCACCAGAACATGGTCGGCTGCCGGAGGGATCTGAAGTGCGGCCTGCTCGGTCATACGCGAAATCCTTGTTACGTCAAAACAGCATATCCTTTTGGGCAGATGCGGTCATTGCCCCAAAAGTCTAACTTTCCGATCAACCCTAGGTGAACGATTGTCCCGCTCAAATCGGGGGCAAATCGGGTTGCCGCAACCCCTGATGAGGCGCATGCTCGTAATCCATTGGTCTAATAGACCCTGCGGGCCTACGCCCTAAGCTGCAACCAGGAAAAGGATATATTGCCATGCAGATGAGTGATTCCCGACAGATCAGCGCCGCGCCCGAAACCGTATGGGCGGCTTTGATCAATGCTGACGTGCTCATGCAATGCGTGCCGGGCTGCACCGAGATGTCGGGCAGCCCCGAAGAGGGTTTTGAGGCGACCGTCGTTCAGAAGGTCGGCCCGGTCAAAGCGACCTTCAAAGGTCAGGTGACCATGTCCGATATGGATGCGCCAAATGTGCTGACGCTTTCGGGCGAAGGCAAAGGCGGCGCGGCGGGCTTCGCCAAGGGCGGCGCGACCGTTCGGCTTGAACCGGTCGATGGCGGCACCTTGCTGCACTACGACGTAGAGGCGAAAGTCGGTGGCAAGCTGGCACAGCTGGGCAGCCGCATCATTGATGGCTTTGCCAAGAAGATGGCCGATCAGTTCTTCGTCAACTTCCAAGAGGCCGTAGAGGGCCCCAAGGATGCAGACGCAGCGGAAGACGCCAGTGGACAGGACGGCAAGAAGAAGGGATGGTTCCGTAAGATCGTGTCGTAACGGCACCCAATCTGACCGAACCAGCCAGTCAAACAGACAAGTGACATCGACGGGAGGAAATTGATGGCAAACGTATCGATGACCGTGAACGGCAAGACCGTTAGCGGCGAAGTAAAGGGCAACACTCTGCTGGTGGATTTCCTGCGGCAGAACCTGCACCTGACCGGAACCCACGTTGGCTGCGACACCAGCCAGTGCGGCGCCTGCAACGTTTCGCTGAATGGCGATGTCGTGAAGTCCTGCACCATGTTCGCCGCAGAGGCAGATGGCGCAGACCTGACCACGATTGAAGGCATGGCCAATGAAGACGGCTCGCTTGGCGTTATTCAGGCGGCGTTCCAGGAATACCATGGCCTGCAGTGCGGTTTCTGCACCCCCGGCATGGTGATGGCGGCCCAGGATCTTCTGAAGAAGAACCCCAAGCCGACCGAAGCAGAAGTGCGCCACCATCTGGAAGGCAACATCTGCCGTTGCACCGGCTATCACAACATCGTCAAGGCGATCATGGCCGCCTCGGGCCAGGACGTCGGTGCGATCGCAGCCGAATAAGCGCCGCGCCCGCCGCAACCGGTGCGGGTGAGTATTTATTGGAAAGATGAAGAGGGGGCGGGCTGCCGCCCTTGGAACGCACTCATTGGCGGGCTTGGCCCGCCGTCCTTAGGGAGGACTGCACATGCCGAAGGATCATGGCATTGGCGCAAGCCAGAAGCGGCGCGAAGACGTCCGCTTTCTGACCGGGGCCGGTCAGTATACGGATGATATCAACGTACACGGACAGGCCTATGTCTACTTCCTGCGCTCGGATGTGGCGCATGGCAAGATCAACAGCATCGACACCGCGGCGGCTTCGGCCATGCCGGGCGTCGTGCGCATCTTCACTGGCGCGGACTTCGAAGGCGTAGGCGGTCTGCCCTGCGGCTGGCAGGTGACCGACAAGCACGGTGAAGCGATGAAAGAGCCGGCACACCCGGTACTGGCGCAAGGCAAAGTGCGCCACGTGGGCGACCCGATTGCCGCCGTTGTTGCCGACTCGCTGGAACAGGCGCGCAACGCGGCCGAAGCCATTGATGTGGACATCGAAGAGCTGCCCGCAGTTGTTGACATGAAGGCAGCGCTGAATGCCGGCGCCACCAAGGTGCACGACGATCTGTCGGACAACCTGTGCTATGATTGGCAATTCGGCACCGACACCGAGACCGTGGACGCGGCCTTTGCTGCCGCCGCGCATGTCACCAAACTGGAGCTGCGCAACAACCGTCTGGTGGCCAACCCGATGGAACCGCGCGTCGCGCTGGGTGAATACAACCGTGCCAAAGATGAAAGCACGCTGTACACCACCTCGCAGAACCCGCACGTGATCCGCCTGCTGATGGGGGCCTTTGTTCTGGGCATCCCCGAGCATAAACTGCGCGTTGTGGCCCCCGATGTGGGCGGCGGTTTCGGCACTAAGATCTTCCATTATGCCGAAGAAGCGTTCTGTACATTTGCGTCCCGTAAGATCAACCGCGCGGTCAAATGGACCTCGTCGCGGTCTGAGGCGTTCATGTCCGACGCGCATGGCCGTGACCACGTGTCGACGATCGAACTGGCGCTGGATGCAGACAACAACTTCACCGCGCTGCGCACAGACACCTATGCAAACATGGGTGCCTATCTGTCGACCTTCGCATCGTGTACGCCGACCTGGCTGCATGGCACGCTGATGGCCGGCAACTACAAGACGCCCGCGGTTCAGGTGAACGTGAAAGCCGTGTTCACCAACACTGTTCCGGTTGACGCCTATCGCGGCGCAGGCCGTCCCGAGGCGACCTTCCAGCTGGAGCGTGTGATCGACAAAGCCGCCCGCGAACTTGGCGTCGACCCGATCAAACTGCGCCGTCAGAACTTCATCACGTCGTTCCCTTATGCAACCCCGGTTGCGGTTGAGTATGACACGGGCGATTACAACGCCACGATGGACAAGATGGAAGAGCTGATGGACATTCCGGGCTTTGCGGCACGCCGCGCGGCATCGGAAGCCAAGGGCAAACTGCGCGGTCTGGGCATCAACTGCTTCATCGAGGCTTGCGGCATCGCGCCGTCGAACCTTGTGGGTCAGCTTGGCGCACGTGCAGGTCTTTATGATGCTGCCACCGTTCGCGTGAACGCCACCGGGTCGATTTCGGTCATGGTGGGGGCACATTCGCACGGCCAAGGCCATGAAACGGTGTTCCCGCAGGTGGTTGCCGAAATGCTTGGCATCGACGAGTCGATGATCGACATCGTGCATGGCGACAGCTCCAAGATCCCGTTTGGCATGGGCACCTACGGGTCGCGCAGCCTCGCGGTTTGTGGATCGGCCATGGTGCGCGCAACCGAGAAAATCATCAACAAAGCCAAGAAGATCGCGGCGCACCTGATGGAAGCCTCGGAAGCGGATATCGAGCTGAAGGACGGTCAGTTCAGCGTTGCAGGCACCGACAAATCGGTTGCTTGGGGCGATGTGACCCTTGCCGCCTATGTGCCGCACAACTACCCGCTGGAAGACATCGAACCGGGTCTCGAAGAGACCGCGTTCTACGATCCGGCCAACTTCACCTATCCCGCAGGCGCCTATGCTTGCGAGGTTGAGGTTGACCCGGACACCGGCAAGGTCACCATCGAAAAGTTCGTCTCGGCGGATGACTTCGGCAACGTGGTGAACCCGATGATCGTAGAAGGTCAGGTGCATGGCGGTATCGCCCAAGGCATCGGTCAGGCGCTGCTTGAAAACTGTGCCTATGACGAAAACGGCCAGCTGCTGAGCGCGTCCTACATGGACTACGCAATGCCGCGCGCGTCGGACCTGCCGCATATGGCGAATTACACCGTTGACCATTCGTGCCAGACGCCTTGCACGCACAACCCGCTGGGTGTGAAGGGCTGCGGCGAGGCTGGTGCCATCGGCTCGCCGCCGACGGTTGTCAACGCAGTGCTGGACGCCCTGAATTCGGCAGGCCACAAAGTCGCTCATATCGACATGCCGGTATCGCCGTCGCGCGTCTGGGAAGCGATGAACAGCTAAGTGTGAGGCTGGGGGGCGACATGCCCCCCAGGTTCCCGAAGTTATTTCTAGTCAGAAAATACAGTGGTATGCTGACTTAGGGAGGAAACGAGAATGTACGCATTTGACATCGAGCGGCCGACGACTGTGGCCGAAGCTGTGGCGGCGCTGAAAGACGAAGACGCGCAGGCCCTGTCGGGCGGTCAGACGCTAATCCCGACGCTGAAACAGCGTCTGGCGTCGCCGTCGAAACTGGTAAGCCTGTCGGGCATCGCGGAAACCAAGGGCGTTTCCGCGGATGGCGGCACGGTCACCGTTGGCGGAGGAACAACCCACGCAGCGGTTGCTGCGGGCGCATCGGCCTATCCGGCGCTGGCGGCTTTGGCTGGCGGCATTGGTGATCCGGCGGTTCGCAACCGTGGCACCATCGGCGGCAGCGTTGCCAACAACGACCCGGCGGCCTGCTATCCGGCGGCTGTTCTTGGCTCGGGCGCGACCGTTGTGACCAACGCGCGTGAAATCGCAGCCGACGACTACTTCCAAGGCATGTTCACCACCGCGCTGGACGAGGGTGAGATCATCACCGCCGTCAAGTTCCCGGTGCCGGAAAAGGCCGCTTACATCAAGTTCGAACAGCCCGCGTCGCGTTTTGCGCTGGTGGGTGTGTTCGTGGCCAAATACGCCGATGGCGTGCGCGTGGCTGTAACCGGCGCGTCCGAAGAAGGCGTGTTCCGTTGGACCGAAGCCGAAGCGGCCCTGTCGGGCAACTTCTCGGCGGGCGCTCTGGACGGTCTGAGCGTTTCGGCCGATGGCATGATCAGCGATCTGCACGGCACCGGCGCCTACCGCGCGCATCTGGTGGCCGTTCTGACCAAACGCGCCGTGGCCGCGGCTGGCTGATCTGATCGGGCTTGAATGACAAAAAGGCCTCCGGCACTGCCGGGGGCCTTTTTTGTTGCCACACTGTCGCCAGCTTCCGGTGTTAGCCAACCGCCCAAGGAGATCGACAGATGAATGCAGACCAAATCATACGGCTGATTATGCGGCAGGTCATCGGGCGGCTTGTGGGGCGCGGTGTGGACGCAGGCATCAATGCCATGGCCCGCCGCAGCGGCAACCGTGACGCCCCAGTGGATGAGGCCGAGGCCCGCAGGCGCGCGAAATCAGCAAAAACCGCGATGCGTCAAAGCAAATCGGCCATGCGCATGGCCCGAAAGATCGGACGGTTCTAAGCGGATTTGAAGTGCTTTGACAGCTTCAGACCCTGGCCCTGATAGTTGGACGCAATCTCGCGCCCGTAAAGGCGGCTGGGTTCTTTCGCCATGCGTTCATAGACCAAACGGCCTACGATCTGCCCGTGTTCCAGCACAAACGGCGCCTCATGGCAGCGCACCTCTAGCACGCCGCGCGCGCCGCGCCCGCCCAGCCGGGCATGGCCAAAGCCGGGGTCAAAGAACCCGGCATAGTGCACTCGGAATTCGCCCACCATCGCCAGATAGGGGGCCATTTCAGCGGCAAACAGCGGCGGGATGTGCACGGCTTCGCGGCTGACTAAAATATAGAACGCATCGGGGTCCAGAATGATCTGACCCTTGGTGGTGCGCAGTTCTTCCCAGAAATCAGCGATCTCGTAATGGCCGATCTTATCCAGATCGATCACCGGGGTATGCGGCTTGGCGCGATAACCGACCAGATCGCCGCGTTCGGGACGCAGATCGACGGAAAAGCCCAGACCTTCGTCAATCACCGCCTTACCGCCGGTCACCAGCGTTTGGTTGCGATGCAGGTTGGCCAGTTCATAATCGCTCAGAACCGCCTGACCATCACGGAACCGGATCTGATTGAGGCGCATACCGGGGCGCACCAGCACCGAGAACGAGCGCGGGCAAATCTCGGCATAGAGGGGGCCGCGATATCCCATTGGAATCCGGTCAAATTCGGTGCCGCCATCAATGATTGTCCGGGTCAGAAGATCAACACGCCCGGTAGAGCTTTTGGCATTGGCCACAGCGCTGACATCGGGCGACAGGGCCAGTTCTTCCATCAGCGGGACAAGATAGACACAGCCCTTTTCCAGCACGGCCCCATTGCTAAGGTCGACGCGGTGCATCTCAAATTCTTCCAGCCGTTCGGCAACGGTGCGGCCACGGCCCGCCAGAAACGAGGCGCGGACGCGGTAAGCCACGGTGCCAAGACGCAAATCAAGGCTGGCAGGCTGGATCTGTTCGGGGATGATCGGAGAGGCCGCGCGCAACTGACCATTGGCAATCATCGTCTCGATTGTCTGACTTGGTAGTACACCGCTCATGATCGTCCCTCCAAATGCACGAAACCCGCCCTGGCGAAAGGCCGTGAGCGGGTCTTTTTGGTCAGGTTACGCGAAATCATTGTTCAATGGTTTCAGTGCGTTGGCCCGATTTTGCCGCATCCCACGGACGCTGAAAAAAGCAAAGTGCAGGTGCGTGTCCGTTGCCGTCGGGTTTAACTTGAAGATGGATGGGGTTCAATCGTTATATTTCCTTGGCCGAGCGCGGGGGACGAGGCGAAAACCGTCATGGTTCGCGCAGATTTCGCAGGGGCAAAAGGTGTCGGGGCTGGATCGGTGGCACACCGAAGCTGGCCACCACCTGATTTGGCTTTCCGAACACTTTTGACGAAAGGTCAGATTTTAGGATGGGCCGCAGTTGGTCGGGAAATTACTCAAAGTTCTAACAAAACCCCAACGCTCCAATTGCGAGAGGACCATCAATGCACCGACCGATCAAGAAAGCCGTATTTCCCGTTGCTGGCTTGGGAACGCGGTTTCTTCCGGCCACCAAAGCAATCCCGAAAGAAATGCTAACAGTCGTTGACCGGCCTGTGATCCAGCTGGCGGTTGATGAAGCGCGCGAAGCCGGGATCGAGCATTTCATTTTCGTGACCGGGCGCAACAAAGGGGTCATCGAAGACCATTTTGACCGTCAGTTCGAACTGGAAACGACGCTGAAACTGCGTGGCAAATCGGTCGAACTGAGCATTCTGGATGCAGACCTGCCGAAAGCTGGCCAAACCAGCTTTACCCGCCAGCAAGAGCCGCTGGGGCTGGGCCATGCCGTTCTGTGTGCACGCAATATCGTTGGGAATGATCCCTTTGCCTTGCTGCTGCCGGACATGGTGATGCATTCGCAGCCGGGTTGCCTGCGCCAGATGATGGATGTCTATGAAAAGCACGGCTCAAACATCGTGGCCTCGGAAGAGGTGACGTGGGACACCGTGCATCGCTACGGCATCCTGTCGCCGGGCGAGAATTGGGGCAACACCTTTGAGATCGACCGCATGGTCGAAAAGCCCAAGCGTGAAGAGGCTCCGTCGAACAAGATCATCTCGGGCCGGTATATCCTTCAGCCGGAAATCTTTGCCGAGATCGATCAGCAAAAGCCCGGCGCTGGCGGCGAGATTCAGCTAACCGACGCCATGATCCGCCTGATGGACCGTCAGAAGTTCTACGGCATGATGTTTGACGGCGCGACCTATGACTGCGGTGACAAGATCGGTTTCCTTGCGGCGAACGTGGCCATGGCTTTGGAACGTCAGGAAATTGCCGGCCCGTTCGTAGAAGCGCTGAAGGGCGTTCTGGCGGCTAGTTCGCACCCCGAAGCCAGGAAACTGGCCGAGAAACTCAAGAATTGATCGTCAGAACTTGCCTTTGATGGGCAGGCGCAAAAAGGAAAATGGCAGGCCGATCAGCCTGCCATTTTTTATGTCTTACTGCTCGGGGCAGGCGACGGTTTGCGTCATGGTATAGATCTGATGCTGGCCGCGTTGGATGTTTACCGTCATCACGCATTCGCCCTCATCGGCTCGGGCTGGCAAGGCTACAACTGGCTGTGCCGGTTGAACCATGATCGTTTGCGTTACGGGCGCGGCGTCGCGCAAGTTGGCCGTAGAAGACGGGGCCTCGATCTGTGCCACTGAAGCTGTCCGCGTTGTTTGGGGAGCGGGCACAATCCGAACCGTTTGAACGTTGGAAGCCGTAGGTCTGACGGGCCCCGGCTCGGTTGTTTGGGTGGCGCAAAGATAGGCGTCCAGCTTTTGGATCGCGTCTTTGACGTCAAGGCGGCCGCGCTGATCCGTCCAGATCTTGCGATAGGCCAATACCGTTCGGCGGCCAAGAATGCCATCCAGAACGCCGGGGTTTTCCCCCGCCGCGACCAACAACCGTTGCAACGTCAGAACGTCCGGGCCTTCGGGTTGCGCCGCGAGGCCGCACAACGCACGTTTGACCCGCGGCTGGGGCACGGTGTCGTTGCGCAGAACAAACACACGGTCCTGCGCTGGCGCAACCAGTCTCAGGGGCTGCTGCGGCGCGGATTGGGCGATTTGGACGGCTGGTGACGGGTCAGTTGCGACAACCTTGGCCGATGCTTTTGGGGCGGGCCTGTTTTCAAGTGCCAAAAGCAGGTCGCTCAGGCGAATGACCGGTCCGGGGGGCCACGGGGACTGCTCGGCTGCTCGGTAAGGGGGGCGCGCGTCGGTCTGGCTCGGTTTGACAACGACCGCTTGCGCAGGGGCTGCGGTGACCAACTGTGGGGCTGCGGGCGCGGTGACAACTGTTGCCGCCGGTCGGGCCAGCGGCGCGGTGCTGGGCTGGATCACGACGGTTGCAGGCGCTACGGCCTGCGGGGCTGTGGTGATGAACTGCGGGGCGGCGAGGGCGGTGGCAACCGTTGCCGCCGGTCGGGCCAGCGGCGCGACGGAGGTGACTGATGCTGCTGGCTTGGCTGGGGCTGGCTGCGCTTGGGCGACGGGTTCGGGAGCAGGTTTGTAAGGTTTGACGATGTCGACGATCAAATGACCGGCCTCAGGGGCCTTCAGCTGCGCGATCTTCCGGGTCTCTTCGCCGCTGACCCAGTCATCCTCAAATCCTAGCGTCGACTTGGGCGGATGCTGCGCCAAGGCGCGGGCTGAATTCGCCTGCCGGTCAATGTCTGCGATGACGCCATCTGCTGCCATCGTGGTGTCGGCTTTGGCGGTGGCCAGCTGTTTTTGCGCCTCAAGGACGTCTTCTGCCGGAAGAGCCATCGCCCGTGCGGTATTGGCCCGTTGGTCGATGTCGATGATCAAGCCGTTGCCGACCTCGATCTCGTCATCATTTAAATGCAGCATGGCATCCAGTTCGGCCATGGTGGTTTCGGCTCCGGGTGCCTTGGCGGGCATCATCGGTAGCTGCGTGGCCGTAACCGTTGTTTTGCCACTCTCGCCTTGCGGATAATCGGGTAGCGCGCCGTGCACGATTGTTCTGGGTAGGTTGGCCTTAACGCCAGCTCGCAACCCTGCGTCCGGGGTCATCGGAATGGTCGAAACGGCTTTTTTAAGCGCGTCAAGATCTGGGCTGTCTGCTGGGGGGCTTTCGCTCTCTGCGGTATTTTCTTCGGCCTCGTCCGTTGCCTTTTCTGGATCGCCTTCCGTCGCATCCTCAGCGCTTGCGGCTTCAGCCGCGGTTGGGGGCGGGTCTTCTCGGTCGAAGCTCCTCGACGGGTCGAGGTTCACGGGCATCGAGAAGGGTTTGTAAACAGGCTTTGCCGGGGCAGCCTCGGCGATTTTATCCCCCAGCAGGCACGCCCCCAGCATGGCAGCGGTGTCAGGCGCATCCTTTGGTAAGAACCCGTCTTCGGTGGTGCTGCAAACCCTGTCTTCGAAGTTGCAAATAACTTCGATCTTCCAAGCGGCCTGCGACTGACCCGAGGCCAGCAGGGCATAGCCGTTCGGGTATAGCTCATAATAGAACCCGTTCACCCAGCCAGTTTGCCAGAAGGCCGGGAACAGGGCGGTGGGCACATCGGCCTGATTGTAGGCCATCCCCTGAGAGCCGGGCAGCGGTTCGTCAAAGGATTCTGTGACGCAAGGGGTGGCCCATGCCGGGCCAACCAGCCCGGCAAAGGCGCAGCTTAGAAAGGCCGCCGCCCGTTTCATTTGCCCACACGGTGGAGCGGGCCAAAGACCGTGTACGAAATTGAGGCCAGAACCAGCGCGTTGGTATTGGCCGTAACCGAGGCGTTGGGCTGGCCGCTTTCATACAGGCCCTCGGGGAAGCCGCGCTCGGTCTCGACATGCGGGATGATCGCATCGCGAAGCTTCTGCGTGTATTCCGTCGCGAACAGGGCATTCCAGGCAAAGGCGGCCTTGGTCGCCATGGTCCGCTTGCTGTCAAACCGCTCGCCGGGGAAGCTCATGACCGCCCAATCGGCACCGCCGCCCCAGATCGTCGAATAGACGAAGTACGGCGCGCCCTTGACGTGGGTTTCGGTGACTGCCGTCAGAATGCCGGTCTCATTGTACCGCGCTTCCTGCGCCATAAATAGCGCGCTGGCAAAGCGGTGAGACCGTGCATCGAAGCCGAACTCCACCCCGTCGAACAGATATGGCTCTGAGGTGGCAAAGGCGGGCGTGATATTGCGGTGCAGACGGTTGTCGACCGGGATCGGGACGCCTTGGACCTCTTTGACCATCAGGTTCGCGGACGCGTCATAGGACCTGTACATATCAAAGCCGAACAGCATCATCGCCTTGGCGGCATATTGTTCATAGCCGACGCGACCTTCCTGATCGACGCGGAACGCGCCATCGGCAAGGTTCCCGCCCATCAGCTCGCCATCGCGGACCAGACGGTTCAGCGGCCAACGGCCCATCAGATTGCGCACTTGGGGGGCCATTTCGGGGTGATAGAGCTGAACCAGATCCAGCGTGCCGATGATCCGGGCCATATCCAGCGCCGACCAACCGATGCCCAGTTCGACCGGTTTGTTGGCATAGTCCACCACCTCGTTTGAGCGGGTGTCATAGGCTTTGTTCGGGAAGGCGTCCTCGACCAAGCGCTGCGCCGTCAGGGCGGTGATGACTTTGGTCAGACGGCCCTTTGCATCGTCCGAGGTGATGATCCCCAGACGTTCGGCCGAAATCGTCGCGATGATGTAGGATCCGGTTTCCCACATCGTGGTCGATGGGTATTTGTCGGCTGAGTTGCACAGACCGGTGTCGGGGTTTGTGTTGTTCTCGAAATAGCGCCAAGCGATCTTGGCGTATTCCAGCTCGTCTGCGGTTGCGGCGCGCGGTTCAGCCAAGGGCACCGGGGTCAGTGCCTCAAACGGTGCCATCATGTCACGCTCCTTCTGGAACTGCTCTTCTTTTTCGGCGTCTTGAACACCCGGAGCGTTTGTCAGATTTTCAAGGAAGATGACAAGGCCGAGCCCGCACAGCAGGGCCACCACAAAGACGATGTGGCTTCGCGCTTTGATGAGTCCCTCACGAAAGCTCATTTCTCAATTTCCTCTTCATCAGCAGGAGGTTGCCACATGGCGGCGGCGATGATGCCGGCCATGGCAATGCAATTGTTCAGGCCCCAAAGGACGTTGGTGACAACGCCCGAGACATTGTGATCAGTGCCGCCAATCAGCAGCGCGCCGATGCCCCAGACGGCGCCAAGGGCGGTCAGGGCAACGACGGCGATCTGCGGGCGCACCAGTGGTAGGAAGTTGCCGGTCTGGCGCACTTTGGGCGTCACCGGGAACGAGATTTTCTTGCCGCGTGCCACAGTCCAGATGGCTTTCAGGCCGACGGGGAAGAACGACAGGTAGCTGGCCTTGGACGTATAGCCAGATATCCCCCACGACCCGACCATCATCGCCAGTTCAAGCGTGATGAGAAACGGGATGATGTGCAGGAAGAAGTCCGACGAATAGGCGCTGACCGGGGCAATGCCGGTGAACAGATAGAAGGCCGGTGCCAGCAGAAAGACCACGTTCCAAAGGGGCGCGAGGTACGAAAAGAAGGTCATACCGTACATCAAGCGCTGGCTTAACGACAGGCCTGGGCGAAACAACGGGTTGTCGTTCACCATGATATCAAGGCTACCGCCCGCATATTTAAACCGCTGGATCGTCCAGGTCAGCAAATCCTGCGGCGACAGCATCTTGCTTTCGACATAGGGATGCAGAACCGATTTCCAGCCGCGTTCCTTGTCCGAATGCAGCACGATGGAGGTATAGATGTCCTCGGACACATGGAAGCGGTAGGGGGTCAGAACCTCGGCCGTGGCAGCGTCGGCGCGGAAGACGTCCATCAGCGCCGGATCAATCGTTCGTTCCTTGGTCGAGATGGTGTAATTTTCTTCGATTTCATGCACGCGTTTGTCGACATTGGCGGCAAAGCTGCGCAGCGCGGCTTCCATCACGGCTTCGCGGCGGTGAATAGAGCCAGCGCCGCAACAGAAGGACGCGTTGGCCCAGTTCCGGCGGCGCAGGATCACGTCATAGAACATCTTGGGGTCGTTCACGAAGGGATCGTCCCCAACCTGAATTGGCCCCACGACCTTTTCCAGCTTCTGCCCCCAAAGGCCAAACTTTTCGCCAAAGCGGCGCGTCAGCGCTTTGTGCAGCGGCTCGCCCTCGGGCAGGTCATAGAACCATTGCGGGGTCTGCACCCAAGCCATCTTGGGATCGCTGAAGTGACCAAGCGTGTGTTCGACCAGCGTCGGGAAGGGGCGTGTGTCGGCATCGCAAATGACGATGAAATCGCCCGAGGTCTGCTCACGCGCGTTGCGCAGGTTGCCGGCCTTGAACCCTTCGTTCGTGGTGCGCGAGATATAGTTCACGCCCTCTTGGTCGCAGACGGCTTTCATCTCGGGGCGGCGCCCATCGTCCAGCACGTGCACACGAATGTCGATCGGATGCGGGTAGGTCATCTTCTTGGCGTCGATCAAGCCAAGGCGCACCAGATCGGGGTCTTCGTTATAGGTGGCGAACATCACGTCAACGATGATCTGGCGGTCGGGGTCCGGTTGGTTCGGGTCCACATCGCCAATCGTTGCGGGGGCCGTCGGGATGGTCGGTTCCTGATCGCGCCAGAGGTTGAACATGTAAAGGATCAGCCCGATGAAAGAACAGGTTTCCGCAATCACCAACGCCAGCGAAAACCATATCGCGTCATGGTTCAGCGAATGCGTCCAGCGCCACCAGATATACCAGCCCCCAAGCACCAGCACGAGGACGGCCAGAAACTGCCAGAGGCTTTCCCGCGTCATCGAATAGGGCAGGGGCGGCGGCGGGCGGCGGTGTTCGAATTGTTCGATATTGTCAGCCATGGTTACGATCCTGCCTTTCCGGCAGGTTTCCGCCAGTTCCACGGGGTCGGGCCAAGGCCAATGGTCCAAGCGACAAGCTTGATCCGCGACAGGGCAACGGCGGTGGCAAAGGCCAAGGGAAGCGCGATGACATAGCGCGAGGTGACGATCAACGCGGGGTCCATCATCTTGCTCAGACCGCTTTTGACAACGGCGATGTCGTAAAGGTCGATCACCATCGGGTGCAGCAGGTAGACGCCGAAGGTATAGCGCGCCAGCTTGGACCAGATCGGCGACCAATCGCGATATTGCCCGCCAAGGAAGATCAGCATCATGAAGATCGGCATCAAGAAGTGGCCGTAGAAATCCCAGCCTGACCGATAGCCCCATGACCCGCTGACGATGGAGGCGCCATAGAAGGGCAGGGTGGCGATATAGGCCATGGCGGCAAAGTAGAAACTGCCCTTGCGGATCAGCTTGGATTCCCCGCGCGGAATGCCGTCGTTCCAAAGCCCATAGATCGCAAAGGCCGCAAACCCATAGCCGACATAGCCGAAGATCTTGATCAGGCGGATCACATATTCACGCAGCAGCGGATCCAGATCCAGCGACCAGATATACCCCTGGGCCGAGTTCATCGCCCCCAGCGTCGCGAAAACTGTCAGGCCCAGCAAAGGATAGCGTGTGGCAAGCCGCATCACCGGATAGAACATGAACAACGCGAACAGCGTCGGCAAGAAGTGCATATGGTACTGGGACCGGCCCAGCACGAAATATGACACCCATTGATTGACGTCGGTCAGCTGGTTCAGAATGTACGGCGCATAGCCAAAGGCATCGGCCTTTACCAACCGGAAAAAGGCATAGAACACTGTCCAAAAGGCAAAGGGCACCAGCAGGCGTTCGGCCTGTTGTGCGATTGCGGTCGAATAGGACGGCATCTTTTTGTTCACCCGCATCGCCATCAGGAACAGCGAGAACAGGAAGAACATCTCGGACCCGGAAAATTCCGCGATTGACCGCAGGGCAACAGGGAAGATCCGTTCGCCCTCGGTGAAGTCCTTGAACGGCTGGCCTCCAAAGTCGGTTGTCGAATGGATCAGGACAACACCGAAGGCGGCACAGACGCGGTTGGCGTCGAACCAGACGAGTCTAGGTTTTGAGTTTTGTGTCATAACTTCCCTGACGGGCTCGTGCATTGACGGGGCAGGTACAGCTCCGGTTTCGGCGCCGCGAGATTGTGCTCTTCGGTCGAGCAATCGACTGCGCCGATATCTGGGCCGCCAAAGACCGGGCGGCAGAATTTGAACTGATCGGCGGTGACGGGCGGTTCGTAATCAGGCAAGTCAGCGCAATTGCAGCAGGTGACTTCTTTGCGCATGGATTTGGGGTGGCACTTGTTGTTGCGGATATTCTTATTCGCAAACGAGGTGTCCCAAACCATCGTATTGTTGTTCAGCCGTTGCAGAACCGGCCCCTGCACTTTGTACAGCAGGGCCGCCAGAATAACGCCGTTGTTGTTGGCGGTTTGCAGCGGGATAAAGCCGTTGCCGTTTTCATAAAGGCCCTCATAGAAGCCGCGCTCGGGGTCGCGCAGGTCGGCCACGGTATCATACAGAAGGTCGGTATAGGGCGTGTCCCACAGCGCCCAGAGGCCAAGCGCGGCTTTGGCAGCAACGGCGGCACGGTCAGGCTGATAGGTCTGCGTCGGGTCCAGCGTGTTCCAGGCATAGCCATCGGCGAAGATGGAATCGTAGACGAAGAACGGCTTGCCATCGACTTGGTGTTCGGAACGGGCCGTGATCATCCCGGTCTGCTCAAAACGGCGCTGCTGGACAAGGTAAATCCGGTTGGCAAATTCGGCGCGCCAGCCGTGGCTGGCGACCATGCCATCGTTGGACTTGTCATAGGGCATATCCCAGCCCATTTCGAGCCCATCAAGGATGTAGCCTTCGGTCAGAACGTAGTTCTGGTTGTGGAACACCCGCGGGTCGCGCCCGTCATAGGGCACCTGCACATCGTAGATGGTGGTGTATTCCAAGGGACGCGGATCAAGCGCTCCGGGCACGTCAAACCCCCATAGGGCAAAGCCCTTGGCGGCGTATTCTTCATAGCCCAATCGGCCTTCCTGCAAATAGCGCGGGTTGCCTTCCTTGGTCACCAGCGAGCCGTTCAGGCTCCCGTCGTCGCGGATGATATTGCAGAAATCCCAGCGCAGCGGGATCGCATCGACCGAGTTGGCCAGATAGGGGTAGCGTTCCTTGTAGGCCTTCAGCCAGACCAACATCCGCCCAAGGTCCAGGGCCGAATAGCCGATATCGCCGGGTTTGTTGGCGTAGCTCACCTTTTCGGCGGTCTTGGTGTGATACACCTTGTTCGGGGCTTCCTTGTTGAACAAAACAAGGTTGCGCAGCGTGCGGAACAACTGGGTCGAACGTGTGTCGAAGGTCCGCTTGTCGATGATGCACAGCTCATAGGCCGCCAGAAGCGCGCTCATGTACGACGCGGTGTCCCACATGGTTGTCGACGGGAAGGATCCCACCGCGTTCACAAGGCCCGTGTCGGGCTGATAGAACTTTTCGAAATAGGTCCAGGCCGTTTTTGCCATGTCCATTTCATGTTCGGTCAGTGCACCGTTGCGGCCAAAATGCGGCTCGTTCGACGATGGGGGCGTCCGGCGGCATTCACCGTCGACCGTTTGTTCGGATATTTTGAAAGACAGCGAAACCGGGCCTTTGGACGTCACCGTGATGCCGGTCACATTTTAAGGCAGAGTCATCGTCGTGTTGTCCAAAGATGCAGGCACATTGGATGCGGGTTTGTCACCTGCATTTTCGGATTGCGCAGCCGCGATCCCCGGCACCAAACCGTTGGCGGCAATGAACACAGACAGCAAAGCTGCCTTCGATAGCTTATTCATCCGTGTCTTTCTGTAGTTCCGGGTTCCAGAAACAGTTCGAAAGCCGGTTGCGTCCATTGACCTCGCCGTAATCGATCTCATCTGCACATTCTAAAAGGATGCCAATCCCGCGACCGGATTCAGAATTGAAATCAACTTTGTTCAGATCGATCTGATTGTCGCGCGGATCGAAGGGTAGAACGCCTTCTGGGTCATAGGCTTCAAACACGACGCCCCGTTCGGAACTGGTCACGACAATATCCACGACCGCGTTTTCATCGCCGCCCCTCAGGGCATGTTTGACGATGTTTGTCAGCACTTCTGCATTTGCCAGTTCGAACCGCATGGCGGTTCCGGCATCCAGTTGCAGCATCGCGTCCCGCGCTAGCGAGACAACCATGTTGTCCACGGCTTCCATAGTTCCTTGCATGCGATAGCATTTTGAACTCACGGCCGCTCACTCAAAGTCTGCACCGCAGCATCCATGTTTGGAAAAACCTTAAAGACTTTGTCCATACGCGTGATCTGAAAGCTGTAGGCGATTGCCTCTTCCAAGCCGCACACGACGACCTCGCCTTTGATACCGGCGCGTTTCATGATCCCGACCAATGCGCCAAGCCCTGACGAGTCGATGAACGACACGCCGGAGAAATCGATGATCATGGTCGAGATCGGACCCTCGAACAGGGCGCAGGTCTCTGATTTGAAACTCGGAGAGTTCACAGCCGTCAGACGGTCAGATCCGGGTCGAACGGCTACGATTTGGTTGGGAAACTGGGTCGTATGGATTATGTCAGTGCAGCCCTTTCAAGAACTACGATTGTTAAGTCGTCATCAAAGTCGCGCCGGTTGCGCCACGTTTGGAGTCGTTCAACGAAAAACTGTGGTAGCTGTGATAGGTCGCCTTCAGAAAACTCCGAAATACTTGCCCGCAGGCGGTCCGCCCCGAATTGTTCGTTTTGTTCGTTGTCGGCCTCAATCGCGGCGTCCGAGAACAGGCAGATCGCGCTGCCTGGTTCGAAATGGTAGGTTTCATTAGTGAACTCAGCGTCTAGCAGCATGGCCACAGGAAACCCGCCTTCTCCGAGCGTTGACACATTGCCCTTGTTATCCCGCACCAAAGGCGACGGGTTCCCGGCCTGGCAAAACGTCATCTGCCCGGACTGAACGTTGGCAATGGCACAAAACATGGTGAAATAGTCGTCACTGTCTTCGTGGTAGAAACGATCGTTCAGGGCCTTCACCAATCCCGCAGGGTCGTGTGCCCCGTCCGGGAGTGTGGCTTTCTTACGGAAATATTCGGGTGTGATCAGATGCCCGACCGCCACCGACATCAGCGCGGCATGAACCCCATGGCCCGACACGTCCAACAAGTAAAACCCGATCAGATCTTCGGACACCTTGAACACGCCGAACATATCGCCCGACACGCTGGCAGAAGGCACAAAGACTGAATGCACATTGCAGTCGCAATCGGGCAACGTGTCAATTGACGTCACGCTTTCCAATAGGCGCCGCTGCGCGATTTTCGCGATCGCCATGTCATTGGCGATCTGCTTTTGCGCAAGGTTCAAAGCATGGTTCTTTTGCGCCATCATGGACTGGTGGTGAACAAGCCGCGATGCGGTGCGCAGCTTGGTTTGCATCATCGCATTGTCCGGGCCTTTTTCGATGAAATCATCAGCCCCGACATCCAGCGCCCGTTGCCGACTGGTCGCGTTCCAGTTCCCTGAAATCATTATGATATGGATGTATTCTTCATGAAGGCGGCTACGGATTTCTTGAGTCATTTCCGTGCCCGACATGATTGGCATATTCATGTCGCACAAAACGATTTGCGCGCCGGTTGAAGCAATCAGGTCAAGCGCTTCTTGACCGTTCTCCGCAGGGATTGCCTCATACCCAAGCCGGTTG
Source organism: Pseudoprimorskyibacter insulae (assembly GCF_900302505.1). Taxonomy (GTDB): domain Bacteria; phylum Pseudomonadota; class Alphaproteobacteria; order Rhodobacterales; family Rhodobacteraceae; genus Pseudoprimorskyibacter; species Pseudoprimorskyibacter insulae. The sequence goes on along the minus strand of NZ_OMOJ01000015.1, from coordinate 3,013 downwards.
ACTTGAATACACAGGTGTTTTCGTTAGACAGAGTGATCTTCTGCCGCAATGACTTTCAGACGCAACACCGCATCGGGGCGTTTTCGATTTTTTGCGCAGCTTTGATTTGTTCTTGTATCATCATCAGAGTCGAGGCTCGGGCGGCGTCCTTTTTTGCATGTTCGTGAGGCCGGACAGTGCGGTTTGCACACGTTTGGCGTGTCCACAACCTATGGATATATTCCGATCTAATTGTTTGATCCCCATCGTGTAAGATGGCCCTAAGTATGGATCTCGTGGGCGAAAGATAGTTGACGTGAGGTGTCATTACGGAAGGCCGATCTGAAAACGCGTCTTTTCATAAGCGCTAGAATTTATTCGATTTTATCTTTCGACTTCTTGGAGTTTCCGGCGCAAAATCTGGGTTTGACGACCGTTACAAATTGGTGACAGGGAAGGGGACGAGCGGAAAGCAAATTGGGTGAACCTAAGAGGTTTTCATGTTTCCGCTAACACGTTTTTTCCACCATAGGTGTAAAGGATAGCCGCTGTGAAAGGCTCGATTTTCTTGGAACTTTTGGAAATGGCCGAAGCCAATTTCGGCGAAGAAACCGTGGATCGCATCCTGGATTCGGCAGAGCTGGAAAGCCGCGGTGCCTATACGTCTGTCGGCACCTATTCGTGCAAGGAATTGGTCACCTTGGTGACTGCGTTCAGCGATCATTCGGGCATCGCCCCAAACGAACTGCAACGCCTGTTCGGGCATTGGATGATGACCTTCTTCACCAAACGCTACGGCGTTTTCTTCGAAGACAAGCACTCGGCCTTTGATATCCTTGAGGCGATTGAGGGCGAAATCCATGTGGAAGTTCGCAAACTCTACCCCGAGGCGGAACTGCCCTCGTTTTCGACGCAGCGCATTGGCGGGGAACAGCTGGAACTGGTCTACACCTCGCCGCGTCCCTTGGCCCCATTCTGCAAAGGGCTGATTGAGGGGTGTCTTGAAATCTACGACCAGAAAGCAAGCATTGCAGCCAGTGCGGTGCCCGATGCCCCGCAATCGACCAAGTTCCTGATCTCCCTTGAAAACCAGACTTGAGTTGTCGCGCGTTCAATGAGCCAGACCCCCGAAAAATCAGACACGGTTTCCCGCAGTCGCTATGAACAGGAACGCGCCGCGCGTGAACATGCCGAGCATTTGCTCGAAGAAAAAAGCCGTGCGCTTTATCTGGCCAATGAAGCGTTGAACAAACATGCTTCTCAGCTGGAGCATGCGGTTCAGGATCGCACGGCTGAACTTCATGCAGCCCTGAAAAAGGCCGAGAAAGACGCAGCGATCAAGTCGCGGTTCTTTGCCACGATGAACCATGAAATCCGCACCCCGCTTGGCGGGCTTTTGGGCATGATTGATCTATTGGCCATGGACGAAGAAAGCCGGTCCAAGCAGGAATTGCTACGCAACGCCAAGGCATCTGGTCTGGCCCTGTCGCGGATCGTGAACGATGTTCTGGATTTCTCCAAGATGGAGGCCGGGGTTTTCGCGTTTGAGGAAGACGAGGTCGACCTTCGCGCTTTGCTCGAAAGCGTTGGCAGCGTGGCGCGTGCAGATAGCAGAATGGCCGAGCGTCACTTTTTGTCGTCAGTTGACACATCGGTGCCAAAGCGGTTTTTCGGCGATGCAACGCGCATTCGGCAGGTCATTTCGAATTTTGTGACCAACGCGATCCGCTATTCCCACAACGGCCCCGTGATCATTCGCGCCCGCGCCTCAGGGGACATCGGGCAGGAAACTCTGCGCGTAGAGGTCGAGGATTTTGGAGTCGGCGTCGAAGAACACCGGATCAAGGATCTGTTTCAGGACTTTTCGCAGGTTCCCAACTCCCTGACCGCTGCGGCGCAAGGCACTGGGCTTGGTTTGGCCATCTCTCGCCGGATCATCGAAGGCTTGAAGGGGCAAATCGGGGTCGACACCGAATTCGGCAAGGGCTCGGTGTTCTGGTTCGAAATTCCTGTGCGCACCATCCATTCCATGGTCGCGCCCAAAGCGACCAGCCCGACGCAGGGCGGGCGGCCTATCGAAGGTCTGCGCATCCTGTTGGCCGAAGACAATGCGATCAACCAAAAGTTGCTGGTGACCTTTCTGAAACGGATGGGCGTAAAAGTGGACTTGGCCGAAGATGGCGCGGTCGCCCTCAAGAAATTCAAGCCGCACAAATACGATCTGTTGCTGATGGATGTGGCCATGCCCGAGGTTGACGGCTTGGAAGCGGTGCGCCGCCTTCGCAAGGACTGGCAAGCCGATCAACTGCCGCCCATCGTCTTTCTGACCGCACATGAAATCCCGGTGATCCGCGAAGATGCCATGACCCTTGGCGCGGCAAAGGTGCTGACCAAACCGGTGCAATATGACACGCTCGAAAGCGAAATCAGTACGATCATCGGGCTGGGCGCCCAAGCGAACGGCAACACACTTGAAGGCGCAAGCCCAGCCAATGACGAAGGCGCGGAAAGTCGGCTCAGCAAGTTGCTCTCCGCCGAGGCAATCAAAAGCCATTTGATGTCCATGAGCGTCGACGAGCTTTGTGAGCTTGTGGATGATTATGTCTTGGATGCCCTTGGCATCGTGGATCGTATTCAAACCAGCTATGACAAGGGCGATCTGGATCAGTGCAGCAATGACGCGCATTCGCTGGTAGGCTCATCCAGGATCGTCGGCTTTGATGAGGTCGCAGATCAGGCGAGGCGGATCGAAACCGGCATCCAAGAACTGGACGCAAGCCAACTTGCGATCTTGCTGGCCGGAATTGGTCTCAGCCTACGCCAGATCCATGATTTCATGAAGGTGTAACGGCGCAGGTCTTAAACTTGGGGCAGGTGTGACGCCGTACAGACCATGACTGTTTCCGGTGACCTGCCACTGAACTTTCATCCAGCCGCGACCGGAGTCCGGTTGGTGTTTACGCCGATCGGCGCAGGTTGAGCAATCGCCCGACGCGCGGAGCTTTCATTTCGCGCAGCGGGGCGGGCGATTGCG
>NZ_OMOJ01000006.1 GCF_900302505.1 Pseudoprimorskyibacter insulae | reverse complement strand
TGGAAAATAGGGCTTCAAACGCGCCATCTGCGCATCGCTCAACCAGAAAAGATCAGACATGTTCACCGCTCGTTTTTCGAACCGTGAATCACGCCGCTAGACGGAAATCAATGGGTCCTGACCCTAGTGGTCAACGACCATGAGATCGGCGCTTTGGCGGGCGTGGCCACAGTCCAAGACGGAACCACGGACCGAGACGCCGTCATGCGCGCTGCCAAAACCGTGCTGGATCAAGGCAGCATGGACCTTGTTACAGTGCATTTCACCCAAGGGGCCTGCATGGTCACCCGCGACGGCGGCGCATTGTTTCAGCCATCGGTCGCTGTGCCAGACAGCGCGCGCAAAGGGGCCAACGGCGCAGGCGACGCCTTTGCCGCCGGGTTTCACTATGGCCTGCACGAAGGCTGGACCGGCGCGAATTGTCTAAAACTGGGTCACGCCGCCGCCGCCGCCTGCCTCCGCGCAGCCGAGACATACACATCGGTCGGAACGGTGGCGGAATGCTTGGAACTGGCGCAAAGCTGGGGCTGGCGCTAGCAACCGCAAGGCTTGAACGTGTTTGGGGCAAGCGAATCCTTGTGGGTCTTACGGCACGTTTTCACCGTAGGGGGCGATCAGATCACTATTGGAACCAATGATCGGTGAAACGGGGATTGCGCTGAGATTCAAGCGTAATTTCAGCCAAAAGTTGAAATAGCATAGTTACGCAGGCGAAAAAACGAAAAACATCAATAAACAGCCAATGGAAGCGCTAACACTAAGACGGCGATCAGAGCGATCCAAGACGCGATTAACAGATTTCTGGAAACAACAGTTTTCACGTTAGCGCCAGAATCCTTCCCCAACCAATCAATCCAACTTTCCATTCACGAAGAATGCCATGAGACTTTTAATGACTCAAAGTGAATCAATTCGCGCTGAACCATTTCCCACATCATGTCACCCAAACCAAACGGCACTGGTAGCCACGGCACGATTAAAATCGTCAAACTTCTGATAATAAACGATTTAATCTACATCCTTCACCCGCCCCCCTGGGGAAACTTTGCCACTTTTCCCCTTTTTATCAATTCCAAACCATTTCCGACAACTTCGCACCACCCTCAAATATCAACCCGAAACATGGCCAGAAATCGCTTTTCGATGGCCAAAACGGATTTCACCAATTTACACACATATCGAATTCGCGAATTGGCCGTTCTTAAGATAGAAGTCCGAAAATTTCAAAGGCACATAGGTGGATTCTGTGGCATCCCGCCACCCCCCTTAGGAATTACTGCCCATCTACCTTTGTCACCTTCGACACCACGACCACCACGACCACTGCGACCGCAAATGACGACAAGATCTCTGGCACTTCTGGCAATGACCTGATCTATGCAGGCGCCGGCAGTGACACTGTTTCCGGTTCAAATGGACAAGACCACCTGATCGGTGACGCGTCTGACGACATCGTGTTTCAGACCGATCTGCTAACGATCGCGCAAACCGGTGCGATGAAAGTTACCTTCGACTTTGAAGAGGCAGGCTTCCGCAACACGATCGGCGTTTACAAAGTCGACGCCGCAGGCAATTTCACCCAGACCGAAGTGATGTGGGAAAACGCGTCTCTCAAAGGATCCGGTGGCGATCTGGTCGGCGGTGTGTCGTCCTTTGAATACCAAGTACAGGCTGGCGACAAGGTCGGCTTCTTCCTGATTGCCAACGGCTTTGGCCAAAACAACTTTTCGACCCTGACCGAAGGCACGTACAGCTTTGTCGATGCAAAAGGGAAACCTGCGACCATCAACTCGACCGGCAGCCGCTTGGTCCACACCGCTGACAACGGCAAGGTGACCCTGCTCAATGGTCAGATCTATCACACCGCCGCATTCGGCGACCGCACCAAGCTGAACGCCGATGGCCTCACGCACACCCTTGGCTACAAACAGAACGACAATGGCTCGTTCCAGATCGGCTTTGAAGATCTGTGGCAAGGTGGTGACAAAGACTATGACGACGCCGTGTTCACTGTTTCCGTTGATGCCGCCAGCATCGAAGTGCTGAAGGAACACTTCGCAACCACGCTGCAGCCGGCCACTACGGGCATGTACATCAATACGGCGTCCTACATGGCCACCGCGGCTGGCGATGATCGTCTGTCGGGCAACCTTGGCGCAGACACGCTGGAAGGCATGCAGGGCAACGACCTGCTGGCAGGCGGCGGCGCAGGTGCAGAATGGCGCATGGTCGGCGGAAAATGGGTCTATGACCCCTCCAAACTGTCCACGGATGGCCAAGGCATCGTGTTTGACGAAAGCGACGATGTGATTGATGGCGGATCGGGCGACGATGTATTGCTTGGCGGTCGCGGCAACGACCTTCTGTCGGGCGGCGCGGGCAAGGACACCATCAACGCAGGGCGCGGCGATGACGTGGCTTCAGGCGGCGATGACAATGACGTCATCAACCTCGAAGACGGCAACGACTATGCCTCGGGCGGCAACGGCAATGACACCATCAACGGTGGCCTTGGCGAAGACGTCATGTTCGGCGGCGACGGCAATGACGCGCTGCGCGGCGGCGAAGACAACGATCAGCTGTATGGCGATGCAGGCAATGATGAACTGCATGGCGCACAGGGCAACGACCTGCTGAGCGGTGGCGAAGGCAATGACAAGCTGTTCGGCGGCGTTGGCGCTGACACCTTGTTGGGCGGTGATGGCAATGACACCCTAGACGGCGGTACCGAAGCCGATGTGCTGGAAGGCGGCGCAGGCGATGACTTCCTTCAGGGTGGGGCCGACAACGACAGCCTGTCCGGTGGCGACGGTGTCGATAAAATCGTCGGCGGCAAAGGCAGCGATACGATCTCTGGTGGCGCAGGCGCAGACCAGCTCTGGGGCGGCGAATGGTCCAAAGACGGATCGGCCGATACCTTCGTCTTCGAACAGGGTTGCGGCCGTGACATGATCCACGACTTCGAAGCCGGCATTGACATGATTGACTTGTCCGCCTTTGGCTTTGACCAGTCAGACCTTGCCAGCGCGATCACGGACCGCGGCTGGTGCCTGGAAATCGACCTGGGCAGTGACGACACGAATGACTCGATCGTGATCAAGTCGCTGTCCCTGGCCAACGTGACAGACAGCACGTTCATCCTGTAACTTCAAAGCGCTCGGCACCTCATACCGGGTGCCGACCGCACTTTGCCCAATATGGCATCGTAAGCATTTGTTTTAAAACGACATACAGACACTGGCCGCAACATGCCGTGAAAACGCCTGATAAACTTGGCGACCCAAACCCTTCAGACTGCACGTTCAAATGGAGCGAAACTGAGGGCAGGTCTGACAGCAGGCAAAGTAGCCCAAATCAATCACCAAAGGCAGCGAAACCGCCTAGGCAACCGTATCTTCGTGAGAAACGCAAAGACGCGAACAGGCTCCTGCCCGCACCCCGCTCAACAACAACCCCGCACCACAGCACAGGCCCCGCACCCGATGCCTGGGCGCGCTATTTGTCATCCAATGTGCCGTGAAATGGCGGAGACGAAGGGATTCGAACCCTCGAGACGGTTTCCCGCCTACTCCCTTAGCAGGGGAGCGCCTTCGACCACTCGGCCACGTCTCCGTCGACCGGTCTATCCACTTGAGCCAGCAGGAACAAGAGCAATAGCGAAAAAAATCTTGCCTATGTTAGGTTGGCCCGACGACATCAAACTATGTGCCGTCGGGCTCTGTGACTTAACGCTTCTGGCGGCGTGTTTTCGACAGCGTCAACCGTCGCCATTCGCGCAGCAGTGGTGCCAAACCCGAAGTCTGAAAACCACCTCCTGGCACCGTAACCGTACCGCCGATCAAAACGCCGACCAATACGAGGACGAACACCAGACACATTGCCAAAGCGAGCAGCCAAGGCGAAAGAGAAAGAAGAACGTGCATTGCGTCTCCAATCATTTCTATTTGGGTTTTGGTGTTAGATTTCAGTTGGCCAAACAGGCCGGGCGCGCGCGCTCCGCGCACCCATCGCCGGAAGAGCTGCGAGCCTTTGGTTTCTGCTCAGTACGCGGGATCTAATCGCCGCGCAGACTCGCCATTCTTGCTTACTGTTTGTCTGCCATCGGCACACGGCCATAACATGACAGTTGCGTAACCGTTTTACGACAGCTCGCAGGTCACGTATTGAACAAGAAGTGCATCACGTCGCCGTCTTGCACGATATAGCCCTTGCCCTCGGCGCGCATTTTGCCGGCTTCTTTTGCGCCTTGTTCACCGTTCAGGGTGACGTAATCATTGTAGGCGATGGTTTCGGCGCGGATGAAGCCGCGTTCGAAATCGCCGTGGATTACGCCAGCGGCCTGCGGGGCGCCGGTACCTTTGCGGATGGTCCAGGCGCGGGCCTCTTTCGGGCCGACGGTGAAATAGGTTTCCAGCTTCAGCAATTCGTAACCCGCGCGGATCAGACGGTCGAGGCCGGCCTCCTCAAGACCCATTTCGCCAAGAAACATTTCGGCCTCTTCGGCGTCAAGCTGGCTGATCTCTTCCTCGATGCGGGCCGAGATGATGACATGGCTGTTGCCCTGCTCGGCGGCCATTTTGGCCACGGCATCGGAATGGGCGTTGCCATTCGCGGCCTCTTCTTCCGAGACGTTGCAGACATAGAGAACCGGCTTGGTGGTCAGCAGTTGCAGCATCTTCCAGGCTTTGGCGTCTTCGGCATCAACCTGAACAGTGCGCGCAGGCTGGCCGGATTCCAACGCGGCTTTGGCGGCTTCCATCAGGCGCTGCTGCTGCACGGCTTCTTTGTCGCCGCCACGGACCTTGCGCACGATGTTCTGTAGGCGCTTATCGATGCTTTCCAAATCGGCCAGCATCAGTTCTGTTTCAATCGTGTCGGCATCTTCGACCGGGTTCACGCGGCCTTCGACGTGGGTCACGTCGCCATCTTCGAAACAGCGCAGCACATGGGCAATCGCGTCGACCTCGCGGATGTTGGCCAGAAACTGGTTGCCCAGCCCTTCGCCTTTGGAGGCGCCTTTCACAAGACCCGCGATATCGACAAAGGTCATGCGCGTCGGGATGATCTGCTTGGACCCGGCAATCGCGGCCAGTTTATCAAGGCGTTCATCAGGCACGGCCACGTCACCGACGTTCGGTTCAATGGTACAGAACGGAAAGTTGGCAGCCTGCGCAGCGGCGGTTTTCGTCAGCGCGTTGAACAGGGTCGATTTGCCCACGTTCGGCAGACCGACAATACCCATCTTAAAGCCCATGATGCACCTTTTTCTCAGATCACCCGCGCCTTCTAGGCAGAACTTGTGGCTGCTGCAACAGGCTCCTGTGATAGGCTGCGACGGAATCGCGCGATGGGAGACATTAGATGCAACCGATTCCGTACATTTTCTTTAATGGCACCTGTGGGGAGGCGTTCCGGTTCTACGCTGATGTATTTGGCGCCCCTGCCCCGGAATTTATGACCGCCAAGGACATGCCCGAGGAATCGCGCGCCTATATGAAAGGTGTGCCAGATCACGCGGTGATGCATGTCGGGCTTCAGGTCGGCAGCGGCTGGATTTATGGCAGCGACAGCTTTGGTGAAGATACCGCAGGCATGGCGGGCTGTAATGTGCATGTGTCTTTCCCGACCGTGGACGAGGCGCACAAAGCCTTTGCCGCGATTTCCGAGGGCGGTGAAGTGCGCATGCCAATTGGCCCGACCTTCTGGGCCCCAGCCTTTGGTGCCTGTTCTGACAAATACGGTGTGCGCTGGATGATCGCCGCCGATCCGCAGGAGCAAGCCTGATGGCCACGCACCCGTACCTTCACTTTCGCGGGCAATGCACCGAGGCGATGACCTATTACGCCTCGGTCTTTGATGGCACCGACCTGCAAATGCTGCCCTATAGCCAGATGCCCGGAGGCGATGCGCGCGAAGGCTCGGACGACCGGATCATGCATGCGCAGATGACCATCGGCGACGGCGTATTGATGGCCAGCGATTTCGCCCCCGGCACCGAAGGCGATCCACAAAAGGCCGTGTCTGTGATGCAGGTCGCCCCCGATGGCGAGACGGCAAAGCGTTGGTTCGACCGGCTGGAAGAGGGCAGCGATATCATCTTCCCCTTTGGTCCCACGTTCTTTTCGCCGTCATTTGCGATGCTGCGCGACAAATTCGGCACCCATTGGATCATTTCTGCGCAAGCCTAGGGCTTGCTCTTGGCGACGTGATCGGGCACTTCCTTGACCAAACCCAAGGGAGTGCCAGCTATGACCCGTATCGACGCCAAATTCGCTGATCTGAAAGCCCAAGGCAAAAAAGCCTTCGTGGCCTATGTCATGGCGGGCGATCCCGATTTCGACACCTCGCTTGAGGTGGTCAAGGGTCTTCCGGGTGCGGGTGTGGATGTGATCGAACTGGGCCTGCCCTTCACCGATCCGATGGCAGATGGCCCCGCGATTCAGCTGGCCGGTCAGCGCGCGCTGGAAGCCGGCATGACGCTGGACCGCACGTTGGAAATGGCACGTGAATTCCGCAAGGGCGACAACACCACGCCGATCGTGATGATGGGCTATTACAACCCGATCTATTCGCGCGGCGTCGATCTGTTTCTTGAGCAGGCCAAAGAGGCGGGCATTGACGGGCTCATCATCGTGGACCTGCCCCCCGAAGAAGACGACGAGCTGTGCATCCCGGCACAAAAGGCTGGCCTGAACTTCATCCGCCTGGCGACCCCTACGACCGATGACAAGCGCCTGCCGAAGGTTCTGCAAAACACTTCGGGATTTGTGTACTACGTCTCGATCACTGGCATCACCGGCGCGGCGCAGGCCCAAGCCACCGACGTCGCCCCCGAAGTGGCCCGGATCAAAGCAAAAACCGAACTGCCCGTGATCGTCGGCTTTGGCGTGAGAACGCCTGAGATCGCGCAAAACATCGCCAGCGTGGCCGACGGCTGTGTTGTTGGGTCGGCCATCGTGGCCGAGCTCGCCTCGGGCAAGCCGGTGTCCGAGGTTCTGGCCTTCGTCAAATCACTGGCCGACGGCGCGCACCGCGCCTGATTACGCGCCCCTGCGGCTGGCCCACAGGGCCAGCGCTCCGGTCGGCCCCAAAAGAACCCACTGCGGCAACACCATCAGCCCCGAAACGCCGCTCTGCCACAGGGCGGCGACGACAAACACGCCTGCGAAAGCCAGCCAGAGCCAGCCGAACGCCTTTGCGGCCTCTCCGCCTCGCCAGAATACAAAGGCCGAGGCCAGCAGGAACACCGACACGAAATGCCAACAAGCGTGCAACGTGCCCACCACATCGGGCGGCAGGTCCGAGCGCAAAGTGGGCAGCATCACATCCATCGTTCCAACGGCAATGTGAACAAGCGCTGTAAATGCGGCCAATCCGCCAGAAATCTTTTGCATCATCTGGTAATTCCTTCGCAAACCAATGCCTGTGACCTAGCCTACAACCGGGGGAAGAACACTCTTGTTCTTGCCTGATGCGGCCAAAGGCCCTAAGTGCACCCCCCTATGCAGCCCTTCCTTTGAATGCAGGGGAATTGAGATGATCCAGACGCCCTACTACCTGATCGACAAGTCGCGCCTTCTGCCCAACATGGAAAAGATCGCTTGGCTGCGCGAAAACTCGGGCGCCAAGGCGCTGCTGGCGCTCAAGTGCTTTGCGACGTGGTCGGTGTTCGACATGATGAGCGAGTATATGGACGGCACGACCTCCTCCTCGCTGTTTGAGGTCAAGCTGGGCCGCGACAAGTTTCCGGGCGAAACCCATGCCTATTCGGTGGCGTGGTCGGATCATGAAATTGAGGAGGTGATCGCCAACTCGGACAAGATCATCTTCAACACGGCTGCACAGCTTCAGCGGTTCGAGGCGCAAAGCGCCAGCCACGTGCGCGGCCTACGCGTGAACCCCGGCGTATCCACCAGCGGGTTCGATCTGGCCGACCCGGCCCGCCCCTTTTCGCGCCTAGGCGAACACACCCCCGAGGCGATTGAGCCGGTGGCCGATCTGATTTCGGGCTTTATGTTCCACAACAACTGCGAAAACGCCGATTTCGACCGGTTCGACGCCATGCTGACCCAGATCGAATCCCGCTTTGGCAGTCTGATCAAGCGCATGAGTTGGATCAGCCTTGGCGGCGGCATCCATTTCACCGGCGAAGGTTATCCGCTGGACAAGCTGGCCGAACGCCTAAAGCGGTTTGCCGGTGAAAACGAAGTGCAGGTCTATCTGGAGCCGGGCGAAGCCGCGATCACCAAATCGACCACGCTGGAAGTCACCGTTCTGGACACGCTGCACAACGGCAAGAACCTGGCCATCGTCGATAGCAGCATCGAAGCGCATATGCTGGATCTGCTGATCTACCGCGAAAGCGCCAAGATGGACCAATCGGGCGATCACGAATGGATGGTTTGCGGCAAATCCTGCCTTGCAGGCGATATCTTTGGCGAATTTCGCTTCCCTGCCCCGCTGAAGGCGGGCGACCGTCTGTCCATTCAGGACGCGGCGGGCTATACAATGGTCAAGAAAAACTGGTTCAACGGCGTTAAAATGCCCGCCATCGCCATCCGCGACATGGACGGCACCGAACGTCTGGTCCGGGATTTCACCTACGAGGATTTCACGGCAGCCTTGTCGTGAATTTGTCGCCTTCGGGCATCAAAATGGGCAACCACCCTAGGAGGTCTCTTGAGTTGAAAAAGAACGTACTCATCATCGGCGCTGGCGGCGTCGCTCAGGTCGTGGCGCATAAATGTGCGCAGAACAACGATGTGCTTGGCGAAATTCATATCGCCAGCCGGACGGTTTCGAAATGCGAAGCTATCCTTGAGTCGGTCCGCAAAAAGGGCGCGATGAAACAGGAGGGCGTTCTTGCAGCCCATGCGCTGGATGCGACCAAATCCGCCGATGTGGCCGATCTGATCCGCAAAACCGGCGCTGAGATCGTGATCAACGTCGGCACGGCCTTCGTGAACATGCATGTGCTGGACGGCTGTATCGAAACCGGTGCCGCCTATATCGACACCGCCATCCATGAAGAGCCCGACAAGATCTGCGAAACCCCGCCGTGGTACGCCAACTACGAATGGAAAAAGCGCGACCTTTGCGCCGAAAAAGGCGTGACCGCGATCTTGGGCGCGGGCTTTGATCCGGGTGTGGTGAATGCCTATGCCCGCTTTGCCATCGACATGATGGATGAGGTCAAATCCATCGACATCGTTGATATCAACGCGGGCAATCACGGCAAGTATTTCGCCACCAATTTCGACCCCGAGATCAACTTTCGCGAATTCACCGGCGTCGTCTACTATTGGGAAGACCAGCAGTGGAAGGAAACGACCATGTTTGCCTCGGGCCATGTCTGGGATCTGCCGGTGGTTGGCCCGTCGCAGGCTTATCAATCGGGCCATGACGAGGTGCACTCTCTGGCGACGAACTACCCGCAAGCGGACGTGCGGTTTTGGATGGGCTTTGGCGATCACTATATCAACGTGTTCACCGTGCTGAAAAACATCGGCCTGCTGTCCGAACAGCCCGTGACCACCGCCGAAGGCCTGGAAGTGGTGCCGCTGAAAGTGGTCAAGGCCTGCCTGCCCGACCCGGCCTCGCTGGCCCCAAACTACACCGGCAAAACCTGCATCGGCGATCTGGTGAAGGGCGTGAAAGACGGCAAAGAGATCGAGGTCTTTGTCTATAACGTCGCCGATCACAAAGAAGCCTATGAAGAGGTCGGCAGCCAAGGCATCTCCTACACCGCGGGCGTGCCGCCCGTGGCTGCGGCCATGCTTGTTGCATCGGGCGAATGGGACGCGAAGACGATGAAAAACGTCGAAGAGCTGGACCCCAAACCGTTCTTCAGCATCCTGGACCGCATCGGCCTGCCCACCCGCAAACGCATCGGCGGGCTGCACGGCGAAGACACCGCCTGGGACGCCTAAGCACCTGAAATTCAAATGCGAAAGGCCCGCCAATCCGGCGGGCCTTTTAGTTTCGTATCATACCAAATTCAGGCGAAAATCACGTCCAGAAGCATCATCAGGATCAAGCCGATCAACAAGCCGGTGGTGGCACGGTTCTGATGGCCGTGGCGGTGCGTCTCGGGGATAATCTCATGGCTGATGATATAGAGCATCGCGCCGGCTGCGAAGGTCAGGCCAACCGGCAGGACGTAGGACGACACTGTCACAGCAGCCACGCCAATCAACCCACCGATGGGTTCGACCAGCCCGGTCATCAGCGCAATGCCAACGGACTTGCCTTTGCTAAACCCCTGCCCTCGCAGCGCAAGTGCCACGGCAAGGCCTTCGGGGGCGTTTTGCAGCCCAATCCCGGTGGCCAATGACATGCCGTTCGCCACGTCACCGCCGCCAAAGCCAATGCCAACGGCCATTCCTTCGGGGAAGTTGTGGATCGTGATCGCCAGAATGAACAGCCATAGCTTCGACAAGGCACCGGGATCCGCGCCTTCAGGCCCGGTGATGAAATGTTCATGCGGGATATTGGCGTTCATCCACGCAACGGCCCCGGCCCCGAGCGCAATGCCGAACCCAGCCAACAGCGCCGCTGCCACTGTGCCGCCGTAGATCGTTTCACCATAGTCGATGCCCGGCAGGATCAGCGAAAAGAACGAGGCCGAGATCATGACGCCCGCGGCAAAGCCCAGCATCGTGTCATTCGTGCGCCGGGACACGGTTTTGCCCAACAAGACAGGCAGAGCGCCGACGCCGGTCATCGCCCCTGCGGCAAGGCTGGCCGCTGCACCTACGAGTATCATAGGATCATCCCATTTACACGTTTTCGAAGTGAGTTCGTCATTGAAAGTCCTTTCACAGAATTGACGGTCGTACCGAATTACCGGAACTGGGCCGGCACCCAACTTGGCGCAGACGCTAACACCGCAGGTGCAGCATGGAAAGTATCCACAGGCAGAAAGCCCCTGCTGCCACAAATGCGGTGTGATCTGAGCCATACTTCCCGTCAGTTGCCGGAATTTCGCCTGCGAGCCGCGACATTAATCACTTTCCGCCGCCTCGGCGGTGCCCTCGGCATTGCACAAAACCCGCAACATTGGTAAGCAAACCTAACCAAAAGCGAGGGATTGTGCCCATGGCCGTCATTACCAACATTGAAGACCTCAAACGCATTTATAAACGTCGCGCGCCCAAGATGTTCTATGACTACTGTGAAAGCGGTAGCTGGACGGAACAGACCTTCCGCGAGAACACCTCGGACTTTGAAAAGATCTATCTGCGCCAGCGTGTGGCCGTCGATATGTCGGGCCGGTCGACCAAGACCCAGATGGTGGGTCAGGATGTGGCGATGCCGGTGGCTCTGGCCCCGGTTGGATCCACCGGGATGCAATGCGCCGATGGTGAAATCAAAGCCGCCCGCGCGGCAGAAGCTTTTGGCGTGCCCTTTACGCTGTCGACCATGTCGATCAACTCGATCGAAGACGTGGCCGAAGCGACAACCAAGCCGTTCTGGTTTCAGCTTTACACCATGCGCGATACGGACTTCACCTCACGACTGATCCAGCGCGCGAAGGATGCCAAATGTTCGGCGCTGGTGATCACGCTGGACCTGCAATTGCTGGGTCAGCGCCATATGGACCTGAAGAACGGCCTGTCCGCCCCGCCCAAGCCGACGCTGCCGGTGATTATGGACCTGTCGACCAAATGGCGTTGGTGCATGGGGATGGCCGGGGCAAAACGCCGCCACTTCGGCAATATCGTCGGCCATGTAAAGGGTGTTTCCGACTTGTCGGATCTGGGCGCCTGGACCGCCGAACAGTTTGACCTGACGCTCGACTGGGACAAGGTCGCCAAGCTGATGGAGCAATGGGACGGTCCGGTGATCCTGAAAGGGATCAACGATGTGGAAGACGCCAAGATGGCGGTGAAGCTGGGGGCGGACGCGATTGTCGTGTCGAACCACGGCGGACGCCAGCTTGATGGCTCGCTCAGTTCGATCCGCATGCTGCCGAAGATCTTGGACGCCGTGGGCAGCGATATCGAGGTGCATCTGGATAGCGGCATTCGGTCGGGTCAGGATGTGCTGAAAGCGGTGGCGATGGGGGCCAAGGGCACCTTTATTGGCCGCGCATTTATCTATGGCCTTGGCGCGATGGGCCAGGAAGGCGTCAGCCATGCGCTGCGCGTGATCCACACCGAGCTGGACAAGAGCATGGCGCTGTGTGGACGGACCAATATCGAGAGCTTGGACCGCGACATGTTGCTGATCCCCAAGGACTTCCACGGCGATTGGGTTTAAGCGTGATCTGATCGTGCGCTGACGCGCACAGGATATCTTCGGGCGCACCTTGCGGTGCGCCCGAACCTGTTTGGGGCGCTGCCCCGGACGCGCTGCGCGCGCCCTCCCCGGGATATTTCGGGTCAGAAAATGACAATTGCGGTGGTCTAGAGGGGAAATCGCGCATTGTTGCTTGCACCGAGGGGGATTCTGCTTTACCGCGCGAACTTCATGCGGGGTGGCAGCCTTGGAGGCACCCCGAAGCTATTATGGAGAGATAAAATGGCTGGTGAGATTCCTGATCTTGTATGCCAGGAACGCGCGGGGACAGGCAAGGGCGCCGCTCGCGCTGCTCGTCGTTCGAGCATGGTTCCTGGTGTGGTTTTCGGTGGCGACAAAGAACCGCTCGCAATCGAGATCCCGTTCAACGTTCTGCTGAAGCGCCTGAAGCAAGGCCGCTTTAAGTCGACCCTGTTCAACCTGCAGGTTGAAGGGCATGAGGACGTGCGCGTGATCTGCCGCGATGTTCAGCGTGACGTCGTGAAAGACCTGCCGATCCACTTCGACCTGATGCGCCTGCGCCGCACCACGCGCGTGAAGCTGTACATCCCGGTTGAGTTCCTCAACGAGGAAGAAGCCCCCGGCATCAAGCGCGGCGGCATGCTGACCGTTGTGCGCCCGGAAGTCGAACTGGAAGTGACCGCGGCTGATATCCCCGAAAAGATCACCGTTGATCTGGCCGGTCTGGCCATTGGCGACATCGTGCACATCAATGATGTGACGCTGCCGGCCGGTGCAAAGCCTGCCATCGACCGTAACTTCGTGATCGCCAACATCTCGGCCCCGGCGGGTCTGGGGTCGTCGGATGACGAAGACGAAGCGGAAGAAGCAGAAGGCGGCGAAGAGTAATCTTTGCACCTTTGACGGAATTGACGGCCTCGCCCTTTGGGCGGGGCCGTTTTCGTTGCGGGGCAGCCGATTGCCGCGTATCAGGGGCGCAATCAGGCGGAGAGGCACATGAAACTTCTGGTAGGACTTGGAAATCCCGGCGGCAAATATGCGCGAAACCGGCACAATATCGGGTTCATGGCGCTGGATCAGATCGCTTTGGATCATGGGTTCGGGCCGTGGAAATCCAAGTTTCAGGGGCAGATCGCTGAAGGCCGTCTGGGCGGTGACAAGGCACTGTTGCTGAAGCCCGAAACCTTTATGAACCTGTCTGGCCAATCCGTTGGAGAAACGATGCGGTTCTACAAGCTGACGCCCGCCGATGTGGTTGTCTTCCATGATGAGCTGGATCTGGCGCCGGGACGGCTCAAGGTGAAATCGGGCGGCGGTCATGCCGGGCACAATGGGTTGAGGTCGATCCATGCGCATATCGGCGAAGCCTATGACCGCGTGCGCATGGGGATCGGTCATCCGGGGCGCAAGGAACTGGTGGCGGCCTATGTGCTGCATGATTTCGCCAAGGCCGATGAGGCGTGGCTGGATGATGTGCTGCGCGGTGTGTCCGATGGTGCGGCGGCGCTGGCCGATGGCGATGCGGCCCGGTTCATGAACGCGGTCGCCCTGCGGGTGAAACCGCCGCGATCGTCTGGCGGAAAGGCCCCGGCGGCAAAGCCCGCCAAAGCGGCCCCTGAGGAGGCACCCGCCGCAGAGGACACCCGCAGCCCGATGCAAAAGCTGGTCGATAGGTTCAAATGAGCCACCATAGCGCGGCCTTGGAAAACATGTCATGCTGAGGTCAGTCGCCAAAGCCGCAGGATGAGGAACCATGACACCAGAGGCTTCGATCAATGTTCTGGGCGGGGCTTTGGCCCCCTGCTCGACCAAGCCATTGACGGGCTATTTCCGCGATGGGCACTGCAACACCTGCACGCAGGACAGCGGCAGCCATACGGTCTGTGCGGTGATGACGGCCGAGTTTCTGGCCTATTCCAAATATGTCGGCAATGATCTGAGCACCCCGCGCCCTGAGTTCGGCTTTGCCGGGCTGAAGCCGGGTGACAGCTGGTGCCTATGTGCCGCGCGGTTCTTGCAGGCCCATGATGAAGGCTGCGCGCCGCAGGTGCATCTGGAGGCGACGCATCGCCGGGCGCTGGACATCGTGCCGCTGCGCATCTTGGAACAGTATAAGGCCTAGGCCACGTCTTGTAGCGCATCCCGCAAGGGGCGGCCCTCAATCAATTCATCTATGAACAGGCTGAGCAGTTGCGGGCGGCCCGTCACGCCGGCTTTGCGATAGATTGCGTTGGTCTGCGCTTTGACCGTGCCTTCGGATGTTTTGCGCAAGGTCGCGATATCTGCGGTAGACAGGCCCTTGATGGCAAACAGGGCAACATCGCGTTCCGCGGGGGTCAGCGACCAAGCGTCGAAATGTTGGTTCAGCACGTCCATGAACGCGCCCGAGGCCAGTTTCAGCGACTGTTCCGCCGCTGCCTGACGCCGCAGAGACCGGCGCAGCAGGATGCCCGACACGACCGCGCCCAGCACCAGCCCGATTGCCGCGCCAATCTCGATCAGTTCCGACACATGCCACGGGATCGGGGCGGCCGGGGTGCCAATGAAGGATGACAAAGTGCGCCAGACAAACACCAGCGCACATAGGATCTGAAACACCAATAGGGCGGCGAATGTCAGGCGGAGTTTCATGCCGCGCTCCGATGATCTTGGGCCCTAGTCATCGCGATCGTCCCGATCATCGCGGTCGTCTTTGTCGTCTTCCGCTTTGTCATCGTCAGAACGGTCACTGCCGGACCTATCATCGTCTGGCTTGTCGTCATCCGATCTATCGCGATCCCGGCCTGAACTGTCAGACCCACGGCCCGATGACGAAGACCCGCTGCGATCATCGTCCAAACGGCGATCATCGTGCTCATCGTCATCATCGTCGTCCAAGTAGTCGCGCAGCACTTCGCCCGAACGCGGGTTCACCACCACTTCGCGCGTTTGGCCCGGTTTGCTGGCCTCAATCCGCAGGCGGCCCAGCCACGTGCGTTCAACCTCAATATGGGTAAACCCTTGGCGGCGAAGCTGTTTGATCCATTCGGCTTGCACATCTTTGGCCAAAGCCGCCCCGCCGGTGGCAAGCAGCAGGCATATTGCTGTCCAGATCAAACGTCGTAGCATTCTGTCACCCAAATGAGGAAACGGCGTGCAAGACCAAGCCGTGCACGCCTTCCGACCATAGCAAATCGGTCAAACCTTCACCAGTACGAGGCCGGATCAGTGGCCGTGACGGCCGCCACGATCATCATCACGCTCGCCGTGACCGCGGCCCCGGTGATCATCATCATCGTCATCGTCATCGTCGACGCTGTCATCAGACGAGCTATCGTCGGAGCTATCATCTGAACTGCTGTCGTCAGACGAACTGTCATCGGCGCTATCATCGCTGCTGTCATCCTCGGCATCATCGTCGTCATGGCGATGGCGGCCATTGTGCGCGCCGCGTTCAACAACGGCACTTTGTGCCTCTGCCGCGTCACGCAGATCGTCGGCATCAGCAGCCTCCGTCTCGGACGAGATCAGCTCTCCGCTGACTTCATCATAGACCAGTTCGGTCTTTTCAGTGCCGCGTAGCGCTTCGAACTTTACGGTGCCGCGACGGGTGCGCACTTCGATATAGGTGTAGCCCTGCGCTTGCAGGTCAGCGATGACATCGTCTGTGAGGGTCTCGGCTTGCGCCACACCTCCGAGCGACAGGGCAGCGAGGGTCGAAATCAACAGGGCAGGTTTCATGGGGACAGTCCTCCTCTAACTTATGAAACAACCGAAGATGGGGTACGGTTACAGAGTCGGACCGTTGTGATCCCGACCCTCGCCATCTGGATGCCTGCTGCGGTGGGATCTGTCGATAAACTGAGGGCAAAGGCCGCTAAACTTGGGTTTATGGCCGCTCAAGCGATTGAAACAAAAGAAAAAGCCCGACCAAATGGCCGGGCCTTCGAATTTCGCGATAGAACGACGGTTTAGACCAAGCCGCCCATATCCACCCCAAGATGACGCGCGACGGTAAAGATGTCTTTGTCACCACGGCCACACATGTTCATGCAGATGATGTGATCTTTCGGCAATTCCGGCGCGATCTTCATCACATGGCCCAATGCGTGGCTGGGTTCCAGCGCGGGGATGATGCCTTCGGTCTTGCAGCACAGCTGGAACGCCTCCAGCGCCTCCTTATCTGTGATCGAGACATATTCCGCGCGGCCAATGTCGTGCAGCCAGGAATGTTCTGGCCCGATGCCCGGATAATCAAGACCCGCCGAAATCGAATGGCCTTCGAGGATCTGGCCATCATCATCTTGCAGCAGATAGGTGCGGTTGCCATGCAGAACACCCGGACGGCCACCCGTCAGCGAGGCGCAATGCTCCATCTTCTCATCCACACCTTTGCCGCCGGCCTCAACACCGATGATGCGCACGGATTTGTCGTCAAGGAACGGATAGAACAGTCCCATCGCGTTGGACCCGCCGCCAATGGCCGCGATGATCGTATCGGGCAGACGGCCCTCGGCCTCTTGCATCTGGGCCTTGGCCTCTTTGCCGATGATCTGCTGGAAATCGCGAACCATCGCAGGGTACGGGTGCGGGCCAGCCACTGTGCCAATGCAGTAGAACGTATCGCGCACGTTGGTCACCCAGTCGCGCAGCGCGTCGTTCATCGCGTCTTTCAGCGTGCCACGACCCGAGGTCACGGGCACCACTTCGGCGCCCAGAAGCTTCATGCGGAACACGTTGGGGGCCTGACGTTCGACGTCATGCGCACCCATATAGACCACGCATTGCAGACCGAACTTGGCGCAAACGGTGGCGGTGGCCACGCCGTGCTGCCCTGCCCCGGTTTCCGCGATGATCCGGGTCTTGCCCATGCGACGCGCCAGAATGATTTGGCCCAGCACGTTGTTGATCTTATGCGCGCCGGTGTGGTTCAGCTCATCGCGCTTCATGTAGACCTTGGCGCCGCCCAGATGGTCGGTCAGACGCTCGGCAAAATACAGCGGCGACGGACGGCCCACATAATGCTTCCACAGAAAGTCCATTTCGGCCCAGAAGGTCTCATCGGTCTTTGCGTGTTCGTATTGCTCTTCCAGCTCAAGGATCAACGGCATCAAGGTTTCGGACACGAAACGCCCACCAAAATCACCAAAACGGCCCTTTTCATCGGGGCCTTTCATAAAGCTGTTGAATAGATCGTTCATCAGATGCTCCCTGCGCGATGCCTTCCCTTAGCGCAACCAAGAGGCACGGTAAAGCAGGCGGTCATCCCCACTTGGCCTTCCAATGCGCCACGGCCTCGCCTCTGGTTGGTGCGGTGTCGCCTGTGATGATGGTGTTGTTGGCCGAAAGGAACAGATCGGCATCTTGTCGCATGAACCGCGCATGCACGTCGGTTGTGGCATACCGCTTCATCACCGCCGGATCAGACCAAACCGAAACGGCAAAGAACAACCGGCCCTCGCGGAACAGATCCACCGAAACGCAGCCTTCGGTGGCCAGCGCCGCCTTGCGCGCCTGAAACGCCCGTAGAAAGAACCGGGGCAGATGCCGCAATGATTTGACCTTCACACCACCGATGGACGTCCAAACCATTGCGCTCCTATCCCGCCCTACCGGAGGTTTTGCATAAATTTCTGAATTAAAGTCGCGTCCTTGATCCCCGGCGCAGATTCCACGCCCGAGGATAGATCGACCTGCCGCGCCCCGGTCAGGGCAACCGCCTCGGCCACGTTGTCAGGCGTCAGCCCGCCTGCCAGCATCCAAGGCCGGGTCCAGTATTTGCGGCCCGACAACAGTCGCCAGTCGAAGGAAATCCCGTTGCCGCCGGGCAGGTTGGATTTGGTTGGCGGCTTGGCGTCGATCAGTAATTGATCGGCCACGTCTGAATAGATGTCGATTTTGTCCAGATCTTCAGCGTCCGCGATCCCGATGGCCTTCATCACCGGCAAACCATAGCGCGCCTTGATCTCGGCCACGCGTTCCGGGCTTTCAGAGCCGTGAAGCTGCAACATATCCAGCGGCACGGCGTCAGTGATCGCCTCAAGCAAGGCGTCATCGGCATCTACCGTCAGCGCCACCTTGGCCAGCCCGATAGGGGCCTCAACCGCCAAGGCCCGCGCCTGATCGATCGACACATTGCGCGGGGACTTGGGAAAGAACACCAGACCGGCATAAACCGCCCCAGCATCTGCCACGGCGGTCATGTCTTCGGGGCGGGTGATCCCGCAGATTTTCACACGAATGCGGGGCTGCATCGGCCTCAGCGGGCCTCATCCAGCAGGGCAAGCACTTCGTCCTTGCCTTCGTCGCGCTGGCCTTTGACGCGGCGCAGTTCACGCTCCAGCTTTTTGACTTCGCCCTGATTGCGCGATGCTGCGGCACGGTGCTTGTATTCGCGCAGATATTCCCAGACGAAGCCAAGCAGAAGGCCAAAGACGATGCCGCCGAAGATCACGACGAACAAAGGCAGGGTCAGACTGTGCTGAAGTTGCAGCAGGTTCGACAGACCTGACGGCAACAGTGTGAGTGTCACCTCCTGGCGGTTGGCCAGAGCAACAGACACCAAAAGAATGGCCAGAGCGGCCAGAAAGGCATAACGAATGTAGCGCATCGATTACTTTCCGTTCAGTCGATCGCGCAGCAGCTTCCCGGTCTTGAAGAAAGGCACGTGCTTTTCTTCGACTTCGACGGACTCGCCGGTGCGCGGGTTTCGTCCTACCCTCGCATCCCGTTGCTTGACAGAAAACGCGCCAAAGCCGCGCAGTTCAACACGATCTCCACGCGCCATGGCTTCGATGATTTCTTCGAAAATCGTATTTACGATTCTTTCGACATCACGCTGGTAGAGGTGCGGGTTCTCATCGGCGATCTTTTGAATCAGTTCCGATCGGATCATGTGTATCTGTCTCCCCAGGCGATTGGTTCTAACCAATTCTAATCTGTCTTTGGACTATAGAAGTATCTGGCCAACCGTTAAACATATTCTCGTTACTTCAGAACGAATTTGCGGGTGTTTGGGCCGATTTCCCCCATGTTTTGCATGGCTTGCCCCCACCGATCGTCCTGACATGCACTAAATCCGAGCGCAGCCCCCAGAGCAAGCCTCGTTTGATTCGCTCGCAAAGATAGTTTGCCTCCTGCGGCTACTTGGGCAGTTTCAGCGCAAATACGGGCCAAAGGCAGACGGCTGAAAACGTCCAGACCAGTGCTTCTTTCATCAACAGGTAGCCTGCGGCGAATCCAAAAGAAGTGACCGCCAGGACCACCAAGGAAACGAATGCGACGAAAGTTGACCAACTTGACTTACTCTTCATAGCAGATCCTCCTTGGAATGAGGCTGCCATGCAAAAGTTGGTCCTAAGTTTGCGACAGGTCAAAATTAGTGAACTTTGTTAACCCAAAAAGCACGTGGCACAGATGCGTTTTGCCCGCAGAACAGATGTTTCTGGCCGTGCTTTCTAGTGATCCAATCGCCTATCTGGCAACTTTAAGTGCAAATGCGGGCCACAGGCTGACTGCTGAAATCGCCCAGACCAATGCCTCAGACAGAAGCAAACTTCCAACGGCAAATCCGAATGACACCAAAGCTAAAATCGCGGCTGCAACGACGGCGATAAAAGTTGTGAGTCTCGTTAAGCCATTCATGTGACACCTCTTTTTCCAGAAGGTTGTCACACCAACGATAGGTCCGACTTTGCTTTGGATCAAATTTCTTAAAGTTCGACAAACAAAAAAGCACTCCGACCTTCGCCGGAGTGCCCAATTTTTAAGCATTACCGATCAAGAATAGATCAGTTGTCGCCCTTCAGCGCTGCGCCAAGGATGTCGCCCAGCGATGCGCCCGATGCGGACGAACCGTACTGTTCAACCGCTTCTTTTTCTTCAGCGATTTCACGTGCCTTGATCGACAGGCCCAGACGGCGCGACTTGTTGTCGATGTTGGTGACGCGAACGTCGACCTTATCGCCAACCGAGAAACGCTCGGGGCGCTGTTCGGCGCGGTCACGCGACAGATCCGAACGACGGATGAACGACTTGGCGCCTTCGTATTCCACTTCGATGCCGCCGTCTTCGATGGCGGTCACTTCGACGGTTACGATCGAGCCACGCTTCACGCCGCCAGTCGCTTCGGCGAACTTGTCGCCACCCAGCGCTTTGATCGACAGCGAAATACGCTCTTTCTCGACGTCAACTTCCGAAACCACGGCTTTGACGATGTCGCCCTTGCGGTAGTTCTGGATGGCGTCTTCGCCACGCTCTTCCCACGACAGGTCGGACAGGTGAACCATGCCGTCGATGTCGCCCGGCAGGCCAATGAACAGACCGAATTCGGTGATGTTCTTGACTTCGCCTTCGACCTCGGTGCCCTCGGGGTGAGTTTCCGAGAAAACTTCCCACGGGTTGCGCATGGTCTGCTTGAGGCCCAGCGAAACGCGACGCTTGGCGCCGTCGATTTCCAGAACCATGACGTCCACTTCCTGCGAGGTCGAAACGATCTTGCCGGGGTGTACGTTTTTCTTGGTCCAGGACATTTCGGACACGTGAACCAGACCTTCGACACCCGGCTCCAGCTCGACGAATGCGCCGTAGTCGGTGATGTTGGTCACGCGGCCCTGGTGCACCGAGCTCAGCGGGAACTTGGCAGCAACCAGATCCCACGGATCGTCCTGCAGCTGCTTCATGCCCAGCGAAATGCGGTGGGTTTCTTTGTTGATCTTGATGACCTGGACCTTCACGGTCTCGCCGATCGTCAGGATCTCGGACGGGTGGTTCACACGGCGCCATGCCATGTCGGTGACGTGCAGCAGGCCGTCAACGCCGCCCAGATCAACGAACGCACCGTATTCGGTGATGTTCTTGACCACACCTTCAACAGCCTGGCCTTCGGTCAGGTTGGCGATGACTTCGGCACGCTGTTCGGCACGCGATTCTTCGAGGATTGCACGACGCGACACAACGATGTTGCCACGACGACGGTCCATCTTGAGGATCTGGAACGGCTGCTTCAGACCCATCAGCGGGCCAGCGTCACGCACGGGGCGCACGTCAACTTGGCTGCCGGGCAGGAAGGCAACAGCGCCACCCAGATCGACGGTGAAGCCACCTTTGACACGGCCAAAGATCGCGCCTTCGACGCGTGCGTCGTCTGCGTATGCTTTTTCCAGGCGGTCCCAGGCTTCTTCGCGGCGGGCCATCTCACGCGAGATGACGGCTTCGCCACGGGCGTTTTCTGCGGCGCGCAGGTACACTTCAACGTCGTCGCCTACGGCAACTTTCGGTGCTTCACCCGGCTCTGCGAATTCTTTCAGATCAACGCGGCCTTCCATTTTGTAGCCTACGTCGATGATGGCCTGACCGGCCTCGATGGCAATTACCTTGCCTTTGACAACCGAACCCTCTTCGGGGGTGTCCATTTCGAAGCTTTCCTGAAGGAGGGCTTCAAATTCTTCCATTGCATTAGCCATGTGGCATTACATCCTTTACATCGGTTTTATCTGGCCGAGCGGTTGTCTCCGCCGGTCTTTGGGTTGGTCGTATCAAACGCAAAACAAAGAGGGCCGGTTGGTCCGACCCTTGCTCGATCTCTTTGGAATGCGGTGTTTTCACCTTGTCGACGCGCGCTCATTAGCCAAAATTGGCCAAAAGGGCAAGGACGGAATCCGCCCCTGCCCTGCGCGGCTTACTTTACGTCCGTGACGATCTGGTCGCGCGATTTGCGCACTTTCGGCAGCGGTGCCAGCCAATCCTTGGCCTCATCACGGTAGCCGATGGTCAGAATGACCACAGTTTTCAGGCCCTTCGCCCCAAGGCCCAGAATCTCGTCAAACTTAGCAGGATCCAGACCTTCCATCGGGGTCGCGTCCACGCCTTCCTCGGCAGCGGCCATCAGGGCGAAACCCAGCGCAATATAGGCCTGACGGGCAGCATGTTCGAAATTGGTGCGGGCATCGCGCGGCAGGTACATGCCCTTGAGTCGATCATAATAAGCGGTCAACGCCTCAGTCACGCCGCCACGCACTTCGCCGGTCAGGTTGACGAAGTCGTCAATGCGGGCGTCGGTGTAGTTGTCCCAAGCGGCGAACACCAGAACGGCGGTGCCATCAACCAATTGCTGCTGGCCAAAAGCGGCCTCAGACAGCTCGGCACGCACCTCGGGGTTGGTCACCAGAACCATTTCAAACGGCTGAAGCCCAGACGAGGTGGGCGCCTTGCGCGCAGCCTCGATGATGCGTTCAATTTTCTCGGACGGTACGACCCGGTTCGCGTCCATTGCCTTGGTTGCGTAGCGCCATTCGAGCTTTTCGTAGAACATTTTCAAACCCTTCTACAGTTTGATTGGTATTAATTTGTAACTGGGTATATATTTGTGACTAATCAGCCTCCGCAAGAAGGCACAAATTTGTTACCCAGTATCAAAAAGGGAACCGCCATGAAGGACATCGGACATTGCACCACCAGCTGCGACCGCATCAAAGATGTGCTGGCGCGGATCGGTGACAAATGGAGCCTGCTGGTGATCATCGCCCTGAAAGGCACGGGCGTAATGCGGTTCAACGAATTGAAGCGGCATTTGGGCGTGTCTCAGCGGATGCTGTCCATCACCCTGCGGGAATTAGAACGTGACGGCTTGGTCACCCGCACCGCCTATCCCACCGTGCCACCAACGGTCGAATATCAACTGACCACGCTTGGGGAATCGTTCGGCATGGCCGTGCGAACACTTAGCCAATGGGCCATAGATAATCTGGACGAAATCGACACAGCCCGCGCCGACTATGACGCGGCACAGCAAAACGCCTAAACAGCGGCGCGCTTTAGCGCCAATGCCCCGAGGCCAAGAATCGCGCCCGCGCCAATACAGATCACCGTCAAAGCCGCCGACAGTCCCGACAATCCATAGGCCACGAAAACCAACAGCCCGGCCCCTCCGCCCACGCCGACAAGAATCGCCGCTCCGATGGTTGAGGCCCAAGGCCGCCTGCGCCACGGCAGCCCCGGCACCAGAACCAAGCAAGCCGAGGCAAGCGTCGAAAAGCACAAGATGAACGCCACAACCTGCGTGATCTGCGCGACTTCGGCGGCCAGAATGGCGGCAAAGCCCGGCTGATCGGCGGCGCGGGCGAACCCGAATGCAGGGGCCGCGTCTTGCCTTGCCGGATCATAGGTCCAGCGGGCCGCAAGCGCCTCTTTCGAGGTTCCGGTCATCAAGGGGCCGTCAAATGCGCTGTCTTCTTCCCAGACAAACACGGCCTTCGCATCAGCATCATAAACCGCGCAGTCCGGGCCCAGCATGGGATAGCTTAGCAGCCCGACCTGCAAATATCCCAGCAACCGCCCCTCAGGCGAAAGGATCACCGCCGCCTTGGGATCAGGTCCGAACAGGCCATCGCCCAGCAGAAACGCCATGTGCCGATCACCGTCGATCTGGCAATCAAACGGGTCGGACAAATAGGGCGAGTTCGCAAGCGCCGCAGAAGGGGCCAACAAAGCCAGCCAAACCAGCAGCGCCCGCAGCACGCCTTTAGCCTCGCTTGGCGTCGACGGCCTGAATGGCCGCGGCCACCGCCTCGTCAATCGTCATGGTCGAGGTATCGACCAGCACCGCGTCATCGGCGGGTTTCAATGGGGCATCGGCGCGGTTCATGTCGCGTTCGTCCCGCGCCCGCACATCGGCCAGAACCGTATCGAATTCGGTGGCCGCGCCCTGCTCCGTCAGCTCTTTGAACCGGCGCTGTGCACGCACTTCGGCGCTGGCGGTCACGAACAGTTTCGCTTCGGCCTCGGGGCAGATCACGGTGCCGATGTCGCGCCCATCCAGAACCGCGCCCCCGGCACGGCGGGCAAAGACCCGCTGAAAATCCAACAAGGCGGCCCGAACTTCCGGGATCACAGCAACCTTCGACGCCGCCTGCGCGACTTCGGCGGTGCGCAAGCCCTCGACTTCAAGATCCTCAGGCCTCAAGGCACGCGCGGCGTCGATCGGATCGACACCGCCCAGCATTTTCAACCCGACCGCGCGATAAAGAAGCCCGGTGTCCAAATGGGGGACATTGAAATGTGCGGCCACGGCCTTGGAAATGGTGCCCTTACCCGCAGCGGCAGGCCCGTCGATAGCGATGGTAAAGCTCATGCCCGTTTATACACCTGATAAATCTGCACCGCGCCCGAAGGCAGGTTGTTTTCCATAAAGACACTGAGCAACTGCCCATCCGGCGACACCCGCCGCCGCGCATAGGCCATACGCCGATCACCGGCAAAGGCCGAACTGTCCAGCGTTGCGTCATCCACCGCTTGCACCGACACATGGGTCAGACCGGGGATATGCGTCTCCTCTGCCTCGCCATTCGCGGGGGCCGAGAAATCAGACCGCACCGGCTGGCCGTCCTTTTCAGATTGGATGACAAAGACAAACCGGCCATCGATCATCCCGATCTCATACCGGCCCGCATCTGGCGGGTGGCCTTTGCTATAGTGGCAAAGCTCGGGGATCAGCACCCATGTGCCGATGCAATTGCTCATGTCAGCCTCCTGTCATTGGCCCATGCTACCCACGCGGGCGGCGCAGGCCAACCGCAATCAGCTGCGTTCGACCCGTGCACCAAGCGCGCCCATCAGCGGCTCAAAAATTGGGAAAGACGTGGCAATCGGGCTGCCGTCATCCACGCTGACCGGCGCTTCGCTGCCCATGCCCATCACCATGAACGACATGGCAATGCGGTGGTCCAGATGGCTTTGAACCATCGCGCCGCCCGGCACTTTGCCATGGCCGCAGCCATAGACCGTCCACCAATCTTCGCCCTCGTCCACGGCCACGCCATTGGCACGCAGGCCCGTGGCCATCGCATCAATTCGGTCCGATTCCTTGACGCGCAGTTCCTTGACACCGGGCATATGCGTCTTGCCCTCGGCATAGGCCGCGACAACCGACAGAACCGGATATTCGTCGATCATGCTGGCCGCGCGTTCGGCAGGCACTTCGATGCCCTTAAGGTTCGGGCTGAATTTAGCACGCAGATCGGCGACCGGCTCGCCGCCCTCTTCGCGCATATTCTCAAAGGTCAGATCCGCGCCCATCTCTTGCAGGGTAAAGAACAGTCCCGCGCGGGTCGGGTTCAGACCGATGTTCGGCACCAACACGTCCGACCCTTCGGTGATCAGCGCCGCACAGACCGGGAATGCCGCCGAGGACGGATCGCGCGGCACAACGATGTGCTGCGGCTTCAGCTCGGGCTGGCCTTGCAGCGTAATAACCCGGCCTTCGTCTGTGACTTCGGTGGTGATATTGGCGCCAAAGCCCGTCAGCATCCGTTCGGTATGGTCGCGCGTGGCCTCTTTTTCGATCACGACAGATTCGCCGGGCGCATTCAGCGCCGCCAGCAGAACCGCCGATTTCACCTGCGCCGACGGCACCGGCACGACAAAGCGCACAGGCTTCGGCTCGGCCGCACCAACGATGGTCATCGGAAGGCGACCGCCAGACCGGCCAACCGATTGCGTGCCAAACAAGGCCAAAGGATCGGTCACGCGGGCCATGGGCCGTTTGTTCAGGCTGGCATCGCCCGTGAAGGTCGCGGTGATCGGCGTGGTGGCCATCGCACCCATGATCAGGCGCACACCGGTGCCGGAATTGCCGCAGTCAATCACATTGTCCGGCTCGGCAAAGCCGCCAACGCCCACCCCCTGCACCGACCATTTGCCGCCACCATGATCCGTCACAGTCGCGCCAAAGGCCCGCATCGCCTTGGCGGTATCAAGAACGTCCTCGCCTTCCAGCAGACCTTCGATCCGGGTTTCGCCAATGGCCATGGCCCCAAGGATCAAGGACCGGTGCGAAATGGATTTGTCCCCCGGCACATGGGCCTCACCCGTCAGGGGGCCACATTTGTACGAGGTCATCGGGATGGGCGTGCCATGTGCGGACATGTGAACCTTCCTGTCTTAGCGTTGGCTGCGTCTTAGCAAGCCCACGCAGGCAGGTACATCCCCTTTTGGCAGCGCAAACGCCGACCAATTGGCAGGGTGGCTCAGACGCGGCGGAAGGTCAGGTAATGCGCCGTGCGGCCTTCGCGGAAGGCCTTCTTTTCATAGCGCGTGCTGATCCAGTCATCCCAAGGCTTGCGCCAATCATCGGGCGCTTCGGCCTGCCATTCAAAGTTGGCCTTCGGCACCTGTTCCAGCGTTTGCCGCACATAGTCGGGAATGTCGGTCGCCACGCGGAATTCACCGCCTGGTTTGATGACCCGCGACAGCGGCTCCAGATGGTCGGGCGTGACGAACCGGCGGCGGTGGTGGCGCTTTTTCGGCCAAGGATCGGGATAAAGCAAAAACGCCTTCTCGACCGACCCTTCGGGCAACACGTCGAACATGTGCCGGGCATCGCCGGGATAGACGCGCACGTTGTCCACCTCGGCTTCGCGGATTTTGCCCAGCAGCATGGCAACGCCATTGATGAATGGCTCACAGCCGATGATGCCAACGCCAGGATTGTTCACCGCCTGATGCACCATATGCTCGCCGCCGCCAAAGCCGATCTCCAGCCATAATGGCCGTCCGCCGAACATCGCGTTCGGGTCCAGCGGCGTGCGATCTGGGTTGTCTTCCCACGACACTGCCCCCGGAGACAACGCCTCAAGGTCGTTCTCCAGATAGTCCTTATGGTTCGGACGCAGGGTCTTGCCCTTCCACCGACCATAGAAATTGCGCCAAGGGGTGCCGTTTGGGTGTTGCTTCTCGCTCATGCGCCGCCCTTTACCCGGCTCGGACGCGCCGCGCAACACCAGCCGCACCGCTCCCGCCCGAGGAAGCGCCCAAAGGGCGCAGACGAGATATCCTGTCGCGCCCCGCGCGGCCTTAGAACAGACTGCCCTGTTCGGGCGGCTTGGGTTTGGTTGCACTTTTGCGAGTTGTGCCGCCGATCTTGAACTTGCCATCGGCAAATTCGATCTCCAGCCCTGCTGCCGCCTCGGCTGCGGCTTTGGTCCCGACAACCTGCCCGCCATCGCCATAGACCACAGCATAGCCGCGCTTCAGCGTGGCCTTGTAGCCCAGCGTTTCATGCAGACGCATCAACGCTTCCAACCGGTCGCGCGGCGCGGTGGTTTGGCGGGTGCCTGCGTCCTTCAACCGGCGGGTCAGCGCCTCAAGGCGGTCACGCCCCTGCGCGATGTCCCGTTCGATTACACGCGGGGTCAACCGGTCGGCCCGTCGGCCCAAAGCCTCGCGCTTGGCCAATGCTGCGCGTTGCAGCGCCGGGGCCAGCCGGTCGGCGCTATTGGAAATCCGGCGCTGATCCTGCCCCAGCATCCGCGCCAGCAAACCTGGCCGCAGACTGCCCGAGGCCTCAGACAGGGCCACGCGACGCCTCTCCACCCCGCGCATCAGCGCGG
This sequence comes from Pseudoprimorskyibacter insulae, assembly GCF_900302505.1. Classification (GTDB taxonomy): domain Bacteria; phylum Pseudomonadota; class Alphaproteobacteria; order Rhodobacterales; family Rhodobacteraceae; genus Pseudoprimorskyibacter; species Pseudoprimorskyibacter insulae. The sequence continues at coordinate 119,589 of NZ_OMOJ01000006.1, read as the reverse complement.
TCGGCAGGCGGTCTGACATCAGATCGTATCGCTGCTGCGGCCCTTCCAGCAAGGTTTCAGGCCGCCGCAGGGCGCGGCCCAGATCGCGCAGGCGCTGGCCACGCTGGTCCACCCGCGCCGACAAGGCCCGGACCAGACGCGTTTGCTGTTCGCCAACCCATGCCAAAAGTTCCATTCGCACGGGCACGGCCATTTCCGCCGCCGCCGTGGGCGTGGGCGCCCGCCGGTCGGACACGTAGTCGATCAACGTCGTATCGGTTTCATGGCCCACCGCCGAAATCAGCGGAATTTCAGACCGCGCTGCAGCCCGCGCGACGATTTCTTCGTTAAAGCCCCACAGGTCTTCGATAGACCCGCCGCCTCGCGCCACGATCAACAGATCAGGCCGGGGCAAGGCCCCGCCCGGCGTCAACAGGTTGAACCCGTCAATCGCATTGGCCACCTCACGCGCGCAGGCCTCACCCTGCACCGCCACTGGCCAAATCAGCACCTTGCGCGGAAAGCGGTCGCGCAAGCGGTGCAGAATATCGCGGATCACCGCCCCGGAGGGCGAGGTCACAACGCCGATAATCTCAGGCAGATAGGGCAAGGGGCGCTTGCGACTTTGCTCAAACAGCCCTTCGGCCTGAAGCTGGGCTTTGCGCTTTTCCAGCAGGGCCATCAACGCGCCCTTGCCCGCGACGGCCACCTCTTCGACGTTCATATTGTACTTGGACTGCCCGCCAAAAGCCGTCAGCCGCCCGGTCACCACGACCTCAAGCCCCTCCTCGGGCACGACCGACAGGCGCGACACCTGCCCTTTCCACGTGGTGCAGGCCAGCACGTTTTTGTCGTCCTTGATGTCGTAATACAGATGCCCCGACCGCGCCGTGAACACGCGCCCGACCTCACCGCGCACGCGAACGCGGGAAAACTGATCCTCCAGCGTGCGTTTCACCGCGCCCGAGATTTCGGCAACAGTGAATTCTGGCAGGTTCTGCCCGGGCTGCGGATCGTCAATCAGGTCAGACATATAGGCCCCATCAGTGATTTGCCCCACCCTAGCCCGCCGCCGCGCCAGAGGAAACCGCAACCAAGCAGGCATGGGGCGGCGCTTGCGTTACAGCGGCCTTGGCACTAAGGAACCGGCAGATTTTCCGGCAAAAAGGTCACGCGCATGAACATTCTCATCCTTGGTAGCGGCGGACGCGAACATGCACTGGCTTGGGCCGTGATGCAGAACCCCAAATGCGACAAGCTGATCGTCGCGCCGGGCAATGCCGGGATTGCGCAGATCGCCGAATGCGCGGCGCTGGATACCGAAGACGGCGGCGTGGTTGCGGGCTTCTGCGAAGAGAACGCCATCGACATGGTCATCATCGGCCCCGAAGCGCCCTTGGCCGCCGGTGTGGCCGACCGACTGCGCGAGGCGGGCCTGACCGTGTTTGGCCCTTCGGCGGCGGCAGCGCGGCTGGAAGCGTCGAAGAGTTTTACCAAGGAAATCTGCGATGCGGCAAGCGCGCCCACCGCAGGCTATGCACATTTCACCGATCTGGCCTCGGCCAAAGCCTATGTGACCGAACAGGGCATGCCGCTGGTCATCAAGGCCGATGGGCTGGCCGCCGGTAAAGGCGTGATCATCCCCGAAACGCTGGACGAGGCGCTGGCCGCGCTGGACGACATGTTCGGCGGGGCCTTTGGGGCGGCGGGCGCCGAAGTGGTGATCGAAGAGTTCATGACCGGCGAAGAGGCGAGTTTTTTCATCCTCGTGGATGGCGAAACCTGCCTGCCGATCGGCACGGCCCAAGACCACAAGCGCGTGGGCGAAGGTGACACCGGTCCGAACACCGGCGGCATGGGCGCCTATTCGCCCGCGCCTGTGCTGACCGATGAGATCGCACAAAAGGCGATGGATGAAATCATCCGCCCGACCATGGCCGAAATGGCCAAGCGCGGCATGCCCTATTCCGGCGTGCTTTACGCGGGTTTGATGATCAAGGACGGCCAGCCCCGTCTGGTGGAATACAACGTCCGCTTTGGTGATCCCGAATGTCAGGTGCTGATGCTGCGCCTTGGCGCGCAGGCGCTGGACCTGATGCAGGCCTGCGCCGAAGGGCGTTTGGCGGATGCTCAGGTCACTTGGGCCGATGACCATGCGATGACCGTGGTGATTGCCGCCGAAGGCTATCCCGGCAGCTATGCCAAGGGGGCCGAAATTGGCGGGCTGAACGCCCTGCCCGAGGACAGTTTCAATGTGATGTTCCATGCTGGCACAAAGCAGGTGGACGGCAAGATCACGGCGAATGGCGGCCGTGTGCTGAACGCCACCGCGCGCGGGGCCTCCTTGCAAGAGGCCGCGGACCGCGCCTATGCGCTGGTCGATACCGTCGAGTGGCCCACAGGCTTCTGCCGCCGCGACATCGGTTGGCGTGCCTTGAAAGGGTAAACGCGGTTGGATTGCGACCTGTTTGGCAGGCGTAGGGGAAACCCTGCGCCTGTTGTCTTTTGCATAATTCTTTCGAACCGCTGCGCGGCCCGACGTGAAAGGGGGGCTGTCTGCCCCCCTCTGCGCCTGCGGCGCATTCACCCCCCGAGGAATATTTCTGGTCAGAAAATACTCAGGGACATGTCAGGGCTTGGGCTAAACTTGCGGGCGTGGCGTGGGTGGCCAGCGTTTTGGTGGACCAGCCAGTGCCGGACCATTTTATGGCAAGGGTATTGCGCCAGTTGCCATCGGACAGGATGAGTTCTGGGGATGGGCCGCAATTGCGGATGCCGCCTGCGATGAAGGCCCAACCGATTTGGTGATTGGTCACCCCGTCCAGGGGCGGCATTGGGGTCAGCTTGCCGCTTTGCCAGCGCCAAACGGTCAGGCGCTTGGCCAGATGCGGACGATCGATATAGGCTATATCGGGGGCACCATCGCCGTCGAAATCCGCGACGCCAATCGGGGCCAGCCAGCGGTTGCGACGGCCGATGGGTTTGGTCGCGGCCAGAAGCGTGCCTTGGGCATCGTAGATGACAAGGCGGGCACCGGACTGGATGCTCGATTGAACGGTGATGATCTCTGGCAGGCCATCGCCGGTCAGATCCGCAAGGCGCGGGGCGATGTCTTCGAACACCTCGCCTTTTGGGAGCGAGACCCGCGCAGGGCAAGCGATGCGGTTCGTGGCAGGATCGCCCAGCGTGATGATCAGCGCTTTGGCATCGCGCAGATCGCCCAGAATGCCGTGGCCATATTCATCCGTTGGGACGGCCAAAGCGGCGGTCAGCGATAGCTGGGCGCTGGCCTCGGCCCAAGGGGCATGCAGGCCCCGGTCATGTTGATTGGCGACCGAGGCAGCCGCGCTACGCCCTGCCATCGGCTGCACCAGGTGATCGGGCGGGCAGTCCGCCGAGGCGGTGGCGGCAAGCGCCGCCAGCCAAAAGCCCAACACTGGCCCGGCGCGGCGGGCCGTCGCGCGGCAGGCGCGCAACAGAACGTGCCGCGCCTTGCCGGCCATCAGATCTGCTTTTCGGGCATATGCACGACCAGACCGTCGATCGCGTCCGAGACCTTGAGCTGGCAGGTCAGGCGTGACCGCGCCGGATCGGGCTGATAGGCGAAATCGAGCATGTCTTCTTCCATGTCGTCCTTCGCAGGCAGCTTTTCGACCCATGCCGGATCGACGTAGACATGGCAGGTCGAACAGGCGCAGGCGCCGCCGCAATCGGCCTCGATGCCCGGAATGTTGTTGTCGCGCGCGCCTTCCATCACGGTCAGCCCGTTGCGGACCTCTACGTCGTGTTTGGTGCCGTTATGCTCGATATAGGTGATCTTCGCCATCTGGCCGGTCTCCCTCGTCTTGAAACTTCGCCTATTCCTAGGAAGGCTTTGCGCCGGGGGCCAGCCCTTTTACAGTCATGCTGGACTCAATTTTGCGTTAGTTCTATGTTTGTTCTCATGCAGCGCCCAGCTTATGACACTTGGCCCCGGCCCCCGTCCTGTCTTATGGCCGCCCGATTGGGCGAGCCGCCGCAGGGTGCGCGTGTGGCCGTGGCAGGGCTGGTGATCCTGCGTCAGCGCCCCGGAACCGCCAAGGGGGTGATCTTTCTGACGCTGGAGGATGAAACCGGCGTGGTGAATATCATCGTCTGGCGCACCTTATACGAACGGTTTCGCCGGGCGGTGATTGCCGGGCGGCTGCTGCGCGTGACGGGGCGGCTTCAGCGCGAAAATGGCGTGACGCATATCATTGCCGAACTGGTCGAAGATATCTCGCCCATGTTGGATGAATTGCTCCGCCCGTCAGAGGCGCTTTCCCAAACGGGGCAAACCGGTTAAGGTCTGCGCCAAGCCGAAACTGGCACGAGCAGTTCATGACCAAGCACTACACACTGGCCTGTCTGGCCTTCATCGCCCTGAGCGCCTGCGACCAGCCTGCCGCCACCACTGCGCCCGCCGCAACGGCAGAGCCCGCGCAGACCGAAACGCAGCCGACCGCCACAGGTGCAGTCTGTTGGGCCAGCAAGGTGGTGCCTGCCGAATACGGCTATGTCATGGGCCAGGTGCAGGTGGTGCAGGCCGAACGCGCCGCCGATGGCCGCGTTGTCACGCCGCCGGTCTATCGCAATCAACCGGTGCCCAAAGTGGTCAAGCCGCGCAGCGAGATCCGCTTTCAGACCCCCTGCCCCGATCAACAGACGCCGCAATTCATTGCCACGCTGCAACGCGCCCTATTCGCGCGGGGCTATTACAAAGGCCGGATCAACGGCCAGATGGACAAGCCGACCCGCGACGCGATCTTGCATTACCAGCAGCGCCAAGGGCTGAACAGCGACCAGCTTTCGATGGATACCGCGCGGGATCTGGGCGTTCTGGCCATCCTGATTCCGCCAAAATCAGACCAATAACCCCGCTTTCGGCACGGGTCTGCCCGAAAATCTCCTCATAGTTGCGCAATCAGCCTTTGCGCATCCCGAGGAGGTTCAACATGCAAAACCAGCACCAGCGCAGCGTCGCATTGATTGGTCTTGGCTCCAAACTGGCACCGGCCTATCTGGCCGCCATCAGCCAAAGCGATGACATCGCCCTGAGCGGTATTGCGGTTGCCGGAACCTTGGCCGAGGCGCTTGGCGTGCCGCTTCGGCAAGCAACCGATGTTCATGAAATCAGGCTGGCCCATGATTGCGGACAGGTGGCGCATTGCAGCGATCCGGCGTTGCTGGCCCAAACCATTGCGGCGGATCTGCTGATCGAGACCACAGACACCCCCTTTGAGGCCGCCCTATCGGCAGCGGCCGCGCTGGAACGTGGGATATCGGTTCTGGTGGTTCAACCCGACACGCTGACGCTTTATGGCCAGTGGCTGGCCCAGTTGGCCGCGCAGTCGGGGGCTCGGCTGACCTGCCCTGGCGTCGATGAGGCGCCCGAGGCCGCGTTGGCCCGCGCCTGCCTGCCATCGGGGCCAAGCGATCTGGCGCTGGCGCAGACCGGGCCGCAGACGGCCTATGCCGCCGATGATTTGCCTGCCGGAACGGCGCTGACCCCGGCGATGATGAAAGCCCATCACGAAGCGCCCGAGGCCAACCGACCCTATGATTTTCACGAAGGTCTGCCGATACCGCTGCATCCCGGCCTGTACCTGAAACGCCCGGTCCCGCAGGGCCGCCGCATCCGCCTGAGCGATTGCACCTATAGCGAACACGATCCGCGCTTTGCCCTTTGGCGGCAAGCGCAAAGCCTGTCTGGCGCACACAGGCAATTGGCCGCTGAATAGGCCACGAAAAAGGGCGCCCTAGGGCGCCCTTTTCTGTATTCGTTCGAACCGGGAATTACTCTTCGATCCCCAGCGCGACAAAGCGGGCATCCCCGGCGCGGCGCACCAGAAGCAGCAGCGATTTGCGGCCCTGTTCCTTGGCTTCGGTGATCCGGTTTTCCAGATCTTCAACCGTCAGAACCTGGCTTTGACCGGCTTCGGTGATCACGTCACCGGCACGCAGGCCTTTGGTGTAGGCTTCGGCCATTTCGTCGATGTTCGTGACAACCAGACCTTTGACCGATGCGCCCAGATCCATTTCCGTGCGCAGATCTTCGGTCACCGGGCTCAGCTCCATTCCCAGAATGGTGCTGGTTTCCGGTGCGGGTTCTTCCATCGGGGCAACAACCGGCACGGCCTCTGCCTCTTCGCGGCGGCCCAGCGTGACCAGCAGCGTTTCGGTTGCGCCGCTGCGGTTCACGACCACGCGGACAGCTTTGCCAACGGTGGTGTTGCCCACCTGACGCACCAGACCGCGCGTATCACTGACATCCACGCCATCGAACTTGGTGATCACGTCACCGGCCAGCATCCCGGCATCTTTCGCCGGACCATCAGGCACATCCGAGACAAGCACGCCCGAGGCCGAGGCCAGACCCAGCGCTTCGGCAACGTCTGCCGTCACATCCTGAATGCGCACGCCCAGCCAGCCGCGGCGGGTTTCACCGAATTCCTTCAGTTGGTCCACTACCTTGGTGACAACGTTGGACGCCATCGAGAACCCGATCCCGATCGAGCCGCCGTTGGGCGACAGGATTGCGGTGTTCACGCCGATCACATCACCGTCCATGTTGAACAGCGGACCGCCCGAGTTGCCGCGGTTGATGGCAGCGTCGGTCTGGATGTAATCGTCATAGGTGCCGCTCAGGGCGCGGTTGCGGGCCGAGACGATCCCGGCCGAGACGGAAAAACCCTGTCCCAGCGGGTTGCCCATGGCCATAACCCAATCGCCGACGCGGGCGTTGTCACTATTACCGAAATTGACGAAGGACAGCGCGGTTTCGGTGTCCACCTTCAGCAGCGCGATATCGGTCTTGGGATCGGTGCCAACCACCGTGGCCGGCAGTTCCTCGCCCGAGAAAAACTCGATGGTGATTTCGTCTGCGCCTTCAATCACGTGATTGTTGGTGACAACGAACCCGTCTTCCGAGATCACAAAGCCCGACCCCAATGCCGACGACCGGCGCGGGCGGTCCTGGTTTTGACCATTGCGGTCTTGGAAATCGCGGAAGAAATCCTCAAACGGTGATCCTTCGGGCACAATGCCCTGCGGGCCGGTGCGGCCTTCGACCGTGGTGGAGGTGGTGATGTTGACCACGGCGGGGCTGATTTTTTCGGCCAGATCCGCGAAACTTTCAGGTGCGCCGCGTGCATCCACCGAAAGCGACTGCGACACGATCAGCACCATCGACAAGGTCGTCAGCCAGAACATGCGCAAAGGCGTGGCGTGATCGCGCGTCAATGCGAGTGATAAGGGTTTCAAGTCTCTCTCCTTGCTTGTTCGGAGGACTTCACGGGCACCTATTGCCCCTGCCTCGATCCAGTGTCGCAGACATAGGTGCGATTGAGCAACACGAAAGACCTGATTTCCAAATATCAAGCAGATGTGAGCGAAAGGTGAAGAGGTTACAGCGCGTAGACGGCCCAGAGCATGGCCAAACCCGTTATTGCAGATAGCAGCCCCAACAGGCGCAACGCCTCTTCTGGCAGCAGGCGCAGGGCCTCTAGCATACGTTCGATGTACGAAGGGGCCAGTGCGAACACCAGCCCCTCGAAAATCAGGACAATCCCGATGGCCGTGGCCAGATCAGCGATCACCGACCGGCGCCGTTCGCCGATTTGAGATAGTTGAAGAATTCGCTATCCGGCGAAATCACCATGGTCGAATTCTCGCCCTTCAGCGCTTTTTCGTAGGCCGACAGCGAACGGTAGAATTCGAAGAACTCCGCATCCGCGCCAAAGGCATCGGCAAAGATCCCGTTGCGCAATGCGTCGGCTTCGCCTCGGATGATCTCGCTCTCGCGGTTGGCGTCCGACACGATTTCCACCTGCGTCCGGTCGGCCTGAGCACGAACACGCTGCGCGGCTTCGTTACCACGGGCGATTTCGTCAGCGGCTTCACGTTCACGTTCGGCGCGCATCCGGGCAAAAGTCGCGTCCAGGTTTTCGCGCGGCAGGTCGGTGCGCTTCAAACGAACGTCAATGATTTCAATCCCCAGCGAGGTCGCGTCTTTGACGGCCCCGTTGCGGATACGAAGCATCAGCGCCGCACGATCCGAACTTAGGATATCGTTGGACGACACCGAACCCAGAACTTCACGGGTTTGCGAACGCAGGATCGAATCCAGACGGCTTTCCGCCGCCGGAATGCCGCCCACACCCACGGCCTGACGGAACTGGTTCACGTCTTGGATGCGATAGCGCGCGAAGGCATCAACGACCAAGCGGCGGTCATCCAGCGGTGTGACCTCAAGCGGGTCGATATCGCGGCTGAGGATACGGTCGTCGTAACGCACGACTTCCTGAATAAGCGGGATCTTGAATGCCAGCCCAGGATCTTCCTTGACGGCGACAACGCGGCCAAACTGAAGCACCAACGCGCGTTCACGTTCATCCACGATGAACACAGACGACAGCGCGATAATCAGCGCCACAAAGACGGCGGGCAAAAGATAGGTCGTCTTTTTCATCAGTTGCTCCCCCGGCGCAGTTCGTTCAGCGGCAGATAGGGCACGACGCCCTGCCCGCCTTCGGCCTTGTCATCAATGATAATCTTGTCGACGCTGCCGAGAACGTTTTCCATCGTTTCCAGATAAAGACGCTTGCGCGTCACATCGGGTGCCTTTTGGTATTCGGTCAGAACAGCGCGGAAACGGCTGGCTTCACCCTCGGCCTCATTCACGACGCGGGCGCGATAGCCTTCGGCCTCTTCCATAACCTGCGCGGCTTCACCGCGGGCTTCGGCAACGATCCGGTTGGCATAGGCGTCAGCCTGCTTTTCCAAACGGTCGCGTTCCTGTTCCGCAGCCTGTACTTCGCGGAAGGCGCTGATGACCTGCTCGGGCGGGTCGGCCTTGTCGAAGTTCACACGCACCACGTTCACGCCGCTGTCATAGCTGTTCAGCGTCGATTGAATCAGGTCCTGCAAACGGCTGGCAATTGAACCACGATCGCGGTTCAGGATCGGCGCCAATTCGGACTGAGCGATGATTTCGCGCATCGCCGATTCAGACACAGCGCGAATGGTCATGCGCGGATCACGCAGGTTAAACAGATACTTGGCCGGGTCATTGATGTTCCAGACAACCTGGAAATCAATATCAACGATATTTTCGTCCCCCGTCAGCATCAGACCCGCGTCGCTGCCGCGACCGCCCACACCGATGTCTTCGGTCTGTTCGCGCGTAACCGGGATCACTTCGGCGGTGACGAAGGGCCAAGGCGCGAAGTTCAGACCAGGATTGCCGGTCGAGTAATATTCGCCAAGGAACAGTTCAACCGACTGTTCTTCGGGCTTGACCGTATAAAAGCTGCTGAAAGCCCAAAGACCGACAGCGGCCAATGCGCCCAGCGCGATGGTGCCACGCGTAAAGCCCGGACCGCCCGAACCGCCGCCCGAGGACGATCCGCGACCACCGCCGCCACCGCCCACCAGAACGCGCAGACGCTCTTGGCCTTTTTTGACCAACTCGTCGATCTCTGGGATCTGCGGGTCTTCCCCCGGACGACGTCCGCCGCCGTTGTTGCCACCGCCGGAATTGCCACGGTTGCCACCGTTGCTGTTTCCGCCTCCGCCGCCCCAGGGGCCGCCGCTGTTGCCTGCCATAAGGGTCCTTCCCTCTTTCATCTTACCCATGTCCGGGTCTAACCTGTGTATCTTTTGCAAGATATCAAGCTGTTCGTGTCGGATTGCGCATCGTGACCAGTTCTTCCGACATCGTCGGATGCACCGCCACGGTGCGGTCGAAGTCTTCTTTGGTTGCGCCCATCTTTACGGCAATACCCGCAAGCTGGATCATTTCCCCCGCTTCGGGGGCAACGATGTGACAGCCCAGAACCTTGCGGGTGTCGGCGCAAACGATCAGCTTCATCAGCACGCGATCTTGCTTGCCAATAAATGATGTCTTCATCGGCCGGAACGAGGTGCAGTAGACCTCAATCGGGCCATTGTCGCGCGCCTGTTCTTCGCTTAGGCCAACGGTGCCAAGTTCAGGCTGTGTGAACACCGCCGACGGGATCAGGTCATGATCGACCGGGGTCGGGTTGCCTTTGAACACGGTTTCCACAAACGCCATGCCTTCGCGGATGGCGACCGGGGTCAGGTTCACGCGGTTGGTCACATCGCCAATCGCATAGATCGAAGGAACCTTGGTCTGGCTGTATTCATCCACGACAATGGCGCCCTGACGGTCGAGTTCGACCCCCAGATCCGGGGCAACCAGACCTTCGGTTTTCGGCGTGCGGCCTGTGGCGAACATTACTTGTTCGAACACCTGTTCCGACCCATTGGTCGCCTTGACCTTGATGCCGCCTTCGACTTTTTCCATCGACAGGATATTGGTGCCAAGGTGCAGGCCAATCCCGCGCTGGGTCATTTCCTCGGCGATCAGACCGCGCGCTTCGTCATCAAAGCCGCGCAGGATCTGCGCACCGCGATAATACTGTGTCACCTCAACGCCCAAGCCGTGCAGAATGCAGGCAAATTCACAGGCGATATAGCCGCCGCCAAGGATCAGGATCGACTTGGGCAGCGTTTCAAGGTGGAAAATCTCATTCGAGGTGATGGCCAGGTCCGCGCCCGGAATATCGGCCAGCGTCGGTGCGCCGCCCACGGCGATCAGGATATGCTTGGCGGTTTTGCGTTCGCCCGTGCTGAGCTGCACGGTATGCGCATCGACCACTGTCGCACGCGCGTCGAACATTTCCACGCCCGACCCGTTCAGCAACCGGCGGTACACGCCTTCCAAACGATCAAGTTCGCCTTCCAGCTTGCCTTTGAACACATCCCACGAAAAATCACCCGCCTGCATGTCCCAGCCATATTCGCGGGCATCTTTGGCCATTTCGCCATAGGTCGAGGCAAATACCATCAGCTTTTTAGGCACACAGCCGCGCTGAACGCAGGTGCCGCCATAGCGATCTTCTTCAGCCAGACCGACCTTCGCGCCGGTCTCTCCGGCTGCGACCCGTGCCGCCCGGACGCCGCCGGAACCGCCACCAATCACGAAAAGGTCAAAGTCAAAATCGCTCATGCGCCTGTCTCCATTTCGATGTCATGCCGGTATCACACATGGTCCCGGAAATGACCAGTGCAAGGCCGGATCACGGCGAAATCCTTAAGCTGTGAAGCGGTGACGCCTAGTCACCGTCAACGAACAGGTTGTCGCTATCGCCGACATCCATCTGTTCTTCGCGCACGGTGCCTTCGTTGATATCGCGCACTTCGACGCGGCCATCGGAATTGCCGATCACCACCACATCGCAGATATCCACGAACAAACCGTTTTCAACCACACCCGGCATCTGGTTCAGCACCAGCGCCAATTGGCGGGTGTTTTCGATCCGGTTCAGATGCAGATCGATGATGTAATTGCCTTCGTCGGTCACATAGGGCTGATCGCCATTCATCCGCAGGGTCGAGGTCCGCCCCATGACATCCATGGAAATCAGTGTCTCTTCGATCAGGGCTTGTGTGGTGCGCCAGCCGAACTTGATCACCTCAACCGGCAGCGGGAAAGCGCCAAGGCTTTCAACCTCTTTGGCGGCATCAGCGATGACAATCATCTGGTCGCTGGCCGTGGCGACGATCTTTTCCTGAAGCAGGGCACCGCCGCCGCCTTTGATCAGGTTCAGTTCCTGATCGAATTCATCTGCGCCATCAATCGTCAGGTCCAGCCAACGCGCATCGTCCAGCGTGATGACCTCAATCCCGACGTCCCGCGCCAGTTTCGCCGTCCGGGCCGAGGTCGGCACTCCGCGAATGCGCAAGCCATTGTCACGGACCCGTTCGCCCAGGCAGCGCACCAGCCATGCCGCAGTTGACCCTGTTCCAAGACCGACCCGCATGCCATCTTCAACGAATTCCGCTGCCCTTTTGGCGGACACGAACTTGGCTCGGTCGATCGGGGAAAGCTCAACGGTCATGTAGGCGCACCTCCTTGCTTTTTGGCAGTTATAGGACGTTCGCCCCCGCCGTGCGAGTGAGAAAACGCAGAGCAGCACAATTCGTCCATGAGTGATCTCCATCGCGCACAATGCATGCGCGAAAGACGCAATTGCCGCGATTAAGTCGCTTTCGACTCAGGACATGGGCAATGTGCTGCGGTAGAAGACCCTATGGATTACGTGCTTCACTATGCCCCAGACAACGCCTCGCTTGCGGTTCGCCTTACGTTAGAGGAACTTGGCCTGCCTTACCGAACCCGGCTTGTCGATCGCGCCGGTCATGCGCAGGCATCTGATGCCTATCGCGCGCTGAACCCCGCCGCCAAAATCCCGACGCTTGAAACCCCGGATGGGCCGATCTTTGAAACCGCCGCGATTTTGCTTTGGCTGGCCGATCGGCATGGCGCAATGGCCCCCGCCATCACCGCCCCCGCCCGCGCCGGGCTTTTGAAATGGCTGTTCTTTACGTCGAACACCGTCCACGCCGGGCTGCGCATGACCTTTTATCCGAATCGTTACGCAGGCGATGGGGCAGAGGCGCAATCCGCGCTGCGCCGTCATGTGCAATCGACGCTGATGTCGGAATGGGCACTGCTGGATGCGGCCTTGGCCACACGACAAGGCCCCTATTTCGGCGGGGGCGCGCCAAATATCTTGGATTGCTACGCCGCCCCGTTGCTGCGTTGGAGCGCGCTTTATCCCGCTGGGCAGACGGATTGGTTCCGCCTTGCAGACTTGCCCGCACTGGCCCGCATGGCGCAATTGTTCGAACAACGCCCAAGCGCACAGGCCGCCATCAAAGCCGAAGGGCTTGGCCCGCACCCGTTTACCGCGCCGGAGCCGCCGACGCCCCCAGAAGGAAGCGCCCTGTAATGTTTCTATCGGTCTTCGACATGTTCAAAGTGGGCGTTGGTCCGTCGTCCTCGCATACAATGGGGCCGATGGTGGCTGCCGGGCGATTTCTTGAGACGATCAAGGCTGCGCCCTTTGCGGTGCACGGGCTGCGCGGGTCGCTGCATGGGTCATTGGCCTTTACCGGTGTTGGCCACGCCACCGACCGCGCTACCATTCTGGGCCTCGCAGGGTTTGCGCCGGAAACCTACGATCAGGACAAGGCCGAGGCCGAACTGGCCCGGATCACCGCCGAAGGCACCGTTTGCCCGGATGGGCATGACCCGATGGTGTTCAACCCCGCAACCGATCTGATCTTCGACTATGACCGCCCCCTGTCCGGCCATGCCAATGGCATGATCCTGATGGCACTCGACCACCAAGGCGACGTGATCTTGCAGGAGACCTATTATTCTATCGGTGGCGGCTTTGTTCTGACCGCCGATGAACTGGCCGCAGGCCGCGATACCGATGATGGCCCGCCGGTGCCGCACCCGTTCAAAACCGCAGCCGAGATGCTGGAGATGGCCAATGCCACCGGCAAGACCATCGCCCAGATGAAACGCAGCAATGAAATCGCACGGGGCGGTGTGGATCGGCTGGATCGCGGGCTAGAACGGATCTGGGACGTGATGAACGCCTGTATCGAACGCGGGCTTGCAAGCGATGGCACCCTGCCCGGCGGGCTAAAGGTGCGTAGACGGGCCAAGGCGATGCACGCATCGCTTTTGGCTGAACGCGGGCTGAACATCGCGCCGCCCCATACGATCAACGATTGGATGAGCGCGTTCGCCATGGCGGTGAACGAAGAAAACGCCGCTGGCGGTCAGGTGGTCACCGCCCCGACGAATGGCGCGGCGGGCGTTGTTCCGGCCACCATTCGCTATTGGCTGGATTTCGTACCGGGCGCCACGCGGTCCCGCATCCCCGATTTTCTTCTGACCGCCGCTTCGATTGGTGGGTTGGTCAAATACAACGCCTCCATTTCGGGGGCTGAGGCCGGATGTCAGGCCGAAGTCGGCAGCGCCTCGGCCATGGCGGCGGCAGGGCTTTGTGCGGTGATGGGTGGAACGCCCGAACAGATCGAAAACGCCGCTGAAATCGCGTTGGAGCATCACCTTGGCATGACCTGCGATCCGGTGAAGGGCTTGGTGCAGGTGCCCTGCATCGAACGCAACGGGCTGGGGACGATCAAGGCCGTGTCGGCGGCATCGCTCGCCCTGCGCGGCGATGGCCAGCACCTTGTACCGCTGGACGCCTGCATCGAAACAATGCGCCAAACCGGCCACGACATGAGCGAGAAGTATAAAGAAACCTCGCTTGGTGGTTTGGCTGTAAACGTGCCGAACTGTTAACGGCGGTCCGGCCAATCCTTGGGGGCGCGGCGCAGGGCGTCGATCAGCAGATCGCGCCAATGGCTGTCCAGCAGCACCAGCATCCCCGGCCCGTCCATCCGCAACGACACATGTCCCGTTGCCTCATTCGAAGTGCCGGTCTGCCCGCCGGGGGCCATTGCCAGCCCGTCAATCGGCCAGCGCAGCCCTGTCGATTGCCCCTGAACCGGCAACAGTGGAAACAAGGACACACGCGCGCCTTCTGGCAGCGGCAGGTCAAGCGCGGGGGGGATATGGGCGATCACATCGTCCTGCCCGACCAGCACGCAGCGGCGATGCCCATGACGCACCAGAACGTTCAGAACCGCCAGTTCATGATCCACACGCCCGCCCAGAAAGCCGACGCCCACAACCATCGGTGCCACGATATTGCGCAGGCATTTGTCGAAATCCGTGCTATCCTGTTCGGCGATGTGGTGCACACAGCCCGCAGGCAGCGCGGCCAACACCGTAGGCGAGGCGGAATCAAGATCGCCGATCACCGCGTCGGGCTGAATGCCCCAGTCAAACAGGCGGTCAGCGCCGCCATCGGCGGCAACCAGATGCGAAGCCGTCATCAATAGCGGCTCCAATTCGGATTTGTCGCTGCGCCCACCACCGACCAAGGCGACCATGGAAGTACTGCGAACAATTCCTATATCCATGCAATATTAATCCTCATTTCGGAAACAGATCACAAACACGTCACGAAATGATACCCTCATTGGCACAGATTCGTTCACCTTTAGACGCTGTGACCCTTCTATGTGCTAGGCCGAATGTAGTGAAAGGTTAATGGCTTATGGTCAACTCGAACAAAATCCTTACGGTGTCGTACGGGACGTTTTCGTGCACCCTAGAAGGGTTCGACGATTCATTCGGGATGATGAAGGCTATTGCCGAATACTTCCGCGACCTTGCATCGGATGATCGCTACTTTGGCGCCGAACCGCCGACCCCGGACACCGAAATGCTGGCCCGCATCGCTGAACGCGAAGTGGAACGCCGGGTTGAGGCGCGTCTGGAAAAGGGCGGCGTGGTTCTGCGCCCCTCGCTGAATGCGCCGGAGGGTGGATCTGCCACCGCCCCCGCATCCAAGGTTCAGGCTGTGCCTGCTCGCCAGCCTGAACCGCAACAGGACACTGCCCAAGACGACACTGCCGAAGACCTTGCCGAAGACCTTGCCGAAGACCTGCCACCGCTGGGCAAGGCTGCGGCCGCCCCGGCCCCGCGCAATGTCGAAGAAAAACTGCGTCGCATCCGGTCTGTCGTCGGAACCCCCGCCGCGCCCGCCTTTACTGAGGATGAGCACGCCGAGACCGAAGAGGAAGGAGGCGCGGACAATGGGTCCATTGCCGCCTTTCTTGCAGATCAGGAAGCGGACCTTGCAGATGCCGTCGAAAACGAGGCACTGACCGACAACCAGCCCGAGGTTGAAAACGTCGATGCGCCCGAGGCCGAAACTGCCGAGGACGCCGAGGAAGACTTCACGCTGCCGCAAATCGAAGGCATGTCCTTTGACGCGGTTGAAGACGATGACGAAGAAGACGAAACCGATCTGGACGACGCATCGGACGACAGCCTGCTGGGCGCGTTTGCCGATGACATCTCTGAGGATCTGGATGACGAAGATCTGGCAGACCTTGCCGCGCTGAATGAGGACGAAGACGACGATCTGCTTGATGGATTGGACATCGACGAAACGGACGATCTTGAGGACGAAGACGAAGACGAAAGCCTTCTAAACTCGCTGGACGAAGATGACGACGAGGAACCGATTGATTTCTCGGCACTTGGTCTGGGCGACGATAGCGCCGAAGATCTGGATGACACGCTGGCCGCGCTGGATGCAATCGACCTTGAAGAGGACGACGCGGACGATATTACCGAAGACGCCGATTATGATGACGAAGACCTCTATGACGAGGAAGACGAACAGGATTTGGCTGATGATGGCGATCTTGATGACCTGCTCGAAGACGATGAAGATCTGCTGTACGACGACGAGGATCTGAACGAAGGCCCCGCCGAAGCCGCAGCAGTGGCCGCCCCTGCCGCTGCGCTGAACCTTGGTCAATTCGCGGCGTCCACCGCCCCCGCGCCTGCCGAGGAAGACCGCCCGCGTCTGCGCGCCCGCGTCACCCGCGTCAAACGCGCCGTCTTTGACGATGCCGTGGCCCGCGGCGCAATCGAAGAAGTGGCCGAAGCTGCCCACGCCGCCCCCGCCGTCAAGCCTCTACGCTCGGTTCCGCTGGCGGATATGTCGACACTGGATGCGGACGAAGAAGACGAACTGGCCCGTGAACTCGCCGCCCTCAGCGCCGAGATCGAAGAAAACCTTGCCGCTGAACTGCCGGATGTCGCCGATCTGGACGAAGACGACAGCGTCGAAACCGCCATCGCCGCCAGCATGGCCGCCTATGATGATGACGACGTCGAAGACGATGTTTCCGATCTAGATGCAGACACCGACTGGGACGATCAGGACGAAGACTGGGACGACGAAGACGAAGACCTTGAACCGGCCCGCGCCGCAGACACCCTGGACAGCGACGACCTGTTGCCTGAGGACGATTTCCTCGACGAAGACGAGGTTGCCGAATCCAACTTTGGTGATTGGGACGATGAGGACGAAGACGAGGAAGAGCTTGAACCTCAGGCCGCCGCCCCTGCCCCTGCCGCGCAGGACATGGATTGGGACGATGACGACGATGACGACGATGACGAGGAAGAGGCCCGCAAATGGGCCGAGGCCGAGGCACGCATCCGCGCCGAAGAGGATCAGCGCAAAACCGAGGAAATGGAAGCAACCATCGAACGTTTGGCCCGTGAAAGCGTGCGCAAAACCGTTCGTATGGCCAGCCCGGCCCGCGCGATGCTGACCGAAACCAGCGTCGAGGACGATTCGAATTCCGTCTCGCGCCTGCTGAACCAGACCAATTCGGAACTGAATGAGCCCGAAGGCAAAGGCCGCCGCTCGGCCATCGCGCATCTGCGTGCAGCCGTCGCCGCCACCAAAGCCGACCGTATTCTGGGCCGCAAGCGCGACCCAGAAGAGGCGAACCAAGCCTATCGCGAAGATCTGGCCGATGTGGTGCGCCCCCGCCGCCCGCAAGCCGCAGGATCGCGCACCGAACGCCCAACTTCGAACGATCGTCCGGCGCCGCTGACCCTGGTCGCCGCCCAGCGTGTCGATGCTGAACAGGCGCCTGCCGCCCGTCCGGTCCGCCCCCGCCGGGTCAGTGCCGCCGCCGCCGCTGCCGCCCCGCGCCGCAGCGCGACCGCCGGTTCGGAGGACAGTGGCTTTGCCCAATTCGCCGCCGATATGGGCGCAACCGAATTGCCCGATCTGCTGGAGGCTGCCGCCTCGTATATGTCCTTCGTGGAAGGCATTGACCAGTTTTCGCGCCCGCAATTGATGAGCAAGGTGACGCAAGTCGAGCAGGATGAATCAAGCCGCGAAGATCGCCTTCGCAGCTTTGGTCAATTGCTGCGCGATGGCAAAATCGAAAAGACGCGCGGTGGCCGGTTCACCGCATCCGACAGCATCGGCTATAAGCCAGATACCCGCGCGGCGGGCTAAACCTGTCAGATCAAAAGAAAAGACCGCCTCGTCCCCCGAGGCGGTCTTTTGCATTTCCAACGTCAACGCGCCGCGTTACGCGTCCGGGTCGGCCTGACCAATCCCGCGAAACACCTTCTTGAACGGGATCGCCCAAAGAATGCCCAGCACGATATAGACCAGCAGTTCGACCAACAGAGACGGACGCCCCAGCAGGTTCACAATCGTCACTGCCACCACAACATAAAGCGGCAAGCCAACCAGCAAAATCAGCAGCGACAGCCGGCGACGGGCCTTATAAGACAGCGCCATGGTTCAGGTCCTTCGCGTCAAAACAGGTATCAGGCCGTTTAACTTAGTCCGAGAACGGGTCCGTGACCAGAATCGTGTCGTCCCGCTCGGGCGAGGTGGACAGCAGCGCAACCGGACAATCGATCAGCTCTTCGATGCGGCGAACATATTTCACCGCGTTGCCGGGCAGATCGTTCCACGACCGTGCGCCTTCGGTCGATTCCGACCAGCCGGGCATTTCTTCGTAGATCGGCTTGCAACGCGCCTGCTGATCGGCAGCCGTGGGCAGGTAATCCAGCGTCTCGCCATCCAGATCATAGCCGGTGCAGATGCGGATCGTTTCGAACCCGTCCAACACGTCCAACTTGGTCAGCGAAATACCGTTCACACCCGAGGTTGCGCAGGTCTGGCGGACCAGCGCCGCATCGAACCAGCCGCAACGACGCTTGCGGCCCGTTGTGGTGCCAAACTCATGCCCGCGTTCACCCAGACGCTGACCATCGGCGTCAAACAGCTCCGACGGGAACGGGCCTTCGCCCACGCGGGTGGTGTAGGCTTTGACGATGCCCAGAACGTAGTCGATCGCGCCGGGGCCAATGCCAACACCAGTGGCGGCCTGACCGGCGATCACGTTGGACGAGGTCACAAACGGATAAGTGCCGAAATCGATGTCCAGCAGCGCGCCCTGCGCCCCTTCAAACAGGATGCGTTTGCCCGCTTTGCGCTTTTCGTTCAGAACCTTCCAGACCGGTGCGGCATAGGGCAGGATCTCGGACGCGATGTCTCGCAACTGGGCGATCAGCGCGTCACGGTCCACGGGATCAATGCCAAGACCTTTGCGCAGCGCGTTGTGATGCAGCAAGGCCCGATCAACACGTGCTTCCAGCGTGGCAGCATCGGCCAGATCGGCGACCCGAACCGAACGGCGGCCCACTTTGTCCTCATAGGCCGGGCCAATGCCGCGGCCCGTGGTGCCAATCTTGGTGCCTGCGCTGGCCGCTTCTTCGCGGGCGCGATCCAATTCACCGTGAATCGGCAGGATCAGCGGGGTGTTTTCCGCGATCATCAGCGTCTCGGGCGTGATTTCGACGCCCTGCGCGCGAATCGTGGCGATCTCTTTGATCAGGTGCCAAGGATCCAAAACCACGCCGTTACCGATCACCGAAAGCTTGCCGCCGCGCACAACGCCCGACGGCAGCGCGTGCAATTTATAGACTTTGCCGTCGATCACCAGCGTGTGGCCGGCGTTGTGACCACCTTGGAAACGGGCGATCACATCAGCGCGTTCGCTGAGCCAATCGACGATTTTACCTTTTCCTTCGTCGCCCCACTGAGCGCCGACCACAACCACGTTTGCCATTCTGGGACCTTTCTGCAAAAGCCAAACCCGCGCTCGTATAGCCCCGGTCTGCGAAGTGTGAAACCCGAATCTGCGCCAGCGCGGCAACTGAGCCCCCTTTGACCGCCATTATGCGCCTTGATATGAAAGGCGCGGGGATAGCCTCGTTTCAAATCGGAACATTTCATGCGCATCGATCGCACCGCATTTATGCACCTTGGCCCGTATATCTATGCCGTTATGGGCGGGGCGCTTGTACTGCTTTTTTCCTATGTCTTGCGCGGCCAAACGGACCTCATCTGGCAACGAGTCGGCTTTGCCGTGGCACTGGGCCTTATGGCGCAAGACGTGCTGCAACCGGCCCAGCATATGGCCCTGACCGGGCGCCGGTTCGGACGGTCGATCTATGCGTTTCATCAGGGCCTGCATTTTTCCACCCTGTTCTTGCTGCTGACGTGGGATCCCGAAACATCGATGGATGCGATCGGGTACAGCCTGATCTTGCTGACACTTATCTTTGGCGGATCGATGGCGCTGCTGCTTCGGCGCAATAAGAAAGCCCCCGCGTTCGTTGTCGAAATCGAAAAGCTGTTCGATACCTCGCCCGAGAATGCCTCTGCGCGATATGCATGGGTCTGGCCACTGATCGTCATCGCGCTTCTGGCGTGGCAAATCATCCGGGGGCCTGTCCCGCCGGTATCGCTGATGTTTAGCTTGGTGTTTCTGCAAACCCTCGCGCAGTATTACCTGCGAAAATCCAGCGCACCTTGGCTACTAAGATATCTGCACAGCTTTATCGGAACCGCCCTGCTGATCACTCTGTTCATCGCTGGCCAATAACGGCAAACCCTAGACAGCCCTGCCACAAACCGCCACTTTGTGCAGGCATTTGCCCCAAGGACACTGTCTATGAGCTTTTTTCTTCGTTGGCTGTTTGCCTTCCTGCTGGTCGCGCTGACCTACAATCCCACGCCCTTGAACTATGTGGCTTGGTCCATAAGCAACTGGCCCGCACAAATGCCGCTGATCGCCCTCTTCGGTCTGCTTCTGCTGATTGGGTACATTATTTATCTGCGCGCCACGCTGCGCTCCATCGGGCCTTTTGGCATGGTCTTGGTGCTGGCTTTGGTCGGAGCGCTGCTTTGGGTGCTGTATGATTTCGGTCTGCTGGACCTGACGAACCGCACGCTGTCGCTGTGGCTGGGCATTTTTGCGCTGTCCATCGTTCTGGGCATCGGCCTGAGTTGGAGCTTGGTGCGCCGCAAACTCTCTGGTCAGGCAGACGTGGACGATGTGGACGAATGACGCCAAACCGCGCCGTCCCCTGCTTCTTCTCTTTTATAAATACGCACAGCCCGACCAGCCCCGTTCGCTGCCGCCGGGTGAATGGTGCAATGGCCGGATGAACGGCTTGCACCCTGAGGCCTTTGCGCCTACATAGCGCGAAACGTTGCAAACGCAGGCCCGCCTCATGGAAAACGTCATCCTGATTGTCCACCTTCTGCTCGCCCTCGGTTTGATCGCCGTGGTGCTGCTTCAGCGCTCCGAAGGTGGCGGCCTTGGCATGGGTGGTCCCGGCGGCGCCGCCGCTGGTCGTCCCCCGCTGACGGCCATCAGCAAGGTGACTTGGGTATTGGCCATTGCGTTTATCATCACCTCTATCGGTCTGACCGTTGTCGCGGCGCAAAAATCCGCTGGCAGCTCGGTTCTGGATCGTCTGGGCGGCGCACCCGCTGTGGATGCAACTGCGACGGACACACCGGCACCGCTTGAAACGGACGGTCTGCTTCCGCCACCTTCGAGCACGGACGCAAACACGCCGCTGGTTCCGCGCGCCGACTAAGCAGTTATAAGATCTGACGACTCACCCCGGCCCAAACGGGCCGGCGTGTTTTTGTTGTGCGTTGCGCAACACCCACTACCGATAGACAAGATCATAAGAACCGTAACAGCATCTTGCGGTTATCTGGACAATGTTGACCGAATCTTGTATATCTCAAGTCCCGTGATGCTATGGATCCGACTCGGACCTGGGGCAGAAAAATATGAAATAAATCACGGGGTTCGGGCCACATGGCACGCTTTATCTTCATCACCGGCGGTGTTGTTTCAAGTCTGGGCAAAGGTCTTGCCTCGGCCGCTTTGGGTGCGCTTTTGCAGGCGCGCGGGTATTCTGTGCGTCTTCGCAAGCTGGATCCGTATCTAAACGTCGATCCCGGCACCATGAGCCCGTTTGAACATGGCGAAGTTTTCGTCACCGACGACGGCGCCGAAACGGACCTTGATCTGGGCCATTACGAACGCTTCACCGGCGTGGCCGCCCGCAAGACAGACTCGATCTCGTCGGGCCGGATCTACACCAACGTTCTCGAGAAAGAGCGTCGGGGCGATTACCTTGGCAAAACGATTCAGGTGATTCCGCACGTCACCAATGAGATCAAGGATTTCATCTCGATCGGCGAGGATGAGGTTGATTTCATGCTGTGCGAAATCGGCGGGACCGTGGGCGACATCGAAGGCCTGCCCTTCTTTGAAGCCATCCGCCAATTCAGCCAGGACAAACCGCGCGGCCAGTGCGTGTTCATGCACCTGACGCTGCTGCCCTATATCGCCGCCTCGGGCGAGCTGAAGACCAAGCCGACTCAGCACTCGGTCAAGGAACTGCGCTCCATCGGGATTGCACCCGATATTCTGGTCTGCCGCTCCGAAGGTCCGATCCCGCAAAAAGAACGCGACAAGCTGGCGCTGTTCTGCAACGTGCGCCCCGATGCGGTGATTGCCGCGCAGGACCTCAAGTCGATCTATGAGGCCCCGCTCGCCTACCACCGCGAAGGGTTGGATCAGGCGGTTCTGGATGCCTTCGGCATCGCCCCGGCCCCCAAGCCGAACCTTGAGCGTTGGGAAGATGTGGCCGACCGCATCTACAACCCCGAAGGCGAAGTCAAAGTCGCCATCGTTGGCAAATACACCCAGCTGGAAGACGCCTATAAGTCGATCGCCGAGGCCCTGACCCATGGCGGTATGGCCAACCGGGTCAAGGTTAAGGTGGAATGGGTCGATGCCGAGATTTTCGACCGCGAAGACCCGACCCCCTATCTTCAAGGCTTCCACGCGATCCTTGTGCCCGGCGGGTTTGGCGAACGCGGCACCGAAGGCAAAATCAAAGCGGCGCAATTCGCCCGCGAACACAAGATCCCTTACCTTGGCATTTGCCTTGGCATGCAAATGGCCGTCATCGAAGCCGCGCGCAACGTGGCAGGCATGACCGCGGCCGGGTCCGAAGAATTTGACCACGAAGCCGGCAAGAAACGCTTTGAACCTGTCGTCTATCACCTCAAGGAATGGGTGCAGGGCAACGAAAAGGTCAACCGGTCGGTCGCCGATGACAAAGGCGGCACCATGCGCCTTGGCGCCTATGACGCGGTTCTGGCCGAAGGGTCGAAAGTGGCCGAAGTCTATGGCGCAACCGCCATCGACGAACGCCACCGCCACCGCTACGAAGTGGACATCAGCTATAAGGACCAGTTGGAACAGGTCGGCCTGTGCTTCTCGGGGATGTCGCCCGATGGCCGCTTGCCGGAAATCGTCGAATGGAAGGACCACCCGTGGTTCATCGGCGTCCAATTCCACCCTGAACTGAAGTCCAAACCGTTCCAGCCCCATCCGCTGTTCAAAGACTTCGTCCGCGCCGCCAAGGACAATTCGCGTCTGGTATAAAACCAAACGAAACAAATTATATCGCCGCCCACAACCATTTGGGCGGCGATATTTTTTTAATCGCCTTGTAATGGTTTTCTATTTCTAAGAAAATTAACGTATTGTTAACCATTTAAAGGCACCTGCCATGATTCCTCGTACGTTCCTGTTTCTTTTCTTTGCCTTATCGTCAGGCGGCTCCGCTTTTGCAGCACCTGTATGGACTGGGGTTCACCCAAAAGAACAAACCATTTCCCATGGCGGCGGCTGCCGTAAATCCTCGCCTCCGGGTCAATGCTGCCATGCTGGGAAGCAACCGCTTCACTGCCACTGAACGACTTACACAACACCAATTAGGCGCAAGTTCTTAAACTTGCGCCCGATCCCACCGATTGAGCTATTGCGCCGAGAAATTTGCCGCCTTAATGCTCTCACATGCTCTCCTACCAACATATCTACCACGCCGGAAATCTGGCGGATGTTCAGAAACATGCGCTTTTGGCGTGGATGTTGGATTATCTGACGCGCAAGGACAAACCGCTGTCCTATATCGAGACCCACTCCGGGCGCGGGCTTTATGACCTGTCGGCGGATGAGGCGATCAAGACCGGTGAGGCAGCACAAGGCATTGCGAAGGTGGCAAAATGGTTTGCCCCCGGCCACCCCTATATGCGGGCCTTGGCCGAGGTGCGCAAAGCCCATGGGCCGAACGCCTACCCCGGCTCTCCGGTGATTGCCAAGGCGCTGCTGCGCGACACGGACACGTTGCATCTGGCCGAACTGCACCCGCAGGAACATGCGGCCCTACGCACGGCGATGCGGATCAAATCGGCCAACACCTATCAGCAAGACGGCTGGGACATGGTGCAAAGCATCTGTCCTCCGACCCCGCGCCGCGGGCTGCTGCTGGTCGACCCCAGCTATGAGATCAAAACGGATTACGACCTGATCCCGAAGGTCTTCCAACAGCTTGACCGCAAGTGGAACGTCGGAATTCTGGCGCTTTGGTATCCGCTGCTGAAGGATGGCCCGCACGGCCCCATGATCCGGGCGCTTCAGGCCGAATTCCCCGATGCGCTGAAACATGAGGTGCGGTTCCCCCCCGCCCGCGATGGCCACCGGATGATCGGATCGGGCATGTTCATCGTCAATCCGCCCTATGGCCTGTCGGAAGAAGCCGCGCGGCTGACCAAGAATTTCGCCCAACTGTCTGCATAGGCGGCGATTTCCCCCTACCCATTTGCGCCAAACCCGATAGCCTGCCCGCAGGAGGGTGAAGCCATGTTCGAACGTATTTTAAAATTGCTACATGCGCCGCCGAAAAAGCCCGCACCGCTTGGCGAATTGGATGCCCAGGCGGCGGTCGGTACCTTGCTGGTCCGCGTGGCCATGGCCGACGATGCCTATCTGTTTCAAGAGGTTGAGCAGATCGACAAGGTTCTGTGCGATGCCTACGGGATGAAACCGCTGGAGGCCGCCAAATTCCGCGCCCGCTGTGAACGCTTTGGCCGCGAACTGCCCGCCAATGCCGATCTGGCCGCCGTCGTCCGCGATGGTGTGTCCTATGACGATCGCCGCGCGCTGATTGATGCGCTATGGCGGATCGCGCAGGCCGATGGTTTTACGCATGAAAGCGAAGCAGAGCTTGTGGAGCTGGTGGTAGAACAGATCGGCGTGTCCCACGAGGATTCCGAAGCGGCCCGTTTGGCCCATAGCATTCCGTGACCCATTGGCAGGCGGCATAGCCTGCCATATATGCCACATATGTTTGCTGATCTTCTAAAACGCCTTACGGCGACGAATGCCGCGCCCCTGCCCGATCTGGACGCACGTCTTGCGCTGACGGCGCTTTTGGTGCGGATTGCCCGCGCGGATGAAAGCTATGACGCCGAAGAACAGGCCCGGATCGACCGGATCTGCAGCCAGCGTTACGCCCTGTCGCCGTTTGAGGCGAGCAAGCTGCGCCATGACGCCGAAACGCTGGAATCCGAGGCCCCCGACACCTTCCGCTTTACCTCGGCGATCAAGGCGGCGGTGCCGCTGGAAGATCGGATCGGCGTGATTGAGGCGATGTGGCAGGTCGTGCTGGCAGATGGCGTGCGCGACCCCGAAGAAGACGCGCTGATGCGGATGGTCACGTCCTTCCTTGGCATCTCGGATCAAGACAGCGCATTGGCACGGCGACGTATCTCGGGCGGCTAATCCTCTGGCGAAAGGGCGTGAAACTGCCTTGAAACGCGGCTGACCTTTGGTCACGTGGCGGAAACGTCACGTGATCCGGCGGATTTGACATTGCCTCTTGCGGAAAACTTGGCAAAATTCCCGACCAAACGGTCAAATCATGCCAAGCACGCCAAAACCAACAGAATCACCCGTCATCGAAATTCGTGACCTTCACAAACGCTACGGCGATTTGGAGGTCATCAAGGGTGTCGACGTCACCGCGCATCGCGGCGATGTTGTGTCGCTGATCGGATCGTCGGGGTCGGGCAAATCCACCCTGCTGCGCTGCGCCAACCTTCTGGAAGACAGCCAAAAGGGCGACATCCTGTTCAACGGTGAACCCGTGCGCTGGTCCGGCCATCCGCGCCGCCCGGCTGATCCGTCGCAGATCCTGCGCATCCGAACGAACCTGTCGATGGTGTTCCAACAGTTCAATCTGTGGGCCCATATGACCATCCTGCAAAACGTCATGGAAGCGCCGGTCACGGTGCTGGGCCGCGACCGGGATGAGGTCGAAGCCGCCGCGCGGTCCTATCTGGACAAGGTCGGCATTGGCGACAAATGCGATGTCTATCCCGCGCAGCTTTCGGGCGGCCAGCAACAGCGCGCCGCCATTGCCCGCGCCCTATGTATGGAGCCGCAGGCGCTTTTGTTTGATGAACCCACCTCGGCGCTGGACCCCGAGTTGGAACAAGAGGTCGTCAAGGTCATCAGGGAACTGGCCAACGAAGGCCGGACCATGTTGATCGTCACCCACGATATGAAAATGGCCGCCGATGTCAGCGACCATGTCATATTCCTGCACCAAGGAAAAATCGAAGAAGAAGGCGCACCGGACACGCTGTTCGGCGCGCCAAAATCAGAACGGCTACAGGGCTTTCTGGCCTCAACAATGGCCGTCTAACCTCAGGGAGACTATCATGAAAAAACTGCTACTGGGCACCGCCGCATTAGCTGTCACCGCCTCGGTCGCATTCGCTGGCAGCCACTCGGTTGTTCGCATGGGCACCGAAGGCGCCTACCCTCCGTACAACTTCATCAACGATGCTGGGCAAGTTGATGGGTTTGAGCGTGAGCTGGGCGATGAGCTGTGCAAACGCGCTGAACTGACCTGTGAATGGGTCACCAACGAATGGGATTCGATCATCCCGAACCTTGTGTCGGGCAACTACGACACCATCATCGCAGGAATGTCGATCACGGCAGAACGTGATGAGGTCATCGACTTCACCCAGAACTACACCCAGCCCGACCCCTCGGCCTATCTGGTGATGGCAGGCAATGAAGGTGTGGCACTGGAAGGCGCGGTCATCGCGGCTCAGACCAACACCATTCAGGCCAGCTTTGTCGCCGAAATGGGCGCGACCCTGCTGGAATTTGCATCCCCCGATGAAACCATTGCTGCGGTGCGCAACGGCGAAGCCGACGCGGTTCTGGCCGATAAATCCTTCCTGACCCCGATTGCGGATGAAGGCGGCGATCTGGTCATGCTGGAGCGTGAAGAGCTGATCGGCGGCGGTGTTGGCATGGGCCTGCGCGAAAGCGATGGCGAGCTGAAAGAAAAGTTCAACGCTGCCATCCAGTCGATGAAAGACGACGGCAGCCTGAACACGCTGATCGCAAAATGGGAAATCGGCGCTGCGTTCTAAGCGTCTGATCGGGGCGGCGAAGCCATTCGCCCCCCGGTCTGTCTAAGGGGGCAGACCCGCCCCCTTCTTCTCTTTCCAAATACGCAAAAACCGCAACATCCCCCGAGGCACCCCATCTTCAGTATGTGCACAGACCCAAGCCAGCTTGACCAGTTTTCTTGGCTGGCCTGCTACCTGACCACGCCAAAACACATGGCGCTGTATTGGTCGGTCGGCACTGTTCTGTCGCTGTTGGCGATCACCGCCCCGGCGGCGCTGCTGTTCGGGTTTGGCGGGGCCACCTCGGCCCGGTCGCGCATCACGCCGCTGCGCTGGTTCGGAAAAGGCTATATCGCCATTGTGCGCGGCGTGCCGGATATCGCGTTCTTTTTGTTCTTTGTCATCGCGCTGGACCAAGGGTTCGAATGGATCCGGCATCAGGTCAAATGCCCCGATTGGCCGGATCCGATCCGGCAGGGCAATGACTTTATCGTCTGCGCCGCGGCAAAGATGCCTTTGGGCACCGCGCCGCAATGGGTGCATGAAACCTATGGGTTTTTTCTGGCGGTCCTGACCTTTGCTATCGTCTTTGGCGCCTTTGCCGCCAATGTGCTGTACGGTGCGATGCGGTCGGTTCCGCATGCGCAGCTTGAAACCGCAGCGGCCTATGGCATGACCCCGCGCCAGACCTTCTGGCGCATTCTGGTCCCGCAGATGTGGGTCTATGCGCTGCCCGGTTTGGGCAATCTGTGGATGGTGTTGATCAAAGCAACGCCGCTGCTGTTCCTGCTCGGGGTTGAGGACATCGTCTATTGGGCCCGCGAATTGGGCGGGGCCAAGACAGCCCGGTTTACCGACTATCCGCATGCCGACTGGCGGATGTGGTACTTCTTTGGGCTTTTGGTGTTCTACCTGCTGTTCACCCGCGTGTCTGAGGTCGTGCTGGACCGTCTGATGAAGCGCCTGACCCACGGCCAAGCCACTGTTGGCGGCGAAGCCCAGCGAAAGGCCGCGTGAGGATGGTTTGGTTGGATCTAGTCTCTGGGGCCGCCGCGCCTTTGGACAACGGCCTGAAATTGGGGCTCTGCCCCGCCCGCGCTGACGCGCGTGCCCCCCGGGATATTTCGGGTCAGAAAATACACGGGGGCGTTTTCAGATGAGTTGCTGGGAAACGCTGGCCGATTACGGATTGCGTTCGCTGGGCTATGGCGAGCGGCTTTTACCGCGGGACGAGTTAACCATTTGCCAACAGGTGGTCCTGATTGGATCGGGCATGCTGTGGAACATCTATTTCGGCGTGCTGTCGGTGATCGTTGGCTTCATGCTGGCGACGGCAGTTGCGCTTGGCAAAGCCTCGCAAAGCGCGTTGTGGCGCAAACTGTCGGAATGGTTCATCTTTCTGTTTCGCGGCTCGCCGTTGTTCATCCAGTTCTTCTTTGCCTACTTCCTGTTCCTCAGCCTGAAGTCCAGCTTTCCGGCGGCATCGGTCTTTACCTCGGCATGGTCCGGGGCGCTGGTGGTGCTGATCCTGAACACCGCCGCCTATTCCGGCGAGATTTTCTACGGCGCGCTGATGTCTGTCCCCAAGGGCGACATTGAGGCCGCCGATGCCTATGGGTTCAAAGGCTGGTCCAAGTTCCGCAAGATCACATGGCCGACCATGCTGCGGCTGGCATGGCCCGCCTATACGAATGAAGCGATCTTTTTGTTCCATGCCACGACGCTGGTGTTCTTTTCCGGCTTCCCGGCGCGGCAACAGCAGGGCGATGCGCTTTATTACGCCAGTTACTTCGCAGACAAGACCTTCAACCCCTTCATCCCCTACCCCATTCTGGCGGGGTACTTCATCTTGCTGACGCTGATCATCATCACCCTGTTTGGCATCGTGAACCGCCGTCTGAACCGGCATTTGCCGCAGAATGACCGCCCGCGTCTGAAGCTGAAGCCCAGGTTGCTGCGCTAAAGGCGTGTTTGGTGCGAGCGTGGCGATACGACAAGAATAACAACAAGATGGCCTGAGATGAGCTTTTCCCAAACCCGACACTTCCTGCGCAAGAACCCCCAAATCCGCACCTTTCGCTGTGCGGCGGCCGACTTGAACGGACAGTCGCGCGGCAAACGGGTTCCGGCGCGCTTTGCCGATAAGGTGGTTGAGGATGGCACGCGCTTTCCACTGTCGGCGATGAATCTGGACATTTGGGGCGAGGATATCGACGACAGCCCGCTGGTGTTCGACACTGGCGATGCCGACGGCGTATTGCGGCCCACGGAACGAGGCTTTGTGCCTATGCCGTGGCTAGAGGCGCCGACTGCCCTGTTGCCGCTGTGGATGTTCCGCGAAAATGGCGAACCCTTTGCCGGTGATCCGCGCCACGCCTTGCGGGCCGTGGTGGACCGGTATCGGATGAACGGCATGACACCCGTTGTCGCGATGGAGCTGGAGTTCTTTTTGATCGATGACAGCGGTAAGAAGCTGACCGTGCCTGTATCGCCCCGGTCGGGCAAGCGGCGCAAGGCGGCTGAGGTTCTGTCGATCCGGGCGCTGGATGCTTTCGACAGCTTCTTCACCGATCTGTATGACGCCTGTGAAGCGATGGACATTCCCGCCGATACCGCGATTTCCGAGGCGGGGCTGGGCCAGTTTGAGGTCAATATGATGCATCAGGATGACGCCCTGCGCGCCGCCGACGATGCCTGGCTGTTCAAGATGCTGGTCAAGGGAATTGCCCGCCGCCACGGCTTTGCCGCCTCCTTCATGGCCAAACCCTATGAAGATTACGCCGGATCGGGCATGCACACGCATTTTTCCGTGCTGGATTACGCGGGCAAAAACATCTTTGACGATGGCACGGCCAAGGGCACCTCGACGCTTATGCATGCGGTGGGCGGATGCCTTGAGGCGATGTATGACAGCACGCTGATCTTTGCCCCGCACCAGAACAGCTATGACCGAATGGTGCCCGACGCCCATGCGCCGACCGGCATGTGCTGGGGCTATGAAAACCGCACGGCGGCGCTACGCATTCCCGGTGGCAACCACAAAGGCCGCCGGATTGAGCACCGCGTGTCGGGCGGCGATGTGAACCCGTACCTGACGCTGGCCGCAATCCTTGGCGCGGCGCTGAATGGGATTGAGGATCAAACCCAGCCGCCTGAACCTATTCGCGGCAATTCCTACGCCCAAGACCTGCCGCAGATCGCCGGAACGTGGGGCGACGCCATCACCGCCTTTGAAAACAGCACCATCATGCCGCGGATTTTCCCTAAGGAATTGATCCGCAACATGGTTCTGACCAAACGGCAGGAACTGCACTATATGGCCGAACTGAGCGCGACCGAGCAGGTGGAAATTTATCTCGACACGGTCTGAGCCGTCTTGTTCTGCACCGCCCCTGACCGTACCTTACTGGTACAACCCTATTGGTGACCCATGAAAATCGGAATTCTTCAAACCGGCCTCGTCCCGTCTGAGCTTGCGCAGCAGTTGGGCGAATACCCAGACATGTTCGCCCGTCTTCTGGATGGGCGCGGCTTTGACTTTACCACCTATGCCGTGGTGAACGGCGAATTCCCTGATGGGCCAGAGGCGCAGGATGGCTGGCTGATCACCGGATCGCGCCATGGGGTCTATGAGGACCACGCGTGGCTGCCCCCGCTTGAGGCGCTGATCCGCGACATCTACACCGCTGGCAAGCCGCTGATTGGCGTGTGCTTTGGCCACCAGATCATCGCGCAGGCGCTTGGCGGCGATGTGCGCAAATTTGATGGTGGCTGGTCAATCGGCGCCACGGATTATGCCTTTGGCGATGAAACCCGCCGCCTGAACGCCTGGCATCAGGATCAGGTCGTAACCCCGCCCGAAGGGGCGGAAACCGTGGCCAAGACCGATTTTTGCGCCCATGCGGCGCTGCTGTATCCCGGTCATGCCTATACCGTGCAGCCGCACCCCGAATTCGGCCATGACGTGGTCAAAGGCCTGATCGATTTGCGCGCACCCGGCGTAGTGCCGCAGCCGCTGATTGATACGGCCAATGACCGGATTGAGACGCCCTTGGCAACCCAGCGCCTTGCCGACGAATTTGAAACCTTCTTCAAGACAGGAACCCTTGCATGAGCGATTGGACCGATGACCTGCCCGAGGCCGCCCGCGCCTATGTAACGGAACAGCGGCTGGATGAGGTGGAATGCGTCATCTCGGACCTGCCGGGGATCGCGCGGGGCAAGGCCGTGCCTGCAAGCAAGTTCATCCGCCAACAGCATTTTCACCTGCCCGACAGCATCTTTTTCCAGACCATCACCGGCGACTGGGGCGAAGCTGCGGATGAGGACGAAGGCTTTATCGAACGCGATATGATCCTGAAGCCGGACATGTCCACCGCCACCGCCGCGCCTTGGACGGGGGACGTCACGCTTCAGGTGATCCACGACGCCTATGACCGCAAGGACCGCCGCATTCCCTATGCACCGCGCAACGTGCTGAGGCGGGTGATGGATCTGTACCTGGCTGAAGGTTGGAAGCCCGTGGTCGCCCCCGAGATGGAATTCTATCTGGTGGCCCGCAATCTTGATCCGGCCAAGGAAATCGAACCGATGATGGGCCGTTCGGGCCGTCCGGCCGCCGCGCGTCAGGCCTATAGCATGACCGCCGTGGATGAATTTGGCCCGGTCATCGACGACATCTATGATTTCGCCGAGGCCCAGGGCTTTGAGATTGACGGCATCACCCAAGAAGGCGGCGCCGGCCAATTGGAAATCAACCTGCGCCATGGCAACCCGGTCAAGCTGGCCGATGAGGTGTTTTACTTCAAACGCCTGATCCGCGAAGCTGCCCTGCGCCACAACTGTTTTGCGACCTTCATGGCCAAGCCCATCGCCAATGAGCCGGGCAGCGCCATGCATATTCACCATTCGGTGCTGGATAT
The DNA here is from genome assembly GCF_900302505.1 of Pseudoprimorskyibacter insulae. GTDB lineage: Bacteria > Pseudomonadota > Alphaproteobacteria > Rhodobacterales > Rhodobacteraceae > Pseudoprimorskyibacter > Pseudoprimorskyibacter insulae. The sequence goes on along the minus strand of NZ_OMOJ01000006.1, from coordinate 87,722 downwards.
CGAAACGGGTCGGAACATGTTTTCAGGCCCGCATGACGGCGAAACCGACGCGTTCTACAACTTCATCGGCGGGCTTCAGAAATACCTGCCGTCGGTGATTGCCGTAATGGCGCCCTATGTGAACAGCTATCGCCGCTACGTGCGCGACCACGCCGCCCCGATCAATCTTGAATGGGGTCGGGACAACCGCACCACCGGCATCCGCATTCCGCTGTCCTCGCCGGATTCGCGCCGGGTGGAAAACCGTCTGGCGGGAATGGACTGCAACCCATACCTTGGCATCGCGGCCTCTTTGGCGGCGGGCTATCTGGGCATGAAAGAGGGCCTGCGCCCAACCAAGCAATATCGCGGTGACGCCTACGAGGGCGACGGCGAAATCCCCAATGTGCTGGGCGATGCGCTGGATCTGTTCGACGACTGCAAACCGATGCAAGAGGTGCTGGGCCCGGATTTCTGCCGCGTCTATTCCATCGTCAAACGCACCGAATACCAAGAATTCCTTCAGGTGATTTCTCCGTGGGAACGTGAACACCTGTTGCTGAACGTCTAAAGCCCGTATGAACCTGCTCTATTCGAACGACCAATCCGGCCAATACCCCGATAGCTGGTATGCCGCGACCGCCGATATCAAAGCGCCCCGCACTGCCCTGAAGGGGCAGGAAACAGCGGATGTCTGCGTGATCGGCGCGGGCTACACCGGGCTGTCGGCGGCGCTGCACATGGCCGAGGCAGGATTGAAGGTCATCGTCCTTGAGGCGCACAGGGCGGGCTTTGGTGCGTCGGGCCGCAATGGCGGGCAATTGGGCAGCGGCCAACGGCAGGACCAACGCAAGCTGGAAAAGATGATGGGCCCCGACCATGCCCGCCACCTGTGGGACTTGGGCGAAGATGCCAAGGCGCTGGTCAAATCCCTGATCGCGCAGCACCAGATTGACTGTTACCTCAAACCCGGCGTGGCCTGGACCGGATCGACCCAAGCCGAGGCAGAGGAGCTGCAAAGCTATGCCCGGCATTTGCAGACCGACTATGGCTACGATCAGATCCACCCCCTGAACGCCGAGGAATGCCACGCCATGTGCCCCTCGCCCGATTATGTCGGCGGGCTGATTGACCGGGGCGCGGCGCATCTACACCCTTTGCGCTTTGCGCTGGGGCTGGCCGATGCCGCTGAACGCGCGGGCGCGGTGCTGCACGAACAATCGCAAGTGCTGGATATCGAGCGCGGCGCGAAAGTCACCGTCCAGACCGTCGATGGCAGCGTTGTTGCCGATCACGTCGTTCTGGCGGGCAACGGCTATCTGGGCAAGCTGGATCATCGCGTGCCGAAACGGGTCATGCCGATCAACAATTTCATCGTCGCAACCGAACCGCTGGGCGATGATGCCGCCCGCGTGTTGACCGAAGATGTGGCGGTCGCGGATTCGAAATTCGTAGTGAACTATTTTCGCCTCAGCCATGACAACCGCCTGCTGTTCGGCGGTGGTGAAAGCTATGGCTACCGCTTCCCCAGGAATATCGCGGCGGTGGTGCGCAAGCCGATGACCAAGGTGTATCCGCACCTGCGCGACGTTCGTATTGACTATGCCTGGGGCGGCACGCTGGCGATTACCATGACCCGAATGCCCAATCTGGCGCGGCTGGACCGCAACATCCTGACGGCCTCGGGCTATTCCGGCCACGGCCTTGGCACGGCGGTACACGCGGGCCAATTGATGGCCCTTGCCATCGAAGGACAAGCCGCCGGATTTGATGCTATGGCCGCCGTCCCAACCCCGCGCTTTCCGGGCGGTACGGCCTTCCGTAGCCCGCTTTTGGCGCTTGCCATGACGTGGTTTTCGCTGCGCGACCGCCTAGGCGTTTGATCTTCCAACGCTTTCACTTTTGACAGCCCCCGCGACCATCAGTGCAGGGCGATCTGCTTGGCTTTCCCGCCCGCTTAATTTACTATTTCCAAAGTGAAGTTTCAGGATTTTGAAATATGTCCGATATGCCCAACATGCACGACGCAGAGCCGATCCCAGACGCGGCCCGCGCCGAGATCGACCGGCTTATGGCCTCTGGCGATTTGTTCCGTTACACCGCCTCTGAAAACGCACCGGTGACCCTGCTGGAAGCCGAATTCGCCCAGATGATGGGCGTGAAATACGCGCTTTGCGTAAGCAGCTGTTCTGCGGCGCTGTTCCTGTCGCTCAAGGCGCTTGGCCTGCCCCGCGACGCGCGGGTGATGATCCCCGGCTTTACATTTGCGGCTGTGCCGTCGTCGATCGTGCATGCCGATTGTGTGCCGGTGCTCTGCGAAGTGGGCGACAACTATCGCATCGACATCGCCGATTTTGAGACCAAGCTGGACAGCGTTCAGGCCGTCATCATCAGCCATATGCGCGGGCATACATCTGACATGGATGCGATCATGGCGCTGTGCAATGCGCGCGATATTCCCGTGATCGAAGACGCGGCCCATTCGCTTGGCACCACGTGGCATGGACAGAAAATCGGAACCATCGGCAAGATCGGCTGCTTCAGCTTCCAAAGCTACAAGCTGATGAATGGGGGTGAAGGCGGGGTCATGATCTCAAACGATCCTGACATTATCGCGCAGGCCGTCATCCTGTCGGGCGCTTACGAGCATAACTGGAAAAAGCACAAAGGCCCGCGCGGCGAAAACTCGACCGAATTGCACGACGCTTTTGCGCGCTGGCAGAACAAACTGCCGCTTTACAATCTGCGCATGTCGAACCTCAGCGCCGCCGTGCTACGCCCCCAGCTGGCCGAGGTGCCGCGACGGATCACCGATGGCCGCCGCAACCACGACCACGTGGCCGCGCAGATCAACGCCTCGCCCTGGATCAACGTGCCGGACAAACTGCCGCCCGAAGATCGCGCGCCGGATTCGCTTCAGTTCAATCTGGTGGACATGAGCGACAATGAGGTCAAAGCCTTCGCCGCCGAGGCCGAAGCGCATGGCGTCAAGGTGCAGGTCTTTGGCCAAAGCACCGACAACGCCCGCGCCTATTGGAACTGGCAGTTCATGCCCGAAATGCCGGACCTGCCGCAGACACGGGCCATGCTGATGCGGGCTTGTGATACCCGCCTGCCCGCCCGTCTGACGCTGGAGGAATGCGATGCCGTGGCCGCCGTTCTGATTGACGCGGCGCAAACGGTCGCCGGTCAGGTCAAAGCCTACGGCACCTAAGGCCACACGATGAAAAAGGCGCCCCGAGGGGCGCCCTTTTTATTTGTCCATCTTCGACAGTTTTTCCTGCAACTGGGCCAACTGGCGCTTTATATCGCTCAGATCCTCGCCCCCGGTTTCAGTGCCAGGAACGGTGCTGCCCGGCTTTAGCCCGCCCGTCATGGCCTTCAAGAAGGCCTCTTGCTGGGCTTGCATGGCCTCAAACCCCGGAATACCGGCCATTGGGTTGACCTTGTTCATATTCTCAACCCAATGCGATTGGCTGTCGCGAAACATATCAAAGCTGGCCGCCAGAAACTGCGGCACGACGCTTGTCGCTTGCGTCGTATAGCTGCGGACCAGATCTGTCAGAACATTGATCGGCAGAACGTTTTCGCCACGGCTTTCGTGCTCAGCCACGATCTGAAGCAGATACTGGCGAGTCAGGTCGTCGCCGGACTTCAGATCGACGATCTGTACTTCACGGCCATCACGAATGAACCCGGCGATATCTTCCAAGGTCACGTAGTCAGACGTTTCGGTGTTGTACAGACGACGGCTGGCATACCGCTTAATCAAGAGTGGCTTATCGGTGGTTGGCACGGGTCCCTCCCCTAGAGTGCGGCGCTGCATTGCAGCTTATGCGACTGCAGAACAAAAGCAAGCCATTGAAAAAACAAAAGGCCGGATCTGAAGATCCGGCCTTGCAGCGACGCTCATAACATTTGGGAGGAGAAAGTGAGCGTCGCGAAGCTTGTCAGCTTACTTTGCTGCGGTTGCAGCTTTCTTAGCAGCGGCGGTCACGTCGTTGGTGGCCTTCTTCACTGCGGCAGTTGCGTCTTCCGACAGATCTTTGCCGGCAGCCATCATCAGCTCAACGGTTTCCATCTGTACTTTCTTGGCGATCTCAGCAAAGGCGGCCATGTTTTCAGCAGCAACTTCAGCCTGAGCCGATGCGAAATCGGTGATGGCTTTTGCGTAATCTGCCGGCTCTGCCTTTGCTTTCGACATGTCTGCCAGTTTGGTCAGGGTGTCTTTGGTCCACTTGGACGAAATGTCGGCCGACTTTTCAGCAGCTTCCAGAGCAACGCCCGACAGCTTTTCGTTCAGCGTCGCGGTGGTTTTGAAAGCGTCTTCCATGGCTGCGGTGTCAACCGGGAACGCGCCCATCATGTCTTTCATCAGGGCGGTGAAATCTTGGGTCTTGGCCATCTTAAAAATCCTTTAGCTTGCTGAGCGAGCCCACCTCGCTTTTTCTGCAGCTGCAAACAATATGCATGCTGCGGCGCAGCATTTCAAGGATTTTCTTTCTGCGCTGCCGAAAAAATAATCTTCAAAAGAATTCAACCCTTTGCCTTCACCAACACATACGTCCCCGGCGCATGGGCGAGCGGCGGATGCTCCGAATCGCCTACAGGGCGAGCGTCAATCCACTTGCCAGACCGCTTGGCGATCCACTTTTCCCAATGCGGCCACCAGGACCCTTCGTGGAAATCTGCCTGCGCCTGCCAGTCTTCGGCAGGCAGTTTCAGATCGGTGTTCAGATAATGGCCGTACTTCTTTTTGGAGGGCGGATTAACGATGCCCGCGATGTGGCCCGACTCAGACAGGATAAAGGTCTTCGACCGGCTGGCCGCCTGCTGGAACCCGCGATAGCAATCTTTCCACGCGGCGATATGGTCGGTCTCACACGCGATGGAACACATGGGCACATCGACATCCTTTAGCGACACCGTCTCGCCCAGAACCTCAAAGCCATCCCCGGCCAGTTCGTTGCGCTGGCACAGCCCGCGCAGATATTCGACCACCATCTTGCCCGGCAGGTTGGCCCCGTCCCCGTTCCAATAAAGCAGGTCGAAGGCGGGCGGCGTTTCGCCCAGCATGTAACTGCGGATCGCAGGCCCATAGACTAGATCGTTGGAACGCAGGAAGGAAAAGGTTCGCGCCATGATGAAGGAATGCAGAATGCCCTTGGCGTTCACCTCGGCCTCGATCCCGTCGATGAAGTCATTCTGCAAGAAGGGCGTGAATTCCCCCTGATCCGAGAAATCGGTCAGCGTGGTAAAGAAGGTCGCGGATTTGACCGATTTGTCGCCGCGTTTTTTCAGCAAGCCCAGCGTTAGGTTCAACGTGGTGCCCGCGATGCAATAGCCGATGGCGTTGATCCGGTCTTGCTTGGTGATGGATTTGACCACGTCGAAGGCGGTCAGATAGCCGTCTTGCACATAGTCGCCCATGCCGATCTGCGCCATGCTTTCATCGGGGTTCACCCAGCTGACGACAAACAGCGTATAACCCTGATCGACGACCCAGCGGATAAAGCTGTTCGATTCCCGCAGGTCCAGAATGTAGAACTTGTTGATCCACGGCGGGAACAACACGATCGGCGTCTCACGCACCTTTTCGGTGGTGGGCGCGTATTGGATGATCTCCATCATGTGGTTGCGGAAAACCACTTCACCATCGGCGGTGGCGATATTGCCCCCGACCTCGAACGCGCTTTCATCCACCAGTCGGACAATCAATTCGCCCTTGTTCGCCTCAAGATCGGCGACAAGGTTTTCCAGCCCGCGCACCAGACTTTCGCCTTCGGTTGCAACGGCACGTTCCAAGGCGTCGGGGTTGGTGGCCAAAAAGTTGGTCGGCGCCATCATATCGACGATCTGACTGGCGAAATACTTGAGCCGGCGCTTCTCGGTTTCGTCCAGATCTTCGACATCGCCAACGGCCTGTTCGATGGCCTTGGCGTTGATCAGGTACTGCTGTTTGACGAAGTTGAAATAGGGGTGCGAATCCCAGAGCGGATTGCTGAACCGGCGGTCCTTTGGGCCAGTGTCGGCGGGCGGCTGCAACTTGCCTTTGGACAGGGCGCTTTGGGCATCGACGAAATGCCGCACGGAACTGCCCCAAAATTCAATCTGATGTTCAAGAACCTTGGCCGGGTTTTGCATCCACTCATGCATATAGGCCTGCGCGGCCTTAACATAGAGATCGCCACTTGGCGCACTCAGCGATGGGTTGACCGACTGCTTTTGCCGCAGCGCCGCAACCAACCGTTGCGATAACTCCTCGATTCGAGAGAGATTTTCCTCCAAACGCGTCTTGTTTGCAGCTGCGGCAACGTCGTTCGTTGTCATCTAAACAAATCCCCCATACAATCTGATGTCAGATTAACGTCGCATTGCCAAAGTTCAACGCGGCGTTTTACCCGGGACTATTAACCCGGAGAGATGGAGACGCGCATGCGCTATATGGCGACTTACGACCTGATGGAAACCATTCGCAACACCAACCAGTGGCTTGGTGCGACGGCGAAGACCATGGCCTCCTATCCTGCAATGGCTGCCATGCCGAACCCGGCAATGCAGTGGCTTGCTGCATGGGGCGAAGTGACGGAACGCACCTTCGAACGTATGGTCGTCAAACCGTCCTGGGGCATCCGCACCATGACCTGCGCCGATGGCCGCGATCACTTGGTCAGCAAAGAAGTCGTGGTGGAAAAGCCCTTTGGCGATCTGCTGCACTTCAACGTTTTGGGCCGCGAAGAAATGGCGCGAAAAATCCTGCTGGTTGCGCCGATGTCGGGTCACTACGCGACCCTGCTGCGCTCGACCGTGCAATCGCTGATCCCCGATTGCGAAGTCTACGTCACCGATTGGCACAATGCCCGCGATATCCCGGTCAGCGCTGGCAAGTTCGACATCGAAGATTACACACTCTATCTGATGGAGTTTATGCGCTTCCTTGGACCGGACACCCACGTGATCGCCGTGTGCCAGCCTGCGCCGCTGACCTTGGCCGCCACCGCTTATCTGGCCGAGCTGGACCCCGACGCGCAGCCCCGTTCGCTGACGCTGATCGGTGGCCCGATCGATCCGGGCGCTGCCCCGACCGAAGTCACCGACTTTGGCCGCCGCGTCACCATGGGCCAACTGGAAGAAACCATGATCCAGCGGGTTGGTTTTAAATACAAAGGGGTGGGCCGCATGGTCTATCCGGGCCTGCTGCAACTGTCGTCCTTCATGTCGATGAACGCCGACCGCCACAGCAAAGCCTTCACCGATCAAATCTCGCGCGTGTCGCGCGGGCAAGCGTCGGATCACGATGCGCACAATCGCTTCTATGACGAATATCTGGCCGTCATGGATATGCCCGCTGAATTCTATCTGTCGACGGTGGAACGCGTGTTCAAGAACCGCGAAATTGCCAAGAACGAATTCATCGTTGATGGGCATAAGGTGGACATGGGTGCGATCACCAGCGTTGCGGTCAAGACCGTCGAAGGCGCGAAAGACGATATCTCGGCCCCCGGCCAGTGTATCGCCGCTTTGAACCTTTGCACCGGCCTGCCTGACAGCAAGAAAGCCAGCCACGTGGAGCCAGGCGCAGGCCATTACGGCATCTTCGCTGGCAAAAGCTGGCGCAACAACATCCGCCCGCTGGTTCTGGAATTCATCGACCAGAACTCGGGCAAATCGGGCAAGCCTGCGAATATCAACGCAGCCTAAACCTTGCCCAAGAACAGCAAAACGCCGCCCCTTATGAGGGCGGCGTTTTCGTTTTGGACCAGCGGCTTACTTGGCTTTTTCGAAATCCATCACCATATCGATCATGGTCTGCGTGCCGCGCACGAATTCCAACGGGCATGGATAGTCTGCCCCATCCAGAACACTGGCGTTAAACGCCTCAACCTGATTGACGTAATGCGATGCCATCGGGAAGCGGTAGAACTGGCGTTCCGCATTCGGCAGATGCAGTTCCACCTGAGCGATATCGTAGACATTGGCGTTGAACGGCGCGGTCAGCCGCATCAGGCCTTTATCCCCGTGGAAAGTCATATCCTGCCAAGGCGTCATCCGCATCGAGGTCACGCCGCTATAGTGGAAGCTGGGGAATTCCGCCGTGACATGCGCCCAGACATCAACACCGTTTTCATACTCGATCTCGGTCGACAGGATGCGCGTCGGCTCCTCTCCGGTGACGAAACGGGTTGAGCCGAAGACATAGACGCCGATGTCCGGCAGGCTGCCGCCGCCCGTATCGGGACGGTTGCGGATGTTGCCTGTGTCCTGCCGATTGTCATAAGAAAACGCGGCCGACACGCGGCGCAGCTTGCCGATGGCCCCGGATTGATACAGCTCGCGGGCTTTGTGCCACTGCGGGTGGTGCACGATCATGAAGGCCTCGGCAGCAATCAACCCGGTCGCATCGCGCTTGGCGATCACCTCGTCAAATTGGTCGGCCCTAAGGGTCAGTGGCTTTTCGACCAGCACGTGCTTGCCCGCGTCCATCGCCTTGAGCGCCCATTCCACATGCAGGTGGTTGGGCAGCGGTACATAAACGGCGTCGATGGCCGGATCGGCCAGCATTGCATCATAACTGTCGTATACGGTCAGGTCCGGCGTCATAGCCGCGAAAGGCGCGGCCTTGTCAGCGCTGGATGTGGCCAACCCGGCCAAGCGCCCACGACGGGCGGCGTGGATGGCCGGGGCCATATGTTCCTTGGCGAATTTTGCGGCGCCCAAAACGCCCCAATTCACATGGTTTCTCATTGCGTCCTCCGGTGTAGTTGCGCGCATGTTAGCGCAACCGACCTGCGTCGCAAGGTGATTAGCTGTTGGTGTCCGCCCAAGGGAAGGGCTTATCCGCAGCCGCCCCGGTCAGATAGGCCACCGCGTTGCGGGTCCAATCGGCCAGCGTTTTGCCAAAATCGGCAATCGCCTTATTCGGCCCACCGGTCAGCGGAACCCAGATGATCTGAAGCGCGGTCAGCACCCACAGAACGGTTTCGGCAATCGCGAACAGAATCAGCAAAACCACCGCATAGAGGATGCGTTTCCAGATCGGTTCTTGGTCGGTCACCGGTTCGGCATCTTCAATCGTAAAATCGTCAGTCGTATCCGTCATCACAGCCCCCTGTGAAAATGAATGATGTCAGGTCCTTGCACGGCCCCAAAGGGTCGCGCCATGCGCAGGATCAAGCCGAAGGCAAAAGGCCTTGTTCACGGGCCAGATCGCGCATTTTCTTCTGCAATTTTTCAAACGCGCGCACTTCGATCTGGCGGATGCGTTCGCGGCTTACGCCGTATTGCGCGCTCAGATCTTCAAGCGTGACCGTCTGATCCATCAAACGACGCTGGGTCAGAATGTCCTTTTCCCGGTCATTGAGCACCTGCATCGCCGCCACCAGCATATCGCGGCGAGTCTCAAGTTCGTCCCGCGCCTCGTAGTCGCCAGCTTGGTCCGCATCTTCGTCCTCAAGCCAGTCCTGCCATTGCATGGTGCCTTCGCCTTCGGAGCCGACGGTCGCGTTCAGCGACGCATCCCCGCCCGACAGACGACGGTTCATCGAGATGACCTCATTCTCGGACACGCCCAGATCGTTGGCGATCTTTTCGACATGCTCGGGCCGCAGGTCGCCGTCTTCCAGCGCACCAATCCGGTTCTTGGCCTTGCGCAGGTTGAAGAACAGCTTCTTCTGCGCCGAGGTCGTCCCCAGTTTCACAAGGCTCCAGGATCGCAGGATATATTCCTGGATCGAGGCGCGAATCCACCACATCGCATAGGTCGCAAGGCGGAAGCCCTTTTCCGGGTCAAAGCGTTTGACGGCCTGCATCAGACCAACGTTCGCCTCAGAAATCACCTCTGCCTGCGGCAGACCGTAACCGCGATAGCCCATTGCAATCTTGGCGGCCAAGCGCAGGTGCGACGTGACCATTTTATGGGCCGAGGCGGTGTCCTGTTCCTCAACCCACCGTTTGGCCAGCATATATTCCTCTTCCGGCTCCAGCAGAGGAAACTTGCGGATCTCTTGCAGGTAGCGGCTCAGGCCAGCCTCCGGCGAAGGTGCCGGCAGATTTGCATAGTTACTCATCGCAGTCCCTTCGATGTTTATTGTCTTAACATCCAGATAAGAAGGGCGCTAACATGTTTCAAGCGCCCGGGTCCGAATTTCTTCAATCCCAATGTAGGGCAAGGGGCGCGGGCGCGCGTGATTATGTCGGCGTCGTCACAAGGATGTGTAAAATGCGTCAGCTGCGCAACGCATTCAGCAAATCCTGCATGTCGCTGGGCAGCTCTGCCTCAAATTCCAGCATCTCGCCCGTTGCCGGATGGACAAAGCCCAAAACCGCCGCATGCAGCGCCTGACGGCTGAACGCGTTCACCGCCTCCACCGCGGCGGGGCTCAGGGCCTTGGCCGCGATCTTTCGCTTGCCGCCATAGACCGGATCACCGATCAATCCATGCCCGGCATGGGCCATGTGCACGCGGATTTGATGGGTGCGCCCCGTTTGCAGCCGGCAAGCCACCAAGGCCGCGGTGCCGGGTGTGCCGAACGCTTCCAGCAATTGCGCACGCGTCACCGCATGGCGCCCCTGCCCGAAATACACCGCCTGTTTCTGACGGTCGGTCTTGTGCCGCGCCAATTGCGTGGTGATGCAGATGGTATTGCCCGGCTCGACCGAAACGCCACGAACACCGCGCAGGCGCGGATCGGCGGTATCCGGCACGCCATAGCACACCGCGCGATATTCGCGGTCAACCGTGTGCTTTTCGAACTGCGCCGCCAGCCCATGATGCGCCCGGTCCGACTTGGCCACGACCAACAGCCCCGATGTGTCCTTGTCGATCCGGTGCACGATGCCGGGCCGCTTTTCGCCGCCCACGCCAGACAGATTGCCGCCAAAGTGATGCAGCAGCGCATTCACCAACGTCCCCGAAGGCGACCCCGGCGCGGGATGGACGACCATACCCGCCGGTTTGTTGATCACGATCAGGTCATCATCCTCATAGAGGATCTCTAGCGGGATATCCTCGGGCAGCACGTCATAGTCTTCGGCCTCAGGGACGATAATCGCCACCTCATCGCCTTCCGCGACCTTGGCCTTGCCGTCCGTAACAATCGCGCCGTTCACCTGAACCTGGCCATCCGCGATCAACCGCGCCAAACGGGTGCGAGAAAGCGACGCCTCCTCTGGCACATCCCGCGCAAGCGCCTTATCAAGGCGGGGCGGCGGTGCCGCGCCGATGATTACAATCAATTCGGTGGTTGCCATGACGGAATCTCCTGAGCCAGAAATTGAGCTTCCAGCCAGCCTGAAGTTCTTGCGCGGGTTGGTGACAGCCCTGACGGTCGTGATGATCGTCGGTATGGTGCTGATCGTTGCGCTGATCTGGTCACGCTATAGCGATGAAACGCCCCTGCTTCCAGACCAGATCACCCTGCCGGACGGCACAAGCCCGGCCGCCTTCACCCAAGGCACGGGCTGGTACGCCATTGTCACCACAGATGACCGCATTCTGATCTACGACCAACTGACGGGCGCGCTGCGCCAAACCATCCAGATCACCCCCGAATAAGCCTGCGCCCTTCCCAAGCGCCACATTCCAAGCCATAAGGCCCCCATGCTGAAAACTCGCATCATTCCCTGCCTTGATGTCGCCGATGGCCGCGTGGTCAAAGGCGTGAACTTTGTCGATCTGGTCGATGCTGGCGACCCTGTGGAATCCGCCCGCGCCTATGACGCCGCTGGCGCGGATGAGATCTGTTTTCTCGACATCCACGCCACCCACGAAAACCGTGGCACCATGTTCGATGTGGTGACCCGCACGGCAGAACAGTGCTTTATCCCGCTGACCGTGGGCGGCGGCGTGCGCACCGTGGCCGATGTTCGGGCACTGCTGCTGGCGGGGGCCGACAAGGTCAGCTTCAACTCTGCCGCCGTGGCTAACCCCGATGTGGTGGCCGAGGCCGCAGACCAATTCGGCAGCCAATGCATTGTGGTCGCCATCGACGCCAAAACGGTCGCGCCCGGCAAGTGGGAGATTTTTACCCATGGCGGGCGCAAACCCACAGGCATCGACGCCGTCGAATTTGCCCGCACCGTGGTTGCCAAAGGCGCAGGCGAAATCCTACTCACCTCGATGGACCGTGACGGCACCCGCGCCGGCTTCAACCTTCCGCTGACCCGCGCGATTTCCGATGCAGTGTCTGTTCCGGTCATCGCCTCGGGCGGCGTTGGAACGCTCGACCATCTGGTCGAAGGCGTCACCAAGGGCGGCGCGAGCGCGGTTCTGGCCGCCTCGATTTTCCACTTTGGCGATTACACCATCCGCGAAGCCAAGGAACACATGGCAAACGCGGGCATCCCCATGAGGCTCGCATGACCCTTGACGATCTTGCCCAAATCGTAGCCGAGCGCGCCAAAGCCGATCCCTCCAGCAGCTGGACCGCCAAGCTTTTGGCAAAAGGCCCGGAGAAATGCGCCGAAAAGTTCGGGGAAGAGGCGATTGAGGCGGTGATCGAAGCCGTCAAAGACGACAAAAATGGGCTCGCCTCAGAGGCGGCCGATGTGCTGTTCCACCTGTTGGTGATGCTGCAATCACGCGACGTGCCACTCAGCGCAGTGATGGACGAGCTGGCCAGCCGCCAACGCCAATCCGGCATCGCCGAAAAAGCCAGCCGCCCCAAATCCTAAGCATCTTAAGCCTAAGCGAAACGCTGGGTGAAAAGAAAGGGGGCTTTGCCCCCTCTTGGGCCAGGCCCAATTCACCCCCAGAGGTATTTATTGGAAAGATGAAAGGAAAGCGCGCCCCTGCTTTCATCTTTCTCTCAAATACTCTCCCGCCGGAGGCAACCCCGAGGCCGCGCGCTCAAAGCGCGCAGCCAAGATATCATGCGTGCGGCGCAAGCCGCACACAATTGGATCAAACAGATGCTTTCAGCGCATCGACCAGATCAACGCGTTCCCAGCTAAAGCCGCCATCGGCTTCGGGCTCGCGGCCAAAATGGCCATATGCGGCAGTACGCTGGTAGATCGGGCGGTTCATGTCCAGATGCGTGCGGATGCCGCGCGGCGTCAGATCCATAACCTTGGGAATGGCAAGCTCGATCGCGGCGTCATCCACCTCACCCGTGCCATGGGTGTCGACATAGATCGACAGCGGCTTTGACACGCCGATGGCATAGCTCAGCTGCACGGTGCAGCGGTCTGCCATACCGGCGGCGACCACGTTCTTGGCCAGATACCGCGCGGCATAGGCGGCCGAGCGGTCCACTTTGGTCGGATCTTTGCCCGAGAAGGCGCCGCCGCCATGGGGGGCCGCGCCGCCATAGGTGTCGACGATGATCTTACGGCCGGTCAGGCCTGCGTCGCCATCCGGGCCGCCAATCACGAAGACACCCGTGGGGTTGACCCACCATTCGGTGTCTTCGCTGATCCAGCCTTCGGGCAGGACTTCGCGAATATAGGGTTCAACAATTTGCCGAATGTCTGCCGAGGTCTGCGTCTCAAACTCATGCTGCGTCGACAGAACGATCGAGGTCACGCCGACCGGCTTGCCGTTTTCATAGCGCACGGACAGCTGCGATTTCGCATCCGGGCGCAGGGTCGGCTGTTCGCTGGATTTGCGCACCTCAGCCAGACGGCGCAGGATGGCGTGGCTGTATTGGATCGGCGCAGGCATCAGCGCGGGCGTTTCATTGGTGGCATAGCCAAACATGATGCCCTGATCGCCGGCGCCTTCGTCCTTGTTTTCCGCCGCATTCACGCCTTGCGCGATATGCGCCGACTGTTCGTGCAACAGATTGGTGATCTTGCAGGTTTCGTGGTGGAACTTGTCCTGCTCATACCCGATGTCCTTGATACAGGCCCGGGCAATATCGGGAATGCGTTCCATGTATTCGGCCAGCTTGTCCTTGTCGGACAGGCCCACCTCGCCGCCGATGACGACGCGGTTCGTGGTGGCAAAGGTTTCGCACGCCACCCGCGCCTCAGGTTCTTCCGCGAGAAACGCGTCCAGAACGGCGTCGGAGATGCGGTCACATACCTTATCCGGGTGCCCTTCGGAGACCGATTCCGAAGTGAAGATATAGTTCTGTCGCGACATTGGGGCTGCTCCATTACATTTCTCCGCCACGCCAGGAAGCCGTTGTGACGGGATTTTTTGACAAGGCACATGCCTATGCCCCTGAATGGCGCGGGTCAATGACGATTCCGTAAAGACATTGCCAAACCCGCCAAAGAGAGCGCGATCAGCAACAATACCACCGGCCAATCGCCGATTTTCGCGTAAACCGTGGTGGCGCGGGGCGCGGGCAGCGGCGCATCAAGGTAACCCGCCTGCCCCAGATCAAGGCTTTGCAGCACCCGGCCCGCCGGATCAATCACCGCTGAGACCCCGGTATTGGCGGCCCGCAAAACCGGCAGGCCGAATTCGACCGCCCGCACGCGGGCCTGTTGCAAGTGCTGATAGGGGCCCGAGAAAGTACCGAACCAAGCGTCATTTGTCAGGTGTAGCACCAGATCGGGGCGCGCGCCGTCCAGCCGCAGATCCTGCTGAAACACCGCCTCATAGCAGATCAGCGGCAAAATGCGCCCCACCCCCGGCAGGTCATAGGCCTGCGGGCCGGGGCCTGCGGAATATCCCCCTTCCGCGCGGGAGGCGAGGCCAAGGATGTTGAACCGGTCAAACAGCCAAGCGGCGGGCATGTATTCGCCAAATGGGACAAGGTGGTGCTTGTCATAGATCGCCGATTGCTGCCCGCCCTCGTCCAATAGCAGCATCGAATTGAAGGTCTGCGCGGTCTCAAAATTGTAGCGCTGAACACCAACGGCGATCGGAGCGCCATTGGCCGCATCCGACATGATCGACAGCGCCTCATCGGCGTCATGCAACCACATCGGAAGTGAGGTTTCGGGCCAGACCACCAAATCCGGGCGCGGTTCAGCACGGGTATAGGTCAGCTGGCGCTGAAAGAAGGTCGGGATGTGATCGGGATCCCATTTCAGATGCTGCGGGGCATTGGGCTGGATCAGGCGCACAACCGGCGCGTCTGCCTTGGGCAGTGCCGCGGCCGGGCGCAGCGCATAGCCGCCGATCAACAGGCCTGCCGCACCAATGGCGGCCATCGCGGCGCCCTTGCGGCCAGCGCTGGCCAATGCCGCCAACCCCAGCGAGACCAGCGTCAGCCCCTGTGCGCCGATGAAGGCGACCCATTGTAGCGCCCAGGTATCGGCCCAGACATAGCCGACCAGCCCCCAAGGAAAACCCGTCAACATATAGCTGCGGGCCAGTTCCACCAGCGCCCATGTCACCGCAAACCAGCCCTTGCCGCCAAGGCGCTGCCCAGCCCAGCCCGCTACGCCCCAGAACAGCGCCAGACCGCCCGCCATGCCAATCAGGGCAAAGGGGGCCATCCAGCCGGTATCGGCGGCATCAACAAAGAATGGCTCAACAATCCACGTCAGGGACAGCCCAAAATAGCCAAGCCCAAACAGCCATGCCAGCATGGCCGCATGCCGCGCATTGGCGGCCCGGCGCAAGACGGCAAACCCCGCGACCAGCCCCAATAGCGCCACCGGCCAAAGACCGAATGGCGGCTGGCCAAGCGCAAAGGCTCCGCCCGCGCCTAGGCTGGCCAGCGATATCCGGGAAACCCGCATGAAGGGTTACTTGCCGGCGGGTTTGGGGGCCGCAGCATCGGGCGCGGCGGCTTTGGGCGCGGCGCGGGCTGCAACCGTACCGGGCGGCACGACACGCAAACGCTTGATCCGCCGGGGATCGGCATCAATCACCTCAAACTCGACACCTGCGGGATGCGATACGACCTCTCCTCGTGCGGGAACATGTCCGGCCAGCATGAAGACAAGACCGCCCAGCGTGTCGATCTCTTCGCTGTCGATGGCTTCGTCCTCGCAAAGATCAACGCCTATTTCGCGTTCGAATTCGTCAAGCATTGTCCGGGCCAGAACCAGATAAGCGCCAGATTTTTCGCGGGTCCAGTTCTTTTCGTCGTCTATGTCGTGTTCGTCTTCGATCTCGCCGATGACCTGTTCGATCAGGTCTTCGATGGTCACAAGCCCATCTACGCCGCCGTATTCGTCGATCACCAACGCCATATGCCGGCGTTCGGCCTGCATCTTCGTCAGCAGCACACCAATTGGCATCGAGGGCGGCACGAACAGCAACGGGCGCAGCAGTTTGCGCAGATCGAAGTCTTCGGTATGGCCGTTAAAGCCGTGGTGCAGCGCGAAATCCTTCAGGTGTGCAAGACCGATCGGCGTGTCCAGCGTGCCTTCATAGACGGGCACACGGGTCAGACCGCTGTCACGGAAAACCTGCACCAGATCGTCGCGGGAAATCGTGTCGGGAACCGAGATGATCTCAACCCGCGGGATCGCCACATCTTCGACCCGCATACGGCGCAGGTTCACCATGCCGTGGGTCTGAGGGCGCGTCTGCGTGACAGGCGCTGCGCTTTGGGGCGCAGGTTCTGGCGTCGGGGTCCAGCGTTTCAACAATCGGCCCAACAACGGCCGCTTCGTTACTTGTTGCCCTTTTGGCTGCGCGCTTTGCGCCGCATTAGAAGAGCCGTCGTTATCGCCCATAAATCCTGTCCAAAAACGGGCCATTGGCCCTGACTATTCCCTATATGGGTCTGAAATACCCATTTTGCCAAGTATTTTGGTCTCAATTCCTTCCATCAGCGTGGCGTCATTGTCACGGATGTGATCATAGCCCAGCAAATGAAGGACGCCGTGCACCACCAGATGGGTGACGTGATCGGCCAAAGGTTTGCCCGCTGCCTCTGCCTCGGCTAAGCATGTGTCATAGGAGATCGCGATATCGCCAAGCGCTTCGGGCATGGTTTCATCGCCCTCGGGCGCGGGCTCTGGCGCGGCGCCGTCATCTTCGGCGGCCAAATCCCACGCGGGCCAGCTCAGCACATTGGTTGGCGTCGGCTTGTCGCGGAACTCGGCGTTCAGGACTGCAATCCGCGCATCATCACAGCCAAGAACGGCGATTTCATAGTCCTGGGGCACCATGCCCAGATGGGATAGCGCCGCCACTGCCGCCGTTTCGGCCAGTGTTTCAAGATCCGCCTCTTCCCAGCGGTCGTCTTCAAGGATCGTATCGGTCAGCATCGTTACGCGCCGGGGGCTCTGCCCCCGGACCCCCGGGAATATTTATTGTCAGAAAATGCTCAGGGTGTGTGAGCATCTTTCTCGTATGCCTCAATGATCGCCGCCACAAGGGGGTGGCGCACGACATCCTTCGAAGTAAAGTAATTGAAGCTGATCTTGGGAATGCTGGTCAGAAGCCGTTCGGCGTCGGCCAGACCCGAGGGCATGCCGCGCGGCAGGTCGATCTGGGTGCGGTCGCCGGTGATGACCATGCGGCTGCCTTCGCCCAAACGGGTGAGGAACATCTTCATCTGCATCGACGTGGCGTTCTGCGCCTCATCCAGAACGACGAAGGCATTGGCCAGCGTGCGGCCACGCATAAAGGCCAGCGGCGCGATTTCGACGGTCTTTTCTTCGATCATTTTGGCCAGTTGTTTGCCCGGCAGAAAATCGTTGAGCGCGTCGTACAAGGGCTGCATGTAAGGATCGACCTTGTCCTTCATGTCGCCGGGCAGATAGCCGAGCTTTTCACCCGCCTCGACCGCCGGGCGGCTGAGGATGATCTTATCGACCAGACCGTTGATGAACATGTTCACACCCACCGCCACGGCCAGATAGGTTTTGCCCGTGCCCGCCGGGCCGATGCCAAAGGCCAATTCGTTGGTGAACAGCGACCGGACATAGGCCTTTTGCGCGTCGGTGCGCGGTTCGATCAGTTTCTTGCGGGTCTTGATTTCGACCTTGCCGCCGTCGAACATTTCAAGCTGGGTTTCGTCTTCTTCCGGCTCAGGAGCCATGCGGAATTCGCGGTCGATGTCGCCGCGTTCGACGGACCGGCCCTGTTCGAGCCGAGCATAGAGCGCGTTCAGAACTTCAACCGCTTCGGCTTGGGCTGCGGGTTCGCCGAAGATGGCCAATTGATTGCCACGGCGCAGGATCTGCACGCCCAGCCGGGTTTCGATATCGGTCAGGTTGCGGTCATATTCGCCGCACAGATCGATCAGCAGACGGTTGTCGGGAAATTCGAGGAGGGCTTCGCTTAGGGTGCCTGTTGTCACGCATTGCTCCTGATGGTGGGGGTGACGGGAGAGGAGAGGCCATCACGGTCCTGACCAGACCGCAAAATAAAATAGGCCGCCCGGCGAAACGCCGCGCGGCCCGGTATGTTGATCGTCAGGCGCAAGCTCAGATCGGGTCGCCGATCAGTGCGGTCGAGCCGCCTTTGAAATCACCGGTTGCCACTGTCGGCGGTGCGGTGCCCGAGCAAACGGGCTTGCCGTATTTATCGAGGCGCTGCGACAGGTATCCTTCGACGCCATCGTCGATGATCCAGTGATCACAGCCATTCGGGTCGATCCAGACGCCGGCCTTCAGCTGACTGAGGTCTTTGCGGTCGAACATGTTGCGGTCCTGGCTTTTGTCCGCCGGGGCATCCGGCAGGAAGCAGCCCGACAAGGCGGTCGCCGCGATCAGGGCCACCAAGGGTTTGCGAAACGTCATTTTCTTGTCCCCAATCACTGAATGCAAATGATCTCTACCCGGCGATTGCGGGCCATGCCGTCGCTGGTCTGGTTCGACGCAACCGGCATGCGTTCGCCGTAGCCGCGCACGTCAACAACATTGGCGCCGACACTGCGGGCGACCGATGCCACCGCATTGGCGCGGTTGTAGCTGAGCTTGATGTTGTATTCGTCGGAAGCGCGCCAATCGGTGTGACCGGCGATCACAAAGGCGGTTGCCGTGGACGACTGGAAGAATTCGCGAATGCGCTGCTGGCCCGCTGCGCTGATCGCGTATTTGTCGGTGGCAAAGAACTGGTCGGTGTTCAGCACGCCGCAGGTGTTGCTGCGACGGCAAACCGGGATGCCCTGACGGTTGGTGTGCGGGCTCATGTAGCCCTCGACGCCATCGTCCATGACCCAGTGTTCGCAGCCGTCCGGGTCAACCCAAATGCCCGGAATGTAACGTTCACCCTTAACCACGCGGTCGGCCATGGCCGGTGTGGCGACCGACACGGCGGTCAGGGCGACCAGTGCAGCAGCCGAAATCGCGGCGCCTACGGCTTTGGAGAAATTTTGACCCACAGCCCTGTCCCTTTCTGTTTCCCAAATCCAAAGTCGCCGAGCAGATTCGAATTGGCGACTCTGACTATCTATAACCGGCAGATTAACAAACGAAACGCCCGTGTGAAGCAAAAACCACCACATCTTGTGGTATGTTGTTGCTTTGAACCGAATTTGCAGCACCGAAAGCCGGTGCCGTGCGGCTCAGATCAATTCGCCTTTCAGCGAGTTGGGGCCGCTTTCGACGATTTTCACCTGTCGCAGTTCGCCCGGCACCACGCCCTCGGCGGCCACATGCACCGCATGCAGGTAGTCGGATTTGCCCACCATTTGCCCCGGAAGACGGCCCGTCTTTTCGAACAGAACGCCGACGGTTTTGCCAACCATCGCGTCTTGCAACCGGCGCTGCTGTTCGGTCAGAAGCCCCTGAAGCCGTTGCAAACGTTCGTCTTTTACGTCCTCCGGCAGTTGCGCACGCTCTGCCGCCGGGGTGCCGGGGCGGGTGGAGTATTTGAAGCTGAAGGCCGAGCCATATTCGACGCGGCGGATCAAATCGAGCGTATCTTCGAAATCCTGATCGGTCTCTTCGGGGAAGCCGACGATAAAATCGCCCGACAGGTGCAAGTCGGGGCGGGCATCGCGCATACGGTCAATCAGGCGGAAATAGTCGTCGCGCGTGTGCGACCGGTTCATGCGCTTCAGAATGCGGTCACTGCCCGATTGCACCGGCAAATGCAGATAGGGCATCAGCTTATCGCAGGTGCCATGCGCCTCGATCAAGGCGTCGTCCATGTCATTGGGGTGGCTGGTGGTAAAGCGGATGCGGGCCAGCCCGTCGATTTCGCTCAGAGCCCAGATCAGGCGCGCAAGCCCCCAATCGCCGCCCTCGCCCGCGCCGTGATAGGCGTTGACGTTCTGGCCCAGCAGCGTGATTTCGCGCACGCCACGTTCGACCAGATCTCGGGCTTCATCCAGGATGCGGCCAGCCGGGCGGCTGACTTCGGCGCCGCGGGTGTAGGGCACCACGCAAAAAGCGCAGAACTTATCGCAGCCCTCTTGCACCGTCAGAAAGGCCGACGGGCCGCGCTTGGCCTTGGGGCGGCTTTTCAGCTTTTCGAACTTGTCTTCCTCAGGGAAATCCGTGTCGAGCGCTTTGACGCCCTGCCCCGCCTTCGCCTCCATTTCGGGCAGGCGGTGATAGCTTTGGGGGCCGACGACCAAATCGACCAGCGGCTGACGGCGCATGATCTCTTCGCCCTCGGCCTGTGCAACGCAGCCCGCCACGCCGATCTTCAGATCGGGCTTGGCCGCCTTCAGCCCCTTGTACCGTCCCAGTTCGGAATACACCTTCTCAGCCGCTTTTTCGCGGATGTGGCAGGTGTTCAGCAGGATCATATCGGCATCATCGGGGCTTTGTGTTTCCACATAGCCCTGCCCGCCAAGCGCTTCGGCCATACGTTCGCTGTCATAGACGTTCATCTGACAGCCATAGGTCTTGATAAATAGCTTCTTGGGCTCAGTCATCGCGCGGCTCCGGGTCTGGGGTCAGGTCGCGGCAATACCGCAAAACCGCCCCTGCTTGCAATGCGAAGAAGATTGTTCGATTCTGGCACGACCCAAACAGGCCGATAGCGAGTCGATGCAGTACACGTCTCTGTCAGATTTTTTCAACAATGGCCTGTCCCAATTGCCATCCGGGCCGGTCGCGCTGATCTTTGCCGAGGATGAGGTTGAGATCGAAGCAACCGTGCGCCACCACCTGCTATGCGGGTTTGACGCGATCGTGCTGATGATGCCCGAACGGTTTCGCCTGAACAGCACCGCCACTGAGCTTGTGTCACGCGTCAATGTCGAAACCGCCGCCGATGGCGCCGTCCCCGAGGCGGTAAATGCCATCATCCAGCATATGCCCGGACGGTGGCTCTATTACTGCTACAACACCGAATTTCTGTTCTACCCGTTCTGCGAGACGCGCTCGATCAGCGAAATGCTGGCCTTTCATGAACAGGAACGCCGCGACGCGATGATCGCCTATGTGGTGGACCTGTACGCGCGGGATCTGAAAAACGCGACCTTCGGCGTCAATGTCAGCGAAGCCTACATGGACAGCGTTGGGTATTACGCCCTCGCCCGCCCCGATCCGGCCAACCACAACCACCCAAAGGAACGGCAGCTTGATTTCTTTGGCGGCCTGCGCTGGCGGTTCGAAGAACATGTCCCCCAGTCGCGCCGCAAAATCGACCGGGTGGCGCTGTTCAAGGCCAAGCCGGGGCTACGGCTGCTGGACGATCACACGTTCAACGATCAGGAATATAACACTTACGCCTGCCCGTGGCATAGCAATCTGACATCGGCCATCGTCAGTTTCCGCACCGCAAAAGCGCTAAAGCTCAATCCGGGGTCAAACGACGCCATCCAATCCTTCGTCTGGCGCGAGTCGACCGAATTCGACTGGAGTTCGCGCAAGCTGATGGATCTGGGTCTGATGGACCCGGCGCAGTGGTTCTAAGCTGCGGGGACCATTGGTTAGTGCGGGCGCTTGCGGAACAGCATGCTGCCCAACACGATTGCCACGGCCCCTGCCGCCAACATGCCCGCCACATCCGATGCCAGTTCAGCGACAAGAACGATCTGACCGGCAAACATCCATCCCAGTCCGACATAGACAACCACCCAGACGGATTCGCCTGTCACGCTGCCAAGGGTGAAATGCGGCCAAGGCATCCGCATCGCCCCGCCAAGGAAGTTCACGTAAGGGCCAAGCGGGCTCAGCAGCCAGCGGGTCAGGAACACGGTGATCGCGCCCTTGCGGCCCAGCATCGCCTCGGCCCGGCGGATGGGTTCGGCGGCGGATCTGCGGCGGCGCAACCGATCAACCAAAGGTGCCCCGCCCCTGCGGCCAATCACAAACCCCGTCTGATCGCCGGCAATCGCACCGATATAGGCCGCACCAGCTGAGCCGACCAAGCTCAGATCGCCCGACGCTGCAAAGGCCCCGCCCGCCAACATCATCAAGGACGACGGCATCGGCACTGCCAAACAAGACAGGTAGGTCGCAACCAACAGGATCCACGCGCCATAAAGCGGCACCATGGCAAAAAGGGCGTCAGTCATGCTTGGACCGGAACACCGCGATTGCGATTTCAAGCTTCTGGATCAAGTCTTCGACCGGAACGCCGCGCAGATCGGCCAGTTCGTCCAATGATCCGACTTTGGGCGTATCTTTGGTCAGGTCCAAAGCGTTGAAAACCACCTCTTTGGGGACGTGCCACGAATGGCCCACAAACCCCGGCGTCATCCATGCCTCGATCTTTTGGTCGCGGAACTTTGGATCATCCCACCGGGTCGAATGCATGAAGAACCGTGCGCCAAAGACCACCAGCACCGCAACGGCCAGCCCAAAGGCCAGTGCCAGCAACGGCTTGCGCCGGACCGAGGTTATGATCCGGCGCAGCGCCATATCTTACAGGTTCTCGTATTGCGGCAGGCCCAGTACGTGGAAGCCGCCATCGACGCGCAGGATCTCGCCCGTGGTGCAGGCGCCCGCGTCGGAAATCAGGTGAACTGCCGTGCCGCCCACCGCCTCAAGCGTTGCGTTCGACCGCAACGGCGCGTTCATGTCGGTGTGTTTATACGTCTTGCGCGCGCCGCCAATCGCCGCCCCCGCCAAGGTCTTCATCGGACCGGGCGAGATGGCGTTGACGCGGATGCCTTCCGGCCCAAGATCGTTGGCCAGATAGCGCGTCGCGCTTTCCAGCGCCGCCTTGGCAATGCCCATCACGTTGTAATTCGGCGTCACGCGGGTGGATCCCATGTAGGTCAGCGTCAGCAACGTGCCGCCGTTGTCCTTCATCATCGGATAGGCGCGGCGCGCCACGTCGATGAAGCTAAAGCAGGAAATATCCAGCGAATTCTTAAAGTTGTCGCGGCTGGTGTTCAGCACACGCCCCGTCAGTTCGTTCTTGTCGGAATAGGCGATGGCATGCACGAGGAAATCCATCGTGTCCCACCGTTCGTTCAACTGGGCAAAGGCCGCATCAAGCGACGCGTCATCCGTCACATCGACATCGACCATAAAATCGCTGCCAACGGACGTCGCCAGCGGCTCCAGCCGTTTGCCGAAGGCTTCGCCTTGATAGGTGAAGGCCAGTTCCGCGCCAGCCTCGGCGCAGGCCTTTGCAATGCCCCAAGCGATGGACCGCTCATTGGCCACGCCCATCACCAAACCCCGTTTGCCCTTAAGCGAATGCATATGAAATCCTCGCGCTTTCTAATGCGTTGGGTAGGCTGTTTTGCCCTCAATCGTCAACCCGGCGATTGGAGTCCAGAAACTGACCGAACCGGGTCAAGCCTTCGGTAAAGGCCTGCAAGTCCTCGGGCGACCAGCCCGCCAGAAAGGCGCCAAGCTCTGGGAACAGCCCGCGTTGCACCTGCATCAGAAAGGCGCGGCCCTGATCCGTCGCCTCGGCCCGCCGGGTGCGGCGGTCTTGCGCGTCGGCCACCATATGCACCCAGCCCGCCCCTTCGAACTTAACCATCATCTTGGTCACAGCCGGCTGCCCCACGCCCACCGCCTGCGCGATATCCGTCACGCGCTGCGGCTCAGACCGGCGCGCCAGATGCGAAAGCACCGACAATTGCGCCGTGGTCAGCCCGTGATCTGCCAGCCGCACCTGCATGGCCGATTGAAACAGATCCGAGGCAATGCCGAACCGCGTCAGCGCGGCCATCACATTTGGGTTGGGAGGGGGCATTCAAACTCCTTGACTTCCATTCCGCGGAATGTAGATTATATTCCATGGAATACAAATTGGTAGATCACATGACTTTCTTGAACATCCTGACAAAGCTGCCCCTTTTGGCGCACGCCGCCGCAACCGTCGCCGCCTTCGTCGCGTTCAACCAGATCAAGGCCCGGCTAGATGCGCTATACGCCGCCAGCCGCCACCCCGTGGACTATGCCACCGGGCAAACAACCTTCGACGCTGGCAAGATCAAATCCTACTACGCCCAGATGCAAGATTTCGGCACGCTGGATATCTACGCCGCGACCCAACGCTTTGATTTCTTGTTCATTCTGTCGATGGCAGCATTCGGTGGTTGCCTTGCGACGCTGGTCGCGCGGGCATCGCGCCCCGGCACGATCGGGCGGAATCTGGGCCTTGCCGCAGGCATCAGCCTGCTGACCGGATGCGTGATGGATGTCTTGGAAAACCTGATCAGCTTTGCTCTGCTGGCCAACCCGCAGGGGTTTGCCGATTGGCTGGCCCTGCCCTATTCGGCCTTCGCCGCACTCAAGTTCGCGGCAATCACGCTGGCCATGGGGATGGTCCTGGCCAGTGCCGTGTTCGCAGTGGTCGCGCGGCTGACCCGCCGCACGACCTGAAGGCAATCAGCCCAGATACTTGGACAGCAACATGGACCCGTTGGTACCACCAAACCCGAAGGAGTTGGTCATCACCGTGTCCAGACCTGCGTTTTCGACCAGCGCAGTGGCGATTTCAGACGCATCCAGCGCCGGGTCCAGCGTTTCGACGTTGATCGACGGCGTGATGAAATCATTGTCCAGCATCAGCAGGCAGAAGATCGCCTCAAGCGCACCGGCTGCGCCCTGCGCGTGACCAGTCATCGACTTGGTCGAGCTGATCGGCGGGGTGTTGCCCTTGCCAAAGACGCGGCGCACGGCTTCAACCTCCCCCACGTCACCGACCGGGGTCGAGGTGCCATGCGCGTTGATATAGCCCACTTTGCGGCCTTCCGGCAGGGTTTCCAGCGCCAGGCGCATCGCACGTTCGCCGCCCTCGCCCGAGGGAGCGACCATGTCATGACCGTCCGAGGTGGCAGCAAAGCCCGTCACTTCGGCATAGATCTTGGCACCGCGCGCCCTGGCATGCTCCAGCTCTTCCAGCACGACAATGCCGCCGCCGCCCGAGATCACGAACCCGTCGCGGCCACCGTCAAACGCGCGCGAGGCTTTTTCCGGCGTGTCGTTGTACTTGCTGCTCATGGCGCCCATGGCATCGAACAGGCAGGACAGCGTCCAATCCAGTTCCTCGCCGCCGCCCGCGAACATCACATCCTGCTTGCCCAGCATGATCTGCTCCGCCGCGTTGCCGATGCAATGCAGCGAGGTCGAGCAAGCCGAGGTGATCGAATAGTTGATGCCCTTGATCTTATAGGCCGTCGCAAGGTTGGCCGAGATGGTCGAGGACATACATTTCGGCACAGCAAACGGCCCAATGCGCTTGGTCGCGCCGGTGTTGGCCACAACCTGATGCGCGGCCAGCATCGCGCTGGTGGACGGACCGCCCGACCCGGCCACAAGACCCGTGCGCGGATTGACGATATCGGCCTCCTCCAGACCGGCATCGGCAATGGCCTGCCCCATGGCGATATGAGCATAAGCCGCACCCGCGCCCATGAAACGCAGCGTACGCTTGTCCACATGGGCCGCCAGATCAATGTCGATCTGCCCCGACACCTGACTGCGGAAGCCATGCTCCACCATGCTCTCATCGGCACGAATGCCCGATTTGCCAGCCTTCAGCGATGCAACAACTTCATCTGCGTTGTTGCCAATGGACGAGACGATGCCCAGCCCGGTTACGACCACACGGCGCATGGCGTCCTCCTTTACTAGTTTGCCGACTACTTAGGGCAATGAGGCAGGGCGGCGCAAGGTGATTGGGGTGGAGGTGGGTTGCCGGATGGGGAGCAAATCTCCAACCATCGTGCAGAATGACATAGAGACTGTTCGCTTTTTCTCAACGATCAGCCTTAGGGAACCAATTAGGACTATGCGTCGACTTGAAGCTCAAAAGTGCCGGCCATATCCATCTCAAGTCGAAAGGGCTTCTGGAGAGGAAAAGATATCTCTTGGTCAGAAAACGCTATATACTCCCCTGCCATTACACCTTCGTTATAATGCATAGCCACTTTGATGAACATACTGCCAACGACATCGCCTTCCATTTCCACGACTTCGCCAAAGAGTTTCGGCAGTAATGTACCACGAAAAACTGTGAAGTCCTTCACGGATTCAAAGATCGTCGGACTGTTGGAATCGGTGGATATAAATTCGTCGGCAGTGGCAAAATTTGCCTTGTTTATGCCCATGATTGCCATGGCGGCCCGATTGTGAACCGTGACTCCTGCGAACTCAACACGAGCATAGATTTTGCCATCATCACCGCGTTCAGCAATACCATCAGACACCCGCATTTCAAAAGAGGTTTTCAGCAATTCAATGTACGCTTCAGCTTCGGCAAACCCTGAAAGAGTTTCACGCGCCAAACCGGTGTAGTCTTGACCTTCAACAATGATCCTTACGTCATGCTCAGAAAGTAAATAGCGGCCAGACCGAACCCGAGCAGAAGACCCCAACCCATCTGCTAGCTTGAGTTTCGTATCATACTCGACACGGCAGTTGCGCGCGAGGTTTTGGGGAGCCAGCACATTTTCCAGTTCGAAAAATCGAGCATTCAAGCTTTGCAAAGGCAACCTTACAATGGGCGCAGCATCCGGGCCGGAAAGGGTTTCATAGACTACAAGTTCGCTTCCATTCCCAAGCATAAAAAAGTTCGCCCCCACTTGAGCATGGGCAGCGTATGAGTGCGCCTGTTCTACTTCCCTTGACGTGATCGGCACATTGCCTGCCTTGGCTTCGACCACGAAGCTACCTCGAGCTCCTTTGACCCCCGCGCGATAGTCAGGATACCCTAGAGGCAGATCCTTTTTAGAACGCCGTCCGATGTGAAGATAAGGATATTCAAGCTTTTCCTCTAATTTCAAATAAGTGTTTTCAGCATCGGGATAGCCTAACATTCGAACGACTGGATCAATCACATGGAATCGAATTTCCGCTTCATTAAAGCCAAGAGCCGCAGCGACAGTAGAATCTGAAATCAGCATCATATTTTATTTCCAGCATTTAACCATCTTGCAACCAAGAGAGTTAAAACTACGAAATGTAGTTCATCTCAAGTAAAAAATTCTTTTGGTTAACTTTGCGGCGATTGTACTAGAACAGTCATCCGCTCATCTAGCAGCAGTCAAATAGGGCGACACAAAAAAAGGCCCGCAAGGGCCCTTTTCTTTTCTCACGGTGACCGCACTCATCAGCTCTCGCTGAGCGCGACCTTCATGTCCTTAACCTGATAGATCACTTCGCCATCCGCCTCGACGATGCCGTCGGCGACGCCCATGGTCAGGCGGCGGGTTTGGATCGCTTTGGTGAAGTCGATCTTGTAGGTCAGCATCTTGCGGTTGGGGCGGACCATGCCGGTCAGTTTCACTTCGCCCACACCCAGCGCATAGCCACGCCCCTGCCAGCCGCGCCAGCCAAGGTTGAAGCCGGTCAGCTGCCACAGGCCGTCAAGGCCAAGGCATCCGGGCATGATCGGGTTGCCGGGGAAGTGGCAGTCAAAGAACCACAGGTCAGGCGTGATATCGAACTCGGCCAGAACGTGGCCTTTGCCATGCGCCCCGCCATCGGCGGAAATATCGGTGATCCGGTCCATCATCAGCATCGGCGGCGCGGGCAATTGCGCGTTGCCGGGGCCGAAAAGCTCGCCTCGGGCGCATTTCAGCAGGTCGTCCTTGGTGAAGCTGCTCGGATACTGGGCCATTCTGATGCCTCTCCTGATCGTGGAATTTCGGGTTTCGATCCCACTACCACCGCCAAAGCGCCCCATGCAAGCCTGCGGTTTTGCCGCAGTGGGGCGCTCTGCCGCAAAGCCAATTGAAATTTCCCTCAAGTCAGTCCTATATACAGTATGCAAACGAATGCGAACGAACCTATGTCGCCAGAAGCTCAGAACCGTGGAACCAAATGGCTAAACCGGGCCGGTGTGCGTCCGACGCGTCAGCGCGTGGCCTTGGCTGCCCTTCTGGTTGGCGATGGTCAGAACCGTCACGTCACCGCCGAAAGCCTGTTTGCCGCCGCTGCCGATGCGGGCGAACGGGTGTCGCTGGCCACGGTCTACAACACGCTGCGGGCCTTCTGTGAGGTCGGTTTGATGCAGGAAATCACCGTGGACGGGTCGAAAAGCTATTTCGACACCAACACCCACGACCATCCGCATTTCTTCTGGGAAGACGATGGCCGACTGTCCGACGCCCCGGCGGACCAGCTGACAATCTCCAACCTGCCCGAAGCGCCCGAAGGCACCGAAATCGCCTCGGTTGAGGTAGTGATCCGTCTGCGGAAAATCTGATCCCCGCATTTTGCCTTTGAACCCGTCAAAACCTGAGGCTATGACGGGCGCGTGCGGTCCCTTAGCTCAACTGGATAGAGCAGCTGACTTCTAATCAGCAGGTTGAGGGTTCGAGTCCTTCAGGGATCGCCACCGAACCTCAGAGAATCAATAACTTTCCGGTGTTTCCCCTGCGCCGGACGACACGGTGGGTAAGCGTGTCCGTGTGAACACTGAACTGGCTCGCCAGCTCGGCCACCGTCTGCTACCCCACCAGGGGTTCAAGCGGGACCTTCGCCTTGAACTCGGGCGCGTGTTGTTTCTGTCTCGACATCGATGATCTCCTTCTCGTCGAAGATCCGCGGACAACAAAATCGCAGCTTAGTCAGTGTCCGAGTTTCGGAGGGCAGCACAGTATTTCAAACAGCAAACAAGCCAAGAACAGGAACGTCTCATATACGTCTTCGGCTTCGCCGACGTTGCCGCTTGAGGGCACTTTGGTTCGGTAGAAGTACGGTTTCCAATGGGTTTTGGCTGCCTGAGCCGCTGTTTCGCCGATTTTCCTCAGCGCCCCCTCATGCCGCGGGGCTTCATGCGACCAAACTGGCGCTTGAGAATCTGGAACGGGTGCTCAACCTTGGCCCGCACCTTGGCGATTACCCGGTTGAACTGCTCGTCGAGCTAATGCAGTGCGATGCCCTCATGAGTCTATGGACTTGAGGAAATCCCGAACGGCATCACCAGTCTCTTTGATCAATTCCGGGCCTCCAACGGCGTGCATGGTTTTTGTCCGGGGCACTTCGATACCCAATGGCAAATCCGCCGGTAGCGCTCGGAGGTAGGCGGTCAGATCTATTTGACCGGTGCCCGGCAAAAGACGCTCCTCGCGGGCAGCGAACAGTAGTTCGGCTTCATTGTAGTGGGGGCGAACTGGTGCATCGCACAGGTGGGCAAAGCGCAGGCGCTCGGGCGGCAGTTCGGCCAACGTGATATGTGATGACCCGGAGCGGTCGAAATGAAGGCTGTCGGGCAACACGCCGATATTCGGCCCGGCTTGCGACACCAGCGCCAGCGCATCATCGACGGTACGAATGTCGGTCCACGGAAAGAACTCAAGCACAACGCCAAGCCCGCGCGCCCCTGCAGCTTCGGACAGGCGCCCCAGTTTGTCGGCCATGCGCGCATGGTCGGGGTCGTAAGGAGCGGTGATCACTTCCCTGGCACACAGTTCGGCCCCGATGTCGAGAAATGGCAAAAGCGACTCGACCTGCGTGTCCGGCGTGAGGCGCACGAATTCGATGTCATGCACCTGCACACCCGTTGCCCGCATGGCTGCATGTGTTTCGCGCAGCATCCTGGCATTCTGCCAAAGCGGATACCCCGGCGTCGTCGCGGTCACCTGCAAAAGCCGCAGGCCAACCGCGTCAAATCCGCCTGTAGCGGCGGCTTCGATCAACGCTGGAGGAGCGAGGTCAATGGCGGTCAGATGAGCGAGAGAGAGCAAGCGCAAAATCAAACTCCTGCCGCGGCATGTCTGGCGGCGATAAATCCAAAGGTCAATGCGGGGCCCAAATTGATGCCACCCGCCGGATAGTGCCCGCCCATGACAGACGCCATGTCAGTGCCTGCAGCATAAAGGCCGGGAATTGGTTCGCCTTCGGCGGCCAGCACGCGGGCGCTGCCGTCTGTCTGCAATCCGGCAAAAGTGCCGAAGCTGCCCGGCACCACCTTCACGGCATAGAACGGGCCGGTTTCGATGGGGGCATTGCAGGGGTTGGGCGCCATGTCCGGGTCACCTTGCAGGCGCATGTAGGGTGTCGTCCCGCGCCCGAAAGCCGGGTCTTCGCCCAACCGTGCACCCGCGTTGTAGGCTTCAAGTGTCCGAACCAGCCCAGTCGGATCGATGCCGCAGGCCTTGGCCAGCGCCTCGGGCGTGTCTGCGCGGGTCATATAGCCGTTCTTGACCCAAGGCCCAAGCGGCACCGGCGCAGGGCGAACGATACCCAGCCCGTAGCGGCGGATAAAGCGGTGATCGCAGATCAACCAGCTTTCGACGGGCATTCCATCGGGCACCGCCACCAGCATGTCGCGCACGAAGTCATGATAGCCCAGCCCCTCGTTGGTGAAGCGCTGCCCGCTCGCCAGTACGCCGATCACGCCCGGTTTGCCGCGGTCAATGATGTGCGGGAATATCCCGGTCGAACCATCGGCAAAGGGCACGCGCGAGACTGGGCACCAAGCGCCAGGGCTGGCCAGAGTCATCGCCTGATGTCCGCCAGCACTTTCCCCCAATCGCAGCCCGTCGCCGGTGGCATGGGGCAGCGCAAGGGACAGGTGGTTCTCGGGGCGGGGGAACTGGTCCCGCCGCATCATGTCATGTGGAAAGCCGCCAGCCGCCAGCACGACGCCCCGTTTGGCGTTGACCTGAACGGCACCGCCCGGCCCCGACAGCGTTGCGCCAACAACCGCGCTTTTGTCGAAGGTCAGATCCGCCGCCGCATGCCCCGGCAGCAGCACCACGCCCTGATCCAGCGCCGAACGCAGCAGCCGGGCCGCCAAAGCATTGCCATTGCGCAACTGCATCCCGCGCCCGAAACGCGCCAGTTCAAACACGTGCCGCCCAAGGCGTTTTGCCACGTGCAGCGCCGACCCGACAGACCGGGTCGCCGTCATGAAGGCGCGAAGATCGGGTCCGGCTTGAATCGTCATGCCCCAGAAGGTCGTTTCGCGCATCGGCTTGCGCAACAGCTGTATTGCATCACCAAGATCGCGAGCATCATATGGTTGCGCGATGACGGACCGGCCGCCCATCCCCGCGCCCGGCAATTGGCTGTAGGTGTCCGGGATTTTTGCACCACAGTCGAAGCTCAGTGCAGTCTTGTCTTCGAAGAAACCCACCATCTGCGGTGCGGCGTTCAGAAAGGCATCGACAAGCTCGGCGTTGAAGGTGTCCCCCAACACGGTCTCAAGGTAGCGGCGCGGCTCTGACGGGTCTTCGACGATGCCATGGCGATGCGCGACGGGATTGCATGGCGCCCAGATCCAGCCGCCGGACCACGCGGTCGTGCCGCCGAGGGTCGCGGATTTCTCTGCCACGATGACACGTAGGCCGTGATGCGCCGCCGTCACCGCCGCCGCCAACCCGGCCGCGCCCGAGCCGATCACCAGCAGATCACAATCCAAGTCCATACCAATCCCCCTAATCTGCGCGTAAATTCGCGAGGCTGAGGGATAACGTCAAATACTTGTTTTTCTCTATGTATAACGTCATGGTAATTCGAGGGAGGCGCCTATGGCCGAAATGACTTTGCGGCAGATCGAAGTTATCCGCGCCGTCATGATGACCGGCACGATCAACGGTGCTGCGCAGATGTTAAATGTTTCGGCCCCCGGTATCAGTCGTCTGGTCAAGCACACCGAAGAAAGCCTTGGCATCCGCCTGTTTGAACGCAAATCTGGCCTTTTCATCCCCTCGATCGAGGCGTCCAAGGTCTTTGACCAGCTACGCGAGGTCTACAAGGGCATCGAGAACCTGCAACAGGCGGTGGGTGCGTTGCAAAAAGGCGAAGAGGTGCGGCTGTCCTGCGCCTCAGCGCCGTCAGTGGCGCAGTTCATCGCCGCGCGGGTGATGAAGCAGGTGCGGTCCCGCTATGCCGACCTGTTCATAGACCTCAACATCCTCAAGATCGAAGAGACCTTGGACTACCTGCTGTTGGAACGCGGCGAATTCGTGATCATGAGTTCACCCGTGGCCAATGCTGCGGTCGAGAATGACAAGATCGCCGAGGGACGTCTGGTAGCAATCATGCCAGAGGGTCATGTCCTCGCGGCTGAGGCCGAGGTGTCCGTGCATGACCTGATGAATCATCCGGTGATCGGGCTGGAACCCGCAGATCCCTATGGTCGCCTTCTGGCGCAACCTTTCGAACAAGAAGGGCTGAGCGTGCAACACGCAATGCGCGGGCGGTTTGCACAGACGCTGGTCAGCTTTGTCCGGCACGGTCTGGGGGTTGCAGTGATCGACGAATTTTCGGTGGCCGAGGTTTACATGCCCGGGGTTATCCGCCGCCCGCTGAAAGAAGAAACGCAAGTCGGCATCTACGTTGTGCGCAAAAAGGGCCGCGTGCTGTCGGGCTTTGCCGAATATACCATCGCACAGTTCCGGCGCGAACTGTTCAAGGCGATCGAGGATGGACCCTCGTTGCAGGGCGGCATCACGGCCCCTGCCAAAAAATAACCTCAAGTTAACCATACGCAAATCTGGGTATTTGACGTTAAAGCGTGAAATCGGGCAGTTTGCCGGTCATCGTCTCCTGTCGGGAGGTACCCGACTACGGGGACAGGGACACGCTTGAGGGAGGATACCATGAAGCGCATTCTGATGGGCGCCGCTGCGGCGCTTGCACTGACGACCGGCATGGCTTTTGCCGAATACCCCGAAAAGGAAATCCAGGGCATCATCCAGTGGGGCGCCGGCGGTTCGACCGATACCGTGATGCGCTCTGTGACGCCCCATGCCGAGGAAGTCCTCGGCGGCACGGTCGTCATGCAGAACATGACCGGCGCGGTCGGCGCGATCGCGCTGAACTACGTCGCGGACGCCGACGCCGACGGCTACACCGTGCTGATGGGCGCGGAAAACCCGATGCTCTACAAGATCATGGGTCTTGGCGACAAGGATTACTCCGAATTCGTTCCGGTGAACATCCTCGCCCGCGGCACGCCGCTGCTCGTCGCCAACAACGACGCGCCCTTCAACACCTATTCCGAGATGATCGCCTATGTGAAAGAGCATCCGGGCGAGGTCCGCTTCGGGTCCACCGGCCCCGGCGGTCTGCCGTCGGTCGTGACCGCGATGGTCGAGGCGGTCGAGGGTGATCTCGACGTGATCTTCGTTCCCTACGACGGTGACGGCCCGGCGCTGACCGGTCTGCAGGGTGGCGCGATCGACGTTATGCCCGCCGTTCTCGGCGCAGCCATCGAAGGCGTGAAGGCCGGCAACATGAAGGCGCTCGGCGTCGTTGATGTGGCCGAGAGCGACAAGCTCCCCGGCGTCGAAGCCGTGGCCGCAGTCAACCCTGGCTACAATACCTACCTGCCCTGGGGTCCGTTCTTCGGGGTCTTCGTCAAAAAGGGCGCGCCCGATGACGTGGTCGCCAAGCTGACGGACGCCTACGCGCAAGCCGCGACGAACGCCGACTTTACCGCCCTGATGGACGGACGCGGCTTCACCTTGATGAACATCTCGGGCGCGGAGGCGGAAGCCTTCCTGACGAAGTGGCAGCAGGGCACCGCATGGCTGCTTCAGGACGCCGGCATGACCAAATCTTCCCCGGAAGACTTCGGCATCGCCCGTCCGGCACAATAAGCCACACTCCCTGTCGGGCTTGACCCGAAGCACGACTGGGGTGCCGCATTCGAAGGAGTGCGGCACCCTTCTTGTAAAAAAGATACACACCTGGGAGGAGGGGCCCATGCGCATCGACCCGGACCATCACGACGGCACTTCGGATGCCACCCCCGGCGGCGAGCCGGACAAGCGACGTCCGGGCGAGCTGCTCTTTGCCGCCTTCCTGACGCTCGCAAGCCTCGTCCTCGTCCGGGATGCTTGGGGGATCGAAAATTCCTTCGGCCCCAACGGCCTGTCATCGCCGCGCTCGATTCCGCTGGCGACGACCACCGTCATGGCGCTCAGCGCCGGGCTCGTGCTCTTCAAGACGGCCCGTCTGCCGCTCGATCGGACAGAGACGATCCTGAAGGACATCCTACCCTGGACCGTGACACTCTTCGCCGCGCTTCTCGTTGCCTACGGCATGGCGCTCAAGACGCTCGGCTTCCTGCCGGTCTCGGCGCTGTTCCTGATCGTCGCGATCAAGGTACTCAGCAAGCGCTCGTGGGGCTGGACCATCGGCATCGCTTTTTTTGCCCTTCTCGTGATCTGGCTGGTCTTCCGCATTGTCTTTTCCGTGCTCATGCCCTCCGGCATCGTGCCCGAGGCGGAACTGATCCAGGTCTTCCGCTCGCTTTTCGCAGGAGGTGACGCATGAGTTCCGTCCTAGACATGTTCATGGTGCTGACCCAGCCCGAGCTTCTGCTGCTCGTCGGTGTCGGCACCTTCGCCGGGGTCTACATCGGGGCAATCCCCGGGCTGTCGGTGACGATGGCAGTCTCGATCCTGATCTCCTTCACCTTCAGCTGGGACGTCTACCCGGCGATCTCGCTGATGATCGGCATCTACATGGGCGGGGTCTATGGCGGGTCGCGCACGGCGATCCTACTCAACATCCCCGGCGCGCCCTCTGCCATCGCCACCGCGCTCGACGGCTATCCCTTGGCACTGCGCGGCGAGGCAGGCACGGCGATCGGCGTGACCACGGTGATGAGCTTCTTCGGCGGCTTCATCGGCATCGGCGTGCTAGCGCTAGCCGCGCCCTTGGTCTCCGACTTCGCCCTGAAGTTCCAGCCGCGCGACTACATGCTGCTGGCGATCCTCGGCATCCTGCTGGTCGGCTCGCTGTCACAGGGCAGCCTGGTCAAGGGCATCTTCGCCGGGGCGCTCGGCATTGCCATCGGCGCGGTGGGCCGCGATCCGCTGACCTTCACCGAGCGTTTCACCTTCGATTTCCAGCTCCTCAACGGCGGCATCTCCTTCATCGCAGTGATGATCGGCATGTTCGGCGTCTCCGAGGCGCTCCTGCAACTGCATCATATCGACAAGGATGCGGTGCGGCAGAAGATCACCCGCATCGTGCCGTCGCTGGCCACGGTGAAGAAGCACCTGCCGCTTTCGCTCCAGACCTCTTCCATCGGCGTCATCATTGGCGCGCTGCCGGGCACCGGTGGCGACATTGCGGCGCTGATGGCCTATGACCATGCCAAGCGCGTCACCAAGAACCCCGAGCGGCCTTTCGGCGAGGGCGCGATGGAAGGGCTGGTTGCCCCCGAGACCGCGAACAACGCCGCCGTGGGCGGGGCCTTCATTCCGATGATGACCCTCGGCATTCCGGGCGACGCGGTGACGGCGATCATGATCGGCGCGCTGTTCATCCACGGACTGAACCCCGGCCCGATGCTGATGATCGAGCAGCCGCACATGTTCTGGTTCATCGTCGGTGCGCTGATTACTGCGAACTTCTTCATGCTGCTCTTCGGCCTCACGGGCATCAAGCTCTTCACGAAGATCGTGGAAATGCCGCGCTCCGTGCTGATCCCGCTCATCATGCTCCTGAGCATTGTCGGCGCTTTCGCGGTCAACAACGCGATCACCGACGTTTACTGGATGCTGGCCTTCGGGGTTTTCGGTTACTTCATGCGGCACTATGGCTATCCGCTCGGCCCGGTGATCCTTGGCGTGATCCTGTCGCGTCTTCTGGACGACAACTGGCGCCGTGCGATCATTTCCGAACGTGAAGAACTTGGCCGGTTTTTCTGGGGCATCCTAACCAGCCCGCTCAGCCTGACGCTATTCATTGCGGTGATCCTTGTCTTCGTCTCGCAGACGCCAGTCTGGCGCTGGGGCAAATCCAAGTTGTTCAAGGAAAACTAGGACCATGATAGACCTGCATCTGGGCCTGATCGGGGACAACATCGCCCGCTCGCGCTCGCCGCTGCTGCATCGGTTGGCCGGCGAACAGAACGGCATTACCGTACAATATGACCGGTTGATCCCGCGTGATTTAGGGCAGGACTTTGACGCGGTATTCGACCAATGCCCGACTCTTGGGTTTCGCGGAATCAACGTAACCTATCCCTACAAGGAACGCGCGGCGGCAAAGGTGTCGGTGGACGATCCACTGGTCCGGGCCATTGGCGCGGTCAATACGGTGCTGTTCGACGCGGATGGGCCGAAGGGGTTCAACACCGATTATACCGGTTTCATAGCAGCCTATCAGGGGGCTCGGACCGGTGCGCCGGGTGTGTGCTGCCTGATTGGTACGGGCGGTGTTGGTCGCGCGCTTGCCTTTGGGTTGATCCGACTTGAGGCCAAGGAAATTCGTCTGATCGACCGAGACCCGGCCAAAACTGAGGCACTCGCCTCGGACTTGCGCGCCGTCACCGGCACAACCCTCATCACCACATATACTGATGTGGTGACCGCAGCGCAGGGTGCTCAGGGCCTGCTGAACGGCACGCCCGTCGGTATGGTCGGCTATGATGGAACACCCCTGCCCGCCGAAGCGATGCAGGGCGCCGAATGGGTGTTTGACGCGGTCTATACGCCGATCGACACGCAGTTCCTGACGGACGCAACCGACCAGGGTCTGGACATCATTTCGGGCTACGAGCTGTTCTTCTGGCAAGGTGTTCACGCGTGGCAGTTCTTCTCGGGGGGCGCGCCTTTGAACTCGGTCGCGCTTCGGCAAGCGCTGGAGGCGACGCCTTAAGGACCTCGATCGCCACCGTGTACATCTCAGGCACATTGCGCGAGAAACTTACCGCCATTGCGAAGCCGGGTTTTGACAGCATTAAGATCTTCGAGCAGGATTTCATTGTAGACGAGGGCTGTGATCACGAAATTCCCGCGATAATCCGTGACCATGCGGGGTTGCCTCGCGATCCGTACGGTCGCGCCTTCGACCGGGCGCGCTACAAGTTCGCATCATGAAGGAGTGGGTACAGAGCGTATCCTGATCTGTTCCACCTGCCAGCCGCAAGCGGTGGGCAGCATAGACCGCAGCGCGACCAACGTCACGCGCGCGGTTGCGGCCAAGGGCTATGGCGACTGGACCAGTCTAGGAAATTTCAATGACCAACTCAGAAGCGGTCACACCGAATGGCTTGCGCCCGACGGGCACCGCTCGCTCGTTGCAGTGACGGACCACGTCTCGGATTCACGGGCCTTCGCCTTGTTTTTCGTCGAAGATGGGGCATTGATTATCGTCCGATCACCGACGTGCCCACGAACCGAAGGACCGCCGCACCCAAGCCGAAATCTGGGAAATGATCATCAAGTAGACCAACATGACCGCTGTCGTTGGCATTCATTTCGACGAGTGCCAGCACGTACTCCCTGAGACCGGGCACCAGACGGACCAACAGATTCTGGATGGTTTGACGATCCTCTTGAAAGAGACCCATTGGCCCCTGATGTTGATCTTGACAGGAATTCCAAGCCTCGCCCTTTGAGCTGCCAAATAGGAACAACGGGATTTCCTTCTGCGGACAGTGTTTTTTGAGGGTATCGACCTCAATCGACCATCCGATTTGCAAGAGATGGTCCAGCTGGTTTGCTCCTACGCCAGCAGGGCAATTGTCGGCGCCAAGCCACTTGCAACGAGAGACTTGATGGACAGGCTTGCCTTCGCAGGTTGCGATCGCCGGGGCTTGGTAATCGAACTAATCATCGTGGCATTCATCGGCTGGCAGCTTGCCAGCTAGGAAGTCTGCTCGATTGACAGGTTTTCCAAACCGTTCGCAGAAATGTACTCCATGCCGGCCGGGTTGCCACCTTCCACAATGCCGGACCACCGGGGCAGCTTTGATCACAAGTCGTTGCTGAAAGCGCTTGCAGATCAAAAGGCGCGGTAGACAGCTCGTTCAAAGTAACGCCCCCACCACGTTCGGCCTTAGCAGCAGGCCCCCTTTGGAGGGCCTTAACTTTTGGTTCGTTTTGGCCGGGTGCGCATGCTTTCGCCCTCACCAGTGCAGGCGGCGTCAATTCTTTATTATTGAACAAACCCTTATGACTATTTCAACCTGAGCACATTGCTTTAGCGCGCACACTTATGCCCCGTCGGCATCCGGCTTATAAACGCGGTTCGCCTCGGGGTCTTCTGGGGCAAAGGGCAAGGCCATCAGCGCATCCCACACCATTTCCGGCACACGGGCCTTGGCGGCCTCAAGCGTTTGCGCCACCCGTTCAGGTTTCGAAACGCCCACGATGGTTGAGGTGATGCGCGGATCGCGCAGCGAGAATTGCAAGGCCGCGACCAAGGGCGGAATGCCGTATTGGGCGCAGATCGCCTCCACCGCGCGAACCGGGGCAAGGGTCGCGTCATCAGCCTCTTGATAGGTCACGCGCGGCATCTCGGCCGATCCTTTGGCCAGCACCCCGCCCGCGAAAGGCGCGGCGTTCAGCACTGCGATGTCATTGTCATAGCAATAATCGAACAGCCCACTGGCCGACCGGTTGAGCAACGAAAACCGGTTGTGGCTGATGATCGCGTCGAAAGGACAGTCGCGCACGATGGGCTCCATGATATCCAGCCGGCCCATCGCCAGCCCCACCGCCTGCGCGACACCTTCGTCTTTCAGCTTGAACAATTCGTCCAGCGCCCCGCCCTCTTGCGTGATCTCGCTCAGATCGCGGGCATGTTCCGGGTCGTGCAGATGCAATAGCGGGATCGAGGTCAGACCCAGCCGCGTCAGGCTTTCTTCGACAGACTGGCGCACGCGGGCCGCATCAAAGCGCCCGGTTTTCATGTCCCGGTCCAGCTTGGTGGACAGAACGAATCCCTCGGGCAACCCGCCCCGTTCGCGGATCACCGCGCCGATGCGTTCCTCGCTGCGGCCAAATCCGTAATTGTTCGAGGTGTCCAGAAAATTCACCGGCCCATCGAACACCGCGCGCACGGTGGCACGGGCGCGGTCTTCGTCAACCGAATAGCCATAGGTGTCCGGCATATTCCCAAGACCCGAGGCCCCGAAGCATATTTCCGTCACCTCCAGATCGGTCAATCCCAAAGAATAGCGATGCATGCGCGCCTCCTGTTGTGCTGACCCAACAGTTTCGCGTGCGGCGGGCAAGGTCAAGCGCGATGCCGAATCAATGCATCGGCCAATTTGGATAAGCTAGACGCAACAATGAGTTAGAAGCGCTGCAACCATGAAAATAAGGGGGGTTTTGATGGTGCTGCTGGAGAGAATTGAACTCTCGACCTCTCCCTTACCAAGGGAGTGCTCTACCTCTGAGCTACAGCAGCGCCGGCACCGTCGTGGTGTGGGCGGGGATTTAGACTCAAACGAAACGGTGTGCAAGCGCAATCTGGACGGTTTTTTTCGCTTAAGTTACAGAAGGGCCATGGAGCAGAAATCCGATACACCGAAAAAGCCCGCTGAATCCCGCGAGGATCGCTTGAAAGCGGCCTTGAAGGCCAATCTGTCGCGTCGTAAGGCGCAGGCGCGGGCCCGTTCGGCTGGCAAAACGCCGCAAACGGATGAAACGACGGAAAAGGACTGACAGGCATGGATTCGATTCTCGTAACGGGCAATGGCCCGCTGAACGGACAAATTCCGATCGCTGGCGCCAAGAACGCTTGCCTGACGCTGATGCCCGCCACGCTATTGAGCGAAGAGCCGCTGACGCTGACCAATGCCCCGCGTCTGTCGGACATCAAGACGATGACCACCTTGCTGCAATCGCTGGGGGCCGAAGTGGCCGGTCTGCAAAACGGCAATGTGCTGGCTATGTCGAGCCACAACATCGACAACCACAAAGCCGACTATGACATCGTGCGCAAAATGCGCGCCTCTATTCTGGTGCTTGGCCCGATGCTGGCCCGTGACGGTCATGCGGTCGTATCGCTGCCCGGCGGCTGCGCGATTGGCGCGCGCCCGGTGGACCTGCACTTGAAGGCATTTGAAGCCATGGGCGCCCAGTTGGAGCTGAAAGACGGCTATGTCCACGCCAAAGCGCCCGGCGGCCTGAAAGGCGGGATCGTCGACTTCCCGTTCGTTTCGGTTGGGGCCACGGAAAACGCACTGATGGCGGCGACACTGGCCAAAGGCACGACCGTTCTGAAGAACGCCGCGCGTGAACCTGAAATCGTCGATCTGGCACATTGCCTGCGCAAGATGGGCGCGCAGATCGAAGGCGAAGGCACGTCGACCATCACCATTCAGGGCGTTGATCGTCTTGGCGGTGCAACCCATCCCGTTGTCACCGACCGGATCGAACTGGGCACCTATATGCTGGCCCCCGCGATCTGCGGCGGCGAGGTCGAATTGCTGGGCGGGCGCATCGATCTGGTAAAGGCCTTCTGCGAAAAGCTGGATGAGGCCGGCATTGACGTCACCGAGACCGAGCGCGGCCTGACCGTAAAACGCCGCGAAGACCGGGTAAAAGCCGTCAACGTGGTGACCGAACCCTTCCCCGGCTTCCCGACCGACCTTCAGGCGCAGTTCATGGCGCTGATGTGCACCGCGAATGGCACAGCGGTTCTGGAAGAAAAGATCTTTGAGAATCGCTTTATGCACGCGCCGGAACTGATCCGCATGGGTGCCAAGATCGACGTGCACGGCGGTCATGCCACTGTCACCGGGGTCGAACGCCTGAAAGGTGCGCCCGTGATGGCCACCGATCTGCGGGCCAGCGTGTCGCTTATTCTGGCCGGTCTGGCCGCCGAGGGCGAAACGGTCGTCAGCCGCGTCTATCACCTTGATCGCGGCTACGAACATGTCGAAGACAAACTTTCGGCAGTTGGGGCCAAGATCGAACGGGTTTCGGGCCAATGACCCAAGACGCGACATTCGAGGACGGCGGCGACCGCCCGCTGAACCTTGGGGCCTTTGATGCGGACGATCTGAAGGTGCTGTCGGCGCTGGCTCAGGACGGGGTGTTCAGCATCACCGACATGAGCTGGTCACCCGCCAAACGGCAGTTGGCCTTTTTGATCAACCGCCTGCGCCATGAGGATCTGGACTTGGCGACGCGCATGGGCCGCCCGGTTGAACGGGTGCGGTCGGTTCTGGTTGTGGACAATGTCGAAGCCGTCGCCAGTCAAGGCGTTGATCGCAGCGACAAGGACACGGTTCTGTCGATCCTGTCGATTGACTTCGAAGCGGGCGAGGACGCCGATGGCCATGTTCTGCTGACATTGGCGGGCGATGGCGCAATCCGCGCCCGCGTTGAGGCGTTGGAAGTCGCACTGCGCGATGTGACCCGCCCCTATGCAGCCCCATCCGGCAAGGCCCCCGACCACAAACTCTAATTGACTGGCAAGGCCGTGCGACACGCATGTCGCCTTGCCCTTGCCGCGGACTCCGCGTAAACCCCGCGCCCATACGACGCCCAAGGAAGACGACATGCCCGTACTGGTGATGAAATTCGGCGGAACCTCCGTCGCCAATCTGGATCGCATCCGCCGCGCAGCCAAACGCGTTGGCGTAGAGGTAGCCAAGGGCTACGACGTCATCGTCATCGTCTCGGCCATGTCGGGCAAGACGAATGAACTGGTTGGCTGGGTCAACGAAACCTCGCCGATGTATGACGCCCGCGAATATGACGCGGTTGTCAGCTCGGGCGAGAACGTGACCGCCGGTCTGATGGCGCTGACGCTTCAGGAAATGGAAATTCCGGCCCGCAGCTGGCAGGGTTGGCAAGTGCCGCTGAAAACCTCGTCGGCCCATGGCGCGGCGCGGATCGAAGAAATCCCGACCGACAACCTGAATTCGAAATTCGCCGAAGGCATGCGCGTGGCCGTGGTCGCGGGCTTCCAAGGCATCAGCGAAGAAGGCCGGATCACCACGTTGGGCCGTGGCGGCTCTGACACCACTGCCGTTGCCTTTGCGGCCGCCTTCGATGCGGAACGTTGCGACATTTATACCGATGTGGACGGCGTCTATACGACCGACCCGCGCATCTGCGAAAAAGCCCGCAAGCTCGATAAAATCGCGTTTGAGGAAATGCTGGAACTGGCCTCGCTCGGGGCAAAAGTGCTGCAAACCCGCTCGGTTGAACTGGCCATGCGCTACAAGGTTAAGCTGCGCGTCCTGTCCAGCTTTGAAGAACAAACTGACACAGCCGGCACCCTTGTCTGTGCCGAGGAGGATATCATGGAATCCAACGTCGTCTCTGGCATCGCCTATTCCCGCGATGAGGCCAAAATGACCCTCGTTTCGGTCGAAGACAAACCGGGCATCGCCGCCGCGATTTTTGGCCCGCTGTCGGATGCTGGCGTGAACGTCGATATGATCATCCAAAACATCGCCGAAAATGGCGTGACGGATATGACCTTCTCGTGCCCGACCGATCAGGTAGGCCGTGCCAAGAAGGCCCTGGAAACCGCCAAAGAAAAGGGCGTTCTGAACTTCCAGGAACTGGTGGCTGACACCAATGTCGCAAAGATTTCCGCCGTTGGCATCGGTATGCGTTCGCAATCAGGGGTTGCAGCCAAGATGTTTAAGACGCTTTCTGATGAAGGCGTCAATATCAAGGTAATTGCGACGTCGGAAATCAAGATTTCGGTGTTGGTTGACCGGAAATACATGGAACTTGCGGTTCAGGCGCTGCATGATGCGTTTGAACTTGAAAAGGCTGACTGACATCGCTGTCAGACCCGGCCTGTACACGGGGCATGGTTATGACTGAATCCTTGGAATCGGAAAGCCGCAAGCTGCTCGGTCGTCTGCGTGACACGATGGCCGAGAACGCGGCCGGTCAGGCGCGATTGGATAAAATCACGCATCTGACCGCCGATTCCATGGGCACCGAAGTGTGCTCGATCTACCTATTCCGCGACGACGAAACGCTGGAACTGTGCGCAACGCAGGGCCTGAATGCCGCTGCTGTGCACCAAACGCGGATGAAGCTGGGCGAAGGTCTGGTGGGCCGCGTGGCCCGAACCGGCAAGATCGTCAACACCGCCGACGCCCCATCCGAACGCGGCTTCCGTTACATGCCGGAAACCGGCGAAGAGGTGTTTTCCTCGTTCCTTGGTGTCCCCATCCAGCGGCTTGGCGAAAAGCTGGGCGTTCTGATCGTCCAGTCACGAACCGCCCGCCAGTTCACCGCCGACGAAGTCTACGCACTGGAAGTGGTGGCGATGGTTCTGGCCGAAATGGCCGAACTTGGCGCTTTTGTCGGCGAAGGCGCCGCCTTGACCGCCCGCCACACCCGCCCTGCCCTACTGCGTGGCAGCACCGGGCAAGAAGGCACCGCCGAAGGCCATGTCTGGCTACACGAACCCCGCGTCGTGGTTACCAACCCCGTTGCCGATGATCCGCACCGCGAGTTGGAACGGCTGCATCAAGCCGTCGAAGAACTGCGCGTCAGCGTGGACGAGCTTTTGGCAGATACATCCGACACCGAACAAATGCAGGTGCTGGAGGCGTACCGGATGTTCGCCAACTCCAAAGGTTGGCTGCGCCGGATGGAGGAAGACATATCGCGCGGGTTGTCCGCCGAAGCCGCCGTTGAAAAAGAACAATCCGCCGCCCGTGCCCGCATGAGCCAGGTCGCCGACGCGTATCTGCGCGAACGGCTTCAGGACTTGGACGATCTGTCGAACCGCTTGCTGCGCATTCTGACCGGCCAAGGCAAGGAAACCGGCGCGGCCATGCCAGATGACCCGATCCTTGTGGCCCGCAACATCGGCCCCGGCGAATTGCTGGAATATGGCCGCAAACTGCGCGGTGTCATCCTTGAGGAAGGCTCGGTCGGCAGTCACGCGGCCATTGTGGCGCGCGCCCTGGCGATCCCCTTGGTGGTCAATGTCGAGCGGATCACGGTAGATGCGCTGAACGGCGACCATGTGATGGTCGATGGCGATCAGGGCGTTGTGCATCTGCGCCCCGATGAATCGGTCGTGGCGGCCTTCCGCGATAAAATCGCGATGCAGGCGCAAGCGCAGGAACGCTATGCCTCGATCCGGCACACGCCTTGCGTCACCGATTGCGGCAAAACGATTTCGCTGTTGATGAACGCCGGCCTGATGGCTGACCTGCCCTCGCTCGAAGGGTCGGGCGCCGAAGGCGTGGGCCTGTTCCGCACCGAATTGCAGTTCCTGATCCGCAACCAAATGCCCAAGCGGACCGAGCTGGTGACGCTTTACAAGCGCGTTCTGGACGCCGCGCAGGACAAGCGCGTGGTGTTCCGCACGCTTGATATCGGGTCGGACAAAGTGCTGCCCTATATGAAACCGCAAGAAGAGCCGAACCCCGCCCTTGGCTGGCGCGCGATCCGCGTCGGGCTTGATAAACCCGGCGTGTTGCGGATGCAGTTGCAGGCGTTGTTGCGGGCCGCCGCTGGCAAATCGCTGTCGGTGATGTTCCCG
The DNA here is from genome assembly GCF_900302505.1 of Pseudoprimorskyibacter insulae. Classification (GTDB taxonomy): domain Bacteria; phylum Pseudomonadota; class Alphaproteobacteria; order Rhodobacterales; family Rhodobacteraceae; genus Pseudoprimorskyibacter; species Pseudoprimorskyibacter insulae. Next base: position 43,394 of record NZ_OMOJ01000006.1, on the reverse strand, counting down.
TTCATCGCCCAATACGAAGAATTCACCCAAGCGCGGCTTGAAATGGACAAGGCCGTCGCTCGCGAAGAACGCCTTGGCCATGAACTGCCGACGAATATCGAAATCGGCGCGATGCTGGAAACGCCGTCCTTGGCCTTTGCCTCCAAGCGGTTCTTCGAAGAGGTGCAGTTCCTGTCCATCGGCGGCAACGACCTAAAACAGTTCTTCTTTGCGGCAGACCGGGAAAACGAACGGGTGCGCCGCCGCTATGACACATTGAACGTCAGTTTTCTGACCTTTCTTGAAGGCATCGTCGCCCGCTGCCGTGAAAGCGGCACGCGCCTGTCCTTCTGCGGGGAAGACGCGGGCCGCCCGATCGAAGCGATGTGCCTTGCCGCCATCGGGATCGACACCTTGTCGATGCGCCCGGCCTCAATCGGGCCGGTCAAGCATTTGCTGATGCGCACCAACATCGACGAGGTAAAAGCCGTGATCGACCGCGCCCGCGATGCAGGCGATCAATCCGTCCGCCCGGCCATTATGGAATATCTTCGCGACCGGGCGGTGTAAGCTGGGGCCACCGGGCCATTCTGGCCCGCAGGTCTGCGTGTTTCACGCCTTGTCAGGTACAGCCCCAATGCAGGTGCAGGGTTCCCCCGCGCCGGTCACTTTGGCCGATTAACCTTAATGCCCGGTTACCAAACTCAAAGCGCTGTCATCGCCTGCGCCAGCAACTGGCGCATCTGTTCAGGCTGAAGGCCGCGACGCCGTCCCAGATCCAGCAGCCCGAAATGTACATGGGCGATTTCCTGATAATAGCTGGTATAGGCGAAATTCGTCGCAGCCCCCGTCGCCGCCCCAATCACCGGCAGCGTCTGCGCCGCCAACTTTTGCCCCAGAACCGCAGCAAGGCGCGGCGCAACGCGGGCAATCGCGGCATGCATCGTCGCCCCGGTCAGGGTCACTCGCGCCGCCAAAAAAGCCATATCTGCCCCGTCATCCGCCGCCAAAGGCCCGGCCGAGGAAAACACCGCAAGGCATTCTTTCTGAATGGCTTCTGTTTGCGGATCAAACCCATAATCCGCCGCGACACCCTGAATGATGCGCAGCAGAACGGTCGTGGTCACCGGCAGTTCCACCAAGGCCGAAGGCAGCCCCCCCGCCCCGCCAGCGGCCCCCATGGCGGTGGTCATCGCGACGTTCAGCCAACTGCGCTGATCGGGTACCACGCTGCGGCTACGGGAGGCCGCCCGCAGCGCCGTGGTCAACGCCTGTTCGGTGGCACTCTCCAGCCGATCCTTGACCGCATCCGGCAGCCGCTCCAGCAGGTTTTCGGCCTGCCCGCCCACAAGGTTCAGCACCTGCATTCCCACGCCGCCCGCCTTGCGATAGCGCCGCGCCAGCAAAATCAAATCCTGATCGGTTTCCGGGTCGATGGTCACAAGCTCTGTCATAGCGCCCCCTTTCCCATCAGATGGGAGGTGCCGCAGACCCTGTCAAGAAAAGCGTTTGACCTTTCCGCGCACGCCTTGCCACGCGCCGGGCTGCAACTCCAACCCCAAGACCCGGTCCGGGTTCGTTGGCGGCGGCATCTTCACGCCGTCCAGCTTTTCAAAGCCGAACCTTTTGTAATACGGGTAATCGCCCACCAGAAGAACGCGCCCCCAATCGGCCGCCGCCTCTTGCAGGCTGTCACGGATCAAGGCCGCCGCCAGCCCTTCGCCCTGCGCCGTGGGGTGAACGGCAACCGGCCCCAACAACAAAACTGGCTTGCGATTGACCCGAACCGGCCAATACCGGATCGCCCCGCCCAAGATCCCGGACTCGTCATCGCGGGCAACGCGCGACAGATTGGCCACCGGGGGCACGTCGTCGCGCAAACGATAAGATGACAGAGCCGTCCGTCCGGGCGCAAAGCACAAATCATACAGCGCTTCGACTTCCCACCAATCGGCCTCGGTTTCCCTCTTTAGTGTGAACAACAACCTGCCCCGTGCATTTCGTTCCTATCCGGCCTATCACGTAGAAAAACCATGGGCAAACAGGAGCTTTCAGTGTTCTACAAACCCGAAGACGGCCACGGCCTGCCACACAACCCGTTCAACGCCATCGTGACGCCACGTCCAATTGGCTGGATTTCGACCCGTGGCAGCGATGGATCAGACAATCTTGCCCCCTATTCCTTCTTCAACGCTGTGGCCTATGTGCCGCCGCAGGTGATGTTCTCTTCGACCTCGGCCAAGGATGACCGCGGCGATACCAAGGACAGCGTTGCGAATATCCGCGACACGAGCGTGTTCTGCGTCAATATCGTCGATGCCGATATGATCGACGCGATGAACGTGACCTCAGGCCCATGGGACAAGGCAACGGATGAATTCACCAAGGCCGATCTGGCGCGCGCTGAATGTGACACAATCGCCTGTTCGCGCGTCGCCGCCGCCCCGGCCAGTCTTGAATGCAAACTGACGCAGATCCTTCAACTGCCGGGCGAGGCCAATTTTGTCGTCTTCGGCGAAGTCACCGGGATCCATATGCGCGACGATTGCATCCGCGATGGCCGGTTCGACATCACCGCCTTCAAATTGCTCACCCGTTTGGGCTATCGCGATTATGCCGTGGTCACAGACCCGTTTGAGCTGATGCGCCCCGGCGATTGACTTGACCCAAAGCGCCGCTGCCCCCACCTTAAGGGGGCAGCTGACGGAGGGCGTGATGGACCAGCACCTGTAACCGATCCCAAACCTCAGATCCTACAGGAGGCGTCATGCCCTATCCCTTGCCCGATGCAGCAGGCCTGCATCCCATCACCCTGCCCGATGGGTCGACCCATCTTGGAACCGTGCACCTGAACCGCGCCATTCAGCACCCAAGGCTGTCCATTGGCGATTACACCTATGCGTCGGATTTCGACCCGCCCCAGGATTGGGCCGCGCGTCTGTTCCCCTATCTGTTCCCCTTCTCTCAGGAACAGGTCACAATCGGTAGATTCTGCCAAATCGCTCATGGCGTGCGGGTCCTGACCTCCTCGGCCAATCACCAAGCCGATGGCATCAGCACCTACCCCTTCGCCGTGATGTCGCCCGGCACCATGCCCGGCTATCAACCCGACACCCGTGACACCGTCATCGGCAACGATGTCTGGCTCGGCTATGGCGCGATCATTGCGCCCGGCGCATGTATCGGCAACGGCGTGATCGTCGGCGCGGGCGCCGTGGTGCGCGGCCATATCCCCGATTACGCCATTATCACCGGCAACCCGGCCCAAATCCACAAGATGCGCTTTGACAACCCCACAATTGCCCGGCTTAACGCGCTGGCATGGTGGGACTGGCCGCCCGAATGGATCGCCGAGGCCGCCCCTCACCTCGAAACCGCCGACCTCAAAAAACTAGAGGCGCTGGCCCCCTAAAGCCCGCGCCCCTGCTATTTTCTGACCCGAAATATCCCGGGGTCCGGGGCAGAGCCCCGGCGGAACGGGGGCCGCAGGCCCCCGTTCCCATTCTATCAATGTCCGCCCAAAATCCCGGTGCGCACGCCGTAGCTCACCGCGACCTCGTAATCGGGATCATCATCGCTATCGACAATCAGATGGCCCGCCTTGGTCAGCAGCTTGTGACAATCGCGGCTCAGATGACGCAATTGCAATTGCTTGCCAACGGCCTGGTACTTGGCCGCCACGGCCTCAATCGCCTGCAAGGCCGATTGATCCACCACACGGCTATCGGCAAAATCGACGATCACCAGCGACGGATCGCTCTCAATCTGGAACATCTCGGAAAAGCCATCGGAGGATCCAAAGAACAGCGGCCCTTGCACCTGATAAACCCGCGCGCCTTCCGGCGTGTCATAGGTCTTGGCGTGAATGCGCCGCGCGTTGTTCCAAGCATAGGCCAGCGCCGAGACAATCACGCCCACGACCACCGCCACCGCAAGGTCTTCCATCACAGTCACAACGGTCACCAGCAAGATCACGAAAGCGTCCATCAAGGGCACTTTGCGCAGGATGGTCAGCGAGTTCCAGGCGAATGTCCCGATCACCACCATGAACATCACGCCCACCAATGCAGCCAACGGGATCATCTCGATCAAGGGCGAGGCGAACAGGATAAAGCTCAGCAAAAACAGCGCCGCCGCGATCCCCGCAATCCGCGTCCGGCCACCGGATTTCACGTTGATCATCGACTGGCCAATCATCGCGCAGCCGCCCATGCCGCCAAAGAACCCGGTCACCACATTGGCAATCCCTTGCGCGACACATTCTTGGCTGGCCCCGCCACGCTTGCCGGTGATCTCACCCACAAGGTTCAGGGTCAAAAGGCTCTCGATCAGGCCAATCGCCGCCAGAATAACCGCATAGGGCAGGATGATCTCCAGCGTTTCAAGGTTCAGCGGCACCATCGGAATGTGGAACGGCGGCAGCCCCCCCTGGATCGAGGCCATATCGCCCACGCGCGGCACATCAATGCCAAAGCCAATCACCAGCGCGGCCACAATGCCAATCCCGGCCAAAGGCGCCGGGATAAATCGCGTCACGCGCGGCATGCCCCAGATGATGCCCATGGTCAGCACCACAAGCCCCAGCATGGTGTAAAGCGGTGCGCCAGTCAGCCACTCGCCGCCCCCCGGCACATCGGCCGTGCCCGGCACTTTGAACTGCGACATCTGCGCCAAAAAGATCACGATCGCCAGACCATTCACAAAGCCCAGCATCACCGGATGCGGCACAAGGCGGATGAACTTGCCCCACTGCATTACCCCGGCAAAGACCTGCAAAATGCCCATCAAGACAACGGTGGCAAACAGGTACTCAACCCCGTGTTCGGCCACCAAGGCCACCATCACCACGGCCAAGGCCCCCGTCGCCCCCGAGATCATCCCCGGACGGCCGCCGATCAGGGCGGTGATCAAACCAATCAAGAACGCAGCATAAAGGCCAACCAGCGGGTGAACCCCCGCCACAAAGGCAAATGCCACGGCTTCAGGCACCAAGGCCAAAGCCACGGTCAGCCCCGACAGCAATTCAATCCGCAGACGGCTTGGCGTCAGTTTCTCGTCGGGCAGAAGGCTTAGATCGGGCAAAGCTAGTCGATTGGCGAAGCTCGCCAAGATGGCTCGTTTCATATCGGATCCTTTTAGGGAAAGTGTTCGCGCTATCGCCCTGCTCTACTGCACCGCCGCGCAAAAGGCCACCACTTGCGGTGCCACAGTCAATTTCACCGCGTCAATCGTGCAGGGCCGTTGCGCAGACGCACGCAGGCAGGCACAAGTATCGCAACAAATAGGAGGCATGCATGACCAAAACCATGATCGGCATTATCGGCGGCTCGGGCCTGTATGAGATCGACGGGCTGAAGGATGCCCAGTGGCAAAGCGTCGAAACGCCCTGGGGCGCCCCGTCGGACCAAATCCTGACCGGCGTTTTGAATGGCGTGCCAATGGCATTCCTGCCCCGTCACGGGCGCGGCCATGTGCATTCGCCCTCAACCGTGCCCTACCGCGCGAATATCGACGCGCTGAAACGGCTGGGCGTGACCGATGTAATCGCCATCAGTGCTTGCGGCTCCTTCCGCGAAGACATGGCCCCCGGTGATTTCGTGGTGGTGGATCAGTTCATCGACCGCACCTTCGCGCGGGAAAAATCCTTCTTCGGCACCGGCTGCGTCGCCCATGTCAGCGTCGCACACCCCACCTGCCCCCGTCTTGGTGCGGCTTGCCTTGAGGCTGGGCGCGATGCCGGGATCACCATGCACAATGGCGGCACCTATCTGGCGATGGAAGGCCCGCAGTTTTCCACCCTCGCCGAATCCAAGATGTACCGCGAAAGCTGGGGCTGCGACGTGATCGGCATGACCAATATGCCCGAGGCGAAATTGGCCCGCGAGGCCGAGCTTTGCTACGCCTCGGTCGCGATGATCACCGATTACGACAGCTGGCACCCCGACCACGGCGAGGTCGACGTGACCGAGATCATCAAAACCCTGATGGGCAATGCAGACAAAGGCCGCGCCTTGGTCTCTCGTCTCCCCGCTCTGCTTGGCACTGATCGCGACCCCTGCCCGCATGGCTGCGATCGCGCCTTGGAATACGCCATCCTGACCGCCCCCGACAAACGCGACCCGGCCCTGCTGGCCAAGCTGGATGCCATCGCAGGCCGCATTCTGTCCTAACGCGGCCCTGATCGCGCCGCCCTTCCCCCTTTCATCTTTCTCATAAATACTCAAAAAAAAATCCCCCCATTTACACCGCCCCGCGGCGTTCCTCACGAAAGATCACCCCATGACGCTAGACCTCTGGATTCCCTTTAGCCTCGCCAGCATCGCCCTCCTTCTGATCCCCGGCCCTACGGTCCTGCTGGTTCTCAGCTATGCCCTGTCCAAGGGCCGTTCCGTCGCAATGGCCTCGGCACTGGGGGTGGCAACCGGCGACTTTGTCGCCATGACCCTGTCGCTGCTGGGGCTTGGGGCGCTGGTGATGACCTCGGCGACCCTATTCATGGCGCTGAAATGGATCGGGGCCGCCTATCTGATCTACATGGGCGTCAAGCTGATCCGTTCGGCCCCGACCAAGGGCCTTAGCGTGCCGAAACGCGAAGTGACCGCACGCGGGGTCTATGGCCACGCGGTTGTCGTGACCGCGCTCAACCCCAAGTCCATCGCCTTTTTTATCGCCTTCGTGCCGCAGTTCGTGCAGCACGATGCGCCGCTGTTCCCGCAATTTGCCACTCTGATCGTCACCTTCGTCACCCTTGCGACCCTGAACGCGCTGGCTTATGCGCTGGCCGCCGACCGTTTGCGCCGTGTGATCGCCAAGCCTATCGCCATTGCGTGGATCACCCGCATTGGTGGGGCTGCTTTGATCGCCATGGGGGCGCTGACAGCCACGTTGCGCCGCGCCACCTAAGGACAAGCCATGACCAAGACCGTACAAGACTATATCCGCACCATCCCCGACTTTCCCCATGAAGGGATCATGTTCCGCGATGTGACCACGCTTTTTGCGGATCCGCGCGGGTTTCGCATGGCGATTGACCAATTGCTGCACCCCTATGCGGGTGTGCGGTTTGACAAGGTCGTGGGGCTAGAGGCACGCGGCTTTATCCTTGGCGGCGCGGTTGCGCACCAACTTAGCGCGGGCTTTGTGCCCGTCCGCAAGAAAGGCAAACTGCCGGGCAAGACCATCAGCCAGAAATATTCGCTCGAATATGGCGAGGCCGAGGTCGAATTGCATGACGACGCCATTCAGCCGGGCGAACGGGTGTTGATCGTTGACGATCTTCTGGCCACCGGCGGCACCGCCGAGGCGGGCATCAAACTGGTCGAACAACTGGGCGGCGAAATCATCGGCTGCGCCTTTATCGTCGATCTGCCCGAACTTGGCGGCCGTGCGCGGCTAGAGGCGATGGGTTTCGACATCCACGTCCTGTGCCAATACGACGGGCTGTAACGAAAAAGGGGGCCGCGTGGCCCCCCAAATCTTTTGTTGGTCGATCCGAAGATTAAACCAGCGTCGCCTCAGTCGCGGCGCGGAATTCTTCCTCGGTCACACCATCGGCCAGTTCCACCAGCTTCAAGCCGCCTTCGACCACGTCCATCACACCAAGGTTGGTGATGATGCGGTCAACCACAGCCTGACCGGTCAGCGGCAGGGTGCATTCCTTCAGCACTTTGGATTCGCCATGCTTGTTGGTGTGGTCCATCACAACAACCACGCGGCCAACACCGGCCACCAGATCCATTGCGCCGCCCATGCCTTTGACCAGCTTGCCGGGGATCATCCAGTTCGCCAGATCGCCGTTTTCAGCCACTTCCATCGCGCCCAGGATCGCCATGGCAATCTTGCCACCACGGATCATCGCAAAGGACTGTGCGCTATCGAAATAGGCCGAGTGCGGCAGTTCGGTGATGGTCTGCTTGCCTGCGTTGATCAGGTCTGCGTCCTCGTCGCCCTCATAGGGGAACGGGCCCATGCCCAGCATGCCGTTTTCCGACTGAAGCGTCACCGTGATCCCCTCGGGGATGTAGTTCGACACCAACGTCGGAATACCGATGCCAAGGTTCACATACCAACCGTCTTGCAGTTCTTGCGCGGCGCGGGCCGCCATTTGGTTACGATCCCAGGGCATTATGCATTCTCCCGCTTGCGGACGGTGCGCTGTTCGATACGCTTTTCGTGCGCACCTTTGATGATCCGGTGCACATAGATGCCCGGCAGGTGAATGTGATCAGGGTCGAGCGAACCCGCCGGAACGATCTCTTCCACTTCGACTACGCAGACCTTGCCGCAGGTCGCGGCGGGGGCGTTGAAGTTACGGGCGGTTTTGCGGAACACGAGGTTGCCGGTTTCGTCGGCTTTCCACGCTTTCACAATCGCCAGATCGGCAAACAGACCCTCTTCGAGGATATACGTCTGGCCGTTGAACTCTTTGTGCTCTTTGCCCTCGGCAATCACGGTGCCCACACCGGTTTTGGTGTAGAAGCCCGGAATGCCAGCGCCGCCGGCGCGCATACGTTCGGCCAGTGTGCCTTGGGGGTTGAATTCCAGCTCAAGCTCGCCCGACAGGTACTGACGCATGAATTCCGCGTTCTCACCCACATAGGACGAGATCATCTTTTTGACCTGCTTGGTCTGAAGCAGAATGCCGATCCCGAAATCGTCCACACCTGCGTTGTTCGACGCGAACGTCAGATCCTTGGTGCCTGCCTGCTTGATCGCCTCAAGCAGCAATTCGGGGATGCCGCACAAGCCAAAGCCGCCAGCGGCAATCAACATGCCGTCGTGCAGCAGGCCGTCCAGCGCTTCGGCCGCCGAGCCGTAAACCTTCTTCATGAAATCTCTCCTGATCCCTTGGATTGGCGGAGTTGTGCAGATTGCCGCAGGGGGAGTCAACGGAGATGCCGCATCGCGGCGCAGACGTTGGCGCTAACGTAAGCACGCCCGTTCTTTGCGGGCGAAATATCTATTTAAATTCATAAAGTTATATTGTTACAAACGGGGGATACGTAAAACTACGTATCCCGCCCTTTTCGGCCAGCCCTGCGATCCACATTGCGATACACTTGCACCACAATGCGAGAATCGCTTACGCGTCGGGCGCTTTCTTCTTGGCCGGTGCCTTTTTCTTGGCGGCGGTCTTCTTGGCCGCAGGCTTTTTCGCGGCGGCCTTTTTACCACCTGATTTGCCCGCCTTTTCCGCGATCAACGCAACCGCCATGTCCATGGTCACGTCTTTGGGTTCGGTGTCTTTGGGGATGGTCGCATTGACCTTGCCCCATTTGACATAGGCGCCGTAGCGTCCATCCAGAATATTGACCGGCCCGCCTTCGCTGGGATGTTCGCCCAATTCCACCAATGGCTTGGCGGAAGCCCCGCCACGACGCCCGCGCGGGTTAGCGCGCTTTTCGGCCAGCAATTCAACCGCGCGGTTCATGCCGATCTCAAACACGTCGTTCGGATCTTTGAGGTTGGCATAGACAGGCTTTTCCTCATCCGGCAGCTGGTGCATCAGATAGGGGCCAAAGCGGCCAAAGTTCGAACTGATCATCCCACCTTCGGGGTGATCGCCGATCTGGCGTGGCAGGCTTAGCAGAACCAGCGCCTTTTCCAGATCCATGTCATCCTTGGACCAGCCACGCGGCAAGGATGCCCGTGGCGGTTTCTTGTTCTCAGGCGTGGCTTCGCCGCGCTGGACATAGGGGCCGAAACGACCGGCTTTCAGCCAGATCTCATCGCCTTGATCATCGCCCAGAAGGCGTTCATCCCCATCCGCGCCTTCCCCGGCGATCGGGCGGGTGTAGGTGCATTCGGGGTAGTTGCCACAGCCGACAAACCCGCCTGTGCGCGAGGTTTTCAGATGAAGCTGCCCCGCCCCGCATTTCGGACAGGTGCGCGGGTCAGACCCATCTTCGCGCGGCGGATAAAGCTGCGGTGCCAGCGCCTCATCCAGCACATCAAGCACTTCGGTGATGCGCAATTCAGAGGTTTCGGAAATCGCGGCGCTGAAATCGCGCCAGAAGCGACCCAGCAATTCCTTATAGTCAGACTCGCCCGCCGAGACGTGATCAAGCTCATCCTCTAGCGCGGCGGTGAAATCATATTCCACATAGCGCTTAAAGAAGTTCAGCAGGAAAATCGTAACGATCCGGCCCTTATCTTCGGGGAACAGGCGGTTCTTGTCCTTGCGGACGTATTCGCGGTCCTGGATCGTGGTGATGACGCTTGCATAGGTCGACGGGCGGCCAATGCCCAGCTCTTCCATCTTTTTGACCAGCGTCGCCTCGGTATAACGGGGCGGCGGCTGAGTGAAATGCTGTTCGGGGGTGATGCCGCGCTTGTCGGCCTTTTCACCCTCCATCACCTGCGGCAGACGCTTGTCATCATCGTCCACCACATCGTCGCGGCCTTCTTCGTAGACGCGCAGGAACCCGTCAAACAACACGACCTGACCGGTGGCCCGCAGGCCGACCTGACCGTCTTTGCTGCCGATCTCAACCGTGGTCCGTTCCAGACGTGCGCCTTCCATCTGGCAGGCCAGCGTCCGCTTCCAGATCAGATCATAAAGCTTGCGCTGATCGTCTTCAGACAGCTTCAACGCGCCTGCGTCCTTGGTCATATCGGTCGGGCGAATACATTCGTGCGCTTCCTGCGCATTCTTCGCCTTGTTCTTATAAATCCGCGGGCTGGAAGGCACGTACTCCGCGCCAAACCGGTCCTTGATTGCATCGCGTGCTTCCGACACAGCCTCAGGCGCCATGTCGATGCCGTCGGTTCGCATATAGGTGATGTGCCCCGCCTCATAGAGACGCTGCGCGGCGTTCATACACTGACGTGCGCCCATACCGAATTTGCGGCTGGCCTCTTGTTGCAGGGTCGAGGTCATGAACGGCGCCGAGGGGTTGCGGCTGGCCGGTTTCGCCTCAACCGACTGAACGGTCAGATCGCGGCTTTTGATCGCCTGCACGGCCAGTTCGGCCTGCGTTTCATTCTCAAGGTCGTAGCGGTCCAGCTTTTTGCCCGCCAGACTGACCATTCGCGCCTCATATTCTTGGCCGCGCGGGGTGCCCAGCAGCGCCTTGACCGACCAGTATTCGCGGGCTTTAAACGCCTCGATTTCCATCTCGCGCTCAACGATCAAGCGCAGGCAGACCGACTGCACCCGGCCCGCCGACCGTGCGCCCGGCAGTTTGCGCCACAACACGGGGCTGAGGTTGAACCCCACCAGATAATCGAGCGCGCGGCGCGCCAGATAGGCATCAACCAGCGGCACGTCGATATCACGTGGGTTCTGCATCGCTTCGGTCACGGCGGCCTTGGTGATGGCGTTGAACGTCACGCGTTTTACATCGGTGGTCTTCTTGATCGACCGGCGTTTGGTCAGCGCCTCTTTGAGATGCCAGGAAATCGCCTCGCCTTCGCGATCAGGGTCAGTTGCCAGGATCAGCGTGTCGTCGTCTTTCAACGCGTCGGCAATGGCTTTGACATGTTTGCGGCTGTCGTTCGCCACTTCCCAAGTCATCTCAAAATCATGTTCCGTATCAACGGATCCGTCTTTCGGCGGCAGGTCACGGACATGGCCATAGGAAGCCAGAACCGTGTAATCGGACCCCAGATATTTGTTGATTGTCTTGGCTTTGGCCGGGGATTCGACAACGACGACGGGCATTCGTGGCACACCTCTGGGAAACAAATTGCTTTGGCGTATGGCGGCGCAAAATGTGGTGTGCAAGGGGGAAATGTCAATCTGCTTGATGCCGCACAGGGAAAATGACGCCCAAAATCATCACAACGGCGCGAAAATGATCGCCCGTTTTCGGCCTGTTGCGCCTATCCCGCCCGCGCCACCAAACCGCCGGCCATTCGAGTGATCTGACCGTCCAGTTCGAGCGATGTCAGCGCCGGGGCGACGTCATCGGCACGCTGACCCAAGTCGCGCAACAGCTGATCCTCGGACAGCGGCGAAGGGCCAAGCCGATCCAGGATCTGGCGGTGCAAGGCCGCAGTTTCACGCAGGTTGCGCTGCGGGCGCACTGGATCGGGGTCAGGCAACGGCAATTCGTCTTGTTGCTGCGGCGCGATGGGCAACAGCGCCTCAATCACGTCTTCGGCCCCGCGCACCAGTCTGGCGCCATCGCGGATTAGCATATTGCAGCCGCCTGCGCGGGCATCAAAGGGATGGCCCGGAACCGCCAGCACATCGCGCCCCTGATCCAAAGCGCATCGCGCGGTGATAAGCGAGCCAGACCGCGCCGCCGCCTCAACCACGACCAAGGCCTGCGACAGGCCGGAAATGATGCGATTGCGGATGGGAAAGTGCCGCGCTTGCGGTTGCAATCCAATGGCCTGCTCAGACAATCGCAGCCCCTGCGCCGCGATTTCATCGGTCAAGGGTGCGTTTTCCTGCGGATAGATCACATCGACCCCGCCCGCCTGCACAGCGATGGTGCCTGTGTCCAACGCGCCGCGATGGGCCGCCGCATCAATGCCCCGCGCCAGACCTGACACCACGACATAGCCCGCCTGCCCAAGATCCGCCGCCAGTTTGCGGGCCATGCGCGTGCCCAGAGACGATGCGTTTCGCGCCCCGACCAAGGCGATCATCGGCTTTTGCAGCAGCGACAGATCACCGAGTGCCCAGAAGAACGGCGGCGCATCGGGCACATCATTCAACGCCGCAGGATAATCCGCCTGCCCGCGAAAAACCAAACGCGCCCCAGCGCGGTGCCCGTCTTCATATTCACGCCGCGCCGAGGCCAGCGAACAGGGTTTGTAGTCTTTCACCCCTGCCCCGCTGGCCACGACCGGCAAGGCCGACAGCGCGGCATCCGCGCTGCCATGTTCGGCCATGAGACGATAAAACGTCGATATACCAACACGGTACGAGCGCAAGAGACGGAGCCACGAAATGCGAACATCTTCCGTGGTGGGTGGGAGTAGGGGGTGAGTGGAAGAAAAATTGTCCTCGGTCATCGTGGCCCCGCCTGCTTGCTGAGAACAGGTGTAGACCGCACTCGGTTAACGGAGAGTAAACCGCGGCCGGGGCTGTCAACCTTTTTTCACCTTTATACTTGCGCCCCGCCAACTGTCAGCCCGCCGATCAAGGTTGTCGGCTGACCGACCCCCACAGGCACCCACTGCCCGGCCTTGCCGCAGTTGCCCATACCGGGATCAAGCTGCATGTCATTGGCCAGCGCCTTGACCTGATTGAGCGCCTGCGCACCGTCACCGATCAAGGTAGCCCCTTTGACCGGGGCTTCGATCTTGCCGTTCTTCACGCGGTACGCCTCGGTGCAGGAAAAGACGAACTTGCCGTTGGTGATATCCACCTGCCCGCCGCCAAAGCCCACAGCGTAAATCCCGTCGCGCAGGTCGCCCAGCAATTCTTCGGGCGTGGCATTGCCGCCCATCATGTATGTGTTGGTCATGCGCGGCATAGGAATATGCGCATAGCTTTCCCGCCGCCCGTTGCCCGTAGGCTCCACACCCATAAGGCGCGCATTCTGGCGATCTTGCATGAAGCCAACCAAAATGCCGTCTTCAATCAGGACGTTCTTGCCCGAAGGCGTGCCTTCATCATCGACCGTGATCGAGCCGCGGCGATCCGGGATCGTGCCATCATCCAACACGGTCACGCCTTTCGCGGCCACCTGCTTGCCCAGCAATCCGGCAAACGCAGAGGAGCCTTTGCGATTGAAATCACCTTCCAGCCCGTGGCCCACAGCCTCATGGAGCAAGATACCGGGCCAACCCGGCCCCATCACCACATCCATCACGCCTGCAGGGGCGGGAACGGCGTCAAGGTTCACCAGCGCGATGCGCAGCGCTTCCCGCGCTTTGGCCTGCCAATCCTGCGGATCAAGCAAACCGTCAAGGCTCACCCGGCCACCGCCGCCCGCATTCCCAGATTCCCGGCGACCATCCTGTTCGACGATCACGCCCACATTGACCCGCGTCATCGGGCGGGTATCGGACACAAGCGTGCCGTCGGCCCGCAGGATCACCACCTCTTGCAACGACGCCGCAATGGTCGCCGTCACCTGAACGACCCGGCGATCCAGATCACGCAGGAAGGCGTCGATCTCACGCAGGGTTTCGACCTTCACGGGAAAGGCATGACCCGAGATCGGATCGGCGTCTGTATATAGTCGTGTGTTCGTCGCCTTGGGCGCGGGGGCCATCACGCCGCCGCCATCGCCAACTGCCAGTCGCGCGGTATCGGCTGCACGGCGAATAGACGCCTCGGATATCTCGGTGGAATGGGCGTAACCGGCCACCTCGCCTTTCACGGCCCGCAGGCCGAATCCTTCGGACGCGTCGTAACTGGCGGTCCGAATCCGGCCATCATCGAAGCTCAGAACCTCGGATCGGCGGCGTTCCAGAAACAACTCTCCGTCCTCGGCCCCATCAAGGGTCTGCCGAAGCAGACGCTGGGTCGCATCACGATCAAGCGTGGTTTCAAAGGGCTGAAAGATGGTCTCCGACATGGGAACTCCGATTTTTTTTGATCTAAATCAAAGAAAGCGTCCGTTTGCCGCAAGCAACTTTCTTTATCTGTCCAGCAGAATATGATTTTAAGCGGCGACAATACAATGGGAGGGCGCCGCGAATCCGGCCTGATTCTGCGGCCTCCCACCCGACACAACGACGAACTCGAACCTACCAGGGTGACACATGCGACTGACTTCCATGCTCACGGGCCTTCTGAGTGCCTTCATCGCGGCTCCGGCCATGGCGCAAGAAGGGCTTGAAATCATCGGCAAGCCCACACCGGGCAAGCTGGGCTTCCAGCCCGCCGCCACCGAACTTGCACGCGACCTCCAGTGGCTGGATGGCATGCTCAACGTGATCATCGGCGCGATTGTCGTGTTCGTTGTTGCGCTGATCGCTGTTATCATCGTCCGCTACAACCGCAAGGCAAACCCGACCCCGGCGACCTTCACCCACAACACCCCGATCGAAGTGGCATGGACCATCATCCCGATCGTGATTCTGGTGTTCATCGGTGCCTTCTCGCTTCCGGTTCTGTTTAAGCAGCAGGAAATTCCCGAAGGCGACATCACCATCAAGGTGACCGGCTATCAGTGGTACTGGGGCTATGAATATGTGGACGCAGGCGCAGAAGGCGTTGAACCTTCGGCCATCGCATTCGACAGCTTCCTGCTGCCGCGCGAAGAACTGGCTGACCACGGCTACACCGACGATCTGTATCTGCTGGCCACCGACACCGCCGTTGTCGTGCCTGTTGGCAAGACCGTTGTGATGCAGGTGACCGGTGCCGACGTGATCCACGCCTGGACCATCCCGGCCTTCGGCGTGAAGCAAGACGCCGTTCCCGGCCGTCTGGCGGAACTGTGGTTCAGCGCAGAAAAAGAAGGCGTCTACTTCGGCCAGTGCTCGGAACTGTGCGGCAAGGACCACGCCTACATGCCGATCACTGTGAAGGTTGTCTCGGAAGAGGCATATCAGCAGTGGCTGGTTGGCGCGCTGGAAGAATATGCAGGCATCACCACCGCCCTGCCCTACCAGATCGCTTCCAAGTAATCGAACGCAGGCGGGGGCTCTCCTCGCCTGACCACTCAATGATGTAAGGCGGGGATATCCCCGCCTTTGGCACCCCGGAAGATCCATGACCGATACCAGCATCAACGCCCAAAGCCAGACCGGCGAAGCGCAGTTCGGCGATTATTTCGCCCTTCTGAAGCCGCGCGTCATGACGCTTGTCGTGTTCACTGCCCTTGTCGGCCTTCTGGCGGCGCCGGTGCCTGTGCACCCGTTTATCGGGGCCTGCGCCATTCTGTTTATTGCCGTTGGCGGCGGCGCCTCGGGCGCGCTGAACATGTGGTACGACAGCGATATCGACGCTGTGATGCGCCGCACCCAGAAACGCCCCATCCCCGCTGGCAAAGTGACCCGCGATGAGGCGTTCGCCATCGGGATCACCCTGTCGGTCTTTGCCTGCGTGTTCCTTGGTCTGGCGACCAACTGGTTCGCGGGCGGCCTGCTGGCCTTCACCATCTTCTTCTATGTTGTCATCTACACGATGTGGCTCAAGCGTTGGACGCCGCAGAACATCGTGATCGGCGGCGCCGCCGGGGCCTTCCCCCCGATGATCGGCTGGGCCGCGGCAACTGGCGGTGTCAGCGTTGAATCCGTGCTGATGTTCTGCCTGACCTTCATGTGGACCCCGCCGCATTTCTGGGCCCTCGCCCTGTTCATGCGCAACGACTATGACAACGCCCAAGTGCCGATGCTGACCGTGACCCACGGCCGCCGCGCGACCCGCGTTCATATCCTTGTCTACACCATCCTGCTGGCCATTCTGGCCGTGGGCACCGCCTTCACCGCTGTCGGTGGCCCGGTTTATCTGGCCGTGGCTGTTGTGCTGAACGCTCTTTTCGTCAAAGGCGCGATCCAGATCGTGCGCCGCAACGAAGACATGAGCGAGGCCGACAATTTCGCCGCTGAACGCAAGTTCTTCAAACTGTCGCTTCTGTTCCTGTTTGCCCATTTCGGCGCAATTCTGGTCGAAGCGCTTCTGCGCCAATTTGGCATGGGTGGTTGGTAACATGAGCTTTCAGCCCGAACACGAACTGCACAAGCGCCGTTTTGGCCGCAATCTGGGCCTAGGTCTGGTGCTGGCCGCCTTTGTGGCGATTGTTTTTGGCATGACCATGGTTAAGCTGACCCGTGGCGGCCTTGGGCCGAAGCCTGCAACGCAGGAGGCTGGTCAGTAATGGCTATGGACGGCAAAACCAAAACACTGGCCCAAACGCTGGGTGTCGTTGTTGTGATGGGCGGGCTGGCTTGGGCCTCTGTTCCGTTCTACGACTGGTTCTGCCGTGTCACCGGGTTTGGCGGCGCCACAGGCGTTGCCGAAGCGGGCAGCGATGTCATCCTGGACCAGACGATCACCATCAAATTCGACGCCTCCAAAGAACGCGGCATGCCATGGGAATTCAAACCCGTGCAGCGCGAAATGGAGATGCGGATCGGTGTAACCGGTCTGGCCTTCTATGAGGCATATAATCCGACCGACAAACCCGTCGCCGGACAGGCCGCATATAATGTCACCCCCTATGACGCGGGTGGCTTCTTCAACAAGATCGAGTGCTTCTGCTTTACTGAGCAGGTGCTTCAGCCTGGCGAACGGGTGCAAATGCCCGTCAGCTTTTTCGTTGACCCCGAGATCGTCAACGACCGCGATGCGAAATACGCAAAGCACATCACCCTGTCTTACACCTTCTACCAGATTGACTTGCCCGAGGACTATCAGGCATCGCTGGAGACGGATGAGACCAAGACTTTGAACTAACGCCTGCCAACGAGGGAACTTGACACATGGCGCATGCGAAGAACCACGACTATCACATTCTGACCCCCTCGGTATGGCCCTTCCTGGGGGCCCTTGCCGGTTTCCTGATGCTGGTGGGTGCCGTTGCTTGGATGACAGGGGGCATTAGCACCCTGTTCGGGGCAATTCACATCTCTGGCCCCTGGCTGTTCCTGATCGGCTTTGTTGGCGTTCTGTACGTCATGTTCGGCTGGTGGTCGGACGTTGTTGCTGAATCGCGCGTTGGCGACCACACCCCGGTTGTCCGCATCGGTCTGCGCTACGGCTTCATCCTGTTCATCATGTCGGAAATCATGTTCTTTGCCGCATGGTTCTGGAGCTTCTTCAAGCACGCCATCTATCCGATGGGCCCGCTGAGCCCCGGCGTCGATGGCGTTTGGCCGCCCGCAGGGATCGAGCTGTTCGACCCGTGGCACCTGCCGCTGATCAACACGCTGATCCTGCTCTGCTCGGGCGCCGCTGCCACTTGGGCACACCACGCGCTGGTTCACGAAGACAACCGTGAAGACATGAAGTGGGGCCTGATCATTGCCATCGCATTGGGCGTCCTGTTCACCTTCTTCCAGGCGTATGAATACAGCCACGCAGCCTTCGGCTTCTCGGGCAACATCTACGGTGCGAACTTCTTCATGGCGACCGGCTTCCACGGCTTCCACGTTCTCGTCGGCACCATCTTCCTGTTCGTCTGCCTGATCCGCTTGCTCAAGGGTCACTTCACCCCCGAGAAGCACATCGGCTTCGAAGCAGCGGCCTGGTACTGGCACTTCGTTGACGTTGTATGGCTGTTCCTCTTTGCAGCCGTCTACATCTGGGGCGGTCAGTAAGATCCTCTGAATTGATTGAAACGCGCGGGCCTTTGCCCGCGCGTTTTCTTTTGGCGCATTGGCAGTTGAAACCCGGTGCCTGTCGGGCGTAAACGGTTGGCGCAATTCCAACGGATACCGCCTTCGTGAAACGGATAATCGCTACGATCCTTTTTGGCCTGCTCGGAACCGCGGTTCTGATCTCGCTTGGCGTTTGGCAGGTTCAGCGCCTTGCGTGGAAACAGGGCGTACTGTCCGAGATTGACGCTACGATCAACGGCGCACCGATCCCCCTGCCCCAATCGCCAACGCCTGAGGCGAACCGCTATGCCCCCGTCGCCCTGTCCGGGCAGATCCTGCCGGGCGAGGTGTTTGTACTGGTCTCTACCCGCGATCAGGGCGCGGGCTATCGTGTCATCGCGCCGTTTGAAACCGGGGGCCGCCGCATCCTGCTCGACCGTGGCTATATCCGGCTTGAGGCAAAGGACAGTGCCCGCCAGATCGGCGCGTCCACCGTGTCGGCCAACCTTCACTGGCCCGACGACCGAAATAGCTCCACCCCGGTCAATGACATCGCCGCGAACATCTGGTTCGCACGCGATCTGACCGATCTGGCCGCGACGCTGGGCACCGAACCTGTGCTGATCGTCGCCCGAAGCGAAACCCCATCCGATCCGGGCATCCTGCCGATTCCCGTTGACCCCTCGAATATCCGTAACGATCACCTCAGCTATGCCATTCAATGGTTCCTGCTGGCAGTGGTCTGGATTCTTATGTTTGGTGCCTTTATCTGGCGCATGCGCAAACCGAAGGAGGCTTAAGGCCGATGAAATACGTATCCACCCGTGGACAAGCACCGGTTCTGACCTTCGAAGAGGCCATGCTGTCGGGTCTTGCCCGTGATGGCGGCCTGTATGTGCCTGAAACCATCCCTCAGATGAGCGCCGATGACATTCGCTCACTGAATGGCCTGTCCTATGAGGAAATCGCCTTCCGCGTGATGCGCCCTTATGTGGGGGATGGCTTCACCGATGAGGTCTTCGCCGACCTGATCGCCAAAGCCTATGCCGGGTTCGGCCATGGTGTCCGTGCGCCGCTGGTGCAACTGGCCCCGAACCACTTCCTGCTAGAGTTGTTCCACGGCCCAACACTGGCCTTCAAAGACTTCGCGATGCAACTGATCGGCCAGCTGTTCCAAGAGGCGCTTGAGCGTCGCGGCGAGCGTGTGACCATCGTGGGCGCGACCTCGGGCGATACCGGGTCTGCGGCGATTGAGGCGTTCAAGGGCCTTGATAACGTCGACGTCTTTATCCTGTTCCCGCATGGCCGCGTGTCCGAAGTTCAGCGCCGCCAGATGACAACCCCGTCCGAAAGCAACGTGCACGCGCTGGCGATGGATGGGCATTTCGACGATTGTCAGGCCCGCCTGAAAGATATGTTCAACGATTTTGAGTTCCGCGACGGCGTCCGACTTGCTGGTGTGAACTCGATCAACTGGGCGCGCGTTCTGGCGCAGGTGGTCTATTACTTCTCGTCGGCCGTGTCGCTGGGCGCGCCGGACCGCAAGGTTAGCTTCACCGTGCCCACCGGCAACTTCGGTGACATTTTCGCAGGCTACATCGCTAAGAAAATGGGCCTGCCGATTGACCGTTTGGTCGTGGCCACCAACCAGAACGACATTTTGCACCGCTGCCTGACCGGCGGCGCCTATCAAACGTCTGAGGTTCACCCCTCGATCAGCCCGTCGATGGACATTCAGGTATCGTCGAACTTTGAACGCGCCCTGTTTGATGCCTATGGCCGCGACGGCGGGGCCGTGTCCCAATTGATGGACGAACTCAAGCAAGGCGGGTTCAACGTCAGCCAAGGCGCGTTGCAAGCCCTGCGCGACCATTTCGACAGCGGCCGCGTCAGCGAAGACGAAACGCTTGAAATGATCCGCGCGGCCAACACTGGCATGGGTGAGCTGCTTTGCCCGCATTCCGCCGTTGGTGTGAAAGTGGCCGAAGACCTGCGCGATCCGGCAACCCCGATGATCACGCTGGCCACGGCGCACCCCGCCAAATTCCCTGACGCGGTGGAAAAGGCCTCGGGCGTGCGTCCCCCTCTTCCCCATCGCATGGCTGATCTATATGAGCGTTCGGAACGCGTCACCCGTGTTGCCAATGATCTGGCCGCGCTGGAGACACTCATCAAGGAGCGTATCGCCAAGTGACCGTAAACCTGACCACCCTGCCCAATGGCTTCCGCATCGTGTCTGAACAGATGCCGGGTCTTCAATCCACATCCATCGGCGTATGGGTTACGGCAGGGGGACGGCACGAACGGCACGAACAGAACGGCATCGCGCATTTCCTTGAACATATGGCCTTCAAGGGGACCACGACCCGCAGCGCGCTGCAAATCGCCGAGGCGATTGAGGATGTGGGCGGCTATATCAACGCCTACACCTCGCGCGAGGTGACGGCCTATTACGCCCGCATGTTGGCCAACGATCTGCCGCTGGCATTGGACGTGGTGGCGGATATCCTGCGCAACCCGGTCTTTGACCCGCATGAGATCGAGGTCGAACGCCATGTGATTCTGCAAGAGATCGGCCAAGCGTTGGATACCCCCGATGACGTGGTATTCGATTGGCTGCAAGAACGCGCCTACCCCGATCAGGCCTTGGGCCGGACCATTCTGGGCGAAGCGGACCGCGTAAAAACCTTTGGCCAGTCGGACCTTTCGGATTTCATCGACGAACATTATGGCCCGGATCAGATGATCCTGTCAGCGGCCGGAGCGGTCGATCATGACGCGATCGTCAAAATGGCCGAACGCCTGTTTGGCGATATGGTGCCGCGCGAGGCCAAGGCGCCGGACGCCGCCGTTTTCTCCGGTGGCGAAATGCGCCGCGATAAGGAACTGGAACAAGCGCATATGGCGCTGGCCTTCGAAAGCCCCGGCTATTGCGACCCAAAATTCTACACCGCGCAGATCTATTCGGTCGCACTGGGGGGTGGCATGTCCAGCCGGCTGTTCCAGGAAATCCGCGAAAAGCGCGGATTGTGCTATACGATCTTTGCACAGACCGGCGCCTATTCGGACACCGGCATGATGACCGTCTATGCTGGCACCGGGGCCGAGGATCTGGCCGATCTGACGACCCTGACCATCGACGAAATGAAACGCGCCGCCGAAGACATGACCCCTGCCGAAGTCGCCCGCGCCCGCGCGCAGATGAAGGCAGGTCTGCTGATGGGGCTGGAAAGCCCGTCCAACCGCGCCGAACGTCTGGCCCGCATGGTGCAGATCTGGGGCGAGGTGCCGCCGCTCGAAGATACGATTTCCAAGATCGACAGCGTGACCACCGGCGATGTGCGTGATTTTGCAGAACATATCGTTACCACCGCACCGGCGGCGATGGCGCTTTATGGCCCCGTGGCTTCGGCTCCGGCCTTTGCCGACCTGCAGGCACGCCGGGTGGCCTGATGCTTCTGGCACGGCGCAAGTTTCGACTAGAGACCGAGCGCCTGACGCTGCGTGCCCCGCAGCACGGAGACTTTAACGAATGGTCGGCCCTGCGCCGCGAGAGCGCGCCGTTCCTCACCCCGTGGGAGCCGACCTGGGCCAATGACCACCTTAGCCGCAAGGGCTTTACCAACCGGGTCTATTGGGCCAACCGGTCGATTGCGTCGGGCACCGCGCTGCCGCTGTTTCTGATCCGCCGTCAGGATGAACGCCTGCTTGGGGCCATCACGCTCGACAACATCCGCCGCGGGCCTGCGCAGGCCGGAACGCTGGGCTATTGGATCGGCGAAATCCATGCCCGACAAGGCTATATGCGCGAAGCCATCGCAGGCATGGTGCACCATGCTTTCCTGAAGATGGAACTCAGCCGGATTGAGGCCGCCTGCCTGCCCGAGAATGTCCCGTCGCGTGGTTTGCTGGAACGGTCTGGCTTTAAATACGAAGGCGTGGCCCAAAGCTATTTGCAGATCAACGGGCGTTGGCGCACACATGTCTTATACGCGGCCATTCGCGCCGACAGGCGCGGTCGCAGCGATGCCGGTCTGGATTACGCCTGATCGCGCACCTGACCGGGAGGACAGCATGACACCTAAGCCCGCCGACGCCGATTTTATCGCGCGCCTGACCAAAGACCTTCCAGCCGGAACCCTGCGCCCTGCCGATCCGCGCTATCTGGAAGAACCGCGCGGCAAATGGACCGGCCAGCCGACCTATGTGGCCCTGCCGCGCAGCACCGCCGAAGTATCCACCATCGTGGCCGCCTGTCATGCCGCGCATGTGCCGGTGATGCCCTATGCAGGCGGTACTGGTCTGGTTGGCGGCCAGATTTCGCAATCCGGCCCCGCACCGCTGATCCTGTCGCTGGAACGGATGACGGCCATTCGCGCGGTCTACCCGGCAGAAAACGTTCTGGTCGCCGAAGCGGGCGCCATCCTGACCGACGTCCAAGCCGCCGCTGACGAGGCGAACCGCCTGTTCCCGCTGTCGCTGGCCTCCGAAGGCAGTGCGCGGATCGGCGGGCTGCTTGGCACCAACGCGGGCGGGGTCAACGTGCTGCGCTATGGCAATGCGCGGGATTTGTGCTTGGGGCTTGAGGCAGTTCTGCCCGATGGCCAGATCTGGAACGGGCTGAAGCGCCTGCGCAAAGACAACACCGGCTACGATCTGCGCAATTTGTTGATTGGGTCCGAGGGGACTTTGGGCGTCATCACCGCCGCAACGCTAAAGCTGTCGCCGCGCCCGGCCCGGACTGCAACCGCTTTGATGGTGGTGGAAGGCCCGCAATCGGCGGTCGATTTGCTGTCGCATGCCCGCGACATCGCTGGCGAGGCCGTCAGCGCCTTTGAACTGATCGACGGGACCGGCCTGCGCTTTCTGGCGGCCACATTGCCGGACATCCGCCTGCCATTTGCCGATGCGCCCAACTGGGTGGTGTTGATCGAACTGGGGGTCTCGGCGCAGCTGGACCCGAACGCCATGCTGGAAACCCTGTTTGAAACCGGGATGGAGGCGGGGCTGGTCAGCGATGGCCTGATTGCCCAATCGCAAGCGCAGCGCGATGAATTCTGGTCCGTACGCGAACATATCCCCGAAGCCAACAAGCGCGTCGGCGCGATTTCATCGCAGGATATTTCCGTTCCGATCAGCCTTGTGCCCGCCTTCATCGAAGAAGGGTTTAAGCGCATGGCTGAATTCGGCCCGATGCGGATCAACAGCTTTGGCCACCTTGGCGACGGCAACTTGCATTTCAACATCTTCGCCCCGGAAGGCCAGACCAAGGAAGACTACACGGACCAGTCCGAAGCGATCCGCCTCGCCTTGCATGATCTGGTGCATGAAATGGACGGATCGATCAGCGCCGAACACGGGATCGGGCGGCTCAAGGTGAAAGATCTGGAGATCTATGGCGATCCGGTCAAACTGGCGGCGATGCGGCAGATCAAGCAAGCGCTTGATCCGCACGGCATCATGAACCCCGGCGCGGTGCTGCGGGCCTAGTGGTCCATCCGGCGAAAGACACAGCCATCTGAGACAAGTTCGGGCGGGGTCATGCACAGGCCCCGCGCCACGGAAAACGCCGCCAACACCTTGGGCACGTAATCGCGCGTTTCGGCAAAGGGCGGCACGCCGCCGTGATTGGCGATGCTGTTTTCCCCGGCGTTGTATCCTGCCAGAACCAAGATCGGGTCGCCCTGAAACTTCTCCATCAGGAAATCGAGAAACTTGACCCCGCCCGATATGTTCTGCGCGGCGTCAAAGCTATCCTCGACCCCAAAGCGCGTGGCGGTCGCGGGCATCAACTGCATCAACCCCTGCGCCCCTGCCCCGCTTTGCGCATCCACAGCGCCGCCGCTTTCAACCGAGATCACGGCCAAGGCCAACGCGGGCGAAACCTTGGTGCCGATCGACGACTTTAGAATATCGACGCCATGCCGTTGCGCGATGTCTTGCAGCGCCTGCAAGCGCGGGGCTGCCACGCCCTTGCCGCTTGGCGGTGCGTTCAGATGGTTCAGCGCAGGTTCCAGCCGCCCCGGCCCGGTATCCGCCAGCGCTGGGGACACCGTTTGCCAAAACCAATCGTACCGCGCCGAGGCCCCGCCACCGGGGGCCTCAGCCAAGGGCGCAGAAGGTGCGGCGGGTTTCACGGCTGCGACGGGTTCGATCTGAACGGTGATCCGCTTTTTGGCGGTCTTGCTGGGCGGTTTCACCCGCTTGGCGCTAAAGTCAGGAAAGGGTTTTGGCCCTTCGGCCAGAATCGGTGCGGCACAAAACGCACAAAGGGCTGCGGCGGCGGCCAAGGTCATGAATTTTGGCATCTGCTCTGCCTCTGTTTTATTGGCGACACTATCGCACAAAAAGCCCCAAAACGACAGACTGTTTCGATTGGGGAAATGGCAGTTGCTGCAATTTGGATGATTTGTCGTATCTTAAGACAAATTTCAAAAAACTATCGAGATACTTTTCTTTATATTACAAGTGGTTAACATGTTTTTCAACGCAAGATTCACAGCGCTTTCAAAAGGTGCTAATCGCGCCAAACTCTTGCCCCAAAACAACAGCTATAACCTCTCCATCGCAACGGACGACGGGAATGAGCGAGCCCACACAAATCGCCCGAAGCGCTTTACGAGTGAGCAAAAGCACCTACGGAGACAAGACCATGATCAAATTCCTGAAGAACTTCCGCAAAGACGACAACGGCGCCGTAACTGTAGACTGGGTCGTTCTGACCGCAGCTGTCGTTGGCCTGGCAATCGCCGCATATTCGACCATTGAAACCCAGTCGAAGTTCCTCATCGGCAAAGCCGCTACCGCCGTGAAGAAGCAGAACGACTTCTAAGTCCAGCTTTCTTTATGAGCCTAAGAGGAGCGACCGCAAGGTCGCTCCTTTTTTATGGTCTAGGTATCGGATTTTCTGGTTTCGACAACGAAGCGCCCGCCAGTCGGCACGATTTGGCCAAATTCCGCCTTTAGTAGACCAATACAGAACAATATGCCCGGACCGTCCGGGCCAAGTGTGAGGTTTCGCGATGCGTTTGATTTTCGGGATTGTCCTTTTGGTCGGAGTTGCCCTGGCGGGCGGTGCCGTCTTTCTGGCCCAAAGCTACATCGGAACCTACGAGGCCGCGCTGGAAGACGAACGGAGCCGCCAAGAGGAAAACGTGCCCTTGGTCGAAATCTATGTCGCCAACCGCGATATGGCCTTTGGTGAAATCATCACCCGCAAAGATGCGGTTTTGGTCAAATGGCCCCGCGCGACCGTTCCTGAAGGATCGTTCCACGAAGGCCGCCCGATCTACCAAGAAGGCGATGCCGAACGGGTCACCCTACGCGGGTTCATCAAGAACGAGGCTTTTCTGGCCAGCAATGTCAGCCAACCGGGCGCTGATTCCGGCCTGACCTCGCGTCTGAAAAAGGGCCAGCGCGCCATCACGATTGAGGTCGATGTGTCATCGGGCGTGTCGGGTTTCTTGCGTCCGGGGGACCGTGTGGATGTCTATTGGACAGGCCGCCCGCCCGCCGAGGTCGAAAACCTGCGCCCCGGCGATGTGACGCGACTGATTGAATCGGGCGTGCGCCTGATCGCAGTGGACCAGACCGCCAACGAACAAAGCGGCCAAGAGGCCACGATTGCCCGTTCGGTCACCGTGGCCGCAACCCCGCAACAGGTGGCCGCCCTGACTCAAGCGCAATCGACCGGACGCCTGACGCTATCGCTGATGGGCATCGACGATACCGCCGTCGATCAGAAGATCGAAGTCGACCAGCATATGCTGCTCGGCATGAAGGATGAGCCGCAGGTGATCGAAGAAGTTGTGGAAAAGCAGGTTTGCACCATTCGCACGCGCCGCGGTGCAGAAGTGGTCGAAATCCCGATCCCCTGCACAAACTAACGCCATTCCAAGAAGTTATCCACAGATTGAGCGCCCGCCAACCGGGCGCTCTTTTGTTTTTCGCAGGGTGATGTTGCCAAAGACGCACATAAGGTGCCCCCTAGAAACCATTGATTCTTGCAATAAAAAGCGATCTGACGCACACTCTGCCGAAAGACGGGCATAAAGACCTGTGAGTTTGACGTGATCGGAGAGGCAGGTCACATGACATTGAACAGTTTTCTTAAGGCGGCCCTTGTTGGGCTGACGCTCGGCGTTGTGACGCCGGCGATCCCCGCATCCGCAGAGGTTCTGCGTGTGGTGCGCGGCTCTACCTCTTCGCAATTGAACGTGCAGATGAACGGCGCGGTTGTGGTCGAAAGCGATATTCCTTTCGCCGAACTCAGCATCGCCAACCCCGCGATTGCCGATATTTCTTCGCTGTCGGATCGGACGATCTATGTGCTTGGTAAATCGCCGGGCCTGACGACGCTGACCATTCTGGACGGCACCGGCCGCCTGATCACCAACGTCGATGTGCGTGTGACCGCCGATATCAGCGAATTCAAAGAACGCCTGACGCAGATCCTGCCGGGCGAAAAGATCGAAGTCCGCAGCGCCAATGATGGCATTGTGCTGTCTGGCACGGTATCCAGCGCGCAGAAATTGCAGCGCGCCATGGACCTGGCCGAACGCTATGCGCCCGAACGGGTGTCGAACCTGATGTCGGTTGGCGGCATTCAGCAGGTCATGCTGAAAGTGCGCTTTGCCGAAATGCAGCGCTCTGTGTCGAAATCCCTGCAATCCTCGCTGGCGACCGGCGGGTCGGTTCTGGGCGGCGATCTGGGGCTTGAGCTTGGCACCGGCAACGCGTCATCCTCGGCGCATGTAGACGCCGTCGCCGACAAGCTGACCGCCTCGGGCAATGGCCAAGGCGCAATCCTGTTCGGCTTTAACGCCGGCGGGCTGGAAGTTGGCATCCTGCTGGAAGCCTTGGAATCCAAGGGCGTCGTGCGCACGCTGGCCGAACCGAACCTGACCGCCCTATCCGGGCAAGAGGCCAAGTTCCTGGCAGGCGGCGAATATCCCATTCCAGTGCCGCAGGGCGATGGCCTTGTGTCGGTCGAATACAAACCCTTCGGCGTGGAGCTGAACTTCACCCCCCGCGTGGTGGATGGCGATCTGATCAACCTGGAACTTCAGGCGGCGGTTTCGTCCCCTGACCCGTCCAACAGCCTGCAACTTGATACGCTGCGTCTGGACGCCTTCCGCCGCCGCGAAACCTCGACCACGGTGGAACTGCGCGACGGTGAAAGCTTTGCCATCGCTGGCCTGCTGCAAGACGATTTCCGTGACAGCAATGCACAGGTGCCGTGGCTGGGCGATCTGCCGGTTCTGGGTGCCCTGTTCCGCAGCGCCGAATATAAGCGCGAACAATCCGAACTGGTGGTCATCGTGACCCCGCATCTGGTTACCCCGACCCGCGGCGAAGCCTTGGCCCTGCCGACGGACCGGGTGAAACCGCCTTCAGAAAAAGACCTATTCTTGTTTGGCCGCGTCGCCGGCGACACCCGCAAGCCCAAGGGCGCAGCGGCCGACGTGTCCCGCCAGGATTTCAGCGGCTCTTACGGCTATGTGATGGATTAAGCCTGATGTTCAAACCTGTCTCAGTTTCGCTTGCCAGCCTTGCCCTGATCGGCGCCTGCACCTCGGCGGATCCGGTCTACACCCAATTCGGGCGCGAGGCAGGCGCGATCGTGGATACCGGCGAATTCGGCAATGCCACGATGAACAACACGATGCTGATGACCGGCGAACTTCAGGCCACCAGCGATTTGGCAGGCCGGTTCGCGAATGAGGTCAATTCGACCGTCACATTTGCCTTTAACAGCGCACAACTTGATTCAAATGCACGCGCTGTGCTGAGCCAGCAAGCCAGCTGGATTCGCCAGTTCCCCGAGGTTCGGTTCCGCGTCTACGGGCATACCGATCTGGTCGGGTCGGCGTCCTATAACTATCAGCTGGGTCTGCGCCGCGCGAATGCTGTGGTCAACTATCTGGCCACCCAAGGCATCAGCCGCAACCGCCTAGAAGCCCTTGTTTCTTATGGCGAAACCCAGCCATTGATCGTGACCCAAGGCCGCGAACGCCGCAATCGCCGCACCGTGACCGAGGTTTCGGGCTTTGTGAAAGGGCATCCGTCGCTGCTGGACGGCAACTATGCCCAGGTCGTCTACCGCGAATATGTGCTGAGTGCGCAACCGCGCACCACTCTGTCCGGCGCAGGCACAGCTGGGGCGCAACCGGGCGGCTGATCGTCCGAGAATAACGTACAATTTCGGCTTTTTGGCCAAAATGTCGCCCACATTCTTCGTCATCCTGACCATCAACGGACCCCATTGCGCGAGTCGCTTTGACGGGTTCGGTTGCGGGGAGACGCGGGGCAAATCCATCTATTGGAACTTGCATCGCATCCCCTCGGGACTGTTGAAAAGGGATGTAACGAGATGGCGAGTTCTTCAGTGCAGACGAATGATCCTGAGGCAATTTTGGCCTGCACCATCAGCCGGGATGTTCAGAACTTCGATCTATTGATCGAGGATATGGAAGGCATTCTTGATGAGCGCTGGGGGGATCTCAGTTTTGAAGACGCGTTTGTCTTTCTCAGCCAACCCGAAGCCGACAGCCTGGAATTTGTCTCCGTCGCGCTGGACAGCGAAGACGAAGAAAACCTGACCCTGATCAAGCAAACCATCGCCGCCGCAAAGGCGCGCGATATCAAGGTCATTCTGATTACCGAAGACGTCTCGCCTGCATCGCTGCACCAATTGCTGCGCACCGGCGCGGATGAATTCGTGCCCTACCCCCTGCCCGAAGGCGAATTGGCCGCCGCGGTCGAACGCGTGCGCACCGAAGCAACCCCGGCCGCGCGGCAACCGGCTGTTGCCGCGGCGCCCGAACGCCACCTGAGCGGCGACGGCGCGATCATTGGCGTACAAGGCTTTGCGGGTGGATCCGGCGCCACGACCTTCGCGGTCAATCTGGCGTGGGAACTGGCCACCATCGACAAGAAGAACCCGCCCAGCGTCTGCCTGATCGACCTTGGCCTGCAATTTGGATCAGTGGCCACCTATCTGGACCTGCCCCGCAAAGAAGCCGTGTTCGAGATGCTGACCGACATGGAATCGCTGGACGAAGACAGCTTCCGCGCCGTTCTGGACACCTATGACGAACGGCTGCACGTGCTTACCGCGCCGCCGAATATCCTGCCATTGGACATCATCGAGAGCGGCGACGTAGACCGTTTGCTGGGCCATGCCGCATCCATGTTTGACTATGTGATCGTCGATATGCCTTCGACCCTTGTGAATTGGTCCGAGGTGGTTCTGACCAAATCAGCCGTCTATTTCGGCCTGATCGAACTGGATATGCGGTCTGCCCAAAACACCCTGCGCATGAAACGTGCGCTGGAAGCCGAAGACCTGCCATTTGAGAAAATCCGTTTCCTGTTGAACCGGGCCCCCAAATTTACCGACCTGCAAGGCAAAAGCAGGGTCAAGCGCCTTGCCGATAGCCTTGATATCGCCATCGACGTGCAATTGCCCGACGGCGGCAAAACCGTTCTACAAGCCTGTGACCACGGGCTGCCACTTGCCAGTGAGGCGTCCAAAAACCCGCTGCGCAAGGAGATCCATAAATTGGCCGAATCCCTGTTCCAGATTGGACAGACTGAATCCGCCGCAGCCTGAGACGGACACCCGACATGTTTTCACGTTATAAGAAGCCCGCCGGTAAGTCTGCGACGGCAGAGCTTGAAAAGCTTGCCGAAACGCTGGAGCCGGAAAAGCCCGCCGCCGCGCCGAAATCGGCCAATGCATCGTCGCAACCGGCCAAAGCCGCGCGTAAGCAAAAACCGGCGGCCCCAGCATCTGCCCTGCCCCGCGATCGGGAAAAAAAGCGCAAGCAGCGTTTGGGCGAATTGAAGCTGGAACTGCACAAGGCCCTGCTGGAAAACCTGAACCTTGCCGCGCTGGACCAAGCGTCTGAGGACGAACTGCGCCGCGAGATGAACGCGATCATCAACGAAACGCTGGAAGAAAAATCCGTCGTTTTGAACCGCGAAGACCGCGCGACCATCAACAGCGAACTTTATGACGAAGTGCGCGGCCTTGGCCCACTGGAAACACTACTGAAAGACGAAACCGTCAGCGATATTCTGGTGAATGGTCCGCATCAGATCTTTGTGGAACGCGAAGGCAAGCTGCAACTGTCGGACATCGAATTCAAAGATGAACGCCACCTGCTGCGTATCATCGACAAGATCGTGTCCGCCGTTGGCCGCCGCGTTGACGAATCCAACCCCTATGTTGACGCCCGTCTGCCCGATGGGTCGCGTTTCAACGCCATGGTGCCGCCGGTTGCCGTGGACGGATCGCTGGTGTCCATTCGTAAGTTCAAAAAGGACAAGCTGGGCATCGACGATCTGGTCCGCTTTGGTGCCTTTTCCGAAGAAATGGCGATTTACCTGCAAGCCGCCGTTGCGACCCGCCTGAATGTCATCGTTTCGGGCGGTACGGGTTCGGGTAAAACGACCACGCTAAACGCGCTTTCCAGTTTCATCGATGACAGCGAACGCATCCTGACGATCGAAGATACCGCCGAACTTCAGCTGCAACAGACCCATGTGGGTCGGATGGAAAGTCGCCCGCCCAACGTCGAAGGCAAAGGCGCGGTTACCCCGCGCGATTGTCTGAAGAACGCTCTGCGGATGCGTCCTGACCGGATCATCGTCGGCGAAACGCGCGGCGAAGAAGTGATCGACATGTTGCAGGCTATGAACACCGGTCACGACGGGTCGATGACCACAATCCACGCCAACAGCGCCCGCGACGGTGTCAGCCGACTGGAAAACATGATCGCCATGGCCGGTATCGAGATGCCGCTGAAAGCCATGCGCGCCCAGATCGCATCGGCTGTGCATCTGATCGTGCAGGCCAGCCGTCTGCAAGACGGATCGCGCCGCATGACCTCGATCACGGAAATCACCGGGATGGAGGGCGAAGTTATCTCGATGCAGGAGGTGTTCCGCTTCCAGCGCACCGGCCTGACGCCTGAAAACAAGATCATCGGCCATTTCACCGCAACCGGTGTCCGGTCGCACTATTCTGATCGCTTCAAGATGTGGGGCTACGATTTGCCTGCCTCGATCTTTGAACCGACCGATCTGAGGTAACCGCCATGGAATTCGGTTTCGAGGCCCTGATTTATGTGCTGATTTTCGTCGGGGTTCTGGCCCTGGTCGAAGGTCTGTATCTGGTCTTCTTCGGCAAGTCGATCAGCCTGAACAGCAAGATGAACCGCCGTCTGGATATGCTCAATAAGGGCGACCGGCGCGACGAAGTTCTGTCCAAACTCCGCAAGGAGATGGACCAGCATATGGATAACCGGTCCATCCCGCTCTATTCGATCCTCGCGGATCGGGCGCAGAAGGCGGCGATTGCCTTTACACCTCAGCAGCTGATCATGATTATGATCGGCGTGTCTTTTGCGGCCTTCCTTGGCCTGACCATCGGCACGGCCACCGCCCTGCCCCTGCGGGCCGCACTGGCCGTCGCGATTGGGATTGGCGGTGTGTACATGTGGATCAACCACAAGGCCAAAAAGCGCATGAGCCTGATCGAAGAACAACTGCCCGACGCGGTTGAACTGATGGTGCGCAGCCTGCGCGTGGGCCATCCGTTTTCATCGGCCATTCAGGTGGTATCGCGCGAAATCGATGACCCGCTGGCCACCGAATTCGGCATTATCGCCGATGAGGCCACCTATGGCCGCGACATTGGTGAAGCGCTGAAATTCATGGCCGAACGTCTGGACATGCAGGATTTGCGCTTCCTCGCGGTGGCAGTGACCATTCAGCAGCAATCGGGTGGTAACCTGGCCGAGATCTTGGAGGGTCTGGCCAAGGTGATCCGCGCCCGGTTCCGCCTGTTCCGCCGCGTCAAAGCCATCACCGCCGAGGCACAATGGTCGGGCAAGTTTCTGTCGGGTTTCCCCGTCGCCGCCCTGATCGTCATTCAAATCAGCGACCCGCATTACTACGACGCGGTTCTGGACCATCCGTGGTTCATCCCCGCCTGTTTCATCGTCGGCATTCTGCTGGCGCTGAACCTGATCGTCATGCGCGCCCTTGTGAACATCAAGGTATAAAGGTCCGTCATGGAAATGCTCGACGTTCTTATTTTTGCACTGAACGACATGCTGGGGCCGAATGGCTTTGCCATTGCCGCCGGCGGGATCGTTCTGTTGCTGACCGTTCTGTTTCTGGTGCCTATGGCCGCCAGCGGGCGCCGCGATCCGCTGAACAAGCTGCGGGCCGAGGTGGAAAAGGCGAATCTTGCCAGCGGCGGGCGCAAAGCAACGCTGCGTGAAAAGAAAAGTTCGTCTGAAAAGCTGAACAAATACGCGCAATTTCTGGAACCGCAGGACGAGGCAGAACTGGGCGAGATGCGCAAAAAGCTGTTGGCGGCGGGCTACACCAGCCGCGACGCCGTGCGCTATTTCTATCTGGCGCAGTTTGGCGGGGCTGTAGCCGGTCTGGTGCTGGGGCTTGCCTATTTCTTTTTGATTCTGAGCCCCGAAGAAACCACCACCAAACAACTGCTGATGTATATCCTTGGCCCCTTGGTGGTTGGATATATGGCACCGAAATACTGGCTGAACAAACGGTCCGAACAGCGCAAGGCCGAGATTGAATCGGGCTTTCCTGACGCGCTTGATATGATGCTGGTCTGCGTCGAAGCGGGCCAGTCGATGGACCAATCGATTGTCCGCGTCGCCGGAGAGCTTGAGGCCGCCTATCCCGCGCTGGCACAGGAATTCGCCATCGTGTCGCACGAAATGAAGGCCGGTAAAGACAAGACCACGGTTTTGAACGATATGGCAGGACGCTGCGACGTGCAGGATATTTCGTCCTTTGTGACCGTTCTGAACCAGTCGCAGACCTTTGGTACGCCCATTTCCGATGCGCTGCGGGTCTATGCCTCGGAAATGCGTGACAAACGCGTCATGCGGGCCGAAGAAAAGGCAAACAAACTGCCGACGAAGATGACATTGACAACGATGATGCTTACGGTGCCACCATTGTTGATCATTCTCGTGGGGCCATCTGCGGTAGGAATTACCCGGATGAACGATTTGGGCAGTGAAGTCGGCGTCGAAGAATAAACCACTAACCGCAATGCTGATCCTTGCGCTTTTGGCCGCCTGTTCCTCGGGCGGCTTTGGGCGTCAGAAGGACCAGATCTATGCGCCTTCGGTCGATCCGCGCGGTGATACCGTGGATGGGTTGGTCGTGGGGCATCGGCTCATGGCGGCGGGCCAGCACGAACTGGCGCTTGAGGCGTTTACCCGCGCCGCTGGCGAACACGGGCTGACGGGCGAAGTGCTCAGCGCGCTTGGCGCGGCCAATATTGGCCTTGGCCGCCTGAACCAAGCTGAAAAGCTGCTGCGCCGCGCCGTAAAGGCCGAACCGACATGGCCGGAAACCTGGAACAACCTTGGCGTTGTGTTGATGGAAACCGGTAAAACCGCAGAAGCCGAACAGATGTTCAAGCGCGCCTATGCGCTGGACAATGGCAAATCTGACTCAATTCGTGATAATCTGCGACTAGCACTCGAAAAAATGGATCAAACCAGTTATGGTGAAGATCAAGAACAAGATTACAAGCTCGTGCGGAGAGGCAGCGGGAATTTCCTGCTTAGCAACGAGCCATAAAGGCAGAGCAGCACAAGGACGCACCAAATGCGCCACCTCTTTATCGTCCCGTTGGGCGTTGCACTTCTGGTCACGGTGGCCGGATGCGACCGTATGCGCGACAACAACGTTGATCGTAAGATCAAGGATGTAAATGTCGTCGATGAAACCAACCTCAATGACGTGATGTTGACGGTGGCCGATCCAAACGAAGCGGTCCGCTATTTCCAACGTGCGCTGGCAAACGATCCCGGTCGCATCGACCTGATGCGCGGGCTGGGCATTTCGCTGATCCGGGCCAAACGCCCGGCCGAGGCGGTGACCGCTTGGACCAAAGTCACAAACCACAAAGACGCCACCAATGACGACCGTGTCGAACTGGCCGATGCGCTGATCCGCGCAGGTCAATGGGACCGTGCCGCCGAGGCGCTGAACGGCATTCCGCCGACCCATGAGACATTCAAACGCTACCGCCTTGAGGCGATGATCGCCGATAGCAAAGAAGACTGGAAAAAGGCCGACGCCTTCTATGAAACGGCCATCGGTCTGACGACGACACCGGCCACCACGTTGAACAACTGGGGCTATTCCAAGCTGACGCGCGGTGATTTCAAAGGTGCCGAAAGCCTGTTCACCCAAGCCATCCGCCAAGACGAAAGCCTGTTCACAGCCAAGAACAACCTTGTTCTGGCACGTGGCGCACAGGGCATCTACACCGTGCCTGTCCTGCCGATGACCCAAACCGAACGGGCACAACTTCTGCACACCGCAGGTCTGGCGGCGATCAAGCGCGGCGATGTGGAAATGGGCAAGGCCCTGTTCCGCGAAGCGATCGACACCCATCCGCAGCACTTCGAAGAAGCCTCGCGCAGCCTGAAGGCGCTGGAACAGAACGTAACGAACTGATCCGATGGCCATTACAATGACCCCGACGCTTTGGTTTCTACCATTCGTCCTGCCCATCGGCCTATTTGTTGCCTATTCGGACCTGCGCGCCATGCGCATTCCCAACCCGGCGGTTTTGGCGCTACTGGCGGTATTCGTCGTGATCGGGCCGCTGGTCCTGCCATGGGACGAATATGTTTGGCGCTATGCCCATTTCGCCGTCGCCTTGCTGTTTGGGATCTTGCTGAACGCCAGCGGGGCCATGGGCGCGGGCGATGCCAAGTTCATTGCCGCCGCCGCGCCGTTTGTTGCGCTGGCCGACCTGACCTTGGTCATGCTGCTGTTCTGCGCCTGCCTGCTGGGGGCATTCGCCACGCACCGGATTGCCATGGTCACGCCCCTGCGCAATCTGGCCCCGGATTGGAAAAGCTGGCGCATGGGGTCCAAGTTTCCCATGGGCTTTGCCTTGGCCGCGACGCTGTGCCTGTATCTGGTGCTGGGCACCGCATAAGTATCCCACGAATTCCGCCTGACCGACGCTGTGTTGCCACAAAGGTTTTGTCTTGTGGCGGGCAAATCAATTTCGGGCCTTAGTATGAATATCCAGTCTT
This sequence comes from Pseudoprimorskyibacter insulae, assembly GCF_900302505.1. Taxonomy (GTDB): domain Bacteria; phylum Pseudomonadota; class Alphaproteobacteria; order Rhodobacterales; family Rhodobacteraceae; genus Pseudoprimorskyibacter; species Pseudoprimorskyibacter insulae. The sequence goes on along the minus strand of NZ_OMOJ01000006.1, from coordinate 8,130 downwards.
CACGAGTCATGATTCCCCCGCCGCCTCGCACCCTTCAGGACGTGGGGCTGCCCATGGTGATGATGCGGGATATCCTGCTCAAGACCGTGTTCCGCCGCAATATCACCCGCGTCAGCCGCCTTGCCGCCGCTGTGTGCCTGCCGGTCCCGGTGGTGCAAGAGCTGGTGGATATGGCGCGCGGTCAGGCCCTGATGGAAGCAACCGGCAGCACCGGTGCAACCGGATCGTCGGAAATGGGCTATCAGCTGACCGATGGGGGCCGTGCACGTGCATTGGACGCCCTGTCGCAGTCGGAATATTTCGGCGCGATGCCCGTCCCACTGGATGCCTTCCGCCTTCAGGTCAAACGCCAGTCCATCCGCAATATCCGCATTTCGCGCGAACAATTGACCTCGGCAATGGGGCATTTGATCCTGCCCGATGATCTGCTGGACAACCTTGGCCCCGCCGTTGGCGCAGGCCGGTCGATCCTGATGTATGGCCCGCCGGGCAACGGGAAATCCTCGATCTCGAACGGGATTCGCGATGCGATGGGCGATAGGATCTATGTGCCCCGCGCAGTCGAATATTCCGGACAGGTCATCACTGTCTACGACCCGATCGTTCATACCGCCGCCGAAAGCGACGAAGGCGAGGCGACGCAGCTGCGCCGCAAGGCCCGGTTCGACAACCGCTATGTGCTGTGCAACCGCCCGACCGTGATTACCGGCGGCGAGCTGTCGCTATCGATGCTGGATCTGGTCTACAACCCCACCGCCCGCACCTATCAAGCGCCTTTGCAGATGAAGTCATCTGGCGGGATTTTCATCGTCGATGACCTTGGACGTCAGGCCGAACCGCCGCAGGCGCTGGTGAACCGTTGGATTGTTCCGCTGGAAGAAGGCCGCGACATCCTAGCGCTGCAATCAGGCGAGAAATTCGAAGTGCCCTTCGACACATTGGTGATTTTCTCAACCAACTTCCACCCCAACGAAATCTTCGACCAAGCGGCGCTGCGCCGGATCTTCTTTAAGATCAAGATCGACGGGCCGAACCAAGAAAACTTCTTGAAAATCTTCGCTCTGGTCGCCCGGAAAAAGAAACTGCAACTGGATGAGGCCAGCCTCGTTCACCTGATCAAGAACAAGTACCCTACGATCAACAACGTCTATGCCAACTATCAACCGGTGTTCCTGATCGACCAGATGATCGCGGTCTGCGACTTTGAAGGCCTGCCCTATAAAATGACACCTGAACTGGTGGATCGGGCTTGGAAAAACATGTTCGTCGAGAACGAAACCATCGTCAAATAACCGGACCAAGGGGGCGACGGAAAATCGCCCTTTCCCCCGAAAATTTTTGCGATTTCCGGCTTGACGCCACCTGCCCGCTTCCATACACACCGCCCACACGGATTGGCGCGGTAGCTCAGTTGGTTAGAGCGAACGACTCATAATCGTTAGGTCGGGGGTTCGAGTCCCCCCCACGCCACCACTTCCCTTTCAAGTGAAACGACCGAGGTTCTGCAATTCAGGACCTAGCGCAACTTGTCATACAACCTAAAATCAGCCAAACTGTTGCAAACGCACCTTCGTGCAAGCGGGCCATTCCGTTTCCTAAGGTGTTAGTTTGCCGCAAAAATGGGTTTGCGACCGACACACCGCAATAAAGAAAAAGAGCAGACCGATGACAGTCGCCCCGAAACGCAAAACTCTGGTCGTGGAAGTCCGCGACAACCTGAAGGCTCAGATCACATCGGGCCAGTACAAGCCCGGTGACCGCCTGCCAAGTGAGGCGCGTTTGACCGAGGAATATGGCGTATCGCGCACAGTGGTCCGCGAAGCCGTGGCCGCCCTACGCGCCGACGGTCTGGTTGATCCGCAGCGGGGCGCGGGCGTTTTTGTCATCGAACCCAAGCCCGACCCGATGGCCGCGTTCCGCAATGTCGACACCGAACGCCTATCGACGATGATTGAGATGCTGGAACTGCGCACCGCCGTTGAGGTGGAGGCCGCCGGACTGGCCGCGCAGCGCCGGTCCCCCAGCCAAGAAGAGCGTATCATCAAAGCGATGGAAGAACTGAACCGCTTTGCCGCCGCTGGCGGGATCGAGATGAACGCCGAGGCCGATTTCGAACTGCATTTGGCCGTAGCGGACGCCACCAACAACCCGCGCTTTGGCGAATTCCTGCGGATGATGGGCACCCAAGTCATTCCCCGCCGCGTGCTGAAAGGCGACAACCCGACCCTGCCCGACGGCTACCAAGCGATGCTGACGCAAGAGCATGAAGACATCGTGAATGCGATTCTCGACGGCGACGAACAACGTGCGCGGGCGGCGATGCGCAAGCACCTAAAGGGCAGCCAAACGCGGTATCGCACTCTCTTGAGATCCTAGTATCCTAGATTTTTGGCTTAACAATTGACAGTCGGTCATTGATGTGACAACCAATCCTAAGTTGTATGATTAATCCGCCAGCGGGTCGCGTCTTGCGCCCACTGGCCTGAACAACCGAGGATTCCATGCTTACAGTCGAAACGCGCCACGCCATTCACCCCGAACACGCCAAGCAGATGGACACCGATGCCCTGCGCGCCAACTTCCTTGGCGAAGGCCTGTTTCAGGACGGTCAGATCCGTTTGATCTACACGCATTATGACCGCTTCACCCTTGGCGGCGCTGTGCCCGCAGGCGGCAGCCTGACGCTGGACAAGGTCGAAGAAACCAAAACCCCGTCCTTCCTGGACCGCAGGGAAATGGGCATTGTGAACATCGGTGCCGCTGGCACGGTTGAGGCGGGCGGCGAAACCTATGCGATGAACCAAGGCGACGTTCTGTACCTTGGCATGGGCGCAGGCGCAGTGACCTTTTCGGGCGAAGGCCGGTTCTACATCACCTCGGCCCCGGCGCACAAAGCGCTGCCGAACAAGCTGATCACCGTGGCCGATTGCGTCGAGGTAAAGATGGGCGCGGCAGAGACGTCGAACAAGCGCACCATCAAACAGTTCATCCACCCGCAAGTGATGGAAAGCTGCCAGCTGGTATTGGGCTACACCTCGCTCGAAGAAGGGTCGGTCTGGAACACGATCCCCAGCCACGTGCATGACCGCCGCATGGAGGCCTATCTGTATTGGGGCATGGACGCCGAAAGCCGCGTTTTGCACCTGATGGGCGAGCCGCAAGAAACCCGCCACATCTTTATCAGCAACGAAGAAGCCGCCATTTCCCCGACCTGGTCGGTGCATTCGGGCGCGGGCATCGGCAAATACACCTTCATCTGGGCGATGGCCGGTGACAATGTCGATTACACCGACATGGACTTCATCCAGCCGAAAGACCTGAAATGAGCCGGTTTTCCCTAGACGGACGCAAGGCGCTGGTCACTGGCGCGAACACGGGGATCGGTCAGGCGATTGCCGTGGCGCTGGCCACGGCGGGCGCATCGGTCACCTGCGCTGGCCGCCGAAGCTGTGATGAAACCCTGGCCGCGATTTCTGCGGCTGGGGGCAAAGGCGACGGGCTATTGCTCGATTTTGCGGACCCGATGGCTGCCAAGGACACCTTCGCCGGTGCGGGCTATGACATTCTGGTCAACAACGCCGGTATCATCCGCCGCGACGACGCCACAGACTTTTCCGAAGCCGACTGGGACGCGGTGATGGACGTGAACGCCAAGGCGCTTTTCTTCACTTGCCAAGCCTTCGCCAAAGAGCTGCTGGCCCAAGGAAAGCCCGGCAAGATCGTCAACATTGCGTCGCTGCTGTCGTTCCAAGGGGGCATTCGCGTGCCGTCCTATACCGCGTCCAAACACGCGGTTGCCGGTCTGACCAAGCTGCTGGCCAATGAATGGGCGGCCAAGGGCATTAACGTGAACGCAATTGCGCCGGGTTACATCTCGACCAACAACACCGAGGCGCTGCGCAATGACCCGGCCCGCAATCAGGCGATCCTAGAGCGTATTCCAGCAGGCCGTTGGGGCGATCCTGAAGATATCGCCGATACGGCTGTCTATCTTGCGGCCCCTGCGTCGAACTATGTTCACGGCGCTGTGCTGAATGTCGATGGAGGCTGGCTGGCCCGGTAAGGGCCTGTCAGGCAACCAACGTTTCCATTGGAACCAAGCCGCCCGGATGCATCACGACGCGCCGGGCGGTTTCATGTCCTGCCCGCACTGCGTCAATCGGGCTGATGCCTTGCAGACGCGCGGCCAGATACCCCCCGTTAAAGCTATCCCCTGCCCCCGTCGTATCCACGGGCGTCACCGCGCCCATTGCGGGAACATGGGTCACTTGGCCCTGCGACAGTACGCACATGGCCCCGCCGCCGTTCTTAACCATCACCTCACGCGCGCCGGCGCTGGCGTAACGCTGCGCCGTGGCTTCGATGGTCTGATCGCCAAAGGCCGCTGCCTCATCGTCGAAGCTGGGCAAGATGATATCGGCATAGCCTGCAGCAATGTTGATCGTTTCAACCATTTCCTCGGTGCAGGTCCAAAGGCGCGGGCGCAGGTTGGGATCAAACGCGACAGTCGCCCCGGCGTTTCGGCAGGTCTGCAACGCCTCGAGCAACGCCATCCTGCGCACCGGCGCCAGAATGGCCAGCGTGATCCCCGAAAAATAGAGCATTTCAGCCCCGCTCAGGGCCGCCGCAAGGCCCGCGCGGTCATCTGCCAAAGTGCGTGCAGCCGAGCTATCGCGCCAATAGGAAAAGCTTCTTTCGCCGCTGTTCAGCGAGATCATATAGAGCCCAACGGTGCGCGACGGGTGGCGGCGGATGCGGGCGGTGTCAATCCCCGCCCCGGCGATGAACGCCAACATCTGATCTGACAGCGCATCTTGGCCGATGGACGTCATGAACCCGGCGCCGCCGCCAAGCGCCGCGCGCACGTACCAAGCCGTGTTTAGCGTGTCGCCCGCAAACCCGCGCTGATAGCTGCCATCTTGTGCGACTGACAGCTCTACCATGGCCTCGCCAATCGCCAGAAATCGCATATTATCCCTCAGAATTTGAACAGTTTTTCCGGCGTCTCGACCAAGGCCATCTGACGCGCCGCGTCATCGGGGAACCACGACAGAACAGTATCAATCAGCGCCGCGTCATCGGGGTAATCTTCGGTCTTTTGCGCCTGATTGTGTGGCCAGTTGGTGCCCCAAATGATCCGCTCGGGCGCATAGGCCGCGATCTGGCGAGCAACATCGGCGATGTCGGCGTAATCTGGCCCGCCCGTTTTGCTGCTTTCATAGCACCCGGCGAACTTAAACCAACAGTTGCCCGTGTCCAGAAGCCGCTTGATCACGTCCACATGCGCGGGCGTGGCACCGGCAAAGATTTTGGCGTGGTGGTCCAAAATCCACTTGGATTTCAGGCCAGTCAGCTTCGCCTCATGCTCGGGCAAGGCCGAGCCGTCAAACTGCACCGCCATCAGCCAGCCTGCATTCGCAGCCATGGCGTCAATCTCTCCCAACTGGCCCAGTCCGACCGCGCCGCCGGGCAGATCCATGATCCGTGCGCCGACAACGCCCGCTTGGCCAAGGCGCTCAATCTCAGCATCGGGCGTCTCAGGCGTGATAACCGCGACACCCCGCGCTGCATCGCCCATGTCGTCAAGGCACGCTAGTAGGCAATCATTGTCAGCCTGATGCGCATTGCCTTGCGTGATCACCACCCGGTCAATTCCCAGCCAGCCCATCGCTTGACGGTACATTTGCGGCCTCGGCAGCGGCGCAGGTGGCAGACCCGGACCACCCGCAACCGCAGGATAGCCATCCAGATACATGTGCATCTGCGTGTCGATGGTGCCCTTGGGCAATTGGAACGACGGTTTGTCACCGCTGAGTTTACGATCAATCACAATCACACCTCTTTCATGGCGAAGTCGCGCAGCGCATCGCGGTTGATCTCAATGCCCAATCCCGGCGCGTTCGGGATAGACACCCAGCCGTTGTCATGTTCGATCGGCGTGGTAATCACCGCCTGCCGGAAGGGGTTGTGCGTGCGGTCGAATTCCATGATCGGCTCAACCGGATTGCTGCGTACAGGGTCCGGCACCATGGCCGCCATGAACTGCAAGGCTGCCGCGATTTGCACGCCGGTTCCCCAGACGTGCGGCACCAGACGGATACCGTAAAGCGTTGCAAGATCGGCGATTTTCTTGGCTTCGCTAATCCCGCCAACGCCGCAAAGATCGGGCTGGATGATGTCAACGGCACGCGTTTCCAAAGGTTCGCGATAGCCCCAACGGGTGTGCCACGTCTCGCCCCCCGCGACCGGGATCGGCTGACGCGCGCGCACCTCGCGATAGGCGGATAGCTGTTCCGGCACGACCGGTTCTTCGAACCAGTCAATGTCGTACTCGGCCGCGCGTTGGCCCAATGTCACCGCCTCGGCCACGGTGTAGCCGTGGTTGGCGTCGATCATCAAACGGCGATCCGGCCCGATGGCTTCGCGGACGGCGCGGATCACCCGCAGGTCTTCTTCGACCCCGAAGCCAATCTTGACCTTCATCCGGTCAAAGCCCGCCGCAGCGTGGCCCGCCATTTCGCTGGCGTTGTCTTCAACCCGGTCAACGCCGTCGCGCTTGAAACTGCCCGTGGCATAGGCCTGCACTTTTTCGCGCCAACGCCCGCCAAGCAGCATCGACACCGGAACGCCAAGGGCCTTACCCTTGATATCCCAAAGCGCGATGTCGATCCCTGACAGGGCCGTCACCGTCAGCCCCCGCTGCCCCTGATCGCGCAATGCGTTGTAGCACACCGCCCAGATCTTTTCGGTCTCAAGCGGGTTTTGACCGATGATAAACCCTTTATAGGCCTCAACAATCGCAGCATTCGGTTTGGCCGGGCCCAGGCATTCGCCCCAGCCGACCGTGCCGTCATCGCAGATCACCTCCACCAAGACATGGGCGCGGCGATCAAACCGCATGGAGGCGCTTTCAAAGGCTGTGTCCAGCCGATGTTCGAGCAGATGGGTGCGAATGTCGACGACCTTCACGGGAACCTCACTTATTGGCTTCGATGATGTTGCGAAGGACATCTTCTTCTTCTGCGGTCAAATCGTCCAGAGGCGCACGCACTTTGCCCGCCTGGAACCCGGCCAAGCGAACGCCCGCCTTGATGGCCGACACAGCATAACCTTTGCGACGGTTGCGCAATTCCATAAACGGGTAGAAGAAATCGTTCAGGATCTGTTCACAGGTTGCCCGATCACCGCTGCGCAAAGCGTTGTAGAACTTGTTGGCAAGCTCGGGAACAAAGTTGAACACCGCCGAGCTATAGGTCGAGAAACCGGCACCCAGATAGGCTTCGGCGAACAGCTCAGCCGTTGGCATGCCGCCCAAATAGGTCAATCGGTCGCCCATTTTCGCGGTCACCTGGCGCACTTTGCCAATGTCGCCCGACCCGCCTTTGAAGCCGATCAGGTTGGGGCAAACATCACAAAGCCGCGCGATGGTATCGACCTCAAACTGCGAATTGTCGCGGTTGTAGATCATAACGCCAAAATCGACCGCGTCGCAGATCGTTTTGATGTGATGGAACAGGCCTTCCTGCGGCGCGTCGATCAGATAGTGCGGCAGAACCAGAATGCCGTCCGCGCCGGCTTTTTCAACGGATTGCGCGATTCCTACCGCGATTTCAGTGCCATAGCCACATCCGGACACGATGGCAGTTTTGCCCGCGCTTTCCTTTGCGGCGGCCACGACCGTCGTCACCTCATCAGGGCGCAGCGAGAAAAACTCTCCCGTACCACCGGCGGCAAATAGAACCGGCGCATCATAGCCAGCCAGCCATTCGATGTGCGATTTATAGCTTTCGGCTGCAAAGGCGCCGTCGTCATCAAAATGCGTGACGGGGAAGGACAGAAGGCCAGAGCCAAGGGCGGTTTTCAACGAGTCAGGTGTCATGTCAGGGAACTTTCGATTTGTCATACATCTTGTATGATAACTATTGTCAGACTGTCAAGAAGACGGGTTTCACCCCTGCAAATCCGTTGGGAGGATGTTGTCTGGGATGTTCTGGTAGCAGACGGGGCGCAGGAAGCGGCGGATGGACAGGGTTCCGACCGAGGTTGCGCCAAAGTTGGTGGAGGCCGGGTACGGGCCGCCGTGGACCATGGTGTCGGCCACCTCAACCCCGGTGGGGAATCCGTTGGCCA